>NZ_MBSO01000023.1 GCF_001695835.1 Ensifer sp. LC11 | reverse complement strand
CTGATCGTGCGTGAACTCACCGGCGGCGTCTATTTCGGCGAACCGAAGCAGATCATCGATCTCGGCAACGGCCAGAAGCGCGGCATCGACACCCAGGTCTACGACACCTACGAGATCGAGCGCATCGCCGGCGTCGCCTTCGAGCTCGCCCGCACCCGGCAGAACCGCGTCTGCTCGATGGAAAAGCGCAACGTCATGAAGTCGGGCGTGCTGTGGAACCAGGTGGTGACCGAGACGCACAAGGCGAAATATGCCGACGTCCAGCTCGAGCACATGCTGGCCGATGCCGGCGGCATGCAGCTGGTGCGCCAGCCGAAGCAGTTCGACGTCATCGTCACCGACAACCTGTTCGGCGACATGCTGTCGGACGTGGCGGCGATGCTCACCGGTTCGCTCGGCATGCTGCCGTCGGCCTCGCTCGGCGCCCCGGACGGTGTCACCGGCAAGCGCAAGGCGCTCTACGAGCCGGTACATGGCTCGGCGCCGGACATTGCCGGCAAGGGCATTGCCAACCCGATCGCGATGATCGCCTCGTTTGCCATGTGCCTGCGTTACTCCTTCAACCTGGTGACGGAAGCCGACAACCTGGAAAAGGCGATCGCCGCCGTGCTCGACCAGGGCATCCGCACCGGCGACATCATGGCCGAAGGGACGCAGAAGGTCGGCACATCCGAGATGGGCGACGCCATCCTTGCCGCGTTCAAGGCGCTGTCGGCCTGATCGGCGGACGTCCCCGAAGGCATCAAGCCGACGCCAGCCGGCACCGTGAAAACACCCCCTCCGGATCACCGCCGGAGGGGTTTTGCGTTTCGCGGCCTTGAATTTGCCAAGAGAACCGGCGCCGTAAGCGGGAGACTAGCGCATCCGAGACCTCCCTCATTTCGGTGCCTGTCACAGAAATCTCTAGCAGTTCCGCTGGAACTGCGGGACCAGCCCAAGCTCTTGGGCTGAAAGGTCCTTTGACCCGACGGACGTCGGGTCGCTGGATCCCCGCCACAAGGGCGAGGAAGACGGAACATGGAGTGGCTCTCCGCCGCCATTCGTGAGCGTCCAGGTCGGCGGCCGCGTGCCTCAGATCGTGATCCCGCCGTCGATGTTGATCGCCTGGCCGGTGATGAAGGCGGCCTCGTCGGAAGCGAGGAAGGCGCAGATCGCGGCAATTTCCTCGATCGTACCGAAACGGCCGGCCGGTTGCCGGCTAACGAAGGACTGGTAGGCTTCGTCGCGGCTCCCGAGCTTGGCGCCGAGTTCGCCGATACGTTCTTCCAAGGAGGGCGATGCGACCGTGCCGGGGCAGACCGAGTTGCAGCGTATGCCTTGCGAGACATAGTCGGCTGCGACCGCCTTGGTCAGGCCGATGACGCCGCCCTTGGCGGCGCCATAGGCGGCGCGCCGCGGAAAGCCTTTGATCGACGAGGCGACCGATCCGATGGTGATGATGCTGCCGCCAGCAGCCTTCATCTTCGGGATGACACCGGCAATGACGTTGTAGGCGCTGTCGAGCGTGATGTTCACCGAGCGCCGCCAATCGGCGGCCGAGCATTCCTCGATCGTGCCCTGGTGTACATAACCGACCGCATGCACGAGGATATCGACCCGCGCGAAGCCGGCGAAGTAGGCGGCCACCGCCCCGTTGTCCGTTGCATCCAGCTTCGTCGTCGCGGCACCATCGAGGGTGGCGAGCAGGCCGTCGTTGATGTCGCTGGCGTGAACCTCGGCCCCTTCCGCGATCAGCCGCTCGGCAACGGCGCGGCCGATGCCCTGGCCGGCGGCGGTGACCACGGCCACCCGTCCGGCCAATCGCCCAGTCTTTCCACTCATGTCCAACTCCCTATGCGAATAACTTAGATGGCCTGCACCGTCTGGCGCTGGCGGCCGAGCCCGTCGATGCCGAGTTCCACCACATCGCCGGGCTTCAGATAGCGCGGCGGCTTCTTGCCCATGCCAACACCCGGCGGCGTGCCAGTGCAAATGAGATCGCCCGGCTCCAGCACGCAGAATTCGCTCATGTAGGAGACGATGGTTGCGACATCGAAGATCATGCGCGCGGTCGTGCCCGCCTGCATGCGCTCGCCATTGACGTCGAGCCACATGGACAGCGACTGCGGATCGGGCACCTCGTCGCGGGTCACAAGCCACGGGCCCGTCGGGCAAAAGTTCGGGAAGCTCTTGCCCTTCACCCATTGCCCGCCGCGCTCCATCTGCCAGGCGCGCTCGGAGACGTCGTTGACAACCGTGTAGCCGAAGACATGGTCCATCGCCTCAGCACGCGAGACGTTGAGTGCCCGTTTGCCGATGACGATGCCGAGTTCGACTTCCCAGTCGAGCTTCGACATTTTTTCGGAATGCAAAAGCGGCGCGTTCGGGCCGCAATAGGTGCCGGCCGCCTTGTTGAAGAGGATCGGTTCGAATGGCACCGGCAGGCCCGCTTCTTCGGCATGGTCCGAGTAGTTGAGCCCGACGCACCAGATCGTGCCGGGCCTTGCGACCGGCGACAGGATATCGGCGTCGATCACCGCCACCGCCGGCAGAGCCGACAGATCGGCGCCGGACAGCGCCGCGACGACATCCGGCAAGGTCTCCGCCGTAATGTCCGAGACGAGCGAAGACACGTCTCGTGCTTTGTCCTCGCCATCGAGGATGCAAGGGACGGCGGAGCCGTCGACGGTGAGACGCAGCAGTTTCATTCTCTTGGCCTTTCAGTTGGTTGGCCGTGCGCGACGGCTCAGCCGATGGGGGCGGCTTCCACGGAGAGCCGATAGCGGGTGGTGAAGGTCTGGTCGGGCTTGAAGGCGATAGCGGTCGCAACGCCTGATGCCGCAACGGGGTTGTTCGCGGCAGAGACCGCAGGGCCGAGGTCGAAGGCGGAAGCGATCGGCTCCACGCCAAGCGCCACGTGCCGCCCGTTCCAGGGATAGGCCTTGCGGCCGCGGTTGCTGAACCAGAGAAGCAGGCTCGGAAAGTGTTCCTTCTGCCAGGAAAGCCGCGCGCGAAAGCCCTCGTCGCGGTAGTGGAGCGCAACGCTGCCGTCGATGCCTGAGAGCTGCAGCAGGTCCTCGGTCTCTTGGGCCAGCGGCACTTGTGTTGCATCCACCGTTGTGCCGTTGCGTGTGTCGACCTCACCGAGCGACGGCCATTGCCGATCGGGTGTGAACAGCGCCGCACCCGGCTCAACGTCGCCTGGAAAACTCCAGACTTGCCCATAACGACCGGGCTCGATGGTGACCGCGCCGGGTCGCGGCGGCAGGCGGAACGTCGGGTGCAAACCGATCGGAAGACGGCACGGACGCCGTGCTTCAATTTCCAGCGTGATGTCGACGGCGGCCGCATGCGGATCCGGCACGATCCGCCGGCGAAGCAAACGGATAGGATGCTCCTCGGGATAGTGGCATTGCATGGTGATCCGGCGGTCGTCGCAGTCGCCCCAGGTCCAATGAGCGTTCGAGCCCTGGCCATGCGGCACGCTGGCACCCTCGAAGCTCTCGCCTGTCGCCGACCAGCCTGCCGGGAGCGACCGGTCGGCGTCGCTGCCGAACGGCACGCAGGGCCACTCGCCGCGCAATTCCTGCAGGGTTTCCGGTAGCGTCTCGCGCTTGGCATCGTTGCCCCAGGGCGCGACATGCAGGGGACTGACCTGACGTCCATCGGGTAGCAGGAACAGCACGGGACCGAGCATGCCGCCGAGCGACTGCACCGAAAGGCATCCATGCGCCCAGGCGAGCGCGCGTCGTGTCGTCTCCGCCCTCACCGTGTCGCCTCTCCGTAGCGGTTCTCCGGAAGACCCGCGACCTCGACACGCATGGCATAGAGACTGCCGGCGAGGCGTTCGCCCGGTCCTCCACCGGCCGTGGTGACGTAAAGCGTCTTCAGGTCTGCGCCACCGAAGGTGCAGGTGGTGATGTTGCTCACCGGCATGTCGATCGCCTCGGCCAGGCTGCCATCCGGTGCGATGCGGGCAATGCAGCCGCCGCCGTAGCGGCAGTTCCAGAGGAAACCTTCGCTGTCGATCGCCGAGCCGTCGGGCGAACCGCGCTCGAAGCCGGTGAAGAAGGGACGTTCGCCGGAAATCGCGCCCTTCACCGCATCGTAATCGAAGGCGTAGATCTCGTTCGCCAGCGTATCGGCGAAGTAGAAGGTTCTTCGGTCCGGGCTCCAGCAGAGCGTGTTGGAGATGCCGAGACCGCGCCGCCATTCGGTAACGGCGCCGTCAGGCGCGATCCGGTAGAGAATGCCTTCCCCCGGCCCGACCTCGCCAAGCTGCCCGTCGGGCAGGACATTGTTCTTCATCGAGCCTACCCAGAAGTTTCCGACCGGATCGGCGCGACCGTCATTGAGCCGCACCCGCGGCGCACCGGGCAGGACGAAACCGTGATCCTCGCGCCGATCCGTGTGCGGCCACCACCAGATCAGCTTCGAGCCGAGAGCGACGAGCAGGCGGTCAGCTTCCTGCGTCAGCGAAATGGCAACCACCGGCTCGTCGAACAGCCAGGTCCTGACCGCGCGTGTCGCCTCGTCGTAGCGATGGATGAGGAAACGGTTGATGTCGGTCCAGTAGACCGCGGCTTCCGCCACCGACCAGACGGCGCCCTCGCCGCAGCGGTCGCCGACCGGCGCGACACAAACAAGCGAGCGTGCCATCTCTGCCTCCTATTCTGCCGCCAGGCTCGTCGGGATGGATCGCGACGGCCCGAGCGCCTCGGCGTTCTGCACAAGCGCGCGCATGTAGCCGAGCGCAAAGGCCTTGCCGGCGTGCCAAGAGGCGCCGCAGGTCATGGCCGGCGTGTGGTCGGGGATCATCACGCCCTGAAAGTTCTCGTCGCGCAGGATGCGGATGATTTCGGCCATGTCGATATCGCCTTCGTCGACGAAGGTTTCGACATAGCGCGGCATCTTTCCACGCACGTTGCGGAAGTGGATGTAGCCGATGCGACCGGAGCGGGCGAAACGACGGACGTGTTCGTAGATGTCGCCACCCGGCATTTCCTGCAGCGAGCCGAGGCAGAGTTCCAGCCCATTCGAAGGCGAGTCAACGATCGCCATCAGCCGGTCGTATTTTTCCGGACGGTTGACCAGCCGGGCCGTGCCGCGGAGCTCCTCCGCCGGCGGATCATCGGGATGCGCGCCGAGCACCACGCCCGCCTCTTCGGCGACCGGCACGACCTCCTTCAGGAAGTGTGAAAGACGATCCCAAAGTTCCGCCGAGCTGACGGAAACGGATGCGGCACCGGCAATGCCGCGACGATAGCGCATGTTCCAGACCATGCCATCGGGGATCGGCGCATCCGGGCTTGGCGCAATGCTGTTCTCGACTCCGAAGCCGACGGATTCGGCGCCACCGCGGGCATAGGGGCCGCGCGTCCAGCCATAGACGCCGGCGAGCGAAAAATTATAGCCGATGCAGGGGATGCCGGCGCGGCCGGCGTCGCGGATGAGCTGCTTCAGCCCCTCGATCTGCTGGGCACGTTCGGGCCCGTCCAGGAGCACATCGGACCAGAAGCGCGGCGAGAAATTCTCGATCGCAGCCACCTCCAGGCCGCCGGCGCGCACATCCTTCACCAGCCCCGACAGTTCCTCGAAGGACCACATCCGGTCGCCGGAGCAATCGCCCCAGCCACCCTGGTCGCCGCTGTCAATCTTCGGGTCCTTGCCGGCGAAATAGTTGGTGAGATGCGCGACGACGTGGGTCGCGCCTGCCTGCAAGGCAAACTGAAAGTTATCCGGGGTGAGTTGTTCCCGGTAGAGCCCAAGGCCGATTTTCATCCTGTCGTTTCCTCGTGTGATTACTTGACGCCGATGCCGGCGGTCAGCCCGCCGTCGATGCGAAAATCCGAGCCGGTGACGAAGGCGGCGCGGTCCGAGGCGAGGTAGGCGACCATCTCCGCCACCTCCTCCGGTTCGCCGATACGGCCGATCGGGTGGGCGGCGCCGAAGCGGGCGAAGGCTTCCGCCTCGCTGACGCCCTCGCCGCCATAGGTCCGGGCCGCAAGCGACAAGAGCGGCGTGCGCACCGAGCCGGGGCTGACCGAATTCACCCGGATCCTGGCCGCCGCATGGTCGAGCGCCATCGCCCGGGTCAGCGCATGGATCGCCCCCTTGGAGGCGACATAGGCCGCGACATTCTGCTGGCAGGCGTGGCCCTGCACCGAGGAGATGTTGACGATGGCGCCGCCGCCGCGCTTCACCATCTCCGGAATGCCGAAGCGGCCGGTGAGATAGATCGAGCCGACATTGACCGAGAGGCAGCGCGCAAAGGTCTCGGCGCTGGTATCGAGCACCGTGCCGTAAGGATGGACGGCTGCGGCATTGACGATGATGTCGAGGCCACCATGACGCAGCACCGCCTCGCGGACCGCCGCTTCCACCTCCGCCTCGTTCGAGACATCGGTGAGCCGCGTCGACATCGGCAGGTCGCGTTCCCGCGCAATCCGGTCGAGGGCTTCGTTGGTGGCGACATCGTTGCCGCAGGCAAGCACGGTAGCACCTGATGACGCCAGGCGCATCGCCGAGGCAAGCCCGATCCCGGATGTGCCGGTGACAAGCGCGATTTTCCCTTTGAATTCAGTCATGATTGTCTCCGCGATATTCGTAAGTTGGAGCGGGATGCGAGCACCCCGCACCTGTCTCAGCGCACCCGTTCCAGGACCTGGTTGAGCAGCACGGCGCCGAGGATGATCCCGCCGCGCACGACGTACTGCCAATATTCGCTGACATTCATCAGCGTCATGCCGTTGGAGATGCAGCCGAGGAACAAAACCCCGATCAGCGTGCCCCAGATGCGGCCCTTGCCGCCGAAGAGCGAGGTTCCACCGATGATGACGGCCGCAATCACATCGAGTTCCATGCCGGTTGCCGTCGTCCCGGTGCCGGCGCCGATCTGCGAGGCGATCAACGTGCCGGAGACGGCCGTCAGCGCACCGGTCAGTCCCAGTGTCAGCGCCTTCACCTTCCAGATGTCGATGCCGGAAAGGCGCGCCGCCTCCATGTTGCCGCCGACCGCATAAACCTCGCGGCCAAAGCTCGTGTACTTCATCAGGAAGTGCATGGCGGCAAAGGTGAGCGCAAAGATATAGACCGGGAACGGAATGCCGAAGAGGTAGCCGCCGCCGAGGAAATCGAAGCCGAGCGGGAAGGACGACATCGGGAAGCCGCCGGTGATGAGGTTGGCGACGCCGCGCAGCGCTGCAAAAAGGGCAAGCGTGGTGATGAAGGTCGGCACGTTGAACCATTGCCGGAAACGGCCGGTGAGATAACCGAGCATGAAGCCGAGCAACAGCGCCACGGCAAAGCCGACGGTGACCGCTCCCCAGTCGCCGAGCACGTCGGTGAAGCGGTCGGCGAACCAGGCAACGATGCAGCCGGCGAGTGCCGCACCGGCGCCGACCGAGAGGTCGATTTCGCCGCTGATGATGACAGCGGTCATGCCGAAGGCGATGATACCGAGCATCGACACCGTGCGCAGCACATTCAGCACATTGCTGGTCGAGGCAAATCCCGGTGCGACGAGGATCAGGAAAATCACCAGCGCCGCGAGAATGATCTCCATCGGATAGGTCTTGAGGAAGCGCAAAGGCATGTTCTGTCCGCCGGCTTCCGTCGTTTGGCTTACAAGTGTCATTGCTTGGCCCCTTCCATGCACAGGCCGTAAAGTTCGGTAAGGTCGGTTTTCGTCGGATCCACTTCGGCGACCACAGCGCCGTGGTGCATCACCAGGATGCGGTCGGCGACTTCGAGCACCTCCTCGAGTTCGGTCGAGACGAAGATGCTGGCGAGGCCGTCGGCTGCCTTCTGCCAGATGATGTCGAAGATCTGGCGCTTGGCCTGAACGTCGACGCCACGGCTCGGCTCATCGAAGAACATCACCGAGGGCTGCCGGTTCAGCCATTTGCCGATCACCACCTTCTGCTGGTTGCCGCCTGACAGTGACGAGACCGGCAATTCCGGATCGCCACACTTGATGTGCAGATCGGCAATCTGGCGGCGCACATGCGGCTGCTCGCGCCGGCGCGAGATGAAGCCCTTGCGGGAGATCGGACCGAGGTTCGCCATGCAGAGATTGTCCGCGGTCGAGAGCGACTGCACGAGGCCGACCTCCTTGCGGTTTTCCGGCGTGTAGCCGAGGCCCGCCTTGCGCATGTCGCGCGGGCTGGCACCGGTCATGATGCGGCCGTCGAGGGTGACGGAACCGCCATCGATCCGGTCGGCGCCGAAGACCGCGCGCATCAGTTCGGTACGGCCGGCACCGAGCAGGCCGGCGATGCCGAGGATTTCGCCGGGATAGAGATCGAAGGAGACCCCGTGGAAATGCCCTGATCGACTGAGATCGCGCACTTCGAGCACCGGCTTGGTGCGGTCGAGCGTGCGGCGCGGCGGGCGGGTCGCGCGGGCGGCATCGCCGAACATCATGCCGACGATCGCCGACGGCGTCGTCTCTTTCATCGCGACCGAACCGATATAGTGGCCGTCGCGGATCACCGTGCAGGTATCAGCGATCTCAAAGAGCTCGCTCATGCGGTGGGTGATGTAGATCATGGTGACGCCGCGGGCGCGTAAGCGTTCGATCAGCGCGAAGAGCTGCTTGACCTCACGCGAAGCGAGCGCCGAGGTCGGCTCGTCCAGAAGCAGGATCGACGGATTGAAGGACATCGCCTTGACGATCTCGACCACCTGCTGCTGGCCGACGCTGAGAGCGGAGACTGGCTGGCGGGAATCGATTGCAAGCCCCATATCGGCGAGCAATTCGCCGGCGCGCCGGTGCAGGCCCGCCCAGTCGACGACGCTGAAGCCGGCGCGGCGACGGTGCGGCAACCGGCCGAGAAAGATGTTCTCGCCAACCGAAAGTTCGGGCACCAGCGAGAGCTCCTGGTGCACGGTGACGATGCCGGCCTCGAAGGCATCGTGCGGCGAGGTGAAATGGCGGTCCTCGCCATTGACGCTGATCGTGCCGGATGTCGGCTCGGTGACGCCGGCGAGCAGCTTGACGAGCGTCGACTTGCCGGAGCCGTTCTTGCCCATCAGGGCATGCACCTGGCCGGGCGCGAAGCTGTGGGTGAATTCGGAAAGGGCGACAGTCGGGCCGTAACGCTTGGTCACGGCCCGAAAGTCCAGCCGTCCCTGCACCCCTTGCAACGCGGCTGACCTCTGTTGCGGATAGGTCATGCGGATTTCCTGCTGTGCGTGGCGAAGGAGCGGCGGGACATCCTCCCGCCGCTCGGCTCACTGCTACAGCGCCGCGCGTCTTATCAGACGCGCAAAGGTCGCTGTAGGGCTTTGAATTGCTGCATGTTTTTGTCCTTTAATCGGCTAAGATTAAAGGAAACATGCAGTAGGGCCCAATCACTTCAGGGCCTTGAGACCTTCCTTGTAGGCTGCGACGCCTTCAGCATTAGCGCGGGTCAGCGGCAGCACAGGCACGTTCACCTTGGTCTCGATCTTCTTGCCGTCGAGCAGGTTCTGCGCCGCCTCGATTGCCTGCTTCCCGACCTCCAGCGGCTGCTGGGCCGTCGTTGCCTGCAGCACGTTGTCGGAGTTCAAGAGCATGTTGGCGAGCTGCTCGGAACCGTCGGTGCCGAAGACGAAGACCTTGCCCTCAAGGCCGGCCTTCTTCACCGCCTGTACCGCGCCGATCGTGCCGCCTTCGTTGGCGGCATAGATGACGCGGATATCGGGATTGGCCGTCAGCATGTCGCTTGCGACGGCGAGCGCCTTTTCAGCAAGCCAGGCGTCCTGCTGGGCGACGATGTCCACCTGGTCCTTGACGACGCTCAGAAACCCGTCGACGCGGGCATTCGACTGTTCCGGAAGCAGCGCCTTGAAGGCGAGCGTACCGATCTTGACCTTCCCGCCGTTGTCGAGCGTCTTTAGGAAATCGGTCGCAGCCTTCCCGGTGCCGATGCCGATATCGCGGTCCGAACTCGTCACTGTCGCCTGGGCGACGTCGCCATTGGCCGACGTGCCGTAGGTGACGACCGTGATGCCAGCGTCACGCGCCTTCTTCAGCGCCGGTACCGAGGCGTCGGCCGAAAGCGGCGCCACGACGATCGAGTTCACGCCGCGGGCGATATAGGTATCGATCAGCTGCGCCTCTTTTTCGAGCTTGCTGTCGCTGTTGCCGGCCAGAAGCTCGTCGCCGGCGGCTTCCGCCGCCTTCTCCATGCCGATCTGGATGCCGCGGAAATACTGGTCCTGCTGAAAGACGATGCCGGCGATGGCCTTGCCGCCGGCAAAGGCTGCGCCCGGCGCAAAGCTGACGGTGGCAAGCAGCGCTGCCAGCGCCAGGATATGGCGTTTCGAATTGTTCATGCTGGTTCTCCTCCCAAGTGCCCTGTTCGTGCCGCCGGACCAACGGGCGAGTGGATCCGGCAAACGGATGCCGTCACCGCTCACGTCGTCAGCGGCTCAGGCGAAATCGTCTATGTGTTCATCGCAACGGCTGACCGCCGGGCGCGGCGTCGACGAAGCGGATGCCGAACTCCAGGTGGCGGCTCATCAGGTAGACGTAGGCGATGCGGTCACGGGCCCTGAGCGCCCGGATGATTTCCGCATGCGCCTCGTAGGTTGCCGCATGCACGGGACGCTCCGCCTTGCCGAGCCGCATGACCTCCTCGATCACCGAGCGCAACATGTGATAGGCGGCAAGCGTCGTGCGGTTGCCTGCGAGTTCGACGATCGCCGAATGAAATTGGTAGTCGCACTGCGCCGCTTCCTCGACGCTTTCGGCCTCGAGGATGCGCGCGTTGATCGCGTCCAGACGGTCGAAATCTGCATCGGTGGCCGTCAGGATGATGTGCTCGCCGACACCGGTCTCGATAATGCGCCGAAAGCCCTGCAGGTCGCGGAAGGAGTCCGGCGAAATACCGTTGTGGAAGGCGAAAAGCCGTCGGATCGCCTCGCCATGGCCGCCACTGATGACGGCACCAACCTTCGGCCGCGTCTCGACCATGCCATAGGCGCGCAGCACCTGCAGGGCCTCGCGCACGGTATTGCGGCCGGCCTGGAACTGCTCGCCGAGATCACGTTCGGTTGGCAACGCATCGCCGATGCCGAGACCGCGCTCGGAAATCATGTCGCGGATCTGCTCGACCAATCGATCGACTGCCGAGGTCTTGCCCGGCTCGACAGGCTCTACACCCGACAAAGCGTCTTCCCGTACAGAACTGCTCACCGCTCATCCTCCCTGCGATGATCTATTTGCTGGTCCAGATTTCATTCTCAGTCAAGCGTAAACTCTCAACTTTCACATAAATCTGCCGTTCTTCGCCCAAAATCGCGCTCTGCAGGCTTGAATTGTTGGACCAATCGGACATTATTGACGGACGTGGTCCAACAATAGCCACCCAAAGTGGGCAGGAGTTCTGCATGAAACTGATGGAAGAGTGCTTTCGCTGGTATGGGCCTGACGATCCGGTGCCGCTCGGCCACATCCGGCAAGCGGGTGCGACGGGGATCGTCTCGGCGCTGCATCACATCTATGACGGCTCACCCTGGCCGGATGAGGCCATTCTTGCGCAAAAGGCGCTGATCGAAGCGGCCGGCATGCGCTGGAGCGTCGTCGAGAGCATTCCAGTTCACAATTCGATCAAGCTCGCGACCACCGATAGCGGCCGCTACATCGGCTGGTACAAGGACACGCTCCGTGCTTTGGCACGAGCGGGCATAACCACCGTCTGCTACAATTTCATGCCTGTGGTCGACTGGACGCGGACCGAACTGATGCAGCCCTTGCCGAGCGGTGGCTACGCGCTGCGCTTCGACGCCATCGACTTTGCCGCTTACGACCTCTTCGT
Organism: Ensifer sp. LC11; assembly: GCF_001695835.1. Classification (GTDB taxonomy): domain Bacteria; phylum Pseudomonadota; class Alphaproteobacteria; order Rhizobiales; family Rhizobiaceae; genus Ensifer. The sequence goes on along the minus strand of NZ_MBSO01000023.1, from coordinate 397,736 downwards.
GCTGAGGCGACCGCATGTCGAGGAAAGCTACTCCGAACGGCAGATCTTCGTTGCACGCCAACGCCTGGCGGAGATGGAGCAGACCAAGATCGACAGGATCGAGCGCAATCTCATTGCCGGCCTACCGGCAACGGAGCGCCAGTTCAACCGGACGAGCTTTCTAGCAGCACTTGCCGAATATGACGGCGTGACGGCGGACCATCTGCATGCCAACCTGGCGCGCTTCCTCAGGGAGATCGTGCCGGTCGCAGAAGAGGTCGGTATCCGGCTCTGCATCCATCCCGATGACCCGGCGTTTTCGCTCTATGGCCTGCCGCGCATCGTTTCCACCGCGGCCGATGTCAGACGTATTCTCGCCGCTGTCGACAGCCCGGCCAACGGCATCACCTTCTGCACCGGGTCCTACGGCACGCGCGCCGACAACGACCTGCCGGCCATGGTTCGTGAATTCGGCCCGCGCATCCACTTTGCCCACCTGCGCAACGTCCAGCGGGAGGAGGACGGCTCCTTCTACGAGGCGGACCATCTCGGCGGATCGAGTGACATGCCGGCGGTAATCTTCGCGCTGATGCAGGAGCAGGAGCGCCGCGTTCGGGAAGGTCGCGCCGACTGGCAGATTCCGCTTCGGCCCGACCACGGCCACCTACTCGCCGACGATATCGGCAAGGACCGGATCAATCCCGGCTACTCGCTGATTGGCCGGCTGAAGGGTCTCGCGGAAATCAGAGGCGTCATGCAGGGCATCGTCACCGCCATGGCGCAAAAGGCTTGAGGGGAAAGAAATGACAGGTTTTAAAGACGACACCGAACTGTTTGCCGCCATGCGCAGCCGGTTGTTCACGGCCGTGGTCGGCGATATTCTCGATACGATGGGCCTGCAGCACCAGTTTCTGCCGCCAAGTATCCGGGCCCTGCGCGACGACATGGTTGCTATCGGGCGGGCAATGCCGGTGCTGGAAGCGGATTTCTTCGCCACCACCGAGACGAACGGTCATTCGGAATTCAGCACAAAACCCTTCGGCCTGATGTTTCACGCGCTCGACAGCCTGAAACCAAACGAGATCTATGTCTGCTCCGGCTCTTCGCCGCGCTACGCGGTCTGGGGCGAGCTGATGTCGACACGCGCCATGAAGCTCAAGGCAGCCGGCGCGATCTGCGACGGCTATTGCCGCGACAGCGCCGGCATTCTTGCTCTCGATTTCCCGACCTTCTGTTACGGCTCCTACGCGCAGGACCAGGGACCGCGCGGGAAGGTCGTCGACTACGGCATCCCGATCGAGATCGGCGGCATCCGCATCCGGCCCGGCGACATTCTCTTCGGCGACCGCGACGGCGTGCTCATCATCCCGCGCGAGGCGGAAGTGGAAGCGATCGCGCTTGCTTTCGAAAAGGCCGAAACCGAAAATAAGGTGCGCCTCGCGATCGAGGCCGGCATGAGCACCGTCGAGGCTTTCGAGCGCTTCGGCGTCATGTGATGCGTGTAAGGCGCCGGGAGAACCGGCGCCCTACTTCAGCCGGCTCAAATCCACGGGGCGATTGTTGATGATCGCCTCCATCGAGAAGAAGCCGGTGACGGTCGCCAGATCGAAGTTGGTGATGAGTTTCTGATAGAAGGCGTCGTAGCCGCGCATGCCCCGGGTCACCACCTTGATCAGGTAGTCCCAATCCCCCCCGATGCGATAGAAGTCGATCACCTCCGGCAATCGCTCGACATGCTGCCGGAAGCCGTCGCTCCATTCCTTGGAATGATGGCGGGTGCGGATCATCACGAACACGGTCAGATCCAGCCCGAGCGCGCTGAGATCGATGTCCGCATGCGAGCCCCGGATCAGGCCGAGCGCCTGCAGGCGCTGCAGGCGTCGCCAGCAGGCGTTTTGCGACAGACCGACCTTCTCGGCCAGATCCCGTTGCGACAGCGACGAATCTTTTTGCAATGCGGCAAGAATGTTCAGATCGAAAGCATCGATTTTGAACGAAGATTCGATCATATGACACAATCCATTGGCAAAACTGCAGAAAAGAGGTGAACTTTTCGACCCTGGACCGGATTACAATTGCTGTCAATGTCCGCTCCGAGGAGTCAGCGAGATGATCGTGCCTGCCGTCCACCAGCCCTGCGAGGCTTTTTCCCCGCTCGCCCGGTTCCGTCAGGCCCTGAACCGACCGGGCCTCGTCGCCGACCTGCGCGACGATCTCGTTGGTGCAAAGGCGCAGATCGCCGGTCCCTACGGCATGAAGGCACTGGTCTATGCCGACTATGTTGCCTCCGGCCGCGCGCTGCGCATCATCGAAAATTTCGTGCTCGACGAAGTCCTGCCCTATTACGCCAACAGCCACACCGAAGCCTCCTATTGCGGGGGCTTCATGACCCGGATGCGCCGGGAAGCCCGCGCGCTGATCGGCGAATTCTGCGGCGCGACTGCCGACCATGCCGTGATCTTCACCGGTTCCGGCGCGACCTCAGGCATCAACCGGCTGGTCGCGCTTTTCGGCGTCACCGAGGCCGTCGCTGCCGGCAAAAACGTCCGCGTCGTCATCGGCCCCTACGAGCATCACTCCAACATTCTGCCCTGGCGCGAGAGCGGCGCGCAGATCGTCGAGATCGCCGAATGCCCGGCGGGCGGTCCGGACCTTGTCCAACTTGCCGCAGCGCTCGGCGCCGGGTCGCCAGATCTGACGGTCTGCGCCCTCTCTGCCGGTTCGAACATCACCGGCATCACCAGCGACGTCGCGGCCATCACCCGTATGGTCAAGGCCGCCGGCGCAAAGATGATCTGGGACTATGCCGGTGCCGGCCCCTATGTTCCGATTGCGATGTCGCCGGAGGCCGGCGCCGACATCGATGCCATCGTCGTCTCGCCACACAAGTTCATCGGCGGCCCGGGGGCCTCCGGCATCCTGATCGTCCGTCGCGGCAGCGTCATGACCGACAAGCCGACCTGGCCAGGCGGCGGCACGGTCAAGTTCGTCTCGCCGGACACCCACGACTACAGCGGCAATCTCGAAGCCCGCGAAGAGGCGGGAACGCCGAACGTCGTCGGTGACATCCGCGCGGCCCTTGCCTTCATCGTCAAGCATGCGATCGGCCTTGAAGAGATGACAAAGCGTAACCGGGCGCTGACAGAGCGGGCGTTTGCCGCGTGGAAGGCGATACCGCAACTGGAGCTGCTCGGCCTTCAGGAGCCGGACCGCCTGCCGATCTTTTCGTTCCGCATCAGCAACGGCAAGGGTGGCTATGTCCACCAGCAGCTGGTCACCCGCATGCTCAGCGACCGCTTCGGCATCCAGGCGCGCGGCGGCTGCGCCTGCGCCGGGCCTTACGTTCATCGCCTGCTGTCGATCGACACGGAGCACTCCGAACAGATCCGCCAGGCTATCCTCGCCGGCGAGGAAATCGAGAAGCCGGGCTTCACGCGCCTGAATTTCAGCGTCCTTCTCTCCGACGAGAAAGTGACGTTCATCCTCGATTGCGTCGCGCAACTGGCGGCGGACGCGCCGGTTTATGAAGCCGACTACGATTTCGACTCGACCCGCGCGATCTTCTTTCCGTGCACGACGGCTGACGAGGCCCGCGCCTATGCATAAGCCCGATGTGACCGGCTTTTACGATGCCCGCACCGGCAGCATCCAGTATGTCGTCGCCGACCCGGCGACGGGCAAATGCGCGATCATCGACCCAGTGCTGGATTTCGACGAGAAATCGGGCTCGACCGCCACGAAAAACGCCGACGCGATCCTCGCGCATATTGCCGCCAAGGGGCTGACGGTTGAGTGGATCCTCGACACCCATCCCCATGCCGATCATTTCTCAGCAGCGCGTTATCTCAAGGAAAAGACCGGTGCGCCGACTGGTATCGGCGAGCATGTGAAGGGCGTGCAGCGGATCTGGAAGGCGATCTACAACTGGCCGGATTTTGCCTGCGACGGCTCGCAGTGGGACCGGCTGTTTGTCGATGGCGAGACCTTCCGGATCGGCGAACTCAAGGCTCGCGTCCTGCATTCACCTGGACATACGCTCGCCTCGATCAGCTATGTGATCGGTGACGCAGCCTTCATTCACGACACGCTGTTCATGCCCGACAGCGGCTCTGCCCGTGCCGATTTTCCGGGCGGCAGCGCTGCCGACCTTTGGCGCTCGATCCAGGCGATCCTGGCACTGCCCGACGACACACGCCTGTTCACCGGTCACGATTATTGCGCCGGCGGCCGCGAGGCGCGCTGGGAAAGCACGGTCGCGGAGCAGAGGGCCAAAAACCCGCATGTTTCCGGCAAGTCCGAGGCCGATTTCGTCAGCCTGCGCGAAGCCCGCGACCGGGCCCTGCCGATGCCGAAGCTCATTCTGCATGCGCTGCAGGTGAATGTTCGTGGCGGTGAGCTTCCTGCTGCCGAAGACAACGGTCGACGCTATCTGAAGATACCGCTCGACGCCCTTCCCGGTTCGGTCTGGGGATAGCGGCGCCATGGCGGATCCCTTCCAGCAGATGTTGCTCGCGATCGGCTCCGGATCACTGACCGGCTTCACGCTCGGGCTGATCGGCGGTGGCGGCTCGATTCTCGCGACGCCGCTGTTGATCTATGTCGTCGGTATCCGCGACGTGCATACGGCGCTCGGTACCGGTGCGCTTGCCGTTTCGGCCAATGCCTATATGAACCTGATCAGTCATGCGCTTCGCGGCCATCTCTGGTGGCGCTGCGCCCTGATCTTCACGGTCGCCGGTTCGCTTGGCGCCTATCTCGGCTCCAGCCTCGGCAAGCTGGTCGACGGACAGCGGCTGCTGTTCCTGTTCGGGCTCGTAATGATGTTCGTCAGCTTCGCCATGCGGAAGGTAAAATGCGATACGGCAGCTACGCCGCAGTCGCTCTCGATCCGGACACATGGCAAGACCGGATTGACGGCGCTTCTCACCGGCACCTGTTCCGGTTTCTTCGGCATTGGCGGCGGCTTCCTGATCGTTCCAGGGTTGCTGCTTGCGACCGGCATGCCGCTCATCAATGCGGTCGGCACATCGCTTCTGGCCGTTGGCACCTTCGGTCTGACGACGGCGATCAACTACGCATCGTCGGGATTGGTGGATTGGCAGATCGCTGGCTACTTCATCTTGGGCGGCATAGCCGGCGGGATCATCGGCACCATCGTCTCCACCCGGCTTTCGACCCAGCGCGATACCCTGACGCAGATTTTCCGTGGCATCATCTTTTCCGTCAGCCTCTATGTTCTCTGGCGCAGCTACGGAGCGCCGTGATCCGGCATGGCCTGTCCTTAGCCGGCGGCGCTTGACCGGAAACCACGCCCGGATGCTATTGCTGGCATGCTTGGGATTCTCTCGCCGCGATCAGCGGTGAGACCTTAATCGTCGCGACACCGGAGAAGCCATCTATGTTCGACCTGATCATACGCAGCGCCAACCTTCCGGACGGACGCCAGGGCGTCGACGTCGGCGTCAGGGGCGGAAAGATCTCCGCGATCGAAAAGACCCTTGCCGCAACATCAGGCGAAGAGATCGACGCCACCGGCCGGCTACTCAGTCCGCCCTTCTGCGACCCGCATTTCCACATGGATGCGACGCTCTCGCTCGGCCTGCCGCGGATGAACGTCTCGGGCACGCTGCTCGAAGGCATTGCGCTCTGGGGCGAGCTGCGCCCGTCCTTGACCAAGGAGGCGCTGATCGAGCGGGCGCTGCGCTATTGCGATCTCGCCGTCAGCCAGGGGCTTCTTGCCATCCGCAGCCATGTGGACACCTCCGATCCTCGGCTCGTTACCGCCGAGGCGCTGCTGGAGGTCAAGGAGAAGGTCGCGCCCTATATCGACCTGCAGCTCGTCGCCTTCCCGCAGGACGGCTATTTTCGCGCGCCTGATGGAGTGGCGTCACTGAACCGCGCCCTCGACATGGGCGTCGGTATCGTCGGCGGCATTCCCCACTTCGAGCGCACGATGGCGGACGGCACACGTTCGGTGGAAGCGCTCTGCCGGATCGCCGCCGAGCGCGGCCTGCCGGTCGACATGCATTGCGACGAGACCGACGATCCGCTGTCGCGCCACATCGAAACGCTGGCGGCCGAGACCGTGCGCTTCGGGCTTCAGGGACGCGTCGCCGGGTCGCACCTGACCTCGATGCACTCGATGGACAACTACTACGTTTCCAAGCTCATTCCGCTGATGGCGGAGGCCAGGATCAACGTGATCCCCAATCCGCTGATCAACATCATGCTGCAGGGGCGTCACGACACCTATCCGAAGCGGCGCGGCATGACGCGGGTCAAGGAATTGATGGCTGCAGGGCTCAACGTCTCCTTCGGGCACGACTGCGTCATGGATCCCTGGTACTCGATGGGATCGGGCGACATGCTGGAAGTCGCACACATGGCCGTGCATGTGACACAGATGGGCGGCATCGAGGACAAGAGGAAGATCTTCGACGCGATCACCGTGAACTCCGCCAAGACCATGGGGCTTGAAGGTTACGGGCTGGATATCGGCTGCAAGGCCGATCTTGTCCTCTTGCAGGCGGCCGACATCAACGAGGCCCTGCGGCTGAAGCCGAACCGGCTGTTCGTGATCAAGGCGGGCAAGATCATCGCCAGGACGGCACCGCGCATCGGCGAACTTTTTCTCGACGGCCGTCCGGCATCGATCGACATCGGGCTGGATTACATCCCGCAGACGGGGGGTAGTTGAGCCGAGAGGCCGCGACTTCAATCCTCGAAATCGCCAAAGACGTTCTGCAATCGGGTCAATTGGGCGACACGCTCGCCAACATCGTCCCCAAGCACGACGATGATGTTGCTCAGAAGCAGGTCCATGACAGCGACCGTCGTCGCCGCCCCATCCCAGAGCGGACCGTGCGAGCCGGGCACGACAAGGCAGATGTCGGAAACCTCGGGCGCCCAGGGGCAGAACTCGTCGGTGTAAAGGATCACCTTGACGCCGGCGCGGCGGGCTTCCTCGGCCAAGGGCCGCGCCTTGGCGGCGAAACGGCGGACATCGTGCAGGAACAGGACCCGGCCTTCGACCGAACCGTCGAGCAGCTCGGCATAGGTGCCGTTGAGGCCGTCGACGAACTGGACGCGGGGCCTAGTGTAGGACAGCTGGCTGGCGAAATATTGGGCGATGCCGCGAACGTTCTGATAGGCCGCGACGTAGACTTCGCTTGCAGAGATCAGCGCATCGATCGTCTGCTGCCATTCAGGCGCGGTCGTCAACTCGTAGATCATGCCGAGATTGTCGACCTGCTGCTGGATCAGGCCGGCGAGCAGCTTGCCTTCGCGGTTATCCTCCCGCAGCCGGCCGACCGACCCCTTGACCTGCCAGGCGGGATTGTTGGAGCCATCACGCCTGAGCTCATGCTTCAGCTGGTCGAGGCCATCGAAGCCTAAGCGTCGGAGATAGCGCCCGACGGTCATCGGCGAGACTTCGAGCCGAGTCGCGATCGAGCGCGCCGTCTCGAACGGGATTTCGGCGAGATTGCGCTCGATGTAGTTGGCGATGAGCTTGTCCGACTTCGAGCGTCTCATCTCGTCGCTGCGCAGCAGCTTCAGGATGCGCGGTGCCACGTCCCCTCCCATTCCACAGCGCCACCCGTCTTGTCAGACGGGCAAAGGTCGCCGGAGCACTTTGAATTGCTGCATGTTTATCCTCAGCCAGGGTTTAAGGAAACATGCTGTGCTCCTGAAGCGGATGCCGGGTAACGAACCGCCGCATCCGCTCCTGTCGTCCCGTCGCATCCGTGTTTATTGCGCCGTCTTCACCTTCGTCCACACCCGATCGAGCTGGCGCACGCCGGGGCCGAGGTCTTCGAAAATCTGCAGTTTCTGCATGGTTTCCGGCGGCGGGTTGATTTCCTTGCTATTCTTGATCTGCTCGGGGGTCAATTGCCGCGCTGGCACGTTGGCCGTGCCGTTCGTCTGCTGCTCGATGTTGAGCGCCGCCACTTCCGGGCGGGTATAGAACTGCAGGAACTTGATGGCGTTGTCCCTGTTTGGGGCCGACTTCAGCACGCAGATATCCTCCTGGTACATCGTCGCGCCTTCCTCGGGTATCACGTAGCCAAGATCCTTCGGATTGGCGAAGACATCGACCATCGAGCCGACGAAGAAGTGACCGGCCGCAACATCACCAGCAGCAACCATCGGGCGGGTGTCATAGGTAAAGGCGGCAACGTCGGGCTTCATCGCGATGATCGTGTCGGCCGCCTGCTGCAGTTCCGCCGGATCGGTCGAATTGACCTTGTGGCCATTGAGGATGAGGCCGACCGAGAGCACTTCACGCATGTCGTCGAGCAGCGTGAACTTCAGCCCTTTGGCCTTCACCGTTTCGATCAGGTCGCGCCAGCCGGTCACGTCCTTGCCGAGCAGCTTGCGGTTATAGAGGATGCCGACCGAGCCGAAGGCGTAGGGCAGGCAATATTCGCCCTTCGGGTCGCTCTTGGCCCGCAGGAAGGTCGGGTCGATGTTCTTGAAGCCCTCGTAGCTGCTGATATCGGTCTTCTCGAGCAGGTCGAGCTTGGCCATGATGTCCTGCATGTGCACCGACGGGAAGACGATATCATAGCCGGTGGCACCGCCCTGGATCTTCGCCAGCATCTCCTCGTTCGAGGAATAGGTCGAGAGATTGACCTTGATCTGGGTCTCTTCCTCGAACTTCTTCAGAACCGCCGGGTTGATGTATTCGCCCCAGTTGTAGATGTTGAGCTCGGCCGCCGAGGCCGTGCCGAAAAGAGCGATCAGCGTCGCCAAAGAGAGTGCCACGGTGCGCGCACGGGTCGCGAAAGCTCTCCTGCTTCGGCGCGTTACCCCGTTTGTCATTGTCATCGATATTCTCCTCTGATGGTCTGCGGCCGGATGGCCCTCAACGGCCTTGCCGGCCGCTTCCGGATCACGGCTTCTGGTGGCCGTTGACTCCGATAGGCAAATGGTATCCATATATCCAAAACGCACAAGCGTTATTTGCATAACATTTTGGGGAACAGAAGTATGCAGAATTCCATCGTCCGGCTGGTGGAGGCGAGCAAGGCCTTCACCACTCCGGAAGGCGGCATCGTGACCGCTCTCGACCGCATCGATCTTAACGTCCGCCGCAACGAATTCCTGACCTTGCTCGGGCCTTCCGGCTGCGGCAAGACCACGCTTCTTCAGGCGATCAGCGGTTTCGTCGAGCTCGACGGCGGCTCTATCCTGATCGACGGCGAGGACATGACCGACCGGCCGCCCTATCGCCGCCCTGTCAACACTGTCTTCCAGAACTACGCGCTGTTTCCGCATATGACGGTCGGCGAGAACGTCGCCTATTCGCTGGAGGTTGCGGGCGTCGCCAAGCCGGAGCGGCGTGAAAAGGTCGCCGCCGCCCTGAAGATGGTCGGGCTCGAGGGCATGGAAGCGCGCCGGCCGCGCCAGCTTTCGGGCGGCCAGCAACAGCGCGTGGCGCTGGCACGCGCCATCATCGCCCGGCCGAAGCTCTTGCTGCTCGACGAGCCGCTGTCGGCGCTCGACAAGAACCTGCGCCAGGCGATGCAGATCGAGCTGAAGACGCTGCAGAACGAGCTTGGCATCTCCTTCATCTTCGTCACCCACGACCAGCAGGAAGCGCTGACGATGTCGGATCGCGTCGCGGTTCTGTCCGGTGGACGCATCCAGCAGCTCGACACCCCGCGCGCCATCTACGACCATCCGGTCAACACCTTCGTCGCCACCTTCATCGGCGCCAGCAATCTCTTCGAGGGCAGGCTCGACGGCGACCGGCTGATGACGGCGGATGGCATGGCGATCCGCCACCAGCCTTGCGACAGGAGAATTTTGACACAGGCGACGGCGCTGATCCGGCCGGAACAGTTCTTTCTCGCCGAAGACAACGCTCCCTTCCCGACGATCGACATCGATCTCGACCAGATCGTCTTCGTCGGCTCCACCTTCGAACTGTTCGGCCGCACCGCCGAGGGCCGCAAGGTCGTGGCCGAGGTTCCGGCCAACCGCCGCAGCCTCATCGGCACGGTCGAACAGACCCGCAAGGCCCGGCTTGCCTATGATCCGGCCGCCGTACACCTGATCGGTACGACCACGGGAGCCGCGTAAGATGACCATCGCCAGTCGCCGCCGCTTCCAGCTCGCACTTCTGCTCGGGCCCGTCTCGGCCTTTCTCGCCGTCTTCTTCCTCGGTCCGCTCGCGATCATGGTCGTGACCAGCTTTCTCGCGCCTGGCCTTTATGGCGGCGTGGAGTGGACCTTCTACCCGCATAATTTCGGGCGCATCCTCGGTTTTGCCGATCCGATGTTCGAGGAGTACGACCCGATCTATATCGCGATCTTCCTGCGCTCGGTCGAGATCGCCGCCCTGACGGTGTTGGCGACCCTTCTCGTCTGCTATCCCGCCGCCTTCTGCATCGCCCGGCTTTCGGAGCGCTCTAAGAATTTCTGCCTGTTCCTGATCACGCTACCCTTCTTCACCAGCCTGATCGTCCGGCTCTTCGTCTGGGTGCTGATCCTGCGCCAGACCGGCCTCGTCAACGAGGTGCTCCTTTCGTCAGGACTGACCGAACGACCGCTCGACCTGATCTACACCAAGGGCGCAATCATCCTGGGCATGACCTATGTGTTCATTCCGTTCATGTTCATGCCCGTCTATGCCAGCGTCGAGAAACTCGACTGGACGCTGGTGCGCGCCTCGCTCGATCTCGGCGCCGGGCCAATACGCACCTTCTGGCGCATCATCCTGCCGCTCACGGCTCCCGGCATCGCCGGTGGTGCCGTCATCGTCTTCATCCCGGCGCTCGGCAATTTTGTCGTGCCGGCGGTCCTTGGCGGCGCCAAGGTGATGATGTTCGGCAACCTGATCGAGCAGCAGTTCCTCGCCGCCCGCAACTGGCCCTTCGGCGCAGCATTGGCGATGATGGTGATGAGCGTCATGCTGATCATGATGGTCGCCCATGTGGTTCTTTCCGGACGGCGCAGCGCTGCCGCCGCAGCGCTGGCACGGTGAGGTGACCCATGAAAATCGCTCGATCGCTCTTTACCGGCGGCTTGCTTGCCTACACCGGCCTGTTCTTCGCCTTCATCTACATCCCGCTCGCCGTCATCGCCGTCTATTCGTTCAACGCCAATCCGGTGAACATGATGACCTGGACCGGCTTCACCACCGAGTGGTACGCCCAGGTTCTCGGCTTCAAGACCAAGGTGTCCGAAAGCGCGCTCTACATCGAATCAACAGGACAGTTGTTGCAGGCGGTGTGGAACAGCCTCGTCATCGCCGCCTCGACGACGGCGATTGCGACCGTCTTCGGCACGGCGATCGCGATTGCCCTCTACCGTTTCGAGTTCGTCGGCCAGCGTTTCTACCGCGTGGTGATGTTCATGCCGATGTTGATGCCGGATATCGTACTCGGCATTGCGCTTCTGATCTTCTTCGTCAATTCCGGCATCAGGCTGGGGCTGACGACGATCATCATCGGCCAGTGCACCTTCCTGATCTCCTATGTCTTCATCGTCGTTTCGGCCCGCCTTGCCGGTATGGATAGGACGTTGGAACACGCGTCGGCCGATCTCGGCGCCAACGAATGGATGACCTTTCGCCGGGTGGTGCTGCCGCAGCTCTTTCCGGCGATCGTCGGCGGCGCGCTGCTCGCCTTCATCATCTCGATGGACGATCTCGTCATCACCTATTTCATCGCCGGCGTCGACGTCACCACGCTGCCGATGTTCATCTTCTCGATGCTTCGGCGCGGCATCAAACCGGAGATCAACGCGATTGCCGTGATGATGCTCTCCTTCTCCTTCGTCGTCGCCTCGCTCGGCCTCTATCTTCGCTCCCGGCAGAAATGATCATGAACGACAAAACCTCTATACCTTCCACCGCCCGCGCCCGCGATATCGGCCTGCCCTTTTCAGGTCGCACCGGCCGTTTCAACGCCATCACCGATGTCGAAGGCATCGCCGTCGGCTTCCGCACGATCGAGGAAGAGACCCCTCGCCCCGGCCGCAAACGCCTTGTCCGCACCGGCGTCACCGCCATATTGCCACACTCCGGTTCGGAAACGCCGGTCCCTGTCTATGCCGGCGTGCACCGCTTCAACGGCAATGGCGAGATGACCGGCACCCACTGGATCGAAGACGGCGGCTTCTTCCTCGGGCCCGTGATGATCACCAACACCCACGCCGTCGGCATGACGCATCATGCCACCATCCAATGGATGCTGGAGCGCTACCGGTCGACCTACGATACGGATGATTTCCTCTGGCTGATGCCGGTGGTCGCCGAGACCTATGACGGCGTGCTGAACGACATCAACGGCCAGCCGATCACCGAAACGGACGTGCGCGCGGCACTCGACAGTGCAACTTCAGGCCCGGTGCAGGAGGGCAACTGCGGCGGCGGCACCGGCATGATCGCCTATGGTTTCAAGGGTGGCACCGGCACGGCCTCGCGCGTCGTCGAGTTCGGCGGCCGCGACTATACGATCGGCGCGCTGGTGCAAGCCAATCACGGACAGCGCGACTGGCTGACGATCCGCGGGGTTCCGGTCGGCGAACACATGCGCGACAGCACGCCGCAAAGCCAGATGCAGGAGCGTGGCTCGATCATCGTCGTGATCGCCACCGACCTGCCGATGGCGCCGCATCAGCTGAAGCGACTGGCGCGGCGGGCGGCGATCGGCATCGGCCGCAACGGCACGCCCGGCGGCAACAATTCCGGCGATATCTTCCTTGCCTTCTCCACCGCCAACACCCAGCCGATGGCGCACAAGGCGCCACCACGTCTCTCGCTCGAAATCGTCAACGACGAACTGCTCGATCCGGTCTATCTCGCGACCGTCGACAGCGTCGAAGAGGCGGTGGTCAATGCGATGATCGCGGCCGAGGATTCCGGCGGCACGGTTCACGACCGCTTCAAGATCCAGGCGATCCGGCACGAGCCGCTGATGGAAGTGATGCGGGCTTACGGCCGGTAACCGTGCAGTCACGGCGACCAAACCAACCGCTCCTGGGGGGGCGGTTAGCCGGCTCCGGACGAGCCCACGCGCGCCCGGCGCCAGTCGCTTGGCGCCTCTCCGACACGCAGGCGGAAGAAACGCGAGAAATAGGCGGCGTCGGCAAAGCCGATCTCATAGGCAATGTCCTCGAGCGGCCGCACGGTGAAGAGCAGCAGGCGCTTGGCCTCCAGCAGGCGCCGCTCGTTGATCAGTTCCTTGACCGGCATGCCGAAGGCATCCTTGGCCGCCTTGACCAGCAGATGCGGCGTGGTCGCCAGTGCATCGGTATATTGACCGACGCTCCAGTTTTCGCGGAACCGCGCATCGATCAGCCGACGCAATTCCATCGCCAGTATCGTCTGCGACGGCTGGGCCGGTGACGGCACGGCGGACGCCAGGCGGGCGATCTGGGTAAGCACGGCGGCGACCAGCGAGGCGAGCATCTGTTGGATGCCGGCCGCACCGACCGCATATTCGTCGGCGACGATGTCGAGCAGTTCGGCAAGGCGACGCCAGTTCCGATCGTCGCCATCACCACGGATCATCGTCGGCCTATCGAGCGTCAGCGTCGTGTTCTCCCGGATCGAGAGCAGCGCACCATCGGCAACCGAGACGACGACCGCGTCGCTTATCTCCGGATCGACGGAAAATCCGTGCACGATGCCGCTCGGCACGAAGCTGACGGCCGGTGCGGAAAAGTCCAACGGCTTGTCATCGATAAAATAGGTGCCGCGACCGCTCAGCCAGTAGGTGATCTGCCCCATCTGGTCGTGTTTGTGCGCCTTCACCTGCCCTTGATGCAGATTTCGCCGCGCCATGACCGTCTCGACATGGAAGAAGCCCGGTTCGAGCTGCTGCTCCGGTTCACCGTAAACGAAGAAACTGGGAATGGCCTCGGTCATGCGCCACCGAAAAAAGTGCAAGTCATTTTGCCATTCTGTCCATGGCGGCGGACGATTTCAACGCCTAGCCTTGACGAAACTCAAGGAGGAGACAATGAGAGCAGAGGATTTCCGCGCCGACAGGACACGGCCCTTCACCGGAGCCGAGTATCTGGAAAGCCTGCGCGACGGCCGTGAGGTCTATATGAACGGCGAGCGGATCAAGGACGTGACCAGCCACCCGGCGATGCGCAACTCCGCCCGGTCGCTCGCCAGGCTCTATGACGCGCTGCACGACCCCAAGAAGAAGGACATTCTCACGTCGCCGACCGACACCGGCTCCGGCGGCTACACCCACAAGTATTTCCGCGTCGCCCGCTCCCCCGCCGATCTTGCAGCCCAGCAGGGCGCGATCGCCGAGTGGGCGCGCATGTCCTATGGCTGGATGGGCCGCACCGCCGACTACAAGGCGGCGCTGATGAACACGCTCGGCGCCAATGCCAACTGGTACGGCCCCTTCAAGGACAATGCGCTTGCCTGGCACAAAAGAGCCCAGGAAGCCGCCCTCTTCATGAACCATGCGATCGTCAACCCGCCGATCGACCGGCACAAGCCGGCGGATGCCGTCAAGGACGTCTTCGTTCACATCACCAAGGAAACGGATGCCGGCCTCTACGTGTCCGGCGCCAAGGTGGTTGCCACCTCCTCGGCACTGACGCACTATAATTTCCTGGCGCAGGGCTCGGCGACGGTGACGGAGGATCCCTCGCTGTCCGTCATGTTCATCGTTCCGATGAACGCGCCCGGCATCAAGATGTTCTGCCGGGTCTCCTACGAGCAGACCGCCAACACGGTCGGCCATCCCTTCGACTATCCGCTGTCGTCGCGCTTCGACGAGAACGACGCGATCCTGGTGCTCGACAATGTCTTCGTGCCCTGGGAAGACGTACTTGTCCTGCGCGATGCCGCCAAGATCCTCTCCTTCCACCCGGCCTCAGGCTTCATGCACGGCTATTGCTTCCAGGGCTGCACCCGTTTTGCGGTGAAGCTCGATTTCCTGGCGGGGCTGCTTGCCAAGGCGCTACGTGCCACCGGCGGCGACGCCTTCCGCGGCAATCAGGCAGCGCTCGGCGAGGTCATCGCCCTCCGCCACATGTTCTGGAGTTTTTCCAACGCCATGGCGCACAACCCCATTCCCTGGGCCGACGGCGCCGTGCTTCCCAATCTCGAAGCTGCCCTTTCTTACCGCACCTTCATGTCGGAGGCCTATCCGCGCGTCGTCGAGACGATCCGCAAGGTCGTCGCTTCCGGGTTGATCTATCTGCCCTCGTCGGCGCGCGACTTCGGCAATCCCGAGATCGATCGTTACCTGGCGCAATATGTGCGTGGCTCGAACGACATGGGCCACATCGAGCGCATCAAGATCATGAAGCTCCTTTGGGATGCGACCGGCACGGAGTTCGGCGGACGGCATGCGCTCTATGAGCTCAACTACGCCGGCGCGCCCGAAGAGGTGCGGCTGCAGGTGCTGAAAGGCGCCGAACGCGGCGGGCGTCTCAAGGAGATGGAAGCGCTCGTCGACCAGTGCATGGCCGACTACGACGAGAACGGCTGGACCGGCGACACGTGGCTACCGCCGCTCGACGACACGGCCGCCCTGCGCAACGCCGCCGAGTGAGGCCCGCTATGGAACCGCTCGTCTCAAAAACGGAGTTTCGCAACGCCATGGCGCGGGTCTGCGCGCCGGTCAACGTCATCACGACCAACGGACCCGCCGGGCGCGGCGGTTTCACCGCCACCGCCATGTGTTCCGTGACCGACGAGCCGCCGACCCTGCTCGTCTGCATGAACCGCAACTCCACCCAATGCGGCCTGTTCATCGAGAACCGACGCTTCTGCGTCAACGTGCTCAGCCACGACCACCGGGACCTCGCCGGCCATTTCGCCGGTGCCACCCAGGACATGGCGGCGCGTTACGCGGCCGCCGACTGGGTGGAGATGCAATCGGGCAGTTTCGCCGTCAAGGATGCGATCGTTTCGCTCGACTGCGAACTCGCCGAAGCGCGGCTTCTGGGAACGCACCATATCCTGATCGGCCGGGTCGTCGGCATCCGTTCGCGAAGCGACGGCAACGCTCTGCTCTACTTCGACCGCAACTATGTGCATGTGCCGACGCAGCTCGGAAGTTTCGGCGGCTAGATATAGGCGGGGTCTCGCCCGCCTATACGAACACGGCCCATTGACGAAGGTTTCGCCACAGAGCCGACGCAATCCACATCCACGTGCTGTCCAGTGCCTTTTGTTTTTTTCGTAAAGCGCTCTATTTGCTTGGCGCGCAATGAGAGAGGAAAACGGAATGGTGGTTGCTGAGCGGGGCGGGCGGCCGACGACGGCAGACATGCAAGGCAGGGAATTCGATCGCCTCCTGGCACTCGGACACCTCGACATTCTCGACACGCCAAGGGATGACGGCCTTGACCGCGTCGTGCGGCTGATACGGCAGGTCTTCGCCATCGACATCGGCATCGTCTCTTTGGTCGACGCGCACCGCCAATGGTACAAGGCCTGCTCCGGGCTCTCGTTCGAGGAGGTTCCTCGTGAGGACACGTTCTGCCGATATGTCATCACTTCCGAGGAACCCCTTATCGTCAACGATGCCACGAAAGACCCGCGATTTTCGCGGCACCCGGCCGTCACGGGCGCGGAACACATTCGGTTCTACGCTGGCGTTCCGCTTAAGACGAAGGATGGGCACACGGTCGGAACCGTGTGTGCGATTGATCGTGCGCCGAGACACTTTGCTGACACAGATCTCGCGATCCTGAGCGAATTGGCGGGCGTGGCGATGGACCGGATCGATCTGCTCCGCTCTGCCGCAACGGATGGGCTCACCGGTGCGCTAACGCGGCGTGCTTTCCGCGACGAGGCAGACAAGTTGATCTCGCTCGCCGTGCGGCACCAGCATGATCTCTCCTGCATCGTGCTCGACGTCGACCATTTCAAACGGGTCAACGACACGCACGGCCACGCGGCGGGAGACGAAGTCCTGAAGGCTGTAGCGACCATCTGCCAAGTCAACCTCCGGGCAAGTGACCTGTTCGGGCGGCTCGGCGGCGAAGAATTCGCGATCATGCTGCCGCATGTCGACGCGAAAGGCGCGCTGGCTGCGGCAGAAAAGCTGCGGGCAGCGATCGCCGCGCAAACAATCCATGGTGACTTCGGCCAACTCGCGGTGACTGCGAGCTTCGGCACCGCGGCGCTTTCACCCAAGAGCAGGGATATCGGCACTTTGCTCGCTCAGGCGGACGCGGCGATGTATCTCGCCAAGGCTGCCGGCAGAAACCGCTGCGTTGATTGGTGTAGCCTCGACGCCGGCTATCAGACGGGGCCTCGTGAGCGTGTCCTGAAGGCCGGCACCATTCTTTATGGCGACCGTCACTCAAGGATCGATTGCACGATCAGGTCCCTTGGGGCCGATGGTGCAGCGGTCACGGTTTCAAACTCGTCGGGTATTCCGCCGGAACTCGTGCTGATCGTTGCCGGCGACGGACTCGAAACCAAATGCCGCGTGGTGGCCCGGGACCGGCAAAACCTCGAACTCGCCTTCGGATAGAGAACAGGCTGCCCTCCTTGCGGCCACCGGCGACGGCGTCGCTTTCCCCAGCAGCCGCAATGGGCTTTGCGGGCAACGATGGACCACCCGGCCGGCGCCGAACCGGACGAGCTGTTCACCCGGCTCTGCAGCGACGCTGCTTTGCCTCCCTTGAGGTCAGACCTTGGGGTCAGAGCTGGATCCAGGCGGTCTTCAGGTCGGTATATTTGTCGAGCGCGTGCAGCGACTTGTCGTGGCCGTTGCCGGACTGCCTGACACCGCCAAGCGGCACCGTGTTGTCGGCGCCGCCATAGGTGTTGACGTGCACGACGCCGGCGCGAATGCCGCGCACCATCCGGTGCGCCCGTGACAGGTTCGCGGTCCAGACGGCCGACGCCAGTCCGTAGTCCGTTGCATTGGCGATCCGGAGAGCATCTGCCTCGTCGTCGAAGGGGATGACCGCCAGCACCGGTCCGAAGACCTCTTCCTTCGCCAGCTTCATATCCGGTTGAACATCGAAGACGGTCGGCTGCATGTAACAGCCGCCGGTTTCAGCAAGGATACGCTTGCCGCCCCAGCGCAGGCGCGCGCCTTCGCTCTCGGCGTCGCGAACGAAATCGAGGTTCTTTTGGAGCTGGGCCTCGCTCGAAATAGCGCCCGCCTCGGTCGCAAGCAGCAGCGGATCGCCGACCTTCATCGACGCCGCGATCGCCGCCACTTTCTCGGCAAAGGTCTCATGGATGGAGCGCTCGACCAGCAGCCTTGAACCGGCGACGCAGACCTGGCCGGAATTGCGGAAGATGCCGTAGGCGGAGATGCGCGCCGCCTGATCGAGATCCGGTGCATCGGCAAAGACGACGTTCGGCGACTTGCCGCCGAGTTCGAGATAGACGCGCTTCAGGTTCGAGCGCGCAGAGTACTCGAGCAGTCGGCGGCCGACGCCGCCCGAACCGGTGAAGGCAAGGACATCGATATCGCCATGCAGGCCGATCGCTTCTCCAGTCGTGACGCCTCGGCCGGTGACGACGTTCAAGACGCCCTCCGGCAGGCCGGCCTCGGCACAGATTTCGGCGAGCCGCAGCAGGCTGAGCGAGGCGCCTTCGGCAGGCTTGAGCACGACCGAGTTTCCAGCGGCGAGCGCCGGCGCGATCTTCCAGGCGCCGATCATCAGCGGGAAATTCCAGGGAACGATCGCCGCGACCACACCGATCGGCTCGCGGTGCACGAGGCCAAGGATGTTTTCGGCGGTCGGCGCGATCTCGCCATAAACCTTGTCGAGTGCCTCGGCATAGTAGCGGAAGGTGCCGGCCGCGCTGCCCGGCTCGGCCTTCAGCGCCATCGAAATTTCGGTGCCATTGTCGCGCACGCCCAGAACGGCCAGCTCCAACGCCTGCGCTTCGATGATTTCGGCAATGCGCGTCAGCACCTTCTTGCGGGCCGCCGGTGCGGCTTTCGACCAGCTTCCCTTTTCGAAGGCGGCGCGGGCGGCACGGACGGCCGCATCGACATCGCTGGCTACCGCGTCGGCAATCGTCGTCAGATGCTTCCCGTCGATCGGTGAGACGACAGCGAGGGATTGGCCGGACAGACTTTCCTGCCAGCGGCCGCCGATGAACAGCTTCTGCCCCGCGACGGGGAGGTTTCGCAATTGATCGATCTTGTCCTGCATGATGTCCGGTCCTGGTTGACTTATAGAGACGGCGGCGAGCCCGCCATCCCTGGCTTCTAGAAGATTATGCCGTTCCGGACGGAAATCCGTTTCGCGAATTCTCTGGAACGGCAAGCCTGCGATCAGATTTCCTGGCCGGCACCGAGGCGGGCGAACTCGATCGGATTGCCCGATTTCAACGACGCCGCCAATACGAGACCGATGAGGCCGAAAATCACGACCAGACCGGGCAGGATTACGGCGAGAATACCGGTGGCGCCGGCGAGATCGCCGAAATTGACCGCAATCGCGATGATGACGGCAACGAGGATCAGGCCGGTGACGACGGGAATGACCTTGGTCACCAGCGGGTTCCGTTCAAGCCCGGTATTGCGGTTGAAGAAGGCGACGATGGCAAAGGCGGTAAACGCCATCAGCGTCATGACCGCAAGCGTGCCGACATTGGTCAGCCACGAAAACAGCGCCAGCACCGGGTCCTGACCCGTTGCCGCAAACAGCGCCACGACGAGAACGGCAATGACCGTCTGGATCAGCGAGCCGACATGCGGGCTGTGGTAGAGCGGATGGGTGACGCCAATCGAGGCCGGCAGCAGCCGCTCGCGGCCAGCGACGTAGAGGTAACGGGCGACGCCGTTGTGGAACGCCAGTACGCCGGCAAACAGGCTGGTGACGAAGAGCACGTTCATCAGCGGCGGCAGCCAACCGCCGGCATAACGCTCGGCAAGGCCGAAGAGGAATGTGGTCGGATCGGCAAGGCCCTGCAGTTCCGGCACCAGCTTGTCGGCACCGGCGGCGTTCACCATCAGCCAGGAGGTGAACATGTAGAAGACGCCGATGATCAGCACGGAGATATAGGTTGCACGCGGCACCGTCCGTGCCGGATCGCGGGCCTCTTCGCTGTAGATCGTCGTCGCCTCGAAGCCGATGAAGGCGGCAAAGCAGAAGAGAATGCCGATCGACGGCGAGCCGGAAAGAACGGCCGAAGGCGTGAACGACGTCATCGTCAGCCCGCTGTCGCCGCCCTTGGCGAGGATTGCGACGTCGATGACGAGCACGACGAGATATTCGAGGATGACGAGAACGGTCAGCACCTTGGCCGAGAGGTCGACGCGGCGATAGCCGAGCACGCCGACGGCGGCAATGCCGATGAAGGTCCAGACCCACCAGGGCAGATCAATTCCTAAGCCGGCGAAAAGCCCGGCCGTCGCCGCACCGAACAGGCCGAAGACGCCGATCTGCATGGCGTTGTAGGCAAGGATCGCGATCATTGCGGCCGCACCGCCCATCAGTCCGCCGAGACCCTGGGCCGTATAGGCATAAAAGGCGCCGGCATTGCGGATGTGCCGCGCCATGGCGACGTAGCCGATGGAAAACAGCAGCAGGATCAATGTGACGAGCAGGAAGGTGCCGGGAATACCGGCGCCGTTGCCAAGCATCATCGACAGCGGAACGCCGCCGGCGACCGCCGTCAGCGGCGCGGCGGCGGAAACGACGAGAAAGGTGACTGCACCGACGCCAAGGGCGTTCTTGCGCAATTGGTTCGCCCCGGTCGCGGGCGAGGATGGATTGGTCATGGTCTTCTAGCTCCCCTTGCTGGCGCTAAGGCCTTTTCGCCTCCGGTCCTTCTCTCCGGCGGCAGCTCCCAGAAGCGGACTTGAGGCGCGGGGATTTGTTTTTGTCTTGGCCGCGCAAGTCTTTCGGTTCAATATATGAACCTTAGCTTCAAATATAGACTTGCAAAAAGCGTTCGGCCCTGTCAAGTTATTTCGCATGTTAAGTATCTCAACCAAAGACGACGACGAGGGCGGACGCACCGCCCCGTAAACGGGAACAGGCAGAGATGACTTGCAAGGGCGCTCAACGACGGAGGAATGGATGAGCACCATCGGTAAGGCCCTGACCTTGCTTGACGCGATCTCGCGCCTGGAAAAGGAAGCAGGCTTGAGCGACATTGCCAGGCATTGCGCGCTCGACAAGGCGACAGCCCGGCGTTTTCTCGTCGAACTGGAAAAGCACGGTTTCGTCGAGCAGGACGTGGAGACGCGGCGTTATCGCCTCGGTGGCGCGCCGGTGCGGCTTGCCCGCATTCGCGAGGCGCGTTTTCCCTATCTGAGCGTCGCGACGCCCTTCGCCAGGGAGCTTGCAAACCTGACCGGAGAAACCGTGCACCTCTCCGAGCACGCAGCCGGTCGCCTTTCGACTGTTCATGTGGAGGACTCGCAAAGGGCGCACCGGGTCATCGTCGATGTCGGCAGCATCCTGCCCTTCCACGCGACGGCATCCGGCCTCGCCTTTCTCGCCTTTAGCCAAGCAAGAGAGATCGACGAGGCCCTCTCGGCGCCGCTCAAGGCCTTCACCGACCAGACGTTGACCGACCCGGTGACGCTCCGCCAGACCCTCGGCGAGACGCTCCGGCGTGGCTACTCGATCTGTCATCACGGCCTCGAAACCGGCGTCGTCAGCGTTGCTGCGCCGATCCGCGCGCCAGGCAGCACCCCGGTCGGCGCGATCGCTGTCGCAGCCCCGGCGACGCGCGCGGAAAAAGAAACGGTGGATCAGATGGGCCGCGCCGCGATGGCAGCGGCGAGACGCATTTCCGAAAGACTCTTCGGGTTGGAGCAGGTTGCTGCCGATCCGCTGGCAAGGAGGGCCGGCTGATGAATGCAATGAACCGTCTCCCCAATATCCTCGTGGTGGGTACGGGAGATACCAAATGCGACGAACTCCAGTTCATGGCGTCCGTCATCCGCGAAGCCGGCGGCCTGCCTGTGATGATGGATGTCAGTATTCTCGGCGATCCGCCCTATGTGCCTGAATACTCCCGTCACGACATCGCCGAGGCCGCTGGCGTCAGCATCGCGGCAATCACTGCCAGCGGCGACGAACACAGCGCCATGGCGCTGATGGCAAGGGGTGCCGCCGCCCTCACCCGCTCCCTCTACGAAGCCGGCCAAGCCGATGGCGTCATCATTCTCGGCGGCTCCATGGGCACCGATCTTGCACTCGACGTCGCCGCCGCCCTGCCGCTCGGCGTGCCGAAATTCATCGTCTCGACCATCGCCTATTCGCACCTGCTGCCGCCGGAACGGATCGCGCCCGACCTGATGATGATCCTCTGGGCCGGCGGGCTCTACGGCCTCAACGGTATCTGCCGCTCGGTACTCTCCCAGGCCTGCGGCGCGGTCGTCGGTGCCGCCCGCTTCGGCACCAAGCCGGACGCCTCGCGGCCGCTGATCGGCATGACGTCACTCGGATCGAGCTGCCTCAAATACATGAAACACCTGAAGCCCGAACTCGAACGCCGCGGCTACGACGTCGCCGTCTTCCACGCGACCGGCATGGGCGGGCGCGCCTTCGAGGCGATCGCGGCTGAGAAGGGCTTCACCGCGGTCTTCGACTTCTGCATCCAGGAGGTCAGCAATCATCATCACGGCACCGTGGTCACCTCAGGCCCGGACCGGCTGGAGAATGCCGGACGATCCGGCATCCCGCAGATCGTCGCGCCCGGCGCCGTCGACATGGTCGACCTGCCGGCATGGCAACCAGTCCCAGAAGCCTTTGCCGGACGCCCCTATCATGCCCATAACCGGCTGCTCGGCTCGGTGACCACTTCTGCCGAAGGGCGGCGCGAGATCGCCCGCGTCATCGGCGACAAGCTTGCCGGCACCGGCACTGAGGTCGCCTTCATCCTGCCGCTTAGGGGTATCCAGGAGTGGGACCAGCCCGACGAGCCGCTCTACGAACCGGAAGCGCACGACGCCTTCATCGACGAGATGCGCCGGGCGATCCCCTCGGGCGTCGCCCTGCACGAAGTCGACAGCCACATCAACGCGCCGGAATTCTCGAAAACAGCGCTGGCGATCTTCGACGACTGGGTGGCGCGCGGCATCGTGGCCGAGGGCAGGCCATGAGCGAGAGAGCGCTGATCCTCGATTTCGGCGGCGTCGTCACCCGTACGCTGTTTGAAACCCACGACATCACCGAGCGGGCGCTCGGGCTTTCGCCCGGCACGCTCACCTGGCGCGGTCCCTTCGATCCCGCCACCGATCCGCTCTGGGCCGCCATGCAACGGCGCGAGATCACCGAGCGCGACTATTGGACGGAGCGCACGCGCGAGGTCGGACGGTTGCTTGGCGAAGACTGGACGGACATGAAGACCTTCGTGCAGCGGGCGCGCGGGGCAGAACCGGAACTCGTGCTCCGCCCCGAAGCACGCGAGGCGATCCTCACGGCCCACAAAGCCGGCATCCGGCTTGCGATCCTCTCCAACGAACTCGACCTCTTCTACGGCGTCGCATTTCGCGAGCGCTTCCCGCTGATCGAGCTCTTCGAGACGATCGTCGACGCCACCTACACCAACATCCTCAAGCCCGATCCGCGCGCCTACGAGCTGGTGCTTAGCCAGCTTTCCCTGCCGCGCGAAGCCTGCGTCTTCGTGGATGACCAATTGAAGAACATCGAGGGTGCGCGGGCGGTCGGTCTGCCTCACGTCCACTTCGACGTCACCCGCCCCACTGAGAGCTATGCCCGAGCGCTTCAGATGCTCGGCCTCGAACTGACAGGAGCATGACCATGCGCGAAACCAATTTCCTCATCGAGAACAATGCCCGCCATCTCTGGCATCCGATGGCGCACCCGGCCGAGATGCAGGCGACGCCGCCGCGCATCATCAATGCCGGCGAAGGCGTCGAGATCGTCGATATCCACGGCAAAAAGGTGCTCGATGCGGTCGGCGGCCTCTGGAACGTCAATCTCGGCTATTCCTGCGAACCGGTGAAGGAGGCGATCCGCCGCCAGCTCGACGAGCTGCCCTATTATTCGACCTTTCGCGGCACCACCAATTCGCCGCTGATCGAGCTTTCCTACGAGCTCGCCGAATGGTTCCGCGAGGATGGGCTCACCCGCTCGTTCTTCACTTCGGGTGGCTCGGATTCCGTCGAGACCTGCCTGCGGCTCGCCCGCCAGTACCACAAGCTCAACGGCCAGCCAGAGCGCACCAAGTTCGTCGCGCTGAAGAAGGGCTACCACGGCACCCATTTCGGCGGCGCCTCGGTCAATGGCAACGCCAATTTCCGGCGCAACTATGAGCCCTTGCTGCCCGGCGTCTTTCATCTGCCGGCGCCCTACACCTATCGCAACCCGTCCGACACGACCGATGGCGCGGTTGTCGCCAAGGCGATCGCCCGGCTCTTCGAAGACGAGATCGCTTTCCAGGGGGCCGACACGATCGCGGCGCTGATCATGGAGCCGGTGCTTGGCGCCGGCGGCGTCATCGTGCCGCACGAGACCTTCATGCCGCTGATGCGCGATATCTGCGACCGGCACGGCATTCTCCTGATCGCCGACGAGGTGATCACCGCCTTCGGCCGCACCGGCGCCTGGACCGGCTCGCGTCTCTTTGGCGTGAAGCCGGATTTCATGTCGACCGCCAAGGCGATCACCAACGGCTACTATCCCTTCGGCGCCGTGATGATCGCCGACAAGGTAGCGGAAGTGTTCGAGAGCAACCGCACCGCGGCTGGATCGATCGGCCATGGCTACACTTACTCCGGCCACCCGGTCGGCGCGGCGGCAGCGCTCGCGACATTGAAGGAAACCCGCAAGCAGAACGTGGCGGCCAATGCCGGCGCGCGCGGCAAGGAACTGATCGCCGGTCTCGAAGCGCTTAAGGACCGGCACGAATTGATCGGCGACGTGCGCGGCAAGGGGCTGATGTGCGCGATCGAGCTCGTCTCCAATCGGGAGAAGAAGACGGGTGCCGCGAAGGATGTTGTGCAGAAAATCCAGGACGCGACCTATGACGCCGGCGTCATGGTCAGGACCTCAGGTGCCAACGTCATCCTGTCGCCGCCACTGGTCATCACCGCCAGCGACGTCACCCGCATTCTGACGGCCCTCGACGCCGGCCTCACTGCGGCGCGGGGATGATAGCATGGCCGACAACGCGGATCTGATAGCGCGCCGCGAGCGGCTGCTCGGGCGCAACATGTCGCTCTTCTACGAGGAACCGGTGCATCTCGTGCGCGGTGAAGGCATCTGGCTCTTCGACGCCGACGGCCGCCGCTATCTCGACTGCTACAACAATGTGCCGCATGTCGGCCATTGCCATCCGCGGGTGACCGAGGCGATCGCCCGGCAGGCATCGATGCTCAACACCCACACGCGCTATCTGCACGAAGGCATTCTCGACTATGTCGAGCGGCTGACGGCGACCTTCGACGAAAGCCTCGACACCGCGATCCTGACCTGCACGGGAAGCGAGGCCAATGACGTGGCGCTGCGCATGGCCCAGGCCGTGACCGGCAGGACCGGGGTGATCGCCACCGATCACACCTATCACGGCAACACCGCGGCCGTATCGCAGCTTTCGACCCGCATGCCGCCGGTCGGCGGCTTCGGCGGCCATGTCCGCCACGTGCCGGCGCCCGACAGCTACCGGCCGCTCGGCGGCGAGCCAGGTGATACCTTTGCCGCCGCCTTCACCGCCAAGGTGGAAGAAGCGATCGCCTCCCTGCAGCAAAGCCCCCACGGTTTCTCGGCGCTGATCATCGACCCGTTCTTCGCCAACGAAGGATTTCCGGAGCTGCCCTCCGGCTTTCTCGCCGGCGCCGTCGCCGCGGTCAGAAGAGCGGGCGGCCTCGTCATCGCCGACGAAGTCCAGCCGGGTTTCGGCCGGACGGGCGGGCATATGTGGGGACATCAGAAAGCGGGCATCGTTCCCGATATCGTCACGCTTGGAAAGCCGATGGGCAACGGCCACCCGATCGGCGGCGTGGTGGCGGGTGCTGACACGCTGAACGCCTTCCGCAAGGCGTTCCGTTACTTCAACACCTTCGGCGGCAATCCGGTCTCCTGCGCCGCAGCGATGGCGGTGCTCGACGTGATCGAAGACGAAAAGCTGATCGAGAACGCCGCCAATGTCGGCGCCTATGCCAAGGCCGGTCTCGCTCGGCTCGCGGAGAAACACGGGGTAATCGGCGACATCAGGGGCAGCGGTCTGTTCTTCGGCGCGGAACTCGTCACTGACCGCCACGAGAAGACGCCGGCGAGCGCGCTCGCGACCAAGGTGATCAACGACATGCGCGACCGCGGCGTGCTGATGGGTAAGCTCGGTATCCACCAGTGCACCACGAAGATCCGCCCGCCGATGCCGTTTACCCGCGACAATGCCGATTTCATGCTGTCGACGCTCGACGACGTGCTTGCGGGTCTGTGAGCGGTCGATGTCGGCGAACCTGCCAAAACCCTTTCGTGACGCGCTTGACGAACGCGCACGACAAGCGCTCGCCTGTTGGGGCGTCACCGACCAAAAGCCGGAACTGCTGAAGTACCGCGAGAACGCGGTGTTTCGCGTCCACCTGGCGGATGGTCGCCCGGCGGCGCTGCGACTTCACCGCGCGGGCTACCACAGCGCCGAAGCACTGCATTCGGAACTGCTGTGGATGGCGGCGCTCAACAATGGCGGTCTTGCAGTGCCGCAGCCGATCTCCACCGAGGACGGACGGCTGCTTGTCGCCCTGCCGGCGGAAGGAGAATTTGGCACGCAGCACGCCGATGTCATCAACTGGATGGATGGAGAACCGCTCGGCGAAAGCGGCAAACCGCTGTCCCTCGCGCCTCAAAGACTCGTCAGGATATTTTCGGAGCTCGGCGCATCCATGGCCGAGATGCACAATCTTGCCGATCGCTGGACGCCGCCCGACGGCTTCTGGCGCGCCGCCTGGGACGGGGAAGGCCTCCTCGGGTCTCGGCCATTGTGGGGGCGCTTCTGGGATTGCGCGGTTTTGCCGCCTGCGCAAGCAACAGCGCTTTCGGCACTGCGTCATGATCTCAGGCAGCACCTGGCGACGCTGCCGACTCCGGCTAAGGATTTCGGGCTTATCCATGCGGACCTCGTTCGCGAGAATGTGCTCGTCGACGAGCGGGGCGTCACTTTTATCGATTTCGACGACGCGGGCCACGGTTTTCGCCTCTTCGACATCGCCACCGCCCTTTTGAAGAACCGGCGCGAACCGGCCTATGAAACCATCGCGGCCGCCCTGATTGCCGGCTATCGCAGCCGGCGCGCCCTTACCGATGCAGCACTCTCCAGCCTGCCGCTGTTTCTCGTGCTTCGCAGCCTCACTTACATCGGCTGGTTCGCCGCTCGGCCGGAACTGCCGGGGTCCGGCGAGCGCGTCCTGCGCTACGCCGACGAGACGCTGGCGCTTGCCAACGAGCTGGGCTTCACATGATGACCGGGAGCCAGAAACGCTCAGTCGTTGAGGCCCGCGAGTTCGTCCAGCATGTCGAGCAGGACCTCGACCCGCTCGCGGCCGTAACGGGTCTCGAGTTCCTCGTAGATCGCCCGGCTTTCCGGGCTGACATCTGCGATCACCCGCATGCCCTCGGGCGCAATTTCCAAGAGCACACGCCGGCCGTCGTCGGCGTCCTTGTGCTTGGTGATCAGGCCGCGCTCTTCGAGCGAACGGATGATGCGCGTCAGGCTCGGCGCCAGGATGAACGCCTTGTCGGCCATCTCGGACGCATCGACCCGACCTGCCTCTGCAAGGATACGGATCACCCGCCATTGCTGCTCGGTGATGTCATGGCGCGCCAACATCGGGCGGAAATGGGCCATGACCGCTTCGCGTGCCCGCAACAGGGCAATCGGCAGCGATCGGCGCGTATTGTGCGGCAACAGGGCGTCGTGGCCAAGGTCAGCAGGGGTTTTCTCGCGGCTCATGGGCGTTCTATCGGACATTTTTTATCGTTCTGCAATTGGCAGGCTCAAGTGCTGAAAGCGAGTTGCTTGACACCGCCGACAATTTTGTTAACGTGTTAAATATATGAGAGCGCATCGGGAGGAAAGATGCCGCATCTGACAATCGAATATTCTGGCAATCTCGACGACCGCGTCGACTTTGCAAAGCTGTGCCGCACGATGCACGAGACCATCCTCGGCACCGGCCTCTTCGAACTCGGCGCCGTCAGGGTGCGCACGATCCGTTGCAGCAACTATGCGATCGCGGACCTTTTGCCGGAGAACGGCTTCATCGACATGTCCTTCCGCATTGGCCGCGGCCGCACCGAGGCTGAGAAGAAGGCGACCGGAGACGCGATCTTCAAAGCCGCAAGCGATGAGCTTTCGCAGCTTTTCGTCACACCGCATTTCGCCCTCAGTCTGGAGATCCGCGAGATCGATCCGGAGCTGAGCTGGAAGAAAAACGCCATTCACCCCCGGCTGCGCGCCAACAAAGGCTGAGCGCGGCCCCTCCCCAAAGACAGCAGCGCGCGACGCAAGTCTGTGCCAGCATCGGAGAACACCATGTCCAAGCTCGATGAAAACCTCGCCAAGGCGGAACGCTATCTCGCTCGCTTCCGCAGCGAAGGCGTGCTCAACCATATCAACGGCGAAGCCGTTCCCGCGCTTGACGGCGAAACCTTCGAGACGATCTCGCCTGTCGACCTGAAGCCGCTTGCCAAGATTGCGCGCGGCAAGGCTGCGGACATCGACCGCGCGGCCAAGGCGGCAAAGGCTGCCTTCGCCGAATGGGGCGCGATGCCCGGCGAGACGCGCAAGAAGCTGCTGCACAGAATCGCCGACGCGATCGTCGCACGCGCCGAGGAGATCGCCTTCGTCGAGTGCATGGACACCGGACAGTCGTTGAAGTTCATGGCCAAGGCGGCGCTGCGCGGTGCTGAAAACTTCCGTTTCTTCGCCGACCGGGCGCCAGAAGCGCGCGACGGCAAGGTGCTGCGCGGCGGCAACCAGATCAACATGACCACGCGCGTACCGATCGGCCCGGTCGGCATCATCACTCCCTGGAACACGCCGTTCATGCTGTCGACCTGGAAGATTGCGCCAGCGCTTGCGGCCGGCTGCACCGTCGTCCACAAGCCCGCCGAATTTTCGCCGCTGACGGCGCGACTGCTGGTGGAGATCGCCGAGGAAGCGGGGCTGCCGAAAGGTGTCTGGAACCTCGTCAACGGCTTCGGCGAGGATGCCGGCCGGGCGCTGACGGAACACCCCGATATCAAGGCGATCGGCTTCGTCGGCGAAAGCCGCACGGGCTCGATGATCATGAGGCAGGGTGCCGAAACGCTGAAGCGTGTGCATTTCGAACTCGGCGGCAAGAACCCGGTCATCGTCTTTGCCGATGCCGATCTCGAGCGCGCCGCCGATGCGGCGGTCTTCATGATCTATTCGCTGAACGGCGAGCGCTGTACCTCGTCCTCGCGGCTGCTGGTCGAGGAGAGCATCTATGATCGCTTCACCGCGCTCGTTGCCGAAAAGGCGAAGCGCATCAAGGTCGGCCACCCGCTCGACCCGGAAACCGTTGTCGGTCCGCTGATCCATCCGGTGCACGAGAAGAAGGTGCTCGACTATATCCGCATCGGCCGCGAGGAAGGTGCTACCGTTGCTGCCGGCGGCGAGAAGTTCGCTGGTCCTGGTGGTGGCTGCTACGTCACCCCGACGCTGTTCACGGGTGCCAACAATGGCATGCGCATCGCTCAGGAGGAAATCTTCGGGCCGGTGCTGACCGCCATTCCGTTCAAGGACGAGGCGGATGCCTTGGCGCTTGCCAACGACGTACAATATGGCCTGACCGGCTATCTCTGGACCTCTGACGTCACCCGCGCCTTCCGCTTTACCGATCATCTCGAAGCCGGGATGATCTGGGTGAATTCGGAGAACGTGCGCCACCTGCCGACACCTTTTGGCGGCGTCAAAAGCTCGGGTATCGGCCGCGACGGTGGCGACTGGTCGTTCGATTTTTACATGGAAACCAAGAACATCGCCTTTGCCAGCTCGGCGCATGCGATCGCCAAGCTCGGCGGCTGAGCGCGCTGGCAGAACATCTGGAGGAGACTCAATGCCCTTGCCGAAACCGAACCTCTACCCGCCCTTCAACATCGTGCGGCTGAGCCATGTGGAGCTCGCGGTCACCGATCTCGCCAAATCGCGCGCCTTCTATGTGGATGTGCTCGGCCTGCAGGTCACCGACGAGACGACGGATACGATCTATCTCAGGGCCATGGAGGAACGCGGTCACCACTGCATCAT
Organism: Ensifer sp. LC11; assembly: GCF_001695835.1. Taxonomy (GTDB): domain Bacteria; phylum Pseudomonadota; class Alphaproteobacteria; order Rhizobiales; family Rhizobiaceae; genus Ensifer. The sequence continues at coordinate 367,591 of NZ_MBSO01000023.1, read as the reverse complement.
TCTGAAGAAGGCGGCGACTGCCGAGGCTCGTGACCTGGGCTTCAAGGTCTATGGCGACGAAGATCTCGAAAAGGCGGCGCATTTCTTCAAGGGAAAGGATCTGCCGGTCGAGTGGATCGAGCGCCCCTACCAGGCGAGGACTTTCCGCACGCGCGACCCGCAGGGCATTCCGCTCGAGTTCTATTCGAAGATGGACCGCCTGCCGCCGATCCATCAGCAGTATGCCCTCTATCGCGGCGTGAAGCCGCTGCGCATCGACCACTTCAACTGCTTCTCGCCCAATGTCGACGAGGCGGTCGCCTTCTACAACGAGATCGGTTTCCGGGTAACGGAGTACACCGCCGATGAGGAGACCGGGCGCCTCTGGGCTGCCTGGACCCACCGCAAGGGTGGCGTGCACGACATCGCCTTTACCAATGGTCGCGGGCCGCGCCTGCATCACACCGCCTTCTGGGTGCCGACGCCACTCAACATCATCGACCTCTTGGACCTGATGTCGACCTCCGGGTGGCTCGCCAATATCGAGCGCGGCCCCGGCCGCCACGGCATCTCCAACGCCTTCTTCCTCTACGTCCGCGATCCGGACGGCCACCGCATCGAGATCTACTGCTCGGACTATCAGACGGTCGACCCGGATCTCGAACCGATCAAATGGGACCTGAAGGATCCGCAGCGCCAGACGCTCTGGGGCGCACCGGCGCCAAAATCCTGGTTCGAGGAAGGCAGCACTTTTGCCGGAGCCGAGATCCGTAACTCGATCCTGAAGGCCCAACCGATCGTCGCGCCTTGATGGTTTGGCGACAAGGATCAGGTAGAGCCAGAGAGCAGGCGGGAGGACGCAGATGGATCAGAAAAGTTTCGGCGAATGGTCGCTGAAGGCGGCGCAATGGGGTGCGGACTATCGCGCGTCGCTGCGCGACCGGCCAGTGCGGGCACAGACGGCACCGGGCGCGATTGCCGCCCAGATACCGTCGCGGCCGCCGCAGACGGGCGAGGACATGCAGGCGATCTTCGAGGACTTCGAGACGATCATCCTGCCGGGCATGACCCATTGGCAGCATCCGCGCTTCTTCGCCTATTTCCCGGCGAATGCGGCACCAGTCTCCGTCGTCGCCGAATATCTCGTCACCGCCATGGCGGCGCAATGCATGCTCTGGCAGACCTCACCGGCTGCAACCGAGCTTGAGACAAAGGTGATCGACTGGCTGCGCCAGGCGATCGGCCTGCCCGACGGCTTCTCCGGCGTGATCCAGGATTCGGCCTCTTCAGCGACGCTGTCTGCCGTGCTGGTCATGCGCGAAAAGGCGCTTGGTTGGCAGGGCAACAAAAAAGGGCTCGCCAGCCAGCCGCAGTTGCGCATCTACTCTTCCGATCAAGTTCATACCTCGATCGACCGGGCAATCTGGGTGTCCGGCATCGGCGATGAAAACCTCGTGCGCATCCCGGCGCAAGGGCCGCGCCGAGCGATGGACGCAAGCGCGCTCGAAGCGGCCATTATCAGAGACAAGGCGGCAGGCCTGCTGCCCGCGGGCGTGATCGCCTGTACCGGCGGCACCAGCACCGGCGCCTGCGACGACATCGCCGAGGTGGTGCGGGTCGCGCATGCGCACGGCCTCTACGTCCATGTCGACGCCGCCTGGGCCGGTGCCGCAATGATCTGCGAAGAGTTCCGCGAACTCTGGGCCGGGGTCGAGAAGGCGGACTCCGTCGTCTTCAATCCGCACAAATGGCTGGGCGCGCAATTCGACTGCTCGGCGCATTTCATCCGTAGCCCGGATGATCTCGTCAAAACGCTGGCGATCCAACCAGAATATCTGAAGACCCACGGCCGCGACGGCATCATCAATTATTCCGAATGGACGATCCCACTCGGACGGCGCTTCCGGGCGCTGAAACTCTGGTTCCTGTTGCGCTTCCATGGGCTCTCCGGTCTGCAGACAATGATCCGCAACCATGTCCGCTGGTCGGAGCAACTGGCGGAACGGCTGGCCGGGCACAAGGATTTCGAGATCGTCACTAAGCCGATGTTGTCGCTGTTTTCGTTTCGCCATCGCACATCAGGAGATGCAGACGCCCACAATATCGCGCTGGTCAATGCGATCAACGATGACGGCCGCATTTACCTGACGCAGACCCGTGTCGATGGCCGCGTCGCGATCCGCTTCCAGGCCGGCCAGTTCGACATGACGGAGGAGGATGCGGAAACCGCCTTCGACGTCATCACCGAAGTCGCTGCCGCGCTGAACACACACCGGAATGGAACGGAAACCGCCAAATGAGCCATCCCCGATTTGTTAGCTTTTCGTCCGATGGCAGACACGGCTACGGTCTTGTCGCCGGTAACGGCCTGGTGGATCTTTCAACTCGACATGGAACAGCCTTTCCGACGTTGCGTGAAGTGATCGAAGCCGGCGCCCTTGCCCGGCTTGCCGATGAAGCAGCCGGAATGGCGGCCGACATCTCGCTCGACGACATCCGCTACGAAATTCCGGTGCCGGCACCGGAGAAGATCATCTGCGTCGGCGTCAACTTTCCCGACCGCAACGAAGAGTACAAGGACGGCCAGGCGGCACCCGCGAATCCGTCGCTGTTCATCCGCTTCCCGCGCTCCTTTACCGGGCATGGGCAACCGCTGATCCGCCCACCGGAAAGCCCGCAGCTCGACTATGAAGGCGAGATCGTCATCGTTATCGGCAAGGGCGGCCGCCGCATTCCCGAGGCGTCAGCACTCGATCACATCGCCGCGCTGTCGCTCTCAAACGAAGGCACAATCCGCGACTGGGTGCGCCACGCCAAGTTCAACGTCACCCAGGGCAAGAACTTCGATCGCACCGGCTCGATCGGCCCCTGGCTGGTCCCCTTCACCGATGAGGGCCAGCTTGCCGACATCGGGCTCGAAACGCGGGTGAACGGTGAGGTGCGCCAGCAGGACCGCACCAGCCGGATGATCTTTTCCTTCCGCAAGATCATCAACTACGTCTCGACCTTTACGACGCTGGTTCCCGGCGACGTCATCGTCACCGGCACGCCGACCGGCGCCGGCGCCCGTTTCAATCCGCCAATCTGGCTGAAGCCCGGCGATATCGTCGAGGTCGAGGCCGAAGGCATCGGCACCCTCATCAACCCTGTCGCCGACGAGGCTTGAACCATGCTCGACAAGACCCAGATCGAGGCGGCGGCAGCAGCACTCGACGCCGCCGAACGCGAACGCGTCCAGACCGGACTGCTGTCGCTCAAGCACCCCGACATGACCATGGACGACGCCTATGCGGTGCAGGCCGCCTGGGTGAAGCAGAAGATCGCCAGGGGGCGCCGGGTGATCGGGTGGAAGATCGGCCTCACCTCCAAGGCGATGCAATATGCGCTGAACATCGACATCCCCGATTCCGGCGTGCTGTTCGACGACATGCTGTTCGAGGACGGCGCACGCATTCCGGGCGACCGCTTCATTCAGCCGCGCATCGAGGCCGAGATCGCCTTCGTGATGAAGGCATCGCTTGCCGGTCCAAACGTCACCGTCTTCGACGTGCTCAACGCCACGGACTATGTGACGCCGGCGCTCGAAATCCTCGACACCCGCATTCTCCGCATCGACCCGGAAACCAGGGAGGCGCGCACCATCGTCGACACCATCTCCGACAATGCCGCCAATGCCGGCATCGTGCTTGGCGGCCGGCAGATGCGGCCCGACGCGATCGACATGCGCTGGATGGGCGCGATCGTCTCGCGCAATGCCGAGGTGGAAGAGACCGGGCTTGGCGCCGGTGTGCTCAACCATCCGGCCCGCGGCATCGCCTGGCTCGCCAATCGTCTGTCACTCTACGGAGACCGCATCCAGGCCGGGCAGATCGTGCTTGCCGGCTCCTTCATCCGCCCGGTCGAGGCGCGCCATGGCGATACCATCGTTGCCGATTTCGGACCCTCCGGCACCGTCAGCTGCTTCTTCGAATAGGACCGCTCATGCCCGCTCCGCGCAATCCGTTCAAACAAGCTCTCTCCGAGAAACGTCCGCAGATCGGGCTCTGGCTTGCGCTTGCCAATCCCTATACGGCCGAGGTCTGCGGCGGCGCCGGTTTCGACTGGCTGCTGCTCGATGCCGAACATGCGCCAAACGATGTGCCGCTGCTGGCAGCCCAGCTTCAGGCGCTCGCAGGCTCGCCGAGCCATGCCATCGTCCGCCCGCCTGCCGGTGAGACCTGGATGATCAAGCAGATCCTCGACATCGGCGCACAGACGCTGCTGGTGCCGATGGTCGAAAGTGCCGAGCAGGCCCGCGCGCTGGTGCGGGCCGTGCGCTACCCGCCCCACGGTGTGCGCGGTGTCGGTGCCGCGCTTGCCCGGGCATCGGCCTTCAACCGCATTCCGGACTACCTGCAGACGGCCAATGACGAGATCTGCCTGCTCCTGCAGATCGAAAGCCGCACCGGCCTCGGCGCTCTCGACGAGATCGCCGCGACAGACGGCGTCGACGGCGTCTTCATCGGCCCGGCGGACCTTGCCGCCGACATGGGATTTCTCGGCAAACCGGGCGCGCCGGAGGTGCAGGCGGCGGTCGAGACGGCGCTTAAGCGCATCCAGTCGCACGGAAAGGCGGCCGGAATACTCACCTCCGACCAAGCGTTGGCGCGACGCTATCTCGAGCTCGGCGCCACCTTCGTCGCCGTCGGCAACGATGTGGGGCTTTTGGTTGGCGCAACCTCGCGCCTGGCTGCGGAGTTCACAAATACCAAGGCAGAGACCGGCGCTTCAGGACCCTACTGAGCGGTGGCGCGACCCGGCATCGTTTATTGTGCTCGATCGGAACCGGCATCGACTTAATCAGAATTAATCGGTATGATTAATTCTGATTACAGGAGACGCATATGGAAACGAAAGTGCTGACCGCACATGTCCCGTTACCGCTTGCGGAGAAGGTCGACCAGCTCGCCGCCCGTCTGGAGAGACCGCGCGGCTGGATCATCAAGCAGGCACTTGCAGCCTGGGTTGACCAGGAGGAAGAGCGGCGCCGGTTAACGCTCGAAGCGCTGGCTGACGTCGATGCCGGAAGTGTCATCGATCATCAGGCCGTACAGGCCTGGGCAGACAGCCTCGATGGCGACACGCCGCTTTCCGTTCCGCAATGATGGAGCTGAAATGGACGAAAAAGGCGCTGTCCGATCTGTCGCGCCTTTTCGAGTTTCTCTCCCCGGTGAACAGAAAGGCGGCCGCCCGAACGGTCCAATCGCTCGTTGCCGCCCCTACCCGACTGATCGAGCAGCCCCGTCTCGGCGAACGGCTGGATGAATTTGCGCCCCGCGAAGTTCGCCGACTGCTCGTTGGGCACTACGAGATGCGCTATGAGATCCAACAGACGGCGATCCATATACTGCGCATCTGGCACACACGCGAAGACCGCTGAAGCATCCGCCAAACAGGCCAGCGACGTGCTTCGACACGACATTGCGATCGAAATCCGATTTTGAGAAATCATGCCGCGGGAGTATAGCGATTCCACGCCCACCAGCATTGGATCCCGCTCATGACCGATACCGTTCTCGACCGCTTCCTTCGTTATGTCGTCATCGACACCCAATCCGACGCCAAGTCGAAGACACAGCCTTCCACGGAGAAGCAGAAGAACCTCGGGCGCGTGCTCGTCGAGGAACTGCTGGCGATCGGCCTTTCTGACGCGCATCTCGACGAAAACGGCTATGTCTACGCCACCATCCCTTCGAATGTGGACAAGCCGGTGCCGGTCATCTGCTGGTGCTCGCATATGGACACGGCACCCGATTTCACCGGCACCAACGTCAGGCCGCAGATCGTCAGCAACTATCAGGGCGGCGATATCCAGCTTAAGGGCGATCCCCAGCAGGTCATCCGCGTCAGCGACCACCCGGTCCTGAACGACCAGATCGGCAATGACATCATCACGACCGACGGCACGACGCTGCTCGGCGCCGACGACAAGGCCGGCCTTGCCGAAATCGTCACCGCTGCGCAGGTGCTTATCGACAATCCGGATATCAAGCACGGCACGATCAAGCTGCTGTTCACCACCGACGAGGAAATTGGCCGCGGCGTCGACAAGGTCGACCTGAAGAAGCTTGGTGCCGAGTTCTGCTATACGGTCGACGGCGAAACGGCCGGCCATATCGAGGACGAGACGTTTTCCGCCGACGGTGTCGAGATCATCATTCATGGCGTCGCCATCCATCCCGGCTTCGCCAAGGACAAGATGGAGAACGCCATCAAGATCGCCGGCACGATCATTAGCCGGCTACCTCGCGAGGTATCGCCTGAAGGTACCGAGGGCCGCGACGGCTTCGTGCATCCAACGGGCGTGACCGGCGCCATGGATAGGGCCCAGCTCGGCTTCATCGTGCGCGATTTCGACGAGGCTGGGCTGGCCAAGAAGGAGGCCATGCTCGAAGCGATCGTCAAGGACGTCATGACGTCCTACTCCGGTTCGACCTACAGCTTCGAGGTCAAGGAGCAGTATCGCAACATGAAGGTCGTGCTCGACCGCCATCCCGAGATCGTCGAGAATGCCATCGAGGCGATCCAGCGCGCCGGCATGCAGCCGGTGCGCGGCAGCATCCGGGGTGGCACCGATGGTTCGCGGCTCTCCTTCATGGGCCTGCCCTCGGCCAATCTCTTTGCGGGCGGTCATGCCTTCCACTCGCCACTCGAATGGGTCAGCCGCCAGGATATGGAGCGGAGCGTGAAGACGCTCGTCGAACTGGCGAAGATCTGGGCGGAGCGCGCCTAGGGAGGCGACGATCGGCATTTCGCGAAAAGAGACCAGGCAATGAGCACGGCGCGAAGCTCGAGGCGCGCGCCGGCCAAACCCGCTTCGCTCGCGACCAACCCGCCGACCTTCGAGCACATCGTGACCGGCGTCAACGAGACGTTTCTCTGGCGCCTCGACAACTACCCTTGGGAGCGGAATGTCTGGAACTTCCATCCGGAGATCGAGATCCATCTCATCCGCAACGCCTCGGGCCTTGCCTTCGTCGGCGATCATATCGGCCAGTTCGGTCCAGGCTACCTTACGGTCATCGGCAGCAACCTGCCGCATGACTGGGTGACGGTCACCGAACCCGACGAAATCATCGAAGGGCGCGATATCGTCATCCAGTTCCACCCGGACCGGATGCGCGAGATCACCGACGCCTTGCCGGAATTCGCCGAACTCGAAACCTTTTTCGCCCGTGCCGAACGCGGCCTCGTGTTTCATGGAGAAGCGCGCACCAGGGGCGCCGAGCTGATCGAGCGCATGGGAGACTTGAAAGGTCTCTCGCGCTTCTCGCTCTTCATCCAGCTTCTGGACCTTCTCATGAACACCGAGGAGTACGAGCTGCTCTCCTCGCCTGAATTCGCGCCGGAACTCGACCAGCAATCGCTCGACGTGCTGCGCGGCGCGCTTGCCTACATCTACGAAAACATCGCCACCGACATCCATCTTGCTGATCTCGCCAGGCGCGCCGGCATGAGCGAAACGGCGTTTTCCCGCTTCTTCAAGAAGAACACCGGCAACACCTTCACCGACCACGTCAACAAGCTGAGGATCTGGCAGGCCTGCAAGCTGCTGGCAGAGACCGACATGCCGGTCACCGACATCTGCTTCGAAGTCGGCTACCTCAACATCTCCAATTTCAACCGCACCTTCCTGCGCCAGCACAAGATGACGCCATCGGCCTATCGGCGGCTGACCAGCCAACGACGAACGTCCCGTTCCTGAGGCGCATCGAATCGCGTTAACGGAAACCCGCTGCCCGCTTTTGCGCGACATGCTGCAAGCGCGCTTTTCAGACAGCAACAATGAATCCTTGCATTTGCTGCGCTGCAAATAGTTCGATGTGGGTAGAATGTTGCATGAAAGTATAGAATCACCGCATCACGCACGCTAGTTCCGCGAGCCACAAGGCCTATCATCAACCCCAGCGAAACGGTTCGCTATCGGGAAAACGCACTGGGTCTGAGGAGTATCCGGCGCGCATCGCAGACCTGGGGAGGTCTTTTCACAATGACAAAAGCCAAGACGCTCGTTTCGAGCATTGCCTTCGCATGCCTTTTTTCCACCGGCCTGACGACGCTGGCGGTCGCGGCCGAATGCTCCGGCACGATCAAGGTGCTGGCCCAGCCGCGCGACGGCCTGACGCTGCTTGAAGACTACAAGTCCGAATTCGAGACGCTTTCCGGCGGCGCATCCTTCGAGATCGACTATCTCAACGAAAACGACCGGCGCGCCAAGACCAAGGCCGACGCCTCGACCATCGGCAAGTACAACGTCTATTACATCGACGAGGCCAATGTGGCGCTCTTTGCGTCCGCCGGCTGGGTCGCGCCGCTGATGGACTATTATCCCGCAGACTACGACTATGCCGACTTCGATCCCGGCCGGCAGAAGGTCGCCACCTATGACGGCAAGGTCTGGTTCGCGCCGATCACCGGCGGCGGCGACCTGATGGTCTACCGCAAGGACCTGCTCGAGGCGGCCGGCATCGCGCCGCCGAAGACGCTCGACGAATACGTCGCCGCGGTGAAGAAGCTCAACCAGCCCGACCAGGGCATTTACGGCACGGCGCTGCGCGGTCAGCGCGGCTCGGGCGCCAATGTCTGGCGCTGGATGCCCTTCTTCAAAGGGTTCGGTGGCAACTGGTTCGACGGCAAGACGCCCGTCTTCGACGGCGAGCAGGCGGTCAAGGCGACCGAGACCTATCTCGAACTGTTCAAATATTCGGCACCGGGCAGCCAGACCGGCGGCTGGGACGAGGCGGTCGGCGCCTTCACATCCGGTCAGGTGGCAATGCTGATCGAGTCCACGCCGCTCGTCGGCATGGCGATCGATCCGAAGTCCTCGAAGGTTGCCGGCAAGGTCGGCTACCTGCCACCGCCGGCACCGCTGACGGGCGGTGGCTACGGCCATGGTCTGGCGATCGGCGCCAAGGCCAACAGGGATGAGGCTTCCAGGGCCTGCGCCGGTCTCTTCATCGCCTGGGCGACCTCGAAGGAAAACGAGGCGCGGCGGCTTGAAGCCAACCAGTTCAGCGAACTCAACCGCACCAGCATCATGACCAGCCCGAAATTCGCCGAGCTCTATGGTCCCGATCTCGGTCAGGCGCTTGCAGACACCGGTAAGGTCACCGCCGTCAATTTCTGGCAGAGCCCGCAATGGCCTGATCTTGGCGATCGCTGGGGCATCATCCTCGAAGAACTGATCACCGGGACGCGCAGCGACATCAAGGAAGGCCTCGACGAGCTCGACGGTTTTGCCAAGGACCTGGTTGCCCGCAGCCAGTAAGCCGCTTCCTCCCAAGGGGCCATCGGTCGGCGTCTGCCGCCGGTGGCCCGCACCATCGGGAGCGCATCGCCTCAGCCGTAGGACGTCATGACCATGAAGCAGAAAAACAGCCTGCCGGCGGTATTCCTCACCCCGGCGATGGGGATCCTTGCCGTTCTCGCCCTCGTGCCGACGGCCTACGCGATCTACATCTCCTTCCAAAACCGGGAGCTCAGCCGTCCCGACGGCAGCCTGATCGGTTTCGCCAACTATATCGACCTGTTCTCGGACCGGCGTTTCGTCAATGCCATCGGCGTCTCTCTGACCTGGGAAGCGGTGACGGTCGGCATGACGCTTCTGATCGCCATCGGCTTGGGCATCCTGCTGTTCGAATGCGTGTCGCCGCGCGCGCGCAATCTGCTGGCGCTGCTGTTCCTGGTGCCGGTGATCCTGCCGCGCGTTTCGGCCGCCTTCGTCTGGAAGTTCGCCTTTCATCCGCTCTATGGCATCGCGACCTACCCTTACAAGGCGATCACCGGTGAGCCGCTCGACCTGCTCTCCAATCCGGCAACGGCGCTCGCGACCGTTGCGCTGGTGGACGTCTGGCAATGGGGGCTGTTCTTCGCCGTCATCGTGCTGAAACTCCTGGAGACACTTCCGCCGCAACCGTTCGAGGCGGCACGGCTCGACCATGCCCGCACCTGGGAGATCTATGCGTTCATCGCGCTACCGATGCTGAAGGCGCCGCTGATCTCGCTCGCTTTCGTCAAGATGATCGAGTCGCTGCGCGCCTTTGACCTGATCTACGTCATGACCCGCGGCGGCCCCGGCATCGCGACCGAAACGCTCGACATGTACGCCTTTTCGCAAGGCTTCATCGAGTCCGGCCGCATCTCCTACGCCTCCAGCATGGCCGTTCTGATGATGATCGCCACCTCGATCGCCTTTACCTTCATCTGGAAGAGGGTTCAGTGATGGCCACCCACACCCTTGGCCGCCTCATTGGCCGGCTGATCCTTGGCCTCGCTGCCTTCTCCGCCGTCTTTCCGATGTTCTGGACGGCGCTCAACGCCTTCAAGAACCGCGTCGACATCGTCACGCCGACACCGCTCTTCATCTTCGAGCCGACGCTCGACAACTTCGCCTATGTGCTCGGCCGTGAAAGCGTCTTTGCCGGTCTCGTCAATTCGCTGCTGATCTCGGGTGCTGCGGTGCTGATCGGTGCGGCTCTCGGCCTGCCCGCGGCCTATGCGATCGCGCGTTATCCCAACCGCTGGTCGCGCGATATTCAGTTCTTCGTTCTGTCGCTGCGCTTCCTGCCGCCGGTGGCGATCGCCATCCCTCTGATGGTGATCTGGCTCGATTTCGGTCTCTACGACACCCGCCTGTCGATGATCGTCACCTATTCGCTGCTGACGCTCGCGACCATCATCTGGCTCAGCGTTCCCGCCTTTGCCCGCGTGCCGAAGGAAGTCGAAGAGGCTGCCCGCGTCGATGGCTATGGCCCCTATGCAATCTTCTTCCTCATCGCGCTGCCGATTGCGCTGCGCTCGCTGATCGGTGCCGTCGCCTTTGCCTTCGTGCTCGTCTGGAACGAGTTCCTGATCGCGCTGATGCTGACGACGTCGGATGCCAAGACGCTGCCAATCGTCGCCTCGGAACTGACCCAGCTCGGCCGCGACGTGCCCTGGGGCATTCTCAACGCCTCCGTCGTGCTTCTCTCCATCCCGCCGCTCCTCTTTATCGGGGTCCTAAGCGGCATGCTCAACAGCGCCTTCAAGCGCAAGACCCAATGAAACCAAAACACTGAAGACAAGGAAAATCCTTCATGCAAGCGTTGGTCCTCGAGCAAAAAGGCAAGCTCGCGCTCAGGGAAATCGATCTCCCTCTCGAACTCGGCCCGGATGACGTCAAGATCGCCATCCACACGGTCGGCGTCTGCGGCAGTGATGTGCACTATTACACCCACGGCGCCATTGGCCCCTATGTGGTGCGCGAGCCGATGGTGCTGGGACACGAGGCGGCCGGCACCGTCGTCGCGGTCGGCAGCAAAGTCGAAACCCTTGCAGTCGGTGACCGCGTCTGCATGGAGCCGGGTGTTCCCGATCTTACTTCCCGCGCCTCCAAGCTCGGCATCTACAATGTCGATCCCAAGGTGCGTTTCTGGGCGACGCCCCCGGTGCACGGTGTGCTTGCCCCCTTCGTCATTCATCCCGCTGCCTTCACCTACAAGCTTGCCGACAACGTCTCCTTTGCCGAAGGCGCGATGGTCGAGCCCTTCGCCATCGGCATGCAGGCGGCCGCCCGCGCACGGATCGCGCCCGGCGACGTCGCCGCCGTCATCGGCTGCGGCCCGATTGGCATCATGGTGGCGCTGGCCGCCCTTGCCGGCGGCTGCAGCCGTGTGTTCATCTCCGACTTCAGCGCCGAGAAGCTGGCGATCGCAGCACAGTATCCGGGCATCACCCCGGTCAATATCGCCGAGCGCCCCTTTGCCGATGTCATAGGCACGGAGACCGATGGCTGGGGCGCCGATGTGGTCTTCGAGGCGAGCGGCAGCGCCAAGGCCTTCTCCGGCATCTTCGATCTCACTCGCCCGGGCGGTGCCGTGGTGCTGGTCGGGCTGCCGGTCGAAACCGTCCAGTTCGATGTGCCCGCAGCGATCTCGAAGGAGGTCCGCATCGAGACGGTGTTCCGCTACGCCAACATCTTCGACCGCGCCCTGCAACTGATTGCGTCCGGCAAGGTCGACCTGAAGCCGCTGATCACCGAGACCTTTCGGTTTTCGGAGAGCATCAAGGCGTTTGAGCGCGCGGCCTCGGCGCGGCCGACGGACATCAAGCTGCAGATCCTCATGGACAGTGGGAAGGATTGAGCCATGGCGAACATCGTCTGCTCCAATGTCGACAAGCAATACGGCGCCGTTGACGTCATCAAGGGTTTCAACCTCGATGTCGACGATCATGAATTCATCGTGTTTCTCGGACCTTCCGGCTGCGGCAAGTCCACCCTGCTGCGCATGATCGCCGGTCTTGAAGACATTTCCGGCGGCAGCGTCTCGATCGGCGGGCGGACGGTCAACGACCTGCCGCCGCGCGACCGCGGCGTCGCCATGGTCTTCCAGAACTATGCGCTCTACCCGCACATGACGATCTACGACAACATCGCCTTCGGGCTGAAGCGCATGAAGGTGCCGAAGGCGGAGATCGACACCCGCATTCGTGCTGTCGCAGCAACGCTCGGGCTCGACCCCTATCTCACCCGCAAGCCGACCGAGCTGTCGGGCGGGCAACAGCAGCGCGTCGCCATCGCCCGCGCCATGATCAAGACGCCGCGCGTCTTCCTCTTCGACGAGCCGCTTTCCAATCTCGATGCGAAACTCCGAAACCACATGCGTGTCGAGATCGCGCGCCTGCACCAGAAGCTGAAGACCACGACGATCTATGTGACGCATGACCAGCTGGAGGCGATGACGCTTGCCGACCGGATCGTCCTGATGAAGGGCGGCGCGATCGAGCAGGTCGGCACGCCCGCCGAGATCTACGAGCGCCCGCGCACCCTTTTCGTCGCCGGTTTCATCGGCACGCCCAACATGAACTTCATCGACGTCACCGCCGAGAAAACCGAAGGTGGTTGGCTGTTGCGCACTGCCGGCGGCAATTTCTCGATCCCGGAAGGAAAGTTCGCCCTGCACCATCTGCAGAAACTGGTGCTTGGCATTCGCCCCGCCGACCTGCAGCCTGCGGCAACGGGGACAAACCGACTCTCTGGCACCGCGGATCTCGTCGAATTTCACGGCAATGACGCGCTGGTGACGTTCCTTTTCGCCGACAAGGAGATCGGTGCCCTGGTCAAGGCCAGCGCCTGCCCGAAGCCCGGCGACGCGGTCTCCTTCACGTTCGGGCCGGAAAGCCTGCACCTGTTCGATCGGGAAAGCGGACTGTCCCTGCGAAAGCCATGAGACGCCCGCGCACGCGAGTCACGATATCAGCCCGGCCTTGGCCGGGCTGTCTCCGCTCCGGCACCGATGACGAATTGGGCAACCTCACGAAGGGCTGGCAAAGGATGCCGCCGGCAGCGGCCCGGCAGTCATCATCGTGAAATCGAAACTCGCGGGAACATCGGCATCAAGCACATACTGGCGATGCACCCGAAGGAAGTCGCGCCTTATCCGGCGATAGCGCTCCGGGGAAAGCAGGTGCTTGACCCGGATGAAAACGATCGGCGGCTGCGGTGCATCGTGATGTCCCGTCAGCGCGACGACCTGGCATCGATAGAAATTGATCGCGTCTGTCAGGCATTGCACGTCGAACCAGAAGATGTCCCTGACGCGGGCAATGGCACCGACACGGGCCCGCAGGACGTCGGCGCAACGCAGCAGCGCACATTGCAGGATCGCTCCGCCGAGCGTGACGAAAACGACGCGCTTGCCCTCGAACAGGCCAGGCTCCCTCTCGACCAACGCGCCGATCACCTGTGCGGCGATACTGGATCCCATGCTGTGGGAGCTGATCACATATTCGTCGGCGGGCTCTTCAAGGGCAATTCGAACCGATGCTGCGCAATCCTCAGCCCATTGCTTGAAATAGGGTTTTTCCAGGCTTGCCACGGCAACGGCCAGTTCCCAATCGGCAAAGAGATGCAAGGTATGCCACCGTTCCGACCAAGGAAGAAAGAGCTTGAAGAACACCAGGTAGGCGACAATCGCGCTCAGGACCAGCAACGATGGCTCGAGCGCCAGCCAATAGGGCGCCGTGCCGATCAGCACACTCAGGGCCAGCCCGATGATCACCAGCAAAAACGGAAAGACGAAGAACAGACCGAAGCGCCACGCATGGCGAAAGTAGGCCAGCGCGCCACCTTCCCATACGACCCGAGCCGCGCTCAGGAAACCGGTGGCCATTCTCGTTAGCGTCGGTCGGTCGTTCAGATTTCTCACAAGGTCGTCGTGGTCGAACATGTAGACCCGGCTCGCCGTCTGCCAGTCGGGACCTTCGCTCTCGACGTCGAAATAGCGGTTGCGCCCATCGGCATGCACGGTCCCTACCTGGACGGCGAAGTCCTGCAGCTTGGCGGTCTTCAGCGCTGATCGCTGGTAACGCGCCTGATGCTTGGCGGCATCCAGCGGTTCGAAGCCAGGGAAATGCAGCACAATTCGTTTCTTGACATGCCCGGGCGGATTGTCGTGTGACAAGTGAATGAACTTTCGATAGGCGCAAAACGCCCGCCCCCGCATCCCGAACAAGACGCAAGGGCGGGCGCTCGATGAGCGCCGGGTGTTTCCCAGCTTACCGGGAGACGTCACCGATCTCGGTGTCGAGAATATGGCCAAATGAAACGATATAATCAGCATACCGTAAATTCGCGGCCCTGGCGGATTGCTCCGCTCCTCGTACAACGAAGCGGCGGACACCAGCCGGACCCGGATCTGCAACCACGGACCTTGGTCCTATGAAGCTCCGACGAATGTCTGGCCGCACTCGGGGAAAGGTCCGGTCCCGGCCGATCGCGTCAGACACACGTTGACTGCTCATGCCGGCCGTGGGCAAAGTCGAGCTTTCCTGTCGCCAAACCGGCGACGGGCCGCGTCTGCCGGGCGCGCAAATGGGATCCCAGAGGTTTGAGCATCGCCATGCCCCGAACGTTTTTTACCGCACTCTTCTGGGCGGCGGTTTTTCTATTGGCGACCAGCTTGCCTTACCGGCTCACCGTAACCGCCGACGGGATCGCAGTCACCGAGACCGTTGCCCTTGCCAAGAACGAAGGCGGAGGGAGTAATGGTGGAGGCGGCGGAAACGGCGGTGGCGGTAGCAGTGGCGGAGGCGGCAACGGCGGTGGCAACAGCGGTGGTGGCAACAGTGGAGGGAAGGGAAACAGCAGCTCAAGCGGCAATCGTTCCGGCGGCAACTCGAAAGCGTCGCGCGCTTCAATCGGCCTGGACGATGACGGTGACGTGGGCGTTCGCCACAAGGGCGGCATCAGTGAAGTGATCAGAAAGGGGCGCTACATCATGAAGGATGCACGCGGGCGCACCATCATTGATCGCCGCGCGACATCAGCCGACATTCAACGCCTGCAGTCGCTCGCGCCCTAGCGCCAGGCGTTCAGTCGAACACTTCCACCCAGAGCATCAAATGTTGGCTCCGTCGCTTTCGCAGCAGTCAGTGCAGCGAAAGCGACCCGGCCGACCGTAAACGCCAAAGGTCAGAGCGCGTTGCGGATTCTCCGCGAAATTGCGTTATGCCTCGCGTGAATCGCGCAGCACCATGGCCGCCTCGGTGCGGTTGGCGACGCCCAGTTTTGTCATGATCTGCGTCATGTGGTGCTTTACCGTCTTTTCCTGCAGATCCAGTTCGATTGCGACATGCTTGTTGCTCATACCCGCCGCCACCAAGTGCAGAACCTCTTTTTCCCGAGGGGTGAGACTGGCAACGAGGCCGGATTTGCCGGATGCGGCCGGGCCGTTTCGGCTGGAAAGAAGCTTGGCGGACAGAGTAGGCGCCACGTAGCGTTCGCCGGCAGCGACCGTGCGGATCACGTCGGCGAGCGCTGTCGCGCCGACCCCTTTGAGCACATAGCCGGTGGCGCCGCGGTCGAGCGCCACCGTTACGTCGTCGCCGTCTTCAGAAACGGTGAGCATGATGATCTTCTGTGACGGAGCAATGTCGAGAATTGCCGGTATCGCCTCAAGCCCGCCACCGGGCATCGATATGTCCATCAGCATCACGTCCGGCCCGAGCGAGCCGGCAATCCTGACCGCATCATCCTTCGAACTGCCCTCCGCGACGATCTCGAACCCGTCGATTTCCGACAGGCTCCGGGTGACCCCCTCGCGAAACAAGGGATGATCATCAACGACGGCAACGCGTATTCCTGTCACCATGATCGTCAAATCTCCTTGATGCTGGTGGTCATGCGAACGGTCGTCCCGCTGGCATCGACAATAAGTTCGAATGTTCCGCCAAGACTTTCGATCCGTTCCCTCAGGCCCGCAAGACCGAGACTGGCCGGTTGAACCTTGTCCGGATCGAAACCGGGACCGGCATCGGCGACCTCGATCGTGACGCGATCGCCATCCACCCACTGCGCGACCCGTTGGCCGACGCCGTCGGCATGGCGAAACCCATTGTTGAGCGTCTCCTGCACGAAACGGTATATGCAGATCTTCGCGGCCTGTGACAGGCGGTCGGGAGGATTGGTCAAGGAAAGTTCGACGGCCGAGCCCGTGCGCTGTTGATGGGCCTTGACGCTGCGCTGCAGAATTTCGGAAAGCCCGGCCGCTTCGATCTGCGGCAGGACCAGGCCTCCGCAGATCGTCCTGATTTCCTGCATTGCCTCGTCGAGGCGCGCCCTGATCGCGTCAACCTCGCGCTGGCGGACGGCAGCCGGAGTTCGGTTGTTCCTCAGGGCCTCGCTGTCCAGCCGCAGAGACGCATAGGCTACGAGTTGTGCGGGACCGTCGTGCAGATCGGCGCCGATCCGCCTCAGATAACTCTCGTTCAGCGCCGTCGTGCGCTGGGACGCCCGTTGGAGGCGGCCGCGCAAGGTCTCGTTCTGCGCAAGCAATGCCGAAAGCTCGTCGACGCGCTGCTTGAGAGCATGGCGCTGGCTCTCGATCGTCTTGCTTCCGCGCAGGACGATGGCCGACAGGATGACGAAGAAGGCAAGCGTGAAGGCGGCAACCGCCAGCCAGGTATGAAGACGAGCCCGGTTGAGGCTCTGCTGAAAATCGTTGGCGACTTCATGAAACTCCGAGACGGCGACCACCTGCCCGGACCAGGGCTGCAGCACCGGATTGTAGATTGCGAGCGCCGGCGTACCGGCCCGCCCTTCCCCGACATCTCCCGCCTGGTCGAAACGCGCGACCATCTTGCCGGAGAACGCCATATGCAACTCATCCCCAAGCTCGGCCTTCTTGCCGATTGTCGCCTGATCGTTTGAGTAAAGCACGGTGCCATCAGCCCGCCAGAGCCGGAACGTCAGCAACCGATCGCCGAGCGCGCCCTGGCCGAGCGTCTCGTCGAGCGCGCGCGCAACGGTCTCGTCGAGCACCTCGTTCTTCTGCATGTCAGGCAATAGCGGCGCGATCACGCTGTCGACATAGAGTGCCGTCGTTGCGGCAGAGTTTTGCGTCACCGCATCCTCGATGCGGTTGGAAACGAAGGCGCCGACCAAAAGCATGGCGCCAGCAGCGACCACGCCCCCGATGAGCAGGAACTGCGTGGCGAGAGATTGAGAATTCCAGCGGGTGATGAGTTTGTTGACGTGCACCAGGTCTCTCGGATCGGGCCGCCGGCTCGCGTGCGGCGCGACGATTGTAGCAAGGCCGCGCCACCCTAACCACTCCCAAAGGACGGTCAATCGCATCGCCCCGGTTGCCCTCCCGGTCGGACCTTTGAGGCCCTTTGCTCAGACCTAAGTCCTAGGCAGGGCAGCAATGGTCGGGGGCCGATGGCACCGGTTTCCGCCCAACGATATCCTCGCCAAATCAAAACCGGCTCCCTCGGTCCGCGAAGGGAAGCAAGACGTTGAATACATGGAGATCCCTATGGCTATCAAAAAAATCGTCGCCCGGAGCATGATGGCTCTGACGCTGGCGGTCGCGCCCTTGGCGGGCGGTACCCTTTGGCCGATTGACGCCGCTTACGCCAAGGACGGTAACGGCGGTGGCGGCGGCGGCGGAGGAGGCGGCAATGGCGGTGGCAACGGCGGCGGTCACGGCAGCAACCGTGACGGTGGTTCCGCCCACGGAAAATCCGACAATACGCGCGCAAGCAAGGGAACGAAAAGCGACAAGTCCGGTGGAAAATCGCTCCACCGGTCGCAGAAATCCAGCAGCAAGGCAAAGACCTCCAAGCCGGCCAAGACCGAAAAGGTCGCCAAATCGGCTCCTGTGGTCTCGGACCCGCTGCTTGATCCGGTCGTCACGCCTGGGCCCACTCCAGGCTTCCGCTCGCTCAACCGTAATTATCATGCCTACCTCAACTCGAATGACCCAAAGATGGCTGCGGTTTCGGCCTATGCGATCGCCTATGCGGAATTCGAGGCCGAGAATGGCGTCGACGCAATCCCCACGGATCCGGCGCTGAGTGACGAAGCTCTGCGCGAGGCGCTTGCCAGCTTCACCAAGGATGGTGTGGTCACCGACGACATGGTCGATGAAGCCAAGGGCATTCTCGGCGTCGGGCCGGCAATCGGCAAGATCGATGATATCCGCAACACGCTTCCGCCACCGGCTTTGGACGTCGACGTCGACGACCCTGAAGCCGTCGACCCCGAAGCCGAGCCGGCACAATAAAGAACGAACGACCGGCGGCCGGGTGCGGCCGCCGGCCGCACAACCGGCTTCGGGCCAATCTCTTGGATCTCCAGATGTACGATCGCGTTCTTGACGTTTTCGACCATGCGGCAAAGCACGGCCGGGTCGGCTTTTCGCTCCAACACGTCAATTGCGTCACCGATGTCGGCCAGGTCCTTTACTCGGAATGTCTGGGGCGGCTCGTCAAACCGGATGGCGAGATCATGACGGCCAGCGAGTTCATCGGCTATCTGGAGGCGACCGGCCGCGTCGCGGCACTTGACCGGCATATGCTCGCCCTCGCCTTTGATTGGCTGGCGTGCCACCCATCCGGTGATCTCGGCTGCAACATTTCCGCCGCGAACATTTCCGACGAGCGCAACAGGGCGCTTCTCTTCGATCTTTTGTTTGCAAATGCATGGCTTGCCCCTCGCCTCGTGCTCGAGCTGACGGAAAGTCTGCCGATTTCCGCCCACCCGGCCGCAGGCAAATTTCTTCAAGCTCTGCGCGATCTCGGCTACCGGGTTGCCGTCGACGACTTTGGAACCGGGTTCTCCACCCCGGAGGCGCTTTTGTCCCTACCCGTCGACATCGTGAAGATCGACGGCTTCTTTCTGAGGCTCGGCCGCAGCGAGGCAAAGCGCTTCCTCTTGCACATGGTTGGTCTCGCAACTTGCGTCGCCCCGGTCGTGGTTGTCGAAGGCGTTGAAACTTATGAACAATTCGAAACCGCGCGGGCAGCCGGCGCAAGCCACGTTCAAGGGTTTCTGCTGTCCGAACCGACGCTGACCCCGCTGTTTGGAGGCGCACCCCACGCCGCCCGAAATGTGATGCTGTGCTGACGACGCACGAAGCTTCCTGCGCGACCTGACGTTTTCCTTATGCCGCCGCGCTACTTTCCCAAGCGATTTCAGACATCGATCCGTGGCTCCATCTGAGAATGGAAGGCAGTGTCGCCGCCGATGAAGACAGAGCCGGGTGCGCCATTCCGGTGCCTGCCTTCATGACGCCGCTTTTCGATGGCTTGAGACGCGCCGCGTCGTCCGGAACGCAACCGGGCACGCGGCACGGTTCACCGTTGCAGTCATTGGCCTGACCTCCGCCAGCGGGATATCAGCCGCGCGGCCCCAGGACCGTTAGAATTCAAAAGAGTACAGGCGTTGATCGGCACCGGCCCTGTCCGGCTCCATAGAAGCGGCCCACAACGAGCAAGACAATGAAATTCAAGAACGGGTTCAAACTCACCGCCAAGGCGAGCCGCCGCTTGCCGACCGAGTATTTTGTGCTGGCGGATATCCAACAGGAAGGCGCCGTGATCGGCTTCCTCGCCGGCCAGCCAATTCGCGAGATGGTGATCGACCACGATGGTTTGCGCTACCGCTTCGTCGGCGTTGCGCCACGGCTGCCAAGTGGCGGTTTCGACGTATTGGCGCTGCGGCCCGGCGAATGGATCGTACAGCCGGGCCTGATATACGCAGCGGATCCCAAGGCACCGGCGTCCGGGAGACCTGCAGACCGCGCTGCCTGACGAGCCCTGATTGCTTTCCCGCCCGGGTTCTTACCAAAGAACGGTCGCCGCAGACCACGCCGGGCTTCCGCGCAATGTTCCTGTAATCTTGACGCTTTAGCTGCCGGTCTATCGCTTGATCGCCTTGGATTCGCAGTGGATCCGCGATGCAGGCAATCAACACCACGACGGCCTGCGCGCGTTCATGGGTATGCGCGACGCCGTGGAAGAGACCGAGAGCCCTCATGTTCTTCAGCAAAGGCCGTCGCGCCCTTACTTGCCTTGCCGCCGCCACCATTTTCCTTGCCAGTTGCGCATCCGATACGATGAAAAACTACATCGGGCAGCCGGTCGAATCCGTCATCATCGACTACGGCCCGCCCACCAACGTCCTTGATCTTGGCTGGAACGAGAGGGCCTATCAATGGCGCAAGATCTCGACGAATGTGGTGTCCGGCACGTCCAGTGGCGAAATCAGAGACACCCGGCGCGGAATGCGCTACGAGGAATACTCGACACCGGGCTACGTCGAAGAGCAGGAATGTTTCTACACCTTCTACGCGCGCATGCAGCACGGCCGCTGGTACATCACCAACTTCCGTCAGCCGAAACTGGAATGCGAATGACGCCTCGGACCGGGCGGGCGCAATGACGGACCGGCGGCCCATGTCGATGCCGGTCGAAGAGGGAGCACTTGCATGCGC
Organism: Ensifer sp. LC11; assembly: GCF_001695835.1. Taxonomy (GTDB): domain Bacteria; phylum Pseudomonadota; class Alphaproteobacteria; order Rhizobiales; family Rhizobiaceae; genus Ensifer. The sequence continues at coordinate 346,817 of NZ_MBSO01000023.1, read as the reverse complement.
ATCCTGCTGCTGGAAGACGAACCGGAGATGGTCTCGGCACTGAAGGCCGCTTTGGCGCGGCGCCAGGTGATCGTCGACCACGTTGCAACGCTCGCCGACGCCGAGGCCGTCGCCGAACTCTGGCCCTATGACGTCGTGGTGCTCGATCGCCGGCTGCCCGATGGGGAGGGTCTGGACCTCATTCCGAAACTGCGGGCCCTCGGCGTGGAGGCACCGATCCTGATGCTGACGGCGTTGGGGTCGATCAACGACCGGGTTACCGGCCTTGATGCCGGTGCCGACGACTATCTCGCCAAGCCCTTTGCCGTCGAGGAACTGATGGCCCGATTGCGGGCGCTTGCCCGGCGACCGGTTTCGCTGAAATCGGAGCAGATCCGGGTCGGGCGTCTCACCTATGATTTTCGCCATCGCGAGGCAGCCGTGGACGACAAGCCGCTCGATCTCTTGCGGCGGGAGCGCCTCGCGCTCGAGGCTCTGATGCGGCGCCCCGGCCGGACCGTTCTGCGCACGACGCTGGAGGAATCGGTCTACGCCATGGAAGACGAAATCGAGTCCAATGCACTCGACTCCCACCTTTCACGCCTGCGCCGCAAGCTCGACGACGTGAGCGCCGGGGTCGAGATCAGGGCCATCCGCAACCTCGGCTATCTCCTGCGCGCGACGGCATGACCCGGACCCGGCCTCGCTCCCTGCAATGGATACTGGTGCGGCGGCTGATCCTGCTTCAGGTCGCAACGCTCTTCGTGTTCGTCGGCCTGCTACTGGGGACACTTTTCATCATTCAGCCGCGCCTCGTCGTCGAAAACGAGGCCGCGCTGGACGCCCTGGAACAGGCGCTCGGGCGCGATGCGAACGGCGCCTTGACGGTGCGGCAGACCGAAGAGCTCGTCGACCTTCGCCAGTCCTACCCCAATCTCTGGTTTGTCATCCGGGACGCCGCCGGTCAGCTGCTGCGACAGGGAGACGTTCCGTCGCCCTATGCCGAGAGCGGTGGAAACCTGCTTCAACGCGTGGACGGCGCGACATTGCTTTTTCCCGACGGCGGCACCCTGCCGGACGCTGTCTTACGGAATGTCGAAACGGATGCGGGCCGGGTCCAGATCATCACTTCGACCGTTTCATCTCGCCGCGACGGCGGCCCCTTGGACATGCAGATCCATATCAATATCGACGTGGCACGCGACATCGACGGCACGACGACCTGGACCGAGGTCGTGCCGTCGGTCGCGCTGCTTGTCCTTTGCTTCCTGCTGCCCATCGTTCTGGTAATGGGCGTGGCGACGCTGGTGACGACGCCCGCCGTCGTCCGCCGTTCGCTTGCCAGCCTCGTCTCGACCGCCGACCAGGCCGGGCGCATCGATATCGACAACCGGGCCGTCCAGCTTGAAACCGAAAAGGTGCCGGCGGAAGTCGCTCCATTGGTGCGCGCCTTCAACAGGGCGCTGGCGCGGCTTGGCGAAGGATACGACCAACGCAACCGCTTCCTGACCGACGCGGCCCATGAATTGCGCACGCCGATTGCCATCCTGCGAACCCGCGCCGAACTGTTGCAGGAAGATGCCGAAAGCACGCGCCTGAGGCTCGATATCGAGCGCCTGTCGCATCTCGCCCAGCAGTTGCTCGACCGGCAGGTGCTCGAACATGCAAGTGGCGCGCCTGAGACGGTGGATCTTGTCGCCCTCGCAAAAAACATGGCGGCCGATTTCGCTCCGCTCGCATTCGAAGCCGGCTACGAATTGGCGTTCGAAGCGACAGTACCAGTGGCGCAGGTCAACGCTCGGCCGCGGCAGATCGAGCAGGCTGCCGCCAACCTCCTGCGCAATGCCATCGAGCATGGCGGTGGCACTGGCACGATCACCGTGCTGGTGAATGCAGAGGGTGGCCTGGAAATTCACGACGACGGGCCGGGTATTCCGGCGGCGGAAAGGGAGCGGGTGTTCGAACCCTTCTATCGGCTGCGCCCGCGTTCCACCGGCGCCGGGCTCGGGCTCAACCTCGCCCGCGAGATCGCACGCCTTCACGGCGGCCGTATCGATATTCTTGTGGGTGCGTGGCGGGGTACCCGGGTTCGTCTGCAATTGCCGCTTCTCGCCCATAATCAGCCGGCGAACGGCGCGGCGCGCGCGCCCGCCTGACAGAACACGGGACCAACAGACCGTTCCCCAACTTTATCAAAAGCTTTTCAGGTACCCCCTTATCAAGGCGCTACCGTTGCTCCACATTTGCTGCGAGACATCGTGACCGTTCGGTTCACGCACAGTTCACCCGTTCGACCGTCATGGAGAACAGCAATGCAGAACCCCTCACCTTCACTTGAGGAAGGCAGCTGGCCGGTCCGGCGCAGGAGCGTGCTCGACTGGCTGATCATCGAAACGCGCAACCAGCGCTTCATCGACAACATCCTTGTCGAGATGTGCGAGCGGCTTGTGGCGGCCGGAGTGCCGGTTGCGCGCGCAACGCTGCATTTCCGGATCAACCATCCGCAATGGCTCGGAGCCCGCATCTTATGGCGCAGAGGTCTTACGGAAGCCGAGATTGACCTTTACGACTATGGTACGCGGAACACCGCAGTCTACCTCAAGAGCCCGCTTTATCTGATCCACGAGGGCGCGACGGAAGTTCGCACCAACCTGGAGGTTCTGACAGAAGAGGACGCGCAGAACTCGCTCTATGTCGACTTGCAGGCCGAAGGACTGACCGAATATATCGCCTGGCCGCTCGAGCACACGCTCGGCAAACGCCATGTGGTGACCTTCACCACCGATCGCAAAGGTGGCTTCGAGGATGAGCATATCGCCTTTCTTCAGGATCTCCTGCCCGCTCTGGCACTGGTCAGCGAAATCCGGCTCAAGAATCGTTTCGTGCGAACGCTGCTTGAGACCTATGTCGGGCCACATGCGAGTGAACAGATCCTCGCTGGCGCCACGACACGCGGCAGTGGCGTCACGGTCAGTGCTGCGATCCTGATCTGCGACCTCAGAAATTTCACCAAACTGTCCGACCTCTGGCCACGCGACGACGTGATCGATCTGCTCAACGCCTATTTCGACGCGATGTCGGAACCGATCGAACGCCATGGCGGTGAGATCCTCAAATTCATGGGCGACGGGCTGCTGGCAATCTTTCCGCTCAGCAAGCCGGAAGCGGCGGAAAACCTGCTGCAGGCGATCCGCGAAGCCGAGGCGGCCATCGCCCTCCTCAACAAGGACAACCTCGCCAAGGGCAGGGAGCCGCTCGGTTATGGGATAGGCGTCCATGTCGGTGACGTGATGTACGGCAACATCGGCTCGCGCCGCCGGCTGGATTTCACCGTCATCGGTCCCGCCGTCAACATCGCCTCCCGGCTCGAGAGCCTGACCAAGGAAACCAAACGTCCGGTGCTCTTGTCGCGGGCCTTCGTGGAATTGGCCGGCTGCGCGTCGAGCATGGAGCATCTCGGCCCCTATCCGGTAAGAGGGATTGGCGAGCCCATCGACGTCTACGCCTTTTCCGGCGACGGCCCGGCGCCGACCTTGCGGGTGGTCGCGGGATAAGACCGTCCGCCAGCCCGGTCACGATCTTGAAAAGCAGGTAGTTGTCCGCGGACAACTACCGCGCATCAGGCGCAGTTGGCTAGCCGATTGGGCTCGGTGCGAATTGCGCGACGAGTTCATGACGATCGCCGGGATAGGTCAGGCGCACATGCGTGACCGGCGCGCGACCGCTCCAGGTGCGCCGCTCGATCACCAGGCAGGCGGTGCCGGTGGAAATATCGAGCGCTTGTGCTGCCGACTTGTTGGCCGCGACGGCGCGAATGCGGTGTTCGGCCGTGCTCCACGGCACCTTGCCGAGCAGCCACGAACCGGGTGCCGACGTCTCGAACAGTTCCGCCTCTGCTTCCGGCACGGCCGAAAGGCTGATCAGCCGCTCCTCGAAACAGAAAGGACGGCTGCCGGCAAAATGCCGACATGTTAACTCCAGCAGCTTTGCCGACGCGGGAAGATCCAACCGTTCGACGTCCCTCCCCTCGACCTTGCGCACCCTTCGCTCGTCCAGCCGGAAGCTGTAATCGAGGCCTAACGATTGAACCTCGAGCTTGACGTCGTGGATCTCCATGACGGCGGACTGAACCTGCGGAAACGTGACATAGCTCCCGGACTTGCGTCGACGCTCGATCAGTCCTCGCTTGACGAGTTCCGTCAGCGCCTTGTTCACGGTCATCCGCGAGCAATCATATTGCTCGGTCAATTCGTGCTCGAAGGGGATGCGGTGCCCCGGCGGCCATTCCCCTGAAAGGATACGCCCTTCGACGTCGCCGAGAATGCGCTGGTGCAGCGACAAGGGTTGCCCTTGATCGGCAACGGCTCCCTGTGTCTCATCTGAAACGGTTTGGTCTTGCTTGGTGTCCATGACAGCGAACTTAATCAATTCGCGGCCGCGAAACAGCCCTTCTCTCGCTGAAACACGCTTTTCCACGACGGCATCCGTCGACGATGTTGACAGCTGTCAACGCCAGCGCCGCCAGCGCCTCACGCGGGCAAACTGGCACGGATCAGTACAGGAGGTGCCAGGGCGTGAGAAAAGCGCGTGCCCATTCCTGATCGCGGTCGGATTCTTCGCACGCGGCGTTGTCAGCCGTCGTCGGTTCGACCTCCGTTCGTGGCTGCCGTATTGCCTTCGTCGCCTTTGGCGGAGGCGGCGCAAGGTAACCGAGGGTCATTCCACCAAGATAGAACATAACGAACCTTCTCGCGTCACGTCGTTGATCGACACAATCGTGACACAATCAAGCCAGCCGTCAATAGTCTATAAATTCTATGCTCTAATTAGAGATATCCGGTCGTATCGAGATCGTCGCCGCGGCGTGTCCCATTGCTGGAGTTGTCCGCGGACAACTTCAGCTCCCCTCCAGTCGCCACCGCGGGACATCGGCGCAAATCGCTATGCATTTGTAAAACCGCTCCGAATCGGAGCATAGTGCATCTGCGCATATTGTCCGGATATGACGATTTTTGCGCAGTTTTCGGGGATATCGATGTTGCAACAGAAAATTCAAGGCGAGGACGTACAGGAGCATCTGCCGACGCTTCTGGCTGCCGACGCTTTGGAACTTGCGCATCAGCTGCAACAGCATCAAAAGAAAATCTTCCCCCCACAAGCGCAAAAGGCAATGCGCCTTTTCAGCCCTGCCGAAGCAGCCGCATTCATCGGAATCGGCGAAGGCTATCTCAGGCAAGTGGCCTCAGAGGGCCATGGCCCGGCGCCGTTGTCAAACGGTCGGCGCATGTACGCGATCGACGATATCGAACGCATCCGCCGCGTTCTCGACGAAGGCGGAAAATCCGGCAAGTACATCCCGCACCGGCGTGGCGACGAAAAGCTGCAGGTCCTGTCGGTCATGAATTTCAAGGGCGGGTCGGCAAAGACAACGACATCGGCCCATCTTGCTCAATATCTGGCGCTTCGCGGCTACCGAACGCTCGCGATCGACCTCGATCCGCAGGCCTCACTCTCAGCCCTTTTCGGCCATCAGCCGGAACTGGATGTCGGCGAAGGCGAGACGCTCTATGGAGCGATCCGCTATGACGCTCCGCGCGCCATTACCGACATTGTCCGGTCCACCTACACCGCCAATCTGCATCTCATTCCCGGCAATCTCGAGCTCATGGAGTTCGAGCATGAGACGCCGAAGGCGATGATGACCGGTGGGGCGGCGGAAACCCTCTTCTTCGCCCGCATCGGCGACGTGCTGGCGGAAATCGAAAGCTTCTACGACATCGTCGTTATCGACTGCCCCCCACAGCTCGGCTTTCTCACCATGTCGGCCCTTTGTGCCGCAACCTCGGTTTTGATCACCGTGCATCCGCAGATGCTCGACGTGATGTCGATGTCGCAGTTCCTGTCGATGACGAGCGAGTTGATGAGCGTGGTCGAGAAGGCCGGCGGTCGAACCAGCTACGACTGGATGCGCTATCTCGGAACCCGATTTGAGCCGAATGATGGTCCTCAAAGCCAGATGACTGGCTTTATGCGCGCCATTTTCGGCAATCGCATGCTGCAGAATGCCATGGTGAAGTCGACCGCCATTTCCGACGCCGGCGTGACCAAGCAAACGCTCTACGAGGTCGAGCGCTCCCAATTTGTCCGCGGCACCTATGATCGCGCCATGGATTCGCTCAACCTCGTCAATGGCGAGATCGAGGACCTGGTCCGCAAGGTCTGGGGGAGGAAGTAATCCATGGCCCGCAAGAACCTGATCGGCATTTCAGACGACTCCATCGATGCGGATGTCGAGCGCGTCGCCACCGATCGACCGATTGCAGGGCTGAATGCGGCTACTCGTTCACCGACAACCGTCGGCGGCATCACCCGATCGCTGTCGAACATTACGCAGAAGGTTGAACGCGCCCAGGAGCTGGAACGACAACTCGCCGAGGGCCTTGCTGTCGTCGAGCTCGACCCAGCGCTCGTCGATGCGTCCTTCGTCGCCGATCGCCTCGGTGTTGCGGCGGATGCGCAATTGAGCCTGGCAGCGCAGATTCGCGAGCACGGACAACAGGTCCCGATCCTGGTGCGGCCGCACCCGACCGCCGATGGCCGTTATCAGGTCGCCTACGGCCACCGGCGGCTTGCGGCCGCCCGCGAAATCGGCGGCAAGGTCCGCGCCGTTGTTCGCGACCTCAACGATGAGCAGCTGGTCGTCTCGCAAGGGCAGGAAAACAACGCCCGCGCCGACCTCTCTTTCATCGAACGATCGCTCTTTGCCACCCGTCTTGAGGATCGCGGTTTTTCGCGTGAGATCATCATGTCAGCGCTCGGCGTCGACAAGGCCGCTCTTTCGAAGATGATCACGGTCATTCGCCGGCTACCGATTACCATTATCGAAGCCATCGGCCCGGCGCCATCGATCGGTCGACGCCGTTGGTTCGAGCTTGCCGAGTTGCTCGATCCGACCGGCAAACCCGAGGCCGCAAGCACCTTCATGCAAGGAAAGAAATTCCAGGAGGCGACGAGCGATCAGCGCTTTGATGCATTGTGCGCGTATCTGAGCGCCTCCAGGGTCCGTGCCAAGGCAATCCCTTGGGTAGCGCCCGACAGGACAACCCCGGTCCGGATCCGTGAAACAGACAGCGGAACGACGCTCGCCTTCAGCACGAAGGCGGCACCGGGCTTTGCAGATTTCGTGAGGCAGAGGCTCAAATCTCTGTACCTCGAATATCAAGAGGAAACAGGAGACTAACAGAGCAAAAGAAAAAGGCTTCCGAACGACTAGCGCTGCGGAAACCCTTCTCTCGTGTAGCAACTAGAGAATCCCATTTCCGCGAATCGGTGTCAAGAGTTTTCAACGTCGTTTCGGCGAACGGATTTCTTTTGCCTTGGAAAAGGTGAAGAAAAATGGATCGTGGGATTGTCACGACGCCCTTCGGGCGGCGGTCGATGACGCTTGGGATGTTGGCGTGCCAACTTTCCAGCGCTCCGGCCGTCGACGATGGGAGCGTCGACAAATGGAAATTGTTTCGAACGATTTGTGTCGCCAAGGCGAGCCTTGGGGTTTCCGATCGTTCGCTTGCCGTGTTGAACGCACTGCTGTCATTTTATCCAAGGACCGAACTGGACGTCGCAAACGGTCTCGTCGTGTTTCCATCCAATGCGCAGCTTTCCTTGCGAACGCACGGCATGGCCGAAACGACACTCCGGCGGCACCTCACAGCGCTTATCGACGCCGGTCTCATCCTGCGGCGCGATAGCCCCAACGGCAAGCGTTACGCTCGCCGCGACCGCAAAGGCGCCATCGGACAAGCGTTCGGCTTCGACCTTGCACCGCTGCTTGCCCGCGCGGCCGAAATCGAAGCTGAAGCAGCACGCTTGGAAGCTGATCGCCGCTATCTGCAGGTGATGCGCGAACGGTTGAGCCTTTGCCGCCGTGACGTCGCGAAACTTGTCGAGCTCCTGCGCCAGTCGGATTTTGTCTACGCGGATGAGGCGGAGATGCAGTGCCAGGCCGTCTATCGGGCTCTTTCGCGCAAACCGCTGATCGCCGAAGTGGTTCGAGCGTTGGACATTCTCGCCGCACTGCGCGACGACCTGACTAATCGCCTGGAAACACTTCTAAAAACACAAAATACGGTCGGCAATGAACGCCAAAATGAGCGGCACATACAGAGTTCAGAATCCGATAATCTTTCTGAATCTGAAGCCGCTTGTGAAAAGGCTGAAGCCGAGTTTTCGCGTCAGCTTCAGGATGAAGAACGGTCGCGGAAACATCTGTTGAGAAGCCAGCTTGCGGAGGATCCGCCAACTCAGAACCGACAGCGGTTGCCACCGCCGGCGCAAAACCCGCTAAATGCGCTGCCGGTCGTGCTCAAAGCCTGCCCGCAGATCCGTGATTATGGACCGTGCGGCCGTATCGACACTTGGCGTGACCTGCTATCGGCAGCGGTCGTGGTCAAAACCATGCTCGGGATCAGCCCTGATGCCTACGACGACGCTTGCGCCACCCTTGGTCCCGAAACGACTGCGACCGTCCTTGCATGCCTTCTCGAACGATCGGAACACATTCATTCTGCAGGCGGGTATCTGCGTGATCTGACACGGCGGGCAAGAGGCCAGTCGTTCACGGTCTCGGCGATGCTGTCTGCGCGGCTGCGTGCCCAGGCGGGAGGCACAGCGATGAGTTCATAGACGAGATCCGCACGCCCTTTGCTGCTGCGGGCCACGGTCTTGGAAGATTGTCGCGCGCTTGTTTGCGAGGGGAAAATGAGGGACACTATGGGCGAAGGGATTCGTTGATATCTTTACGTTATCATCATGCCCCGGGTTGTTTTTGAAGCCTCGCCATCTCTCAGAAAACATTGCTGTTTCTAGCCCTTTCGGAAGGAAGGGGGCTGTTTGGTTCCGTCTCGCGGACGCGAGCTGAAAATGCCCTCGGCGACGGTCGTCAGCGATCCCTAAGATTGACGTTGTCGACGCAGGAATATACCCGATTTCGGTTCAAGCAGAGCGTTTTTCGTGACGGTTTTAAGCCTCGATGAACGCAGCCTCTGCGGCTGGTTGACAGCTGTCAACGACGTTGGCGGATAGTGCCCTCCCCTTGCCTACAGAAGTTCAAGGGGAGCCGCTGGATTGCACAGCGATGCTGTTAAAGTTGGAAGCTCCATAGAAAACCATCGAGGGAGAAAGCAGCCGATGGCGCAAGTCGTTATTGTCAATGGGCCTGCGGGTGTCGGCAAGACCACGGTGTGCCGTATGCTTGCGCAACGCCAAGCCGGTACGATCAACATCTCTGGCGACGTTTTGCGCCAATTCGCGCCGCCTGATGCCCGTGACCACCTGGGGGCTGGCTCAACCTACAGAGCGGCGGCCGCGCTTACCACGAGCTATCTGGACATGGGCGCCCCACGCGTCCTGTTCGACTATGTTTTCGAAGGCGCGGAGAAGCTCGCAATCTTTCGCCGGGGACTTCCTTCAAACGCATCGGTTCATGTCTTTACGCTCTGGGCGCCGGTTGACCAAATCATTCACCGGGAGGCCACGCGCGAAGGGAGGGATAGATTGGGCGACACCGTGTTGGCTACATTTAACGCGCTTTCGCGAAATCTGGGGACGCTCGGTCTTGTGGTTTCGAACACCGAAACAGCAGAGGCCGCTGCACAGACCATTCTTGATGAAATTGTCCGTGCCGAGCGCACTGCGTAGCGCAAGGCGCCAACCAGATCCGGGTCCCGTGTCCGACAACGCCAAGTCCGTCGCCTGGGCATTGCCGGAGTTGACAGCTGTCAACGTGCCAACGCCTGTACTCGCCGACAGAGCCGAGGTGGGTGACCCGATCGGCAGCTTACGTGACCAACTATCCGGGGCAGGATAGTGAGTTCTGCGGCCCCTGCCCTGGAAGATCCTGAGGAAGCGGTTACATCGGGGATATCCATTTGCTGAGCCGCCTTGATGGTGGCCGCCGCGCTTTTCTGTGAACCCGCATTCCCCCGCGATCCAGCCAGAAATCTTCCACCTGTGACCGAAATGAATATCGTGTTACGTTCCGTATCCGCCGCAACACTCTTAGTTCGAAATGCGATACCAGACCCCTGATCCTTTCCATCCAGCCTTGATTCCCTTGATGATTTCGGCCGAGGACGCGTTGGCGCGGCTCGACGAACGCACGAACCGCCACGCGGTCGAAGAAGGCTATCGAGAACGCGGCCACTTTTTCGATGCCGCCGCGGCTCTGTGGGTCGCAGGCGAGCTCGTGCACGTCGAGGACCTTGTTCTGCACGATGCGCATATGGATGCCCGTGCACCGACACATGAATTGACCATTGCTCATTCCGTGCTGCGGGCTCGTCGCCGCATCTGGCTGGCGGAGCCTGCCTGGGCCTTGTCCAGCCAGGGGATCGCGGCGCTCAGAGGCGAACAGCTTGCGGCTGCGGATAGCGGCGGGATGCTAACCAAAACGCGCCCGGAAGCGCCTCACACGGCCGCCGGTTCAGATCCTGGGCCCGAGGTCGAGGCGGACGGGCAACCGGAAGACAATCCGATGGCAGCCGAGTTTGCGGCCATCGATGCGGCGATCGCTCGCTCGCAGCATCTGCTTGACGCCCACAAACAGGATGCCCTTGACGTCGCCGAGCGGGCAGCCCTTGCAACGGCTCAGGAGCCCCTCGGGCAGTTGGGTCTGCTCTTTGACGAGGAATGGGACGAGGAGGCGCGCCTTGATGATTGGCGCCAGACAATCGCTGCGGCGGATCAGTTGCCGCCTTGCCTCGGCGCCACCTTGCTCTTCGATGCCTGGGACCGGAAGGAACCACTGCGTCGCCAGCATTGGCTGGGTGCGCTGCTGGTCAGCGCCTATTTGCGATCACGGGGTAAGGTCACATCGCATCTGCTTGTCTTTAACACCGGCCTGAAGACGGTCCGGTATGAACGGCGGCGGTCGCAAGATGCGCTCACCCGGTGGAGCGCCTTTCTGGAAGCGATGACGGTGACAGCGGAACTGGGCCTCAAGGAACTCGATCGGCTCTCTCTCGCAAAGACCCAGATGGAGATGCGCATTCGCGATCGCCGTTCCAACAGCAGCCTGCCGGCGCTGATCGAGCTTGTTCTGTCGCGGCCGATTGTCTCTGCGGCTCTTGTTGCCCGGCATGTCGGCGTGACGCCGCGCGGCGCGCTCAACCTGGTGCGTGAACTCGGCATTCGCGAAATGACCGGCCGCGGGCGCTACCGCGGCTGGGGTGTGTTGTAAGACGACGGCGAAGCGACCGCATCCCCTTGGTTGTGATCGAACGAAAGCGGCGTCGCCTCAGCCCGTGGTGATCAAGATCAAAAGCGCGAAGATGACAGGCACGAGGATCAGTGCCGGAATAATGATGGCCGGATAGCCGAAGGCGACGATTGCAAGCAGCCAGATCAAGGCGCAATTGATCAGAAACAGCACCTTGGCCGTTTGCGATCCTTGCACGGCCTCCTTCAGCATCCAGCCGAATACCGGCACGTGATAGACGAGTCTGGCGATCATTGGTTTTCCCTTTCTTGGGCGATCCGTGAGGGGAAACGGATCGGCTCCGGTACATTCATTTTTACGGACGCGCGGCGTCATTGGCGCGCTGGCGGCTGAAGCCGGCGGTCGCGTCAAGGCGTTCAGGGTCAAGCACCCGCATGGTTTTCGGATGGCTGAAATCAATCAGGCCTTCGCGCTTGAAACGATTGAGGCAACGGCTGACGGTTTCGACCGTGAGGCCCAACCAATCCGCCAGGTCGGCGCGTGTGAGGTGAAGATGGAAACTCAGCCGGGCAGGGGCACCGTTGCGGGCAGCCCGGTTGAACAAACGAGCCAGTTCGACCAGCGCACTGGCAACCTTTTCGCTGGCAGTCTTGCGGCCGAGCAATGTGGCATGTGCTTGCATCCGGTGGAGCGTCGCCTTCAGTTCACGGGCGATAGCCGGGTCGTCCGCATTGAGGTCGGCATCGCCCAGGGGCTCGATGCGTGCAACGCTCAGCGTCTCGGCCGTGGCAATGTTGCGGCCATCGACCGTGAAGCCGAAAAGCCGGCCCGGGCCGAGCACGTCCGTGATCTGCCGCCGTCCGTCGTCAAGCAGCTGGGAGAGAACGACACAGCCGTCAACGACGCGGTAGAGCGAGCGGTTGCGGCCGCCTTCATAAAGCAGTGTGTGGTTTTCGCCGACAATGCGGCTTCGCACGACTGGGCGAGGCGACCTTATTGACGACGTGCGAGGAGGAACCGCAAGTTGAGCGGCTGTGAATTGGGTCTCAGGCATGAAAGACGTCCGCGTTGCGGATGCAAGGCGGCGTCGCGCCCTGGTGGCATCCGTCATCGAAGCAAGATGTTGACAGCTGTCAACAGAGGTTCAGGGCCGAGCGATGCGTTGCGGCGGTCCCCGCGGACTGGCGTTTGGCGAGTGAAACTGCGGCGTCGAACGAGCCACCCGCTCCGTAATTATGGGCGAGCGGCTTGCTTGCAAGGGTTCCCCGACCGTGTCGTGCGGGGCGGGTAACAATGCCCAGAAGAACCGACAGGCGCTGCAGACATGTTTGTGAGCAGGCTTTTCCGTGCCGTCTTCGCCGGTTGCGGTCTGACAGATATCCGGCAAAGAGCCATCGGGGAGGGCATAGAGGGCAAGTTCGGCGGCCGGCCGAGGTGCGGCAAGCGCTGGCCCGAGATGGGCGAAGCCGAGCAGGAAAAGCGCCACGGCGCACAGGGTGCGCAGCGCTCCGGTCCATCTCGCTTTGGTGCGGCGCGTCATCGCCTCTGTGCCCATCCTGACCTGCTTGTCCGATGATGCAGAGATAGGCGAGCAGCTTGACAAAGCTCAATGTGGCAAACCGCGCAGGGGCAGAATGCCGCAGTCACGAGAACGCCGTGCGTCCGGTCGGGCGCACGGCGTATTAAACTATTGATTTATATTGTTTTTATCACAAAAATGGCGGGCAGAATCAATCCTCCTCGACAAAAACCTCCCGGCGCTTGGCTTTCACGCTCGGCAGGAACACCACAACGAGCACCAGCGCTGCGATCGAGAGCAGGATCGCGCTGATCGGGCGGGTGACGAATGTGGTTGGGTCACCGCGCGACAGGATCATGGCGCGGCGAAGGTTTTCTTCCAGCAGTGGCCCGAGCACGAAACCAAGCAGCAGTGGCGCCGGCTCGCAGCGCAGCTTCAACAGCAGGTAACCGACCAGGCCGAAGAAGGCGACGGCATAGAGGTCGTAGACGTTGGAGTTGACGCTGTAGACGCCGATCGAGCAGAAGGCCATGATGATCGGGAACAGCACGTAATAGGGGATCTTCAGCAGTTTCACCCAGAGCCCGATCAGCGGCAGGTTCAAGACCACCAGCATCAGGTTGCCGATCCACATCGAGGCGATGATGCCCCAGAAGAGCGCAGGCTGCTCGCTCGCAACGTTCGGGCCCGGCACGATGCCCTGGATGATCATCGCGCCGATCATCAGCGCCATGACCGGATTGGCGGGAATGCCGAGTGTCAGCAGCGGAATGAACGAGGTCTGTGCGCCGGCATTGTTGGCGCTTTCCGGACCCGCAACGCCGGCGATGGCGCCGTGACCGAATTCTTCCGGTCGATCCGAAACGCGCTTCTCCACCGTATAGGAGGCGAAAGCTGCGAGGATCGCGCCTCCGCCCGGCAGGATGCCGAGCGCGGAGCCGATGATGGTGCCACGCACGACCGGCGCGAACATGCGCTTGAAGTCGTCGCGGGTCGGCATCAGGTCGGTAACCCTGGCCATCAGCACCTCACGGGTGCGTTCGTTCTCAAGATTGCGCAGGATTTCGGCGATGCCGAAAACGCCGACCGCGAGAGCCACGAAGTTCAGGCCGTCGGCATATTCCCGGATGCCGAGCGTGAAGCGGGGCGTGCCCGAATAGATGTCGGTGCCGACGAGGCCGAGCAACAGGCCGAGGGCGACCATGGCCAGAGCCTTGACGATCGACCCGTGCGCGAGCGCGATCGAGGAGACGAGACCGACGATCATCAGCGAGAAGTATTCGGCGGCGCCGAATTTTAGGGCTATCTCGGTCAGAGGCGGCGCAAACACAGCGACGAGGAAGGTCGAGACGGTGCCGGCGAAGAACGAACCGAGGGCGGCGATCGCCAGTGCTGCGCCGGCGCGGCCCTTGCGCGCCATCTGGTAGCCGTCGATCGCAGTAACTGCCGAGGAGGATTCGCCCGGCATGTTGATCAGGATCGCTGTGGTCGAGCCGCCATACTGCGCGCCGTAGTAGATGCCGGCGAGCATGATCAGCGAGGAGACGGGCTCAAGCTGGAAGGTGATCGGCAGCAGCATGGCGATGGTCGCCGTGGCGCCGATGCCGGGCAACACGCCGATCAAGGTGCCGAGCAAAACGCCGATCAGGCAGAAGAGCAAATTGGCCGGAGAAGCGGCGGTCGCAAAGCCGAGCGCGAGATTGCTGAAGAGTTCCATCACGCGTCTCCTAAAACTGGACCCAGGGGCCGAAGCGCTGGAAGGGAAGGCCCAATCCGTAGCTGAACACCGCGACCGAGAAAGCGGTCAACGCCGCCGACAGTGCAAGCGCCATGAGCGGTTTCATCCGGCCCGAGGCAAAGCACGCGATAAGGGCGGTGAAGAATAGCGCCGGTACGAAGCCAAGGCCACGGACGGTCAGGCCGAAAAAGACCGGTGCCGGCAGGATGAAGATCATGCCACGCAGAGCGATCGCGCCGATTGGCTCGCCCCGGACGCGGGCGGATTGCACGAGGATCACGATGCCGAGAAGTGTGAGGATGATCGCGAGCAAAAGTGGGAAATAGCCAGGCCCCATGCGAAAGGCCGTGCCGAGCTCGAGGTTGAAGGCTTGCCAGGCGAAGAACAACCCGACCGCCGTCAGGATGCCGCCGCAGAGCGCATTGGTGGTGTCGAAGGAGAGTGACTTCATCGTGTCCCCATGTGTTGCTGGCGGGGTAGCCGGGCCGAGGCGTTGACGGGCCTCCCGCATTGGCATTGCCGGCTCTCGCCGGGTTCGCACATTGGGCGATGTCGCGTTGACAGCTGTCAACCGGTGTTGCCGGCGCTTGGGCCTGTCATGGCACCGCCGCGAGCATCATCCCATGTCAGAACCGCCGCGCTCGGAAAACGATCAGAGCGCGGCGCGACGGATAAGGGATCAGTCGGCGTACTGGCCGGCCGCTTCGATCACCGGCTTCCAGCGGGTGATCTCGCCTTCAAGCTTGGCCTTCAATGCAGCCGGGGTGGCGTCGGCATCCGACGAGGGTTCGGTGCCAAGTTCACCGAAGCGCGCGACGACGTTCGGGTCCTTCAGAGCGACCTGAAGCGCCTTCGACAGGCGCTCGTTCACTTCGGCCGGTGTGCCTTTGGGTGTGTAGACGCCATGCCAGATGCCGACCTGCAGGTTCGGCAGGCCGCCTTCGGCGGTCGTCGGCAGGTCCGGGAAAACCTTGAGGCGTTCCGGCGAGGTGACGGCGTAAGCCTTGATCGTGCCGCCCTGGATCTGCTTCGTGGTGTTGGTCGTCTGGTCGCACATGATATCGACCTGACCACCGAGCAGATCGGTCATTGCCGGGCCGGTGCCCTTGTAAGGCACGGTCGTCAGCGGCGTTTCGATGGCGCTCATGAACATCATGCCGCAAAGATGCGAGGCGGCGCCGATGCCGGCATTGGCAACGGTGACGGTGTCCTTGTTCGCCTTGACGTATTCGACGAGGCCCTTCAGATCGGCCGGCTCGAGGTCCTTGCGGGCGACGATCGTCATCGGCACCTCGGTGACGAGACCGACATATTCGAAGGCGTTCAGCGTGTCATAGGCAAGCTTGCGGTAGAGCGTGGCGCTGGTTGCCATGCCGATGTGGTGGAGCAGAACCGTGTAGCCATCCGGATCGGCCTGGGCGACACGACCGGCACCGAGGGTGCCGCCGGCACCGCCGACGTTCTCGACGATAATCTGCTGACCGAGATCCTTGGACATGGATTCGGCAACGAGGCGTGCAACCGTGTCCGTCGGGCCGCCGGCAGAGAACGGTACCACCATAGTGATCGACCGCTCGGGGTAGGTCTGGGCGTTTGCGGAAACGGCAAATATGGAAAGGGCGGCGACGGCGCCGAGCAAGGCGTTGAGGGTTTTCATCTTTTCCTCCCGGATGAAATATCGGCCAGCCGGCAAGGTTTCCTCCCACGCCGGTCCTGGATGCCCCATTTGCAAATGCAACCTTAACATAGACAATGGCTTAAGCGCGCGGGCCTATGCATTTGTCAGGCGCTCGGCGTGCGTTTGGGTGGATTTGGAAACATGGGCGTGATCGCGTGGGTGGAATTCCACCCATCGCGGGGCCATCTACGCATTGGCCCGGACGTTCAGGCGCCCGTGCGTTGCCGCAGATAGGCGATTTCGTCGGCCGTAAGCGCGCGTGTCGCGCCCTTTGGCAAATCCCCAAGAGCAATCGTCCCGATCGAAACCCGCAGCAGCCGCAGGACCTCGAAACCGAGCGCGTCGAGCATGCGCCGGATCTGCCGGTTGCGCCCCTCTTGGAGTTCCACTTCGATCCACGTGTTCTTGTCACCACTTCTCAAATGGGCCGCGCGGGCGGCGCTGAGCGTCTCGCCACCCTCCTCGATGCCGGCGATCATGCGTGCGAGTTGGCCGTCGTCGATCTGCCCGGCAATCTGCACATGATAGATCTTGCCGAGATGGGTTTCGGGATCGAGCAGGCGTTGGGCGAGCACCGTGTCATTGGTGAAAAGGAGCAGGCCCTCGCTCGCCTTGTCGAGGCGACCGACGGGGGACAGGAACGTGGGGTCGATGCCTTCGAGGCAATCGAAAACCGTCGGCCGTCCCTCCGGGTCGTGTCGCGTGGTGACGAGGCCGCGCGGCTTGTTCAGCATCAGGTAGATTTTCGCCTCCGCAAGGACCGCGGTGCCGTCGACAGTGATGCGATCCTTGTCGATATCCACCCATTGCGAGAGGTCCATCGTCTTGCGTCCGCCAATGCTGACGCGCCCTTCGAGCACGAGTTTTTCCGCCTGCGTGCGCGAGCAGTATCCGAGCTTGGACAGCGCCCGGGCAATGGTCACCCGTTTGCCGGTGTCGCCTTCGGTCCGTCGGCGACCAATCTCTCGTGTGCCTGTTGGTCGCTTCTGCTTCACGCTCGTTTCTTTCGGCTCAATTGCGCCCTGTCCCTAGCATATCCGCCAAACCGGCATGCCATCAGTTGATCTTGGCGTAGTCGATCAGCCGGGCGAGCCAGCAGCCGATCGTCAGCCCAGCCACCTTGCCTTCTGCGTCGCGCCGGACGCGCACGGTCCAGTCACCCGGTGCCGGCGCATCCATCGACCGTTTGCAGCGAAGCAGCCACAGGTCTTCAGCCAGCGGTCGCATGGCGTGCATGGCGCCGGTGCCGAGCGAGCCGTCGAAGCCGGCATAGAAAACGCCATCGGTGGAAACGATGTCGAGATGGGCGTCGAGTTCACCCTGATGGTACCGGCCGGCGATATCGGGGAGGGCGGCTCCGGACACACGCTCGGCGGAGACGGCCAGATTTTCTCTTGTCCGCTCCATGCTTAGCGTGGCGCCGTCGCGCGCGAGTGTCGCTGCGGGCGACCGGGCGACGCCATCCGCGCCGATCGCAAGCGTCTCTGGAGACGTGGCGAAATGCAATGCCAGGCGGGAGGATCCAAGAGGGCTCGCGACGAGTGCAAGGCCGGTCTCCGAATCCAGATAACTGCCGAAGCTTCGTGTCTCCCAAGTTCCCGGTTTGATGTCGGCGTCGCTGTGACCAAGTGCCACCTTCATCAGCGCCGTTGCGGCGGCATGCGCATCGGCCTCGTGATTGAACATCACCACGACGGAGAGGCGTTCGACGGGCGCGTAGAGCCTGCGGCTGCGAAAGCCGCGCAGGGCGCCACCGTGGCCGGTGATCGCTGCGTTGCCGATCACATCGTGCGCAAGGCCGAAGCCGTAATGGGCTGGTCGTCCATCGGCATAGGTCTGCGGTGCCGACAGGCGGCGATAGAGGCCGTCCGCGTCCTCGCGCGTTCGGTCGATGAAACATTCCCAGGCCAGCATGTCGTCGAGCGAAGCGGAGACGCCGGCGTCACCCGCCCAGTAGATGCGGTTGACCGCTTCGAAATAGCCTGATGTCTCGTTGCCCTCGTAGCCGGCGATGCCGTCGGGTGGCAGGCTTGTGTCCGGAGTCAGCGCAGCGGTCTGCATGCCCGCCGGATCGAAGACAGTGCGCTGATACAGCTCCGCCATCGAACGGCCCGTATGCTCTTCGATGAGGTCGGCAAGAATGCGGAAATTGCCGTTGGAATAGGAATAGCGGGTGCCCGGTTTGAAATGGGTCGAGCGCGCCCGGGACAGAAGCGGACGGGCGTCTTCGCGACGAAAGACGCCATCATGCTTGGCGCCCTGCAGCACGGTCAGCGCCCAGTAGTCACGCAGCCCGGACTGGTTGTGACAGAGATGGGCGACGGTCGGGCGCTTGCCTACGAGAAGGGGCAGATAGGCGTCGAGTGCGTGATCGAGCTTTGCCGGCTCGCCGACGGCGTCCAGCAGAACGGCGCAGGTCAGTTGCTTGGTAATCGAGCAGATCGGCATCCGCGTCGCGGCGGTCATCGGCTTACGGGCCGTGAGATCGGCATAGCCCCAAGCGCGCTGCATCACGACCTCGCCATCCTTGACCACGCCGGCAACGCCGCCCGGACCGGGATAATCCTGCGGCAGAGCGGCAAGGGCGCGTTCGAGGGCGGCGAAGGTCGAAGTGTTCATGGGGCGCGTCGGGCTGTCGAGAGAAGGGCAGGGGCAAGTGGTTTCGTTCGTATCGCCCCCTCATCGTACATGCAATGCTTGCGCGCCTGCCGCTTCGATCAGCCGGTGCTCGCCTGGGCGTGGTAGAGACGGCTATAGGCGCCCTTGGCGGCGAGCAGCGTTGCGTGCGGCCCCTGTTCGCGAATGCCGCTGCCGTCGACGACGACGATGCGGTCGGCATCGCGGATGGTGGCCAGCCGGTGCGCGATGATCAGCGTCGTCCTGCCCTTCGAAAGTTCCGCAAGCGACTGCTGGATCGCCCGTTCTGTTTCGGTGTCGAGCGCCGAGGTTGCCTCGTCGAGAATGAGGATTGCCGGGTTCTTCAGGAACATGCGGGCGATCGCCAGCCTTTGCTTCTGCCCGCCGGAAAGTTTCACGCCGCGTTCGCCGATCATGGTGTCCATGCCGTCGGGGAGGGCGGCAATCATGTCGTCAAGCTTGGCGCGCCGCGCTGCGTCCAGGATATCGGCTTCGCTCGCGCCGAGCCGCCCATAGGCGATGTTGTCGCGAATGGTGCCGGCAAAGAGGAAGACATCCTGCTGGACGATGCCAATCTGGCCGCGCAGCGACGAAAGGGTGATGTCGCGGATATCGGTGCCGTCAACGGTGATCGCGCCTTCGCTGACCTCGTAAAAGCGCGGCAGCAGCGAGCAGATCGTCGTCTTGCCGGCGCCTGACGGGCCGACGAAGGCGATCGTCTCTCCGGCATGGATCGTCAGGTCGATGTTCTGGATGATCGGCTTCTCGGTGCTGTAGCCAAACGTGACATTGCTGTAGCGGATATCGCCCTTGAGACCGGCAACGGCGGTCGCACCAGGGCGGTCCTCGATATCGGGCTCGGTTTCCATGAGCTCAAGGAAGCGTTTGAAGCCGGCAATGCCCTTCGGGTAGGTCTCGATCACCGAGTTGATCTTCTCGACCGGCCGGAAGAAGACACCGACCAACAGCAGGAAGCTGACGAAACCACCATTTGTCAGTTCGCCCGTCAGCACGAAATAGCAGCCGGTGATCATGACGATCAGTTGCGTCAGCCGCATGCTCATGTAGCTGAGCGACGTGCTGGCGGCCATGATGCGGTAAGCCTCAAGCTTGGTGCGGCGATAGTTCTGGTTGTCGGTTTCGAACAAATTGCGTTCGTGCGCCTCGTTGGCAAAGGCCTGGACCACGCGCATGCCGCCGACATTCTCTTCGATCCGCGCGTTGAAATCACCGACCCGGCCATAGAGATTGCGGAAATTCCGCGTCATGCGCCCACCGTAGCGGCTGGTGACCCAGGCGGTGAGCGGCACGACGGCGGCCGTGATCAGCGCCAGTTGCCAATGGACCATCAGCATCAATATCAGCGCGCCGATGAAGGTCATGACGGCGATGAACAGATCCTCCGGCCCGTGATGCGCGACCTCGCCGATTTCTTCGAGATCCTTGGTCAGCCGCCCGACGAGGTGGCCGGTTTTCTGGTTGTCGAAGAACGAGAAGGAGAGTTTCTGCATATGGTCGAAGGCCATGCGTCGCATGTCCGTCTCGATATTGATGCCGAGCATGTGGCCCCAGTAGGTGACCGTCGCCATCAGGCCGGTGTTGAGCAGGTAGACGAGGAGCAGCCCGACCGACGAGAGCAGGATCAGCGTCCATTCCTGGCTCGGAAGCAACTGGTCGACGAACAGCTTTACCGCGATCGGGAAGCCGAGTTCGAGCAGGCCCGAAAGGACCGCGCAGGAGAAGTCGAGGATGAACAGGCCACGGTAGGGGCGGTAGAACGCGAAGAAACGCTTCAGCATGCACGTGCACTCACTGGGGGCGGGCGCGCCCTGGGGCGCTCATAGAAAGATGATTTTTAATGTCATGTTTTCAGGTCGAAACCAACCCAGAAAAGCGGAAAAGCGTGTCGTTCGCGTGACGTGGCCGCTGTCTCGCACGCCGCGACACGCAATCGGCTCACTTCGGTACTGAAGGGAAGGAAACGTTAACCATAGGCTTCGTAGAAATGGAATCAGCAGAGCGATCCGCCTCCGGTTGGGGACACCGGAAGCCGAACAAGCGCTCGATATCCGTATGCGTAGGGCGTCTTCGTGCGTTCGCGTCAATGCACGAAGTCCAGGGGGCGAATGAGACAATGGCAGGCAATCAATCGGTGGATGCCACGGAAACCAGTGCGAGCACAATCGTTCCGTTTCCGGTGGTCAGGAGATTGCATGCCATCCGCAGCGCTGCCGCCGAGCTAGAGGATTTGCACGGTGCCGAAGCGCTGCAATTCTGGCGCCGCCGCTGCCGCACTCTTGCAGACGAGCTATTTGCCTGCGGGTGTTGCGAAGACGAGGTGCGCCAGCAGGTGCTCGTCTTCCAGGACGAGGTGCAGGCCGAACTGCAGCACCGTCATCTGTCCCGCCTTTCCGCCGGCGCGATGAGCCAGTAGCCGTCAGCTCACCGGCAGTTCCGGATCCCAGGTAAACAGCTCCTTCGCCTTGGCGATGCCGCGCAACGCAAAGCGGCCGAGCGAGACGGCATGGGCCCGCTCAGCCGGCGGGCATGCCTCGACGAAATCTGACGACATGATCATGTGCCGCTCGACAGACCGGCACATGGACGAGATGCGGCTGACCTCGTTGACAGCCGGGCCGACGACGGTGAAGTCGAGACGCGTCTGGCTGCCGATGTTGCCGTAGAAGACTTCACCGATGTGCAAGCCGAGATAGACATCCGTGACCGGCTTGCCTGCCTCTTGCCGGCGGGCGTTGAGCTCGACCAGCATGCGCCGCAATTGCCGCTCCGCGCCGATCGCATTGGCGCAGGCAACGGCAGGATCTTCGGCATTGAAGATCGCCAGCACCCCATCGCCGATCAGCTTCAGCACGCTGCCGCCGTGGTCTTGAACGGCCGTGATCACGGTTCCCGAATAGTCGTTGAGGAGGGGAATGATCTCGTCGGGTGCCGCGGTGTCGGAGATGCGCGTGTAGCCGCGCAGGTCCGAAAACCACATGACCGTTTCGATCCGCTCGGCCGAGCCTCGGGCGATGCTGCCCTTGACCACGCGCTGACCGGCGTCGGCGCCGAGATAGACGTCCGCGAGCGTGCCGATGATGCGCACGCATGAGCCGGTCTTCACCGCCAGTGCAAGGGTCGGCAGCAGGATCCGGAGTGCCGCGATGTCGTCGTCGCTGAACCCGTCTTCGCTTCGCGTGGTCCAATAGGAATAGAAGCAATCCATTTCGCCGACGCGGCCCTGGTCGGTGAAATGGTGGATCATGCTGACGCAGTCGGTATGGCCTTCGTCTTTCAGCTTGTCCAGTATGTTGTACTTGGTCCCCTCATCGGCGGAGAGCCGAATGCGGCGCTCAGCCGTTCGATCGCAAAGCATGTGGTAGAAGATCGAGTTCTGCCAGTTCAGCAATGCATCGCCCGTGGTCGTCGAGCCGTACTGAATGACCTCCGGCGTGATCTCGCTTTCATCGTTCCACTGGAAGGCACGACCCTCGAATTCCGGATGCAGAGTGTCGATCAGTCCGAGCGCGCGCGCCAGGTTAAGGCCGGCGGCGCGACATTGCTCGCAGAAGCCGGCAAACAGCTCCGGCTCGTCCAGGCCTTTCAGGCCCTGTTCGGAAAGCCACAGCACGATATCGCGGATCTGTTCGTTGTTCATGGTGCATCCCGGACGGCTGACGTCGCCTGACAATGTGGTGCACCACCAATAGCCGAACCAGGGCTCAGAGCGAAAGATGCAGTTTGCGCTCCTCGCTTTCCGCCGGTACGGCGCAGCATATGAGCGCTTCGCCTTCGGAGACCGGGTAGGAGGGCTGCGAGGGGTAGGTTACCTTCCCCTCGAGCAGCGGCGTCCTGCACGTGCCGCAGCTGCCATTGCGGCAGCCGAAGTCTGGTGCCAGCCCGCGTGCTTCTGCAAGATCGAGCAGGCTACCTTCGCCCGGTTGCCAGCGGGCCTCCTTGGCGGATTTGGCAAAGACGATGTGGACGGGAGCGCTGGCGGGCGCAGCTATCGCCGGCGCTGAACCGCCGTCCGGTCGGCGCGTCAGCGACGACAGGCCGAAAGCTTCGGCGTGGATGCGGGCGTCGGCGATGCTGAGCGCACGCAAACCGTCATAGAGCGACTGGGTGAAAGCTGCCGGACCGCAGAGGTAGAAATCGTAGTCGTCGAAGGGCAGTGTGGCCTTCAGATGGCTAATGTCGATGCGACCGGCGATATCGTAGTCCTGTCCTTCGCTTGCCGTTTCCGGCTGGCTGAGTGCCCGCACCAGGCGGATATTGCCCTGACCTTCCTCGACCAGGGCGGCGATTTCTCGATCGAAGGCGCGCTCTTCCAGCGAACGGGCGGCCTGGAACAGCCAGGTCGGACGCAATCGGCGCTTGCGGCGGCCTTCGGCGGTGATGTGCTTGAGCATGGCGATGACAGGCGTGATGCCGACGCCGGCGCCGATGAGCACGGCGGGGCGCCGCTCCGTCCCGTCGATCGTGAAGCTGCCCGCCGGGGCCCGCGCCTCGATCCGGTCGCCCGCCTTCAATCCGTGCAGGTACTGCGAGGCGGCGCCATCCAGCTTGACGCTGATGCGGTAAAAGCCGTCGGTCGGGGCCGAAGAGAGCGTGTAGCTTCTGACAAGCGGTTTGCCGCCTGCTTCAGCGGTCAGCCGGATCGGCAGGTGTTGGCCAGCCCGATGGGCCATCAGACCGACGCCGTCGTCCGGTTCGAGGTAAAGCGAACGGATCGTCGCGCTTTCCTCTTCGGTGCGGGCGACGCGAAACGGCCGCCAAGTGTCGGCAAGCGCTGCGGCCTGCAAGCGTATCCTTGCCTGTTCCCAATCACCCGTCGGCAGCAGGCTCGGCGACCAGCCGCCGTCCTCGAAGGCGAAGCGAAGCGGCAGGCCGTCCTCACGATAGACGACCTGTTCCGGCCGGAAGCGCCACAGGCGTTCGGCTCCCTGAAAGGCGGCAACTTCCGGCGAAGACAGAATGACCTCGGCGCTGCCGGTCATCTGCAGCATGTCGCCGGTTGCAAAGTCGACAAACAGCAATCCGGCCCTTGGATTGACCATGAAGTTGCCGAGCGTATTGAAAAACAGGTTGCCGGAGAAATCGGGGATGGTCAGCACGCCATCCTCGCCGATCTCAACGAAGCCGGCCTTGCCGCCGCGGTGCGAGACGTCGACCTGCCGTTCGCCCGTGTCCAGATCGACATAGGAAGCGACGAAGAATGTGTCGGCGTGGGCGATGATTGCCCGGGCGCGATCGTCCAGGGCGGAGCGATGAACCGGCCGCACCGGTGCCGGCTGGTGCGGGTCGCGGGTAAAGGCGAACTGGCGAAGCTGGATATATTGCGGGCAGTTGCCGAAGCTCTGGCGGACACGGATGGTGAAACCGTCGTCGCCGTCGCGGCGGATCGCGCCGTTCAGCCGGTTTCGGCGGCGGGTTTCGAGCTGGATGCCGAGCATGCCGATCGCGTGGGCGTCGTCCATCCCGGCATCGGCCGGGTCATCCGGCTCGCGTGGCAGCCGGACGGTAAGGTTCAAGGCGTCGGGTGCGTGCATGAAACCCGGGGCCGCCGCGCGCATCGTCGCCCAGACGTCTCCCTTGGCATCGACGGTGCCGAACAGGGCGAAAGGCAGCATCGGGAAGAATTGCTGGTGCTGCTCGGGCATGAACGTGCGGACGAAATTGCGTCCGGTCGCGTCCATGCGCTCGACGACGCCGAGGCTGCGCTGGATGGCGAGTTCGCCCTCGTGCCAGGGCGAATCCGGTCGTTTCGCTTTTGCATTGTCCGGCATGATCAGGGGTTCCTCATTGGGACGAAGCTCCGGGGCAGGGTGATCTGCCCCGGGGCGGGTGGATCAGTGGGGATCAGGCGGCGAGGCCGACGGCCGTCTTCTGAAAGCCGACGAAACCCGGCAGTCGCTCGATGCGGGCAAGCCAGGCCCGCACATGGGCGTAGCTGGAGAGATCGACATTGCCTTCAGGTGCTGCCGAAACGTAGCTGTAGAGGGCGACGTCGGCGATGGTCGGCCGGGCGCCCAAAAGGAAGTCGCGGCCGGCCAGTTCGGCATCGATCAGCGCCAGGATGCGGTGCGCCCGGGCGATTGCATCGTCCGCATGCAGGTTGGCGCCGAAGACGGTGACGAGCCGTGCTGCCGCCGGACCGAAAGCGATATCGCCAGCGGCGACAGACAGCCATTTCTGCACCTTGGCGGCCGACGCCGGGTCTTCCGGCAGCCAGTCGATGCGGCCGAGCTTCTTGGCGAGATAGACCAGGATGGCGTTGCTGTCGGCAACGACGGTGCCGTCGTCGTCGAGCACCGGAACCTGACCGAAGGGGTTGAGCTTGAGGAAGTCCGGCGCCTTGTGGGCCCGCGCCTTGAGGTCGACGTCGATCAGTTCATGCGGCACTGCAAGCAGCGACAGGAAGAGCTGCGCCCGGTGCGAGTGGCCGGACAGGGGATGGCGATAGAGTTTCATGGAAGAGTTACCTCGAAGCATGAGGACCGTGGCGGCCTCCGGGAGGTTCGGGATGAACCGCCTTCGAAAGCAATCTATGACTTTCCAGTTTTTGGCAGTAGAGTGCTAATCTGATAGCTTGATTCCCGATTTTTGGAAGGAAAGATGGATCGTCTCGACGCCATGAGTGTTCTGCTGGCCGTTGTCGAAAACGGTAGCCTTTCCGCCGCCTCACGCCAGCTCAAAACGCCGCTCGCCACCGTCAGCCGCAAGGTTTCGGAACTCGAAGCGCATCTGGGCGCGCAGCTCATAACCCGGACAAACCGCAAGGTGCTTTTGACCGAAACTGGCCGCGCCTATATCGAGGCCGCCAAGGAGATCCTGTCGCGCGTCGAAGAGGCTGAAAGAGTTGCGGCCGGTGAATACAGCGCGGTGAAGGGTGACCTGACAGTCTCGGCGCCGATCGTCTTTGGGCGCCTGCATGTGTTGCCCGTCGTTGTCGACTTCCTGAAAGCCCATCCGGAGATCGACATGCGGCTCGCCTTGGGCGACCGTTTCGCCAATCTCGTCGACGACCACATCGACGTGGCGCTCAGGATCGGCAATCTGCCGGACAGCAACCTCGTAGCGACAAGGATCGGCACGGTTCGCCGGGTGGTCTATGCGAGCCCCGGCTACATTTCACGGCATGGTGCGCCGGCGCATCCAAGCGAGCTTGGGGAACATGATTGCATCACCTTCGAAAACGTCACGGCGGCCCATGTCTGGCGGTTCCTTGAGGACGGGCGCGAGCTGACGGCGCCGATCCGGTCGCGATTGATCGTCAACACGGCGGAATCGGCCGTTGATGCGGCGATTGCCGGCCTGGGACTGACGCGCGTGCTGTCCTATCAGGTGGCGCAGCCGGTTTCCGACGGTCTGCTCGTTCCGCTGCTGGAGACGTTCGAACATCCGCCGCTGCCGGTGCAACTGGTCTATCTTCCGCAAGGACTGGTGCCGATGAAGCTCAGAGCCTTCGTCGATTTCGCCGCGCCGCGACTGCGCGCTGTCTTGAGATAGCCGCTGGCGCCGGTACCGACGTCACTCCGATTGCGGCCGCTCGCCGGTCATCGGCCGGATGTGGCGGGAATAGGTACGCCCGACGCGGATTTCGCTGCCGTCGGACAAAAGTACTATCAGGGCGGCGAAGGGGGCCTGCTTGAGGCCCACGATACAGTCGCGGCGCACGATCGAGCTGCGGTGAAGTCTTAGAAACTCGGCGGGATCGAGGCGGCGCTCGAGCGAAGCCAGACTTTCGTGGTGCAGGTAGGAGCGACCCTCGACGTGAATGCGGACATAGTCGCGCTCCGCCTGGAAGCGCACGACCCGATCGAGAGCGATCCGCACGAACTCTCCTCTGGACTTGATCCAGAGGTCGCCTGTCTGGGTTTCGCGCTTGCGTAACGCCTGCCGCAGCGCCAGCACGGTTTCATTGAGTTCCAAGACGCGTTCAGCACTGGTGCGCGCCGCGATTGCGACACGGGCCCGCTCGATTGCCGTGCGCAAACGGTTGGACTCGATCGGCTTGGTGACATAGTCGACGGCTGCGGCTTCGAAGGCTCGAAGGGCATAGTGATCGAAGGCCGTCACAAAAACGACCGCAGGCGCGGTGTCGCCCAGTTGCTCCAGGATATCAAAGCCGGTGCCGCCCGGCATTTGGATATCAAGCAGGATCACATCCGGCAGGAGTTCGGCGATAAGGCCGCAGGCCTGCTGCACATTGCCGGCCGTCCCGACCACCTCGATCCCGGCTATTGTTCCGAGAATGCGCAACAGGCGGCGCCTGGCGAGCGGCTCGTCGTCGATGACGAGAATGGAAAGAGGGGCTGTCTGGATGTCGTTCATGCGAGCCTCAGGGGCATGGTGATCGCTGCTCTGAAACGCCTTGGCGCCACGAGGCCGGAAACGCAGGCGCCGACGCCCGGGAACCGAGCCTGGACGCGATCGGCAACATTCTTGAGGCCTATCCCGGTGCCGGTGGCCTGGCGCCGCCCGCTCTCCGTCTCCGCTGCGATATCGTTTTCAACGGCGATCTCAAGCGCATGGCCGATCTTGGCCGCGCTGATGACGATCTCGACCTGGTCGGGCGAACGGCCAACGCCATGTTTGACCGCGTTCTCGATCAGCGGCTGCAGGATCAGGCTTGGCACCAGTGCCTCTTCGAGGCCATTGGCGATGTCCATCCTGAGTTTCATCCGGTCGCAGTAGCGTTCACCTTCGATGTGCAGGTAACCGGCTTGCAGCGCGAGCTCGTCCGCAAGCCGCACGTCGTGCAACGGGTCGAGCTCCAGTGTCGTGCGCAGAAAATTCGACAGCGAAATCACCATGCGCGTCGCAGCGTCCGTCTGTCCCTCTTCAATCAGGCCGGTGATGGAGTTCAGCGTATTGAACAGAAAGTGCGGATTGACCTGGTAGCGGAGTGCTCGCATCTGCGCGGCCAGCGCCTCCTCGCGCGCGATCGCCAGACGGCGCTCGCGCTCGCGCAATTCGAAACTATAGAGCAGCGCGACGAAAAAGAACGACCATCCGACAAATGTCGCCATGCTGTAGACCAGCGTATAGCCGGTGTTCGTCCAGTCGACCGTGATCGGGTCGGGTCGAACGATGAGTACATACAGCAGGAAATCGACCGCCGTATTGCCGAAGGCGGCAAGAAGGGATGCGGCGAAGCCGACCACGATCTTGAGAGCGATGTGCTGGTGCCGCACGCCAAAGATCGCTGCGGCGATGCCATAGGACAAAGCCATCCCGCAGCACATCAGGAGCAACTTGCCGGGCGCCGACAGGATCGGGTTGATCCCGAGTATGCCCCAAAGGATGCTGCTGATCAGGAATTCAACGAACCAATAGAGAAGACCGAGCCAGAGAGTCGTGCGCTGCACGCTGGCGATGTAGGCGCTCTCGTCGGCTGTTTTCGCTTCATCCTCAAGTTTCATGCCGTTTTTATCGTTCAACCGGCCGCCGATGTCGATTGCCGTTCGTCGGCCAAATCGAGCGGTTAGCAGAAAGCTCGGGTCTTTCGACCACCGCCACCTGCCGCTGGCGGCACGCGGGGCCGGCTCCGGTCTCATGCCATCCGCAGCGGCATGGTGATCGACGCGCGAAAGCGGTGCGGCGCGACAAGACCGGAAATGAAGGCGCCCACCTCGGGAAACCGGGCCCTGATGCGGTCGGCGACATTTTTCAGCCCCGTGCCGGTACCAACAGGCATTCTCGTCACGCGCTGCGGCTCGCGTGCCAGGTCGTTTTCGACGGAAAGCTCAAGCGTCTCGCCCTGTCTTGCTGCCCTGATGAGGATTTCGACAACGCCTGCGGAGCGGCCGACGCCATGTTTTACCGCATTCTCGATCAGCGGCTGGAGAATGAGGCTCGGCACGAGCGCCTGCTCGAGGCCGGGTGCTATGTCGAGTTTGACACGCATGCGGTCGGAGAAGCGTTCGCCCTCGATGTTCAGATAGCCGAGTTGCAAGGCCAGTTCGTCGGCGAGACAGACGTCCTGCATCGGGTCGAGTTCGAGCGTGGTTCGCAGAAATGAGGAAAGCGAAAGCACCATGCGGCCGGCAGCAGTCGAAGAGCCTTCCTCGATCAGGCCGGCGATCGAGTTCAGGGTGTTGAACAGGAAGTGCGGATTGACCTGATAACGCAACGCCCGCATCTGCGCCGTCAGGGCCTCCTCCCGTGTAACGGCAAGACGACGCTCGCGTTCGCGCAGTTCGAAGGTCGCGAGAAGCGCGATGTAGAGAAAGGCCCACCCATGGAACAGCGCCACACAATAGATGATCGTGTAGCCGACATTGGTCCAGTTGATGTCGCCCGGATCGCCATGCGCGATCAGACCATGACAGAGGAAATCGACGCCGGCATTGATGGCCGCCGCAACGAGTGACAGGGCGGATCCAAGCAGAAGCTTGAAGAGAATGGACCGGTCCCGGTAGCGGAAGAGGGCAGCGGCCATCGCGTAGGACATCAGCGTGCCGCTCAGCATCAGGATCAGGGTGATCGGCGCAATTGCGATGGGATCATAACTGAGGAACGCCCACAGCGTGTTGCTGATGACGGACTGCATGAACTGGTAAAGGAGACCGAGCAAGAGGGTCGCCCGGCGCACGCCGGCGGCATACTCCGCTTCGTCAGGTGATACCGTGCCATTTCCTCGCGCCATGCGGGTTTTATCGTTCAAGTCTCAGCGGTTGTCGATCGCCGTTCATCGGTGAAAACGAGCGGTTTGCAGAAAGCCACAGCCCTTCAGCGCTGCAATTTGCCGTTTGCAGAAAGCCGAATTCTCCCGTTTCGCGGGCTTGCTATAGCCGCCCCATACCCGTGCGCTGCCGGTTTGGCCGGGAGAGTGCGCCGACAAATGCAAATGAAAAGGGGCAGACATTGAATAGCTGTGCGAAGGCGGACGTTTTGAGGATCAACCTGCTGAGTTCAACCGCGCTTGGCCGTGCCGGCCTCGTCTCTATGATGCTGGCGACCACTGCTTTCACGCCGTCGCCGGCGAAGGCGGCCGGATTGCTCGTTCCGAACGACACGACCTGGTCCAGCGACCAGACGATCGACGGCAATCTCGTGATCCGCGGTGGTCCCGCGGGCGCTACGCTGACGATCAAGGACGGCGCCAACGTCGCGAGCAAGGGTGGCTACATCGCTGACAGCAAGGGATCGATCGGCACGGTCGTCGTCTCCGGCCCGGGATCCACCTGGGATATTGTCGATACCAATCCGAACGGGTACCGCGTGCTTTTCATCGGCGGGTTCGAGGGCGGCATTTACGGCGGCAAGGGCACGCTGATCGTCGAAAACGGCGGCAAGGTGTCCGCCAAGGAGACCTATATCGGTGCCCTCCAGGAGGGTGACGGAACGCTCGTGGTGCGCGGCGCCGGTTCCATGCTCACCACCGATTTTCTGGGTGTCGCCTTCGGCGCGCTGACACTCAACACCGCCGCAGTCAGGATCGAGGACGGCGGTATCGTCAATTCGAACAAGGCTACCTTTGAGAACGGCACGGTTCTTGTCAGCGGCGAGAATTCGCGCTGGATCAATACCGGTCACTTCGAGATTGGCGACAGCTTCACGATCGAGAAGGGCGCCGTAGTCACGACCAATACTGCGACCCTGCGCGAGGACGAGAGCGTCGACACCATTCAGACCTATATCGATGGCGCTGGCAGCGAGCTCAAGGTTGCCGACAAGCTGACGATTGGCGAAGCCGGGCGCGCCAACCTTTCGGTCGCCAATGGCGCCAAGCTTTCGGTTGGCGGCGACATCGTGCTTTCCGGCATCGGCGGCGTCAACAATGAAGGCATGGGAAATCTGACGATCGGCGGCAAGGTCGACCTGAACAATATTGCCGAGCCACGCGCCCGCCAGGCGCAGGCGGCCGGCACGGTCAACGCTTCGGCAAAGATCGACTTCGGCCCGCGCAAGGGTTACGTCAATTTCAACCATACGAATACGGGCTACGAATTCGCCAATGCCATGGGCGGCAAGGGCACGATCACCAATTTCTCCGGCGAGACCATCGTCAGCGGCGACCTGACGAAGTTCTACGGCAAGGTGAACGTCTCCGGCGGCAAGCTGGTGCTGAAGAGCAACCTCGACACGATCGACAACGATCCGGATAACGGCCCTCTGGACTACAGCGAGACCCGGTTCGAAGTGAGTGGTGGCACTTTGATCGTCGATGGCGAGACGGGACGGGTGCAGGGTGATCGCTTCTATACCAACGAGGTGAATGTACTCGGCGAATTGAACCGCATCCGCGATCCGAACTCGACCTCTTTCGGTCGATTGGGTGGTTCCGGTACGGTCGGCGACACGTTCATCGATTCCAAGGCGATCATTTCGCCTGGCAACAATTCCACCGGCACGCTGACGATCATGGGCCGTCTGGATATGGCGACCGGATCGATCTACGAAGCTGATATCGCTGGCGACGGCCGCTCCGATCGCATTGTCGTCAAGAGCATTGGAAACAACGAGAACACTGGCATCGCCAAGATCGGCAGCGGCACCAATGTTCAGGTGACGGCGCTCGATCCGAACACCAGCTATCAGACCGGACAGACCTATACGATCCTGACTGCCGACCGCGCGATCGAGGGGCAGTTCGCCGAGGCCATTTCGAAATCCGCTTTCCTCGAGGTCTCGCTCGACCAGAAGGAGAGGCAGGTCGATCTCAAAATCAAGGTGAAGAACGGGGGTACGAAGCCGGGCGAAGAACCGAAGCCCGGCGAGGAGCCAAAGCCAGGTGAGCCGAAGCCGGGCGAACCCGGTGTCTTCGAAGGTGAGGCTGCCACCGGCAACCAGCGGCAGACGGCCCTTGCTCTCAACACGCTTGCCCAGAGCGGTTCCTCGCTCGGGCTCTACAATGCCCTGACGATCCTGGACGGCGACGCGGCACGCCGGGCCTTCGACCTCCTGTCCGGCGAAGTCCATGCCTCGGCGCAAACCGCGCTCATCAACGATAGCAGCCTGCTGCGCAACGCGGCGAACGACCGCATTCGTGACGCCTTCGGCGACGTGGCGGCTGCGAATGTGCCGGTTCTGGCCTATGGTCCGGAGGACAAGGTCACGACCGGCGCAGTCGGGGCGATCAGCGCGGTCGCTGTCCCGCCGCCGGCGATGGTCGGCTGGGGGCAGGTGTTCGGCTCTTGGACCAACACCGACGGCAACGGCAACACCGGTGCGCTCGACCAGTCGACCGGCGGTTTCGTCACCGGCTTCGACGCGGCGGTCTCGGATAGTGCGCTCGTTGGCATCATGGCCGGCTATAGCCGCACGAACTTCGATGTCGACAGCCGCACCGCCAGCGGCGACAGCGACAATTACCACCTTGGCGTCTACGGCGGCGGCCGCTGGGGTGATGTCGCGCTCCGGTCTGGTCTCGCTTACACCTGGCATTCGATCAATACGTCGCGCACGGTTGCCTTCCCGGGCTTCACCGATCAGCTGAAGGCCGACTATGATGCCGGAACCTTCCAGGCATTCGGCGAAGTCGGTTATCGCATTGACCTGCCGAGCGTGGCGCTCGAACCCTTCGCGAACCTCGCCTATGTCAGCCTGCACACCGACGGCTTCACCGAGCGCGGTGCCGCGGCTGCGCTGTCGAGCCGGAGCAACACGACCGATACGACGTTTACGACGCTCGGCCTTCGGGCCTCGGCTCCTCTCAGCCTCGGCACGACAGATGCGAAGCTGCGCGGCATGCTTGGCTGGCAGCACGCCTTCGGCGACACTACGCCGTTCTCGACGATGGCTTTCGGCACGGGCAGTGCCTTCTCGGTCGCCGGAACGCCGATCGCCGAGGATGCGGCGATCATCGAGGCCGGCATTGACTTCGCGCTGACCGGCAATGCAAGCCTCGGCATCACCTATACCGGTCAGTTCGGCTCCGGCACGACGCAGAATGCGGTCGATGCCAAGCTCGACGTGCGCTTCTGATGCGCAAGCTTGTCTGGATCTCAACCATGCTGATGGCGACATTTGTCGCCATCACGCTTGTTTACGGGGAGGATGCGGCAACCGAGAAGTCTGCCGCACCATCTCAGCTTTCAGAGACTTACGAGGACTGGAGCGTTGCCTGCGTCGAGATCGAGGGGAAGAAACACTGCCTTCTGTCGCAACGCCAGTTCCACAAAAGCGGCCAGCATGTGCTGACGCTCGAACTTCGGCCGGCGGAAGATGCCGGCCTCGAGGGAAGCCTTGCGCTTCCCTTCGGTCTTTACCTGGACAAGGGCGTCACCCTTGGCGTCGACGAGGCGACGGGCGGCAAGCCGACCCGGTTTAGCACCTGCTTGCCGTTTGGCTGCATCGTGCCGCTGACATTTACCGAGACGACCGTTGCGCTGCTGCGCGAAGGAACGGCGTTGAAGATCGGTGCGTTTGCCAGCGACAGCGAAAAGGACGTGGCGTTCTCGGTGTCGCTCAAAGGCTTTGCTGCGGCACTGGACCGGGTGATCGCGCTGTCTGGGAAATCGTGAGGCCGGTTTACGGCTTCAGGTAGCGCGCCGGCTATTTGGGGCGTCTGCATCAGGGCACCGGTCTCTTGCCGGTCAGTCGCTCCAAGCCGAACCCCGTCGCCGGGCGTCCGCTGCGAGCATGGGCCGGCCTGCAGACGCTGCCATCGTTCCGGATGCCTTCAAGCGCCGGAAGACATCAGCCTATCGGGAGGATACGTCGATCGCGTCGCCGATGACGTAGAAGTGCCCGCCCGCCACATAGTTCAGACTGTGCAAGGCCCGGTCAGCCGTCTTGAACATCCAGTGCCCGTCGCGAAACACGCGATCATCCGCCCAGGCCGCGAAAATCTCGATCATTGCGCATTTGACAAACGCATAGCCAATTGACTATACGTCAATGCATAGCCAAATGGATATGAGATATGTCGCAGTTACAGGATGCGGTTTTCCGGGCACTCGCCGATCCCACACGTCGCGGGCTCTTTGAGCACCTTTGCCGCCAAGGGGATACGACCGTTGTCGGATTGCTGGCCGATGCCGGAGTTTCGCAGCCGGTCGTGTCCAAACATCTCAAGATCCTCAAGGCTGCAGGGCTCGTGCACGACCGGCACGAGGGCCGCTACACCTATTACAGCGCCAAGCGCGAAGCCCTCGCGACCCTGGTTGACTGGACCACCGAAATGGCCGGCTTCTGGCAGGACCGTTTCAACGATCTCGATGATCTTCTCAAGAGAATGGACCAATGACCGAAACAACCGAAACAACACGCTCCGTCGTCGTCGAACGCGACTTTCCCTATCCGCCGGAAAAAATCTGGCGTGCGCTGACGCAACCGCATCTGATTGCCGAATGGCTGATGAGGAACGATTTCATCCCCGAAGTCGGGCGCCGCTTCACCCTCTCGGCCGATTGGGGTCAAGTCGATTGCGAGGTCGAAACGATCGAGGCAAACCGCTCGCTTGCCTATCGCTGGGACACCAAGGATCTCCTCAGCGTCGTCACATGGACGCTCGCCCCCACAAAGACCGGGACGAACCTGCGGATGGAACAGCGCGGCTTCACGGCGGACCAAAAAGCCTATTTCCAGGGCGCCACGGTCGGATGGCCGCGTTTTCTCACCCAGTTGGCGGAAGTCGTCGCGAAACTCGATTGAGCGCTCCGCGCTTCGGGACAATTGCTCAGATTCAAGGTACCGAAAAATGACCGCTCTCATCCGGAAAATCCATCGCTGGACATCCCTGCTCTTCTCCTTGGCCGTTGCTGCGATCTTTGCCGGCATGCCTTTGGCGGAACTTCCCGAGTGGGTCTACTATCTGCCTTTGCCGCCGCTTGCCGTGCTTCTGCCGACCGGCCTTTATCTCTTCGCGCTGCCTTATCTGGGCAAGCGCGAAGATGCGGCCCAGGCGGTGTCACGAAGCCGGGCCTAACGGTCGCGTGGCGGCGGCTGACCGGTTTACTCGGCGGAAAGAGCCGGCGGATGAAACGTTTTCGATGTTCGGCCGGCGTGACGCATGAAGGCACGGCGGAGCGCGGTGCCTGGCGGCCTGTCCCTCGTCGCCTATTCCAGAAGGCAGTCTATCAGCGCTCGCGTTGCTGCCGAGAGATGGCGGTGGGGCGGGTAGATGAGCGAGAAGGGGCGCGACCGGCCGCCGAAATCTGGCAGGAGCTCGACCAGGCTGCCCCGTGCCAGGCGATCGCGCACGACGAAATCGTAGGTCTGGCAAATCCCGAGGCCTGCCTCCGCCAGGGATACGGTACCGAGCACATCATCCTCCACTTGGACCGGGCCATGGGGGATCCAATCGACATCCGTGCCGTCGACCCGCAGCAACCAGGGGGCCGGACGGCCGGTGCTTGGCATGATGAAAGGCAGGCACGTATGGGATGTGAGATCCTCCACCGATCGCGGCAGCCCACGCCGGGCGATGTAACCGGGCGAAGCGACCAGCCTTAGCGGCGCGTCGCCGAGCTTTCGCCCAACCATGCCGCTGTCCGGCAGCTGCCCGAGGCGTATGGCCAGGTCGAAACCCTCTGCGACGAGATCGACGTTGCGGTTGGCAATCGACAGTTCGACGGCGACCGACGGATGTTTCAGCGCGAAGCGCGTCAGCTTTTCCGGCAACTGGAAATGGCCATAGGTCGTTGATGCACTAAGGCGAACCCTGCCGGCCAGGACGCCTTCGCCCTGAACTGCCCGCTCGGCTTGGTCGATCGTTTCGAAAGCCGAGCGCACCTGCTCCAGGTATGCGCGTCCCGCTTCGGTAAGGCTGATGCGCCGCGTCGTTCGCCGCACCAGTTGGGTGCCGAGCTTCGTCTCGAGCCTGGTAATCGCCCGGCTCAGCACGGAAGGCGTCGTCGCAAGCGCCACGGCCCCGGCGGTCATCGACCCTTTGTCCATGACCGTAATGAAAGCCTCGACGTCGGCGAGGTGATCGAAGCGGCGCATCTTTGCCTTTCAGGACCAAATCATTTCCTTGCAGGCGAATTTATCGCCGCTAATCGAAGCAATAGATAAGCAGCATCATTCGACGGCCGCAATGTCAGGCCACTTCAAACAGGAGAAAATGATGCCGAACACAACAGCCAATCAGCAAAAGCCTGTGCTCTTCGTGCTCACCAGCCACGGCACCAAGGGAGACGGCGGCCAGCCGACGGGCTTCTATCTTGGCGAGGTCACCCATCCGCTGGCGGTGCTCGAAGCGGCCGGTATCACCGTGGAATTCGCCTCGATCAAGGGCGGGGAGCCGCCGGTCGACGGGCTTGACTTGGAGGACCTGACCAACGCCCGCTATTGGAACGACGAAGCGTTCCGCGCCGCAATTCGCACGACGGCCAAGCTCGATGATGTCGATCCCTCCCGCTACGCGGCCGTCTTCTTTGCCGGCGGTCACGGCGCGATGTGGGATCTGCCGCAAGACAGGGCAGTTGACCGCGTGACCCGTTCGATCTTCGAGGCGGGCGGTGCCGTCGCCGCCGTCTGCCACGGCCCGGCGGCATTGGTGAACGTCAAGCTCTCCGATGGCGCTTATCTCGTATCCGGTCGCAATGTCAGCGCCTTCACCGATTCCGAGGAGCGCGCCGTCGGGCTCGACAAGACAGTGCCGTTCCTGTTGGCGAGCACGCTTGCAGAGCGCGGCGCGACGCATCATCCGGCGCCCGACTGGACATCAAAGGTGGTTGTCGATGGCCGCTTGATCACCGGTCAGAATCCCCAGTCGGCCACCGGTGTCGGCGAGGCGCTCCGCGACGTCCTCGCGGCCTGATGTTTTCCGGCGCCGCCGATTGCCAGTCACAAGGCGACTTGTCACAAGGCGAATTGCGCCCTCTGTTCTTCGGGCGTTCCGTGACAAGGCGTCGGCGTGTCCGAATGGGAAGGTTGCCGGCGATCCATCGCCGGCTGCTCCATGTTCCCGATCTGTGAGACGAGCCGGACAGGTAAGACGCTCGACTGCCGTTTCGTTGGCCATGGCGAGAAACCGGAAAAACCGCCATGTTCGCCATCCCTGCCGTGTCCGGTTGGCACGGCTCGCACTCCAAGGGGTAAGGCGTCTCGCTCAGAAAAGTTCCGGCTTTGCGCTTTGCTGCGTGCGAATGCCCATGCTCTCGCCTCTATTCGAACAGGACGCGCTCAGCCGCGTCGCGCTGCCTCGATCGCGGCGACGTCGATCTTGCCCATGGTCATCATCGCCTCGAAGGCCCGCTTTGCCTCGGCTCCACCGGCGGCCATGGCTTCAGTCAGGACACGTGGCGTGATTTGCCAGGAAATGCCCCACTTGTCCTTGCACCAGCCGCAGGCGCTCTCCTGGCCGCCATTGTTGACGATCGCATTCCAGTAGCGGTCGGTCTCTTCCTGATCGTCGGTGGCGATCTGGAACGAGAAGGCCTCGCTGTGCTTGAACATCGGGCCGCCGTTGAGGCCGAGACAAGGAATGCCGGCAACGGTGAAGTCGACGGTCAGCACGTCGCCTTCCTTGCCGGACGGATAGTCGCTCGGCGCGCGGTGCACGGCACTGACTTTGCTGTCGGGAAAGACCTCGGCATAGAAGCGAGCGGCGGCTTCGGCGTCCTTGTCGTACCAGAGGCAGATCATGTTCTTTGCCATTACGCTTTCCTTTCACTTTGAAGCCCCAAGGCCCGTTTCCTTCGCCACCCTGCGAGATAGGTCAACGATTTCGTTTCTCCACCCAAGAAAAGGGCAATCCCACCGTTGGGGCACATTTGGCGCACCTGCTCCTGGCGAGGGATTCCCATGTTGGAATTTCTACCCGTGATACCTAACTGTGCGGGTCCTATACTCGCGGTGGGGGAGCCACCCGACATCTCAGGGGATGCAGATGAAGCAGTTGAACGGAACCGTCGCAGCAATTACCGGGGCCGGTCGCGGCCTCGGCGCGGCACTGGCCTATGCGCTGGCCGAGGCCGGGTGTGATCTTGTCCTGTGCGGCCGCAGCGAAAGCGCTCTCAAGGATGTGGCGGCAGCCATTGCCAGCAATTTTGGCCGTCGGGTTCAAACGGTCGTGCTCGACCTTGCGGATGCAGCGAGCGTTGCCGGCGCCATCGGCACCATCAAGGCGCAGGGCGGACGGGTCGATATCCTCATCAACAACGGCGCGACGTGGCTCGAACACAGCGACGAGGGGCATTCGAGCGCCGAGGTGCTTGGGTGTCGTCAATGCGGCAATCACCGGAACGTATCTGTTGACACAGGGTCTGTTGCCGCTGCTTAGCCATTCGCCTCGGCCGGACATCGTCACGATCGGATCGATCAGCGGCCTGCCCAACGCAGCACTTCAGACCGCGTCCGTGCCATTCTATGCCGCCAAGCGGGCGCATGCGGCCCTGGCGGATGGCCTGCGCCAGAAGCTGGCGGGCACGCCGGTTCGTTCGATCGTCGTTCACCCGCCGTATCTTGAAGACATCTCGCCGCTCGAAGCCGCGTGGGAAGACGCAAGTGAGCGGCGCAAGGGAGAGGCGGCCACCAACCGGGACATCGCCGAGGCGGTGCTGTTTGCGCTGACGCGTCCGCGGCATGTGACCTTATCGATCACTGTCGATGCGGATGAAGGTGGTCTCTTCCCCGCTGCCGCCACCCGATCCGCATCCTAGTCTGGTACGCCAACCGCGGCGCCGCTCTTTCTGGCAGGAACGGTCGTCCATGTATGTGGACGATTGTTCCATGATTGAAGGACTACAGAGCCAAAGTCCACGTCGATATATCCAGATCATCAACATGGAGAAACGACATGCACAACATCTCTGAACCGATCTTCACCTCTGGCTTTCCGCTCGGCAGTTCGGCAGGCTTGGTCACCGCCTTCGAATGGCTCGGCCAGCCCTATCGCCTCACCCGTGTCGACATGCTCGGCGAAATGCGCACCGATGCCTATGAGCGGTTTAACGGCCGGGTGGAAACGCCCGCGCTTGTGACCGACGAGGGCCACGTGCTGACCGAGACCATGGCGATCGCACTCTGGCTGGAGGCGCGCGATCACGAGCGCCGCATCAGTTTCGCGCCGGGCACCTTCGAGGCGGACCGCATGCACCAGATCATCGCCTTTCTTAACACCGGCTTCACCGGCGCCTTCTTCTCGATGTGGGTGGCGCTGGAGGCGGAAGATGCCACCGAGGCGTATCGCGAGACGCTGCGTGCTCTCGGCCGCGAGTTCGTCGCCAAGCGCCACAAGCAGCTCGAGGCGATGATGGGCGAAGGCGACTATCTGCTGGGTGACCGGCCGACCCTCGCCGATGCTGTTTTCGTTGGTGTGGCGCGCTGGGTCGATTTCCATGAGGCGATCGACCCCAAGGACTACGAGCGCAACTATCCGCGCATCAGCGCTTTGCGCAAACGCATCGAGGCCGATCCCGCCTTCCGCTTCGCGCTGGCGATCGAGGACGGTGTGCCGGCCGTTGGCAGCGGCGCGATGAAGGGCCTCGTCCCGTTGAACGACGTGCTGAAGAGGGCGGGCGCACTCGACGCTTGACCTGCGAAAAAAGAGGTGGCGCACCCGCGAGCGGTGCGCCACCTCAAATAGTTGGAGCGGCCAGGCCGCCGCCGACATCAGACCTCGAAAACGTCCACGAACGATTCCGGGAAGCTTTGGCGGGCAACCTTCTCGTTGATGATGAGCAACGCTTCATAGGACACGGGATCGAAATCCTTGTCGACCGGCAGCACCTCGCGTCCGAACAGGAGGTTCAGCCGGGCGGCATCGAGATTGCCGCGCTCGAATGGTTCCGCGCCGAAATGATGCCAGAGGGCATGGAGGAAGGCCGCATCGATGCGGTGCGCCCCAGAGCCCGGCCGGGCATGGCGGGGCAAGGCCTTGATCGGGGTTGCCCCCTTGGGATTGGCCCGACGGATGACGAACTGGATGCCCGTGCCCGGCATGGCGTAGGGAAAACCCCGGTGTTTCGTCATATCAGCCAGCTTGGCCATTCTGTTCTCCTTACGCGGTCTGCTTCTCGACGATCTTGTCCTCAGTCTTCGTATCGAAGTCGGAGGCGTCGTGTCGCTCATGCAATTGCTCGGCCGGATCGCCGCTCAGGCGATTGACCATACGGCCGCGCTTGACGGCAGGCCGTGCGGCGATCTCGGCCGTCCAGCGCTGGACGTGCTCGTAGCTTTGCACCTCAAGGAATGCGCCGGCGTCGCCGTAGGTCTGACCGAGCGCAAGATTGCCATACCAGGGCCAGGTGGCCATGTCGGCGATGGTGTATTCTTGGCCGGCGAGGAACCGGTTGTTGGCGAGATGGCGATCGAGCACGTCGAGTTGGCGCTTCACCTCCATGGCGTAGCGGTCGATGGCGTATTTGATCTTCATCGGCGCATAGGCGTAGAAATGACCGAAACCGCCGCCGAGGAAGGGGGCGGAGCCCATCTGCCAGAACAGCCAGTTGAAGGTTTCGGTGCGGGCGCGAAGCTCGCTCGGCAGGAAGGCACCGAACCTTTCAGCAAGGTAAAGCAGGATGGAGGCTGATTCGAAGACACGGACCGGCGCGCCGCCGCCCTTGGGCGCATGGTCCATCAGCGCCGGGATCTTGGAGTTCGGGTTGACGTCGACAAAGCCGGAACCAAACTGGTCGCCGTCCCCGATGCGGATCGGCCAGGCGTCATATTCGGCGCCCGAATGGCCGGCAGCCAAAAGCTCTTCCAGCAGGATCGTGACCTTCACGCCGTTCGGCGTCGCCAGCGAGTAGAGCTGCAGCGGGTGCTTGCCGACCGGCAGGTCCTTGTCGTGCGTCAGCCCGGCGATCGGACGGTTGATGCTGGCAAAGGCGCCGCCGTTGCCCTTGTCCCAGGTCCAGACCTTGGGAACTTCGTAGCCGGCAGGAAAATTGTCAGCGGGGGATTTTTCGGTCATCAAATCTGTCCTTGTCTTGGCGGAAAACGTCGATCGGTCGGTTTGCCTTATATAGGAAGTTCATCAAGCCACCACATCACCCGGCCGGCGAGGGTGACCATGCTCAATGGAAAGGCGCTGGAGGATTTTTTTATCGAAGGCGGATGAGGCCGGCATCTGTCGCGACGAAACCGCATCGACCGAAGTAGAAATCGCGAAGATGCGGGTCGAAATCCACATGCAGCCATTCGCACCCCGCCGCCTTGGCGTGCATCACCGCTTCTTCGACCAGCCGCGCGGCGTGGCCCATCCGTCTCTGGGGCGAGGCGACCATCGTGTCGAGCAGGAAGGCGTGAACGCCTCCGTCCCATGCGACATTGACGAAGCCTGTGAGCACGCCTGAAGTCCGCATGCAGACCCAGCCCAGGCTGAAGCGGTTGACCTGGTTCCACCAGTCGTCGTCTGTCAATGCATGCTCGAAGCATTCGGCGTGCAGGGCGTTCAGCTCCCGGTTTTCGAAGGCTCCGCGCCACTCGAGGCCTGCAGCATCCCCGATATTTCCCGTGTCCATGACCGCGATCCTCCAAGTCGACCCAAACCTATCAGTATCGCGACGCGGGCCAAATCATGCGGCGCGATCCACCGTCACGATCTGACCTTAAAGCTTGCAGGAGGCGACCTTGTCGGTTTCGATAACCGTGTTCCTCAGCACGAGGGTCCAGCCGCGATCGAATTCGAGACCCTGGAAGCGCATTCGACGCCCGAAGCCGGCGCAGCCGACGCGGTTATCCTCATGGTTGCTGTCCCATTCGATGACGACGGTCTGCTTTGCCGCCACAACCTTGCAGGCGGCGCGTTGCGGGTCGAAGCTCGTCACCTGGCGACAAAGTGTGCGGGCGGCTTTGACGCTCGTAGCCGGATTGGCGAGCGCGGGCGCGCTTGCAGCGAATGCAGTCGCCGCCGCCAGAACGAAGAGCTTTGATATCATTTTGTCTCCCGAAGGTTCCGCGTGACCGGCCATAGACCGCTCCGGTTGCTTACACGAAAAAATCGTAATGTCTCCCTTGAACCGCGAAAGTTGAGCGCCTATCTGCCGCCTAACCCGCTGGTCCGGGCCCCTCTGGCGAGAGCTTCGGCACTCTTGCGATGTCGGACCTTATTCCGACATCATGTGCCGATTGGGGACCCGTCTGTGGACTTTTCCTTCATGTCTGTAGTGTGGCTGGGAACGCCGCTCTGGATGTGGGCGAGCTTTTTCGCTCTCGTCATCGCTATCCTGTCGTTCGACCTTGGCATTCTCCACAAGGAGAACAAGGAGATCGGCGTTGCCGAAAGCGTCAAGCTTTCCGCCTTCTATATCGCGCTCGGCCTGACGTTCGGCGGCTTCGTCTGGTGGTATCTCGGCTCCGAATCCGGCCTTGCCTACATGACCGGCTTCGTCGTCGAAAAGACGCTTGCCCTCGACAACGTCTTCGTCATCGCGCTCATCTTCTCCTTCTTCGCCGTTCCGCGGCTCTATCAGCACCGCGTCCTGTTCTGGGGCATTCTTGGCGTCATCGTGCTGCGCGCGATCATGATCGGCGTCGGCGCGACGCTGGTCGCTGAGTTCGCCTGGATTCTCTACATCTTTGCAGCGTTCCTCATCTTCACCGGGATCAAGATGCTGGTCATGAAGGAATCGGAACCGGATGTTTCGAACAACGCTCTCGTCCGCTTCATGCGCAGCCGCTTCAACGTCACCGAAGAGCACCATGGCGAACGCTTTTTCGTGAAGCTCGTAAACCCGAAGACCGGCAAGATGACCTGGTTCATCACGCCCCTGT
Organism: Ensifer sp. LC11; assembly: GCF_001695835.1. Classification (GTDB taxonomy): domain Bacteria; phylum Pseudomonadota; class Alphaproteobacteria; order Rhizobiales; family Rhizobiaceae; genus Ensifer. Next base: position 304,435 of record NZ_MBSO01000023.1, on the reverse strand, counting down.
TCATGGCGCTGGTCATGGTCGAGGTCGCTGACGTGATCTTCGCCGTCGATTCGGTTCCGGCGATCTTCGCCATCACCACCGACCCGTTCATCGTCTACACGTCGAACATCTTCGCAATCCTCGGCCTGCGCGCCCTCTATTTCGCTCTTGCTGCGATGATCCACCGCTTCCGTTACCTTAAGCCGGCGCTTGCCGTCGTCCTGACCTTCATCGGCTCGAAGATCTTCGTTGCCGACCTTCTGGGGCTTGAGAAGTTCCCGGCGGCTCTCTCGCTCGGCGTGACCTTCGCGATCATCGCTTCCGGCGTCGTCTGGAGCCTGGTGAAGACGAGGGAGGAGCAGCAGCCCGCATAACACCCTCACGGGGCCAAGATCTAAAACGCGGCGGCCTTCAAACGGGGCCGCCGCGTTCGTATGTTTGGTCGGCTGGCGGCTAGCCGATGATCGCCTTCGGCTCGAGGAAGGCTTCAAGACCGAATGGTCCGAACTCGCGCCCGATTCCGGAATGTTTGAAGCCACCGAACGGCGTCTGGGGGTAGGCCGGGGTTTCGTTGATGACCACCCGCCCGGCCTCAAGCCGGAGGGCTACAGCGCGCATGCGTTCGATGTCGCTGCCAAGCACGTAGGATTGAAGGCCGTAGTCCGTGTCGTTGGCCACGGCAATCGCCTCGTCCTCGTCCTGATAGCGAAGGACGCTGAGCACCGGGCCGAAGATCTCCTCGCGCGCAATCCGCATGTCGTTGGTGACGTTCGCAAAAACGGTCGGGCGGACGAACCAGCCACGGTCCAACCCTTGTGGCCGGCCCTCGCCGCCAACCAGCAGGGTCGCACCCTCTTGCTGCCCGAGGCGGATATAGGACTGTACCCGTTCCCACTGCCTGGCGCTCACCATCGGGCCGATGTCGGAGGCCGGATCGCTGGAGGGGCCGACCTTGAGTGCCGAAACAGCGTCCGCAAGACGCGCGCTCACCTCCTCGTATCGTTGTTGGGGAACCAGCAGCCGCGTTCCGGCGATGCAGGCCTGCCCGCTGTTGCGAAAGGCGGAGGCAAGAATGTGCGGGATGGCACGGTCGAGGTCGGCGTCATCGAGAAGGATCTGCGTTCCCTTGCCGCCGAGCTCGAGCGTGACTCGCTTGAAGCTCTCCGCGGCCGTGCGCAGGATCGTCCGCCCGGTGGTCGTGGAGCCGGTGAAGGTGACCTTGGCGACGTGCGGATGCCGGCTGAGATCGGCGCCGACGACATGGCCGTAACCGTTGACGACGTTGAGTACGCCGCGTGGCAGACCGGCCTCGTGCAGCACTTCCACGAGCGTCTGCGTCTGGATGGCGCTCAACTCCGATGGCTTGATCACGATGGTCGTGCCGGCGGCCACCGCGGTGGTAAGCTTGGTGCAGATGAAGCCGATATTGCTGTTCCACGGCGTGATGGCGGCCGCCACGCCCACCGGCTCCATGACGACATCGGCATTACCGATCCGGCGCCTGAAGGCATAGTCGGCCACGGTCTTGGCTGCCACATCGAACACCTTCGAGGCATGCGGCACGGAGAAGGCCAGGAAGGATTGCGGCGCGCCGTATTCGGTGGCCATGGCGGCGCAAAGCGCATCGGCCCTGGTGGCGACCGCATCGCGCAGGGCCAACAACATCGACACCCGTTCGGCCACTGTCGTCCGCCGCATGGCCGGGAAGGCCCGTTTGGCGGCGGCAACCGCGGCGCCGGCGTCTTCGCCATCCCCGAGACGGGCCTCGCCAATCTTCTCCTCGGTGGCGGGATTGAAAAGGTCGAAGCGTTCGTTGCCATGAGGGGTAACGAACGCGCCATCGACGTAAATCTGCTCAATGAACTTCATCTTCTGACTTCCTGTTGCGATGACAGGGATATGCGTCCGAATGATCGTCAGGTTAAGATCATCAATCATAGACAGGTTGATGAGGAAAATAGCGCAATGAAAGCCAGTCTGTCGGAACTCGAGGCGGTGACGACGATAGCGCGGCTCGGCGGTTTCCGCGCCGCCGCGCGGGAACTCGGCGTCTCGTCCTCGTCGCTAAGCCATGCCGTGTCGGCCCTTGAGGAGCGGCTTGGCGTGCGGCTGTTCAACCGGACGACGCGGTCGGTGGCGCTGACGGCTGCCGGAGAGGGCTTCGTCGCCGAGATCCTGCCGGCGCTCGCCGCCATCGAGGGTGCCGTCGAACGAGCGGCCGAATCGCAGGGGCGACCGACCGGAACGCTTCGGCTCAACACGTCCCCGGGGCCGCAAGGATGGTGCTCCGGCCGCTGCTTGTCGAATATTTGCGGCGCTATCCAGAGATGACGTTGGAGGTCGCGACGGACAATGCGCTGGTCGATATCGTCGCACTCGGTTTCGACGCCGGCTTCCGGCTGGCCGAGGCGGTTCCGCCGGATATGATCGCGGTTCCGGTGCTGCCCCAGTCGCGCATGGTCGTCGTCGGATCGGCGGACTACTTCCGGGCAAGAGCGGTGCCGCGGCGGCCTGTCGACCTTCTGCAGCACGCCTGCATCCGCGCCCGCATGGCGAGCGGCAGGATCTACCATTGGGAGTTCAGCCGCCGCGGAGAAAGTGTCGAAATCGACGTCCCCGGGCCGCTCATCCTCGACGACAGCGATCTGATGCTGGAGGCGGCGCTTTGCGGCACAGGGCTGGCCTATCTGTCGGACCACGCCGTGCAGGAGCACCTCGCTTCGGGGCAACTGGTGCAGGTGCTGGATGACTGGACGCCGCCCTATGATGGGCTTTGCCTCTATTTTTCAGGCCGCCGGCACGTGCCGGCGAAGTTGCGGGCGTTGATCGACCTGGTCCGGGAGAGGCGCCCGAACCATGGCCGTATGGCCCAGGCGCTCACTGGCCCCGATGGCCGACCCGCGCCTTGAAAAAATAACATGAGTATTAAAGACAAGTTTATTTCCGCGTGCTAAGAGACACGCCGTTCGTGCGGCCGGCCGGCTGATCGAACGTATCTCAGCAGTCAGTGCGGGCGGCCCTGAATGCCAAATCGAAGTTGTTTTGATCGGATCAGACACCATGGTCGACATGGAAACGCGCCATCAGGTCTATTTCGCCAATCGTACCGCTCTGGTCGCCTATGCAACGCGCATCGTCGGATCGCGCGAAACGGCCGAAGACATCGTGCAGGAGGCGTTCCTGCGATTCGCGCCGGCGAGCGCCAACAGCGCCTCCTCTGAGAGGTCGACCGGCTTGTCGCTTGCCTATCTCTACCGGATCGTCCGCAATCTTTCCCTCGATCTTATCAAGCGACGCAAGATCGAGGCGCGGGAAGAGCAAAGCGAGCCGCCTTACTGGTCGATGCCGATCGAGGTGCCGTCGCCTGAAGACATCGTTGTCGTAACCGACGAGATCCGACGGGTCACCGGCATTCTTGCAGACCTTCCCACAGAGATCAGGGTGGCCCTCGAAATGCATCGCTTCGGCGGCTACACGCTGGAGGAAATCGCCGTTCACCTCGACATCTCGGTCGCGACCGCACATCGCCACGTGCGCACCGCCATGATGCGCGTCGCGACAGTGCTGGCGAGTGACGCCTCCTAGAAATTTGGGGGCCGCGTGAAAAAAAATCCGGCGCTATTCGTCTTTGTGACAAACCGAGTGAATCCGCTAGTGTCTCGTCGACCACGCAACCAGTAGGCAGAGCTTTGACCAAGGACAACCATATACCGGAAGCTTTGCTTGAAGAGGCGATGGACTGGTTCCTCGAGCTGAAGGCGCGCCCGAACTGTCGGGACACCGAAGCTCAGTTCCGGGCCTGGCTGGGCAGATCGGAGTTGCACGTCCGATCCTGGCAGACTGCGCTGAAGACCTGGCAGCTTCTGGGCGAAGTGCCGCCGGTTCACGAACATCTCTGGCGGGGGGCAAGGCCGTTGGCTTCGCTTCAGCCAGCAACCCGCCGCCGGGACCGTCGGGTGGCCAAGGTCTGGGCAACGGGTGCGGCGGTTCTCGCCCTTGCCGCCTGCCTCGTCATGTTCGTGTCGCTACCCTCACTCCTTCTGTGGTGGCAGGCCGATCATGTCACCGAGACCGCGCAGAGCCGGACGATTGCGCTTGAAGACGGAACCATCATCGAAATGGGTGGCGGCAGCGCGATTGCCACCGAAGTCAGCGCCCATGCCCGGCATGTCAGACTTCTGAAAGGCGAGGCTTTTTTCAATGTCGCGCGCGACCTCTCCCGTCCCTTCGTCGTCGATGCCGGCGGTGTTGAAGTTTCGGTTCTCGGCACCGCCTTCGATGTTCAGCTTGCGAGCGCGGATACGACGGTCGAACTCGCACACGGGACGGTGGCCGTCTCCTATAGCGGACCGGACCACAAGCAGAACTTCGAACTGGCGCCGGGCGAAACGGCGACGGTGACCCATGCGACCGGCGCCGTCACCCGTAGCGCGATCGCGCCGGACGAGATCGGCGCCTGGCGAAGCGGAAAGATGTTCGTCAACAACGTGACGGTTGCCGCCGCCGCGGAACGGTTGCAGCGCTACCACTCCGCCTGGATCGCCATTCCGCAGTCGCGTCTTGCCCAACAGCGGGTGACGGGCGTCTACGACCTGAAGGACCCGGATCACGCGCTACAGGCCCTGGTTCAGCCGTTCGGTGGCACGGTTCGCGCGGTGACATCCTATGGTCGCGTTCTGACCCAGTTTTAATTGGAGTCAAAAAATCAGGAAAAAATCGCGCACCGGTGAAAAAAAATCGGGAGCCGGTCGTCTTTGGTGGGAAGCGCATGCCCGAGAGGCAGCACGCGGAACGCCGAGACGGGGGTAAAATGAGTTCGCCGAAATGCCGCAAGGGACATCTGTCTTTCAACGCAGGACATCGCCACGCAGGCCGACGCCTGCTCACCACGACGGCGATCGTCGGATTTTCGTCCCTTGCGCTGATGCCCCTTTCCACCGCGTTTGCCCAGGAAACGACAACCCGCGTCAGCAATGCCCGCACCTTCAACATTCCGTCCCAGCCACTTGCCAGCGCACTGAACGCTTTCGGGCGGCAGGCCGGTCTCCAGGTCACCTTGGCTGCGGCAACCTCGCAGGGCCTCCGGTCGACCGCCGTCAGCGGAACGCTCAATCCTGAGCAGGCGCTTGCCCTGCTGCTGTCGGGCACGGGCATCTCCTATAGGATCTCCGGCGGAACGGCACTGGTTGGTTCGGCAACGTCAGCGGCCGGTAGCGATGGGATCGCAGTGGACGGATCGACGATGCTTGATCCGATCTCGGCCTTTGGCGCCGGCCCGCGCGGTGCCGGCGAAATCGTCATCTCGTCGGAAGACCTGAAGCAGAAGAACCCGGCCAACATCGCCGACGTGTTTTCCGGGGAGCCGGGCATCTCTGTCGGCAGTTCGCTGCCGATGTCGCAGAAAGTCTATGTTCACGGCATCGAGGAAACCAGCCTTGCCGTGACCATGGACGGCGGTCGGCAGAACAACAAGGTCTTCCACCACAACGGTACCAACCTCATCGACCCCGGCCTGCTGAAGGCCGTGAGTGTTGATGCCGGCGTGGCGCCGGCCGATGCCGGTCCGGGAGCGCTCGCCGGCGCGATCGCCTATGAGACGATCGACGCGCGCGATCTGTTGGATGGCGACGGCTTCGGTGGTTTCGTCACATCCAGCTACAATTTCAACAGCGACACGGTGACGACAGGGGTCTCTGCCTACGGCATGCGGGACGGGTTCGAATTTCTGGGCTACCTCAACTTCGGCAAGGGCAATGATTTCACGGCCGGCAACGGCCAGGATGTGGGTGGAACCTCAACGGACCTCTTGAGCGGACTGGGAAAGCTTGCCTACGAGTTCGACAGCGGCGACCGTTTCGAGATCAGCCACGACAGCATACGCGATGATGCGCCGCGTCCGTACCGCGCCAACATGGAGTCCACCACCGGCAGCAAGCCGTGGGAGCCGTCTATCCGCGATTATACGCTCGAGCGCGGCAACACCGTCTTTACCTATACCGACAGCACGCCGGAAGGATGGTGGGACCCGACCCTCCTGCTCGCCTACAGCAAGACCGAAGTCGAAGTGCCGGTCTACCCGAGACCGGCGCCCGGCCTTCCCCTCAGCTATCAGGGGATCGGCGCGTCGGACAGCTTCAACGGCAAATTCGAGAACAAGTTCTCCTTCGACATCGGCAATGTGGTTGCCGGCATCGACTTTTACGACGACGAGGCGAAGCTTCGGGATCTCTTCGATTCCGGCTCCGAGAAGGCGCGCAATGTCGGCATCTATGCTCAGGCACGGCTGGAGCCCTTTGAGAGGACGCGCCTCTCGTTCGGTGCGCGCGGCGACAACCAGCACTTTACCGGGACGACCGGCCAGGAGTGGACCAATTCCGGTCTCAGCGGCAACGTGTCGGGTGAATACGATCTCATCGAGGACCTTCTGATCGGCAAGGCGGGCTATTCGCACGTCTGGGCGGGTGTCCCGCTCGCCGAGAACTTCATCATCAATCCCAAATGGGATTACGGCCAGGGCCCGAAGCCGGTGACGGCGGACAACTACATCCTCGGCCTGGAGGCCAACTACAACGGCTTTACCATCGAAGGCAGCGTCTTTCAGACGGATATCGACGACGCCCGCACGCCGCGCTACCGGGCGGACCTCGGGATCACCGCGCGTGACGTTCGCTCGCGTGGCTTTGAAATCGGCGGTGGCTACAACTGGGGCGACGGTTATTTCAAAGTGAAATACGCCAATATCGACGTCGAGATCGACGGCAAGCCCGCCGATTCCGATCTCGGCACCTATCTCGCCACTCCGGCTGGCCAGATCATTACCTTGCAGGCGATCCATACGCTGACGGACTGGGGCGTCACCTTCGGTGCCGACGCCGAGATCGCGCTCGACTATGACGACGTCGCCTTCGGGAACAAGCCCCTCCAGGGTTACGAAGTTTTCAATGCGTTTGTCGAGTATGTGCCACCGCAGCGGCCGAACCTCACGCTGCGCGCCGAACTCAAGAACATCTTCGACGAAACCTATTCGAGCCGGGCAACCTACGGCCAGGAGTTCTTGGAAGTTAAGCCGCTTTACGAGCCGGGCCGTTCCTTCATCCTGACCGCCAGAGCGACCTTCTAGTCGAAGGTCGCGATCGCGACGGCCGCGTCCTCCCCGCGTCCGTCGCCCCAAGAAGCGACGGCGGCCGCCCAAGGGCCGCCCGAGCAGCGAAAGCCGAAAGACAGGAGTTCCAGATGCAAGAAGCGACCACCCACTTTGCGACGGAAGAGGGCCAGAAATACCTGGCGCAGCTCTGCAAGCATTTCGCCCACAAGATCGACGTCGAGCAGGCGGGCGACCGTGCCGAACTCAGGTTCTCCTGCGGCACCGGTTATCTTCACGCCACACCGGATGGCCTGAACATTCGCGCCCGCTCGCCCGACGATGCCGATCTCGATGACACGAAATCGGTCATCGAAAGCCATCTTCTGCGCTTCGCGTTCCGCGAAGAGCCTCGCCAGCTCCATTGGCAGGCCGCTGGCTGAGCGCGATCTACCGAGACCAGTCCGGATAAGAAAATTCAAAGTGTTGGCCGACAACGCCCAACGCCATTGCGCGGCTATGCGCGCCGCGTGCCGAGGATCGACACGATGCCATCGTCTAGGCAAATCGCAGAAATCGCAACCTTTCAAAGCTTCGCAAACTGCTATCTGCGCGAAGTGAATCCGGGTATCCGGGTCATGCATCGAACCGCTGGCGGCACTTTCGACTGTGTGGAATGGTCGCTGCCGAGGCACCACATGATCCTGCGCGCCGAGGTGACGTCGCCGTCCCTTTGCGGCCCGCGTCACTTCGGCAGGGTCTGGGGCAGGGGTGTTTCCGACGTGATGTGGCGGCAGATCGAATTGATCTCCGCGCTCCATATCCTCATCCACGAATGCTATCGCCAGGTCGACGAGGCCGAGGCCGACGTGCTCCGCGGCTTTGAACTCGAGCTGCTGATGCGTGTGCTTGAAAGCTATCAGCAGACGGCGCTCTACATCGACAGGGCCGAGCCCGATCCGGCGGACCGCGACCACTTTATCGAGGCGGAACAATCGCTTGTGTTCGGGCATTGGCAGCACCCGACGCCAAAGAGCCGCCAGGGCATGACCTATTGGCAGCAGGAGAGCTATGCGCCGGAACTGCGCGGCCAATTCAAGCTGCACTATTTTGCAGCAAAGCGCGATCACGTACGGCACGCTTCCGCACGTATGCTTGAGGCGCACGAGATCGTGCGGTCCCTGGTCGGGACACCTGGTGACGGCGTGGTGCTCGGTCGCGACGAGTATCTGCTGCCGATGCATCCACTACAGGCGGAAGCCCTGCTTCTCGACGCCGATATCGACGCCATGCTGCGGCAAGGGGTGTTGCGCCACATAGGTCAGCTCGGTCCGGCCTTCACCGCGACCTCGTCCGTGCGCACGGTCTACGCTGCCAACGCTGACTGGATGCTGAAGTTCTCCCTTCCCGTCCGCATCACCAATTCCGTTCGTCTCAACCGGCGCCAGGAATTGGAGGCGGGGGTTGCGATGGCGAAGCTGATCGACCGGATCGGGTTTACCGAACGGTTCCAAAGTTTCCGCATTATTCAGGATCCGGCCTATATCACGCTCGATCTGCCGGGGCGCAGCGAAAGCGGCTTCGAGGTCATCCTGCGCGAAAATCCCTTTGCCGGCGAGAAGGGCGGAGGCGTCGTGACCGTCGCTGCGCTGACGGCCGATCCGCTGCCGGGGCAACCGTCCCGGCTCGCGCGGCTCGTGCGGGCCGTTGCCGCGCGCGACGGCGGCGGCCTGCAGGAGGCGTCAGTCGCCTGGTTCCAGCACTATCTCGATTGCGCGGTCGAACCTCTGATCCGTCTTTATGACGACTATGGCATTGCGCTTGAGGCGCATCAGCAGAACAGCCTGCTTGATGTCGGCAACGGTTATCCCTCGGCCAGCTATTATCGGGACAACCAGGGCTTCTATCTCTCCGAACGCTACCGCGCGCTGATCGTCGGCCATGTTCCCGAGACGCAGACGATCGCATCGCTCTATTTTGCCGACAGCGAAATCCGCGATCGCTTCGCCTACTACCTGATCGTCAACCAGGTCTTTTCCGTCATCAGCCGCATGGGTCATGACAGGCTGTGCGATGAAAGCCTGTTGCTGCGCGAATTGCGCGCCCATCTCGAACGCTATGCCGCCCGGATGACTGGAGCGGGCCGCGACTTCGCGCGCCACGTCCTCGATCTGCCGACGATCGTCTCAAAGGCCAATCTGACGACACGCCTCTATGACGTGGACGAACTGCAATCCAGCAACGCGCCGACGCTCTATCGCCCCGTGCCGAACCCGCTCAGGGCGCCGATCGTTCTAACAGTGCCGAGGACCGATCATGCCATTGCCTCTTGATCTCAAGGCTCGGCCGGATGAGCGGGTGCTTCGTCAGCTCGTTTCAGCCCTCCTGTTCGAAGGCATCGTTCCGGCCTACGAACATGCCGACAACGGCGTCACGACCTTTCACTGGTCGCTCGGGGGCCAGGATTTCCGCTGCCGCGGTTCCGTTGGTCCCTTTGGCCGCCTGCGCCTTGTTGCCGGTTCGGTGGAGATGCGCGAAGACACGGATGGCTGGATCGTGCCGCCGCTGGCGCAACTGGTCTCCGCCCTACCGGGCAGCGGCCCAACCCGTGGAAAGCTGCTTGACGAACTCACGCAGACCGTCGCCTTTTGCCGGTGGAACGAGCGTCACCTGCCGGAGCGGCCAAGGCGCGCCATGCCCTTCGCGGCGCTCGAAGGCGCGCTTGACGAGGGGCACCCGTACCATCCCTGCTACAAGGCGCGCACCGGCTTTTCCTTCGCGGATCATGCCGCATTCGGTCCGGAGGCTGGAAGGGCATTCCAGCTCGTCTGGCTGCTTGTGGCGCGCAAACAGCTCCATCAGGCAATCCCCGGCAACGACGACACCTTCTGGCAGGCGGAACTCGGGCAGGAAACCTGGTCGCATCTGCAGTCGATGCGGCAGCAGCACGGCGCGGCGGCTGACGATTTCGGACTTGTCCCGCTGCATCCCTGGCAGTGGCGTGAGCTGCGCGAAACGCAGCTTGCCGGGTGGATCGCGTCGGGGGACGTCCATTTCCTCGGGCCAGCCGGCGATCGCTATACGGCAACGCAGTCGGTGCGCTCGCTGCTGAACCAGGACAGGCCGTTGTCGGCGAGCCTCAAGCTGCCGCTCAACATCGTCAACACCTCGTCGCGGCGAACGCTTGAACCACATTCGGTCTGCACGGCGCCGGTGATCTCGCGCTGGATCGCCGGGATCGTCGCGAACGATGCGGTTTTTGGCGATCGCTATCCGCTAACCGTCCTGCAGGAATATGCCGGTGTGATTGCCGACCGCGACGGACCTTTGGCCGGACAGGTCGCGGCCATCTGGCGGGAGAGTGCGGAAGCCGCCCTCGCAGCCGGCGAGGCTGTCATTCCCTTCAATGCCCTGATGATGGTCGAAGCGGACGAGCGCCCGTTCGCAGACGACTGGATCGCACGTTTCGGCCTGATGCCGTGGATCAACCGGCTGATCGAAATCGCCGTCCTGCCCGTCTGGCACCTGCTCGTCCATCATGGCCTAGCGGTCGAGGCGCATGGGCAGAACATGCTGCTGGTTCATCGTGACGGCTGGCCGGTCAGGCTCATTCTGCGTGACTTTCACGAGAGCATCGAGTTCTCGCCGGATTTCCTGCGCGAGCCGGAAAAGGCGCCGGACTTCGCGGCGCTGGACCCGGTTTACAGGGATGCCGAGCCGGACCGGTTCTACTGGACAGACAATCTGGATTCGCTGCGCGAACTGGTGATGGACACGCTGTTCGTCTTCAATCTCAGCGAAATTTCCCACCTTCTTGACCATGCCTATAACCTGCCGGAAGCGCTTTTCTGGCAACGCGTCGGAAGCGCGCTTGCAGCTTATGAAGCGGAGCACGCTGCGACAGAACGGCTGGCCCAGCTCGGCTGCGACCAGCCACGCATTCTCACCGAATCCCTGATGACGAGGAAGCTCCTCGCCGCCAAGCCGGAGTACCACCACACGGTGCCGAACACCTTGGCCGCGCCGACGCTTCAACGAAGGAGAAAGTCATGATCCGCATCGATGACAGGCTCTATGACGAGACCTATTTCAACGAAAGATCGCTCCAGTTGGCAGCGGAGATCGGCCTTGGCGAGCGAGACACCGGCCGATACGCCGTCTGCTTCGCGGAGACCGTCGACTGGCTGGCGCTGTTTTTCGCCATCCGCAAGGCGGGCGCCAGCGTGCTGCCGATCCATCCCGGCACGCCCTATCCGGCCGCGTGCAAACTCGCGATCGGCGCCGGCTGCAACAGGCTGTTCTACAACAGCCTGACGGCCGAAGTGCTCGAAGCGCCTGAGACAGCGTCGAAGCCGGGCACGCTGCTGCAGATGAGTTCGGGCACCACAGGCGCGCCGAAATGCGTGGCCCGCAGCTGGCAAGAGATCGATGCCGAAATCGAGAGCTATGTGCGTACATTCCGCGAACCGGAGGAGATGACGCCGGTTGTCGCCTGCCCGACGACCCATTCCTATGGGCTGATCTGCGGCATCCTGGTGGCGCTGAAGCGCGGCCAGACGCCTGTCATCGTCAATACGGCCAATCCAAAGTATCTCCTGAAGGTGCTGCGCGAGACCGAGCGGCCGCTGCTCTATTCGTCGCCGGCGATCCTGCACACGCTGGCGCGGCTTCTGCCTGCCGGCGAGCAGATCCACGCGACGATGACGTCGGGTACGCTGCTTCCCGATCCGTGGTTTGCCGATATCCGCGCGAAGAGCCGGTTCATGTTCCAGCAATATGGCTGCTCCGAATCCGGCTGCATCGCCATCAATCCGGATGTGGCTGCTGCCGGCGACATGGGCTTCGTTCTGCCCCATCTGAGCGCTGCAACCGGCAGCAGCGCCGAGGACGCCGGTGAGATCGTCGTCAGGAACGCCGATGGTGTCGCGATCCACACCCGCGATCTCGGTTATCGCCGTGCCGATGGCATGCTGGTTTTCGTCTCGCGTTTGGACGACATGATCAATGTTTCCGGCCTCAACGTCTATCCGAAGGACGTAGAGGATGTGGTGATGGCCATGCCCGCCATCACCGATGCGGTCGCCTTCCGCAAATCTGACCGTTTCGCCGGCGAGCGCGTCGCGCTGCTCTTCAGCGCCGAGGGATCAGTCGCGCCGCAGGCGGTGCGCGAATGGTGCAGCCGCCAGCTCGCCGGCCACCAGTTGCCGATGGAAATCCTGCAGGTCGATGCCGTTCCGCGTCAGGCGAACGGCAAGATCAGCCGCCGCGACGTCGCGGCGCGTCATGTCGCAGGCGAATTCAACAAGTCGATGGCGGGAGCCGCATCATGACCGAAAGGGAAATCTTCGCGGCGATCGAGACTGTTCTCATCGAAAAGATGGCGCATGGGCATATGGAGGGCTTCGGCCCGGACGCCCGCCTCAACGAGGACCTCTATCTCGACTCCGTCCTGATCCTCGAAATCTTCCTCAACCTGGAGCTCGAATACGGGCTTTCGGTGCCGGAAGAGGCGATCGCGAAACAGGAGATCGAGACGGTTGCCGATCTCGTCGCACTCTACGTGCCGAAGCCGACGGCCGCCGTTGTTCCTGCCTTTCCGCTGACCGGCGGCACCAGCGACGAGGGGGTTCACGGTGACGCCTATTACGACATCAAGGTGCATTGCTTCGTCAGCTGCGTTTCTGATGGCCTGAAGCGGCAGGGGCTGGACCAGCGGCCGTTCTACTTCGGTGTCTGGGATGCAAAGTTTGCGGTCAGCGACCGCTTCGGGCTTCTCTATCACGCACCCGACATCACCCAGGAATTCTTCCGCAGCTGGTTCGAGCGGCTCTATGGCGTCTCGGTCGTCGAATGGTACGATCCGGAGCGCACCAAGCTCGACAACCTTGCGGTGCTGCTCGGCCTTCTCAAGCAGCGCAGCGCAACCGGTTCGGTCATGGTCATGCTCGACATGTTCCATCTGCCGGAGCGCGAGAACAAGTTCAACCAGAACCCGTTTCCGCATTACCTGATGCTGCAGGAAACCGCCGATCCGGAGACGTGGTTCGTGCACGATCCCGACTATCGCTGGGAGGGCGAGATCGCGCGTGACAAGGTCGTTCACGCCATCATGCAGCCGACCGTCGGCGGCGGTTATGTCTTCGACAATGCCGAGGCACGCGCGCCTTTCGCCGAGGATCTGAAAGCCTATTTCGAGGCCTGCTTCGTCAGGGACCGCAATCCGCTGGTCAATGCCGTTCGCGACATCGTCGCCGCGCATCTCGACGGGCGGAACGGCATCGCCTTGACGGATCTGGCCGCAGCGGTGCGCGAGCTGCCTGTTATCACCATCCGCAAGTACGCCTACGAACACGGCTTCGCCTTCTACTGGCGGGCGCTGAAGCTACCGGCGGCCGAATTCGAGGGTTGGTGCGGAGAAATCGAGGCGCTGGTTCAGGCACTGAAGACGCTGCACTACGCCGTGATGAAGCTCGCCCAGACCGGGGATCGGTCTCTGGCGGAAGCCGTCTTCGAACGTCTCGACGAGGCGGACCGGCTGGAAACGAAGCTGAAGGCCAAGCTCGCCGAGGTCTTCGATCTCTGGTGCGACCTTGCCATCCCCGCAGAAATTCCGTCTTTGAAGAGAGTTGCACGATGAGAGTCTCGCTCTGCACCATCACCTTCCGGCACCATCTGATCTCGCTCGACGAGATCGCCGCCTGGGCTGAGGCCAACGACTTCCAGGGGATCGAGCTCTGGGGTGCGCATGCGCGCAATCTGGCGCCGCGGGCCGACCGGAACGCCGAATGGCTCGACGGCTTCGGCCTGTCGGTGCCGATGATCAGCGACTACCTGCCGCTCGACGGCGACGTGGAGATTTTGCGCCACAAGGCGGTGGAGCTTTGCCGCCTTGCCCGCCGCTGGCGCACGCGCAAGATCCGTACCTTTGCCGGGAGCCGCGGCAGCCTCGAAGTCAGTGCTGACGAGCGCCAGCAAATTGTCGGCCGCCTGAAGGAGATCTGCACCATCACTGCCAGCTACGGCATCCATCTGCTTGCCGAGACCCATCCAAAGACGCTCGCCGATACGGCCGCTTCGACGATGCGGCTTATCGAAGAGGTTGACCACCCCGCCTTCGCGATCAATTTCGACACGCTGCATGTATGGGAAGGCGGCGACGATCCGGTCTCTGTCCACCAAACGATGAAGCCGCACATCCGCCACTACCACCTCAAGAATATCGTCGGCCGCGCCGACCTTGCCGTCTTCGAGCCGGCCAATGTCTACGCGGCTGCCGGCAGCAGGCGCGGCATGACGCCGCTCTTCGAGGGGGTGGTCGATTACGGGCGGTTCCTGCAGGAGATTGCGGGCGAGCCGCAGGCCGATGCGTCGCTGGAGTGGTTCGGCAACGATTGCCTCGACATCCTGCGAAGCGACCGCAAACAGGTCCGCCAGATAACCGGCGGGACTGAACCCGCCCGCCGGACCGTGAACCTCTAGCGCCGCGAGCGCCGTGCCCGCCGCGTGTCGGCGAGCACTTGGCCGCTACGCGGTTCGGAGCCTGTAGACCTCGGTCTCCTCGGTTCGCCCGGCGAGGCAATGTTTGCCGAGCTGGACGAGATCGGAGCGATCCTCGGCCAACAGATCAAAGGTCTCGCCGCTCAAAAGGATCATCACTTCTTCACCCGGCGCGATTGATTTGCCGAGTTGCTCCAGTCGGTTGCAGGCGTTCACGGTATCGCCGACGATCGTATAGGCCGATCGCCCGGTCATGCCGATGTTGCCGGCGACGACCGGCCCGGAATGAATGCCGATGCGCATTCTGAGCGGCGCAAGGCCCTGGCGGAGCCGGTCCGCATTGTCCTTGGCGATCGCCTGGGCAATGGCGCGCGCGGCGCGGATCGCGCGGTCGGCGTGATCCTTTTGCGCGTCGGGCGCGCCCCAGAAAGCCATGACGCAATCACCGATGAACTTGTCGATTGTTCCGCCTTCACCTTCGATGCAACTGCCGAGCAGGTCGAAGTGGCTGTTGAGGAGTGCTGCGACGTCGCCGGCGCTGGTCTTTTCGGCGGTTGCTGTGAAATCGACCACGTCGGTGAACATGATGGTCACGACGCGTTGGGTCGATGCGAGGTCTTCACTGCCGATCAGGTGGCGAACGAGCTTCTTCGGTACGTAGGTTTCGAGCCAGCGCAGTCCGGTCAGCATCGTATTGTAGGCCCGCGCCTGCTCGTCGAGTTCTGTAAACACGCTGCCGGGCAGGGGCTGCAGTGCGGCGAAATCGAGCCTGCCGACGGCGCGCACCTCTCGCGCCATGCTGGCGACAGGCCGGACGATCATTCGGCTGACGATCAAGGCTATGACGATCGCTGCCAGCAGCACCGCGAGGCCGGCGATCCCGGCGCGCACCAGGTTCGAGATCGGCTCTTCCAGCATTTCGATCGGAACTTCGACGCCGATGGTGAGAGGGGCCGGCGCGTAGCCGCCGACTTCGCGGGTCAGAATGACGCGACCGGCGTCTCCGGATAAGACAACGCGCACTTCGAGTGCCGAATCGTCGACGGTTTCCGGCTCTTCGTTCCAGAGTTGCGCGAGGAACGGGTCGCCAAGCTCGCTGAGTTTCGGCAACCGGTGCTCCGCCGACAACAGCGGATGACCCGCCGCCATCAGCGGATGAGCGAGCACGTGCTCGCGGCCGTAAAGGACGAACGGTGTTGTTCCGGGGTTTACGACGGCGATCTCGCGTAGATACTCCGAGATGGCGTCAACTGTAATCGTCGCCCTGAACACGCCGACGAACTGGCCGTCGACCGTCGTCGGTTGCCTGAGGTTTGCCACCGACGTGCGGATTGCCGGGTCCGGCACGAAGTAGACCGGCCCCCAATGGGCTTCTCCACTGCGGCGTGCCTCCTCGATCTCCGCGCGCTCATCGTCGGTCTGGACCGTTTCCGCGAAGGAAAAGACGCCCTTCGGGCCCTGTGTCACGCCGAAGATATCGCCTTTGGGCGTCACGAAGGACAGCACCCGAACTTGCGGGGTTGCCGCCAGCGCCCCGGACATCACACGCTCCAACGCCAGCGGATCGGCCGGGTCGAGACGTCCGGCCGCCACCTCCCGCGCGAGGTAAGCGAGCTGATCCTCGACCGGCGTGAAACGGCTGCCGATCCTCGTCTGGACGGCGTCCAGCCCAAGGCGGGCGGATTTGGCCAATAGGTCGCGGGTCGCTCCCGCCGACATGTACCAGACGACGGAGAGGATGACGGCAGCCGTCAAGGCCACCAGCCCGGCCATCACGACGGCGAGCGTTCGCGACAGGCGTATGGTTCGATTTCGTGTGCCGGCGTCAGCCGCCTTGGTCGTCTGCACGAGCATG
This sequence comes from Ensifer sp. LC11, assembly GCF_001695835.1. Taxonomy (GTDB): domain Bacteria; phylum Pseudomonadota; class Alphaproteobacteria; order Rhizobiales; family Rhizobiaceae; genus Ensifer. The sequence goes on along the minus strand of NZ_MBSO01000023.1, from coordinate 288,023 downwards.
CCTCATGTTGCAGCGGGTGCTCGCAATTCGCGTAGCCCCGCAAGGAATGCACCGTCTTCTAGCCGTTTTGGACTTTTTTCCAAGCGCGTGGCGACCTTTCCCGACATGCGTCAATCTGTCCCCTGCAGCCGCTTGCTGATCGGGGCGAACTCCGGCGTCGCTTTTCGCGGCGTCGTGTCGCGCTCGTTGGCCTCCATCTGCTGCCAGTACTTCCAACCGACTTTCTTCGATCCGAGTTCGTAGTCCATACCGTCCCACGCGTCCTCGCGGAAGCTGTAGAAGGCCCAGTGCAGATCATCCTTGTCGAGCGCGGTCAGCACATCCTCGAGATAGGTCTTGCAGCCGGACCAGAGGCGCATGCAACCGAATTCGCCGGCGACGAGGCGGTTCAGCGGCACGCCCTTGTCCCTGGCCCATTGCACCGGCGCTGCGAGATAGCCTGTGACCCGCGTCCGGTCCCAGGTCTCTTCGCCTTCGCCGAACGGCACCCTGCCGGGGTAGGCGTATGGCCTGTCGCGTTTCATGTTGGGCGCGCTCGTCGCCGCATAGGGCTCGTACATGTGGAAACTGTAGAGCACTTTCTGGTCGGTGAGACCCGATGGCCAATAGGAAAAGGCATCGGCCGCTGCATACCAGCCGGCATCCACCATAATGGGGGTTGCCGCGTCGACCTCGCGAATGGCTGCGATGACTTCATCGTAGAAGGCTCTGAGGTCCGAAGCGCTGCCTGTCTTTTCCTCGTACCAGGCCTGCATCGCTTTCGCATCGGCGTGTTCCGCGAGGCCGTTCTTCTTTTCAGGCGCAGGTTCGTTGACGATGTTGTAGGCGGCGACCGCCGGATGGTCCTTCAGCTCGCGCGCCAGATCCCGCCAGAAGCGTGCCGCCTGGCCCCACCAGGCCTTGTCCTGCCAGAGCCGGCCGTCGAACCTGTTGCCGTTGTTCTGGGCCCAGCGCATGCCGGGCAGCGACAACGGCGCGATGACGACCTTGAGGCCGGCCTTGTCAGCCCGGTCGAGGGTTTCGCGGAGCGTCTTTATATCTGCGGCCGGAATGCCCTCGTATTTGTCGGCGTCGCCGATCAGATAGTCGCGCTGGGCCGGCTTCCATTTGTCATAGGAAAGGCGCACCCAGGTGGCGCCGTAGCCCGCCAGCGCCTTGAAGTAGGCTTCGTCCGGCGGAAGCCTGTTGAAGCTGTTTCCGCCATGCTGCGGCGTGTCCCAGAAGGAGATGAGATCGGCGGCACTGGCTGAGCCCGCAAGGCTGAAAGCGAGGAGGGCGGAGGCAATCAGGCGCATGCGGTCGGTCCTTCTGGGTTCCTGGCCATTCGGGCCTTGGTTCGGCGCGGCCAACCTACCGGCGCATTGCGTCGCGGATGTTCCCTGGGGAACAGCTTCAGGGTTAACGGGTAACAGCTGCAGCTTCTGCATGATTTGATGCGGGGCTGCGGACCGTCGTTACGGAAAGAGCAGCGCTTCCTGTTCTGTCGGGGCACGCCTGCCGGCCGTCAGCGCCGCGACCGAGGCCGCGATGGCGTTGCGGTCGAGCCGGAAGTGGCGATAGAGGTCGCCGATCGTGCCGGTCTGGCCGAAATGCTCGACGCCGTGCGGAATGGTGCGGTGGCCGGCGACCGCGCCGAGCCACGAAAGTGTGGCCGGGTGGCCATCGAGCACGGTGACGATGGCGCAATAGTTGGGCAGCGGATCGAGCAGCCGTTCGATGTGGCTGCAGGCCCGTGGGTTGCCGCGGGCGCGCTCGCGCTGCGCCGCCGTCCAGCCGGCGTTCAGGCGGTCGGCCGAGGTGACCGCGAGCACGCCGATGTCGCGGCGGACCTCTCCGATCATGCCGGCCGCCGCGATCGCCTCGTCGGCGACAGCCCCTTGGTAGGCGATGACGACGGCGCAGTTCGGTCCGGGCTTCTTCAGCCAGTAGGCGCCATCGATCGCGCCCTGGCGAAAGTCATTGTCGACCCGCTTCAAGGGTTGCTCGAGCGGCTTGGTGGTGAGCCGCAGATAGACCGAGCCGCCGGTCTCGTCGCGCAGCCAGGTGCGCTCATCCGGATCGTTGTCGCCATCGCGCTGCAGGTAGTCGAAGGCCCATTCCATGATGACGGCAAGCTCGTCGGCAAAGGCAGGCTCGAAAGCTGCGAGACCATCCTGGCTCATGCCGATCAGCGGTGTGCCGATCGACTGGTGCGCGCCGCCTTCCGGCGCCAGCGTCACGCCCGAGGGCGTGCCCACGATCATGAAACGGGCATCCTGGTAGCAGGCATAGTTCAGCGCATCGAGGCCACGGCAGACGAAGGGGTCATAGACGGTGCCGATCGGGATCAGCCTTCTGCCGAACAGCGAATGGCTGAGGCCGGCGGCCCCCAGAAGCAGGAACAGGTTCATCTCGGCAATACCGAGCTCGACATGCTGGCCTTCCGGCGTGAATTCCCACTTTGCCGTCGAGGCGATGCGGTGCTCGATGAAGGCGTCGGCGAGCGGCTGGCGCGCAAAGAGCTTTCGCCGGTTCACCCAGGCGCCAAGGCTGGTGGTGCCGGTGACATCCGGCGACGTCGTCAGGATGCGTTCGGCGAGGTCTGACCTGCCCTTGGCGAGATCATCGAGGATTTTGCCGAAGGCCATCTGTGTCGAGATTTCGCGCTGCGTCTCGACGGCGATCTGCGGTACTTCCAGCTGGCGATCGCCATGGCGGCGTGTACCTTCGGCAAAGAAGGGCACCGTGGCGAGAAACGCCTCCAGCGCCTGGGGATCCGCCACGCCGGCGAGCGGCTCCCATTCCTCGCCGGGTGCAACACCCATATGCGCCTGCCATTCGGCGAACTGCGCCGTCGTCATCAGGCCGCCGTGATTGTCCTTGTGGCCGGCAATCGGCGTGCTCCAGCCCTTGATCGTGTAGGCGAGGAAGCAGGTCGGCCGATCGTGGTCGATCGCGGCGAAGGTCTCGGCCATGGTCTCGACGCAGTTGCCGCCGAGGTTCTCCATCAGCGCGGAGAGCTCGGCGTCGCTGCGCCGGTCAATGAGCGCCGAAACGTCGCCCTGGTCGCCGAGGTCATCGGCAAGCCGCCTGCGCCAGACGGCACCCCCCATGAAGGTCAGCGCCGCATATTCCTGGTTGGAGCAGCGGTCGATCCAGTCACGCAGCTTCTGGCCGCCGGGCTCGGCAAAGGCCGCGCGTTGCAGGACGCCATACTTGACCCGCACGACGTCCCAGCCGAAGGCGTCGAAGATCTTTTCCACCCGTTCAAACAGGCCTTCGCGAACGATGCCGTCGAGCGACTGCCTGTTATAGTCGATGATCCACCAGCAGTTCCTCAGATCGTTCTTCCAGCCCTCCTGCAGCGTCTCGTAGACATTGCCCTCGTCAAGCTCGGCGTCGCCGACGAGCGCTACCATGCGGCCGAGCTTGCCGCGGCCCCAGTCCTTGGCGCGGACGAAATCCTGGACGATCGAGGCAAGCGCGGTGATGCCGACGCCGAGTCCGACCGAGCCGGTCGAAAAATCCACGTCGTCGACATCCTTGGTCCGGCTCGGATAGCTCTGCGCCCCGCCAAAGCCGCGGAAGTTCAGGAGCTTCTCGCGCGTCTGGCGGCCCATCAGATATTGCATCGCGTGGAACACCGGTGCCGCGTGCGGCTTCACCGCGACACGATCCTCGGGCCGAAGCGCCGAGAAATAGAGCGCGGTCATGATCGAGACGACCGAGGCCGAGCTTGCCTGGTGCCCGCCAGTCTTGATGCCGTCGATCTTCGGCCGGATGTGATTGGCGTGATGGATCATCCAGTGCGAGAGCCAGAGCAGGCGCTGTTCGATGGTCTTGAGATGGCTTGTGTCGGTCATCGCCGGGTTCCGATGGAGAGGACGAAAGGTGACAGATTGTGGCCGGGACTCAGCCGTCCTTGTAGTAGTAGCTGTAGCCGTTCAGCGCCGGCGCGCCGCCAAGATGAGCGTAGAGGACGCGGGACCCCTCGGGGAAGAAGCCCTTGCGGGTGAGATCGATCAGCCCCTGCATGGATTTGCCCTCATAGACCGGATCGGTGATCATCGCCTCGGTGCGGGCCGCAAGCCGGATCGCCGCGTTGGTTTCTTCCGATGGTACGCCATAGGCAGGATAGGCGTAATCGGGATTGATGACGATCTCATCCTCACGGATCGTCCTGCCGAGCCGAACCAGGTCGGCGGTGGAATCGACGATCTTTCGAACCTGGGCGCGCGTCTGTTCGAGCGTGCCCGACGCGTCGATGCCGATCACCCGATCAGCGCGGTCCTGGGCGGCGAAGCCGACGATCATGCCGCTTTGCGTCGAGCCGGTGACGACGCAGACGATGATGTAGTCGAAGGTGAAGCCCAGGTCCTTTTCCTGTGCGGCCACTTCCTCGGCAAAGCCGACATAACCGAGCGCGCCAAACTTGTGCACCGAGGCGCCGGCCGGGATGGCATAGGGCTTGCCGCCGGCATCCTTCACCGACTGGATCGCATCCTCCCAGCTCTTGCGGATGCCGATGTCGAAGCCGTCATCGACCAGGCGGCTGTCCGCGCCCATCAGCCGGGTCATCAGGATGTTGCCGACGCGATCATAGACCGCATCATAGTGCGGCACCCATTTTTCCTGGATGACCACGCATTTCATGCCGATCTTGGCGGCGGTGGCCGCGACCATGCGGGTGTGGTTCGACTGCACGCCGCCGATCGAGACCAGTGTGTCGGCGCCGGAGGCGATGGCGTCCGGCACGATGTATTCGAGTTTCCGGAGTTTGTTGCCGCCCATGGCGAGGCCGGAATTGCAGTCATCGCGCTTGGCGTAAATCTCGACTTTTCCGCCGAGCGCTGCCGTGAGCCGCGGCAGACGCTCGATCGGCGTCGGGCCGAAGGTGAGCGGGTAGCGTTCGAATTTCTCAAGCAGTGACATTGATCCAGGCCTCCGTGTGAAAATTGTAGGCGAAGGATAGGTGAAGTCGCATGAAAGGTGCTCTCTAATTTGCTATTCAGTTTACCTTGGATAAGATAAATCATTAGCAGTATGGCTGTTATCTTCGAATTGGTGGCTAAAAAATGAAAGATTCTTCCGCAGAGGATTTCGACCGGATCGACCTCAAGATCCTGCGTACCTTGCAATCCGAGGGCCGGCTGACAAATGCCGACCTTGCCGAGCGCGTGAACGTCAGCGCGGCCACCTGCCACCGGCGGACGCAAAGGCTGTTTGAGGAAGGTTATATCACCGGTGTTCGGGCGGAAATTGCGCCTGCGGCCGTCGGTCTCGGCGCACTGGTGATGGTCGGCGTCGTGCTCGACCGGTCCACCCCGGAGAGCTTTGCGGCCTTCGAGGGCGCGGTGATGGAGATGAAGGAGGTGCTCGACTGCAACCTCGTCGCCGGCGACTTCGACTACCTCCTGAAGATCCGGGTCCGCGACATGGCGGATTTCAACAAGCTGCATGGCCTGAAGCTGATCGCGCTGCCGGGCGTACGCCAGACGCGCACCTTCTTCGTGATGAAGGAAGTCAAGGAGAATGCGCGGCTGCCGTTCTGACGACAGTCGACCTTTGGCCACCGGCACAGAAAGGTGTTTACGCGGCGCGCCCGCCTTGAGCGGGCCGAACAGTCGCAGCCCCGCTAAACCTGCACGAAATGATCCTCTGCGACCTGATGGTAACGCCGTTCGACTGGCACATAGTCGGGCGCGCGCAAGGGGCTCTTGAGCTCGTCGCTGGCAACGCCACGGCGCGCATGGCGGCGGGTCGGGTCGGCGATCGGTACGGCGGCGATCAGCTTCTTGGTATAGGGATGCTGCGGGTTTTCGAACACCTGGGCGCGCGATCCAATCTCGACGATCTCGCCGAGATGCATCACCGCAACCCTGTGGCTGACGCGTTCCACCACGGCCATGTCGTGGGAGATGAACAGATAGGCAAGGCCGAGGCTCGCCTGCAGGTCGAGCAACAGATTGATGACCTGCGCCTTGATCGAGACGTCGAGTGCCGAGACCGATTCATCGGCGACGATGACCTTCGGATCGAGCGCTAAGGCACGTGCGATGCAGACGCGCTGGCGCTGGCCGCCCGAGAACTCATGCGGGTAGCGCGCGGCCATGTCGGATTGCAGTCCGACACGTTCGAGCAGATCGGCAACCTTCTCGCGCGCCTGTTTGGCCGTGCCGAGCTTGTGTTCGAGATAGGGTTCGGCGATCGCAGCCCCCACGGTCATGCGCGGATTGAGGCTCGCGAAGGGATCCTGAAAAATCATCTGCATGGTGCGGCGCATGTCGCGCAAGCGTTTGCGGTCCATTGCCAGCACGTCCTGGCCGTCGAGCACGACGGAGCCACTTTCCGGCTCGATCAGCCGCATGATGGCGCGACCGGTCGTCGACTTGCCGCAGCCGGATTCGCCGACGAGCGACAGCGTCTCGCCCGGCTGCAGGCTGAAGGAGACGTTTTCGATCGCGTGCACGCGGCCCTTGAGCTTGCCGAGCAGGCCGGCGTGGATGTCGAAACGCTTGACGAGGTTCTTGACCTCGAGGATTGGCTTGCGGCCGGATTGCACCGTGTCTGTCGCTTCAGCGACGGCGTTCGGAAGACCTGTTGTCGCGTCGATAACGGGGAAACGCATCGGCTGGCTTTCGCCCTTCATCGAGCCGAGCATCGGCACGGCCGAAAGCAGCGCGCGGGTATAGGGATGTTTCGCCCGGAAGAAGATGTCTTCCGTCTGGCCGGTCTCGACCGCATCGCCGCGGAACATCACCACGGTTCGGTCGGCGATCTCGGCGACGACGCCCATGTCGTGGGTGATGAACAGTACCGAGGTGCCTTCTTCCTCCTGCAAGACCTTGATCAGGTCGAGGATCTGGCCCTGGATCGTTACATCGAGCGCCGTCGTCGGCTCGTCGGCGATGAGCAATTTTGGGCGGCTCGCAAGCGCCATGGCGATCATCACGCGCTGGCGCATGCCGCCGGAGAAGCGATGCGGATACTCGTCGAAGCGCGATGCGGCCGAGGGAATGCGCACCTTTTCGAGCAGCCGAATGGTTTCGGCGCGCGCTTCTGCCTTCGACATCGGACTATGGCAGAGCAGCGCCTCGGAGATCTGGTCGCCGATGGTGAACAGCGGATTGAGGCTGGTCATCGGCTCCTGGAAGATCATGGCAACGTCGTTGCCGCGCACATGCCGCATCTCACTCTCGGGCAGGTCGAGGATATTTCGCCCACCCATCATCACCCGTCCCTCGACGCGGCTCGTTTCCTTCTGCAGCAGCCGCATGATCGAGAGCGAGGTGACGCTCTTGCCCGAGCCGGATTCGCCGACGATCGCAACGGTCTCGCCGGGTCCCACCTGGAAGGAGATGTCGCGCACGACGGGCTTCCAGGCGCCATCGACCAGGAACGAAGTCGTCAGGTTCTCGACGGAGAGAACAGGCGTGGCCGAATGGCCCCTGGTGATTGCGGTGTCAGTCATGTCGGCTCCTCCGCCTGTTGCTATGCGTCTTGCTGTTTTCGGTGTCCGCTCAGTCGGGCCAGCGCAGCAGGCCGGCGAAGCGCCGGGCGTTGCGCTCGCTGAGCGAGGTCGCGATGATCTCATTCGAGGCGTGCGCCCTGTCGAGCTCCTCGGCGAGACGGCTTGCGACCACCTTCTCCTGGCCCGGATGCAGGTTGCACGGGTCGAGGTAGAAGTAATTGTGCTCGGCCTCGTGGTCGCGCACGATGATCGGCGCCGCGCCGCGGGCGAGCGCGTCAGCGAGGTCCCAGGCGGTGATATGGGCGTCCTGCGGGTTGATGTTGACGCGCAACCGGTCGAGCGGGTTGTTGGTCGGATCGGCCTCGATCACCGGCGTGATGCCGGGCCGGCCGCTGAGGGTCTCGTGCCAGAGGTTGAGGTAACCCGTTTCACGTTCGCGGATGCCGGCGTGATCGCGCTTCTCCCAGGCTTCAAGCGCTGCCATTACGCCAAGCATGCTTTCCTTGCCGACCTTCATGCCGCGGCCGATGCCGAGGTTCTGCAGGAAGGTGTTGCGGACCAGTTCCTTCTTGCCGGCGACGATGCCCGACGTCGGGCCGCCGAGGAACTTGTGGCCGGAATAGAGCACGATGTCGGCGCCCTGCTCGAGGAAGATACGCAGATCATATTCCGAGGCTGCGTCGACGATAACCGGCACGCCCTTCGCGTGGCAGACCTCAGCAAATTCCTTGAGCCCCAGAAGGCCGTATTGCACCACGTGGTGGGAGACGACGTAGACGGCGCAGGCGGTGCGCTCGTTGATCGCGCCTTCCAGGTGGTAGCGATAGGCCGAGGTCGCCTGGCCGACAAGCACCGGCTTGGCGCCGGCGATGCGGATCGCCTGGTCAACAGGTGCGCCGTAGCTCACCACATGGCCCATCTGGATGACGACCTCATTCTTGAGGCCGTTGATATCGGGTAGGCGCTCGATGGCGGCAAGGTCGCTGCCGGTGATAGTGCCGGCGACCGCAAGGCTGATGCCGGCGGAGCAGGAGGCCGTGACGAAGCCAGCTTCGGCACCCGTTAGCCGCGCAATCACCGGGCTCACCTTGCGCTGCAGGTCGTTGATCTCGACGAACTGCGGCAGTATGCCTGTCATCGCAGCAATGGCTTCCGGAACCACGATCGACGCGCCGAGGCCGGTCATCGTGCCGGAGACGTTGATAACGGGACGAAGTCCGAGAGCTTCGCGAATGTCACGGTCAGGCATAGTGGTCTCCATGTGATTGTCTGGCAGGCGATTTTCTGGCAGTCGCAACGGATAGACTATTCCGTTTTCGCGGAATATCTACCATAGTAATGAAGTATTGAGGCTCTCTGTCGCGTCGTCCAGCCGCTTCCAGCGGATCGGCGAAGACGGGGCCTGGCATTTTCCCGTAGGTGCGCGAACAGGGCCGCGCAGGAGTGGACCTTTGGACAAGACGACGACCGGCGCCGAGCCGAACGACGACATCGAAACCGCCGGCAAGCCGCGCCGCTCGCGCGTGAGCGGCATGGACCGGGCGCTGCAGGTGCTCGATTTTCTGTACGAGACCGGTTCTCCGAGCGGGGTCTACGCAATCGCCAAGGCGGTCGGCGCGCCGCTGTCGACGGCCTATGTGATTGTCGACGACATGGTCGAGAAGAACCTGCTCAGCCGCGATGCCGATGGTCTCGTCTGGCTTGGCGACCGGCTCTATCATTATGGCCTCGCCTACGCGCGATCGCTCGATTTCCTCGGCGTTGCCACCCGCGAGATGCACGATCTCGGCCGCGAGGTTTCCGAAACGATCCAGCTGTGCGGTCGTGACGGCGACTACATGCAGGTGCTCGCCATGGCCGACGGTCCCGGCCACTTCCAGGTGACCTCGCGCGTTGGCACGCGTGTGCCGCTCAACTGGACGGCCTCCGGTCGTCTGCTTGTCGGCCATCTGCCGGCCGATGAACGGCTCGAACTCTTCCGCCGCTGCGCCCGCACCTCGCCGACCGGCAGGGCCGACATCGATCCCGCCGCCCTTTCCGCCCAGGCCGAGAGCGCGCTTGCAGCAAGGCTGTCCATCCAGGCGGGCGAATCCGACTATGCGGTCGCCTGCGTCGCCGCGCCGATCCTGGACGACAAGGGCAATTGCGCCGCCACGATCTCGATCGTGCTGCCGGAACAGAAGATCCTCGACGACCGGGCGTTCTACGCCGACCACGTCAGGGTTTCCGCCGAGCGGATCGAGAAGATGATGGGCTGGCGCAGCCATTGATCCGACCTCCCGTCGTCACTCGTGAAGAGCGACGATCGCCTCGATTTCGACGGTGATGTTTCCGGGCAGCGACCCGAAACCCACCGCCGAGCGCGCATGCTGACCGGCCGCGCCGAAAACATCGACCATCAGGTCCGAGCAACCGTTGATGACGCGTGGATGTTCCTCGAAATCCGGCACCGCATTGACCATGCCGAGCAGCTTGACGATTCGCTTGACGCGGCCGAGGTCTCCCAGCGCGTCATGCATCACCGCAAGCAGGTTGATGCCCGTCAGCCGCGCGTGCCCATAGGCGCTTTCGACGTCGACATCGGCGCCAACCTTGCCGGCATGCAGATGCCCGTCGACTTCGCGCGGGCCCTGTCCGGAGAGGTAGAGGATGTTGCCCTCCTGAACGTGGGTGACGAAATTGGCAATCGGCGGCGGGGCCGGCGGCAGGTCGATGCCGAGGGCCTGAAGGCGTTGGTAAGGCGAGACGGCGGCAAGGCTGTCTTTCTTCTGATCCAGACTGTTCACGCGATGTCCTGTCATTTCTATGTTCTGTCGCCTTGCCTCAGCGGTAGCCGTAGCCATGGCTGTGGTCGGGGCATTCGATATGCTGCGGCTGGTAGCGCTTGGCTGCGACCACTTCGATGTCCATCACCGCATAGCGCGGCTCGAAAAGGCGATTGAGATGGGCCTCAGCGCCGAGTGAATCGAACACCCTGAGTTCGCTATCGACGAGGTCGAAGAGGGTGAACTCGGCGCGGGCGCCGACGCGCAAGAGATTGTCCATCGGCAGGCGGATCACCGAGGCTGGCGCCTGGGTTACGGCCTCGACCACCTTGTCGAAGGGCATGCCGACGCTGAGGAGTTTCGACATGGTGGTGCCGAGATCCCAGACGGACTGGTTCATGCTGCGCAGATGCACGTCGGTGGAGATCGAGAAGGGCAGCAGACCGCGGGCGATCGCCACTTCGGCGACGCGGAAGGAGAAGGAGGCGCCGCCGTGGCCGATGTCGAGGCGGATGCCTTCGCCGGCGCAGCGTTCGGCGAGCTCGAACAGGTCCTCGTCCTCGATGATGCTGGAGCCGGCCTTGCCGTTGAAGCAATGGGTGACGATGTCGCCGGGGCCGAGGATTTCAAGCACCTCGTCGTAGAGCGCCGGCGGTTCGCCGACATGCACCATCATCGGGATCTTCAGGATCTTGGCGATCTTCTTGCCGAGCTTGACCGGCGTCACGCCCCAGGACCCGGTAATCACGTGGCTGGCCCGCACCTTCAGCCCGACGATGTGCTCGCGGTTTTCCTGGTAGCAGGCGATGATGCGGTCGATGTCGATCGAGCGGATGTCCGAGAGCTCGCTGACGCGGTTGCAGGCGACAAGGCCGATCGAGCCGAGATTGAGGAACGCCTTGATGCGCTCGCGCGACGGCTCGATGATGTATTCGCGGAAGCCGTGGAAATTGGCTTCGCCTGCCGAGCCCGCGTCGACGATGGTGGTGACGCCGCGCTCCATGCCGCAAAGCTGCGGGCGCACGGAAATGTCGGTGCCGCCATGCCAGACATGGGCGTGAAGGTCGATCCAGCCGGGCGAGATCCAGGCGCCATTGCCCTCGACGCGACGCACGCCGCCAGGGGCCTCCAGGTTCGGACCGAGGGCCGCGATGCGGCCTTCGCCGTCGACGAGGATATCGATGGTGTCTGCCGGTGCGGCCATGCCGAAGGCGACGGGCTTTACCTGTCGGATCAGCACCGGACCAGCACTGTTTGTTGCGTTCGTCATGACTTACAGGTCCTTTCTGAGGCGGGGATCGAGCATGTCGCGCAGGCCGTCCCCGACCATCTGTAGCGACAGCACCGAAAGCACGATGGCGATGCCGGGAAAGAGCGTCACCCAGTCGGCTTGGCCGATATATTGGCGTCCCGAGGCAATCATCGTGCCCCAGGTGGGGATTTCCGGGCTGACGCCGACGCCGAGGAAGGAGAGGCCGGCTTCGGCCAGCATCGCATGGGCAAAGAGGAAGGTGCCCTGCACGAGAACCGGTGACAGAAGATTGCGCAGCACATGCCGCGTCATGATGTGCGGTGTCGAAATGCCGAGCGCCCGGGCCGCCTCGACGTAAGGAAGCTCGCGGATCACCAGCGTCGAGGCGCGCACCACGCGGGCAAGTCGCGGCGCATAGACGATGCTGAGCGCGATGATGACGGTCGTCAGCGACGGTCCGAGAGCGGCGACCAGCGCGATCGCCAGCAGGATGTCCGGGAAGGCCATCATCGCGTCGATGACGCGGGCGATCGGCGTGTCGAGCTTCGGAAAGAAGCCGGCGAGCAGGCCGAGCACGATGCCGATCACGGTTGCGAGCGTGACGACGGCAGCGCCGACGAGGAGCGACAGCCGGCCGGCATAGATCGTGCGGGAGAAGACGTCGCGGCCGAATTCGTCGGTACCGAAGAACCATTGCATGCTCGGCGGCGACAGCCGGTTGACGATCGACAGCTTGCCGGGCGCATAGGGCGCAATCAGCGGCGCGAAGACGGCCAAGAGCACGAAGACGGTGAGCACGATCAGGCCGAAGGCGACGGTCTTGCGCTTCAGCAGTCGGCGGACGAATTTGCGGCCCTCGCTCTCGGAGGGGGCTGATACGGTGATGGCCATCAGTAGCGAACCCTTGGATCAACGAGGAGATAGAGCATGTCGATCGCGAAATTGATCAGCACGTAGAGCGCGGCGATGACGAGCAGCGCACCCTGGATGACAGGATAGTCGCGGCGAAGCACGGCGGAGACGACGAGATTGCCGACACCCGGCAGGCCGAAGACGGTTTCCGTGACGACAGCGCCGGAGATCAGCACGGCGGCGGTGAGGCCAATGATCGTCAGGATCGGGATCAGCGCATTTTTCAGCGCATGCTTCATCACCACCTTGCGCTCGCCGAGGCCCTTGGCGCGGGCGGTGCGGATGAAATCATCGCCGAGCACATCCAGCATCGAGGCGCGGGTGAAGCGCAGGATCAGCGCGGAGGAGACGACGCCAAGCGCGATCGCCGGCAAAGTCAGATGATACATGCGCTCAATGAAGGAGGAGCCGGGGCCGCCATAGCCGGAGACCGGGAACCAGCCGAAGCGGACCGCCAGCACCTGGATCAGGATGAGGCCGAGCCAGAAGCTCGGTATGCTGGCCGCCAGCATGGCGAGCGTGGTTGCCGCCTGGTCGACGAAGGATCCGCGCCTGTAGGCGGCGTAGATGCCGATCGGCAGCGCGATCGCGCAGGCAATCAGGATCGAGAACAGCGTCAGGAAGAAGGTCGGCTCGGCGCGCTCGGCCAGCGCCGCGGTCACAGGCTGGTTGAGGAAGATCGACTGGCCGAGATCGCCCTGTATGAGCTGGCCGATATAGTAGACATATTGCAGACCGAGCGACTGGTCGAGGCCGAGCCGCGTGCGCAGTTCAGCGATGTCTTCCTGGGTCGCTTCCGGACCGAGCATCACCGCGGCCGGGTCGCCCGGGGTTACACGGACGATGACGAAGACGATCGTGACGACGATCGCCATGACGACGATCATCCCCATCAGCCGCTGGAAAATGTAGCGTAACATGGTGGCCTCGAAACTTTCCTGTGCGCCTCAACCGCTGGACCAGCGTGAAGACGGCGCGCCCTTCAGGCGGGCGCCAGGCAAATGGCCGGGCGCCCGCCGAAGTCCCTTGGGAGGTGGGAGCTTACTTCTTGATCGAAGCGTTCCAGAAATACGGCCACGGCGCCGGCGAGACGCCGTCGAGCGACTTCGACCTCGCCGAAAGCGCGTTGAAGTCACCGATCTTGATGAAGGGCACTTCCTCGAAGATCACCTTCTGCACGTCGGCCCAGAGCGCTACGCGCTTGGCCGGATCGGACTCGGCGTTGAAGGCATCGACCGCCTTGGCACGCGCGGGTGTATCCCAGTTGCCGGGGGCTTTGGTCGACATCATGCCGATGAGGGCCGGTTCCGGCAGGAAGGGGCTGTGGGTGATGTAGATGTCCCAGAGCGTCGGGTCGGCGCGGCGTTGCGTAAGCGTCGCCCAATCGACCACCTGCAGATCGACCGTGAAGCCGGCGAGCTTCAGATATTCGGCCGCGACCTGCGCCATCTTGTAGTGGGACTCGTACTGGCGGCTGGTGAGGATGCGCAGCGGCTCGCCCTTGTAGCCGGCGGCCTTCAACAGTTCGCCGGCCTTTTCCGGATCGGCGATGTTGTAGGCGCCTTCGGTGCCGGCATCGGTGCGCCAGGTGAACTGCGACGGGTAGAGGGCGGCGTCGAGTGCATAGAAGTCGGTGGTGCCGAAGGCGGCCGCCATCATGTCTTCCATGCTGAGCGAGGCGCGGATCGCCTTGCGCAGATCCACGTTCTTGGTCATGCCGTTGCCGGAGTTCAAGACGAAGACCGGCCAACCGAAGGGCTGTAGCATGACAGGATCGGAGGCGCTCGAACCCTTCACCCGCTCGAAGGACTCGACCGGCAGCGAATCGACATAATCATACTGGCCGGAGACGGCGGCCTCGACGCGGGTGTTCGGGTCCGGCACCGGTACGAAGCGGATCTCGTCGGCATACTGGTGGCGGGCGCCGCCGTAGCCGTTGGCTTCGCCTTCCGGCGATTTGTAGGCGTCGTAGCGGGTCAGCTGGATATACTGGTCGGCCTTCCGCTCCTTCAACTGGTAGGGGCCGGTGCCGACGAAATCGGTCATCGGCTCGGCCTGCTTCTCAGACGGAAGCACGATCGCTGCCGAGTTGTTGAAAGCGAGCAGCGAGACGAGCGGCGCGTAAGGGGTGTTGAGCGAGATCTTGACCGTCAGCGGATCGACCGCCTCGATGCCTGAGATCGTCGTTGCCGTCTGCTTGCCGCGCGAGGCGACCTTGGTCCAGCGCTCGAGCGAGGCGACGACATCCGTGCTGTCGAGATCGGTGCCGTCATGGAACTTGACGCCCGCGCGCAGCTTGATCGTGTAGGCCTTACCGTCGGCGCTGATCTCAGGAAGTGCTGCCGCCAGGAGCGGGGTCGGCTTCCAGTCCTTATCGAAGGTGTAGAGCGTCTCGAAGATGTGCTGCGAGACGATGCCGACGAGGTCGGCGGTCGAGGCCATCGGATCGAGCGTCGGCGGTTCGCCGACGGTAGCCACGTTGATCACCCCACCCTTCTCCTGGGCAAAGGCAAACGACGCCGAGGCCACGAGTGCCGTACCGACAAGCAATGCAAATTTAGCTGTTTTCATATCTGCTCCTCCTCATATTCCATAGTTATGCTATGTCATTCTTTATTTTGGAATATAAAAGAGCACGAAGGCGGAAATGTCAACCGGGTGTCGTTGTCGCGTCATGGAGTTTGGCGCAGAGCCGGGACGCACCAACGGGCACGAATGACGATCGCGAACCGGTTTCGTCGCCGGAAATCCCTTGTTTGCCAAAGAGCTGCCGGCTGCAGGCGCTTCCGTCATCGCCCGTGATTTGTTAGTTCGGGGTGGCTGGAAGAGGAGGCGTCAGGTGAAGGTCATTGGGCTGATTGGCGGCATGAGCTGGGAAAGCTCGGCCGAGTACTACCGCATCATCAACGAGGCCGTTCGCGACCGTCTCGGCGGCGTGCATTCGGCGAAATCGCTGATGTGGTCGATGGATTTTGGTGAAATCGAGCGGCTGCAGCATCATGGTGACTGGCCGGCACTGACGGAGGAAATGATTGCCGCGGCCCGTCGGCTGGAAGCAGGTGGCGCCGATTTTGTGATGATCTGCACCAACACCATGCACAGGATGGCCGATGACGTCTCCGCGGCCATCTCCATCCCGCTTCTTCATATCGCCGACCCGACGGCTGAAAAGATCCGGGCTGCAGGCATTCGAAAGGTCGGCCTGCTGGGGACGGCTTTCACCATGGAGCAGGACTTCTACAAGGGGCGCCTGAGCGAGAAGTTCGGCCTCGAGGTGCTGGTGCCGGAGGCCGACGATCGCGCCAGGGTGCACGAGATTATCTACCGCGAACTCGTTGCCGGCATCGTGAAGGACAGTTCGAGGGACGCTTACCGTGCGATCATCTCCCGCCTCGTCGACCAGGGAGCGGAGGCGGTAATCATGGGATGCACCGAAATCATGCTCTTGATTTCACAGGCCGATAGCCCCGTCCCGGTCTTCGATACCACGGAGATCCATGCGCTGGCTGCGGTCGATTTCGCGCTCGCCGACGCGCAGTAAGCGGATGTCGTTCGACAGGCCGACGGCAAAGATCGCCGTCGGCGCGGGTGATGCGTTGGCCGCCGAGCCGCAAGGGTCAGTGCAGGGTGTTCCTGTTCGGTTCGCCCTGAAACAGGCTGAGCAGTGCGATGCCCTGTTGCAGTAGCAGCTCGGCGGCTGGCAGGTCGCCGACCACCAGGTCGTCGGCACAGCTGATGATGATGTTGGCGAGGCTGATCGAGTTCTCTGCGAACTTGTCGTCGCCGATCTCGTATGCCTTTTCGGCCGTCGCCTCGAGGGCGTCCGCGACCAGCGCCATCATGTTCGAGCGCTCGTGAAGCGTCATGGCCTCGAGTGTCTTGGCGTCGAGTGACTTGTCTGACTGCTGCATGATTGCCTTCCCTGTTGTTCAGGTCGAAACCGGCCGCGCCGGCCAAAAGCCGGGGGAGACGTCTACGACTGTGATTGGATCAATGAAGGGAGCCGGCGTCGAACGCGGCTTCTGCACTTATAGATCGTCAAGTCAGGTGCCGGATGCAAGGTATGGCTTCCATGCGCCGGATGCATGGGTCGAAAGCGTCCCGGCTCGACCGCCCGGCGCAGCCACGACAGGCGAGGAAGGCAGGCGGATGCTGCCGCGCCGCATTGTTCGTCATGCAAGGCTCCTGTCGATCGCGAGGCGTTCGGCGGCACACTCCTGCACGAGAAAGTCGATGAAGGTACGAACGGAGGGCAGCAGCCCGCGCCTGGATGGAAAGACGGCGTGCACGACGCCGGAGGCTGGCCGCCATTCAGGCAGTACCGGAACCAACGTGCCGGCGGCCAGGTCTTTCCAGATCATCATCGTCGGCAACTGCACGATGCCCGCGCCATCGAGCGCTGCCTCGCGCAGGGCCGCCATATCATCCGTCAGGAAGCGCGGCTCGTGCCGAACGGCCGTCCGTTCGCCGCTGGTGCGCTCGAGGCGCCATTCGTAGGTGTTCGTGGCCGAGGTCCAGGCAAGGCTCGCCAGTCCCGCCAGTTGCTCCGGCGCCTGGAGCGGCGCCTTGATAAATCCCGGCCTGGCGACGAGATATTGCGAACTGTCGTCGAGCTTGCGCATGACGAGCTCGCTTTTTTCCAACGGCGGAAACCGGACGCGGATTGAAACGTCGAAGCCCTCGGCGATCACGTCGACGCGGCGGTTCGTGCTTTCGAGCTGCAGACCGATCTTCGGATAGGTGGTCATGAAGCGCGCGAAGAGCCGGCCGAACTGAAACGAAATCAACGCCGTTGGGCAACTGACCTTGATAACCCCCTGCGGCTCGCCCTGATGCTGCGCGATGAAGGCGTCGGCCGCTTCGGCTTCAATCAGCACCGCGACACAGCGTTGATAATATTCGCGGCCGACATCGGTGACGAAGAACCGCCGCGGCGATCGCTGGATCAGCCGGACGCCGATCCGCTCCTCCAGTATCGCGATGCGCCGGCTCAGTCGGGATTTTTGCGTTCCCGTCGCCCGTGCCGCCGCCGCAAAGCCGCCGTGCTCGACGACTTGGACAAAATAATAGAGGTCGTTCAGATCGTACATCGTTCTATTTGTAGGACGCTGCGTCGACTTTAGCAATCTATTGCGCTTCAGCGTCCTGCGATAACTTGCTTTCAGTCACAGCCGATCAGGCAGCCGCGAACGCGCTGCCGGCGGTGATCGAAGCCAAAGCCAAGGAAGGATTTTCCGATGACCAAGCCCTATGTACGCCTCAACAAGGATGATGTTGCCGTCCTGCTCGTCGACCATCAGACCGGCCTCCTGTCCTTGGTGCGCGACTTCGATCCGGACAAGTTCAAGAACAATGTTCTGGCACTCGGCGATCTCGCCAAATACTTCCAGCTGCCAACGATCCTGACGACCAGCTTCGAAGACGGTCCGAACGGCCCGCTGGTGCCGGAGTTGAAGGAGCAGTTTCCCGAGGCGCCCTATATTGCCCGTCCGGGCCAGATCAACGCCTGGGACAACGAAGATTTCGTCAAGGCCGTGAAGGCGACCGGCAAAAAGCAGCTGCTGATCGCCGGCGTGGTAACCGAGGTCTGCGTGGCGTTTCCCGCACTTTCGGCCATCGAGGAAGGCTTCGAGGTCTTCGTGGTGACAGACGCTTCCGGCACCTTCAACGAGGTGACCCGCGATTCTGCCTGGTCGCGCATGACGGCAGCCGGTGTGCAGCTCATGACCTGGTTCGGTGTTGCCTGTGAACTGCACCGCGACTGGCGCAACGACATCGAGGGCCTCGGTACGCTCTTTTCGAACCATATCCCCGACTACCGCAACCTCATCACCAGCTACAACACCATGGCGGCCCGCAAGTAAGGCACTCCGGCCGATGAACGAGAAAGCCCCGGCCGCATTCGGCCGGGGCTTTCTCGTTGCACATCGCGGTGGCCGTTAGGCGCGGCTGGCGGCTTGTTGAGCATCCTCAGTGATTGCGCGAGCGGCAGGCTTCAGTCGACCGGTCAAAAGCAGGCTGATGGCAAGGAAGGGCACGAGCACGCCAAGGCCGAAGCGCATGTCGCTGTGCTCGGCGATAAGACCGATCAGCGGTGGCCCGAGCAGGAAGCCCAGAAGCGCGATGAAGGACAGGATGGCAACGCTCGCGGCGGCCGGACGATCCTTCTGGTCGGCCGCGGCAGTGACGGCGAGCGGGAAGCCGACCGAAACGCCGAAACCCATGGCGGCAAAGCCGAGAAGCGCTGCCCAGGCGGCGGGGCTCGCGGCCACCAGAAGCAAGCCGGCGATGCTGGCGACACCGCAGGCGCGTGCCACGGCAACCGGTCCATAGCTGGCTTTCAGCCGATCGCCGGCGAAGCGACCCGCTGCGACCATGAAAGCGAAGATCGAATAGCCGAAGCCGGCACTGGCGCTGGAGAGTCCATAGACATCGCGCAGGAAGACGGCCGACCAGTCGGCGACAGCCCCCTCGGTCATGGTGATGCCGAAGACGAAGAAGCAGACGCCAAGCAGCGCAAAGCTCGGAAGCTTTCCTTTGGACGGGGCTGCTTCCCCGCCTTTTGCTTCTGCGGACTGCAACAGCGGCAGCTTCATTGCGAAATAGACGCTGATCGGAAGCATCACGGCGGCGGTCATCGGCACGGCCCATTGCGGTGCGACGTTGAGCGCGGCGAAACCGACGCCGATCAGGCTGCCGGTCATGATGCCGAGGCTCCAGAAGCCGTGGCAGGTGCTCATGATCAGCTGGCCGGAATGCTTTTCGATCGCGTCGGCCTCGACGTTGAGGCCAAGCTCCAGGGTCGCCAGCGCCACACCGACGATGGCAAGCGTCACGAAGAGCACTTCGATGCTTGGAGCCCATGTCGGCAGCCAGACGAGTGCCAAAAAGACGACGAAGCCATAAAGGATGGTGGCGCGACCGCCGATCCACGCGACGAAGCGTCCGGCAAAGGGCAGCGTCAGCAGAATGCCGACCGGCATCCCGAGAAGTGCTATCGCCAGTTCGGCCGGCCCGAGGCCGAGCCTCTGCTGAATATCGGGAATGCGCGGCAGCCAGGCGCCGAAGGCGATCGGCTGAAGGAAGAAGATCAGCATGATGAGCCGTTGATTGGTCATGCGCATTGCTCCCCGATGTCGTCTCGTCACGCGTCGGCCCCCGGTGGTGAGCCGCATGCCGGTATGGTATTTGATGGAATCCTGATATTCTGAAAATGATTTTCAAAGCTTGGCGCGCGCTGCAGGTGGCGTCAAGCTGGGAAACGTCGGGACTACCCGGAAAAATACTGTTCTTCTGTAATAAAGAGGGAAGTGTTGCGAATGTGTCGTTGCCCTTCTGTGCGAAGGCTCAATTCAATATGAAAAAAATATACATATTGCATGAACGGCGGGACCGCGCCGTTCGCTTGCGGCTTGCCAGCTTACCGGCGCATCGATGCCATCGCATCACCGCAGCAGCTTCAAGGACCCGGTCAGCGATTTGATCCATTTCGAAGGGCCGGCAAGGCCGACGCCATCGATCGATTCCTCGGATAGGTCGCGTTGCGGAAACTGCGCCTCGTAGTCGGCATAGCTGTGCAGCGAGCGGGCGAAGGTCGGAAATGGCACGACGAAGCGCCCCTCCTGCTTCGGCAGCGCCTTCAGCAGCAGCGCGCCGATTGCCTGGCTGTCGGCCTGGAGGATCGGGATGGGCTGGTTGGAACTGATGTCGATGGTGTTTTGCCTGGCATCCGTCAGGCGTTGGTTCCCCAATGCGGGTACTGCCGAGCCTATGCCGATGGAAATCGCCGCGATCGTATTGGCGAGGTGGCCTGCCGGCAGTTCGGGATTGACGATGACGGCGAGGCGGATGTCCTGATTCACGATGGGCTGGTCCTTCCGTTTTCTTCGAAGGGGAGAATAAATGGAGAAGAGGGGTAAGTCCTTTCGGATATTGTGCACTCTCGATCATTTGCGGTAGGATCTACCTGATTTGACCAGATATGAGATTGATTATGCCCGCAGCTCTCACCCCCACAGACGTAAAGATCCTCACTGCGCTGCAAGGTGACGGGCGCCTCAGCAACCAGGCGCTTTCGGAGGAAGTCGGCATGTCCACCTCGCCCTGCTGGCGCCGGGTGCGGCAGTTGGAGGACGATGGTGTCATCGAGGGCTATAGGGCCGTCCTCAACCGCCGGGAAATCGGCCTCGGCGTGCTCGCCTTCATCCGGGTAAAGATCGACAGCCATACGGAGGTGGAAGCCGATGCTTTTGCTGAGGAAGTGATGAAGCTCGACAGCGTCGTCGCCTGCTACAGCATTGCCGGCGACGCCGACTTCCTGCTGCAGGTGGTTTCGTCCGACCTCGATTCCTATTCGGATTTCGCCATGAAGGTCGTACGCCGTCTGCCCTGCATCAAGGAAATGCAGACGACTTTTGTCCTGAAGGAAATAAAGCCCTACAGCGGTCTGCCCTTGCGCGTGACAGCCGGCCATCGATGAGGCCGTGTCGTCGGTCGTCAGGAAGCGGAGGCCATCAAAGGGTCTTCCCGGACTGCCTGCACCAGGAAATCGAGAACCGTTCTGACCCGCAGCGGCATGTTTCGGCGCGACGGGTAGACAATGCTGATCGGCAGACGTGCGGGCGGAAATTCCGGCATCACATTCACCAGCCGGCCCGCTTCGATGTCCGGGCAGGCCAGGATGTGTGAGAGGATCGCCAGGCCGCTTCCCGCAAGCGCGGCGCGATGCACGGCCACCGCGTTGTTGGCGACAAGGCGCGGTGCGATGCGCACGAACACGTCGTCGGCCCCATCGGAAAAGGCCCATTGGCGCTCGTCGCCGGCGCGGCTGTAGCAAATGCACTCGTGGCTGCTGAC
Source organism: Ensifer sp. LC11 (assembly GCF_001695835.1). GTDB lineage: Bacteria > Pseudomonadota > Alphaproteobacteria > Rhizobiales > Rhizobiaceae > Ensifer. The sequence continues at coordinate 266,788 of NZ_MBSO01000023.1, read as the reverse complement.
GTCGCCGGGGGTTTCGGGTGCCGCTCGTCGTTCCAGATAGTTGGGTGCGGCAACGAGAAAGGCGGTCGTCCAGCCGATGCGCCGGCACACCAGGCTGCTGTCCGAGACCGGGCCGAGCCGCACCTCCAGGTCGATGCCTTCGCCGACGAGATCCGACGGTTCCTCGCGAAAAATCAGATCGACCGACAAGCCCGGGTGTTGCTCGAGAAAGGCGGCCAGACGGTCGCTGACATAGAGGCCGAGCGGCGCGGGAAGCGTAAGCCGCACGCGGCCCGTTGCCATGGCCGGTTCAGTGCAGGACGCCTCGTTGAGCGCATCGACCGCCTCGATCACCCGAAGTGCCACCGGGATCATGTGCTCGCCTTCGGCGGTCAAGGCGAGCGCGTTGGTCGTTCGGTGAAGCAGGCGTGTGTTCAGATGCTCTTCGAGCGCCGAAACCTGCCGCGAGACGGCCGGTTGCGTCAGGTTGAGGTCGACTGCGGCGGCGGAAAACGAGCCCGTCTCGGCCACGCGCACGAACGCTCTGAGCGCAGAAACGATATCCATTCGGCCCCCCCCACACGTTTCGACATAAGCCTTATGCGTTGAGTTTATGCCCGAAGCGCTTTACTGTCCAGCTATTACGGATATCTTATATCCATAAGGATAAATGATATCCTTAATAGAGGAGCAAAGCCATGACACAGCGCCTGAACTACGCCCAGCACTCTCCCGAATTCCTCAAGAAGATGACTGATCTGAGCCTCAGCCTGAAGGATAGCGTCATCGAGCAGAAGATCCGCGACCTCGTGAACATCCGGGCCTCGCAGATCAACGGCTGCGCCTTCTGCCTTGACATGCATGTCAAGGAAGCAAAGATTCACGGCGAGAGCGAATTGCGCCTCTACCACGTCGCGATCTGGCGTGAATCGAACCTGTTCATCCCGCGCGAGCGCGCAGCACTTGCCTGGGCTGAGGCGGTCACGAAATTGCCCGAAGGCGGCATTCCGGACGAACTTTACGAGCGTGTACGCGGCCAGCTTTCGGAGAAGGAAATCTCCGACCTGACCTTTTCCATTTCGGTCATCAATGCGTGGAACCGTCTGAGCGTTGCGTTCAAGAACGTGCCGGGCTCGGCTGACAAACTCTACGGTCTCGACAAGGCCGGGCTGAACTAACCCCTGTTCCAGAGTGATCGGCAATGCGGCGAAACGGCCGCTGTGATTGGAGGATTCCATGAAAATCGTCATCATCGGCGGGACCGGCCTAATCGGTTCCAAGACTGTCGACCGCTTGCGCAAGCAGGGACATGAGGTGATCGCCGCTTCGCCGAACACCGGCGTGAACACGATCACGGGCGAGGGCCTGGCCGAGGCGCTCGCCGGTTGCGATGTCGTCGTTGACCTCGCCAATTCGCCCTCCTTCGAGGACAAGGCGGTCCTCGAATTCTTCGAGACCTCCGGCCGCAACCTGGCGGCAGCGGAGAAGGCAGCCGGCGTCAAACACCATATCGCGCTTTCGGTCGTCGGGACCGAAAGGCTGCAGGAAAGCGGCTACTTCCGTGGCAAGCTTGCCCAGGAAAAGCTGATCAAGGCCGCCGGCATCCCCTATACGATCGTGCATTCAACGCAGTTCATGGAATTCCTGGGCGGTATCGCCCAGTCCGGAACCGTCGGCGACACGGTGCGTCTGTCGCCGGCCTATGTGCAGCCGATCGCTTCCGACGACGTCGCCGATGCCATGGCGGAGGTCGCGCTCGCATCCCCCATCAACGGCACGATCGAGATTGCCGGGCCCGAGCGTTCGCGCCTCAGCGATCTTGTTGCTCGCTACCTCAAGGCCATGGGCGACGGTCGCAAGGTCGAGCCCGACCGGGAAGCGCGTTACTTCGGGGCTCGCCTGGACGACGGTTCGCTCGTCTCCGACAAAAATCCCCGCCTCGGCCGCATCACCTTCGAGCAGTGGTTCGCGACGTTTGCTCGCAAGTGAGCGAACGGCGCGCCTGCGGCGCATCATCCAGTTCCTGAAAGGATTTTCGACATGATCAAGTCACTCATCTCCACTCTTGCGATCACCGTAACATTGATCGGTACGGCCGCGGCCGGCGATGCTGCCAAGGTCGCGCTCGTCTACGAACACGAACTGCCGAACGTTCCGGGCAAGAGCATCAAGGGCGTGCTGGTCGAATACGGACCGGGAGGCTCTTCTGAAGCGCACACCCATCCGAGCACTGCCTTCATCTACGCAACGGTGCTGGAAGGCTCGATCCTCAGCCAGGTCAATGACGGGCCGGTGAAGGAATACAAGGCCGGAGAGAGCTTTTCGGAGATGCCCGGCGACCGTCACGGCGTCAGCGCGAACGGCAGCAAGAGCAAGTCTGCCAAGCTGCTCGCGGTCTTTGTGGTCGATACCGCCGAGAAGGAACTGACTTATCCGATGAAGTAGTCACTGAGACAGGGCCGGGAACAGGAGCGGGTGTCGGCTGCGCACCCGGTCCTGTTCCCGTGTACCGTTGGAGCATGCCATGTTCGCCGACCACCTGCCCTTGCCGCTCGTTCTGATCAATCTCCTCGGGATCGCCGGTATCGTCGTCTGGCACTTGCAGGGTCGTGGCCGCCCGATGGCGAGATTGATCGTCCAGATCCTCTTCTTCTTTGTCATGACCGCGGCCCTTGTTTCCGCCGGAATCATGCCGCACCGGGGGGAGGGCAATCATCTGCAGGGTGCCGCGACGTTCCTCGCCACGTCGGCGCGCGTTCTGTGGTGGACCCACCTTGCCTGGTCCCTCATCGGCTTCGTGCGCATCTACATCGTACTGGAAAGGCGGCCGCGGGAGGCCCGCCTGCTGCAGGATCTCATCGTTGCCGTCGTCTACCTTGGCGTGACGCTGTCTGTCCTGGCCTTCGTGTTCGGCGCGCCGATCGGCACGCTCGTTGCCACTTCCGGCGTGGTCGCCATCATCTTCGGTCTTGCGCTTCAGAACACGCTTGGCGACGTTTTCTCGGGCATCGCGCTGACACTCGGGCGACCCTTTGCCATTGGAGACTGGATTGCGCTCGGCGACGGGACCGAGGGCCGCGTTATCGAGAACAACTGGCGCTCAACCTTCCTGCTCACCAGCGCCAACAACGTTGTCGTTCTGCCAAACAGCGCGCTCGCCAAGGTCGGGCTCACCAACTTCAATCGCCCGGACCAGACGCACCAGATCCTGGTGCTTATCCGTGTCGCGGCAGACCATCCGCCGCAGCGCGTCGAGGACGCCATGCGCACCGCGTTGCAAAACTGTACCAGGATCGTGCACGATCCGCCGCCGGTTGTCGCACTCAAGGCAATTGACGCCGTGGCGACCGAGGTTGAATTGCAGGTTCGTGTACGGAGCCCGGCAGAGAGGACGCCGGCGCGAAACGAAGTGCTCACACGTGCCCACGACCAATGCCGGCAAGACGGTCTTTCGCTCGCGCTGCCGGCGCAGGCATATCCTTACCCGCCGCATATCGAGACGAAATTCGCATCGCGCTCATCCGGCGCGCCCTAGCACCCACTCGAAACTGCTCTTCCAGAGCTCTGCCGGGATTTCCTTCGACAGCGCCTCGATCAGGTCCGCCAAACGGACGCTGCGCAGTTTCTGGCGCCAGGCTTCGTCCGCCTCCCACATGATGCGGGCCACCGCGCAGGGACTGCTCTCGCAATAGCCTGCCGGCCGGCAGGGATTGTTGGCGCGGATATTGGTGCAGACGAATGTCCGTGCTGTGCCTTCGACCGCCTCGACGATATCGAGAAAGGTGAGCTCGGCGGGGTCTTTCGCCAGTCGATATCCGCCCGAAGGTCCAAGCGTCGTGTCAACGAGGCCGGCCTGGGAAAGGCCCTGTAGTGCTTTCGACAGATATTCCTTGGGAAGCCCATGGAATTCCGCCAGCGCTTTGGTCGACAGGTAGCGGCCTTCAGGCAGGCCGGCGAGAATGGCACAACAATGCAGCGCCCATTCGACTTGGCTTTTGAGGATCATGTGTTCGTCCGGCAGATGCCAACGTGCATCTATTAAGGATAAAAAATATCCCTATTTTTCTATTGTGTAAACAGTACCTAGATGAAGGCGGTTGCACGTCTTGCGGGCAGGGAAGGTCTCATGATCGCAATTGTCGGTTTTCTCTCCGTCCCTTTCGTCCTTCTGCCGCTCGCTTTCAGCTGGCGCCTCTGGCGGCTCAATCAGCCGACGCGTCTCGGCTGGCTGCCGGTGCTTGCGAAACCGTCGTGCTGGTCTGCCTGATCCTGCTCCTCGGTCGCTGGGACATCGCGGGCCTCGGCTCGGCGCGACGGAAGCGAGATGGTGAGACGGGCCAGCTGACAGCGCAGTTGGTCGAGGGGAATGCGCCCGGTCGTCAGGGCGCGCTCGGTTGCCTCGATGCCGCACTGCCTCGCGATGGTCTCAGCGAGATCATGGCAGTCGCCTGCGTGTCGTTGCGATAGGCGCCGGCTGCAAGTTGCGGCACGCCGGAGCCATCGATCGACCAGACGGCGTTTCGGCCGCCCGCCTTCGCCGCATAGAGCGCGGCGTCGGCCGCTGAAATGGCGGCGTGCGAATCCCTTTGCTCTTCAGTCAAGGCAATGCCGATGCTTACCGTCGCAGACAGAACACCCTTGGATGTACCGAGCCGGCAGGTTTCCAATGCGGCACGAATGGTTTCGGCGATGGCGATCGCCCCTGGGCGGTCCGAGCCAGGCAGGCAGGCGGCAAACTCTTCGCCGCCCATGCGCGCGATGAAAGCGTCGCGGGGTACGGTCCTTGACACAATCTCGGCAAATTCGACGAGCACCTGGTCGCCGGCTGCGTGTCCGTAGCGATCGTTGATCGACTTGAAATGGTCGACGTCCATGTAGAGCAGGGCACCTTCGCTCGGGGCTTCGGCCAGGAAGGTGTCGAGTTGCGTCAGGAAGGCGCGACGGTTCGGCACGCCCGTCAGTGCGTCGGTTTCCGAAGCCAGCTTGTAGCGCTGCTGCGTTCGTTCCATCACCAGCGCGAAGAAGGCGAAGCCGCCGGCCAGGCAATGCAGGAACAGCTCGAAGGTGACAAACTGATACCACACCGGCTGCTCGGCGCCCGAAGCGGTATTGCCGGCGAGTGGCCATAGCAAGATCAATGGAATCCGGACCAGATAGAATGCACCATGGCTGCCAAAGACGAAGGCGACGATGTAGGAGCTTGGCAGCTTGCGGAAGTTCTCCGATTTGAAGATTTCGAGAGCGACCAGAGCGGAATAGACGAAGATCAGCACGGAATAGAGAACGATCCTGCTAGTGACGCTCTCCCGGAAGTGATCGGAGAAGAAGGTGATCGCGATCCACAGGGCCGGCCCTGCCAGTGCGGAAACGATCTTGAGGGGGCGGTTGTCGAAGGCGCGCAGGCCAAGCCAGATCATCGCGAGGGCCAGAACCGCAAGCGCGTTGCCGAGCGATATCGTGAGGAATTGATAGCCGTCACCGCGGAAGGCAAGCAGCACGAAACCGAGCGCCCCGGTGAAGAAGGCGGATGACCAGAGCATGAGTTCGACGCTCTTGCGGTCCTGCCGCCAGGCAAGGCCAAAGAAGACGCCGAAGATCACCAGCGTCGCAAACGAGCTGAACATGATCGTCGGGGTATGCAGGGTGTCCACAGTCACCTCCTGGTTGCGGCGCGAAGCATTGCCCGAGAAGCGTAAAGCTTTCGCAAATGGCGAATTCGCTGCGACAGCGATAGCCGGACAGAAACGGCAGCGCGGCCGGGCGCTTAGGCATCGTGGAGGCAGGAAACGGGTTGAATTTGGACCCGGGAGAGACGATTTTTGTGGTAGACGCACAAGCGGAGGCTAGGAAATGGCGCAGGCAGAACATCGCTATTTTATCTTCGATACTGCGGCCGGGTTCTGCGGCATCGCGTGGAACGATGTCGGCATCACACGGTTTCAGCTTCCGACCCGTGCGGCCGACGCAACCGAGCGGCTGTTGCTGCGGCGGCTGCCGGCCGCCGAGGCAGCTCACCCGACAGCTGAGATCCGGGAAGCGGTTGATGCCGTGCAGCGCTACTTCGAGGGCGCTGAAGTCGATTTCTCCGGCTTCACGGTTGATCTCGAAGGCCAGGATGAATTTTTCCGGCGCATCTATGCCGCCGCGCGTGCGCTGCGCTGGGGGCAGACCACCACCTATGGCGCCTTGGCAAAGGAACTGGGCGCTGGACCTGAAGCCGCCCGTGATGTCGGTCAGGCCATGGCCAAAAACCCCGTGTCGCTGATCATACCCTGCCATCGGGTGCTTGCTGCCGGTGGCAAGATCGGCGGTTTTTCCGCGCCAGGGGGGTCGACCACCAAGACGCGGATGCTCGAGCTGGAAGGTGTTCACCTGGAACCGCCGCCACCGGCACAGCAGTCCTTCGGCTTCTAAGGCCTGTACGCGATCACCGCTGCGTCACCTGTAACAGACCAACGGGCGCGCCGTGACAGCCGCTCAAGCTTGCTCACGCATCCGCGCCACTCGTGGCGACGGGCCTCGGTTCCGACGTCGGCATCACCTCTTTCGAGGCGACGCTCGACTTCATGAAAACTGCACGCGTCGAGACCAACGGATGCCGCGTCCCGAGGGCAAGGCTCCCGAGCGCCTCAGAGGCGCTCGGCCAGCAGCATCTCGGCGGTATCGACGTCGGTGACGAGGTGGGTGGCGTAACCGCCATTCATCGTCGCGCGGATTGCCGCGATCTTGTTTGCACCACCGGCAACACAGATGCGGCTGGGAATACGCACCAGTTCATCGAGCTCGATGCCCACCATGCGGTCATCGAGTTCGCCGTTCACCTGACGGCCCGCTTCATCAATGAAACGGCAGATCAGGACGGCGACGGCGCCGTGTGCCTGATAGGAATCAAAGTCCTCCTGGTTTGCGACATTGGCCGATCGGATCAGCGTATCCGGGCCGATATCGCCGACACCGAAGACCAGGATATTGGTGGAATGGATGAGTTCGAATTGCTTGACGAGCACCGGTTCGGCCAGCAGCCAGCGCTTGAGTTCCGGCGTCGACAACAGCGCAGGCGCCAGCAGGTTGACGCAGCGGGCATGAATGCGCTGCGACATCAGCGACGTGCAGAATTCGGGCGAGAACTCGGGATTGGCGATCGAGCTGCCAGACACTTGCACGACGGTCAGACCGCCGAGCGGTTCTGGCAGCGAGATCTGGTCGGCAACGGCAAGGACGGTTCGGCCCCAGGCAACGCCGATCGTGTCGCCCTCCTTCACCATGTCGGCCAGAAGGCGGGCTCCTGCCTCGCCGAGCCTGGTGACCAGCGCGGTAGGTTCCCCTGCGGGAATAACCAGTGCGCCTTCAAGTCCGAACGTCTCTTTGAGCTTCCGCGCAACAGCGACACGTCCGCCGACGTCGGTGTTGACGCGGATCGACACGAGGCCCCGCTCGCGTGCTTCCTGCAGGTAGTTGACGATGGTCGCGCGCGACATGCCGAGGATCTTGGCGATGTCGCTCTGGGTCAGCTGGTCGACGTAGTAGAGCCACGCGGCCCAGACGACCCCGTCATCGAATTCGGGCGGCAGTGACTTGCCTTCGCCGATCATCGAACTTGCCCGCGCGCCATCCGTCATCCGTCACTCCGCCTGACACCTTTTCCGCCACCTCAAACCGGAAAAACCTCGGCCGTCAAACAAATTCGAAAGCTCGATTGACATTTGACACTATGTGTTGTCATTTGTTGATACGCCGTTGCAACGGGCAACCGAGATCGGGTTCTTGCTTGTGTGCAAGGAGACCGCGGCAAGCCGAGGATCGAACCGGATCCGTGGCGCGGTCCGCACCGGTTGCCGATCCCAGGCGCACCATCGCCCGCCAACCGCTTTCGGTTCGGCGGGAGAGGTTTCGCCACCTAAATTTTCGTCCGGAGCCGTCGCGGAGGACGCCCGGGCACCGGCTGCAGAGGAGCCTTTCATGAAATCGAGATGGTCTGAAACCGACTATGCCAATGTCGTCGACGCCTATGTGCGCAACGGCGTCAATCGCGATCTCGCGATCCGCACCTACACAACGCGCCTTCTCGGGTCTGATCCGGAACTCGTCCTGCATGGTGGCGGCAATACCTCGGTGAAGACCACGTTCGTTGACCTCGACGGCTCGGAAATTCCTGTACTTTGTGTCAAGGGAAGCGGCTGGGACATGGGGACGATCGAACCGGCCGGCTTGCCGGCCGTCCGCCTGCAACCGCTGCAAGCCATGGTCGCCTTTCCGACGCTCAGCGACGACGACATGGTCATGTTGCAGCGCCGGCTGTTGCTTGATCCCGTTGCGCCCAACCCGTCGGTTGAGGCCATTCTACACGCAAACCTGCCGTTCAAGCATATCGATCACACGCATGCCAACGCGATCGTGTCGTTGACGAACCAGCCGCATGGCGCGGAGATCATTCGGGAACTCTTCCCCAATTCGATCATCGTACCCTATGTTATGCCCGGTTTCGATCTCGCCAAGGTCTGTGACCGGGCCTTCCGTGCCGATCCGACAGCGGATGGCATGATCCTTCTGAAACACGGCATCTTCACATGGTCGGAAGATCCGCGCGATTCCTATGAGAAAATGATCGCCGCGATCGACAAGGCGGAGCGCCGCATCGCGCAAGGCAATGCCCGCCCCTTCGTTCAAGTGACGCCGCCGACCGACCTCGCGACGGCGGCAGACATTGCGCCGATCCTGCGGGGCGCGATTGCGATGGATACCGGCATCGAAGGCTGCCCGAAACGGTTTGTTCTGGAGCATCGCGCAAGCGAGGCCGTGCTTGAATTTTGCAATGCGGAGAATGCCGTCGACCTTGCCCGCCGCGGCAATGCGACGCCGGAGCACGTCATCCACATCAAGCGCTTTGGCCTTGCCTTGCCAGCCCCGGTCGCCGGCGAAACAGTGGCCTGGGCCGAGACAGTGCGCACGGCAATTGCGGCTTACGCCGCCGAGTACCGCGCTTACTTCGAACGCAACAATGCCCGCGTTGGCGGCAACAAGAAGATGCTTGATCCCATGCCCCGCGTCTTCTACGTCGCCGGCGTTGGTCTGTTTGCGGCCGGGCCGACCAAGAAAGCTGCAGGCGTGGGTGCCGACGTTGCCGAGGCGACGATCAACGTGATCCGCAATGCCGAAGGCATCGACAGCTTCGAGGCGCTCTCAGAGGCAGATCTGTTCGATATCGAGTACTGGTCACTCGAACAGGTCAAGCTGACGAAACAGGCGGAGAAGCCGCTTGGCCGTCAGGTTGCGGTCGTCACCGGCGGCGCCGGTGGGCTGGGCCTGGCGATCGCCGAGGCACTGCGCGCCGACGGCGCTGAAATCGCCCTGCTCGACCTTTCAGAATCGGCGTTGAAAACAGAAGCCAGGCGCCTTGGCGGTGTCGGGATCCTATGCGACGTGACCCGCCCGCAAGCCGTTGATGCCGCTCTTGCCGAAGTCGCCGTGCATTTCGGCGGTGTCGACATCGTCATCTCCAATGCGGGCGCAGCTTTTCAGGGCGCCATCAGCGAGGTTTCCGATGAGCTCTTCGAAAAGGCGTTTGCGCTCAACTTTTGGGGACACCACTACATTGCCCGCCGCGCGGTAAAGATCATGAAGGCCCAGGGCACCGGTGGCGCCCTGGTGTTCAACGTCTCCAAGCAGGCGGTCAACCCCGGTCCGGACTTCGGTCCTTACGGGACATCGAAAGCCGCTCTGATGGCGCTGATGCGGCAATATGCGGTCGAACACGGTGCTGACGGGATAACGTCGAATGCCGTCAATGCCGACCGCATTCGCACCGGGTTGATGACTGACCAAATGGTCGAAGAGCGCAGCCGCGCCCGCGGCATCACGCCGGAAGCTTACATGCGCGGAAACCTCGTCAATCGCGAGGTCGCCGCCAAGGATGTCGCCGAAGCCTTCGTTCATCTGGCAAAAGCACGCACCAGCACAGGCGCTGTCATCACCGTCGACGGCGGCAACGTCGCGGCCATGATGCGATAGCGGATGCTCGGCACGCGCGCGGCGAGCGTCGCTGCGCTCGTGTTTGTCACGGGAGATCCTCCGCCGGCACGCCGACAGAACAGCATTCGAATGCAAACCGTTTCTCGACACAACCAGACGAGCGTCCGCGCGATTTTTGCACCGCGAGCGTGACCGATATCGCCACACAGCGACGGGGCTTGGGACATCGCGGTCCGCCGATGGAGACCTCGCTCGATGAAACGATTGACAGCCGCTTTTACACTGCTCGTTGCCACCATTACTGCGGATGTGGCGAAGGCTGAGCCGCTCTCAAGTGCGCTTGCAAAGGCCCATCGCAACAACCCGACGCTCACCGCAGCCAGGGCCGGGGTACTGGTGAGTGCGCAGGACGTAGAGATTGCCAGATCTGCCATGCGCCCGACAATCAAGTTGCGCAGTGGCATAGGCTACAGCTCCGTCGTCAGCGCTGACCGCGGTACCTTTGGCATCGTTCTTGATCAAACCCTCTTCGACGGGCTGCAAACGACGAACACGTCTCGGTCAACAAGGCGCGATTGCGGGCTGCGGAGGAAAACACACGCAACACCGAACAGAATATCCTGTTCCAGGCGACCGAAGCCTACATGGACGTGATCCTGGCACGCCGTATGGTGGGCTTGCGCAAACAGAACCTTGATTTCCTGAATGAACTCACGCGATCCGAGAGAGCCCGCCACGGAGCGGGTGAGCGAACACGAACCGATGTCGCTCAGGCGGAGGCGCGACGGGCAGCCGCGCAGGCGGAGCTTGATCTTGCCCATGCTGAAGTCAAGCGCGCGCAAGCCAATTATAGGCAGGTCATCGGCGATGAACCGGGAAAGCTCTCCGGCGCCAGGCCTCCGTCTGAAAAACTACCCTCCAATCTCGACAAGGCCCTGGCTATCGCGGCAAAGCGCCACCCAGCACGGCTCGCGAAGCGGCACCTCGCAGAGAGCGCAGTGTTCGGCGTTGCTGCCGCCGAAGGAAAGCTCTTGCCCGGCGTCACCGGTTCGGTCGGGATCGGGCGCGGGCAGGGCGGCAGCGCGATCGACGCGATGGCCTTTGATGCAGGCGCGACCTCGAGAAAGATCGGCGTTGGATTTGAAGGTGCCTGTCTACGAGGGTGGAAAGGTTGCTGCACAGGTTCGCCAGGCCAAGGAAAAACGCGGTACTTCGCACTTCGAGGTCGATATTCAGGGCGCCGAGGTTCAAGCCAAGGCGGCTGCCGCCTGGGCGCAGTACCAGGCTGCGATCGCGACCGCATCCGCCAACCGGGGAGCCGTGAAAGCGGCAAGAATGGCGATGGACGGCGTGATGGCGGAACGTGCGATCGGTCAACGCACGCTTCTGGACGTTCTCAAAGCGCAGGCCGATGTCGTCAAAGCGCAGGTGAAACTGGCGAACGCCGAGCGAGATATGGTCATGGGCGGCTACAGGATACTGTCCGCCATTGGCCGGCTCGGCGCCAGGGACCTGGGGCTTGTGGCCGCTCGCAACCGCAGGCCCTGAAGCTTTGGAGGCGCATTCGACGGGGGCCCGTGGGCGAGCCGCTGGTCGCGGTGCCATGCACATCCGCCTTCAGCCAATCCGCGGAAGGAAACATGTCGGCGTGTCTGTTGTTCTTGCTTGAATCCGTCCGACGCGCCGGCGGCAGCCGGTCGAAGAGCGAGTTACAAAGTGCATATATGAGGAGGGTGACCTAGACGGCTGTCGCTGTTGCGATCTAGTGTAAGCAGTCTTCATCCATTGAAGCGCGCGCGATCATTTTTGTTTCGCAGTTCGAATTTGGTAGACCACATGAGCGTCGAGCGTTCTCCAGATGAGATGGTGGCAGCCGCCGCGCAGGCTATGCGCAGTGCATTTGATGGCACTTCAACCGCCCCATCGGAGGAAGAAAAACGGCAGGTTTTCAACACCTACATAGAGCTTGAGAAATCTCGCCAGGAACGTCGCGAAGGCTCCAGGTCGCGCTGGAGCACGCCGCTCGCCGTGGCGTTGACCGGTCTAATAACCCTCACTGGCAACTTCATTTTCGACTACCTTCGAGCTGACAATCAAGCTTCAATCGCCGCGATTTCCGCCCGTCAACAGTTTCAGTACAAGATTCTTGAAAAGGAGCTTGCAGACAAGAAGACCGAGGTTGAGCGCGCGAAAGTCTTGCTGTTCCTGGTCCGGATTGGGGTCCTGGACCAATTGAACCAGCCTGAGATAGAGAAGATCGCCTTGGCTGCACTGCCGCCAGATTCTCCCGTCGGCATCCCGAGTCTTCGATCAGGTGAGGTCCGGCAATACCTCAACGCTGTCGGCAGAGCGGACATTGCCGGCCTTCTGTCGGACAGGGCCATCGAGTTGTTCTTCAAACACGAGGCAATGACCGAGAGCAGCTACATCAGGACGACAAGAAACGGGCCTCGGAAAGACTTTTTTGGAAGCGTGTCAATCGGCTTCGGGTATAGTTTGTTCAATGTGACGCGCCAGAAGTTCGAAGCCGACTGGGGAGACATTCTCGATGATGACGTCGTCGAAAAATTGGTGCCAGCGCTCGGCTTGAGAGGCGATGCCGTTGATGCATTTTTGGCATCCGACGCCGGAAAGGTCTCGATCTCCTATGCCGAAGCGAAGGACAATTTCATAAGAACGACTTTCGGACCGTATGCCGGTCGCCTGTTGACATCTATACCTCAGGCGCGGGAGCTCAGTCCCGACTGTTTTGGTGCCGTCATGTCTGTTGCCTATTTCAAAGGGTTTACCTTTGATAGCAATGCGGTCCGGAACGAAGGAATGCGGTCCCTGAAAAAGGCGATTGAGGAGAGGGATTTGGGTTCGATCCCGGGCATCATTCGGTCCTTGGATACAATGAGAAGATTGCCTGGCGTACAGCAGCGCCTTGATGAACTGGCGAGCCTCTGCGAGGCACCATAGCCCCGGAAGATTCCAGCTCCAACCGGCGAGCGCCCGGCATGAACACGCTCAAAATGATAAGACAGCACAAAGGCGAGCGCGCCCGCAGGAGGGTGGCGCGCGCCCACTGTCCGACTACAGCCCCAACGCCCGCGTAAATTGTATTATTGCTTTCAATATTTCTAATATAGGCGCATACTCGCCTTGCGATCAGGGAGAGCAGGGCGACTATCGGCGGAAAAATCTCTGCTTCGCATCTTGTGACCACAGCGATTTGTCCCGAAAGGGAGCAGGGCGAAGGTTTGTACCGTCGCCTATGGGCATCCGTTGCGTCCAGCTCCAACCAGTTGGTCGTTGGCGCTTCACTTCGAGATGTGGCGGGTTTCGGCCTCGCGCTCGCGAGCCTGTCTGGGGGATCTGGATATGGGAGCGAAATCGACAGGCAAGACAGCTGCAGCCGGCGCCGCGTTGGCGGTGACGTGGTTTGTGCTGCTTTTTGTCGTCACGATCGTCGTGGCAACGGTGACGCTTTCAGCCAGCCAGTTGCAGGGCAGATTGCTGGCGTTTTCTCGCGCGGATGTTCCTTTTTCCGTGTGGCAAATTGACCGGCTTCGCAAGCAATGGAACACACAACAGGATGGGATTGCCGCGCAATCCGCGAAAATCGACGATCTCCGCAGGCAGAGGGACGAGGCAGCCAATAAATTTCACGAATTGCAGGTAAAATATTCTGCGGCCATCGATGACTACAACGCCTCGCGAGACGACGTGGTTGCCAAGCTTCGACTTTACGTCCCCTTGTCCTTCCCGGACAACGTCTTGGATATGGGCGACCAGGAACTGCGGGCGAAGATTGACGGGGCAATCGAAGATCTGGAAACGGCGCTCCACGCTTCGACCAAAAAGGCAGTAGACGATCTCCACGGCATTTATCTGGCGAGCTTGCGCGAGAAGAATGAGACCCTGCAGACCGCGCGGGAAGCGGAGGCGGCGGCGGCAAATGCCCGGGGTTCCCTGGAGCGGGAAGACGCAATCCTCGTCGAGGCGGAGAAGAAAATATCGAAGGTGATAGATCCCGACGGAACGATGAAGCCGGGGGACGTTGCCCGCATCTACGACCTCATCTCTGAATTTACGTTTATTGAGAGGTTTGCTCTCGGCACCCTGTACAGATTTGCGATCCTTCCAAGTGAATTCCTGAGCATCGTTTTGGTAATTGCCATGGGAATTCTTGGAAGTACGGTCCAGCTGACAAACGAGTATTATCGGGATGGCGGTATCCCAAAGAGCAGCCATTTCCTGATCCGCCCAATGTTGGGGGCGATCATCGCAATTGTCGTGTTTGTTCTTCTGAAAGCTGGCGTGCTTGTCGTAACCGATTCCGCCAAGCTTGGAGAGGCGGCGCCCCTCAATCCGTTTTTCATTGCCTTTGTGGGGATCGTTTCGGGGCTGCTGTCCGAAAACGCGCTCGAGACGGTACGTGGCGTCGGGCAAACATGGCTGCGTGGAGGGACGGTCGAGCAACGCCCGCGTTGGGCAAGCGGCGTCAAATCACATCTGTCCGAAACGAAGACGATTGCCGAGCTCTCGGGCAAAACGGGGATCGACGTGCAATCCCTGGAGAGATGGGTCGAACAGCAGGCGCCGGTGCCGCCCGACATGCAGAAACTGTTCGCAGTCTGGTTGGACAAGGACGTGCGTACCCTTTTTACCGACCTCCCGCCGCAACCGGCAACATAGAGTCACCTACCGTAAGACACGCACCGGTGCGTGGCGATGGCAGTGAGGAGGCAGTTACAGGCTGCGCCGATCCGGCATTCGGATGCTCTGTACTGCAGCGCCGCGCGCCTTATTAGACTTAGGCGTGCGAAGGTCGTTGTGGCACCTTGAACTCCCGTCTGTTTTTCCTCTAGTCGGCCACGGTCAAAAGGAAACATGCGGCAATCTTCGAGGTCTTCGCAGTTCAAAGGGCGAACGTGAGGCTCCATCAATTGCGGACGGGTTGACCGCCTGGCCAGCCACAGTCCGAGAAAACCGAGTACTTCAGCTGACTTGTGGGCGCAGTGGAGTTCGGCGATTGATGCAAGATCTGGGTTGTGCCGAGTATTTTGGGAACGATGACAGCAATCAGGCTGAGCGGTGCTCCGGGCCGGCTTTGCCGACGTTCCTCAAGTAGTGCAAAACGTTCCAACTCCCGCATCATTGGAAGCGGTTTGGGGGTGGAAGCAAATGTCGAAGTTTGTCGATCGAAACGGGACACCATCGAAACCGCCAGACAGAGCCGTTCAAGGAGGTCGTCCTTGGCAGAGGTTTCAACAAAACGGATGCCGCCAAGCGCGTTGCTGTCGGCAAATGCGGCTGTGAACGGTCCTGAAGAGGCAGCGCCGTCGCTGAAGGATTGAATGATGGAGCCATCGAAGTAGACCCACGAAAGTTTACTGCCACGAAAGTTGATCCCCGAAATATGGGCGCTCTCGAACGACACCTTGTCCAGAATAGCATCTTGAAACTGCGCCCCCGGAAGACGTGAGAAACTGAGGTCTACGCCTTTGAGGACAACGCCGCGCAGATATGCGCCCGGTATGTCCGCGTAGCGAAAGTCTCCGCCACGCTCATAGATTTTCGATATGTCTACGCCCGCAGCATGAAGGGAGATGAGCAGTTGGCCCCTCTCTGGGCTAGCAGGAGCGCAATTGAGAGCAATCTCGGCTGGGGTTGCGGAACTGCCGATCACACCCGTCATCAACCGATCCAGAAGGCTTAACCCTTCTGATGCAGCGAAATTCGAGGTACCGGAGACGGTGAGGGAAGCACCACTTTGGTAAATAGCTGCGATTTCCTGTTTCATCACATCCGACCGACGAAGGCGCGCGTCCTCTTCCGGCGATTGGTTCTCAGCCCGTCTGAAAAGTGTTCGAGTTTCCGCGAGCGTTTGACTTGAAATGTTTTGCGGACAGATCTCGCGCTGATCCTCAGCGCCGATGAAGCGGTACGGTCTCGCGTTTTCTACGCTAAGATACCTATAGGGCCTCAGCGCCTGAGTGAGGGCAGCAATTCGGCCGACAGTTGCACGTGACGGAATGAAGAGCTGGGAACCATTTTCGGCGACATGCCAACACAGGTCCCCGTCCGCTGAGGGAGGACATGAACGTCCAATAGCTTGCTTCTTTTCTTCGTCCAGGATCGCAAAAATGGCGGTGGACTCATACAAAAGACCAGACCGCCGTTGCGCTTCGGAGAGTAGGTTCTGTATCTCGATCTTGTCATTCTGGGATGACAGGAGACGAGCCTGCTGCCACGCAAGTAGCAGTGAGGCGATCGCGACAAATCCGATCGTCGCGGTGCTGGCTCGCGGCACCAGACACCAGGCGATTGCGGTTAAGGACGCAGACAGGCGTTCACGTCGACTATCGGCTTTCTTGTTAAGTATCGTGCGAAACAAGGTGCCAAGGGAAGATACGAGCCGGTGGTCCTGCGCGCTGAGAGCGATCTCTCTTGCTGATTTTTCCGCTGCAACACGCCGGTCGAGCTCTGCCAGGATACGCTTCTCAAGCTCTGCGTCGTTTTCCCCGGCGTCTTCCTCTTTGACCTGTTCCACTCCAACCTCCGACCCCTTACTTCCCAAAGCCGATGTTATGACTGCCCATCAGGGCAAAGAAGTCCAAAGTGGCGCTCGCTTCGTATGAATGTTCAGTTCTACCCGGCGTGTTAGCGAATCCGGTTCTTGTGCTCAGGCCTTGCTGTAAATTCACGTTGCGGAAAACCAAGCGCGATCGATAGGTTAGCAACCTAGCCGTTAGAATTGCAATCATGGATCGGCTTTTTGATTTACATATACAAAAAACAGAATATACTCACATGATGGGTTGTAGCGAGCCTGCGCGGCCGTCTATGCCTGGGGATTCCAAGTAATAGAATAGTAACGTTGGTGCGATCTTCGCGCCGGCGCGCATATTTACTTGAAAGTATCGCCGAAGACGTTCGTATCCAATTCTGGTTGGAATTTTGGGTGGCGCTCTCGGCACCGTTGTATCCATTCTACTTCCGGACCACGGTCTATGCCCACGCGCATAGTTCGCTCGTTGCTGCGCGTGGTTTCCCGGGCGTCCATTTTCGGAGGGCGTGATGTCGATTGCCGCGGAAATTCAGAGAAGAATTGACACCGCAGTCGCCGACGGCGACGAAGAAGCGCTTCAGAAGCTCTTGAGCGAACTCTACGAGCCGGCTGAGCAAACGGACAAGCCGTTTGATGCGGCCATTCAGCTGAAGCCCGAAATCAAGCGCGAAATCGCTGCCGTGGCCGTGGAAAGCGACGCGGCCATGAATTGGGCCAACCGGATCAGCCGCGCTGCCCGCTGGCTGGCATACAGGCGTAAAACCTCCGCTGGGTTCGCTGGGCTTCGTATTGTCGAGGAAGGCGACAGCTGGTTCCAGTACCCGTTGTTGCTCGATGATACTATCGACCAACTCAGCCGCGACGACGACAAGGCAATTTTCTCGCTTAGTGGTGCTGGCGATCTGTTGGGAGACATGGCCGAGCGACGCGAATACCTCGCGGCGCTCGAGCAGACGGCGGCCCAGGTCATGCTGTTGTCTGGCGGTGGCAACGATATGCTCGGGGGCGGGCGCTTTGCGAGCTTCCTGCTGCCCTATGCTGAGGGAAAGAAAGCCAAGGACCTGCTGAACACGCCGCTCCTCGAAGTCGAGCTGCGCAGGGCAATAGCGGCCTATCGCCAGATCCTGACCGAAGTGCGCCAGCAGTTCCCGACGGTTCGCGTCCTTGGTCACGCCTATGATATCCCGTATCCGCACAGCGCCGGCCGCTGGATCGGCGGCCCTCTCGCCGAACGTGGTATTCCGCTCGACATGGGACGTTCCATCATCGAGCTGGTCTTAGGCCGGTTCGCGGAGCAATTGCTTGAACTGCAGCGAGAGTTCACCAACTTTCGGCTTGTCGATCTGCGTGGCAAGGTGGACCGCGGACGATCGAGCTGGTTCGACGAGTTGCACCCCAAGAACCAAGGCTATGGCCGCGCGGCTCAGGCATTCCGCGACGCGATTGACGCCTTGGCGTCTGAGGGTGCAGTCGAGTTCGCAACGCCAATACGCGCCGGGGCGCCGGTTCCGATGACGCGTATGGCGCCTGGGGTGAGCCTGCCGGCGCTCGAGGCCGCCGGTCGCGTCATCGTCCTCGATCCGGGGCACGGCGGTTCGCCACCGCCCGTCAAGGTCGGTGGGTCGAGTTGGAACAACGCCATCGGCCCCAACGGTACACTGGAAAAGACCCTGACTTTCGACGTCGCGACGAGAGCCAAGGCAATTCTTGAAAGTCACGGACACCAGGTTTTCCTGACCCGCGCTGGCGACGTGAACCTTTCGCTCGCAAAGCGGGCAGAGGTGGCGCGGAGCCGGAACGCCGCGGTCTTCGTCTCGGTCCACTTCAACGCCTCGACGGGGCACAACGCGCAGGGCACCGAAACCTTCGTTCATCCAACGCAAACCGCCGCCTCGCGCCGACTGTGTGTTGCCGTGCAGAGAGCGATGGTGGCTGAGCTTGGCTTGCCTGACCGCAATGCGAGCCATCCAGGTGGTGTAAAGGAGGGTGCGTTCGGCGTCATCGACGGCAACAGCCATTCGGCTGGCACGGCCGCAGTCCTGCACGAGGTTAGTTTCCTCGACCGGGCGGACGAAGAGCAGAAGCTCGGGCAGGCGGCCTATCGGGACCGGATCGCTCGCGCCCTGAGTAAAGGCGTCGAAGCCTATCTTGGCGCGGGTCTGGAAGTCTTCTCGTTCGAGGCCGCGTTGGACGAGATCGGTGACGCCATCGAATTGGGGGCGTCGGAGGCCGGCCAGAGCGTACCGGTTTATCTCGGCATGGCGGAAGCCGCACCCGTCGGTTGGGTGGGTGGCCACGCGCTATCCTTTGAGGCGAGCGTCACGCCCGCCGCCAACGGTGCCGATTTCGCTCGACAGATCGCCGAGAGCCTGGCGCGGGACGTGAGCCGTCCGTCTGACGGAGGTGGAAATGATCTCTATGAGTTCGCCCACCTCGACCCTCGTCCAGGTTTTAACGTGTCGGGTATGGGGCGAAACGTCGAGGCGGACACAGGGGCACTCGGAACGATCTTCGCCGGCGTCGAAGCCGATGGGTTCGATATGAACCGATATGAAGCGTTCATTCGGCGGCTGGGCCTCAGCCACTTCGCGCCGGCGGAATTTCTGTTCCTGGGCAACAGCAATGCGTCCGGTGGCAGTTGCAGCCGCAAGAACGCACTGCCGCCTGAGCATATGTGGGACAACATTGCCCGGACCGCGCGGATGCTCGACGAGATACGCAAAAGGCTAGGCTCTCCTGTTCGTATCCTGTCCTGCTACCGCAATCCGGCCTACAACGCCTGCGTTGGAGGGGAGCCGAACAGCCTGCATATGCAGTTCAAGGCTATCGACTGGCACTGTGACTCCGGTTCGGTTGACCGGTGGCATCAGGCTGCGCTGGAAGTCCGGCGTTCAAACCCTGAATTTGCTGGCGGCGTCGGGCGCTATTCCTCCCGCGGCTTTATCCACGTCGATACCCGCGGGTCGAATGCTGACTGGACCGTCTGAATTTCACTTCGCAGTTCTGCGGCAGGTCAGGAGAGTTCGCTATGGTCACCACAATTCCTGCCAGGCGGTCGCGCAATCAGCCGGAGGCTGGCGCCGTGCCCTTTATCTCGGATTGGCACGATCTCAGTCCTTTCGCCGACATCCCGGCCAACGCCGGTGTTACGAACGCCAAGGAGATGCTCGAAGGGTGGACCGCCACCCGGCAAAAGGCGTTGGGCGAAACGGAGCTCGAGGCTGAGGTTGGCGACTGGAACACCGTTCCAGCGAGCCTTCTGGAACTCTTGTCGCAGCACAGGCGCGCTGTCGCACGGATTGTCGTGCCTGGTGGACAAATCGACTTTCAAAATGTCCGCAACGACAGCGGCTGGACAGGCACCGGGTTCCTGGTTGGGCCGAATCTCCTGCTGACCAACCACCACGTCCTGAACAGCGTGGCTGTGGCCGGCGTGGCGACGGCCGAGTTCGACTATGAGTGGCCGAGCGATAAGCTGTTTGCGAACGTTGGAACGACCGAGCCGCCATTGGTGCGCTTCGAGCTGTCGCCCACGCGCCTGTTTGTGACCAGCCCGGTGAGTGGCGGGCTGGATTATACCTTTGTCTGGATTTCAGAGAAGGCGGCCGAGCGGTTCGGGACGATCCGGATGGAACGGGGGTCGTTCATGATCAACCAGTACGAGCCGACCTTCGTCATTCATCATCCAAGAGGGCGCCTGAAAGAGGTGTCGCTTGACGACACCGAATTGCTTGCGGTCAACTCGCTCAACATTCTGTACGCCGCCGACACCGATTTCGGCTCCTCTGGCGCCTGTGTGCTGAACCGGAACGGCCGATTGGTCGCGCTGCACCACGCTCGACAGAGCGGCGAGGCGTTGACGAGGCTCTATCCAGAGGTCGCGCAGTATCTGTCGGACGGTCGCCGCGTAAGCGTCGGCAACGAGGGCGTGAAGCTTTCTGCGATCGCGCTGGATCTTGAGTCGCGAACGCGCGGTGGCGATAAGAGTGCCGAAAGCGCCGCCGAGATCCTGGAACACATTCAAGGGTCGGATACGCTGACGGGGCTCTTTGGTGCTCTCGGGCGGCGCAGCACATCGACCAGCGACGCGGAACGCACGCGCGAGATGTATCTGGGGTCCGCTCAGGACATCGACATCGGCTTCTGGTGCCTCCACTGGCTGCTGGACGGATCGGCAGGGCCCGTCAGGGTCGAAGACGCGGTGACCGCGATGGCGGATCTCAACCAGGACCTCTGGTGTCTGACCGATGTGCCGCCCCAGGCTGTGGTCGAGATCGTGAACGGCTTGGGCGAACGGTTCGGAGAAAAGTTCCAGGCAGAATTCAGCGAACCCGATGCGCAACTGCGCCAACTCGCTACGGCGGTCATCTGGCGACCAAAGACGGTGTCGTGCACGAAAGCGGAATGGCCGAGCGCGGTTGCAGAGGCCTGGACCCGTATCGTGCCGGAGCTCGACGGGCGGGAGGGCGTCTTCAAAGCGCCGCCTGGGTTGTTTCAAGTTGCTTCACCGGACAGCGCCGACGCCTTGTTAAATCTCGTCCCGATCACTTTACGAGCGATCCGCTCCAACGAAATGCGGCGGCGCTTGGCCTCCAAGCTGCTGGTGCGTTCGATAGATCAGGTTGTTGCTGCAGGTGGAAAAACGGTCGACTGGATCGTCGGCGGCGATTTCGAGCCTCCTTTGGACCACGAGGATTCCACCGTGCTTCGGACCCGGGACTACGAGCCGATGGCGGCATCGGACAACCGGAGAGGCAGCGCAGTCAACTACTTGCGCTCACCGACCTCGGGCATCCGAAACGTTTTCGTCACCTCGGACCTGACCCTGCTTGACAACCAACGCGACTTCTTCGAGGTGGTTCAAAGCCGTACGGTTGATAGGTTTGTCCGCAAGGTGGCCGACAATCGTCCCGTCGTTTTGAGGCTGTCGCTGGACGAGGTGAACGAGCAGACGTCCGAGCAACGGCTGAAAGAGATCCTGGACAGGACGCTGGCTCCTTCAGATACGGCGCACCAGAGGTCACAGCGGCAAGAGGCGACTGAGGTTGGGGCGCCGTTGGTGCCGCCATGGTCCGACGGATTGAGCTGGCGCGGCCTGGACAAGACGCGCTTTCTCTCCGCCAATCGGTCCCCTCTCTCGCGCTTGCTCGCCGAGATTGCGACAGGGCAGGGGCGTAAGTACTCCGATCTCTCGCCGCTGACCGAGGCTGATCTCTGGGTCATCACCTTTTGCGAGGCGGGTTTGGGCCGCAACGGGGTCGATCCGGGCTTCCGCCACTCCAACGGTGAAATCGGCCTCTTCCCGCTGCCTGCGAACATCGATTTCTGGATCGGCTCCGGCGCCCCACCCTGGGACCAGCCTATGCCGATTACGACAAACATCGAAAGCTATGCCCTCTATCTCGGCGAGATCCGCAACAAATCCGTTGCGACCGTCGGGGGCAGGACGCTCTATCGCGACCTCTTTCGCGCCCCGGAGATTGCCGGAAACCCCGAGCGGCAGGCGCGCCTTCTGGCGGGGGTCGTTCACGGCTACTTCGTCAAGGCAAATTATCGGAACCGGCCCGTTCCTTTCGACAGACTTCTTCGCGGCTTTGCCAGTGATGAAGCGGTCGATCGGATTCTGGCCGGAACCGGCTATGTCCATGACGGGACCACGATCCTGAGCAACCGCCAGCGCAACGTTGACGCTGCCATTGCTGCATTTCGGTCGGCAGTCTCAGGCCGATGAGTTTGGGCTGGGTGGTCAATTCTTCAAAGCCGCTCGCTGGACTGGTGTGGGTCTAGTGGGAAAAGCCGGCGGCGCGCCCAGGGCATCCTGCCTTCAACGCCTGCATAACCTGCATCGGCCGCCGCCAGGAAAGCGCATTTTCAAGTCCCGTCCTGCGTGCTCATCGACCGCAGGTTTAGTGTTAGATATCTCATATAGACACCATCGTCAGGATGTGGCTAATTCATTGCGGACTACAACCTTCATTGCGGACTACAACCATGAATTTTCGTCGGGGGGCGTGATGATGGTTACGTCAAGGCAGCACTGTTTCAGCGTAGTTCTGTCAATCGTTGGCGTAACGATGTTGCTGTCGGCCTACACGACGAATGCCGAGGAGGCTGGAGGCCAGCCCTCGTTGGAATGTACGGCGCGCTATTCGCTTGCGGCCGCGATTGCAGTCCGGCCAACGCTAAATTGGGCGGATATCCGGGGGGCGTGCGACGCCGCCCTCGCAAAGGCCAAGTCTACCGATCCGATCGGGCATTCGTGGTTCGTCAATGCCGGGAATGGCTTTGTCGGTGTTCCACTGGTCCTGCTCAAGGTTTTGCCGGATCTCTCGCCCGAGATCTGGGGGCCTCCTGAGGAGTTCTATTCGAGGTTTGGCCTCTTTCCAGACCCCGATCTGCCTCAGCGCATCCTGCCTCGCGGGCTCGGCATCACGGGCGCGGCAGGTCGGCCGCTCGATCATGGTGGGCGGCCGACAGGTGAGATCGACTACAACCAGCCCCAGCCGCTCTTCGTTACCCTTGCCTGCGGCGCCTGTCACACGGGGAAGATCGATCTCGGTGACAGGCAGATGGTCATCGACGGCGCGCCGAATACGCAATTTGACGTTCGCAAATGGCGCGCTGCGTTTTCCACACTAAGAGAGAGCTACCTGGCGGACGCGCAGGTTGGAACGACGGCAGCGCCGGGAGACACCACCCGAAAGCTGATAGAATTGATCGAGTCGAAGCCGAAAGGCTTCTTTTCCCGCGGCTTGCCGAACATAGCGGCAGCTCAGATTGAGCCCGTGGATGCGGCTCAACGGGCCATTTTCACACGAAATGCCGTGCAATTTCTCACTGGTCTCGCTCAGAGCACCGCCGTTCGGGCGGCTGCCGTGGCACTGCAGGTTCGCTCCGGCTCGAGCTACGGACATGATAACCGTTCGCCGGGGCTGGCAGGATTTAGTGCCGGTCAATCGGATGGCAGTGGTGACCTGCTGGCTGATCTGATTACCGATGCGGCAGCACGGGAAGGAAAGCTGCAGGAACTGCTGAAAGGCCCGCTACCGGAGGCCCTGCCGCGTTTTGCGACCGTCACCGATGCCCCTGCGGTCTGGAACCAGGCCGATAGGGTCGTCGGCCAGTGGGATGGCAGTGTGCTTGAGCCCTATTGGCGCAACATAGCCGCGCAATTGCCGATTGTCGGACAGCCCCAGAAAGTCGACCTGATGAATGCAGGCATCGTTTCCAACTTCCTCATGGGCTTGCCTGCGGCGCCCTATCCATTCGACGTGAACATGACGAAGGCGGTCAGGGGCGAGGCCATTTTTGCTGAGAATTGCGGCGCGTGCCATCGCCCTCGCAACGAACAACGGTACCCTCAAATCGGCACCGACATGAATCGGGCTCAAGTGTTGAACACGGCTGGCAGCGCGATCTTTCTAACGGCCTTCAAGGCCGCCTGCCACGACGCAAGCTTCCGCTACACCGACCCCTACGGTCGCCAGATCCAACCTTGCGCGATGCCGGACTTTCGTATCCTGCGTGATACGACTGAAGTGACCAACCAGGGTTACCTTGCTTCGCCGCTCGACGGCATCTGGGCGCGCGCACCTTATCTCCACAACGGTTCCGTCCCGACGCTTGCGCATCTGTTGCAGCCTGGCAGTCGCCCCGAGACCTTCTTGCGCGGGGTCATCGAATTTGACCCCAAAGTCGTTGGCTGGGTGTGGGATGCGGCGAACCTAAAGACCTACTCGCTAAAATACCCCACCGTTTCCGTTCATGACACGAAGCGCGATGGCTGGAGTAATCGAGGTCATGACCGCGACCTCGTGATCGAGGGCAAGTTGCATCGCTTGGACTGGAGTGACCCTGCGCGCGCCGGGGACTTCGACGCGCTGATCGAATACCTCAAGACGCTTTGAGGCGTCGCCCGACGACCGCACGTTCCGGAAATGCATCGCTATCACCGAGGAGTGAGCAGGTGGACCAGACCAGCATCCAAACTGTTACAGCCATCCAAATCGGGATGATGCGGGCCACCCAGCCCCACGTCCGTGGACAGCACTCCAAGATGCATGGCTGTCTGAACGCAGTGGTCGATGTTTTGCCGGTCGATGCCGGATACCGGCATGGTCTCTTTGCCTCTCCTGGCCGATACGAGGCTTTGGTGCGCTTTTCGAACGGTAGGGAAGCGGACGACCGCAATCCCGACATTCATGGCATGGCGATAAAGGTGTTTGGCGTTTCGGGCGACAAGGCACATGTGGATGGACCGGAGGGAGAACAGGACTTCATCCTTGCCGACAACCCGGTCTTCTTTATCCGGACTGCCGAAGATTATGCGATTTTCATGCAGTCCTTGGCGCAAAACGCGCCCCAGGGCCGGCCGCCTGTCGAATTCATCGAACATCTCTCAAAAGCGCATCCGGAGGATATTTTGGTCCTCCAGGCCTTCAACAAGCATCTACAGACCAGTCCACTGACCGCAGCGTATTGGGGACAGGTGCCCTATGCGCTGGGTGCAAGTATCAATACTGCTTGCCGCTATCGTGCGGTCCCGCAGTCCGGAATTGAGGCGGGGGTCGCCGGTGACAGCCACGACTATTTGCGCGAACGCATGGCTTCACGCCTCGCGCCGGAGGCAGCCCCGGTGGTCTTCGACTTCCAAGTCCAGGTGCGGCACGATGCGAGCGCCGAGGTCGTCGACAATCCTACCGTTGAGTGGGACGCTGCGTTTGTCTCCGTGGCAACCATAACCATCCCGCCGCAGATCTTTGACACGCGGGAGCGCCACAGCTTCGGTGAGAAATTGAGGTTCTCGCCCTGGCATGCGCTGATGGACCATCGCCCCCTCGGTCAGGTCAACGAAATCCGCAAGGTGGTCTATCCCGCAAGCCAGGTTGAGCGCGCGCGCATCGCCCCGATCGGTCAGGACAGTCTCCGGCTGACCATGGAGGAATTGAGGGCGAATATTGACGACGATTTCAAGGCGGTGATCGACAGGCTGAGCCGCACCTTTGGTTATCTGTCCCACACCAAGCGTGGCCGCGGCACGCACACCTGGGGCGTGGCCGGGCGCGGGACGGCCCGCTTCATCGTGGACCCAAAATTCCCTGCGAACGACTTCTTTTCTGCGGGCAGGGAACTGCCGGTGATCCTTCGCCACTCATCGCCCGGTGCGCGCGAAGATGACCGCGCCCGTGACGGGGTGGCCGCGTCGATCAAGTTCTTTCCGCAGGGGAATGGTTACGAGGGGTCGGGTGTTCTCGACATTCTGATGAACGCGGGACGCCAGCTGTTTGTCCGCTCGATTCAAGATTTCAGCACCTTCGTGCACGCCAGCGCGGAAGAGCGAAAGGAGCTGGTCAAGCAGGGCATCATGATGGAGCCGGAACTGATCGAGGCTTACCGGATCCGTGGCTCGTTTCTCGACAGCCGGTATCACACTTGGCAGTGCTTCGAGTTCTTCGACCTTGGGGGCGCGCGATCATTTATCAAGTTCCGGTTGATCCCCGGCGACAGGGGCGCTGATCGCGGCTTGCCGGAACCAGGTTTTCGCGCGGAAGGCGCGCCCTCGATGGATCCTGAACCCGACGATCCCAGAGCACCCGATTTCCTGCGTCAGGAATGGATATACCAGGTGAGACACTCGCAGGTTCGCTACATCCTCCAGGCTCAGCTTCACCCCGAGCCCGAAGACGTGAACCCGAACCACGAGGTACTCAATCCGGGGCGGGCCTGGGATGAACATCAATATCCCTGGCTGGATCTTTGTGAGATCGGCATAAGCGAGCCAATCATGGACAATGATCTGGTCAGCGCCCTCGATATGACGCCCAACCGCAGTCCGGCCTGTATCAAGATCCCGTTGGCGACGTCGCCGACGCAATATGCCTCGCTCGGTCATGCCCGCGCGCTTGTCTATCCGGGTGCCCGGGCTGTCCGCGCCGCCTCGGCTCCACCGCAGAACAACTAAAATCACCTGCCGGCGGTTCGCGAGTAGCAAATGCGATCCGGCTTTGGAGACAAGGACGAAATGGTCTTCGAATTCTGCATCGACCCGGACGGGTATTCATAGCGCGCGGTTCTTTCGCCGGCATTCAATCACGCGGATATCTTGCGCTTTAGGGAGCGACCTATGCAAAACCTTCGTAGTAAAAGCGCCGATGGCTTCATTCGCCGTTTGCGCAGCTATGTGCTGCAGCGTTTCGAGCCCCTGTGGGCGTTTGCCGCTCGGGTCCCTTTCCTCGCCAAGATCGTCAACCGCAGCATCATCAATACCGCCGTCAACACGACGCGGAGCCGTCCGCACGTCTATTCCACGGTTTCGCCTTATACCTCATGGGTGTCCCTGACGGATAAGACCTATTTCGCGCGCCATCTCCCGGCCCGCGACCCACAGCCTCAGTTGCCAGATCGGGAAAAAGTGCTCGCCCTTTTCCAAAGGCCGGAAAACGGTGAAAGGCAGTGTCCGAAATCCACCCTCCTGTTTCCGGCCTTTGCGCAGTATCTGACGGACGGTTTTCTTCGCACCGAGATGTCAGCGAGAAGCCGAACGACATCGAACCACGAGATTGATCTGTCGCCTCTGTACGGCCGGACCTGGGCACAAACAGATGTGTTGCGGACCAAAAGTGAAGATCCCCTTTTGCGTGGACGGCTGAAGGTCCAGCAGATACTCGGCGAGGATTATCCGCCATTCCTGTTTGAGGAGGATGGCCGCACCTACAAACGTGAGTTCACCGATGCAAACCGCGCGCTGATACTCGATCCTCCGCTCGGGCTTAAGTCCGATGTCGACGGGGCCGCGCGACAGATTTTTGCCGTCGGTGGAGACAGAGTGAATGCGACACCTTTTGTATCGATGATGAACACGCTTTTCCTGCGGGAGCATAATCGGATAGCCGAGAACCTGGTGTCGAGGAACACAGACTGGGACGATGAACGGATCTTTCAAACCGCGCGAGCGATCCTGATTGTCGTCTTCATCAAAGTCGTCATCGAAGATTACATCAATCACATATCCTCGGTCTATTTTAGGTTGAAAGCAGATCCGTCCGTTGCCTGGCCTGCGAAATGGAACCGGCCCAACTGGATGACGGTTGAGTTCGCGCTGCTTTATCGTTGGCATTCGATGATCCCGGACCAGGTCGCTTGGGCTAACGGCGATGTTGCCTCCGCGAAAATGTTCTTGGACAACAGCTATTTGACCAATGTCGGGCTCTTGAAAGCTCTGAGCCTCACCAGCGAGCAAAGGGCCTGTGCTTTGGGTCTTTTCAATACGCCGGCCTTTCTGGCGGAGGTCGAAAAGCGAGCGATCGATCAAGGTCGAGACAGCAAGGTAGCGAGCTACAATGACTACCGAAAAGCGATGGGCCTACGACCTGCCGACGACTGGTCTCAGTTAACCGGTGATCCGGCTCGGCGGCGGGCTCTGACTGCCGTCTACGGGTCGCCCGAGCAGCTTGAATTCTATGTCGGCTTGTTTGCCGAAGACGTGAACGCGAACACGCCGATGCCTCTTCTCATCGGTACCATGGTCGCGCTTGATGCATTTTCTCAAGCGCTCACCAATCCGCTCCTGTCCGAGCACGTGTTCAACGCCGGCACGTTTACCGAATGGGGCATGTCAGAAATAGAGAAACCGCAAAGCGTTCAGGAGATCGTTCGCCGGCAAGCGGGTCGCCAAGCTCTCGACGAGGCTTCGGTCGCAAAAATACGCATGACCCGCCCGGATTGGGAGCGGACGTTCGACCGTTTCTAAATCGGCCGGAGTAGACGTCACTGGAGAGAAAAGGATCGGACCTTCAGCGCAGAAATGTCGCCTCGAATCCGGGAGGGTTTGGCGACCTATTTGACTTTTTTGCACATCTTAAAGTCGAAAGATAATCGCGCGTAAATTGTGAAGCCGCTTTGTTTCCAGACTTATTTTGCTGAGCATATGGGGGAATGGGAGATGCATCTAATCGTATGCAGCGACGGAACATGGAACACGCCGGACCAGGTCGAAGCCGGGTTGCCCGCTCCGACCAACGTCGTGAAATTTCGCAACGCGCTGGCGAGCGTGGATAAGGACGGCCAGGAACAGAGACCCTATTATCATACCGGCGTTGGAACCGACGGCGGATTGTGGGATCGCGTGGCAGGCGGCGGAATGGGGGAGGGGCTCGATAAGAACATTATGAGCGGCTACAACTGGCTTGCCCGCAACTACGTGGACGGTGCGGCGATCTGGCTATTCGGCTTTAGCCGCGGGGCTTACACAGTGCGCAGTTTGGGCGGCATGATATCGCGTTGTGGGCTGCTGAAGGCCGCGGACATGGCGGAAAAGGATATCTGGGTGTCTATCGAGGCGCTCTTCCAGAACTATCGCTTGCCCGAAAAGGATGCCAAACCTGTCACCGCCAGCAAGAAATTGCCCTTCCACGGCGTGAAGGCGGGTGAAAAGAGCAAGCGTTCAATCCCTATTCACTTTATCGGAGTCTGGGATACGGTTGGTGCTTTGGGCATCCCGGATGACCTGGCGCTGCTCAACTTGCTGGATGACCCTGCCAAGCATAGCTTTCACGACACGGACCTTAGCCCGATCGTCACCAATGCCCGACATGCCATTGCGATTGACGAGAAGCGTCAGAGTTTTGCGCCGACCCTCTGGACGAATGTCGAAGACCGCCCGAGCGTGAAACAGATCTGGTTTCCCGGCGTCCATGGCGATGTCGGAGGAGGCTATGGCCGGTGCGGCCTTTCAGACGGCGCACTGCGCTGGATGATTGAAGAAGCACGGGCCCTTGGTCTCAACTTCAGAGAGAACATTGAACTGCAGCTTGCGGACGACCCGCTGGGGCAGCTGCATGACTCGGTTACCGGTGTCTTCAAATCTCTAAGGACACGGCCGCGTGACGTGCCCCTCTTCTCCGATGACAGCGCGGTTTTGCACACGTCCGCGAAGGGCCGTCACAACACCCCGCCCTTGTCGCAGGGCGACTACTGGAAGACCAAACGCCTTGATGACGGGCAGGAGGTGACGATCGACGTCTTTGCGCGGGAGCGATGGAATTTCACCGGCATCTTTCTCGAAGCCGGCAAGAAGTACGGCTTCAAGGCGAAGGGCGAATGGATGGATAGCGACATAACCTGTGCCGCCAGTGGAGCCGATGACGGGAAGTTCCACCTCGGCGAGGCGGTTCAAATGGTTTCGTCGATCTGGGAGAAGGGCGAGCCGCTTTTTGCCAAGTTGACCGGCAACCACCAGGTCGACTTTTGGTACACGAAGCGCGAGCGGGATTCGCCTTGGTTTTCGCTTATCGGCGTGGTGGCCAACGGCGTGCTGCCCGACGGGAAGGCGGAAGACAAGTTGAGCTTTGCACCACATGAAGTTTTCGAGATTGGCGCCGGAGCGACATTTACGCCCAAGAAGTCCGGCTATCTCTACGCGTTTGCCAATGATGCCTGGCAAACCTATGACAACAATCGCGGCAGCGTGAAGCTGACGGTTAGCCGGTAGCGCTTGCGATCAAGGCGCTGATCTGCCCGCGCGGCCTCGTCTTGTCGCGGGCCGCGCGAGGGTGTTGCGGAGCTGTCAGAGCTCTGATCGGCCTTGCCTGTACGAAGGTCGATCACAATCTTCGGCACCCGTGGTGTGCCGTCGTCCTACGGGCCGCGTCTTATCCGACGCGCAAAGGTCGCTGTAGCGTTTTGAATTGCTGCATGTTTTTGTCCTTAAAGAGGAAACATGCTGTAGTCGGCGAGAACGCATGCTTCGTCACAACAGCTGCAGCAATCGCCGTTTGCCGAAGGAGACAGCTCAGCCTCCGCACCCCTTCGGGAGCGCCAGCGCCGTCTTGCTGGTATTTTCAGGATCAACGATATCTGCCAGCTGGTTCTGGAGTTTTATGAACAGATCGTAGGCGTCGCGGGCTGCCTTGCCCGGCATGTTTCCGTTCTGGGTTTCGCAGGTATAGGAGAGTTCCGCGACGCCTGGCTTGGCTTCAGGCGTATCGAAGCACCAAAGGCTCAACGCGAATATGCCATCGATGTTATCACTGAACTTTGCCTTGGCCTTTTTGAATGCGTATTCGTGGCTGACTGATCCGCTGACCAGGTCTTCGTTGGTCGCCAGATCGCCGATCAGTTTCTTCGCCCCCGGGAATTTTTCAAGAACATCGGCGAGCCTTGTGGGACGCCGTTTCGGGTCGCTCTCTATGGTCGTAGAGAGGGAAAACCGGTTTCTCGTCGACCTCTTGACGGGAACAATGACGCGAGCCCCTTCGCTCGCCCGTGGACTTGCAATTTCGAGCGGACCAATGTCTTCCTCGAACTTCGTCTCCGTATTTTCATCGTTTTTACCGTCGTCCACCAAAGACGTCGAAGCGACCACGAACTGATCGGGCATACGCAGCTTCAAGGTTGTCTCTAGTTTGCCGGCCGAAACGAAATTCTCATCCATCTCTTCTCGCGTTCGCAGGATGAGGTCGTGTTTCGACAGGACGCAGTCTGCGGTGTCCCAGAAGCGGATGACTCTATGGACCACCCTCTTGAACGGATCGGGACGGTTGTCGATCGTCGAGACAATTCTCTCGATCCGCGACGCCCAGAACTCGTTGGCGGATGGTAGCGTTGGCCTTGCCTGAAACTCACTCGGCTTGAGCAGTAGCTTGTATTCTCGCGCAAGAAGTACGTGTCCCATGATCCCATTCCTCCCGGAATTCGACAACCAAGGATTTCGCCCCCTATAAGCCCACGCACAGATTGAGGCTAATTTAGCTATAGCGCAAGTACAATCTGCGGCTTCCATCTCGTAGGAATTGCACCGCCGGTGTGAGGGAAACCCGGCGTGAGTTAGATCTGCAGCTCAGAGCAAATGGTGTGAGAACTGCTCAAGATCTGTGCGGTCAACGCTTGCTTGACCCGGGATTTCTGATGATGGCTGCGTTGCGACGACAAAGGCATTCCGTTGAGCAATACAACACCGCCAGGCGAGCCTGAGAGCGCCTTCAACGCAGACACCATTTGAGCGCGGCCTCAGCCCGTTCAGCTCTTGGATCGCTGCTCCGCCTCGCGTTCAAAGACGGCAAGAAATGCTTTGCCCATCAGCGAGTTCTCTCCATCGATGCATTTTCGCAGAACGACAGCGCGGGTGGCCTGAATGCTGCGGTCATCAGGCGCGGCGGCGCTGGCGAACTCGACGAGTTGTACGGCGAGGCGGGATTGGCCGGCCGCTGACAGAGTGGCTGCCCGCTCGGCGAGCCTTGCAGCACCGCCGGCAAGTTTGGCCAGTTCCGACGCAAGCTCAAAGGTTGGCGCTGGCTTCAGATGTGCTGGGTTGCCGTCAAACCAGCCGGCGTAGAAATGGTAGATGGCGCGAACCAGAAATTCCGGGTCATCATATTTTGCAACCAGATAGGGCTTGGTGAGATATTCTTCCGGCACCCTTGCGGAACGTAGGACCTCGTCGAGCGTGGCGCCCCTGTTGATCAGCGCGAGCGTCTGGCGCACCAGGTGCTCAAGCGCTTCGGCGCCATCCCGCAGCATCTGAGCCGCGCGTTCCTCGCCAAAGACAACGGGGCCGTGGCCGGGGATGAGGGTTGCCGGAGCGAGCTGCTCCATCTGCCTCAGCGCTGTCGCCCATTCCGCCGCGTAGCGCTGCACCTTGCGTGGATTGCCGGCGTTGGGAAACACCCAGATGACGAAATCGCCGCTTGCCAGAACGCGCTGGTCCGGCAGCCAGACGAAGGTGGCGTCGTCCGTTTCTCCGCGGCCATGCAAGAGCTCGATCCGCTCCCCGCCGATCAACAGCGAAAGAGTGCTGTCATAGACCTCGTCGGGCTGCCTTTGACCGATTGGGTAGACGTAACCGGGCTTGTTGAACTGCTGGCCCTGCACGATGCTGTTGAAACCGTGGGATGCCTCATAGCGGTCCATGCGCCGCTTGACGTTGCGATGCGCGATGATCCGTGGCCGCGGCAGTCCTCTCGCATCCGCCTCCTCGTCGATTACGGTGATGCCGCTCGTGTGGTCGATATGGCCGTGCGTGAAGATGACGGTGTGGATCGGGCTGTCGTCCCAGGAACGAACGATTTCGAGGGTCTGCCTGGCCGTGTCCGGCTTTGCCGTGTCGATCAGCACCAGCCCTTCGGCGGTGCGTATCGCCGTCACGCTGCCGCAGAAGTAGGTCGTGTGGACCGTGATGATGTTGTCGCTGACATGCGTAATGGCGCCGTGCGCAACCGCAGCGGTCCATTCTTCCATCTGGGCACGGCCGTCCCAGAGGCGTTCGAATAGGGGGTCATGTCGCATGGCATTCCTCGAAGCAAACCGCCGATACGTTTAGCAGCCCTGGCAGTGATTGGAAGCGCGCGCGAAGCCTCGGCGCGCGCTGTGCCTTGAGTTGCTGCCGGGCGCTACTGAAGAAATTCGAACAGTTTTCCCAGTGTGCCGCCTTCCTGCTTCGAGGGCTCGGCTTGCGGTTGCTGCTGCTGGCTGGGCTGCACGACCTCCGGCGCCGGCTGCTCTGTGGCGACGTCGGGCGTTGCCTCTCCGCCGGCCGCTGAGGTTGGAGGCGCCTCGCCGCTCTCTGGCGCACCGCCGCCGATGATCTCCTCGATGGAAAGCTCGTTGTCTTGGTCCTTCGGCGGCTTGCCGATGGCGCCACTGATGATGTCGCGGATCGCACCTTTCTTGCCTTCGCCCGACAGCAGCTCGTCGAGCCGCAGCTTGTCGGCCGGCAACCCAAACTTCTTCAGCGTCGCGAGCGCAGCGTCGGGATTTTTCAGAAGTCCCGAAAGGTCAGGATAGATGCGCGGAGCGGCAAAGGATCCCTCGACCATGACGGGCACTCCGATGCCCTCGGTCGCGATATCGGCGCCCTGACCTTGCAATGATGCGACCACGCGTGGATCAAGCCGGAAGTTCAGTTGATCGTCGGGAACGTTTGCTTCGCCGCTGCCGCTCATGCGCACCAGCGGGCCGATCAGTTTGATGTCTTCGGTGCGGGCCACACCGTTCTCGATGACGAAGGAGGCGCCTAGCTCGGTGAAGCCGGTCGCCTTGTTTTCGTTCTGCTTGAAGCCCGACGACATCAGGCCGACCAGGTTGTTGTAGACATCGGCGACATCGATCCCACGGATGGCGCCATCGGAGAACCGGACGTTGGCGGAGCCCGCCAATGACCGCTTGAGCGCCCCCGTCGTACTGCCAGCGCCCGCTATGTCGAACTGAGCTTGCAGGGCGCCTTCGAGATGCTTGAAATTTGCAAGGTCAGTCAGAAGCGGGGCGGACGAAGCCCCGGATATGGAGGCCTTCAAGGCGATCGACGGCTCGGAGCCGGAGGCATCCGCCCGCAGGCTCGCCGCTACCTGGCCGCCATAGAAGGGGCTTTCGGGAACATCGAGGCTCGCGACCCCCTCGGAAACGGCGATAGTTGTCGCAACCGGTCCGGCAAAGACGCGGCCATAACCAAGCTTCTCGGCATCGACCTTGATGGATGCATCGATCGACCGAAGCGACGACAGATCCAATGGAACGTCCGGAGCGCTACCGCTCGCCCCACCGCTCCCCTTGGCTTTCGATCGCTGCGCTGCGGACGGAGCGCCCGCAAGCCGCGCCAGATCCAGTTCCTTAAAATGGAGGGCGCCTGATATTTTCAGCGGTACCCCAAGTTGAACCGCCCCGTTGCCGCTTCCCTCGACGCCGTTGACGGAGATGGTGGCTTTTTGAAACGCGACGCCTTCAGGGCCCGCGTTGACATTGCCGTTGAAGGCGAACTGGTCGACGCTATCGGCGCCACCCTGGCCGACCCAGGCAAGCAGCGAACGCAGATCCGCCGCCGCGAAGCTTGCCTTTCCGGCGTAGCTGCCCGCAAGCGCCGCCTTGCCGTCAAGGGCAAGCGTCGCCTCCTTCATCCGCAGATCAAGCTTCAACGGAATTTCGCCTGCGCCGGACTTGGCGCTTAGAAGGTCGTGGATGGGTACCTGCAGGTCGACATCGGCCGATTTTCCGCGCCAGCTGAGGTTCCCTGCCAGGCGCAGCGGCTTCGCGAGACCATCGATTTTGAGGGCAAGCGTCCGTGCCTTTACCTCGCTCGCTGACGGATCGGCAAAGCCGGGTACGGTAAAGGTCGCATCACGCAGGCTGGCGCTGCCGGTGACGTTGATTGTCTTGCGCAGTGCGCTTGCGCTCAGTCCGCGAAACGCAAACCCGGTATCCATCGTCAAGGTGCCGGCCAGCGGCACCGATTGCCCTGCCAATGCCGCGAGCCTGGAAATGTCGAGCCCCTTGCTCACGACGCGGCCTTGGAAGGTCGGTTCGTCATCGCGGATGTCGGCAACCAGATTGGCCGCAACATTGCCGGCGTCGATGCCCAGATGATCGAGCCGGGTCGTCAGCAGACCATCCTTGAGCGTTGCCGTCAGTGCAACGTCAGAGGCTGAAATGTCGCCGAGGGTGAGAGCGGCCACGTTGGCGCTGATGTCGGCATCGAACCCAGCCAGCGCCTCAAGGCCCGCTGACCCTGTGGGCGTTTCCGATTGGCCCGTCTGCCCCGCCGATTGCGACGATGCAGCGGTGCTGCCCTCGACAAACGCACTGAAATCCAACCGGTCGGCGTTCAGGTCGGCGAGAAACCGCGGGCGACTGCCCGGTATGAACAGCGCGTCGAGGCCAAGCGCCTCCTCTCCCAAAAGCAATTTGCCGCCGCGGATCTGGTAGCTGCCGTTGGCATTGAGCGCCACTTGTCCGCTCGCCTTCAGTTCGGCGAGGCCCGGTGAGAGCGCGGGGTCAGCTTCCAGAGAGAAGCTGAGTTCGGCCGGCTTGCGTTCGAGCAGCGGGCGGAGCGGCGAAACGGTGAGCGTGACCTCATAACGCCGGCCCTCGACGCCGGCGCCGGCCGAAAGCGACAGTTCGCCGTCGATATCGGGAACCGCAAGGGTAAGATCGAGGTCGGTCAGCACCTGTGCTGCGCCGGCAGCATCTTCCTGTCTGAGGGTTCCTTCAGTGATCGAGATGGAATCGATGGCGCTCCGCTCGAGGAAGGCGACCAGGACCGCGAGCGGGTCGCCCGCCTTGGCCTGCGTTTGGCCGCCGCCTTGTGTTTCTGCGGCGGCGTCCGTTGTGGTATCCGGCGTCTGTCGCACGGTGATGTCCGGGCGCGCGAGCCTTACCTCGCGGACGTGCAAGCGGTCGGACCAGAGCGACGGGAAAGTCACGGAACCGGCGATTTCGCCGATCTTGGCAGTCACGCCTTCGGCATCGAGCGAGACGTCCTCGGCCACCACAGCCAGATGCGGAACGACCGAGAGCCTGACAGGGCCGTTCAGCGCGATCGAACTGCCCGTCGCGCTCGAGAGTTGTCGCGCGAGTTCCGCCCGCATCCAGTCACTCGAAACGAAACTTGGCAGGACAACGAGAGAAACGGCAATGAAGACTCCGAGCGCGAGCAGGCAAAGAAAGAAACCCCGCATGTGTCTCTCCGTTGCAAGAGCGATTGATTCGGTATCGTTTTCCAGCAACGGCCGATTTGCAACTCTTGCCGCGCGCCCCTCGTGCGCGTCGCGGCTCGCAGAGGCGCGCCGTTACGAGAGCTTGAGCGATCGTCGGTGCGTCTATCCCGCGATTGTGCGACCGTCGGCTTCGGGCGATGTCGTCAGGATGCCCGGTGTCAGGGTCTGCGAACCTCTCGTCCCAGCGAGCAGGCATCTCGGTCGATGGACGAGCGTGACCAGAACGAATGAGAGGATCATCAACAGGTACCAGGCGCCAAGCTTCTGCAGGGAGACCGGTGCCCAACCATTGTGTTGCGAGGGATAGATCCAGGCACGCGACCAGGTGCCGATGTTCTCGGCAAACCAGATGAAAAGGGCGACCAGCAGAAAGCCGATGAGCAGCGGCATGCGGTGACGAAACCGGAAAACGCGATAGTGCACGGTGGTGCGCAGGAAGAGGACCGCCGTCAATGCAAACAAGAGATAGCGTAGGTCGATGATGAAATGATGCGAGAAGAAATTGACGTAGATGGCGAGGGCCAGAAGCAATGTCGCCCAAAGCGGTGGATAGCCGGTATAGCGCATGTCGAGAATCCGGGTCACGCGTGCGAGATAGGAGCCGACGGCGGCATACATGAAGCCTGAAAACAGCGGAACGCCGCCGATGCGAAACAGGCTCGGCTCGGGATAGACCCAGGATCCGGCGGCCGTTTTGAAAATTTCCATCAGCGTGCCGACGACGTGGAAGATCAGGATGACCTTGGCTTCGGCAGCCGTTTCGAGCTTGAAGACGAGCAGCGAAATCTGGATGGCGATGGCGCTCAGGAAAAGGAAGTCATAGCGGGCAAGGCCAATATCTTCGGGCCACCACAAGCGCGTCACGAGCATGAGACCCAGCATGGCGCCGCCGAAGAGGCAGGCGAATGCCTGCTTGATGCCAAAGACGAGAAACTCGGTCAGCCCGCCAAGGAGGCCACCCGCCGGGAGCCGGTCGAGCAGGCGGTGCGCGGCCGCGTCGATGCGTGCTTCCCGGCTTGTGAAGCGCTTTTCGTCTGACACTCGAACCATAACCCTGCCTCCGCCTCACCGTCGGTGATGCGATGGCCGGACAATGCGGTTGAATTATGAATCGCAAAACCGGAGCGTGTGGGCGAGCGGATCGGCGATCCGTGCCCCGAAGCGGCGAGCCGTACAGGAAGCGATCCGCGAAACCGCCGGCAAGTGTCAGCGCGGGAAGGAATAGCGGTCCACGATCGCCCAGATTTCCCGGTTGACCTCCTGCAGCTGCTCGATGACTTCGTTGATCCTGGCGATCTCCGCATCGTTGATCTGCTCGATCTTGCCGTACTTGATCGTGTCCTTGCTGTCGAAGATCGCCATCAGCTGCGTGCTCGCCTGGTCTCCGTTTTCGTCGAAGGAATAGATGCAATGGCTGTATTTGTTGCGAAGCTTTGCCTGCCGGCCGAGTTGCTGGGTGATCGAGAGGATCTCCTGGCGCTGGGCGGGAGGCGTCTTGCCCATCTTGGCCAGCCGCTCCACGAGCTCGATGCGGGCCCGTGTCGTGTTCAGCGTCAGGAAGATGACGATCGCGGTTTCCTTGTCCACTCGGGCAAGTCCGGCAATGAGGTAGATCAGCAAACTCTCCGTGTTGGTCCACGTATAGTTGAGTTGCCCGATCAGAAGTAGGATCTCGTGAAATCTCACCATAAGTCCCTGCCAACGTTTGTCATCCGTCAAACGGACCTACGCTAGAATATCCCATTCCTGCTTCCAGTAAATTTGTTCTGTTCACCGCCATCCGATCGCTGAAAGCGCTGGTGTGCGGGCGGTTTCGGGCCGACTGGCAGGGCAATGCCGGCTGCGCGCCGGGATGATGCATGGCCACATTTCGCCTAACCCGTGGGTGAACATCAAAGGGCCTCGTCGCTAGCCCGCGAAGGTTAGCCCGAACTGACAACTTACAATGCGTGTCGGTTTTAGACAGACTCCCCTCTGCAACCGGCGAGCAGGACGCACTCAGGCCTCTAAGGGCGAGCACTGCATCGAATGGAAATGCCCTGTTGGGAACCTGATCCGGTCCTCTCGACCAAATAAGGGGAGAGGCAAAACAAACGATCGAAGATATCGGCATGTGGGCGACTAGGCGCCCGGAGGAAACCACCTTTACGCAGTTCACTAAGTTCAACACGTAGCCCGCGCATGGCCCAAATCCGCGTATGAGAAGAATGCGGCTCGGCTGTCGCGGCCTCAACTTGAGGTAATAGTTATGAGTAAGGACAAGAATATCCTGTGGCCATGGGATGACAGCCAGTCTCAAGATCAAGACCAGGACCAGGGACAAGGCCAGGGTCAAGGACAATTGCAAGCGGAGCTGCAGGCTCAGCTTCAGGGCCAAGGGCAAGGCCAAGGACAGGGTCAAGACCAGGGTCAGGGACAAGACCAAGGTCAAGGACAGGATCAGGGCCAGTCGCAATACAGCGAATCCTATAACGGCAACCTGAACGGCAACGGCAATCTCAATGGCAATGGCAATGCCAATGCGAACGGCAACGGCAACCTGAACGGCAACGGCAACGCCAACCTGAACGGTAACGGCAATGCCAACCTGAATGGCAACGGCAACGCCAACCTGAATGCCAACCTCAATGAAAACAGCACCGATGTTGACGTGGA
Organism: Ensifer sp. LC11; assembly: GCF_001695835.1. Lineage (GTDB taxonomy): Bacteria > Pseudomonadota > Alphaproteobacteria > Rhizobiales > Rhizobiaceae > Ensifer. Next base: position 228,148 of record NZ_MBSO01000023.1, on the reverse strand, counting down.
CAGCAGTACCACCGTTGATGTCGATATTGACGTCGACCTCGACCTGAGCGGCTACAAGCCGTCCGATGACGACTTCGCCGATATCGACAACTCGTCGATCCACGGCATGGCGAATACGAGCTTCAAGGACATCCTGAACGGCTCGATGAATGGCAACAGCAACGTTGCCAACGTGTTCAGCCAGAACGCCATCATGTCGGACGACGACAGTGCCTCTGATATCAACAACAGCGGTACGCTCAACCAGAACGGCAACGCCAATGCCGGGGACGCTCATTCGGGCGATGGCATTCAGGCAGGAGCAGACGGCGGCGAAGGCGGAAGCAAGGCCTATGCCAACGGTGGTGACGGCGGCGATGGCGGCCATACCGTTGGTGGCTTCGCTGGTGCCGGCGATGGCGACGGCGGCGACGCAGACAACAATGCCGATGCGACCGGCGGTGCCGGCCTTGGCGGCATTGCAGCCAGTGTCGGCGTTGGCGGTGGCAGCTCCAGTGGTGACGCGAATGGCGGTACGGCGACAGCCGGTGCCGGCGGTGCTGGTGGTGCCGGTCTCGGCGTCGGTCTCGGTCTCGGTGTCGGCCTCGGTGTCGGCGCGGCAGCCGGTGGTGACGGTGGCAGCAACGGTGCCGGCAATGGCGGCACGAGCGGCGACGTCACGAGCGGCCCGGCGGGAGCCTCGGATGCGGGTGACGGCGGCGATGCCGGCGGCTTCATCCTGCCGATCCTGAACTTCGGCGGCGACGGTGGCGACAGCAACGGTGGCAACAGCGTCGCGGTCGGCGATACCGGCAGTGCTGACGGTGGCGATGCCGGCGATGCCGGTGACGGCGGTGGCGCCTTGGGTGCTGGCCTTGGTGCAGGCGCCGGCTTTGGTGCCGGTGCGGGCGTCGGTGGCGCTGGCGGCGGCGGTGGCGACGCCTATGCAGGCGGCGGCTCCACGGGTGACTCGACTGGCGGTGACGGTACCGGTGGTGCTGCGACCGGTGGTCATGGCCTGGGCGGCCTCGCGCTCACGGGTTCGTGGGCAGCCGGCGGCGACGGTGGCGATGCCCATGGTGGCGACGCGTTCGGTGGTGCTGGCGGAGCCGGAGGCAACGGTGGCTTTGCGACCAACGGCGATGGCGGTGCAGGTGGCAGCGCCGGCACGTGGGGCTCGTATAATGGTGACGATAGCTTCATTGAGGGGATCTCCTCGGCCTCGGCAGACGCCGTGATCGACACCAACGCCTTCAACCAGCAGATCGTGCTCGGTGCGAACCTGCAGGGTAACACGATCGACATGACGGTCGTCGGTGGTGACTACACGACCACTGCTGTTGGCGACGACGACAACACCTGATCGATAAGGTGGTGTCGACCCGCGTATCGCGGGGTCGGCCTGAAAAGGACTGCGCGGGAAGCCTCCCGCGCAGTCCGGCATTACCCGCCGCCCCGGAGGGGACTGCCGACTACAGGAGGAGGGCCTGACCTTGTATTCCGCAAAGATCACCGAGGCCATTGCCCACTTTATCGGTCTCTTCGAGCTCACCACCGAAGAGGCGCGTCTGCGTGAGATCCATGAGAAATTCGATCCGGACCGAGAAGTCCACAAGGATCCGAAGGAACTCGTGTCAGCGCCGGTCAAGGTCCAGGCGCCCTACGATCTCGACGACTTCAACCCTGATGTTCCCTACAAGCCGCTCGGCCCGGACATCTATATGCCGACCCCCGACGGATATGCGGGCATAGCTTTCCCGGAATATCCGATTTCCGGCGGGTTTTTGAACCGCGGCATTGCGGAATCCGTCTTGCAGGGCGGATCTGCCAGAACGGCGGTTCAGCCCGGGACGCCGCAGATCAATCCACCGGGCTCGGTCGTGGTCCATAGCACCCAGACCGCGGAACTCTCAGACAACGATTTGATCAACGTCGGCGGGCATGGCCTTGAATCCAGTCTGCGCATCGACAACAGCGCCACGATGGCCGAACTGATCGATGCTGCGCAGGAAATTTCGCTGCTGGGTAACACGGACGTTGCCGGCTCCAGTGACGCGATCGCCAGCCTCGTTGTGACCGCGGCCGAGAGGCTCGATGCCTACGCCGCCAGTGACGAAGCGCAGGGTAGCGGGATCGCCGTCAGCAGCTTCGTGGCCAAGGCCAGCGCGCTTGACGGCATTTATGTGAATGGCGTGCTCGTCGAGGAAGCGCCGGCGCTCAAAGATCATCTGCCAAACCAGGACGAAACACCCGACACCCCGGATGAGCCTGAGGCGTCGAACGGTCCGAAGGATGCCGTTGGCGGCGTCGCTCATGGGGAAGGCGCCGTCTCGATCGACGTTTCCGTAGAGCTCGTTACGGGCAGCAATACCTTGGCCAATTCTGTCGTTGTGACCAGCAACTGGCTGCAGGCAGAGGTCCTGGCGGTTGCCGGCGACCACGTCGAACTCAACGCGATCATCCAGACCAATGTGTACTACGACAGCGATCTTGTCAGCTCCGCGCTGAGCGGCGGGGGGACCCTCGAGCAGGAAGCGACCCAGGCATTCAACATCGCGATGTTCAAGCACATCGAACCGTCCGCAACCGAAACGGCGCAAGCTGACACGGGGATCTTCCCCTCGGCGTGGGCCATCACCGAGGTCAAGGGCGATCTGATGATGGTGAACTGGTTGCAGCAGTTCGCGTTCATGTCGGATCAGGACACGGCCATCCTTTCCGCTTCCGGCTCCAAGCTGTCGATCGTCGCCGGCGACAACACATCCGCCAATGAGGTGTCGCTGCTGGAATTGGGGTACCGATACGATCTCATATTTGTCGGCGGAAGCGTGTTCGACGCCAATATCATCCAGCAGACGAACATCCTGCTCGACAATGATCTCATCGGGGCGGTCGGTGGTTTCCAGACGAGTGGCGCAGGTTCCGTTTCAACAGGCGGAAACTTGCTTTGGAACTATGCCGGGATCGTTGAAGCCGGTGCGGGAAGCAAAGTCGGCCCAATGTCGGAAGGCTACCTGTCGGCACTTCAGGATCTTTCCGAAGGCAAGAAGCCGTCGTTCGGGGACTTTCTGCATGATCCCGCCTTTGCCGGGCTGCATGGCTTAAGAGTGCTTTACATTTCCGGCGATCTCATCAGCCTCAACTACATCCAGCAGACCAACATTCTGGGCGACAGCGACCAGGTGACGCTGGCGATGAACGCCCTGACCGCGCATCCGGATGCGGACTGGACCATTTCGACGGGCTCGAATGCCTTGCTCAACTACGCAGGGATCGTTGACGTCGATACCGGCAAGACGATTTTTGCCGGCGGCGGCGCCTACTCGGACGAAGTCCTCATCCAGGCCGAACTGATCAAGAACGATCCCTATCTCGGAAGCCAGAATCCGGATGCACTGGTCAGCGAAGCCGTCGTCTTCCTCGGCGACGATATGCTCACCGCCGATACCGGGAACCTGCCGCAGGACCAGATCTCGCCGAACCCGGGATTGCACACCATAGAGACGGCCAGCGCCGATCCCATGCACAGCATGGTCGCCTGAGCGGAGCGCGGGAGAACACCCATGACCGACCGCAACAGACCGTCTTGGCCGGTGTCCACTGGGTTGGACGATGCCGCAATTCCGCGCGCCGGCGAAGACGGCAGCCAACCGGAAAAGCTCGACGCGGGGGCCGTTCGACGGCAGTTCCTCCGCAATCTTGATCATCAGGAACACGTAGTTGATCGCGCTGTTAAGGAGATTGACGGGGTGGCGGACCAAATAAGAAGAGCGGCGATAACCGGCGCCAACGAAAGCAGCAATTGGACCAATTCGTCCGCTTCGGCCCTTCCCGGGTCGGGAACGACGACAAGACCGACACAACCGAGCGACCAGGCGCCGAGCATCGCGCCGGCACGTGTTGCGCCGGCTGTGCCGATTGGCGCCGTGCAGCCGAGGCCGGTACAGGTGAGCAGCCCGCCGGAAAGCGGCGTCATTCAGCGGCCATGGTCACCGAAGACGGAGGCCACGGCCAGGGTCGAGGCAAGGCCGGTGCCGCGTGAAGAAGCGCCGGTCGAGCGCCGCCCTGCACAGGAAGAGCGAAAGCCGGAACTTCGCGTCGAAAAACCGATCGTCTGGCCGACGGCCGAGATGAAGGACAGGGGCTCACCGTCGGGCATGGTCGTGATCGATGGCGATCGCGGACCGATCAAGGTGGATGACCGATCACCCGGCAAGGGCGGAGGCTCTTCGAGCGGAAATGGCGGTGGCGGAGGGGGCGGCATTTTCCATAAACGCCTCGGGCCAGTCGATTTCTCGGCCAGCCTGCAAGCAGGTCTCAAGGCGATCCGGCAGAACCTGATGATCGTCATGCTGTTTACGATCGTCACCAACGTCCTCGTGCTATCGATACCTGTCTATCTGTTCCAGATTTCGGACCGGGTGCTGACCAGCCGTTCGGTCGACACGCTGATGATGCTGACCGCGATCATCGTTGGTGCAGTGGTGTTGCAGTCGGTTTTCGACGCCATTCGCCGCATGATCCTCATGCGCACTGCCGTGGAAGTGGCCGCACAACTCGGCGCGCCGATCCTGAGCGCGGCGGCCAGGGCAGCCCTGCATAGCAACGGGCGCGAGTATCAGACGCTTGGCGACCTGCAGCAGCTTCGCTCCTTCCTCGTATCGGGCACGCTGCTTTCGTTTCTCGATGCACCGATCGCGCCGCTCTTTCTGGTGGCGGTCTTCCTCATCCACCCGCATCTCGGCATGATCGTCGTTACGTCGGCCGTTCTCCTCCTCATCGTCACGCTGCTGAACCAGAAAGCGACGGCAGCCGCCTTTGGCGAAGCGACCAACTACCAGACCAAAGCCAACCTTCATCTCGATTCGATGTCGCGCAACTCGCAGATCATCAATGCACTGGCGATGATCCCGGAGGCGGTGCACATCTGGGGCAAGGACATGGCCGGCTCGCTCAAGGCGCAGGTCATGGCGCAGGACCGCAACATCGCCTTTGCGTCCCTCTCCAAAGCGGTGCGCCTGTTAACTCAGGTGACGATGCTCGGCTGGGGCGCACATCTCGCCCTCAACGGCGCGCTCACCGGCGGCATGGTGATTGCGGCCTCCATCATCGCCGGCCGCGCGCTCGGGCCGATCGAGGGGGCGATTGAGGGATGGAGCCAAGTCATCCAGTCGCGTGCCGCCTATGGGCGCATTTCTGCGCTGCTAAAGACCTCACCCCTCAATTTCGAGCGGTTGAAGCTGCCGCGTCCCGAGGGGCGCCTCGATGTCGAGCGGCTGCTCTTCGTCCCGCAGGGCACCAAACGGGTGGTGCTCAACGGCATCACCTTCGCCCTTGAGCCAGGCGATTCACTTGCCGTCATCGGCAGTTCCGGCGCGGGCAAGACGACGCTTGGCAAGATGCTCGTCGGTTCCATCCTGCCGACCTCGGGCAACGTTCGGCTGGATCTCATGGACCTAAGAAACTGGGACCAGCGGCAGTTCGGCGAAAGCATCGGTTACCTGCCACAGGACGTGCAACTGTTCCCGGGAACGATCAAGGCCAATATCGCCCGCATGCGCGAGGATGCCACGGACGCCGATATCTACGCCGCCGCCAAGCTTGCTGATGTTCACGACATGATTGCCATGCTGCCGCACGGCTACGAAACCGTGGTGGCGGCGGACGGTTCTCCCTTGTCGGGCGGCCAGAAACAACGGGTCGCTCTTGCCCGTGCCTTCTTCGGCAATCCGCGGATGGTGGTTCTGGACGAACCCAATTCCAACCTGGACACCGCCGGCGAAGCGGCGCTGACACGGGCGCTCACCCATGCAAAGCGCGAGAAGATCACCGTCGTCACCATCACGCAACGTCCGGCTCTCCTCAACAGTGTCGACAAGGTTCTGCTCCTCGTCAACGGCACGGTCGCCCTCTTCGGTCAACGTCAGGACGTCCTCAAGGCGCTCGCTGCACGTGGAGTCAACACCGAAGGCAACCCGCTCGACCAACCCCAGCTTCCGTAGGCGAACATGACAGACATGGCCAAAATTCAGGACCTGACATGGTACGCGGAGGTTCCGCGCTCGATCTGGCGGCAGACCGTCATCGGTCTTGTGCTGATCGCGGTCACGTTTGGCGGCTTCGGCCTCTGGGCATTCACCGCGCCGCTGGCGGCGGCCATCATCGCTCAGGGCAGTTTCGTTGCGACCGGGCAAAACAAGGTGATCCAGCATTTAGAAGGCGGGATCATCAAGGAAATCCTGGTCAGCGAGGGCGATCACGTGACCGTGGACCAGCCTTTGGTTCGGCTGGACGAGACCGCGGCACAGGCAAATGAGCGGCAGTTTTTTCTCAGGTGGGCGCGACTGGAAGCAATCGTCGCCCGGCTCACAGCGCAGGCACATGGTCTGAAAGAGATCGCGTTGCCCGCGGCTCTCACGGGGCACGTCAAGAAAGACCCTGAGTTCGCCCCGATCCTGCAGAGCCAGCAGCTAAACTTCCAGACCTGGAGGAGCAAGCTGGACAGCGACATCGGCCTGTTGAAACGCAACATCGAGAGCCTGGAGTTCCGCGCGCAAGGTTTCCAGGAACAGCTGAAATCGGTTCGCGAGCAGCGTGTTCTGCTTGAGGAGGAATATATCGGCAAGAAAACACTGCTTGCCAAAGACCTGATCCGCAAGACGGAGATCAAGACCATCCAGCGTGCGATCGCCGATGCCGAGGGCCAGATCGGGCGGCTGATGTCCGAAGTCTCGGAAACCCGTGCTCAGATCCTCAAGCAGCAGCAGCAGGTCAGCCAGACCGAACAGAGCTATCAAGAGGCGGCGATGGACGAATTGCAGAAGGCCGAGGCGGAACTCGACACGGTGCGCGAACAATTGCGCGGTGCCACCAATGTCCTGCGCCGCGCCACGATCAATGCTCCGGTCACGGGCACGGTCATCCGGATGCATTTCCATACGTCCGGCGGCGTCATCGAAAGCGGCAAGCCGATCATGGAAATCCTGCCCGCCGACGTACCGCTCATCATCGAGGCGCAAGTGCTGCGCACCGACGTGGACAATATCCGGGTCGGCGAGAAGGCGACCGTGCGGCTGACGGCTCTCAACCAGCGCACCACGCCCGTTCTGAACGGACAGGTCTTTTACGTGTCGGCGGACGCCCTGCCGGTGCAGACGCAGGAGGGGACACGCGAGGTGTATCTCGCCCGCATCAGCCTGCCGACCAGCGAACTCGCGCGGGTGCATAATTTCGTCGTGACCCCCGGCATGCCGGCGGAAATCCTCATCCAGACCGCAGAGCGCACGTTCTTCGATTATCTCACCAAGCCGATCCGCGACAGCATGGCGCGCGCGTTCATGGAGAATTGACCGGCTCGCGGCAGCAGCTGTGATGCGGGCGGCGCCTGCGTCTCCATGTCGTGTGGGTGCCTGCGCTTCCGCGCAAACGCCCTGCCACTCGGCAGGAGCGTTCGTGTCGGCGGGCACGCCATTGCTGGATCAAGCGCGCTGGAACACCTTGCCCTCAAGTGGAATAACTTGAGGCAGAAGGATGCTCTAGGCTCAAAGTGCAAGAGCGCCCCTTGTGCGTTTATATGAACGCACGGCGCCCTAGTTGGCAGCGAAGCAGTAGAAAAGGCCGTCGCCGCCGGTGCCCTTGAAGGCCTCGACCGTGCAGCCCCCGCGCGTGGCGTGCGAGGCGTTCCAGGAATCGTTGAGCCCCGTGCGGTCGCTGTGGCCGACGATCGCCGCACCGTCCGCGCCACCCATCGTCCAGTTGCCGCAGGTGTCGGCGGCGGCGGTGCCATCGGCCTTCGAACCTGTCAGGATATCATGGCGGTTGGGCGTATCGCCGCGACCGTTGATGACTTCGCCCTTCTCGTTGAGCGCGGTCTGTTTGGTCAGGTTGTTCTTGTCGCTGTGCAGCGAGGCGACGTCGTCGGCGATCTTGTCGCTTTTGGCATTGTACCAGGGACCCTTGCCGATCCGGTCCTTGGCGTTTTCCTGATCGGTCGAAAGATAGGCCTTCCAGGTCTTGCCGGTGGATCCGGCGGCCGTCGCCAGCGTGTTGCAATGGGCGTCGGCGCCTTCGAGGCCGCCGAGGTCGCCGCCCTTTCCCGGGTTCACGCTGGTTACGAAGAAGCTCATGCTGGTGTCTTGCGCATGGACCGTGCCGGAACAGGCCAGGACCAGCGCGACTGCTGCAAATCCGCTTTTCATCGGTCTCTCCTCCAACGACTTCGGCGAAAGGCTAGCTCTCGCCGCTGGCCGAGTAAAATCGAAATGACGTGATGGCGCCCGACCGCTCCATGCTTCGTCGACGAGTGGGCCGCCGTTCCCCTTCGTCGCGCGCCTTGCTTTGCGTCAATCCGCATTTCATAAACTCACGGTTGATGTTGCGAGTCGAGACGCCGCGAAGGGCGGCGCGCGCATTTGGGGGCGGACAGGTGGTACCGGAAAAAGCGAGCAGGAAACGTAGGTTCGGCCGGCGGTTCGTCCTTGCGGGCGCCGCGGCGATCGCAGGTGTGGCGGCCGGTCGCCTGCTCTCGTTTTCGACCAATGATCCAGGTCCAGGCTTCCCAAGCGAAGACGATAAGCCCGACGGCGCCCAAGCGGTTCTCAATGATGCAAGCGAACTCTCGCCGACGCCGGTCGCCAAGCACATGGTGCTCAGAGAGCCGCCTGAAGCGCAAGCGATCGAGGCGGTCCGCAAAGCCCTCGCTGAGGCGCAGACGGCCGGCCAACCGTTCGTTGCCAACGCCGCCCGCCATTCGATGGGCGCGCAGAGTCTCGTCAAAAACGGGGCGGTGTTGACGCTCGATCAAGATTGGTTGGAGGCGGATACCACGGCGCGGACCTACCGGGTTGCTGCGGGGACGCGCTGGTCGACGGTAATCGGCAAGCTCGACAAGATCGGGTTTTCGCCGGCTGTCATGCAGTCCAACAACGATTTCGGCGTCGCCAGCACCTTCTCCGTCAATGCGCATGGCTGGCCGGTGCCCTTCAGCGGTTGCGGCGCGACGGTACGCTCGATCAGGCTCGTCACCGCCACCGGCGAACTGCTGGTGTGCTCCCGCACGGAGAATGCCGAGCTTTTCAAGTTGGCCATGGGCGGATACGGCCTTTTCGGCGTCATTACCGACCTCGAACTCGACATGGTGCCGAACGCGCTGCTGGAGCCGACCTTTACCCATGTCGCCGGCCGCGACCTCGGCCAACGCTTCGTCGAGGCACTTGCTGCCGATCCGTCCATTCAAATGGCCTATGGCCGCATGGATGTGTCGCTCGACCGCTTCTTCGATGATGCTCTGCTGATCACCTACCGGCCCACTGCTGATCAATCGAGCATACCGTCGGCCGAAGGATCGGGATTGCTGAGCTATGCCGCGCGCGACATTTTCAGGGCGCAGGTCGAGTCCGACGAGGTCAAGCACCTGCGCTGGTGGACCGAGGCACGACTGAACCCGAGGATCGTCGGCAGCGCTTCCCGCAACAGCCTGATGAACGAGCCGGTCGTCACGCTCGACGACAAGGACCCCGGTCGCACCGATATCCTGCATGAGTACTTCATCTCGCCCGCCCGCTTCGGAGAATTCGTCGCGGCCTGCAAGGCGGTCATTCCCGCGTCCTACCAACAGCTTCTCAACATCACGCTGCGCTACGTGAACACCGACCGTGACAGCGTGCTTGCCTATGCCGGCGAGCCGCGCATCGCTGCAGTCATGCTGTTCGCGCAGGAAAAGACCGTGCGCGGCGAGGCCGATATGGCCCGCATGACCGAAGCCCTGATCGAGCGGGTGCTGGCGATCGGCGGCAGCTACTATCTGCCGTACCGGCCACACGCCCGGCAGGACCAGTTTCAAAAGGCCTATGGGCGCGCCGGCGAGTTCGCTGCCGCAAAACGGGCGGCCGATCCGGGGCTTCTGTTCCAGAACGGCCTCTGGAAGAACTACATCTCGAAAATCTGAGGAGCCGGCATGTCCAAACTTCGGTTGATATCGGGCCTTTATGCGTTGGCGCTTCTGGGTGCCGCGGCCTTGAACTACATTCCTGGCCTGACGGACGCCGAGGGCCGTGCCTTCGGCATTTTCGCGCTCGACATCTACGACGACGGCCTGCACCTTGCCTCCGCGCTGTGGGCGACGACCGCCGCGCTGCTCTCGGCGAAAGCGGCGCGCGCCTTCCTCTTCTATTTCGGTATCCTCTATTTCGGCGACGGATTGCTGGGGCTGATCACTGGCTCCGGCTTTCTCGACCTCGGCATCATCAACTACGGCGTGCTCGAGCTGCCGTTCGGCTTCAAGATCCTCGCCAATCTGCCGCATCTGTTGCTTGGCGGCGTGGCGATCATCTCGAGTTACGTTTTTGCCGGTGAGGCGCGTTGATGCGGCGTCTTCTCAAATTTCTCGCGGTCACGATTGGCGTACTGGTGCTCTTCATCGTGGTTCTTTTGAGCCCGGCCGCCTATGTGGAGGCTTTCTGCCACGGCGAGCCGAAGCCCCAGACTTTCGCTCCGCTGATCACCGATCCGGAACAGCGGCGGCAGGAGGCCAATACCTATCTTACCTATCCTGAATGGCACATCGTCTACGCCTATGACGGTTTGGCCGAAGCGCTGAAGAGCGGCGACGAACACCAGTTCGATTACTGGTCGAGCGTCAAAGACTTCTGGTCGAGCGATTGTGCGCTGACAGAGATTGCCGATGCGCATGGCGGGGCCGACAGTGCCACACGCATGACGATCGCGACGATCGGGGTCAGCTTCACCCTCGAGATGGGCCTGAAGGCGGCCTATGAGGAAACGATCGGACGGCTCGCAGCACTTTGGCGCGGCGCGGAAAAGTCACCGCAGGACATCGTTGCACGCGACATGGCGGCTGATTACGCGGCGTTTCTCCGGCAGGTGCCCTGGTACAAATATCCGTTCCAGACTTCGGTCGATGCCCTTTGGGCAGCACCCATCGACGATCCGGTGCGTGGCTGGGAGCGTCGGCTCGCACTTGGCCTGGAGTGGCAATCCAAAATCGCCTATGCTGGCGCGATTGCGAGCGCAGTCGATGCGGTTGGCCAGGCCAAGCTGACGATCTTTTCCGTCGTCTCCGGCCTTCGGGCCGACCAGCTTGCCGCGATCAAGGATGTCAAGATCGCCGCCGAGCGGGGCGGCAAGATCCTGATCGAAACGCCGCGTTATGACCGCTTCACCCATATCCTCTCTGAGATTGTGAGGGCTGGTGGGACAATCGAGGACATCGCCGGAAATGACGATATCATGCTGAGCGCCACGCTGGCGACCGGCAGCGATGATGCGTTGCTTCGCAGAGGCACCGTGATTTCGAGGCTTCACCGTCCGGGCTTCGGCAATGAGCGGGTTCTGATCTCCGTCAAGGTGAGAGATCTCGGCGACATATTGAGAGCGCAGCCAATCGCCGATCCCGGTATTGAACATATCTTCGACTATTGAAGCCTTCTCCGACGAGGATCAGCGGCGTGTCGTTCGTGTCGAAACTGGCAAGAAGAGTGGCAACGGTGGCAGCGCTTATGGCGGCTGCCCTGACGCTCTACGCCGTCCTCTTCGCCGCGACCGGCGAAGCGCCCGCCGCTCTTGTCCTGCGCCCGCCGGCCGCTGCACCCACCGAACTGCCCGGCGATATCCGCATTTTGCGCTGGGAGAGCCGCTACGCCGTGGTGACGAGCGGCGATCCCGGTTATGTCCGTCGCCTCTACGCAGCCGGCGCGCTTCTGGTGCTGCCCTTCCGAAAGGCTGGCTGCCTCGCCCTTCGGCCCAATCCCGCTGTTTGAAAGAATGCCGCTCATGCGCGCCATCCTGCGTTGGTTCATCCGTATCGCGCTCGGCATCGCCTTCATCTTGATCACCGTCCTTGCCGTTTTCTCCGGCCTTGCCGGCTGGCGCGAGAGCGTGCCTGCCGGACGCGACGGGCGGGAAGGCAGCTATGTCCAGGTCGAAGGACGCGACATGCACTACATGAGCTGGGGTCTGGAAGGCGGACCGGTGGTCATCCTCGTGCATGGCACCGTCTCCTGGGCGAAGACCTGGCAGCCCGTCGCTGAAAGGCTGGCGGAGCGGGGGTATCGCGTTCTTGCTCCCGATTTTCCGCCATTCGGCTATTCCGAGCGGCCGGGCGACGGAGACTATTCGAGGGCGGCGCTGGCTCGCCGCATCATCGGTTTTGCCGACGCCGTCGGGGTCGAGCGCTTCCTGCTTGCCGGCCACTCCTTCGCGGGTGGCGGCACGTTGGAGGCGGCGTTTTCAAACCCAGACCGCATCGCCGGGCTGGTGCTTCTCGATGCGGCGCTACGGCTTTCAACGCCCAGCCCGGAACCACCGCTTGGCGCCTGGATGCGCATGCCGGTTCTCGGCGATGCGATCACGGCTTCAACCTTCACCAACCCGTTGACCATCGGATACGGGCTGCGCAGTTTCGTCCATGATCCCGCAATCGTATCGCCTGACCTCGTCGTGGTTTATCGTGAGCCGCTTGCGGTTGCCGGCGCAACTCAGTCCACACGCCTGTGGTACCTGAGCGGTCTCTTCGGCGATGAGCGCGGGTCGCCTTCGGCCGATCGCGAACAATACAGGCGTTTCACAAGACCGGTGCTCCTGATCTGGGGGCGGCAGGACACGGTCACGCCGCTTGCGCAGGGAGAAGAGCTGGCCGGGTTGGTGCCGTCGGCAGAATTGGTGGTGCTGGAGGATGTCAATCACATTCCTCAACTTGAAAAGCCTGGAGAGGTCGCAGACTTGATTGCCGATTTTGCAGGGCGCGTGTTTTAGGTCACGTCATCGTTCACCGAAACGACGACGTGACTTCACCATTTGAAATAACACAATTCACGGCGAAGAACCACGTCCCGTTCTTCCGGGGTCTTCTCCCGCAGCTCTCAACGGTGGCCGCTTGATGGGGTGTCCCTGCCGGGGTGCGCCGGCGATGCGCTGCGCGCATAGCGCATAGCTGGCTTGCACAAATTCCGCCTACGAATTGGGCACGACCGCTGTATACTCCAATCCATCGAAGCAATGCACCTCCTCCCGCAGAGCTTCGATGGGTGAACGATCTCCTCCTCCCATGATCGTTCACGAGATCAGCGCCACTCCTCCTCCCAGGCTGCTGATCGATCTTTTGAAGAGCCTGCCGCACTCCTCCCGCGGCGGGCTCTTTTGTTTTTCGTCGCCGTTGACGTGACGGCCACCGCGAAGGCGGCGTTTATTTCCGATCTCAAACTCTCCGGAACAAAGCGCCGGGTCATCGGGTTAAGCGTTGAGGAGGCCTCAATGTCCATACGGCACTCAAAATCCAGCGTGCGTTTGCGCCCGAAGCCACTACGATGGGCTTTTCATCACGGGGCCGGGCGTCTCAACCACGTGCGAGGCGACGACAGGCGGTTCGAGACCGAGGAACAGCGGACGCATATCGTGGATGCAGGTGACGGCGGGCTGGTTGCGCCGGATCTCTCGAGCACCTCTGACTTTGTTCGCGACCGCCAGCCGCCTCCACATGACTATAGTCAGCTGGCGGGAAGGCTCGCCGCGCTGATCCCCGCATACGAAATGCGCGATGAGGATGGCGCCGGCGGTCCGATCTGGGCAGCCCTCCTCGGCAGCAATACCAGCGAAGCCATGCGGCGGTTGGCACAGATCATCTTCGTTCTTGTCATCGCATTCGCGGTTGTCTTCTGGCTGCTCGCGTAGCCGTGCGAAAACGACCCAACGACCAGACATGACCCAAACCAGCAAGGCTCGCGGTTGACGGCGAGCGGCCGAACGCTAGATATCCGGCGACATCCCCGTCACCGTGCCCGCATCACAGGGCCAATATCAGCGAGCTCATCATGCACTACCGAGCCTTCGGCCGCACCGGTCTTCGCATTTCCGAAATCGGCTATGGTGCCTGGGGCATTGGCAAGAGCCATTGGCAGGGCGCGAGCGACGACGAATCCGCCCGCGCGCTCCGCCGGGCGGTCGATCTCGGCCTGAACTTCATCGATACGGCGCTTGGCTATGGGCAAGGCCATAGCGAAAGACTGATCGGCAGCCTGTTGCGGGAGCGATCCGAGACGATCCATGTCGCCACCAAAATCCCGCCGAAGAACCTGCAGTGGCCGGCCCATGCCGGCACGCCGGCTGAGCAGACCTTTCCGGCCGACCACGTGATCGCCTGCACCGAGACGAGCCTGCGCAATCTCGGCGTCGAGACGATCGACGTGCAGCAGTTCCATGTCTGGTCGGATGAATGGATCGGCCGCGGCGACTGGCTGGAGGCGGTCGAGCGGCTGAAGCGTGACGGCAAGATCCGCTTCTTTGGCGTATCGATCAATGATTACGAGCCGGATAACGCGCTGAGGCTGATCGAGAGCGGCGTCGTCGACAGCGTGCAGGTGATCTACAACGTCTTCGAGCAGGCGCCGGAGGAAAAGCTGCTGCCGGCCTGCCTCGAACACAATGTCGGTGTCATCGTGCGCGTGGCGCTCGACGAGGGCGGCCTCACCGGCCAGATCCGCGCCGACACCGTTTTTCCCGAAGGCGATTTCCGGGAGACCTATTTCCGCGGCGAGCGCAAGCGCGAGGTCGAGGACCGGACACGGAAGATCATCGAGGACCTGGAGATCGCGCCCGATGCACTGGCCGAGACGGCCCTGCGCTTCGTTCTCAGCCATCCCGCGGTATCGACGGTCATTCCCGGCATGCGTTCGGTGCGCAACGTCGAGCGCAACTGTGCGATCGGGGATGGCCTCGGATTGCCGGATGCGCAGCGGGCGAAGCTGCGCGCCCACCGCTGGCGTCGCAACTTCTATCGCGATTGAACGGCCCGCTCTCGCCGCCACCTTTTGCTGCGTCCGGTCATCGGGACCTGTTCCCGCCAGGGGCTGCTCGCACGGTACGTCGAAGGGCTGCGGCTCGTGGGAATGCCGGATTGATTGTCCTTTCGTGCGGCAGGCCTGCGAGGCCGGGACGTCTTCCCGATGGTCCGGAACGAGCCTTGTGTGTTACCCTTGCCCGCCTTTTGATGATTGAATGGTTTGGCGGAGACCAAGGGGGCGCGGCCGCGGTGTCCTGGTCGGATTTCGCCTGTTCGGAGGAAGCCCGATGTCAGAAACACTCGTCAATGTCCGCTACATGGTCGATGACGTGGAGGCGGCGATTGCCTGGTACACGACCCATCTCGGCTTCACACCTATTTCCAACTTTGCCCCCGCTTTCGCCGATGTGCGGCGCGGAGCACTGCGGCTGCTGCTCAGCGGACCAGCAAGCTCGGCCGGACGGCCGATGCCGGATGGCGAGAAGCCGGTGCCCGGCGGCTGGAACCGGATTCACCTGATCGTCGACGACTTGCCGCGCGAGGTCGAGCGGTTGCGCGCCGCAGGCGTCCGGTTTCGCAACGAGATCGTCAAGGGGCCCGGAGGGGCACAGATCCTGCTGATCGACCCTTCCGGAAATGTCGTCGAACTGTTCCAGCCGGCGCAAGGATGAGCTCGCGCGCCGGCCGCGTTTACGGGCGGATATCGCCGCAACACCGGCAGAAGCCGGACGGATATTCAGCTCGCGCTGGTGTCGACCACTTCGAAATCGTGTGTAATCGTCGCGGTCTTGGCGAGCATCGCCGAGGCCGAGCAGTATTTTTCGATCGAGAGCGAGATGGCGCGTTCGACCTTGCTGGTCGACAGGCCACGTCCTTTGACGATGAAGTGCATGTGGATGCGGGTGAAAACCCGCGGCTCGGTTTCCGCGCGATCCGCATCGAGCTCGACGACGCAGTCCTCGACCGGCTCGCGGCCCTTTTCGAGAATGTGAACGACGTCATAGGCCGAGCAGCCGCCGGTGCCGATCAGCACCAACTCCATCGGGCTCGGCCCTGGCGTGCGCCCTTCCTCACCGAAGGCGGTTCCCAATACGACTTTGTGGCCGCTCCCGGATTCTCCGACAAAGGTCCGGTCTTCCACCCATTTGACGCGTGCTTTCATGTCTCTCGTCCTGTTGCTGCAGTAGCGTGATCGACGACCGCGGGTGGCCGTTGATCCCTTTCTGAGATAACGAGTCCCGGCAATTTCGCAAATAGCCTGCCGACGTTAAAATCGAGGACGCGCGAAGCTCATCGTGCGAGCCGCAAGCGGGCGAGAGGTGGCAAGATGAACGATACCGATGGAAATACCCGTGACCGTTCCGGCGCGGTGGTCCGGCCACCATTCGCCTGGCTTGCTGCGGTCGGCGGCGGCCTGTTGCTCGACGGTGCCTATCCGCTGCCTTTGCTGTCAGGGTTCGTGACGGGTCGGCTGATCGGCGTCGTCATCTTTCTCATGGCTCTGGCCTTGCTCGTATGGGCGGCGGCGACCTTCCGCCGTGCCGGGACCGAGATCCAGACCACCCGGCCGACATCGACGATCGTCGAGACCGGCCCGTATCGCTTCACCCGCAATCCGATATATACCGCCATGCTTCTCGGTCTTGTCGGCCTCTCCATCGCCTTTGACAGCCTGTGGCTGCTGATCCTGCTGGTGCCCTTCTACCTCGTCATCCGCTATGGCGTCGTTGCCCGCGAGGAGGCCTATCTCGAACGCAAGTTCGGTGATGGCTACCTCGCTTACAAGGCGCGCGTCAGGCGTTGGCTTTGATGGGGTGGACGAGCGACGAGACGCTCGACACGGCCCGGAGGGTTCGCGCAAGCCGTTCGACCTCACCGGGAAGCAGGCCGGCAATATTGATGCGGCCATTTGCCGTCCCGTAGACGCCGAACTCCTCGCGAAGACGGTTCATCTGGCTTAGGTCGAGCGGCAGCAGCGAGAACATGCCCTTCTGACGGCGCAGCGCCTGGAATTTTTCCGGCGCTCCGCAGCGTGCGAGCGCATCCGCGAGATCGCGGCGGATGCCGGCGACCCGCTCACGGCTCGCCTCGAGTTCCGCAAGCCAGGTCTGCGGATCCTCGAACAGCTGTGCCGCGATCGCGGCGCCGTGCTCCGGCGGCATGGAATAGTTGGCCCGCGTGATCCGCTCCAGCGTCGCACGGACATTGGCGAGTGGCCTGTTGTCGGCGGCAATCACCATCGCAGCACCCGTCCGTTCGCAATAGAGCCCCATGTTCTTCGAGCAGCTTGCCGCCACGAGAACGGTGTCGAGCTCCTTTGCGAAATGGCGCAGACCCCAGGCATCCTCCTCGATCCCGTCGCCGAAACCCTGGTAGGCCATGTCGATGAGCGGGATCAGCCCCCTGTCCTTGCACAGCGCGGCAAGCCGGCGCCATTCTTCGGCTGACGGGTCGGTGCCGGTCGGGTTGTGGCAGCAGCCATGGAGGATAATCACGTCACCAGGTCGTGCGTCCTGAAGGTCGGCGATGGCGGCTTCGATATCGAGACCGGTCTCGCTTTCCTGCCAGCGGAACGGCCGCACGGCAAGACCCGCGGCCAACATGATCGGGCGATGGTTCACATAGCCGGGATTGGTATTCCAGATCGTTGCTCGGGGTGAAACGAGAGCGATGAAATCGGCAAGGATCCGGAGCGCTCCGGTGCCGCCGACCGTCTGGATCGTGCATTGACGATCGAGCGCCTCGGCACCTTCGCCGAGGAGAAGCCGCGACATCCCCTCGTTGAACGCCGTGTTTCCGGACAGTGCTCTATAGGATTTGGAGGCAGCGGCGGAGGCGAGCTGCGCTTCGGCGTCCTGCACGGCGCGCATGACCGGAGTTTGCCCCGAGGCGTCGCGATAGACGCCGACGACGAGGTCGATCTTGTCGGCCCGGCGATCCTGCCGGAACGTGCTGAGGAGAGCCCATAGCGGGTCGGGTTCGGCGGTTGGCAGAGCGGCGAGCATACGAGTTTCCTTACGATCTTTGTTTCAGTGGCGGTTTGCCAGGATCACACCGGCGGTGATGACGAGGATACCGGTGGCAGTTGCGGGCGTGAGAGGCTCGCCAAGGATCGGAATGGCGAGAAGACTGGCGAGCGCCGGCGCAAGCGAGCCGATGGTCGCGCTTTTGGCGGTGCCGAGCCGCGAGATCGCGAAGGCGTAGCCGACCGTCGAGACAAGGCCGACGCCGAGGCCCTGAACCAGGATGAAAGGCAGCGCCTGATGCCAGGAGAACTGCCCGAGATGCGTGGTGACGGCGCCCGTCAGGATCAGCGGGACGAGGACGATGAGCGAGCCGATCGACAGAAGCAGGCCGTTGGTGATCGCATCGACACCGGTTCGGCGCAGGCCGATCGTATAGGCGCCCCAGATGAGGCTCGCGATCAATAACAAGCCGGCGCCGCGCAGGGTCTCGGCAGTCACTGCCTGCTGCTGCCCGGCGACAATGCCGACAACGCCGGCGACAATCAGCATAAGCGGCAGCCAGCGCTTCCGCGGTACGCGCTTTCGCTCCAATGCGAAGGCGAGCAGTGCCACCGAGAGCGGTGACGTTCCGGCAATCAACGCGCCGACATAGGCTGCCGACGTCGCCTTCGCGCCTTCCGAAGCGATGAAGAAGAATGGGACGCCGCCGAGCAGCACCAGTGCTGCGTCCCTTGGCCTGATCTTGCGAAGCGCGGAAAGCCGCTGGGGAACGGCCGGCAGAAGCGCGACGATCGGGATTGCAAAGCGGATGAGAGCGACATCGGCCGTGGCGAGCGGCGACGCGCCGATGAACCGCATGGTGAGCGCGAAGCCCGCCCAGACCAGAACGACGACGAAGAGCACGACGTAGCCGGCTGTTGCCGGTGCCAGCAAACCGTTTTTCGTTTGTTGAAAATCTGACGTCACATCGGTCATGGGGAAGCCTCACTGCAGATTGGCTCGCATGATATGCTTCTCGAAGTATCGGTTTCTTGCTATCTCGCCGGCAGTCGAGGCGAAGTTTGGCAGAATCTGCCAATGGGGGGTGTGAATGGACGACAAGGACAGGCAGATCATCTGGGCGCTGCAAAAGGACGGGCGCCTTTCCAATCAGGACCTGTCGGAGAAGGTCGCTCTGTCGCCGTCGCCCTGTCTCCGGCGGTTGCGCCTGCTCGAAGAGGCCAAGATCATCAAGGGCTATACCGCGATTGTCGACGAGGAGGCCTATGGTCTGCCGATCACCGCCTTCGTGCGCATTCGGCTCGAGCGCCATTCGGAGGCGTCGGTGGCCGCCTTCGAGCGCAAGGTGAGGACAATCGACAATATTCAGGATTGTTACGTCATGACCGGCGAAGCGGACTATCTGCTGCGCGTCCTCGTCACCAGCCTCAAGGACTACGAGCAGTTCGTGCGCAATCAGCTGCACAGTATCGAAGGCATCGCAGCGATCGATACGAGCTTCGCCTATGGCACGGTCAAGCGGGCGACGGTGTTTCCGCGTCTGTGACCGGCGAGCCGGTGGCGCTCCCGCTCAACCCTCCCACCGGCGGAAAAGAACGCTGGCATTGACGGCACCGAAGCCGAACCCGTTTGAGATGGCATAGTCGAATGACAGCGCCCTGGCCGCGCCTGAGACGATGTCGATGCCTTCAGCGGCGGGGTCGGGCACGTCGAGGTTGAGCGTCGGAGGCGCGATCTGGTCACGCAGCGCAAGCACGGCAAAGATCGCCTCAAGACCGTCGCCGGCGGCTGGCAACATAGAAGCCGTTCGGCTTACGCACCGGCGATCCGCGTTTCGCATGCGCCGACTCGCTCTGGAGGAGCACGTCTGTCTGAACACGAGGCGGCGGTAACCGAAGCACGCGAGGCAGCGGAAAGAAATCGCATCGCCCGAGTGCTTGAAGACGAGGCTCTCCGCAAGGCTGCGCGCGATCGACGCTACGCCAGCCGTAAGGCCCGAAGAGCCTAGCGTCCAATCCTCTGCGCCCGTTTGAATCTGTAGCCAAGCAGCCCTGCTGCGTCAGGTCGGCCAGGTGCTTTCGGTGACGACGTAAGGTAGTCCGGTGCGGATGCGGCTTCGCTCGGCCTTGTTGCAATCTATACCCGCCGGCATGGCATAGTTCCTGCAAAAAAACCGTGCCGCCGAAAGGAATATGATGCCAGAACATGCCGGCGAACTCCAGGCGATCAATACGGCCTGGCAGATCGCGATTCAGGAAATCCTGCGAATGGTCATTCGCGACCTGTATCACGCGGGCGGAGAGGAAGCCTTTCTAGCGAATATCAAGCGCGTCGAAGAGGCTGCGGTTGACAGCATATATTCTGACTTGCGACTGCTCGGGACGAGTGAGTGGACGGAAGTGCTCGTCAAGGACAAGGCGAGCAACTTCGTCACTACATTGCTGACATCCTTCGCGTTTGATCGAGGCTGAGAGAGTTTGTGTGCTTTGGTGTGGCGTTTCGTCCGCCGCCCGTGATTTTCAGCCGTCATGTCACCCCCGCGGTGCAGCAACAGCCTGAAAATTCAGCCGAATGATGCTCAGGGCATCACTCGCCACGCAAGAGCCGGCAGCCATCTTGAATTGACCTCAATTGCCGCGCATGCTTCCAAAGTCGACTTAGGCCAGCTTGGCTTCTCGCGGCGTGAGAGACCCGATCCGCCAATTTTCCCCTGTTCGATTGTCGTAATGTTGTGTCCTGAACGCGTGAATGCGTGGTTCTGACGCATCCACATTCGACTAAGCGAGTTGCGCGCCAGCGACGCCGGCAGTGCCTGTGTCGGAAGGAGATGACATGTTCAACCGAACGAAACACCGCATGATCCACTTCGACCGGCCTTTTACATTGCCGGGCGTCGATGAGACGATTGCCGCTGGTGACTACGAAATCGATGACGACGAGGAGTTGATCGAGGGGCTTTCTTGGGCCGCCTATCGCCGCGTCGCCACCTTCATCAAGCTGCCCGCGACGGTCGAGAACCGCTACCGCATGCGGTTGATACAGATCGCACCCGACGAACTGGCACGTCTGGTCGCGCGTTGGGGCGCCAATATTTCGCACTCGCCCAAACAATGAGAGCTGGCCATGTCACAACATCGCTACCCCGTGGGACTGTCCGTTCGGCTTAGTGACCGCAGCCATCTGTCGCCGCGCGCGGCAGATTCGTATCGCATCACGGCAAGAATGCCCGTGCGAGACAACACCCCTCAATATCGAATTCGCAACGACGAGCTCGGACAGGACCGCGTTAGCAGTGAGGATAACCTTGAACCGATCGACTGGGGCATGACCCGTAGCCAGTGAGGAGATTACCATGACCTATGTCGAAAAGCTGGAGCAGTTGTTCCGAGGTATGCGTGAGCCCGTCACCGTAGTTTTCCGTAGGCCGACGATTAGCAAGCCGGAAGCCAGCCCCAGCGGTGAAGAAGAGCGCAACGATGGTTCTGGCGCATTGAGGCGTAACCGGGAAATGCTGGAGCGGCATCGGCTGCTGTAGTGCGACCTTAGAGGATAGAACCGGGAAACGCCCTCTCGAAAGCATGCACGTATCATCGAACGGTGGCAGCGAAATGGCGCCGCACCCAATGTCACTGGTGCCCTTTATCAATACGCCGGCGTGTGGAATGCGAGGCTCCTGGAGGATCTCCAGTACTCATCGGAATGCTGCGCATATCGACTCCTGGACAGTGACGGGCCTCGACCAACACATTCAGCATCCGACGCGCTTCAGGTCCTCAATGCGTCGAATCAGAATTACAGCAGGGAGGAGACGTAAATGTCCGCATTCAGCGAAAATCGGCCTGTAGCGATGAGCGTCGCAGAGATCGACATGCTGCGGCGTGTATTCGAGGCGATTTGCGCCGAGTACCAGGTGCCGCGAGAAGGAACCCGTGCTGAACACCTCGCTCGATTTCTGATGTGCAAATTTCGTGTGTCGGTTTCAACTGAAAGATCTCTTCTGGCCGCCGCCCGTAAAACCTATCCGAAGCAGGGAACGCGCCGTCCGCGCGCAAAGGGAGGGTAACGTGAGGTTTCGTCTTCCCAACCAACTCTCTGCCCATGACTACCGCCGCTCGCTCGGCTGGACCACAGTTGCACTCGCGATCGGTTTCATAGCCTGCTTCATTCTGCTTAGCGGTATCTGAGCGCGACACGAGATTGACCATGGCCCTTTCCTTTCCCAACCGCAGCCGAAGTTTCAACGAGGCTCGGAAAGCTGTCCGGTTCCTAGCTCATGACGGCATGTTCGAGATTCCGTTCTTCGTCGGATCCGACGCGCTATTGAAATCCGCCTCTCCGCAGTCGACCGAAGCTGAGTGTCTTGTGGCTTTCGACGCGGCGCGGCGCCTGATCGAAGATGTAGCACAGTCCGTTTACGCCAGTGGGCACAGGTCGGTGTACATTCTCACAAGAAACGACTTTCAGTGACGGGTGGCGACAACGTTTGCGCGCGCCTATCTGTCGGAAGCTGCTTCACTCGATCCGCGATATTCGACCGCGCGGCACCAAAGTCTCGCACACCGCCGTCGTCGCCAAACCAATCGCTGGTCGCGTGTAGCCCTGCTCGTTGCGAGAGGCGAGTCGAGCGAGGCAGTCTGGTCGCCGCCTGTTTCCAATGCCCCCAAAATGTTACTGGACCGGCCCTGCCGCTCGCGGGGCATTGAGAACGCGCAGCGCCCGCGCAGCATTCTTGGGGCTGAGCCCCTCCATCGTCCAGCAACCGATCTTTGCAACCTCTCCCGTAAAGACGTGGTAGATCGTATAGGTGCCGTCTCCCTCGAAACGGCGGCCATATTGATAGAGCCGTCCGGATCTGTGGGGCGCACCGCCTTCAGACTCCCATGTACTGATCGCGAGCGCGTGCTCTTCGTTTTGGCTTTTCATCTTGTGATCCTCCTTGGAGCGGCGTGTCGCCACCATTCAGCCGGTTCCAAATCATTTTCCCCGCTGACGAGCCATTGGCCTCATCGCGGGATATTGAGGCCAACTGTCCTTCCGCGGGCGGCGATGCGGTAGGTTTCCGCCGCGCCGGGAGAAATATTTCCTCGAACTCTGTGGCGCACCGACAGGCCGATAAGCCGGCTCGATGAGCGGTGAGGTTGGCGGGGCTAGAGCCTCTGAAAAGGCCGAACTGACCTCAGAACGCGTTTCAATCTATATGCGCTGAATGAGGCTTTACTACGCTTTCCAAAAACAAATTTACGGCCACATGAAAAAGATGTAGCGCGGTGCTGACCTGGATAAATTGATGCATAATACTTCTCCGAATAAAAATGATGTGTACCGAAAGTTATTCGCGACTTTTAAATTTGGTATATTTTTTAACAAAGGTTGTGGGATGTCTGTTTACATTGTCTAAGTTAGAGCGCAGGGTTATGAATCTGGATTGATATTTGCTCCTGCTCCGAGAGCGGTCCCGCAACGATCCCGATAATCAACCTGATTAGAGGGAATGAAATCATGACACTCGATCAAATTCTTGAACGGACAAAGCCATACGCGATTGGTTTGGTTGTCGGACTTTTCGCCGCGCCGATCATCGGCTTCAATGCGGGATGGATCACCACCACGACTGCCAGCACTCTGGCGGCAGAAACGGCCAGAGTGGACGCGCTTGCCGACATTTGTTCAGGCGCGGCAGGGCGAATGGCTACGACCAACAGCACGGATCTCGCAACGCTTAAGGGCTACGACAATCGTGCGAAGCGTGACGAACTCGTAGCGACGATTATGGCCGATATCCAAGTTCCCGCGGACGTCCTCGGCAAGGTCAGCACGAGTTGCAGTCGCTCACTATCCTGAAGCGCAGCAGACACCGCGCATAGTTAGGGCCAACCAGCACGAAAAAATTGGAGACCGCTATGAAAAACCTCATCCCCGCCCGCTTTTATACCTACGACTTCACGCGCCTGTTCGTATCGCTAGCTTTTACGCTCGCGATTGCCGTGATTGTCTATTCCGTCCTGTTCGGAAGCATCCTGTAGTCGTCTGATCAAGCTTGCATCCGCGCTACGACGTGGGAAAACATCCTGGACGGACGTTCGGCATGCGTTGTTGAATGAAGCTGATAAGTTATCCTGACATTAGCTCTTTCAGGCGCGTAAAATGGACCTGCCATTGCGAAGAGTGGTCGGGACTTTATCCATGACACAGGCTCAGGCTTTCGCCTTCGCCATTCTGATCGGCCTGATGGTCGCTTTCATATGGGGACGGCTTCGCTACGACCTTATAGCAGTCCTCGCGCTGCTTGCCGCGGTTTTCACCGGCATCGTGCCGCACAACGCAGCATTCTCCGGCTTCGGCGACGATATTGTCATCATTGTAGCCAGCGCGCTGGTCGTCAGCGCGGCGATCGAGCGCAGTGGTGTTATAGAGGCATTCCTCTATCGGGCAGCGCCCAGCGTAACCTCTGTGCGCGGTCAGGTTGCTTTGCTCGTGACGACCGTCTCGATTCTCTCCGTCTTCATCAAGAACATCGGCGCGCTGGCGATGATGATCCCGGTCGCATTCCAGATGGCGCGTCGGTCAAAAGCCTCCCCGTCGTCTTTTCTCATGCCGATGGCATTCGGTTCGCTGCTTGGCGGGCTCACGACCCTTGTTGGCACATCGCCGAACATCGTCGTCTCCCGGATGCGCGAGGAGCTGACTGGCCGCCCTTTCAACATGTTCGATTTCACCCCCGTCGGTATAGGACTTGCCGCAGCGGGCGTAGTCTTTCTGACGTTTGGCTACCGTCTGCTTCCCAAGGGGCGCAAGGCGGTCACGACAATGGAGAAGGCGCTGGACATCAACGACTACATGACAGAGGCCCGCGTTACTGCGACGTCGTCCGTCATTGGCAAGTCGATCCGTCACCTGTCGATCTTGTTGGACGAAGAGGTTCTGGTCACTGGCCTCATTCGCAATCGGGTCGAACCGCTGACGCCGCTGCCGGACGTCGTCCTCCGTCAAGGTGATATCGTTCTGTTGGAAGGAGACCCGCAGGCGCTCGAGCGAGGCATCAGTCGTGCGCGTCTGGAGTTGGAGGGGCACGACCGCCCGACGGAAGCAAAGGGAGTCGAAGAGGAGATTGCCGGTATTGAGGCGGTGATCGGCCCGAAATCAGTCTTGATCGGGCAAACTGCCAAGCGTTTGGCGCTGCATGATCGCTTCAATATCAATCTGCTCGCAGTAAGCCGAAGCAGCCAGCGCTTCACCGAGCGCTTGCGCGACATCGCATTAAGACCAGGCGACGTTCTCGTTTTGAAGGGCGATCTCGTGCTTCTCCCCACAAAACTGGTGGAACTCGGTCTTCTCCCGTTGGCCGAGCGTGAAATTCGCTTGGGGACCCCCCGAAAGGGCCTGATTCCGGTGCTGATCCTGACGGGTGCTATGGTGCTAACCGCATTCGGCCTGTTGCCCGTTGCAACGGCTTTCTTTACTGCTGCGGTCCTGACGGTGCTGCTCGGGCCACTTTCGCTCCGGGAAGCGTACGAAGCCATCGATTGGCCGATCCTGATCATGCTCGGCGCTCTCATTCCGGTCAGCGAGTCGATCCGTACAAGCGGTGGCGCTGACCTTATCGCCGGTGGCCTTGCTCAATTTGCGGCCACCTTGCCCTCTTATGGTGCGCTTGCCATGATCATGGTGCTCGCAATGGCCGCAACGCCGTTTCTGAACAATGCAGCCACCGTTCTCGTCGTTGCGCCGATCGCGGTCACCCTTGCTCAGCGCCTTGGCTACAATCCGGATGCGTTTCTGATGGCGGTCGCGGCGGGAGCGGCCTGCGACTTTCTCACGCCTGTCGGACAC
Source organism: Ensifer sp. LC11 (assembly GCF_001695835.1). Lineage (GTDB taxonomy): Bacteria > Pseudomonadota > Alphaproteobacteria > Rhizobiales > Rhizobiaceae > Ensifer. The sequence continues at coordinate 202,579 of NZ_MBSO01000023.1, read as the reverse complement.
CAGTGCAACACTTTGGTGCTGGGTCCCGGCGGTTATCGCTTCGGCGACTATTGGAAGTTGGGTCTGCCGCTCTCGCTCATCGTGGTCTTAATGGGCGTGCCTCTGATCCTGTGGTTTTGGCCGGCAGTTTAGCGCGGTGTCGTCATATTGCAGGGCGATAGAGGGAGTTTCCCTTCCAAGGATCGAGGGCGCGAGCCTATCGTGCGGCCTGTCGCATGACGGCGCACGCGCTCTGCCGCAGAACCTGAGACCCAAGTGTCGGAGACAATTGAGTTTCTAGCACTGGCAGCGGTTGGTCGGTGGTGATCGTCGCGTGCGTCGGGCGGCCGGTGTCGCGGACAGAGACAGTTGTTCATGGGCGCTGAGCAAGTCTGAGAGGTCGACGATTGGGCGGCGGCTTGTGGTCGCAACTGGTCGCCCCGTTTTGCGCACGAGGGCATTTGCAAGCTGCCGGATCAACGCGCTGTGGCCACCCGCGGGTGGAAGCATGGGGCGCGGCTGATCAACGATCTCACAATAGTCCCAAACGGGACTGCCCAATTCCGAGCAATGTGCCGGCCATGCGGAAGGCTGGGCGCATTATCTGGAGCGGCTGGGGCAAGTTGCCTCCGGGCGCGATCCCGGGCCTGATCCATGGCTCGGACGCGACGGCAGCAGGTGACCGCCTCCACCGGCCATCCGGATCGGCAGCAGGGCGTCCGGCTCCATGTCGCCTCTTCTCGATCCTGAAACGATCCTGACGACAGGACCTTCCGCTTGAACTACTTCTGCGCCTGCTCGGCGGGCATCGGCGTGACCGGGGCGCCGGGGAAGATCTTCTGCAGGTTTCCTGATATCACCTGATCGCCTTCCGAAACGCCTGATGTCACGCCGATGAGGTTGCCGCTCGTCGGGCCGGGCGTGACCAGCCGCTGTTCGACGACGTCACCCTTGCCGACGACATAGACATATTTGCCGAGCTGGCTCGATCCAAGCGCGGTTTCCGGAACCATCAGCACACCAGGCTCCTCGCGCACCTTCAGGCGAACGCGGACATACTGCCCGGGAAGCAACGAGAGGTCGGTATTGTCGATCGTCGCGCGTGCCACGACCGTGCCGGTGTTGCCCTCGATGGTGTTGTTGATGAACGTCAGGGCGCCGCGGTAGCGCGGCTCGGCATCACCGGGCAGCAACACCTCCGCTTCCACGTTCCCCTTTGCCCGCGCCTTCTGGATCGACGTCATTTCGGCCTCGCTCGGGTTGAACGAGACGTAGATCGGCGAAAGCTGCACGAGATTGTTGAGAGGGGTACCGGCGGTGCTGCTGACGAGTGTCCCTTCCGACGCCTGGTTGCGGCCGAGACGACCGGCAAAGGGGGCGCGGATCTCGGTGTAGTCGAAGTTGATCTCGGCGGTACGCACCGCCGCCTTCGACATCGCAAGCGCCGCTTCCGCCTGATGCACGGCGCTCTGGCGCTGGTCGAAGCTGTCCTTGTCCAGATAGCCGGTCGTCGCAAGCTCGTTGCCGCGCGTGAGGTTGGATCGAAGATAGGCAAGCGATGCCTCGTCGCGCTCGACCTGGGCCTTTGCCTGATCGAGTTCAGCGCGATAGTCGCGCGCGTCGATCCGGTAGAGGAGATCGCCCTCCTTGACGTCCGCACCGTCGGGGACCGATTGCGATTCGACATAACCCGATATCTTGGCGCGAAGCGTCACGTTGCGGATTGCCTCGGTGCGCGCCGAATAGTCGAGATAAATCGGGATCGTTTTCTTGACGACCGCGGCGACGGGAACGGGCATGGCCTGCTGCGCCGGTGCAACGGCCGCGCCGGCATCGCCGCCTTTCAGCTCAAACCCGCCATTCTTGTAATGATAGGCAGCAACAAGGGCGGCGGTTGCGACCGCTGCGGCGAGAACCAGTTTCGAACCACGCATATCAGGCTCCAATTCCTATTCCGCCGCCTCCGGTTCGTGGCTCTGGCCGATGGGTTTCGACGAGACCCCTTCGCGCCACCGCTCGATGACAGCGTAGAAAACCGGGACGAAAATGAGTGTCAGCACCGTCGCGGCCAGCATGCCGCCGAACACCGTGGTGCCGATCGATTGGCGGCTGGCGGCACCTGCGCCCTTCGCATACATCAATGGCAAAACGCCAAGGATGAAAGCGAAGGCCGTCATCAGGATCGGCCGCAGGCGCAGGCGCGCCGCTTCCGCCGCAGCCGCGACAACGTCGAGCCCTTCCTCGCGTCGCCGTCTTGCGAACTCGACGATCAGGATGGCGTTTTTGGCGGCAAGCCCTACCAACATCACGAAACCGATCTGCGAATAGACGTCGATCTGCATTCCACGCAGCCACAGCGCCGAGAGCGCGCCCAGAAGTGCCAGCGGCACCGAGAGCAGCACCATGAAAGGCATCGACCAGCTTTCATACTGGGCGGCCAGGATCAGGAAGCAGAAGACGAGCGCGAGCGCAAAGACGAGCGCGGCGATCGAACCTGCCCGGATCTCCTGATAGGTAATGCCGGTCCATTCGAATGTGTAGTCCCGCGGCAGTGTCGTTTTTGCCACCCGCTCCATTGCGGCCACGGCCTGGCTCGAACTGAAACCGGGTGCTGCCGCACCGTTGACCAGCGCCGAGGGGTAGTTGTTGTAGTGGGTGATCGTTTCGGGGCCGACGGTGGACTTGAAGGTGCCGAGCGTGTTGAGCGGCACCATCTCGCCCTGGCTGTTGCGCACATAAAGGCGCGAAAGATCCGTGGCCGAAGCGCGTGCGCCCTGGTCTGCCTGCAGCGTCACGCGGAAGGTGCGGCCGAAGAGGTTGAAGTCGTTGACATAAAGTGAGCCGAAATAGATCTGCAAGGTGTTGAAGATGTCCGGCAGGCTCAAACCCAGCAACTTCGCCTTGTCGCGGTCGAGGTCATAGTCGAATTGCGGGCTCGACGTGCTGAAGGTTGTGAAGAGCTGGTAGGGGTTGATCTCCGGCTGCTTGCGCGCTTCGGCGATCAGCGCCTGGGTCGCATCGTTCAGTGCCTGGGCGCTGCGTCCGGCCAGATCCTCCACCTGGAACTCGAATCCGCCCGTCGCGCCGAGGCCCTGGATCGACGGCGGATCGAAGGCGAGCACCAGCGCATCCGGGATCTGCAGCAGCTGCGGCGTCACCGCCTCGCGCAGCGCCGAGGCTCCCTGTTCCGGCGGGCGCTCGTCCCAGGGCTTCAAGACGGCAAACTGCACGGCGGAGTTCGACTGGGCGGCGAAGGACAGGAAATTGAAGCCGACGACGGAGCCGACAAAATCGACGCCGGCAGTGCCGCGCAGGATCTCTTCCGATCGCCGTGCGACGGCCTCGGTGCGTTCGAGCGAGGCGCCGTCCGGCAGCTGGATGACGACGAAGAAATAGCCCTGGTCCTCGACCGGCAGGAAGGTCGACGGAATGCGCTGCCACAACGCATAGGTGGAACCGACGGCGATGAGGAAAAGCGCAAACAGTGCCCAGCGCCAGCGCACGAGCCCGGCGACGCTACGCGCATAGCCATGCGACAGCGCGTGAAAGCCGGAGTTGAACCAGCGGAAGGGGGCAAAGCGGGGCTCGCCGCGGTAGCGCAGGAAAGCGGCGCTGAGTGCGGGACTGAGGGTCAGCGAATTGAAGGCGGAGAAGGCGACCGAGATCGCGACCGTCAGAGCGAACTGATTGTAGAGACTGCCGGCGACACCTGGAATGAAGGCGACGGGGATGAAGACGGCGAGAAGCACGGCGGTTGTTGCGATGATCGGGCCCGTGACTTCCTGCATCGCCTTGCGGGTGGCGGCAAGCGGAGACAGTCCGGCCTCGAGCTGGCGTTCGACATTCTCGACGACGACGATCGCGTCGTCGACCACCAGGCCGATGGCGAGCACCATGCCAAGCAGGCTCAGCATGTTCAGCGAGAAGCCGAACAGATACATGACGACGAGCGTCGCGATCAACGAGACCGGAATGGCAATCGTCGGAATGATCGTGGTGCGCAGGTTCTGCAGGAAAATGAAGACGACGAAAACGACGAGGGCCAGCGCTTCGAGCAGCGTGAAGACCACGTCCTTCATCGCCGCCGAGACGAAGCGCGTGGTGTCGTAGAACATGTGGTAGGCGATGCCGGTCGGGAACCGCTGCGAGAGTTCGTCCATCTTGGCCTGGACGCGGCTCTGCAGGTCGAGCGCGTTGGAGCCCGGCGCCTGGAAGACGGCGAGCACCACGCTTTCCTTGCCGTTGAAGGTGACCGACGACGAATAGAGCAGCGCCCCGAGTTCGATGCGTGCCACGTCGCGCAGCCGGGTTGTTGCCCCGGTCGTCTGGTCGGCCCGAAGCACGATGTCGCCGAATTGGGACGGGTCGCTCAAGCGGCCAAGCGCATTGATCTGCATCTCGAAAGGCGTGCCCGCCGGTGCCGGTGATTGCCCGATCTTGCCGCCCGCGACCTGGATGTTCTGTTCCGTGATGACGTTCTGGACGTCGACGGCGGTAATGCCGAGATTGGCCATGCGGTCCGGATCGAGCCAGACGCGCATCGAATAGCGCCGTTCGCCGAACAGCTGCACGTCGCCGACGCCCGGCAGGCGCTTCAGCGGATCGAGGATCTGCAGGTAGGCGTAATTGCTGACGGAGGCGAAATCGACCGAATTGTCAGGCGAATCCAGGCTCACCAGCACGGTGAAATTCGGGATCTGCTTGGCGATGGTAACACCGGTCTGGTTGACCAGCGCCGGAAGCGATGAGGCCGCCTGTGAGACGCGGTTCTGGACGTCGAGGGCCGCAACGTCGATCGGGTAGCCCACTTCGAAGGAGATGATGATGCGCGACGAGCCGTCGTTCGAACTCGTCGAGGTCATGTAAAGCATGCCGGGCACGCCATTAATCTGCTGTTCGAGCGGCGTCGTCACCGTATCGGCGACGACCTGGGCGCTGGCGCCGGGATAGTTGGCGGCAACCACGATCTGCGGCGGCGTCACGTCGGGAAATTGCGAGATCGGCAGCAGGAAGTAGCAGATGCCGCCGGCAAGCGTCATGATGATGGCGATGGCCGATGCGAAGATTGGCCGGTGGATGAAGAAGTCGATCATGGCAGGATCGATCCTTTCAAGGCAGCGCCATCGCGGCGGGCGGCGTGTCGGGGGGTCATGGAGCCGGGCAAACGCGTGGCCGCCCCGCGGACCACCCGGTCAGCGGCACAGGTCTTCGCCTTCAGCCCATCCAGCATGCGCATCATAAGGCTCCGGCATGCAATCACGATCGGATGGATCGACCCGGATCGTGAACGTGATCAAACTTAAAAAGTCCGTGCGGTGTGCACTCTGGCTAAAAGACGCCTGACGACCGCGCCCACCGACATTGCGCTCGAATTTTTTCCGCGGTTACCGAAGTGTTCGAAAAACGTATGGGGCAGACGCCTGTTTCTCGCGCCTCTGCCGAAAATGTTACTGGTCGGTAACAGGGCCGCATGTTATCGAGCGCTTACGAGGCGTCAAGGGGTAAGATTTCCATACAGATTTCGCCGGACCCAGTGCGATGACAACGGATTTCCGCAGAAAAACCCACAGATCCCCGCGTGATCGTATCGTCGAGGCGGCGCGCGCCCTGTTCCGCAGGAATGGCATTCGCGCCACTGGCGTCGATGCCATTGCCGGCGCGGCCGACAGCAACAAGATGACACTCTATCGTCACTTCAACTCGAAGGACGAACTCATCGTCGAATGTCTTTACCGCGCGGGAATGGAGATGGACGGCTTCTGGCAGGAGCTGGAGCGCACGCATCCCGACGACGGTCTGGCGCAGCTCAGGACGTGGGTCCGGCGGATCGCGGAGCACCTCGACGATGACAATTGTCACTGCGAAATGATGAGCGCTGCGGTTCAATTGACGGACGAGGGGCATCCGGGTCGCTCGGTCATCAGGGCGTTCAAGGATGCACAGCGCGATCGCGTCGTCGCACTCTGTCGCAAGGCGGACATTGTGGATGCCGAGTTGCTCTCAGACACGTTGCTGTTGTTGATCGAGGGCGCGCGCGCCACCCAGCAAACTTCGGGCGCGCAAGGGCCGAGCGCCCGATTTGCTGAGATCGCCGACGCGGCGATCCAGTCCTTTGCTCGCGGCGGCCTCGCGCCCAAACAGGTGTGACTTAGCGTCCGGCCGGCCAATCCGGGTGGTGGCTGTCGATCACGAAAACATGCACGTGCCTGTGTCCATCGCCGACCCGCGTCGCGCCGACAAGGTGAGGGTGGTCGTGGCCGAGCTTCTCATGAATGTGCTCGATCTCGTCGGGATCGTGCGCCGGCCAGAGCCGCGCTGCGGTGACGATTGCCGCTGCGGCGATGACGGAGAGCGCCGCAAAGGTCGCCGGCAGCCCCATGGCCGCCCCAAGCCAGCCTGCAAGCGGATAGGTGATCAGCCAGCAGGCATGCGAAAGCGCAAACTGGGCAGCAAAGAGCGCCGGCCGGTCTTGGCGGTGCGCCGAGCGTCGCAGCAGGCGGCCGGCCGGCGTCTGCGCCAGCGAATAGCCAAGGCCGATCAGCGCCCATAGCAGCAAAAGCTGCCAGTAGTTCCAAACGAAGACACCAGCAAACAGGCTGGCGACGAGGACGGTGGCGCCTGCAAGCATGGCGGCGCGGTCCGGCGTCTTGTCGAGAAGGCGCGGGAGCAGCAAGGCCGCGATCATTGAGCCGCCGCCAAACACGGCGAGCGCGATTGCTGTGTCGCTTTGGGTGAGCCCGAATTTCGCCTGCACCAGCACCACCGTGTTGACGATCACCATCGAGCCTGCTGCCGAGACCGCAAGGTTGAGCGCCAGCAGTCCTTTGAGCCGCGGCGTTGCGAGATAGATGCGCAAGCCCCGCGTCGTCCGCTCATAGATCCCACGCCGCTCGGTCGACGTCGGGCTCGGAAGGGCGACGGACATCACCAGAGCGGCCGAAACAAGGAAGCCGATGACCGTGCCGGCGAACAGGCTATGAAAGCTGATGACGGTCAGCAATGCTGCTGCGAGCATCGGACTGGCGACGCTTTCAAGGTCATAGGCAAGTCGCGAGAGCGAGAGTGCACGGGTGTATTCCTTGTCGTCCGGCAGGACATCCGGAATGGTCGCCTGGAACGTCGGGGTAAAGGCGGCGGAGGCCCATTGCAGCATGAAGATCAGCACATAGACCTGCCAGATCTCGGTGACGAACGGCAGGAAAAGGGCGACGGCGGCGCGCACCAGATCGAGAGAGACGAGCATGGCACGGCGAGGAAGCCGTTCGGCGAAGGCGGCTGCGACCGGCGCCACGCCAACATAGGCGATCATCTTGATGGCGAGAGCGGTGCCGAGCACTGCGCCGGCTTCGGCCCCTGCCAGTTCATAGGCGAGAAGCCCGAGGGCAACCGTCGCAAGACCGGTCCCGACGAGTGCGATCACCTGGGCCAGAAAGAGGTGGCGATAGGTGCGGTGGGCGAGAATTTGCAGCATGACGGTTCGGCTTGCTTATTGGATTCGCGGCGCAGGCGGAAAGGCTTGGTCTTACAGGTACTTCGTGATTGCCTTGAACGCGTCGATGGAGTGGCGCTGGTCACGCGGCAGCGCGCCGACGGCGTCTTCGAGGCAATGGTCGAGGTGGTCCTGGATCAGGGCTCGCTTCGCCTGGCTGATCGCCTTTTCGACAGCATGAAGCTGCTGGGCGATGTCGAGGCAGGGCCTGCCGCCCTCGATCATGGCGATGACGCTCTTCAGATGGCCCTCGGCGCGCTTCAGCCGCTTGACGATCTCCGGGTGGGTTTCGTGCCTGTGTTCGGTCATTTGCATAACCTATCCCCCCGGATAGGATATATCAAGTAGTGCTTGCCGAGATCGTCCTGACCCGCAGGCGCGAGTACCGCCCTAGCGCTATTCAATCGCGCGCGAACGCTGCGACAAGTGAAGCGCCTGTCTTCATATTGCATACAATTTGAGTTTTGCAATCTTCCGGGATTCAAGTGGAGGAAGGCCAATCTGACTGGAAAACGGCCGGAGCTGCGGCCGAGATTTGACAGAATGAGCCGAGAAATGGGTGGTTTCCCGCTCGTCTCGGCGTGTCTGGCTCGCCGAATCTTCACTCGGCTTTCAAAAATGCCGACAATCTAAAATACGATATTGACGTAATATTGCATACATGAGACAGTTGTTTTGTCTATACAAAACGGTGTGGAGGCCGCTTGTATCGACGGCGCGAGGAGCGCCTAACAGGAGGAGATAAACTCATGTCAGTGAATAGACGTACGTTCCTGCAAGGGGCGGCCGGCGCTATCGGCTTGGCCATCGCCCAGGGTGCCCTGTCGAAAATCGCCTATGCACAAGGTGCCGCCGGCACGCTCCGGGTCGCCATCGCCAAGCCTGCCGGCAATCTCGATCCGCAGAGCCATTATGCCATCTGGGCGATCCAGGATCTGATGTTCGAGCCGCTCGTCAAATACGGCAAGGGCGGTCAGATCGAGCCGTGCCTTGCGACCGACTGGAAGATCGAGGATGGCGGCAGGACGCTGCACCTGACTTTGCGCCAGGGCGTGACGTTCCAGGACGGCACCAAGTTCGATGCTGCCTCGTGCAAATGGAACCTCGAACGCTGGATGGGTCTCGACCAGTTCAGTTGGATGAATTGCTCCAAGTACTTCCAGTCGCTGGACGTGGTCGACGACTACAACATCACGCTGCATTTCAAGGAGCCGGTCCTGGCGCTGATGCAGGAACTCTCCTATACGCGGCCGACACGCTTCCTGTCGCCCAAGTCGGTGGGCGCCGACGGCAAGTTCAAGGACCCGGTCGGAACGGGGCCGTGGCGCCAGATCAGCGCCGACGACACCCAGAGTGTCTTCGAACATCACGAGGGCTACTGGGGTCAGTTGCCGTCCTATGAACGCCTTGAGGCCAAGGTTATTCCCGATGCCCGGTCGCGGGTCGCGGCTCTGCGCGCCGGCGAAATCGACCTCGTCGGCGGATTCTGGATTGCGCCGCTGACGCCGGAAGAGGGCAAGCAGCTCGAAGGGGCCGGCTTCAACGTCGTCGTCGATCCGGGCAACGTCACGCTGGTGATGGCGTTCAACCCCGACCGCGCCGAGGCGCTCAAGGACGCGCAGGTGCGCAAGGCCATCAGCATCGGCATCGATCGCGCGGCGATCTCCAAGGTGCTCTACCACGGCTACGCCAAGCCTGCCGGCAACATGTTCTCAGGCGCTTTGCCCTATGCCGGGGCGCAATATGATGCACCGGTCCGCGACGCTGCGGCCGCATCGGCGCTGCTCGAAAAGGCCGGCTGGACCGGAAGTCCCATAAGGTCCAAGGACGGCAAGCCGCTGACGCTCGAACTGGTCGTCAGCCCGGACGCCGTGCCGGGATCGCGCGTGATTGCCGAGGTCATCCAGTCCGAGATGAAGGAGATCGGCATTGATCTGGTGATCCGCTCGGTCGACCACGCCTCCAAGCACACCGACATGCTGGAGCAGAAATACGATCTCGGCTTCTTCCTCACCTACGGCGCACCATATGATCCGTTCGGCTCGATCGTGGCGCTCTGCCTGTCGACTTTCAAGAATGACGTCGAAGGCAAGCTGGTTACGGATCCGGTCAACCTCGATCCGTTGATCAATGCGGCGACGGCCGCGTCCGGGGATCAGATCCAGCCGACCATCCAGAAGGTTTATGACTGGCTGAGGGACAACGACGCGATTGCGCCGCTCGTCTATGTGCCGAGCATCTGGGCGCATTCCAAGCGGCTCCACGGCTTTACTAGCCCGGTCACCGAATACGACATGCCCTACGACAACATTCTGCTGGAAGAATAGGAGGGTACCTTGATCCACTTCATCAGCAAGCGGCTGAAGCATTCCCTGATCCTGTTGTTCATGGCGTCCGTGGTTTGCTTCACTCTCGTCGTGTCGGCGCCCGGCAATGTTGCCGTCCTGATTGCCGAGCTGCGGGGAGCCGTCGCCACACCCGGTTATGTTGAACAAGTTGAAGAAGAGATAGGACTGAACAAGCCACTGCTGATGCGCTACGTGGATTGGTTGGGGGATGCCGTTCGCGGAGATTTCGGCATCTCTTACCGAACGGGTCAGGACGTCAGTGCGGATCTCGCAAACCGGATGCTCGTGACCGGAACGCTGATTGCGGGCTCGGCGGTGATCGCCACCCTCATCAGTCTGGCGCTTGGGTTCCTCGGTGCCTTCTGGCCCTACAAATTGCCGGACCGCGTTTCGCGCGGTCTGGCGCTCCTTGGCGCATCGACCCCGACCTTCTTCGTCGGTGCGCTGATGATCTACGCCTTCTCGGTCACCTTCCAGCTCCTGCCATCGTTCGGTTTCGCCGGCCCGAAGAGCTGGATCCTGCCATGGCTCACCATCGCGGTTCTGCCGGCGGCCGTTCTCAGTCGCGTCGTGCGGGTGGGACTGGAAGAAGCGATGACCAGCCCCTTCGTTCTGACCGCAAAGAGCAAAGGCCTCGGCCGCACCGCCATCCTCTTCCGCGAGGCGCTGCCCAACATCACGCCGATCTTCGTCAACGCGCTCGGCACCCAGGTCGGTTTGATGACGGCGACCGCCATCATCGTCGAGCCGCTGTTCGCCTGGCAGGGTGTGGGCGACTACTTCCTCGCCGGCGTTCGCTTCCGCGATTTCATGGTCGTGCAGGCGTGCCTGCTCATCTTCCTCACTTTCTTCATCGTGGTGAACCTCGTCGTCGATCTGGCAGTCCTCATGACCGATCCGCGCATCCGTCGCCAATGGAGCTGATCATGAACATGCTCAATCCCATTCTCGCCCGATTGAACAAGATGCCGCGCGCGGCACTGATCACCATCGGCCTCTTCGTTGCGCTTGGAACCTTCGCGCCCTGGTTGGCGCCCCAGGATCCGAGCGCCCAGAACCTGCTGGACGCGGGGCTTGGTCCGTCCGCCGCCCATTGGCTTGGAACCGACCACCTCGGACGCGACACCTTCAGCCGCTTGATCATCGCCGCGAACACCTCGCTTGTCAGCGTCGGTTCGGTTCTCGGGGTCGCCATGACCATCGGCATCCTGCTCGGAACGATCGCCGGCTATCATAGGGGTTGGGTCGACGACCTCCTGATGCGCGTCGTCGATGTCGGCCTGTCCGTGCCGAGCCTGATCATCTCGCTGGCGGTCATCGGCATTGTCGGTCCCGGGTACTGGACGATGGTGCTGGCGCTGGCGCTTGCCTGGTGGCCGATGAGCGGCCGCATCAGCCGGGCGGTCGCCGTCAGCATCATGAGCAAGCCGCATATCGAGGCTCTGCGGGTGCTCGGCGCCAGCCCCTGGCGCATTTACTTCGGCCACCTTCTGCCGGGCACCATCGGTTCGGTGATGGTCTATGCGACGGCGGATGCCGGCACGGCCGCTTTGGCGGTCGCGACCTTGAGCTTCCTCGGCCTCGGCATTCAGCCGCCGACACCGGAATGGGGGCAGATGCTGGTGGATGCGCTGCCCTATCTCGAATCCGACCCGCGTCAGGTTCTGCTGCCGGGCTTTGCCCTCACCATGGCCGTCATCGGCTTCAACACGCTTGGCGAGTCGATCGCGCTCAACCGTATTCCGAAACCGCTCACAAGGCGCATGCTCGCGATGCGTCGCGCCGAGGTCGCAAGCTGGAGCAAGGAGAATTCCGATGCATGACCAACCGCTCCTTGATGTCAGCAACCTGACGGTCAACTTGCTGACCGCGAAATCGGCGGTCTGCCCGGTCGACGGCGTCAGCTATTCGGTCCGACAGGGCGAATGTCTCGCCATCGTCGGTGAAAGCGGCAGCGGCAAGACGGTGATGAACTTCGCGCCGCTCGGCCTGATGCCAACCGGCGTAACGACAATGCTCTCCGGCTCCGTCAAACTCGAAGGGCGGGAACTGATCGGCCTGCCCGAGACCGAGATCCAGAAGCTGCGCGGCAAGTCCGTCGGCTTCATCTTCCAGGACCCGATGAGCGCGCTCAACCCGGTGCGCCGGATCGGCCGGCAGATTGCCGAGATGGCAGAGCTGCATCTGAACCTTACGCCCAGAGCGGCAGAAGCCCGTGCGCTCGAGCTCGTCAAGCTCGTCGGCATCTCCGATCCCGCGGCACGGCTGCGGCAATATCCGCATGAGCTGTCTGGCGGTCTGAGACAACGCATCGTCATTGCCATCGCGCTTGCCGGCGAACCGAAGCTCCTGATCGCCGACGAGCCGACGACCGCGCTCGACGTGACGGTTCAGGCGCAGATCCTGCGGCTGCTGAAGGACGTGCAGCGTCGGCTGAACATGGCGATGGTGCTGATTACCCACGACATGGGCGTGGTGGCGGGTGCGGCCGACAACATCGTCGTCATGTATGCGGCGCGCGCCGCCGAATGCGGTCCGGTGGACAAGGTTCTGGTCAGCCCGCGCCACCCCTACACCAGGGGCCTGATCAACGCGATCCCGAGGCGGGAGGACCCGATCGGTTCAGAGTTCCGTGGGCTTCCCGGTATTCCGCCGACGCTCGGTGCGCCGATCAGGGGCTGTGCCCTTGCGCCGCGCTGCGAGTTGGCCGTCCCGGCATGCGGCAACAGCCGCCCACCGCTCGTCCGGTCGGATGACAGCGCCGTTCTCGTGGCCTGTCCCGTCGTCAATCAAGGAAAGGCTGCCGCATGACACAGGCTCCCGTTCTCAAGGTCGAAAACCTGCAGACGCGCTTCAAGAGCGTTCAGCGGGGCAAATATGTGCATGCCGTCGACGACGTCTCGATCGAACTCTATCCGGGCGAGATCGTCGGCCTGGTCGGCGAATCCGGCTGCGGCAAGTCGACCCTCGGACGCACCATCGTCGGGCTCGAGAAGGCGACGAGCGGCCGCGTTCTGCTCGACGGCGTCGATCTCACCACCCTGTCCGGAGCTGCGCTCCGCGATAGCCGCCGGGCGCTGCAATACGTCTTCCAGGATCCCTATTCGTCCCTGAACGACCGCCAGACGGTGGGCGAAGCGATCGACGAAGCGCTGGTGATCGCCGGCACCCGGTCGCCGGAGGAGCGCGATCGTCGTACGAAGGAGCTGCTGGATCAGGTGGGCCTCGCCTCAGCGGTCAGGGACCGTCACACGCGCGAGCTTTCGGGCGGTCAGCGCCAGCGGGTCGCAATCGCCCGGTCGCTTGCCGTGAACCCCCGTGTGCTGATCTGCGACGAACCGGTGAGCGCGCTCGATCTTTCGATCCGCGCGCAGGTGATGAACCTCTTCCTGCGGCTGCAGAAGGATCTGGGCGTTGCATGCCTGTTCATTGCCCATGATCTTGCCCTGGTGCGGCAGGCGGCCTCGCGGGTCTATGTGATGTATCTCGGCAAGATCGTTGAGCATGGCTCGTCGCGGGAACTTTACGATCATCCGAGCCACCCCTATTCGCAGATGCTGCTGGCGTCGGCACCCGAGGTCGATCCCCGGATCGAGAAGAACCGCAGGGGACCGCTGATGATCGGGGAGGTGCCCAGCCCGACAAATCCGCCGTCGGGCTGCCGGTTTCGAACCCGCTGCCCCCTTGCCGTCGACGACTGCGCCAAGGCGATGCCGCCGTCCCGTGTGCTTTCGCCGGAGCATACGGCGGCCTGCACTTTCGCCGCGGATCTCCATCGCGGCAAGCGATCGGCCCTCCTTCAGCAGGAGGTGTCGGCTGCATGATCCTGTGGAGGCACTGACCGCCGGCGGAACCCGGTGTGGGGCGTCGCGAGTTGCTGGACCAGGCGACCCGGATCCAGTCCGGGCCTACTCTCCCTCGCATCCTTTTAAGCTGGGGGTGCGCGACTGCCCCGCCATCGAGCGGGGCTTTTTTGTCACCTCGGCGAAATCATCAAGGAAGATGCGAGAGCCCAGAGCAGGAATGGCTAGCCCTTCCGCCTCTCGCCAGCCTGCTTCTTGCCGAGGCGATCCACAAGGCCTCGTCGGCCGCGTTCCATCACGACCCCATGGTTCCAGCGGAAAACGGGTCTCAAGAGGAATGAAAGCTGGACCATCCAGGGTTTTGTGACCTGCACGATCCAATCGTACCGAACGCGGCAGCTAGTGCCGTCGCCATGCAGTGTCCAGCGGCCCACGCCCTCGAGTTCGCCAAGAGCTCTACCTTCGATGATCGAAGGCGGTTCCACCCGGGTAGTCTCCATATCGAAGGTCAGATCGTAGGGAAGCGCCGTAGCCCAGCGCAGGCGGCGCACTGCACCGATGCCGCGGTCGTCACCGTCCCGCAGCAGAGTGACCTGCTTCACTGACGGCCACCATTCGGGCCAGCGCTCCGGCGTGCTGAGTTCTCGCCACACATCCTCGACAGGGGCGCCGATCGTCCACTCGGTAACAAGATGAAATTCGGTCGACGTCATCGCGGATCCCCTTGGCAGGCGGGTGGCCGCAGCATAACACAGCATGCGAACCTTGCCGCCCGCATGCTGTCTTGTCGGATGTGTCGCTAGGCGGCCCGTGCTGCGGCTGCGAGCGGCTCGAAGTCGTCGACGACCTTGTCACCGTTGTAGACGGTTTCGTCGAGAATGCCTTCGCGCTTGGCGACGATGGTCGGCACCAGCGCCTGGCCGGCGACGTTGACCGCCGTGCGGCCCATATCGAGGATCGGGTCGATGGCGAGCAGCAGGCCGACGCCTTCAAGCGGCAGGCCGAGCGTCGAAAGCGTCAGCGTCAGCATGACCGTTGCACCGGTAAGACCGGCCGTTGCGGCGGAGCCGAGCACCGAGACGAAGACGATCAGCACATATTCCTGGATTCCGAGCGGCAGGCCGAAGAACTGCGCGATGAAGATCGCCGAAATCGCCGGGTAGATTGCCGCACAACCGTCCATCTTCGTGGTTGCGCCGAGCGGCACGGCGAAGGCCGCATATTCGCGCGGCACGCCGAGGCTCTTTTCGGTCACGGTTTCGGTGACGGGCAGGGTGCCGACCGAGGAACGGGAGACGAAGGCGAGCTGGATCGCCGGCCAGGCGCCGGCAAAGAAGCGCGACGGCTTCAGACCGTGGGCGGCGAGCAATGCCGGATAGACGACGAAGAGCACGATGGCGAGGCCGATATAGACGGCAGCGGCATACCAGCCGAGCTGCGCCAGGGTTTCCCAGCCGTATTGGGCAACGGCGCGGCCAAGCAGGCCGATCGTGCCGATCGGCGTCAGGCGAATGACCCACCACAGGATCTTGCGCACGACAGCGAGCAGCGACTGGTTGAAGGCGAGGAACGGCTTGGCGGCATCACCGACCTTCAGCGCGGCGGCGCCGACGGCAATCGAAACCACCAGGATCTGCAGCACGTTGAAATTGAGCGAGGTGGTCGCGCCGCTGTCTGTGAGCTTGGTGCTGGCCTCAAGGCCGAGCACGTTGGCGGGCACGAGGCCCTTCAGGAAATCGAGCCAGGAGCCGGCATAGGAGGGCGCCTTGGCCGCTTCCTGCAAAACCGCCGAGCCGATGCCCGGCTGGATGGCGAGACCGAGCGCAATCGCGATGATGACCGCGATCAGCGAGGTGATCGCGAACCAGAGCAGCGTCTGCCAGACGAGCTTGGCGGCATTCTGCAGCGTCGCCAGGTTGGCGATCGAGGCGACGATGGCAGTGAAGACCAGCGGCGGCACCAGGGCGCGCAGCAGTTGCACGAAGATCGAGCCGATCGTCTGCAGGGTGACGGTCAGCCAGTTCGGGTTGCCGGCGACATCGGCGCCCATGTTGCGGGCGATGAGGCCGAGCAGCAGGCCGATGACCATGGCGGCCAGGACTTGGAAACCGAAGGAGGCGTAGAGCGGCTTTGATGGAGATTTGGAGATTGCTTGGGACAAGGGATTGTACTCTCGATGGGGTGACGGCGGCCACGTCTTGGGCAATGACCGCCGAAAGTGCCCAAAAATTAGTCGAGTCTCATTCGAAAGGTAAGAAACCCTTTGTCTCGCAAACCACTCAGAGTGGAATAATTTCGCAGACCTAAACCAGGCTGCGGGGGGTGTCCCGACTCCGCTTGCGGTGGCGAGCGGAGCCAGAGGTTCGACAATCGATCAGGCGACGCCTTTTGCGAAATCCGTGGAAAGAGCGAGGTCGCGCCATTCGGCGAGCTCCCTTGCAACACTCGCATTCTGTTCCTCGATGACGGCCACGGTGTCGCTGCCGAAGGGCATGCGCAGCGGCGGGTTTGGCGCATTCACCAGGGTCACGATGCCGGCGGCGAGTTTCTCAGGGTTTCCGGGCTGCGCATGGTTCGCACCGGCCGCAAAGTCGCGCATGTTGCCGGCCGGCGTGCCCTTATAGTCGGGGATGGCGGCAGCGCTGACCGCCAGCGAATTGTCGGCGAGGAAGTCGGTGCGGAAGAAACCGGGCTCGACGATCGTTACCTTGATGCCGAAGGGCTGGACCTCTGCCGCAAGCGATTCCGAAAGGCCCTCGACGGCGAACTTCGTCGAACCATAGACGCCCCAGCCGGGATAGCCGAAATAGCCGCCGATCGAGGAGAAGTTCAGGATATGGCCCGAACGCTGCCGGCGCATGTGAGGTAACACGGCGCGCGTCACCTTGAGGAGCCCGAAGACATTGGTGGCGTAGAGTTTTTCGATTTCCTCCGCCGTTGCCTCCTCGACAGCGCCGAGCAGACCGTAGCCGGCATTGTTGACGAGAATATCGATGCGGCCGAAACGCTGGACCGCGGCTGCGGCAGCTTCCTTCGCCTGGGCCTCATTGGTGACATCGAGGGCGACGGCGAGCAGGTTGGGGTGGGTGCCGAGTTGCTCGGTAACCGTGCTCGGATTGCGTGCGGTGGCGACAACCGCGTCGCCCGCTGCCAGGGCTTCCTTGGCCATCAATGCGCCGAGGCCACGCGATGCACCCGTGATAAACCAGACCTTCATGACGAACTCCTTCGAAATTTTGATCGGCTCTTTCTGAGCCGTTTCGCGTCCGCATCCCGTGCTGACGAGGTGAATTTGACGCAAAGCGCTTCGCTGCATAAGATTCGTTATTCTCGTAACTATGATGAATGGTGCTCATTAATGCGTGCGTCAGAGCTCGCCGAACTCGCAGCCTTCGCCGCGGTCGCCCGGCACAGGAGTTTTCGCAAGGCCGGCGAGGAGCGGGGCGTGACGGCGTCCGCCATCAGCCATGCGGTGCTCAATTTCGAAAGCCGGATCGGCATCCGGCTCCTCAACCGCACGACGCGCAGCGTTTCGCTGACGGAGGCCGGCGAGCTCCTGCAATCCTATGTCGATCCTGCTTTCGGCGAGATCGCCTCCGCGCTCGATGCGCTCAACAAGTTCCGCGATACGCCGTTCGGTCGCGTCAGGATCAACGTTCCAAACTCGATCGCGCCCTTTGTCATCGGCCATGTCATCGGCCCCCTGCTCGAAAACAATCCCAACCTCCAGCTTGAAATCAGCGCCACGGATCGGCTCGTTGACATTGTCGGCGAGGGCTTCGACGCCGGAATTCGGTTCGGCGAACGGGTGAGCGAAGGCATGATCGCCCTGCGGCTCAAGCAGCGCTTGCGCCTCGTGGTCGTCGGCTCGCCCGCCTATTTTGCGGAGCGGCCGAAGCCGGAGACGCCGCATGACCTCAAGCGTCACCTCTGCATCCAGAACATGTTTCCGTCCGGCGCCCGCTATGCCTGGGAGTTCGAGAAAGACGGGCAGCCTGTGACTTTCCATCCGACCGGGCCGCTTTCGCTCGACGATCACGAATTGATGGTGGAAGCGGCGCTAAGCGGCGTGGCGCTTGCCTATGTCTGGGAAAACCGAGTGCGCAGGCACATTGCCAGCGGCGCACTTGTTCAGGTGCTGGACAGTTGGTGTCAGCCGGAAGAGCCGCTTTATCTCTACTATCCGAGCCGCCGACATCTGTCGGCGGGCTTCCGCGCCTTGATCGAGGCAATCAAGGATCAAGCCTGAGGCACGCTGGCCACGTCCCATCGCAGACAATGTGGCCGCAATAGTTCCCGCCCGGAGGCGGGCTTTGTCGGCCGGCAAGCGGTGAGTGACACCGCATTGAGCCTGCATTAGCAAAAACATTTCATCTGCGCCGACCATCTGCGAAATCCTCTTTCTCTATAAAAGATATAGATAATGTAAGCTGTGTGTGGTTGCGGCTTGTCGTTTCCCTCCCGGGATTTGCCGCCAGCGCTACACCGCAGCACGTGAGCCTCACGGGTTTGCGACGAACAGAGGAGAGGAATGAGATGACACGCAAGATCCGGCTTGGAGCCTTTCTTCCCGGCGGCGGGCAGCATATCGCCGCCTGGCGGCACCCGGACCAGCCTGCAGACGGCGCAACCAGTTTCGAGTTTCACAAGCAATTGGCGCTGACGGCGGAACGCGGCCTGTTCGACGCCTATTTTCTGGCCGACGGCCTGGCGATCGGCTTTGGCGGTGCGCGTGAGGGCGGCAACGCCCGCGTGGCGGGCTTCGAGCCGGTGACGCTGTTCTCGGCGCTCGCACCGCTGACGACCCATCTCGGCTTCATCGCAACGTCTTCGACCACCTATGAAGAGCCTTATACGACGGCGCGCAAGTTCGCCTCGCTCGATCTGATCTCCGGCGGCCGCGCCGGCTGGAACGTGGTGACGACAACAGGCGATCCGACGGCACAGAACTTCAATCGCGACACGCAACTTCCCCATGCCGAGCGTTATCGGCGTGCGGCCGAGCATGTCGACGTCGTCAAAAAGCTCTGGGACAGTTTCGAAGACGATACCTTCATCCGCGACAAGGAAACGGGCGTCTTCTTCGATTCCGCAAAGCTGCACGATACCGATCACCGCGGCGAACACTTCAAAGTGCGCGGCCCGCTCAACATCTCGCGCTCGCCGCAGGGCCATCCCGTCATCGTGCAGGCGGGCCAGTCCGATGACGGCCGCGGGCTGGCGGCTGCGACGGCAGAAGTGATCTTCACGGCGCACCAGCACATCGAAACCGCCCAAGAGTTTTACCGCGACATCAAGGCGCGCGCCCGTGGGCTCGGCCGCAACCCGGATCACATCCTCGTCATGCCCGGCGTCTCTCCGTTCGTCGGCCGGACCGAAGCCGAGGCGCGCGAAAAATATGATCGGCTGACTTCGCTCATCGTCGAAGAGGATGGGATCGGTCTCTTGAACGGACTGACGGGGGGCACGCTCGATCTTGGCGGCTACGACCTCGACGGCCCGTTGCCGCCGGCGCCGCCGACCGAGGGCATGAAGAGCCGGCAGGCGCTCATCCGCCAGATCGCCGACGAAAACAACTTCAGCATTCGCCAGCTCTACCAATGGATCGCCTCGGCGCGCGGCCACTACACGATCGTCGGTTCGGTCGAGCAGATCGCCGACACGCTGCAGGCATGGTTTGAAAACGAAGCCGCGGACGGTTTCAACATCCTGCCGCCCTGGTTCCCGACCGCGCTCGACGACTTTGTCGAACTGGTCATCCCGGAACTGCAGCGTCGCGGGCTGTTCCGCACGGCCTATGAGGGTCGCACGCTGCGCGAAAACCTCGGCCTGCCCGTTCCCGTCAACCGTTGGGCCGCGGCGCGATCGGCCGTCCAGGCAGCCGAGTGAGGTGCGACATGTCCTATGAAAACGTCAGCACCTTCCTTGCCGCAAGCTTTGGACACCGTCGCCTGGCGCGCGTTTCAGCGCCGACAGCAACGCCTCCGCGCTTGCTCGGCTTTCTCGGGCCGATCGCGGCGCGATACGGCCTGCTCTTTGGCTTTCTTGCCTTCTGGCAGCTTGCGAGCACGACCGGCTGGGTCAATCCGGCAGTCTTTCCGCCGCTCGACGTGATTGTTTCCGCCCTTTGGGGTGGGCTTTCCAGCGGAGCCCTCTTGGACGACATCGCCATCAGCCTGCAGCGGTCCGGCATCGCCTTTGCCGCAGCGGTGGCAGTGGGCATACCTCTTGGCCTGTTCATGGGCCAGGTTCGCCTCGTCGAGCAGGCGCTCGATCCGATCCTGCAGCTCTTCCGCCAGACGTCGGCGCTGGCGCTCTATCCGGTCTTCATCCTGCTGCTCGGCCTCGGCGAAACCTCCAAGGTCTTTGTGATCTTCTGGGCAACGCTGTTTCCGATCCTTTTGTCCACCATCGGCGGCGTCAAGGAGGTCGACAGGAAACTGATCGAGATGGCGCGGACCTATGGCGCCGGACCACTTGCGATCTTCCGGCGTGTGGTGCTGCCGGCCTCGGTTCCGGCGATCTTCGTGGGGCTGCGTCTCTCTGCCACCACGGCGCTTCTGCTTCTGATCGCCGCCGAAATGATCGGTGCCAACAAGGGCATCGGCTTCCAGGTCATGAACGCCCAGTACAATTTCCAGATCCCGCTGATGTTCGCCGCGATCCTGCTGCTCGCCCTGCTCGGACTGGCGGCGAATGCGCTGCTCGTTCTGCTCCAGCGCAACCTTTGCCGCTGGTCCCAGCCCAACAACTGATCCGTTTGCTTCAATTTTTCTTCGGAAAGGATATCGAGATGACCTTCCACCCCCGCAATCTTCTGCTTTCGGCAACAATCGCCTTCGCGCTCACAGCGCCCGCGGCTGCCGCAGACGAAGTCAAGCTGCGTTACCTCGCCAGCCAGGGCGGCCTGTCGGCCCACGAGTTCGCACAGGAACTCGGCTATTTCGACGGCACCGGCATAACCATCGAGAACATCGGCTATGCCACCGGTGGCCCGGCCTCGCTGATTGCGCTTGCGTCCGGCGACGTCGAGATCGGCAGTGCCGCCACCTCCGCCGTTCTGAATTCGATCATCAGCGGCAACGATTTCGTCGCCGCCTACCCGTCGAACGGCATCAATGACGAGGTGCAGTCGATCTTCTATGTGCTCGAAGACAGCCCCATCAAGAGCATCAAGGACATCGCCGGCAAGAGCGTTGCCGTCAACACGCTCGGAGCGCATCTCGACTACACCATCCGCGAGGCCTTGCATTCCGTCGGCCTGCCGTCGGATGCCGCCAACCAGATCGTCGTCCCCGGGCCACAGCTCGAGCAGGTCCTGCGCTCCGGTCAGGTTGATGTTTCGGCCTTCGGCTACTGGCAGACGACCTTCGAGGGGGCGGCACGCAAGAACGGTGGCCTTCGTGCCATATTCGACGATACCGACGTGCTCGGCGAAATCGCCGGTGGTTTCGTGGTGCTCCGGCGCGATTTCGTGAAAGAGCACCCCGAGGCGGCGAAGACCTTCGTTCTTCAGTCCGCCCGCGCGCTCGACTATGCCCGGGAACATCCTGAAGAGACCAAGCAGATCTTTGCCAAGGCACTGAAGGCACGTGGCGAAAACCCCGACATCGCCCAGTATTTCCGCGGCTACGGCGTGCGTGCAGGCGGTCTGCCCGTCGAGCGTGATCTCCAGTTCTGGATCGACGTTCTGGTGCGCGAAGGCAAGTTGAAAGAAGGGCAGCTGGCACCCAAGGACGTGCTTTTCGCCGTCGACGGCCCGCTGGCCAGCAACTGAGGATCGGCCATGGGTGTTCAGCAGAACCTTCGCCGTGGAGAGGTGACGATCCGTCACCTCTCCAAATCCTACCGTCTGAACGGTGCGCCACTGCCTGTTCTCAAGGATATCAATCTCAACATTCGCTCGGGCGAGACGCTCGCGATCGTCGGCGCCAGTGGCTCCGGTAAAACGACCCTGCTGCGGGTGCTGGCGGGGCTCGAGGATGCGGATGCGGGCGACGTGCTGATCGACGGTACGGCAATTCGGGGTGTCGGCGCTGAACGTGCCGTCATTTTCCAGGAACCGAGGCTTCTGCCCTGGCTGACGGTGCTCGACAATGTCGGCTTCGGGCTGGAGACGCGCGGTCTTTCCCGCAGCGAGGCAAGGGGGCGGGCGCAGCACTACGTCCAGCTCGTCGGCCTGCAGCAGTTTGAAGGCGCCTATCCCCGGCAACTCTCCGGCGGCATGGCCCAGCGGGTGGGCATCGCCCGTGCACTCGCGGTGCAGCCGGAAATCCTGCTGCTCGATGAGCCACTCGGCGCGCTCGACGCCATGACCAAGATCAGCATGCAGCAGGAACTCGCGCGGATCTGGCGCGACGAGGACGTGACGACGGTTCTCGTCACCCACGACCTTGAGGAGGCGATCTATCTCGCCGACCGCATCCTGATCCTGCCGCGCGAGAAAGAGGGCGAGCCCCGGCTGATCGAAATCGACCTGCCGCGACCACGCGACCGCAGCGCGCCCGATTTCGTCCGTCATCGCGAAGAACTGCTCAGCATCTTCGGATTGCATTGAGGCTGCGGCGGAACGGTTGCAACGATCAAGCGTTATCTTGCCAAGGCGGCATTCGTCGGAGGCGCAGCCGAGTTGGCCCAACCAAGGGCCGAATGTCGAGCCGAGACAGGAGCAAAGCCATGAGTATTTCCAAAGCTATGTCATTTACGGCAATCGTTTTCGCCCTTGGTGCAGCAACACCGGTCCTGGCCAACGGCTTTTATACCGGCATCGACCCGCACAACCCGCCTGGCACCCAAAACAGGGTACTGTCGACCGGGCCGTATTATGTCGAGCCCGCGCCTGGGCCGGTCTATGTTGAGCCTGCGCCCGCACAGGTCTATGTCGACCCGATGCCGACCGGCAGCATCTATGTCGATCCGGCGCCGGGCTACGTCTATCGCCCGCCGGCGCGCACGCTCGGAGACGCCCGCCAGCGCTACACGGGCGAGTATCAGAGTGGCGGGGAGGGCGACTATTACCTCGGCGTCGCGCATCCGCCGCAGGTTCCTTAAGTTTGTTGCCGGTGATTCAGCGGGCAGCGCGAGAGGTGACGCGTGGGTAGCAATCCCACGCGTCCGTCGTTTTGCGCACCGTCCTGAAGCACCGCTATTCTGGCAGGTCCAGCAAGCGATAGCCTTCTACGAAGTGTTGCAACATTTTTTCGTCCCTGAATGGCTGCGATGCCGCCCAGCCGGTGATGGTGAAGTTCGGATTGTTCATCAGAAACAATTGGGCTTCGGTGCGCGCCTCGTCCAGGCGACCGAGTCTGGCCAGGCTGGCAGCAAGCAGCCGGCGCGATGTCGCCCGATAGGTTGCCGGGTGGCGCAAGGTCTGGACCGCCGCCTCGTAGTCGCGACTGGCGTATTGCGCCTGCCCAAGCATCCAGTAGTACCAGCCTGGAGGATGCGGGTTCAGCCGAAGCGCCTTGTGAACGTGATCGATCGCCTGGGACGGTCGGCCGGCAAGGACGATGAGGTCGGAGCGCATTGCCCAGGCGTCGGCGTGGTTCGGATCGAGCGTCAGGGCCAGGTCGAATTCGGCGTCGGATTCCTCCCAGCGGCACTCGTGACCGAGAACGATTCCGAGGACCCAGCGGTTCCCGGCATCATTAGGGTCGAGGGCTACCGCCTTCTGCGCCTCGCTGACGGCACGTTGCCGGTAAGGGACGATCGGCTGGTCCCAGAATTCCCAGCTTAGCCAGAGATTCAGGGCCAGGAGTCGATGCGCCTCGGCATAGTTCGGATCGAGTGCGAGCGCCCGTTCGAGAAGAAAGATCGCTTCTCTTGCTGCCCCTGCGGTCTGCAGGCCGAGCGTGCGCGCCCGGACGCAATAGTCGTAAGCTTTCAGGTTCGATGGACGGTTGCGGGCCGGCGTATCCGTTAGCCGCCCAACAAGGGCCTCGACGATCCTGCTCGTTACCTCGTCCTGAACGGCGAACATGTCCTCCAGGCCACGGTCAAACCTCTCCGCCCACAGGTGATCGCCCTGCAAGGCGTCGATCAGCTGGGCATTGATGCGAACGCGGCCCGCCGCCCGTCGGGCGCTGCCTTCCAGCACGTAGCGAACGCCGAGTTCGCGCGCGATCCGGCGCACGTCCTCATGCCGGCCCTTGTAGGCGAAAACCGAATTGCTGGCGATGACGAACAGCCCTCCGGCCCTGGAGAGGTCGGTGATCAGGTCTTCGGTCAAGCCGTCGACGAAGACCTCCTGTTCCGGTTCGTTGCTCATATTGGTGAAGGGAAGGACGGCTATGGAGGGCTTGATGGGCAACGGCAAAGAAGCCTTGGCGCCGCTGCCTTGGCTCAAGGTCGCCGTGCTGATGCGATAGAGCGAAACCGGCTCGACGATGTTCTTGATTGCCTGCGGACCAAGTGCGTCGAAATCGCAAAAGAGACGCCGTCGCACCTGGTCGTATATATTGCCGGAAACGTAGATTTCGCCGGAGCCGGCCATGGCCTGAAGCCGCGCCGCGACAATGACGCCGTCGCCGTAGAGATCGCCGCTTTCGACGACGACATCGCCGAGATTGATGCCGATGCGCAGCAGAATTCGGCGGTCGTCAGCGAGGCCTTGATTGGCTGCTGCCATGCCCTTCTGAATGTCGATCGCACAGGTGACTGCATTCACGGCACTGGCAAACTCCACCAGCACGCCGTCGCCCATCGTCTTGACGATGCGGCCGTTATGCTCGCGCACAAGGGGATCGAGGATCTGCCTGCGTCGTTCTTTCAACATCGCAAGTGTACCGCCTTCGTCCAGTTCGACGAGGCGGCCATAACCGACGACATCGGCAGCTACGATTGCGGCGAGACGCCGTTGGGCGCGTTCTTCAGCCATATCGCGCGCTTCCGCAAAATGGGGTGCACCGGATTGTAGGACGTCGGCCGGAAATGTCTATGAGGGAATGCTTATGAGCTCGATCGACATCGGCCGAAACTCCAAACCTGGTGACGATCCTGCGTACTTCCGCTATGGCAACTGCCGCTCAGCGCCAGCCAAGGGCCGGCGCCACGTGCTTCAGGATCGCCTCGATCACATGCGCGTTGTACTCGACGCCCAGCTGGTTCGGGACGGTCAGCAGCAGCGTATCCGCCTCGGCTATCGCTTCGTCCTTTGCCAGTTGCTCGATCAGGACGTCCGGCGCGGCGGCGTAGCTGCGTCCGAAGATCGCCCGCGTGTTGTCGTCGATGAAGCCGATCTTGTCCTCTTGCTGATTTGACTGGCCGAAATAGGCGCGGTCGCGGTCGTCCACCAGCGCAAAGATGCTGCGGCTGACCGACACGCGCGCTTCGCGCGTGTGGCCGGCTGCCTTCCAGGCTTCACGGTAGGCACGGATCTGGTCGGCCTGCTGGACATGGAACGGAAGTCCGCTTTCGTCGTCCTTGAGCGTGGAGCTTTGCAGGTTCATGCCGTGTTTCGCCGCCCAAACGGCGGTGGCATTCGAGCCGGCACCCCACCAGATCCGCTCTCGAAGCCCTTGTGAATGCGGCTCGATGCGCAGCAGGCCCGGGGGATTGGGGAACATCGGGCGCGGGTTGGGCTCGGCGAAGCCTTCGCCGCGAAGGACGTCCAGAAGCACCTCTGCGTGCCGCCTGGCCATGTCGCTGTCCGTCTCGCTCTCGGATGGCTGGTAGCCGAAATGGCGCCAGCCATCGATCACCTGTTCCGGTGAACCGCGGCTGATGCCGAGTTGCAGGCGTCCGCCGGCAATCAGATCGGCTGCGCCGGCATCCTCGGCCATGTAGAGCGGGTTTTCGTAGCGCATGTCGATGACGGCGGTGCCGATTTCGATCCGGCTGGTCTTGGCGCCGATGGCTGCCAAAAGCGGGAACGGCGAGGCGAGCTGGCGGGCGAAATGATGGATCCGGAAATAGGCGCCATCGGCGCCCAGTTCCTCGGCCGCCACCGCCAGATCGATCGACTGCAGCAGCGTGTCGGCTGCCGATCGCGTCTGTGACTGCGGCGAAGGCGTCCAGTGTCCGAAGGAAAGAAACCCGATCTTCTTCATGGTCGTGCCGCCTGTCGAATGAAACCGATCGCTTCATGGCACGATTCCGGTTCGCGATATAGGCGGCCAGCGGTGACTTCGCCGTGAACGGCGGCGCCGGCTGTCATGCCGCCCGCTGTCGCAACCCGGAGGGCACCCGTGCTTACCTCCTTCTGCAGGAGAGGCGTGAATGAGGACCTTTCAACCTCACCACACCTGGAGGCGTGCCTTCATGTTCGGGTGAAAGCGGCAAAAATAGTCGAACGTGCCGGCCTTGGTGACGGTGAGCGCCGCTGTCCCTCCGGGCGGGATCGCGATGTCGAAGTCGCCCTTCACTGTTGCCGTGTGCGCCATGACGTCGTTGTTTTGCCACTCGACCACGTCGCCGACGGCGACGCTGATCTCGGCGGGCGAAAAGACGAGCTTTTCGATGGTGACGCGAATGGTTTCGGCTCGCGCTGGCGATCCGGCCAAGATCAGGGTCAGACCGCAAAGGACACAAAGGCTCCGCTTCGAGACCATGACGCGGCCTACTTCATCATGGCCGCGACATGCTCGGCATGCTGCTGGTGCCCCTGAAACAGCTTGAGGCCGGTCTCCAGCAAGTCCTTGAGGTCGGCATTCTTCGCAGACGGGATCAGCAGGGTTTCGAGCGCGCCGTTGACCTGCTTGTGGTAGGCAACCTCATTGGCGACATAGGCCTTGTCGAAGTCGGCGCCGCTCAGTTTCGCCAGCCGGTCGCGCTCTTCGGCCGCCGCCTTCGCAAGCGCCCGGCTGGTGTCGTTGTCCTCAGGCGTCACGTTCAGCTTTTTCACGAGATCGAGAGCCTGCTTGTTCACAGCCTCGTGGTCGCGCAGCATGTCGTTGGCAAAGGCGAGCACCTCCTTGTCCTTGGACATCTGCAGCGCCTGCTTGGCGGCCTCGATATCGATGACGCCGGCGGTATAGGCGATATGGGCGATCTGAGGATCAGTGACCTTGTTGTCTGCGGCAAGGGCTGCGCCATTGATGAGGCAGGCGAGAGCAAGCGCTGAGGTGAGGCGGGCATACATCGGAAACTCCTCTCCGGCGGCTCGTTGCCGCCGGTCTTTGTGGATGACACCCATTGGATGCGCACAGACCGTGAAGGTTCCCGGCAAATTCAGTTTTGAAATCCGAGGCGGTTCATGACCGCTTCCGTCAGCCGTTCGCAGCGGCGTCCGGCGAAGGGGAACGCGTTGAGCAGTACCGGTCCGACCTTGCGATCGATCTGCTGCCGCAGGAGTTGACGAGCACGGTGCAGGCGCGTTCTAACCGTCTCCGGCTTGATGCCAAGTAAGGCGGCGGTTTCCTCGACGCTCATGGCCTCGATGACGCGGGCGGTGAAGACCAGGCGAAACGGCTCCGGCAAGGCGTCCGTCGCCTCTTCCACCAATCGCAGGATCTGGCGCTGGGCAAGGGCCCGTTCCGGATCCTCCGCGCTTGCCGCATTGGGAAACGGCACGATGTCGGCACTCGCCTGCTCTGTTGCCAGAGGAACCTCCCGCCGCGTGGACGATTTGCGTAGCCGTCCGAGCGCCTCATTGAGGACGACGCGATGAAGCCAGGTGGCAAGGCTGGCGTCACCGCGGAAGGTTTCAAGGTGTTCGAAGGCACGCAGATAGGCCTCTTGCACCACATCTTCGGCGATGCTGTCGTTGCGCACAACGGCGCGCGCGATGCGGAAAAGCCGCTGGTTGTACCGGCGCATGATGGTGCGGAACGCTTCCGGATCATCGCTGCGTGCGCGGCGCAGCAGTTCCTGCTCGGACAAATGATCCGGTCGGAGCGCAGCCCGTGCGGTTTGCAAGAGAACGTCCTTCATCACCCACCTCCAAACAACCGTTTGATGCGGATCCCGCCGGTTCGTTCCCGATCGATCAGAAGAAAGAATACTCCCGCCGGCAAGGACCGGACTAGCAGCGGGCGCTCGCTTTCCACCTTATGTGGCAATGCTCGTTCCCGCCAATCTTTGCTCGGAATTTGTGCGATTTTCGCCAGCGAAAGTTGGGCCCCTTGGCACGTTTCCCGCAGCGGTACGCGCCAACCGAATTTATTTTTTCAGCCAGGGAACTGCGGTTTATACTGGCGAGTTGGAGGAGGGCGATCTCTGTGCAGAGGGGCTCGCACCGCGGTCGCATCTTCTTCGGACTAGGAGAGACGACGATGAAGCATCAAACGATAGAACAGTTGCAAGCGCTCGCCGAAATCCGTCCCGATCCCGTCATGACGAGAACGGAACGGCTCCAACGTTGGGCCGAACTCCTGGAAATCAACCCCGGCCGCCGGCTGGGCACGCTTTCCGGTACCGAACATGCGTCCGCCGCCGTCAGGCAGACCATGCAGGTCAGCGGTTCACCCATGACTGTCGCCTTCGAGGACACGCACTTGCGCCTCGCGGGCCTCGCCGATGACAGCTATGGCGAGGCGAAACGGTTCTTCGAACTCTCGGACCACCAGTTGCACGACATCGTCTGCGACTGCAATTTCGGCAGTTCCGTCCGTGCCGCCTATGCCGCGCGGCGGGTGCGTGCGGCGATCGGCCTCTGGCCACGGATCAAGGCGCTCTTTAGCTGAGCCGACCGGCCAGCCTCCAGGGAAGCCAGGGCGCCAGCCGGAAGCTTCCCTCACGCCTCGTTTAGTTTCTCGGCGTCGGGGTCCTGCCCCCCGCGCCGTGCAGGATATCGCGCAGCCAGGGGTGCGCCGCGCATCAGATTCCCGCCTGGCTCACTTGATCTGGCCCGTTCGGCAGGGCATCGGCAATGCACGCGCGGAACCACCGTTGCGCGGGATGGCTGTCGTTGCGGCGGTGCCAGGACAGCGTGAATTCCACGGGCTCAAGCGCGATCGGCGGCGTGATCGCGATGAGACGTTCCGCCTGGCCCGAAGCCGTTACGACCCCCTCCATTACGGTCGCGATCAGGTCCGATGAGGCGACGAGGGTCGGGGCGGCATACATGTGCGGCAGCGTGAGTGCGAGGTGCCGCCTCAGCCCCTTGCTTGCAAGTGCTGCGTCCACCACACCGAACCGCTCGTTTTCCGGCGAGACGAGCAGATGCGACAGGGACAGGAATGTGTCGAGGTCGAGTGGCCTGCCAGCCGCGGGATGATCCTTGCACAGGATGCAGACGAAGCGTTCTTCGAAGAGCCGGGTATTGAGAATGCGTCCGGTCTCGGCAGGCGGGACGCCGACGGTCATGTCCGCCTCGCCTGTGTCGAGAAGGCGGATCGCATCATTTCGATCGGTGAAATTGCGCACGGCAAGTGTGATCGCAGGCGCCTTTTCACGCAGCATCTCCAACAGCCGCGGCAGGAGTGCGAAGGTCGGATGTTCGGATAGCCCGAGTGTCAGCGACGCCCTCGACGTCCGAGGGTCGAATTCCCGAGTGAAGGCAAGTGTGCGTTGAATCTCGGCAAGGGCACGTGTGATCGGTTCCGCGAGATCGAGCGCTCTCGGCGTCGGCTGCAGGCCCTTTGGCGTTCGAACGAACAGTTCGTCCTGAAGCAGAGCCCGTAAGCGTGACAGTGCCGCGCTCATGGCCGGCTGGGTGCGCCCTATCCGTGCCCCGGCGCGCGTCACGCTACGCTCGGCCATCAGTGCGTCAAAGGCGACCAGCAGGTTGAGGTCTATCCCATGTAAATCCATGACATGGATGTTAAAGCATACCATCAATCGATTTCAAGCATGAAGCGCTCTCCGCTATCTGTTGGCGGTACTTTGAGAGGACGCCAACACAATGACAACGACAGGTCCTGAAATCTCGGGGCTCGCGCCGGAAGACCGGCATGCGCTCGAAGCATTCTATCGCGCTTTTGAGGGCCAGCCGGACCTCCTTGACGCGGCGGTGACGGAAGACTGGCAGGACATGCCACTGGCGCCGCAGCAACAACCCGGTCGCGACGGCATGAAGCCGTTGATCGGCGCATTTGCACGTGCCTTCCCTGACGCCAAGGTCGAGATCCTCGAAATCATCGCCGCGCCCGGCCGTGCTGCGGTGCGCGGACGGATCTCCGGTACGCACCGGGGCGAGTGGTTCGGCGTCGCGCCATCAAACAGATCCTTCACGATGCCGATCCACGAGTTCCACCACATCGACCGCGGGAGGCTTACCCACACCTGGCACCTTGAGGATTGGTTCGGGTGGTTGATCCAGGTTGGTGCCTGGCATCCCGGCCGATCGGAGGCCGCAGAATGAAAGCGATCCGGATTGCCGGCTATGACGCCACCCCCATCGTCGAGGATATCGCCATACCCGTTCCCGTCGTCGGACAGGTGCTTGTGCGCGTCCTGGCGGTCGGTCTCAATCCGCTCGATGTCAAGCTGCAGCGCGGATACGTGCAACAGTTCTTCCCGTTGAGCTTCCCCTATACGCTTGGCACCGATTTCGCCGGCGAGATCGCCGTGGTGGGCGAGGGGGTGGAGACCTGGCGGCCGGGCGACAAGGTCATCGGGCGTACCGATCCGACCATGGGTGGAGCCGTTGCAGAATACGTGGCGGTTCGTGCAGACTATCTGGCGAAAGCCCCTGCGACTGTCGATCTTTACGTGGCCGCCGGCGTCCCGACGGCGGCAGGGACGGCATGGCAGGCTCTGATGGAAGGAGCCGCTCTGTCTGGCAAGGAGACCGTCCTTATCCATGCGGGTGCGGGCGGCGTCGGCAGCTTCGCCATCCAGTTCGTCCGCCATGCGGGTGCCCGCGTCGTCAGCACGGCCTCGGGCGATGGGATCGAAATTGCGCAGCGGCTTGGAGCAGCCCAGGTCATCGACTATCGTCGCGACGATTTCGCCACAGCGGTTTCGGGTGCCGATATCGTGCTGGACACGATTGGCGGCGAAACCGAACGGCGCTCCTATCACGCACTGCGCACGGGTGGCAGGCTGTTTGCAACGGCGCTGCCGCCGGACGAAGCTCTGGCGACGGCTCACGGCGTTGCGGCCGCATTCGTCTTTCACGCCTCTGATGGCCAGCGGCTGCGACGCGTCGCGGATGCGATCGACCGAGACGGGGTGAAAGTGCTCGTTGATCGCAAGGTGCCGCTGGACGATTTCGGCGCTGCCTTCGGGCGCCAGGCATCGGGCCGGGCCCGTGGCAAGATCATCCTCACCCTTGAATAGGCCTCATACACGCCCCGGCAATGCAGACGCATGTCGGGGCAATGAAGGTGGCTCTCCCGCTTCGCATGTAGAAAAGGTGGCCCGCATGGAACCTGAGACAATCCGTAACGTCGATCGACGCACTCTGTTGAAGCTGTCAGTGCTCACGGCAATCGC
The DNA here is from genome assembly GCF_001695835.1 of Ensifer sp. LC11. GTDB lineage: Bacteria > Pseudomonadota > Alphaproteobacteria > Rhizobiales > Rhizobiaceae > Ensifer. Next base: position 171,644 of record NZ_MBSO01000023.1, on the reverse strand, counting down.
CGGTTCAGCGCCATTGCGCGCTGAGACGCAGCAATCGGAAGAGGGATCATTTGCGGCTCGCCGGCCGATGCCGACCGTCGATGCGCGGTTTCCGGCGGAGATGGCGCCGGGTGTTTTCCTGTTGCCGGACAGGCGCATTCCGCTGGTTCCCAACATCGGCATCATCGTCGGCAAGGAAAGCGCACTGGTCGTCGACTGCGGTCTTGACCTCGAAAGCGCGGAAAACGTGCTGCGATTGGCGCGTGAGCTGGCGCCGCGTCGCCGTCTCGTTCTCACCGTCACTCACGCGCATCCTGAACATGGGTTCGGCGCGCAGGTGTTTCGAAACGATGCCCGCATCTACTACAACACCGCCCAGCGCGACCACTTGCTGCGCTCGGGCAAGGCCTTGCTCGACTGCTTCAGGGCAGGTGTCCTTCCGCCGGAGCAGAAGCACCTGCTTGACGGCGTCGAACTCACGCCACCCCATGAAACCTACGCGGGCCTGCAGGCTACGATCGATCTTGGCGGGCGCGAGGTGCGGCTTTGCAATTGGGGGGTGGCGCATTCGCCCGGAGACCAGGTCGTCGTGCTGCCACAGGACCGTATTCTCTTTGCCGGCGATCTGCTGGAAGAGGGCATGTTCCCGATCGTGCCGTTCTTCCCGCCAATGATCGACGCCGAGGATATCGACCTTGCAAGATGGGAGATGGCACTGGCCGACATCATCCGGCTGCAGCCGCGGCTGATCGTGCCCGGCCATGCCAATCTCGGCGGCCCCGAACTCCCGGAGGCGGTGCTCGGCTACTTCCGCACGCTCCGGAACCTCGTCGCTCAATCCGATCGGAGCGCCGATCTTAGGTCCGCAGTTCACGCCCGCTATGCGACCTGGGAAAATCCCGAGTTTATTGCACCCGCGCTGCAATACCTTCGGCAAGGGGGCTGAAGCGACAGCGGTCACCGGTGTGCCCGTCGTCGAGCCTGGCATCCAGATCGGAACCTAGCCCGAGGGAGTATATCCCTGCCTTCCCGAGTTGCCGCATCATCCTCCCAACGCCGGTGCCGCGGCTCGCCGGGGTGGAGGGATGCAGTCGCGGGAGGAGAGGTTTGATGACATTGGCAGCAGTAAAGAGGGCGTTGGGCGCCACGTCGGTCCTGGCGATCATGGTTTGTGCAGGCGGGGCAGCGTGGGCAGCGCCCGACGTGATCGTGCTCAACGGCGATGTGCGCACGGTCGATGGGGCGAAACCCAAGGTTCAGGCCTTCGCCATCGAAAGCGGCAAGTTCAGCGCGATCGGCAGCAATGACGAGATCAAGGCGCTGGCCGACGCCGAGACCAAGGTGATCGACGCCGGCGGCAAGACGGTCACGCCGGGCTTCATCGACGGGCACACGCATCTGACATCCGGCATGGACATGGTGACCGGTGTCGATCTCTCCTACATCCCGGACAAGAAAACCTGGCTCGAAAAGATCAAGGAGGCCGATGCGCGGCTGCCGAAGGGCGCCTGGCTGACCGGCGGTGGCTGGGACTACACGCTCGGTGAAGGCAAGCTGCCGACCAAGGAGGACATCGACGCTGTGGTGCCGGACCGCGTCGTCATCCTGCGCGACATCGATTTCCACTCAGTCTGGGTCAACTCCAAGGCGCTCGAAGTGGGCGGCGTCACCGCAACTTCCAAGGTCGAGGAAGGCGGCCAGGTCGTGCTGAACGACAAGGGCGAGCCGAGCGGCATCCTGCTCGAAAAGGCCGGCGATCTCGTCGAAAAGCACCGCCCGGTTGCCAGCGACAGCGAAAGGCGCGGCGCGCTGCTGCAGACGATGAAGTTCGCCAACAGTCTCGGCATCACCGGCGTCAACGACATGTCGGATCTCGCCGCCGTACACGACTATGCCGCGATCCTTTCCGAAAGGAAGATGCCGCTTCGTGTCTGGTACGGCTTCTTCGAGGGCGATCCGAAGAAGATTGCCGGCGCGGTAAAGGATCGCGACGAGGTCGACAAGGTGGCCGCGGATTCCGGCGAGCAGGAGAAGAAGGGTCCACTCTTGAAACTTGGTTACACCAAGTCGGTGATCGACGGCGTGCTCTCGACACGCACGGCTTTGATGCACGAGGACTATTCCGACCAGCACGGCTGGAAGGGCAAGCCCTTCGAGACCAAGGAGCAACTCGCCGCTGCGATCAAGGCTTCCAACGAAAATGGCTTCCCGACAGCCGTGCATGCGATCGGCGACGGCGGCGTCAGCCTCGTGCTCGACGCCTTTGCCGAGGCCTCCGTGCCGCGTCCGCAGCCGAACCGCATCGAACATATCGAGGTGGTGGAGACCAAGGACATCCAGCGCTTCAAGGCGCTTGGCGTTGTCGCCTCGATGCAGCCGAACCATGCGACCGGCACAATCGGCAAATACATCACCGAGCGCATCGGCACCGAACGGGAACCGCGCGCCTATGTCTGGCATTCGATGCTCGATGCTGGTGTGCCCCTGGTGTTCGGTTCGGATTGGCCGACATCGCCACTCAGCCCGCTCACCCAGATCAACGATGCCGTGTTCCGCGAGAGCCCGTTCGGCCTCGGTGACGGTCCCTGGCATCCGGAGCAGGCCGTCAGCTTCGACCAGGCGCTGCACGGCCTCACGCAAGCCGGTGCGGACATGACGCCCTGGGGTGATCAGATCGGTTCGATCAGCGTCGGCAAATGGGCGGATTTCGTTGTGATCGACGGCACGTTGCCGGATCCGCTCGACCGCTCGATCCGCGAGCGCAAGGTCGAGGCGACCTATCTCGCTGGAACCGAGGTCTATCGCCAGCCTTAGGCGTTAGGCCCGAGCGGAATTCTCACTCGCCTGGGGGACGACGAAGTCAAACGTCGATGACTGATGGTCGTTAATGCCAGCAATCGCCTGAGCGGCCGGCGCGCCTCGCGCCGGCCGCTTTTGCATGCCGATCCGACAGCGGCGAAAGAGAGCGGCCACAAATGTTTGCGCCTAGCTTAGTGCGTGATAATGCATAATAATCCCGTTTCACTTGGGGAAAGTTCAAGGTAAGGCGGGGCTTGAATGGCATTGGACTCATTGGATGTGAGGCTGCTGCGCATCTTCGTGACGATTGTGGAGGCGGGCGGTTTTGCGGCGGCGCAGAGCGAACTCAATCTCTCGCTGTCGACGATCTCCAACCACATATCAGCACTGGAGAGCCGGCTCGGCCTGACGCTCTGCCAACGCGGCCGGTCCGGCTTTCGCCTGACGGAAGAAGGCCGCGCCGTCTATGAGGAGGCCAAGCGTCTTTTCGGCTCGATCGACCAGTTCGATATCCGCATGAAGGGGTTGCAGCACCGGTTGAACGGTACGCTCTCGATCGGTCTCATCGACAATACCCTGTCCGACCCGGCGTCCCGTCTTAACGCCGTCCTTGCCCGGATGACGGATGAGGCACCGGAAGTGGCGCTTTCAATCGTCACGCGCCCGCCGCACGAACTGCTGCGCGACGTGATAACGGGAGAACTTCATATTGCGATCGCCAGCTTTCCGCGCACGACGCTCGGACTGGAATACATCGATCTCTACGAAGAGACGCAGCGCTTCTACTGTGGCGCCGGGCATCCGCTGTTTTCGCGCGATGACAGCGAAATCGAGATCGACGACATCCGCGCCTACAATCTGATCGGCCGCTCCTATTGGAACGCCCGCGACCTCAAGATCTTCTCGATCGCCAACCCGCGCGCGACCGTCAGCGACATGGAGGCGGAAGCACGGCTGATCCTCTCTGGGCGTTACCTCGGCTATCTGCCTGACCATTTCGCCAGTCGCTACGTTACAGATGGCTTGCTGCGGCCGATCCGGCCCGATCTTTTCAGCTATAAGGCGCCGTTTCAGGCGGCCTTCGACAAGTCGCGCGCAAAGTCTGGGTTGATCCCGTTTTTCGTGAAGCTACTGACGAGCGAGTTCGGCGTGCGGCAGTCGTCTCGAGGCGCGCTGCGCGCGCGTGCCGGCCGGTAACGCGTCGCAGCCTGCCCGTCCGGCCCAGCCGTTCTCGACCGGGGTATCCGCTCTGACGTGAAATGACGGGAATGCGAAAGGCGCCCTGGAAACCAGGTTCCAGAGCGTCCTTCGGCCTTATCGAGCGCGTACGGTTTACTAGAGCATCCACCTCAAGTGGATCCACGTGAGGTGGAAAGATGCTCTAGAATCAAAGAACTGGAGCGTCCTTGCTGCATTCGTATGAACGCACGGCGCTCTAATCGAGCTCGAAGTTTTCTTTGTAGTCCTGCTTCAGATGCGCCGGCTGGTCTTCCTTCTTCAGCATGCAGTTGCCGACGACGAGCCGCTCGATTTCCGTTCCCATGAAGCAGCGATAGGCGTCTTCCGGGTTGCAGACGATCGGTTCGCCGCGCACGTTGAAGCTCGTGTTGACGAGCACCGGGCAGCCGGTGCGGGCCTTGAAACGGGTCAGCAGTTCCCAGTAGCGCGGGTTGGTTTCTCGGTGCACGGTCTGGATGCGGGCCGAATAGTCGACATGCGTTACCGCCGGTATTTCCGAGCGCGGCACATTGAGCAGGTCGATGCCGAACAGGTTTTCCTGCGGATGGTTGGCGTGCAGGCGGCGGCTTTCCACGACGTCGCCGACCAGCAGCATGTAGGGGCTATCCTTGTCGATGTCGAACCAGTCTGCGACATCCTCGCGCCTGACCGACGGTGCGAAGGGCCGGAAGCTCTCGCGGTACTTGACCTTGAGATTGAGCATCTTCTGCATGGTCGGAGACCGAGCGTCGCCGAGGATGGAGCGCCCGCCGAGTGCGCGTGGACCGAACTCCATTCGGCCCTGCATCCAGCCGACGGCTTTTTCCTCGGCCAGCGCCGAGACCGTGGACGAGGTGACTTCCTCGTCCGACAGGACCTCGAATTTGGCGCCGGCGGAGGCAAGCCGCTGCTCCACCTCGCCCTGCTCGAAGGCCGGCCCCAGATAGGCCCCTGACATCGCATCGCCGTCCTTCGGCGCACGCGTACTACCGAGATACTCGTGCCAGACGGAGAGTGCTGCCCCGAGGGCGCCGCCCGCGTCGCCGGCGGCAGGTTGGACCCAGATGTCGTCGAAGATCCCGGCCTTGAGCAACTTGCCATTCGCGACGCAGTTGAGCGCGACGCCACCCGCAAGGCAGAGGTTTCGTTCGCCGGTCTGGCGCCGCGCAAAGCGGGCGAGCCGCATGACGACCTCTTCGGTCACGGCCTGAACCGAGGCTGCAAGGTCCATCTCACGCTGGGTCAGCGGCGATTCCGGCTTGCGCGGCTCGCCTCCGAACAGGTCGTGAAAGGCGGGCGAGGTCATTCTCAGGCCCGTACAATAGCCGAAATAGTGCTGATCGAGACGGAACGAACCGTCTTCCTTGATATCGATCAGGTTGTCGAGGATCGTCTGCACGAAACGCGGCCGACCATAGGGGGCGAGCCCCATGACCTTGTACTCACCCGAATTGACCTTGAACCCGGTGTAATAGGTGAAGGCCGAATAGAGCAGGCCGAGGGAATGCGGGAAATGTATTTCCTTCAGAAAGTCGAGGCGATTGTCGCGGCCATGGGCAAGCGATGTCGTGCACCACTCGCCGACCCCGTCCATGGTCAGGACCGCCGCGGAGGCGAAGGGTGAGGGAAAGAAAGCGCTTGCCGCGTGGGACTGGTGATGCTCGGTGAAGAGCAGCGACCCCTCCCATTCCTTCTGACCGGCAAGCTTGCCGAGATCCTTGCGCAGCATCTTCTTCTGGAATAGCTTTTCCTTGATCCAGACCGGCATGGCGACGCGGAACGAGCTGAAGCCGTGCGGCACAGTTGCAAGGTAAGTCTCGACCAACCGTTCGAACTTCAGAAACGGCTTTTCATAGAAGACGACATGATCGATGTCGCTGATGCTGCAGCCTGCTTCCGACAGGCAGTACTCGATTGCCCGCGCCGGAAAGTCCGGGTCGTGTTTCCGGCGCGTAAAGCGTTCTTCCTGGGCGGCTGCAACGATGCGCCCGTCTTCGACGAGCGCCGCCGCGCTGTCGTGGTAAAATGCCGAGATACCGAGGATACGCACGACAAGCCGCCTCAGAACAGCGTGTAGATGAAGGGGGCGACAGCCGTACCCTGCGTCAGTACCACCAGGGTCCCGAAAATGGTTGTCATGACCAAGATCGGCAGCAACCAGTACTTCTTTCGGTTGCCCATGTATAACAGGAGTTCCCTAGCAAGGTCCATTTTCGTTTCCTCTGCCCGATTCAGTAATGGTTAGGTTCTTCAAAATTCAGAACTGATTTTTCATCGTTGCCTCGGGCGCGCCGCCCTTCGGCTTGTCAATCCAATAGGTCTTGGCGCTTTTGTCGAACTCGGCGGTCAGCGCGTCATTTCCACGCAACCTGAGATAGAGGCCGATTGGCACGAAGGTCGTAACGTAGATCAGAAGCATCACGACCGGATTGACGATCTTGAAGAGAACGAGGCCGAGCTGCATCCAGAGACGGTTCGCACCTGTCAGGGTTGATGGTGCGACAAAGGCCAGGCTCACGAGAACCGCGCCGATCAGGGCAAGCGCACCTGTAAACACCGTCATCTCGGAAGATCGCCACAATTTTACAAGCGCGATCAGGACCAGAATTCCGCCGACGGTGTAGCCGAAGCTTCTGTTCGACGGCCCTTCCGGGAGCGTCTCGTTTAGGGGTCCATGAGAAATGCTCATTGCTATCCACCTCAAAGCGGTTAGCTAAAAATAGGCACAATTTTCAAAGTGCCGACGCCTGAAAAATTTTTAGTCATCTATATTGCGAGAATATGAGCGGCAATTACTGGATTTGGTCAATATGCCAATGGATATAGGAGGTCATTTCAACCTTCTGATTCTTGGCGGTACATTCTGATACTGAGATCGGTGCCCGACAGGGTTTCTCTTCTCTTTAGCGCCACGAGGATTTTTGGACGCGCAAAGGTCGTCGTAGCATTTTGAATTACTGCATGTTTTGTCCTTTGGTCGGCGACGTTGAAGGAAACCATGCAGCAGAGGACACTGGCTGATGGCGCGAAGATCAGGTGGCCATGACGGTGTCCATAACCTTGGATATACTCGCGGTGAATGCAATTGAGCATGGGGCAGGACAAGCGTATGCTCACTGCACTTGAGCAGGTAGACTTTAGAGGCTCCGAGATCCGGGCCGTCCATATTGTTGAAGATACGGCCGGTAACGGTCGAGGGCCGCAACTTTATTCATCCTCGCTCGTCACGCGCGCCTTGATATCTTTTCGTGGGCCGACTGGAGGCGGAGACATGGCATGAGGCTAGAGCCGTCAGACCGTTTCAGCGCCCGGCGCGCGAGCCCGGCGGGAGCCTTGCCGCCGCACGACGCGGGGGCGCCGGTGGACGGAGACCAGGCTTCCGGTCGCAAGGTCTGGGCGAACACGTTCCGTGCCCGTTCCGACAAGGTGATCGCAGTCGGACGTATCCTGCTTGCCGCCGGCAGCGTCTGGATCGCCTGGCTTGATACCGCGCACGTGCCCCTGCCACCCGAGCCGATCTACTTTCTGCTGATCGGCTATCTGTTTTACGCGGTCGCGGCTGCCTTTCTCGTCTGGCGCACGGAGATTTCGAGGGTGCGCGGTACCCTGGTGCGCCATGTGATCGATGTCGCGGCCTTTGCCACGTTCATGTCGATGACCGACGGTCCGGCCAGCCCGTTCTTCATGCTGATGCCTTTCACGCTGCTCTCAGCGACCCTGCACTGGCGCTGGCGCGGAGCGCTCTATACCGGCCTCGTCTGCCTGGCGGCGCTGCTCTACCTGGGCTACTTCGACACCAATGACCTGCTCGATCCGGATTCGGACACGACGACGAATGCGTCACGAATTCTCTTCATTTTTGTCGCGGCGGCACTCCTGGTCTGGCTCGGTGCGCACCAGGAGGCGGTCAGGGCCGAACTGTTGCGCCTCGTCCAGAGGACGCCGGCCCAGCCGCGGGGGCGCGAATGGCCGGCGCGCGCTGCGCTCGACTACGCAGCCCATGTGATGTTGGTGCCACGCGCGTTGTTGCTGTGGACCGACGCGGAAGAACCCTGGACCTATGTGGCGCTGTGGAAGGAAGGTGAGCTCGAGGTGGCGCAGATGCCCCCCGACGCCTTTGGCTCCTGGACGGATGAGAAGCTGCAGCGCAGCAGTCTTTTGATCACCGAGGCCGCGCGTGGACGGCTTCTTGTCCATGTGGGCGAGGGGCGGTTTCACCAATGGACGGATGCCGACCCGCCGATATCACCGGCACTTGTCGAAGCTTTTCAGATCAATGCCGCGGTCTCCACCTACTTTCAGGTCGATGACCTGCAGGCGCGTCTCTTTGCTCTGGAGCCGCCTGCGCTCACGCTTGACGACGTGGCGATTGCGGAAATCATCGCTGACCGGATAAAGGCCCTGTTCGAGCAGGCGATCCTCGTGCGGCGATTGAGCGACGAGGCGGCCGTGGATGAGCGTATCCGGATCGGCCGCGATCTGCATGATGGCGTCCTCCAGGCGCTTGCGGGCACCGCATTGCAGCTGCAATCTCTGCGGAAGCTTGCCGATGTGAGGCCCGAGGTGCTTGCCGAACGCCTCGACACCATTCAGGCGATGCTGCTTGAGGAGCAGCGGGAGCTTCGCGGCTTCATTCGGGCGCTCGAGCCTGGTGGCAACCTGCAGGTCGCCGGAGAAATGCATATCGAGCGCCAACTCGAGGCGGTCGCGGCGCGGCTCAGGCAGCAATGGCAGATCGACGTGACAATAGCATTCGACCCGCCGTCCGGCATCGACCTGCCGCTGGCTCTGACCTATGAGCTCGCGCGCATGACGTCTGAAGCAACCGCCAACGCGGTCAGGCATGGTGGAGCGCAGAAGGTCAGGATCACCGTCAGGATCGACAATGGTTCGATCGTGCTGACGATCGACGACGATGGCGTCGGCTTCGGTTACGGCGAACGCCTCGACCATGCCGAACTGGAACGTGAAAAAATCGGACCCCGCAGCCTGCGCGAACGCGCGGCGGCGCGCGGTGGAAAACTTGCGATCGAAAGGATAGCGGAATGGACACGGGTGGTCGTCATGCTGCCGATGCCGCAATAGTGCTCCGCACGATCGTCGTCGACGATCATCGCATCGTCCTTGACGGGCTGCGCCGCCTGATCGAGACCGTGCCCGGGTGGGAAGTGGTTGCGACCTGCGAACGCGCGGCCGACGCCCTGCAGATACTTTCCGGCTGCACCGTTGATATCGTCGTCGCCGACCTTCGCATGCCGCAAATGGATGGGCTCGAATTCATACGCCGGCTGCGCAGCCACCGGCAGGGGATTGCGATTGTCATCCTGACGGCGGACATCGGCGACGACCAGATCGCCGAAGCGATGAAACTTGGCGTGAACGGGATCGTGCTCAAGGAGCAGGCGCCGGACACACTGCTCGACTGCATCGGCGCGGTCGCCGCAGGCAAGACCTACTTCCAGGACCAGGCGCTTAAATCCGCAATCGAACGGATCCGCAGCGAGGAGGCCGAGCGGACCCGGGGGGTCGATCTGCTGACGCAGCGCGAGATCGAGGTGTCGCGCCTGGCCGCCTCCGGCATACGAAGCAAGGAGATCGGCGCCCGGCTCGGCATCTCCCCAGGCACAGTCAAGCTGCACCTCCACAGCATCTACAGCAAGCTTGGTATCTCGACGCGCGTCGAGCTTGCCAATCTTGCCAGCCGACTGCCGAGAAACTCCGCGTGATCGCGCTGATTGTCGTGTTCGATAGATCTGTTTTTTGACGGAAATCGCGTTCCTGACCAGGTCAGCCTTTCCAGGGCCTCGGATTTCCAGGCCGCAGACCGGCACGTCAGCAGCAGCGGTGCAGCCTTTGCGGCGAAGCTCATGGCACGCCACCTCAGAGCAGGCGCAATTGCATCTGCGGTCGCAGATGCGGCCCGCGAGCAGGCAGCCCTTGGTCGCCGGGAACCCAACCATGACTCGAAACAAAGCGAGCGGAGTATATCCATCTGGATATATTCAGGGCGAAAATACTGGGATAGAGTTGCAACCTGTAAGGCGCCTCCGGCAGAGAAGTGTAAGCCTCAAAAGCTCATGTCGCAGTATAAAAAATAGATTCATGTCCTCGTAGTCAAAAAACATTTTACGGTGTTCTTCTCTGCTCCGGAGAGCCACTATGCATGTTCAAAGTGTTATTGAAATAGCGGAAACAGACGGTCAGCTTCCGGTTGAGATAATCATAAAGGGTTATCGCTTGAGCCAGAAGCGGCTTACCGTCTTTATCTTGAACGAGGTGACGCCGGATGCGGTCAATCGCGTCCTGGATCCCGTGGTTCCGACGTTGCCTCTTCTCATTCCTGGCGTGCTCTACATCAAGATTTCCGATGAAGCCTGTGTCCGCGAGGCGGTGGGAGCGGCCGAGGTCGTTTACGCCGCGACCGCCATGTTTCGGGATCTGTTGACCGGTTATGGGGTCTTGCCCGGTCTGTTGCGATCGATCGAACTCCTGAAACCGGAATCCTCGAAGCGCGTCAGGCTTGCGGAGTCCGGCGAGCAGAAATGCATCTCGTCAGCGCCCGAGGTGCAAAGGAGGACGATTACCTATTTGGCCAGTCTGGCGCGCTCCTACTGGCGCGAGGCCGGAAGCGCTTGATTAAGAACGAAGCGACGCAACCCGAAAATGTTTCAATGAAGATCGCCCAATCAAGGTGTCAGCCCACATGTCGCGAAAAGCCGAACATCAGGACGCGCTCAACAACCCGACAGCCGCGCCGGCGGACTTCATCGGTGAGAGCCAGCCGCGACCGGCCGGCATCCTTCGGCGCATTCGCCGCTCGCGCAATCTCTCCGGCGCGCTCGACGGGCTGATCATCGTCGTTTCGGGCCTTGTCGCCGTTCTCATCTGTGAGATGCTCCTGCGCTTCGTACCGAGCCTGCAGCTTCCGGTCGGCGAAGGAGAGTACGTCTTCTGCGGGATGCCGCGCGCGCGGCATCAATCCCATGCGCTCTATGGCTATACGGAAGTACCGGGCAACAGCTATTTCGAGCGCTTCAGCCCGTTTGACCCCTGGAACCACGTCCAGATCAACCGCGACGGTTTCCGCGACAATGCGACCAGAGATGGCGCGGCCGTCTTCGTCCTCGGAGATTCGATGGTGCGCGGTTCGCTCGTCAAGGAAAGCGAGACCTTTAGCGCGCTATTGAACACGTGGCATCCGCAGTTGCTATTCAAGAACTACGGCACCGGCGGCTACGGTCAGCCGAACGAGATACGGCTCTACGAAGACAAAGCTCCCAACATTCCGCACAAGCTCGTCATCGCTGGCCTTTCGCTCAGTACGGATATCGAGGATAACGCCGAGCGGGCGGTGCTGACGCCATCGTCGGTCGAAATCACCGTGGAGCCAGCGGGCAGTGGCTTGAAGAAACCCAGCCTCGCTCTGCAGGCGCATCTGTTTCTTTGGCAGAACAGCAAGCTCTACAACTGGTTCTATTCAACACTGCTCAGACCCTATGTCGGCGATCGGGCTTCCCGGCGAGACATGGGCCAAGCCATCGAACTGACACGACGGCTGTTCGTCCGGCTTGCCGACGATGCTCGCGCAAACGGCGCCGAACTGCTTGTCGTCATCCTGCCCGGCTGGGCCGAGCTCGCGGGCCGGGACGACGGTCTGCAGCCTTCCAAGCAGCGCGAAATGATCAAAGCATTCGCCGCTGCGACACCTGGTGTTTACGTCGTCGATCCGACGGAAAAACTCGCCGCCAACGATCCGATGAAGACCTATGGCATCGGTGACAAGCATCTGTCCCCGCTCGGACATTTCCTGGTGGCCGAGGCGATCGACAGGTGGCTGATCAATAGCTGGGACGGCCGGCAAAGCCTCACCGGCGGCAAGCATGAATTTGTAAAAACCGCTCCGATTGAGCCCGATTGCCTGCAGCTTTCGCAGGTGGAGCCATAACTGGCGGACCTGAAAGGAAGATCCGATGAGTTCCAACGCGTCACGAGTCATTCCAATGGAACAGAACAGCATACAAAGGTCCTCCATCGTAAAACGCGCCCTGCTCGCTATTCTCGCTACAGCCTTCAGCCTCGCCCTCTTCGCCCTCACGATCGAAGGTCTGGCGCGGGCCGTTTTCGACAACGGCATGGATTTCGATCTGGAGATGTGGAAATACGCCCGCGATCTCAAACGGGTCAGCGCCGAGCCGGCGATCGGCCACGAGCATATCCCCAACGCAAGCGGGGTCTACATGGGCGTGCCGGTGAACATCAATTCGATCGGGCTGCGCAATAGAGAAGTCGCGCCCGTGTCCGATAATGCCGTGCGCGTGGTGATGCTCGGAGATTCGCTGACCTTTGGCTGGGGCGTCAAAGAGGAGGACACGCCGTCCAGGCAGCTGGAGACGGTCCTTAACCGTGCTGCTGCGGGTGCGCTCAAATACGACGTGATCAACACTGGCGTTGGCAACTACAACACACAGATGGAAGTCGCCTATTTCCTGACCAAGGGGTCCGAGCTCAAGCCGGATATCGTTGTTCTCAACTATTTCATCAACGATGCCGAGCCGACGCCGCGCCGGCACAAGGTGGGGTGGGGCGAATACTCGCAGGCCTATGTCGTACTCGCTTCGGCAATCGACAAGGTCTCACGCATATTCCTCGGCCGAGCCGACTGGAAGGCGTACTATCGCGGCCTCTATGAGGCCGGGCAGCCCGGCTGGACCGACGGTCAGGCGGCAATCCAAAAGCTTGCGCGCTTCTGCCGGGAGCGCGGCTATAAGTTTGTGATCGTCAATTATCCCGAACTGCACGAGCTCAAACATTATCCGTTCCCGGAAGTGACTGGTGTGGTGGAAAAACTCGCCGAGAGCGAAGGCGTCCCGTTCCTTGACCTTCGTCCGTCCGTCGAGGATCTCGTGCCGGAAACGCTCTGGGTGTCGCCTTCGGACGCCCATCCGAACAAGATCGCCAACGCGCGTTTTGCCGGCGCGATCGCGCAAACGCTGACGCGCTCCTATCCTGAGCTGTTCGCTGATACGGCATCGGTTGCAACTGTCGCCAAGTGACACCGTCGGCCAGTGGCCGGAGACGGCGAGAGGCACCTGGTCTGCAGGTCTGCCCACCAGCGCACACCGATCGTCGTGAGTGTGAGCTCATCGAGGGCCGGTTGTACGATTGTCAGGCAAAGTCGCCCGTGGCTTCCGCCTCGTTGACGACCCAGTCGATGAAGACCTTGGCGAGTGGCGAGCTCTCCCGGTTCCTCTGCGTCACGATGTAGTAGCCTTTGGTCGCCGATTTGATGAAGCCCTTGAGAGGACGGACGAGCGCGCCTTGAGCGAGCTCCTCGCCGGCCGTAATATTGTCCCCCATCGCGATGCCGATGCCGCAGCGCGCCGCCGCCAGATTCTGATTGAAATCCTCGAAACTCAAGCGCCGCACGGATGGCGGGATCTCCTGGCCGTGATGCTTGAACCAGTCGTTCCAATGCGTCGAGCCGACGCCATCCAGAAGGACGTGCCGCGCGAGATCCTTGGTACGTTTGATGTCGCCGTCGCGATTGATCAGGATCGGGCTGCAGACCGGAAAGAACTCCATCTGCTTGAGTGGTGTCGTTTCCCCTTTGGCCATGCGCGGATCACCGAACATGATCGCGAGGTCCGCCTGGCCATCCGGGAACGGCTCGCCCCATTCCGGCATTGAGAGGATCTGCAGTTCGACCTGCTCGAAGCGCTCGTAGAACTTGCCGAGCCGCGGCACGAGCCAGCGGGTTGCAAAGGCCGGCATGCAGCGCACGGCGAGCCGCCCGGCAATCGGGTTTCGTTGGAGGCCGAGGACGGCATCGTTGAGCGTTTCGAAGGATTGGGTGAGCTTGGAGAAGAGCTCCTGACCCTGCGGGGTCAGCACGAAGCTGTCGCGTGACTTCGTCGCCAGCGCAAAGCCGAAATGGTCCTCCAGTTGCCGGAACTGCTTGCTGACAGCGCCAGGCGTCACATGGAGTTCGTTTGCGGCCTTCGTCAGGCTTCTGTTGCGGGCACTGGCCTCGAAGGCGCGCAGTGCGTTGAGCGGCGGCAATCTCGTCACCTGGTTCTCTCCGGATCGAGCTTCATCATTGAGAAAACCTCAAGTAAGAGCGGAAATCAATTCGCTATGAGAGAGGAAAACGATACGTTAGCATTTCCTTTATCGAAACAGGAGGCCGGGCCGATTGCCGCTGTCGGCTCGCATAGAAGGGAACCAGACGTGAACGCCGCACCGCCCAAGAAAAAGGATCTCTATTCCGCGACGATCAAGTATTTCGGTTCCGTTCCCGAGCCGGCCTTCGAAGCGCCGGAACGGCTCGCCCAACTTTGGGGGCGCAACTGGGGGTGCAACAACGATGTCGGCACGCTGCGCACCGTGCTGATGCACCGTCCCGGTGACGAGTTTTCCGTCATCGACCGCAACCAAGCGGATCGAGGAGATCGGCACTTACGGCGATCTCGAAACCGGCTGGTACTGGCAGAGCGACACCATTCCGACGCTCGAAGAACTGCAGGCCCAGCATGACGGTCTGGCCGACGTGCTGCGCGCCGAAGGCGTCGAGGTGATCTATGTCGAGGGCGTCGATCGCGGCCGGTTCAAGTCGGTCTACACCCGCGATTCCTGCATCGCTGTCAAAGGCGGGGCGATTGTCCCACGGCTGGCGCCGCGCATGCGCCATGGCGAGGAGCTCGCCGTGACGCGGACGCTGGCAAAACACGGCATGCCCGTGCTTCGCACCCTGCACGGAACCGCCATGGCGGAAGGCGGCAGCTTCGCCTGGCTCAACAGCCGCACCGCCGTGATCGGTCGCGGCATCCGCATCAACGACGACGGCATCAGCCAGATCGCCGAGGTCCTGCGCTATCAGGGCGCCGAACTCCTGGTCGTCGACCTCTGCGGCTACGACATCCATATCGACGGGCATTTCCTGATGATTGACGTCGATCTCGCGCTGATCTGGCCGCGCGGCCTCTCCTTCGTGTTCCTCGAAAAGCTGCGCGCGCTTGGCATCCGCACCATCGAGATGAATGAGGACGACAATCCCTGGATCGTCAATGGTCTGGCGATCGCGCCGGGCCGGGTGATCATGCCACGCGGTCTTTCGGATCGTACCCGCGAGGCCCTTGCCCGCAACAACGTCACCGTGCTCGAGATCGACTACGACAAGGTGCAGCTGAACGGAGGCGGTATCCATTGCTCGACGAGTCCGCTGATCCGGGACAGCGTCGACTGAGCGGAGATTGCAGATCATGCCAGCCCACATTTCCATTCGCAAAGCCTGCAAGGCCTTCGGGTCCTTCGAGGCCCTGAAGAACGTCTCGCTCGATATCGAGAAGGGCGAGTTTCTCACCTTTCTCGGTCCGTCCGGATCCGGCAAATCGACGCTTCTGAACGCGATTGCCGGCTTCGAGCCGCTGTCGTCGGGCGCTATTTTGAGGAACGGCGAGGACATCAGCGCAACGCCGGCCGACAAGCGCAATTTCGGCATGGTGTTCCAGGGCTATGCGCTGTTCCCGCATCTGACCGTCGCGGAGAACATCGCCTTTTCCCTGCGTGTGCGGAAGGTGGCGCGGGCCGAGGTGGAGCAACGCGTAAGCCGCATGGTGGACCTCGTCGGCCTCAGGGGGCATGAGCACAAGCGCCCCTCGGCATTGTCAGGCGGGCAGCAACAGCGCGTAGCACTCGCACGCGCGCTGGTGTTCGAGCCCGAATTGCTGCTGCTGGACGAGCCATTGTCGGCGCTCGACAAGAACCTTCGCGAGCAATTGCAGGACGAGCTGGTCGCCATCCATCGCAAGACCGGAACGACCTTCCTGTTTGTTACCCACGACCAGATGGAAGCCATGGCAATGTCGGACCGGATCGCGATCTTCGACCATGGCCGCATTGTCCAGCTTGACCGGCCAAGTGTGCTCTACGATGAGCCCAACTCCCGTTTCGTCGCGGAATTTCTGGGCACGATGAACACGTTGCCGGTCTCGCGGCAGCGGGCGGTTGCCGGCGAGTTTCATGCGCATGTCGGCGAGTTCGGCGTCCGGGCAGTGTTCCCCGACGCCGAACAGCTGGCGGGCGCGCCGGCCGTCCTCGCCATCCGTCCCGAAAAGCTGACCCTTTGCCGCGACCGGCCCAAGACCGACCACAACCTTCTGCCGATGACCATCGACGGCATCATCTTCCAGGGCGGAACGACCATCGTCAAAGGCAGCGCTCCGGAGGGAACTGGCCTGACGGTGACGACCGCGCGTGATGCGCTCGGCATGCCACCGGCGCGCGGAGAGCAGCTCTGGGTCCACTGGGGCCACCTGGATGGGCGGGTGCTGGCCGGCTGACGACGCATTCGCAAAGAACGTCTACCAACCAAACAACAAAAAGGGGAAATGAGATGAAAAACGATCTGAAGGCTGAATGCCTTGAACTGTTGAGGGACGGCCATCTTGCTGGTCGCATTGACCGGCGGACGTTTCTGATCGGCCTCGTTCTGCTCGGCGTTGCGCCGCACCTTGGCGGCCGATCGGCCCGCGCGGGCGATGGTCAACTGGTGGTCACGAACTGGGGCGGAGACGCTGTCGGCGCCTTCGAGACGGCGTTGACCGGCAGCTACGCCGAACAGCAGGGCATTGCGGTGAAGATCGACGGATCCGGCCCGACCAAGGGCGCGATGAAGGCGCAGTTCGAAAGTGGTGCTGTCTCCTGGGATGTCTGTGACGCCGATCCGGGTGCGACGAAGTCTTTGGGCGAGGCCGGGATGATCGAGCCGATCGACTACAAGGTGGTCGACCGCGAGAAGGTGCAAACCGGTTTTGCCTATGAATACAGTGTCGCCAACTACTTCCTGAGCTATGTCATTGCCTACGACGCCAAGAAATTCGGCGCCAATCCGCCGAAGTCCTGGGCGGATTTCTGGAACGTCGAAAAATATCCGGGCAAACGATCGCTCTACAAATGGATGTCGGGCTGCATGGAGGCGGCATTGCTCGCCGACGGCGTGCCGATGGATCAGCTTTACCCGCTCGACGAGGAGCGCGCCATCCGCAAGCTCAACGAGATCAAGCCGCATATCGTCAGCTTCTGGGATTCCGGCGCTGAGAGCCAGCAACTCATGCGCGACGGCGAGGCGTCGATGGCACTGATGTGGCACACTCGCGCCAACCTGGTGGAAAAGGACACCGGCGGCGACGTCAGCTGGACCTACGCCGAGGGCATTCTTGCGCCATCGGGTTGGGCCGTGATCAAGGGCAATCCGGCAGGCGCGAGCCGGGCGATGGACTTCATCCGCTACTGCCAGGATCCGGCGCGCCAGGTCGAGCTGCTGCGAACCCTTGGCTGCGGTCCCTCCAATCCGCTTGCCCACGATCTCGTGCCAGCAGAGCTGAAGAGGCTGGACTGCAGTTCGACTGAAAACATGTCGCAGCAGGTGCTGATGGACATGGACTGGTACTCGGCTCGCGGCGACGTGGCGCTCGAAAAATATCTGGCGATGACCGCGTCATGATGCGGGCGCATCCCATCCCTGTCCGGCGCTTTGCCGCAACCGGATCGCTGGTGATGCTCTGGGCATGGCCGGTGATCCTGGTGCTTGCCTACGTGCTGCCGTTTGCGGGTGTGACGCTTTGGAGCGTCACCAGACCCGAGTTCGGTTTTGAGAACTATGTCCGCATCTTCACCGGTGCGGACTTCCAGGCGATCTTCCTGAGGACCTTCTGGGTATGCTTGCTCAGCACCGCGATCACCATCCCGATCGCCTATCTGCTGGCCTATTACTGGGTGATGGGCGGTGCGCGGCGCAGCCGGCTGATCGAGATCTGTATCTTCATCCCGTTCTGGATCTCGGTGCTGGTACGGGCCTTCGGCTGGGTGGTGATCCTGCGCAACAACGGGCTGGCAAGCGACGTCACGAACGCGCTTGGCTTCGGCGAGCTCTCCACCGGTCGCAACGTCTGGTCGGTCATCACGGGCATGGTGCATTTCATGGTGCCGTTTGCCGTGCTGCCGATGGCCTCCGTCATGCGCAAGATCGACAGGCGGGTGCTGCTGGCCGCACTCGGCCTCGGCTGCCGGCCGCTCGGCGTGTTCTGGCGGATCTATCTGCCAATGTCGCTACCGGGCGTCTGTTCGGCGCTGGCGATGACCTTCATCTTCTCTCTCGGCTTTTTCGTCACTCCGATGATCCTCGGCGGCGGGCGGGTGGTGATGACGGCGGAATCGGTCTTCGTGCAGATGTTCCAGACGGCCAACTGGGGGCTCGGTGCTGCACTCGGCGTTGTGCTGCTCGTCGTTGTCTTCGCGATCCTCTGGCTGTCGCAGCGCGTCATGCGCATCGAACAACTCATGTCGCGGTAGGTGCAACATGTTTGGAAAATCACGTCTTGGCGGTGTTCTTGCCGGTGCGGCCGGGCTCTTCCTGCTCTTGCCGCTCGTCGCCGTCATTCCCTTTTCCTTCACGCCCAAGCGCTTCCTGTCGATGCCCGACGGCGAGTACTCGCTCAGGCACTATCTGGCGATTTTCGATCCTGACACCTGGCTGGCGAGCATCGGCACGAGCACGCTCGTCGCGTTGCTTTCAAGCGTTATCGCAACGGCACTCGCAACCGCGTTCGGCATCGGAATCTGGCTGCGCCGGCCAGCAAGCGGGCGCCTGTTGATCGGTCTGGTGCTGTTGCCGATCATCGTCCCACCGGTCACCTCGGCCGTCGCGCTCTACTTCCTGCTGGCGCAGATCGGATTGCTTGACACGATCCCGGGGCTGGTGCTTTCCCATGTGGTGATGATCGTGCCGTTCTCGGTGATCGCCATCCTTAGCGCACTGAGCCGGCTCGACAGGAACCTGGAACTTGCGGCCCGGAACCTCGGAGCGACGCAATTGCAGTCGATTTTCCGGGTCATTCTGCCGAACATCCGTTTCGGTCTCTTTGCGGCCTGGTTCGTGAGCCTCGTCATGTCCTGGGAGGAGAGTTCCGTCACACTGTTCGTCAGTGGCGTCAACGTCATCACCTTGCCGAAGCGCATATGGGACAATCTGCGCCTGGACCTCGATCCGGCAGTCGCTGCCATCTCGGTCATCATGATCCTGGCGACCACCTTGGTCATCCTATTCCGGAAGTCGGAAGCATGAAGATCGCGAAAAGGCGGTCGCTGTTTCAGTAACGAAAGCAATGACCTGACGATCGACGCTGCAGGCTGACCGCGCCTGTTGGAGTCGATTTCCGGAAGGCGGCCCATGGGCCGCCTTCGTCGTTCGGGCGCGTCCGGAACTTGGGGGCGTCGGCGGTACCCCCTCTGGGGGACTAACGCCCCCTCCCGGCGCCACGCATAGTCCTTCCATGCCGAACGGTATCCGTTCGCTCCCGTCGGCTTAAGTGGAGGAGAACCATGCAGCGCGCCATAATAGAACCCAATCCGACGTCGCCCGCCGACAGCAAGGCCGCGTCGGCTGCCATGTCCGGCTCCCTTCCGATGCAACATCCGAATAGCGTCGCTGCCGAAGTGCGCAGTCTCTGCAAGACCTACAATGCCGGTACACCGCGCGCGCATGAAGCACTCAAGGACGTCAATCTCTCCATTCGCGCCAATGAATTCTTCACACTTCTCGGCCCCTCCGGCTGTGGCAAGACGACCTTGCTGCGCATCCTCGGTGGCTTCGAGATGCTGACGTCAGGCGTCTGCCGCATCTTCGGCGAAGATGTCAGCCGCCTGCCGCCGGAAGCGCGACCCGTCAACACCGTCTTCCAACAATATGCGCTGTTTCCGCACATGACGGTCCGCCGCAACATTGCCTTCGGTCTGGAAATGCTTGGCAAGCCTAAGGCCGAGGTCGAGCGCACCGTCGATCGGATGCTCGATCTGGTCCACATGCGCGAATACGCCGATCGCCGACCGGACACGATGTCGGGTGGTCAGCGCCAGCGCGTTGCGCTCGCCCGGGCGCTCGCACCGCAGCCGAAGCTGCTGTTGCTCGACGAACCCTTGTCCGCGCTAGACCTGAAGCTCAGGCAGAAGATGCGGCTGGAGCTGAAGTCGCTTCAGCGCGAAACCGGGATCACCTTCGTTTTCGTCACCCATGACCAGGAAGAAGCGCTGGCGATGAGCGACCGGGTTGCCGTCATCAGCAATGGCCGCCTGCAGCAGGTTGGAACGCCCGAGGATATTTACGAACAGCCGCAAAGCCGCTTCGTTGCCGATTTCATCGGCGAGTCGAACCTGGTCGAGGCGAGGGTGGCGCGCTGCATCGGCGGCGAGGCGGCTCTCGATGTCGAAGGCTTCGGCCAGGTCCATGCCCCCGTCGCGCAGCGTGTCGAGGTGGGGCAAAAGGTCTGGCTTTCGATCCGTCCCGAGCGGCTGGTTCTTGGTGCTGGCCACAGCGACGGGCAGGCAACCGCATCGATCGCCGATCGGACCTATCTCGGCAATGCCGTCGAATATCACCTGCGCGCCGGCGAACATGCCTTGACCGCTCGTTCGCCGCGCGGCGGCCTGCGCGGCCGGCAGGACTTCGCGCCGGGCGATGCCGTCAGCCTCGGCTTCGAGCCCGGCTCCATCAAGGTGCTGTTGTCATGAGTGCCCGGCCTCTCGCACTCTCCTCGCGCATCCCGCCCGGGCTCGCCCATGCCGGTCTGCTCTGGCCGTCGCTCGGCATCATCCTGGTGTTCATGGTCGCGCCGATTGCGATCATGCTCACCTATTCCTTCCTTGTGCCGGGTGCCTATGGCGGCGTCGAGTGGACCTTTTCCACCGGAGCCTATGAGCAGATCCTGTTCGAGCGGGATTTCCTCGACGACAGCCTGACGTTTACGCCCGACTACCTGATCATCGTCGCCCGCTCGCTGCTGCAGGCAACCGTCGCGACGGCTCTATGCCTCGTGATCAGCGTGCCGACCGCCTATTACATCGCGACCCGGTCCGAGCGGGTGAAGAACATCTGGCTGTTCCTGATCACTATTCCTTACTGGGTGAATCTTCTGATCCGTACCATCGCGCTCCTGTTCGTGCTGCGCGACGACGGGCCGATCAACAGCGCTCTCCTTGATCTCGGCGTGATCGGCCAGCCCCTGGCATTGAGCTATAACGGCTTCGCTATCTCGCTCGGGCTGATCTATTCCTTCCTGCCCTTCATGGTGCTGCCGCTCTATTCGGCCTTCGAACGCTTCGATTTCCGTCTTCTGGAAGCGGCCTACGATCTCTATGCCAGCCGCAGGACCGCCTTCTTCCGCATCGTGCTGCCGGTGATGCGTCCGGGACTGATCGCGGGCAGTCTGCTCGTCTTCATTCCCTCCGTCGGCTCCTATCTGGCGCCCGACATTCTCGGCGGCGGCAAGACGCTGATGATCGGCAACCTCATCGGCACGCAGTTTCAGGGCGCGCGCAACTGGCCGTTCGGCGCAGCACTGTCGATGATCCTGCTTACCATCACCCTCATCGTCCTTCTCTGGCTTGCCCGGCGCGCCGCGCAGCAGCAATCGAACTGAGAAAGGTCCGACATGTCCACCGCCCGTTTGCGCGACCTGCGCGTCTTCCCCGGCTTCGGCCTTCTCTCCGTCGGCTGCGTCGTCTTCCTCTATGCCCCCATCGTCGTCCTGGCACTTTATTCCTTCAACGATGGCCGTTCGGTCACCCGGTGGGCAGGCTTTTCGTTACGCTGGTACCAGACCGTCTTTGCCAACCAGAACATCCAGACGGCGGCGCTGAACTCGGTGGTGATCGCCATCATCGCCGCGACCGTCGCCACGGTCTTTGCGCTGGGGGCTGCCATTGCCACGGTCAATCGCAAGAAAGGCGGCGGTGAAGGGGCCCATGTCGTGCTGACCTTCCCGCTGATGGTGCCGGAAATCGTCACGGCCGTTGCCTCGCTCGTCTTCTTCGTCGCTGTCGGCATCAGCCTCGGCTTTGCCACCATTCTTATCGCCCATATCGTCTTCTGCATCCCCTTTGCCTATCTGCCGATCAAGGCGCGGCTGGAGAGCATGGACGAGACGCTGCCCTCGGCGGCAGCCGACCTCTATGCCTCGCCGGCAAGGGCCTTCCTGCGCATCACCCTGCCGCTGCTGGTGCCGGGCCTCGTCTCCGGGTGGCTGCTCGCCTTCATCATTTCGCTCGATGATTTCATCATCACGGCTCTTGTCGCCGGTCCCGGCGCCACGACCCTGCCGCTCCACATCTACGGCATGCTCAGGCTCGGCATGACGCCCGAAGTCAATGCCATTTCGACGCTGATGCTGGCGGCATCGACCGTGCTGGTGTTGCTGTCAGGACTGCTCGGGCAGGTGGGTCGCAAGCACTGATTTCGCGGGAAACGACACACGAAAATCAAAAAGAGAAAGGGAACATACGATGAAAAAAGCTGCCGTCTTTACTGCCCTGCTTGCCTCGACCATCGCCGGACCCGCGTCCGCTGCCGGTGACCTCTTCATCTATACCTGGGGCGAGTACACGCCGCCCGAGATGGTGGAGAAGTTCGAGAAGACCTACGGGGTCAAGGTCCATATCGATACCTACGATTCCATGGAGACCATGCTCGCCAAGCTGAAATCGGGTGCTGGCGGCTACGACATCATCGTCCCCGGCCACGATACGATGACGATCCTGATCGGCGAGAAGCTGCTCGAGCCGATCAACGTTGCGGCAATGTCGAACTATCAGCATGTCGACGAAATGTGGCGGGACGTCTTCTGGGACAAGGGGCGCCTCTACTCGGCACCCTGGGCCTGGGGCTCGACTGGTCTCGCCGTCGACCGCGATATCGTCAAGGGCGATGACACGTCCCTGAAGATCCTGTTCGAGCCGGATGACGCGGTGAAGGGCAAGATCAACATGCTACGCGACGTCAACGACGTCATCAATATGGCGCTGCGCTACCTCGGCAAGCCGCGCTGCAACGATAATCCCGAGGACCTGAAGTCGGTGCTCGATCTGCTCTCGACGCAGAAGCAATTCGTCAAGAGCTACAACTCCGAGACCAAGGAACTGCTGGTTTCCGGCGAGGCAGCCGTTTCGATGAGCTGGAACGGCTATGCGATGCGCGCCCGCGACGAGCGACCGTCGCTCGAATACATCTATCCGAAGGAAGGCTATACCGGCTGGATGGACAATGTCGCCGTGCCGAAAGGCGCGCCCGACATCGAGAACGCCAAGCTCTGGATCAACTTCATCATGGATCCGGAAAATGCGGCGATGATCACCAACTATGCCCGCTACGCCAACGGCATCAAGGGTTCGGAAGCCTTCGTCGACAAGGCACTCGCCGGTGCCCCGGAGCTGAGCCCGCCCGAAAGCGCGCCGGCGCCGGAGTTCCTGACCGCCTGTACGCCTGCCGTCACCAAACTTTACGACCGCGTCTGGACCAAGCTCCTGCGCTGACCGGCCGGTCTGCGGAGCCAAACCTCACGCCCATCCCTGGAGAAAACAATGACCATCGTTCAATCCGTTGTTGCCGGATCCGACCGGCCGAACAACCGTTCGGCGTTCGAGAAGGATCGCGACCACGTCCTGCATCCCTATACCGACTTCTCGACCTTTGCCGCGACCGGCAGCCAGATCATCGAAAAGGCTGAGGGCGCCTATGTCGTCGACAATAGCGGCCGGCGGCTACTCGACGGCATCGCTGGCCTCTGGTGCGTCAACATTGGCCATGGCCGCCGCGAAATGGCCGATGCCATCGCTCGCCAGGTTCTGGACATGGACTACTACAATCCCTTCGGCGCATCGGGCAACGTGCCGGCGGCCGAACTCGGAGCCCGCCTTGCAGAGCTTTCGCCCGGCAGCCTCAACCATGTCTACTATACCTGCGGTGGCTCGACGGCGAACGAAGCGGCAATCCGCATCGTGCACTACTATTTCGCCATGCGCGGCAAACCGGGCAAGCGCAAGATCATCTCGCGCAACAATGCCTACCACGGCGGGACCTATGTGGCGGCGGCGCTGACCGGCATCCACGGCACCAAGTACGGCTTTGCTCAGGTCGGCGAGGATTTCATCCACCACATCTCCGCCGCCGACTGCTACGCCCGTCCGGACGGCATGACGGAGGAGGCCTATTGCGACCTGCTGGTACGCGAGTTCGAGATGCGGATCGAGCAGCTTGGACCCCAGAATGTCGCCGGCTTCATCGCCGAGCCGATCATGGGCGCAGGCGGCGTGCTGGTCGCGCCGAAGGGCTATCACAGCCGAATGCAGGCGGTCTGCCGCCGCAACGACATCCTCTACATCGCCGATGAGGTCGTGACCGGTTTCGGCCGTCTCGGTGAATGGTTCGCTTCCGATGCGATCTACGACACCCAGCCGGACATTCTCGTCTCGGCCAAGGGCATCACGTCAGGTTATATCCCGCTCGGCGCGACGCTGATTTCCGACGAGATCTATGAGGTGATCAGCCGGCCGCAATGCGAAGGCGGCGTGTTCTCGATGGGGCTCACCTATTCCGGACATCCGGTCGCCTGTGCCGCAGCGCTGACCAACATCGACATCATGGAGCGGGAGCGGCTGCTGCCGCATGCGGCGAGAACCGGCGCGCACTTGCAGAAACAGGCAAAAGCCCTGCTTGCCCATGACATCGTCGGCGATGTCCGAGGCGCCGGTCTGATGCTCGGCATCGATCTCGTCGCAGACAAGGCGACGAAGGCGCCGCTGCCGGCCCACGAGAAGGCGAGCGAAACGATCTTCCAGGGCTGCATTGCCCGCGGCGTCGTCGTCCGGCCGGTCGGCAACCGGCTCATCGTATCGCCACCTTTGATCGTCACGGAAGCCGAATGCGACACCATCGTCTCTGCTTTGTCGGAATCGATTGCCGCCTTCATGGCATCCCGCCGCAGTGCCGCTTGAGGAGCAAAAGATGAGCGAAGTCACCGTCGCTGCAACGCAGATGGCCTGCAGCTGGAACATCGACGAGAACATCGAGAAGGCCGAGGAGCTGGTCCGGCTTGCCCATGAGGATGGGGCTCAGATCATCCTGCTGCAGGAACTGTTCCAGACGCCCTATTTCTGCCTGGAGCAGCGGATCGACCATCTCGATCTCGCCGCAAGCCTTGGCGAGGACCGGGCGGTCCGGCATTTCCGGACGATTGCCAGGGAGCTCGGGGTCGTGCTGCCGCTCTCCTATTATGAGCGCTCAGGACCGGCGCAGTACAACTCGCTTGCGATCATCGACGCGGATGGCGAAATCCTCTGGAACTATCGCAAGTCCCACATCCCGCAGGCGCCGGGCTATGAAGAGAAGTTCTATTTCAGCCCCGGCGATACCGGCTTTCGGGCGATCGACACCAAGTACGCGCGGATCGGTTGCGGCATCTGCTGGGACCAGTGGTTTCCGGAAACCGCGCGGTCGCTCGCGCTGCAGGGCGCGGAACTCTTGTTCTTCCCGACGGCGATCGGCAGCGAGCAGAAGACCGAGATCGACAGCTCCGGCCACTGGCGCCGCACGATGCAGGGGCATGCGGCCGCCAACATGGTGCCGGTGGTCGCGTCTAACCGGGTGGGCAGCGAGGCGGCCGGCAGCAATGAGGCGCTGTTTTATGGCACGTCCTTCATCGCCGACCATGTGGGCGCGATCGTCGCTGAAGCCAGCCGCACCGACGAGACCTATCTGACGGCGCGTTTCGACCTCGACGCGGTCCGCGCCTTTCGGCGCAGCTGGGGCATTTACCGCGATCGCCGGCCGGACCTTTACGGCAAAATCCGCACGCTCGATGGCCAGACGGCGATCGGCTGACTTTTTTCTCGAACGAACAACTGTGTAAGCCCCGTTTCCCAGCGCATCTGCCATGTCGCGGGCGCTAGAACCGGGCAGGAAGGATATGCACCCATGAAGAACCAGACGCCACGCGAAGCCGGGTTTCGCATGCCGGCCGAATGGGAGCCGCACCGCCGCACCTGGATGATGTGGCCGTGCCGCCACGAGGTCTGGGACGATATCGCGGCGACCCGCCGCGACTATGCCGCCGTCGCCCATGCCATCCGCGAATTCGAGCCGGTGACGATTGCGGCGCGTGCCGAAGACTTCGCCGAAGCCCGCGCCATTCTCGATCCCTCGATCGATCTTATCGAAGCCGACATCGACGACAGCTGGGCGCGCGATGCCGGCCCCTGTTTCCTTACTGCGGCGGATGGCCGGCGCGCCGGCGCACGCTTCAAATTCAATGCCTGGGGCGGCAAGTACCACCCCTTCAACGGCGATGCCGCCTTCTCGGGGCTGGTGCTGGAGAAGGCCGGGCTCGCGGGGTTTGTGTCGAACCTGATCGCGGAAGGCGGCGGCGTCAGCGTCGACGGCGAGGGCACGATCATCACCACCGAGACCTGCTTTCCGAACCGCAATCGCAATCCCGGCTGGAGCCGCGACGACATCGAGCGCGAGCTTATCGACATGCTCGGCGGTGAAAAGGTGATCTGGCTGCCCGGCAACCCGATCGAAGACGAGACCGACGGCCATGTGGACGGCATTGCTGTCTTCGTCGCTCCCGGCGTCGTGCTGATGGAAAGCCCCGGTGATGAGGATGACGAGTGGAACCACTACATTCGCCTGAACCTGGAGGCGATGCAGGGCCAGACGGACGCGAAAGGGCGCCCGATCCGTATCGTCACCATTCCGGAAGCGGTCGACGCGCCGTCCGACCACCCGAAGTTCTGCCGCTCCTACGTCAATTCCTATCTGGTCAATGGCGGTGTGATCATGCCGTGCTACGGTATCGCTTCGGACACTACCGTGCGGCAGATGTTCCGCGAACTCTTCCCCGACCGACGCGTGCGCGAGGTCCGGATCGACGCCATTGCCATTGGCGGCGGCGGCATCCATTGCATTACCCAGCAGGAACCGCTTTGATCGCCGAAGGAATTCGCACGACAAGGCGGG
This sequence comes from Ensifer sp. LC11, assembly GCF_001695835.1. Taxonomy (GTDB): domain Bacteria; phylum Pseudomonadota; class Alphaproteobacteria; order Rhizobiales; family Rhizobiaceae; genus Ensifer. Next base: position 144,805 of record NZ_MBSO01000023.1, on the reverse strand, counting down.
AAATGACGGGATTTCCGTTTGAACAGATGACATTGATCGGCAAGGCCGTGGCTGCCATCGGCAGCCCGGCCTTTCCGGCCGCGCTGCGGCAGCTTTGCCTCGACGTCTATGGCTTCGACAGCCTGTTCGTCTCGGTCTTTTCCGCCGACCAGCCGCCGCTGCAGCTTTACAGCGACCTCGATCCGGAGGCGACCCGACGTACGATCGGGCCTTATCTCAGCTTCGCCTATCTGCTCGATCCGTTCTACAGCCTCTATTTGGCTGACCCCGGTGATCGCGTGGTGAGCCTCGACGACTGCGCTCCGGACGATTTTCGCGAGAGCGAGTACTACCGCATGTTCTACGCCGAAACCGGTCTCTACGATGAGATCGTGATGCTGGTCGCAAGTGCCGAGGGCACCGCGATCGCGCTTTCGCTCGGCCAGCGGACGGAGGACTGCCGCCCCGGGCCCCAGGCCCGCGCCCATCTCGACGGCCTGCTGCCCGTGGTCTCCGAGCTTTGCCGCAAGCACTGGCCGCAACCGGTCTCAGGATCGGCCGCAAGCGAACCAGCGGCCGATATGGTCTTTGCCACGCTGTCGCAACTGAAGGTGAGCACGCGCGAGGGGGAAATCATCCGCCTGATGCTGAAGGGGCATTCGACCAAGAGCATTGCCCGCATTCTCGGCAACAGCCCGGAAACGGTGAAGGTCCACCGCAAGCGCATCTATTCCAAGCTCAAGATCTCCTCGCAGGGCGAGCTGTTCTCGCTCCTGCTCGGAGGTGCAGGCGGATAGAGCACCCCGCTTTCAAGTGCGGATCATTGCAAGCGGAGAAGATGCCTAGAATCATAGTCGTAGAGCGTCCTTGTGCGTTCAGATACACCCACAAAGGACGCTCTAACGCTCAGTTCCCGGAGAACAGGCCTTCGGCGTCATAGACCGGGTCGCCCTGCAGCAAGGTTGCCTCGACGGCCGCCTTGCCGATCTCCTTGACCGGAATGTCGAAGATATCCCTGTCGATGACGATGAGGTCGGCGAACTTGCCGGGCTCGATCGTGCCCGTCTTGTCGTCCTGGTTCAAAAGCTTCGCGGGGTTGATCGTCATCCACTTGACGGCCGTTTCCACATCCGGTGCGCCATCCTTCGTGCGCTGGAGCGCCGTCTGGATCTTGACCAGCGGCGAAAGCTCGTCTGCATCGAAGTCGCTGCTCATCACGACGGTCGCGCCTGATTTCTCGATGCTTCCGGCCGGCATCATATGATCGGCGCGCTCGCCGATGAACTTGCGGATGAAGGTGTCATATTCCCGGCTGAGTGAACTCGGCGCGAGCTGAAAATCGGCGACGACACCTTCCGCCTTGAACCTGGCGTCGTCGGCTTCATCGAGCAGATAGAGATGCGTCAGTCGGTGCGGGCCGGGCTTCGGGTCCGATTGCGCGATGGCGTCGAGCGCCAGGCGCGCGCCGCGGTCGCCGGTCACGTGATAGTGCAGCTTGAAGCCCTTCTCCGAAAGCACCTTCGAATAGCGGTCGAGCGTCGCCTCGTCGAAGTAGAGGAAGCCACTGTCGAAGCCGTGATCGATGCCCGGTCCCTTCAGGTAAGGCTCAAGCACGGCGCCGGTGCGCTGCTCGAGGATCCCGTCCACATAGACCTTCACCTGATTGAATTTCAAAAGCCGGTTCGGATCGTTGCTGTAGAAGCTCGTGAGTTTGTCCACCTGCGCGTCGAACGGCAGGTCGGGATAGACATAAAGCGCGTTCGCGGCCCTGAGCGTCAGGGTGTCGTTTTTCTCGGCCATTTCCCAGGCCTTCAGGTGCCCCTGCGGCCAGAAGCCGCCAGCGTCGCTGATGGTCGTGATGCCGTTTTCAGCCATCGTCTTCAGCGTCGGCAGCATGCTTTCATAGGCGAACTTGACGTTCTCGGGCGTGTCCGGGAAGGCGAGGTTGCGCAGTTTCTGCTGGGCATTCTCAAGCACGATGCCATTCGGGGCGCCGGTCTTCTGATCGCGCAGGATAATGCCGCCGGGCGGATTGCCTTCGATCTTGTCGTAGCCGGCGGCCGCGAGCGCGGCACTGTTTGCCCAGGCGCCGTGGCCGATGTCGTCGAGGATCAGGATCGGTCTGTCCGCGGAAATCTCGTCCAGCACGCCGACGGGGGCATCGGTTTCGTCAAGCAGGTTGGTCATGCTGACGCCCGAGCCGACAACCCATTCCTGCTCGCTCTGCTTGACGCAGTCGCGAACGGTGGCTTTCGTTTCTTCAAGGGAGGCGAAGGGCTCGAACTCGCACAGGCTCGCGTTGATGCCGGCCTCGACGAGATGCACGTGGGCATCCTGGAAACCCGGCAGAAGCATGCGGCCGCCGAGTTTGATGACATGCACGTCCGTTCCCGCCGTCTCAAGAACACTCGCTTCGTCGCCCACCGCAATGATAACGCCGTCGTCATCGATCGCCACCGCTTCCGCCAAGGGAGCGGTCGGATTCATCGTGCGGACCTTGGCGTCAGTAATGACGAGCGTCTCGGCGGCTGAACTGACGGCGGCGCTGCAAAGCGCCGAGGCGGTCAGCAGCAGGCCGGTCAGCGACCGCAGGGTTGTCTTGGTGTTTCGGGCCATAGGGGTGGTACCTTTCCTGTCGGATGTTCTAACTGCCACGCCCGCAACATCAATGCAGGTGAACTCTCCCACTGCATGTTTCCTTTGATTGCAGCGGATTGAAGGACAAAAACATGCAGAAATTCAGAGTGCTACAGCGGCCTTTGCGCGTCTGACAAGACGCGCGGCGCTGTAGGAACGATGCCTTGCGGGCTTGTTGCTGACAGCCCCATGTCGGGTGCCGTCAGTTGTCGCCGGCTGTCAATCGAGCGTAACCCAGACCGACTTGGATTGGGTGTTATCGATCAATGCCTGCAGACATTTGTCGCGGCCGTGGCCGGAGAGCTTCCAGCCGCCCCAGGGCTGGCTCATGTCGCCGTTCATGTAGCCGTTGATCCAGACCATGCCACATTCGAGATCGCGGGCGATGCGGTGGGCTTTGCCGAGACTGGAGGTCCAGATCCCAGCGGCAAGACCGTAGGGGCTATCGTTGGCGATCTTGACCGCATCCTCGGCACCATCGTGCGGAATGATCGCCCCGACCGGCCCGAAGATTTCCTCCTGGGCGATCTTCATGCGGTTGTCGACGCCGGCAAAGAGCGTCGGTTCAACGAAACACGCCGCGTCGGCGGTCCGATCAGCAGCACTGCCGCCAAGAACTTGCGCCGCGCCTTCCTTGCGGGCGCCGTCGACATAGTCGAGCACGCGGCCTTGATGCACCTTGTTGACGAGGGGACCCATCGTCGTCGCGGGATCGAGGGGATCGCCCGGCCGGTACTTCCGCGCCGCGTGGCCGGCGATGAGATCGCAAAACTCGTCGTGAATGCTTCGGGCGACCAGAATGCGCGAACCTGCCGAGCACACCTCGCCCTGATTGCCAAACAGCCCGTCGGCGACCTTTTCCGCCACGGCCGAAAGATCCTCGACATCCGCAAGGACGATCTGTGGCGACTTGCCGCCGAGCTCGGCCGAGACCGCCTTGAGGTTCGAATCCGCGGCATAGCGATACATCTGCCGGCCGATCGCCGTCGAACCCGTAAAGGCGATCTTTTCGACCTGCATCGAACGCGCCAGCGCCTGGCCGGCGACGGCACCGCGTCCCGGTACGACGTTGAGGACCCCGTCCGGCCCGCCGGCTTCGAGAAACAGGCGGCCAAGCAGCAATGCGCTCAGCGACGTATCCTCGGCCGGTTTGAGGACGACGCTGTTTCCGGCGGCAAGTGCCGGCGCGATCTTCCAGACCGCCATCATCAGCGGGTAGTTCCACGGCGTGATGCAGCCAACGACACCGAGTGGCTGGCGCAGGATATAGTGCAGCGCGTCCGGATTGGTGACGGGCGCGCTGCCTGCGATCTTGTCGATGCTTTCGGCCATGAAGCGCATGGTCAACACGGCACCGGGCACATCAATGGCGCACATTTCCGCGATCGGCTTGCCCATTTCCATCGTATCGAGCACCGCCAGGATATCGCGGTTTTCGGCGATCAGCTCGGCAAAGCGGACGAGAACATCAACGCGTTTCCTTAGCGCCAAACGAGACCACACGCCCTGCCGGAACCGCTTTGCGGCGACATCGCAGGCCATCTCGATATCGTTGGCGCTGGCGCAAGCGACCTGGGCGATGAGTGCGCCCGTCGCCGGATTGATCGAGGCGAGCGTCTCGCCAGCCGTCGCTGCCCGAAACTGCCCGTCGATCAGCAATCGCGTCTCGGGCCGGAGCGCTTCCGCGATGCGGTGCCATCTTCTGTCCGGTATCGTGTCCATGACCTGCCTCCACGGTTGTGCACTCCTGTCTTGTTGTAGCGAGGGGAGCGGTCGTCATCACAGTCCCCCACATGGGTGACTGGTGCCCTTTCGACGGGCCTAGGAAGCTGATCTGGATGAACGACTGCGCAAGGAGGATGGGATGCGGCACGGTGTTGATGGAGAGCGGTTGTGGGCGCGGCTGATGGCCATGGCCGAAATCGGCGCCACGTCGGGGGGCGGCTCCTGCCGGCAGGCGCTTTCCGATATGGACGAGGCGGGCCGCAAACTGTTCCTTGGCTGGTGCGAAGCGCGTGGATACCGGGTCCGCAAGGATCGGGTCGGCAACCTTTTCGTTCGCCGTCCGGGCAGCGATCCCGCCGCCACCCCGGTGCTCATCGGCAGCCATCTCGATACCCAGCCGACCGGTGGCCGCTTTGATGGCGTGCTCGGTGTGCTCGCAGGGCTCGAGGTTCTGGAAACCTTGGACGACAGGACGGTGGAAACGGACCGACCAATCGACCTTTGCGTCTGGACGAATGAGGAGGGATGCCGCTTTCAACCGGCCATGATGGGCTCGGGCGTCGCCTGCGGCCTCCTCGATCTGGAAACGACCTTGGCCGCCCGCGATGGCGGAGGGATAACGCTCGCCGACGAAATCAACCGGCATGGATACGATGGCGAACCGATGCCCGGTCTCCCTGACGCCGATTGTTACATCGAACTGCACATCGAGCAGGGGCCGATCCTTGAGGCGGAAGCAAAGACCATCGGCGTCGTCACCGGCGGGCAGGGCATCCGCTGGTACGAGATATCGGTTGTCGGCGAGGAGACCCATGCGGGGCCGGTGCCGATGGCGCTACGCAAGGACCCGGTGCCGATGCTCATGCATGTGATCGGTTTGGTTCAGGCTATCGGCCGGACAGATGAGGCTGCGCGCTGCACCATCGGCAAGATCGAGCTGTCGCCGGGCGCAATCAACGTGGTTCCGGGGCGCGCCGACATGACGGTCGATCTCAGGCATCCCGACAAGGCGGTTCTCGACAAGATGCACCAGCGGTTCATGGACGGGCTCGACGCGCTCCGCCAGGGCCACGCGGAGATCGATCTACAGGGACGCCTGACCTGGCATTCGCCGGTGATCGCTTTTGATCGCGTGTTGATCGAGGCGGTCAGAACAAGCGCCAGGGAGCGCGGGCTGACGCACCGCGACATTGTCTCCGGCGCAGGGCATGATGCCTTCAATCTGGCGAGACGGGTGCCGACAACGATGATCTTCGTTCCCTGCCGCGATGGGGTCAGCCACAACCCCCGCGAATATGCCGCTCCCGCCGACGTTGCTGCTGGCGCAAGCGTGCTGCTGGATGTGGCATTGGCGCGGGCCCGCGCAATGATCCCGCTTGCCGGCGAATTTGCGACTCCTGCCTGAATTCGGCGCAAAGCCGGCGAGCGCTCTGTTCCTGTGTCCGCCGACCATGCGGGTCGCTCGACCGCCTGGCCGGCGCGTCAGCTGAGCGGAAAGCCCATCGCCGAGACCATTTTCAGCCAAGGCTTACGCCAGCCGCCGGATTTGTCGGCGGTGTCGAGCGCGTACATGGTGATCTGCGCGCCGAGCCAGCGGAACGGTTCCGGTGGGATGGCGTTCGGCAGGCTGGTGGCGAAATCCAGCCGGCTTTCCGGTGTTTTCGAACCGTCGAGGATATCGAGCGCGATGCGTGCGCCGAAGCGGGAGGCCGAGACGCCAAAGCCGGAGTAACCGCCGGCATAGACGACCTTGTCGGCGTAGTAGCGCTGGAAATGCACAGCCATGCGGGTGCTGAGGTCGATCGGACCGCTCCAGGCGTGACTGAAACGCAGCCCCTCGAGCTGCGGGAACGTATCGAAGAAGGCGGCCGCCAGCGGTTCGTAGGTATCAAGCTCCTTGTCGACCGAGGGAAACGGGTCGCCCGCAAAGGCGTAGGCAAGCCGACCGCCGAAGATGATGCGGTTGTCCTTGGTGAGCCGCATGTAGTTCATCTGCGTGCGGGTGTCGTAGACGCCCTGCCGATGGGTCCAGCCGATCGCCGCCAAACGCTCCGCCGACAACGGTTCGGTGGCCAGCACCCGGTCACGCACGGCGACGACCCGGTGCTTGATCTTCTTGTGGCCGGAGGCAAAGGCGTTGGTGGCAAGCAGCACCTTGGGGGCAGTCACGCTGCCGGACGGCGTGTTGGCCTTCATGCTGTTGCCGAGGTCTTCGAGACCTGTCAGTTCGGTGTTCTCGAAAATCTGGACGCCGAGGGTAAGTGCCACGCGCTTCAGCCCGAAGGCGAGCAGGGCCGGGTGAACGGTGCCGCAGATATGCTTCGACCAGACGCCGGCCTTGTAGCGCGGCGAATTGATCTCGGCGCGCACGGCGCTCTGGTCGAGGAAGACCGCCTGATGACCATATTTGAGGTGCAGTTCGTGCTCCTCGTGCAGCGCCTCGATATGGGCGTCGTCGACCGCGACCGTCAACTCGCCGCCCCATTCCGCATGACAGTCGATCGCATGCTCCTCGACCGTCTGCAGGAAGCCGTGCATGTTCTCCTGGCCGAGCCTTTCGAGAGCGGCGATGTCCTTCGGAAAGATGCGCACTGCGTTCGACAGTCCGTGCATCACCGAGGTCGAGACGACGCCGCCCGGCCGGCCCGAGGCCCCGTTGGCGACCGAGCCCTTCTCGATCAAGACGACATCGATCTCGGGCTGGCGTTGTTTCGCCTGGATGGCACCCCACAACCCGGTAAAGCCGCCGCCGACGACGAGCAGGTCGGCCCTGAGGTGACGCGTCAGCCGCTCTTTCGGCTCAGGCGCATCCGCCCGGTCGAGCCAGAAGGGCGTCATCGTCACGTCTGCAAGCGCTTTGCTTCTTACCTTGGTCATGGGGACGCCTCACATCAGTTCGCGGCGGGTGCGGTGTAGAGGACGTAGACCTTGCGCATCGTCTCGATCACTTCGAAACGAACCTCGACGCCGGCCGGCAGGATGTAGCTCTCGCCGGCCGAGAAGGTCTCGATCGAGCCATCAGGGTTGGTGATCGCGACCTTGCCGGAGAGGATGACGCTGTATTCGTTGCCGTCGGGATAGGAGAGCATTTCGGCGTAGGGCGTCGACTGCCAGGTGCCGATGACAACAGCTTTGTCCGGGCTTTCGAAATGCACGTCGCCAAGTTCGTCGGCAAAGCCGGAGAGGATTGCCTCCGGCGGGACGGCACTGCATTTCTCCAGCTCGCGCAGGCCAACACCGTTGCGGCCGAGTTTGATAACCTTCGACATGTTCACTCCAGTTCTAAGATGGTGAGCGGTTGGCACGACCGGCCGCTCCAGTTTCGTTGTCGGGTTTCGTGCGGAAGGGGGCGTCGTCCGGAACGCTTGAACCGTCGCTCCCACTCCACTTGCCGCCGCTTCAGCGCCCGGCTTGTCTTGTTTCTAGGTGGGGGTTGCAACGTCCGGAATACGCCAAAGGGCTAGGTTCAAGGCTTCGAATGCAGCATCGACAAGGCTGACGAGCCCTTGTCCTGCTGAGGTTTCGCAAGCTTTGCCGTTGTTTTGCCTTGGTAAATGATAGTTTTGGAAATCCCGCAGTGAAAATCCGTTACTTGCGACGAAATAAACCTTCGCCTAATGTACCCGCGGAGGAGACCATCATGACCGACAACATGATCACCAAGCTGGGCGCGACTGCGCAGCAGCCATCGGGGATGGGCGATCTGGCCCTGTCGCTGATGACGAGCGTTGGCTGCTCGGACTTTCAGGATCGAATGGCTGAGACGCTCAAACGGCACATCGCCATCGATGCGGGGTTGATGCTGCTTTATCGTCGTGGTGCTGCGCCGAAGATCCTGTTCAACGACTGGCGTACGGACAAGGGGTTGTCGGATATCCGCGCCTACCTGCAGGGCCCATACCAGATGGATCCGTTCTATCGGCTGGCGCTCGACAATGGTGATGACGGTCTCTACCGGCTGAAGCAGATCGACCCCTCATACGATCGGTCGCAATACTATCGGGATTACTACCGGCATTCGGGCCTGCATGACGAATTCAACGTCTTCATCAGCCTCGACGCCGACACCAAGGTTGCGATCTCGTTGGCGCGCCGCCATTCGCACGCCGCCTTCAGCGCCGAGGATCAGGATTTCCTGCAGACTGCGGCGCCGCTGCTGAGCATGGCTGTGCTCCGGCATTATCGCGATCTCCGGCCCGAAAGCCTTGGAGATGAGGGCTCGCCGCTTCAAAGCGCCCTGGCGCAGGCGATCCGCAACTTCGGCCGCAGCCTGCTCACCGATCGCGAATGCCAGGTTGGGCAGATGATCCTGCGCGGCTACTCGGTCAAGGGTGCTGCGGAAAAGCTTGGCATCTCGCCGGCGACCGTCAAGCTGCACCGGCGCAACCTCTATGCCAAGCTCGACATCACCTCGCAGACGGCGCTGTTTTCGCTGTTCATCGATTCCGTTTCGTCGGCACGCAACGCCTTCGAAGATCCGCTCGCCACGTATTTGGCTCCTGGCGGTGCGCTCGTCGCGCATTAGCACTAGGCGACGCTCGCCTTCTGTTCCGAGCGTCGCGACACCAGTTGCGCGGCCACCAGCCCCAGCACCACGATGCCGAGGATGATCGTCGAGATCGCATTGATCTCAGGCGTCACGCCGAACTTGATCTGCGAGTAAATCTTCATCGGCAGGGTCGATGCACCCGGACCCGTCGTGAAGCTCGAGATGACGAGATCATCGAGCGACAGGGTGAAGGACAGGAGCCAGGCGGAAACGATGGCCGGGACCATGTTCGGTAAGGCAACGCTGACGAAGGCCTTGGGCGGCGGGCAGCCGAGGTCGCGCGCCGCCTCTTCCAGAGACGGGTCGAGTTCAACCAGCCGAGATTGCAGCACCACGGTCGCAAAGCACAAAGTGAAGGTGGTGTGGGCGAGCGTGATGGTGAGCGGGCCGCGGTCGATCCCGAGCGTCACGAACATCAGAAGCATCGAGACGGCCATCACCACTTCCGGCATCACCATCGGGGCAAGCAGCATGCCGTTGAGCAGCGCCCGGCCGCGGAAGCGCCGGAGCCGCACCATGACGACAGCGGCGAGCGTGCCGAGGATCGTTGCCGCCGTTGCCGAGACGGCGGCGACGAGGAAACTGACCTTCGCACCTTCAATGATCGACGGGTTGCTGAGGACCGTCGCGTACCATTGGGTCGAGAAGCCGCCCCAGACCGTCACGAGCTTCGAGCCGTTGAAGCTGTAGATGACGAGCACGACGATCGGCAGGTAGAGGAAGGCGAAGCCGAACAGGATCGACAGCCGATTGAACCAGCTTGGTTTCGTCATGGCCAGCTCCTCAGGTTCGTTCGCGCGATTGGCGCGATTGGAAATAGACGATCGGCACCACGAGCAGCGCCATGAGCACGATGGTCACGGCGGCGGCCATTGGCCAGTCACGGTTGTTGAAGAATTCGAGCCAGATGGCGCGGCCGATCATCTGCGTGTCGGCGCCACCCAAAAGATCCGGGATCACGAATTCGCCGACGACGGGGATGAAGACCAGGGCACAGCCGGCCAAGACACCGGGAAGGCTCAAGGGGAAGGTGACCCGCCAGAAGGCGGAAATCCGCGAGCAGCCGAGGTCTCTGGCCGCCTCGATCAGCGTCTTATCGGCGCTGCTCAGGTTCGAATAGATCGGCAGGACCATGAAGGGCAGGTAGGTGTAGATGATGCCGATATAGATCGCCGTCTCGGTGTTGAGGATGCGCAGCGGCTCGGCGATCAGGCCAAGCTTCAATAGCAGCGCGTTCAGGAGACCGTCGTTCCGCAGAATGCTCATCCAGGAATAGACGCGGATCAGCATCGAGCTCCAGAAGGGAACGATCACCAGGAAGACCAGCAGAGAGCGCGAGGACGGCGCACACGAGGCGATGCCATAGGCGAGCGGATAGGCGATGAGGAGCATGGCGGCGGTCGAAATCGCCGCAATCTTGAGGCTCGTCAGATAGGCCAGCAGATAGGTATCGTCGGTGAGAACATAGAGGAAGTTCTCGAAGTTGAGCCGGAGATTGAGGATCGATCCGTCCCAGGCTGTCAGCGGCTCGAAGGGTGGCATGCCAAGACGCACGGTCGAAAGGCTGATGCCGGCGACTAGGGCGAAGGGCGCCAGGAACAGGACCAGGAGCCAGGCGTAGGGGATGGCGATGAGGAGCCGCTTGCCCCAGTTCGCCTTTTCAAACGATGTCGCTACCGTGGACATGGCGACCTCCTACTCGGCCAGAAGCCGGCTCGCCTGCGGCGACCAGCTTGCGAAGACACGATCGCCGACGCCGAGATCGCTCTCGGTGCCGTGGTTGACGCGGCGCGCGTCGAGCGTCGCGCCCGACTTCAGCCTTACCCGGTAGTGCCGCTCGACGCCGGTATAGGTGAGTTGTTCCACGGTGCCTTCGAGGCCGCTGCCCGAAGTCGCAAGTTCCACCCGTTCTGGCCGGACCGAGACCCAGTATGGCGCGTCGAGCGCGACGCGGTCGGTAAAGGCCGCATGCAGCCGGCCGCCAGCCTCGTCACTTTCGATCTGCAGTTCATCTCCATTCCGCTGAGCACGCCCGCCGGCAAAGACGTTGGTTTCGCCGAGGAACTTTGCAACATAGCGAGACTGCGGCGTTTCGTAGACTTCTGACGGCGTGCCCACCTGCAGCACTTGCCCTTGCTTCATGATGGCGATGCGGGTGGAAACAGTCATCGCCTCATGCTGGTCGTGGGTGACGATGATGAAGGTGAGGCTGAGCTCCCTTTGCAGGCGAACCAGTTCGAGCTGGGTTTCGGTGCGCAGGTTCTTGTCGAGCGCACCCAGTGGCTCGTCGAGAAGCAAAACCTTCGGTCGCTTGACCAGGGCGCGGGCGAGCGCCACGCGCTGGCGCTGGCCGCCGGAAAGCTGCGCCGGCTTGCGATCAAGCATCGCCGCGAGCTGCAGTTTCTCCGCCACCTCGTCGATGCGCTTCTTGATCTCGCTCTTGGCGAGACCGTCCTGCTGCAATCCGAAGGCGATGTTCCTGCCAACCGTCAGATGCGGGAACAGCGCATAGGACTGGAACATCATGTTGGTCGGCCGCCGATGCGCCGGAACGTCGGTGACATCGGCCCCTTCCAGCTTGATCGCGCCGGAGGTCGGCGTCTCGAAGCCGGCGATCATCCGCAGCAGCGTTGACTTTCCGCAGCCGGAGGGCCCGAGAAGGGAGAAGAACTCCCCCTTCTCGATGCCGAGGCTGATGTTGTTGACGGCACTGACGACGCCATAGGACTTCGCCAGGTTCTCGATCGAAATATAGGATTGCACGGGGTCTGGTCCTGCTGTTGTCGGATCGCTTACTGGCCGGCCCTGAACGCCGACCAGACGCGGGTGCGCTCGCGCGTCTGGCGCGGCGGCAGCGACTTGTCGACGAAGAGCTTGGAGCGGACCTCGGCAGGAGGGTAGATGTTCGGGTTGTCGCGGATCCCCGCTTCCACCTCAGCGGTCGCCGCCGCATTGGCGTTGGCGTAGAAGACATGGTTGCTGATTGCGGCGACTGTCTTCGGCTCGAGGATATAGTCGATGAAGGCGAGCGCCTGCTCCGCATCAGGCGCATCGGCAGGGATCGCCATCGTGTCAAAGGAGATGATCGTGCCCTCCTTCGGGATCGAATAGTCGACCTTGACGCCGGTCTCCGCCTCTTCGGCGCGAGCAGCGGCAATGCCGGCGTCGCCGCTCCACATCAGCGCCAGGCAGAGCTGACCGGAGGCCATGTCGGCCACGAGCTGGCCGCTCTGCATGTGGCGGATGTAGGGACGAAGCTTCAGCAGCAGTTCCTTCGCCTTGTCGAGATCATCAGGCTTGGTGGAGTATGGGTCGAGGCCGAGATAGTTGAGGGCGATCGGGATCACTTCGTTCGGCGCGTCGACGATGCCGATGCCGCAGTCCTGGAATTTTTCCGCGACCTCGGGCTTGAAGAACATGTCGAGGCTATTGACAGGTGCATTGGGCAGGCGCTCGCTCACGAGCTTGGCATTGTAGGCGACGCCTGTGGTCAGCCACATGTAGGGGACCAGGTACTTGTTCTCCGGGTCATGCTCGGCAACGAGCTTCAGCAAGTCCTTGTCGAGATTGCCGTAATTCTTAAGGGCCGTCACATCGATCGGCTTCAGCGCGCCGGATTGAATGAGGCGTTCACCGACCGTGGCACTCGGAAAGGCGACGTCGAAGCCGCTGCCGCCGGCAAGCAGGCGGGTTTCGAGAACTTCGAGCGAATCGTAGAAGTCGACCCGCGTCTCGACGCCGGTGCGCGCCTGGAAGTTCGAGACCGTGTCTTCGGCAAAGTAGTCGGAGAAATTGTAGATGAAGAGCTTGTCCTGCGCCTGGGCCGTGGTTGAGGCCGAGATGGCGGCGAGCGATGCCGCAACGATGGAGCGCAGGGCGGTGCGAGTTAAGTTTTGCATGGTTCCTCCCAAGGACATCGTATTATTGTTTTCGCCAAAGTGATCGGCGGGTCCTGCGAGGGCAACACTCCCTTTGGCTAGGTGCGGCAGGCCGGGCGCCGTCGTACATGGCAATCGACGCCTGCCTTCGCTGTGTTGGACGTATTGGTTTGATCGCGATCGAAGTAACATTCGATCAATGGGCATTTCTCGGTCCGCAGCGCCTGATAGGTTCCGGCGAAATCAAAAGGGAGAGCCTCCATGGAAGAGATATTCAACCAGCCGCTCGGCGGCAACGACATGCCCCGTTTCGGCGGTCCGGGAACGATGATGCGCCTTCCGGCCGCGACGTCGGCGGCGGGCCTCGATGCCTGCTTCGTTGGCATCCCCATGGATATCGGCGCCTCCAACCGTTCCGGAACGCGCTACGGGCCGCGCCAGATCCGCGCCGAATCCGTGATGATCCGCCCCTACAACATGGCGACGGGCGCTGCCCCCTTTGAAAGCCTGCAGGTGGCCGACATCGGCGACATCGCCATCAACACCTTCAACCTGCCGGCCAACATGGAGATCATCACCCGCAACATCGGTGAGATCCTCAAGCATGATTGCATTCCGCTGACGCTCGGCGGCGATCACACGATCAGCTATCCGATCCTGAAGGCGATTGCCGAAAAACATGGGCCGGTCGCGCTCATCCATGTCGACGCCCATGCGGATATCAACGACACGATGTTCGGCGAAAAGATTGCACACGGCACGCCGTTTCGCCGCGCCTTCGAGGATGGTTGCCTCAATCCCAACCTCGTCTTCCAGATCGGTCTGCGCGGCACCGGCTATGCGTCCGACGACTTTGATTGGTCGCGCGACAAGGGCTTCACCGTCGTCCCGGCCGAGGAATGCTGGCACAAGTCGCTCGTGCCGCTGATCGAAAAGATCCGCGCCAGGATCGGTGACCACAAAACCTATCTGACCTTCGACATTGATAGCCTCGATCCGGCCTATGCGCCCGGCACCGGCACGCCCGAGATCGGCGGGCTGACCGTCATCCAGGCGATCGAAATCATCCGCGGCTGCCGCGGACTCAATCTCGTCGGCGCCGATCTCGTGGAAGTGAGCCCGCCGTTCGACACAACCGGAACGACGGCGATCACCGCGGCGAACCTGCTTTATGAAATGCTCTGCGTTCTGCCGGGTGTTAAGTACAAGCGCTAGGCTAGCGGAGAAACCGCAGACGGATTGCCGGGAGGCCTGAAGCGGCCTCCCACTCCATAGATCCCGCGGGGGCCCTAGCTCTTTGCCGGCCGCAGCTGCTTCCAGATCGGCGCGACGATGCTGCCCATCACGATGATCGTTGCGCCACCGACCAGGATGGCAAGCAGCGCCTGGAGCGCCGAGGTCGTGAGCCAGCCGATAACGCCCGGGGCGAACGCCAGCGCATGGGCGACGCCCTCTGATATGTCGTGGATGAAATGCTCCGGCCCGGCCTGACCGAGTTGCGCCATGCCGTGCACGAGGATGCTGCCGCCGACCCAGAGCATGGCGGCCGTGCCGATTGCGGCCAGAACTTTCAGGAAGATCGGCATGCCAAGAACGAGCCCGCGACCGAAGAGGCGCAAGGCCGACAGCGGGTTCTTCGCCAGCGCGACGCCGGCATCGTCGGCTTTGACGATCAGCGCCACGACGCCGTAGACGGCGAGCGTGATCAGGATGCCGACGCCCGCCAAAACCGCACCCTGCATGTAGATGCCCGCATCGGCGACCGTCGACAGCGTCAGCGCCATGATCTCGGCCGACAGAATGAAGTCGGTGCGGATGGCGCCGGAAATTTTCTCGTTCTCAAGCGCTGCCGGATCGCTCTTCTCGCCGAGCACCGCCTCTTCATGGGCGTGGGCCGCATGCGGGAAAACGGCGCCATAAAGCTTCTCGGCTCCTTCGTAGCAGAGATAGATGCCGCCCAGCATCAATAGCGGCGTGATCGCCCAGGGGGCGAAGTAGCTGAGCAGGAGCGCGCCGGGCAGAAGGAAGAGCAGCTTGTTCTTGAGCGAACCGTAGGCAATGCGCGCGATGATCGGCAGTTCTCGCTCAGGCGTCAGCCCCACCACATAGCGCGGGGTCACCGCTGCGTCATCGATGACCACCCCGGCCGCCTTGGCGCTGGCCTTCGCCGTTTGGGCGGCAACGTCGTCCAGCGACGCGGCCGCCATTTTGGCGATCGCTGCAATGTCGTCGAGGAGAGCGATGAGACCGGTGGCCATGGTTTGTTAACCCTTTCGAGCAGAGTGCGTGATTTGCGCCACTAACCACCAGAGCGTGTCGAGTCAACGGCCATTGGGCCCGCAAGGGCGTCCGTGAGGGGCCGGCGGGGATTTGCTGACCGTCGCCGGTCCCAAATCGTGATCGCCGAACTGGTCTTTTACCATTGACCATTGTCCCATTTCGATTTACGACTGACGAAATACAAAATTCGTCAGTCGTAAATCGTAAACTGAAAGGCAGGGAATGCCGGTGACCAGCGATACCGTTGCGGAGCAGACGCGGCAGGACAACATCACGCGCATTCTCGATGCCGCGGAGGGGTTGTTCCGGCATTTCGGCTACAGCAAGACCAATGTTGCCGATATCGCCCGCGAGCTCGGCATGTCGCCGGCGAACATCTATCGCTTCTTCGCGTCGAAGACCGAGATCCATCAGGCACTTTGCGCACGCATGCTTGCGGCCAGCTACCAGATGGCACAGGAGATCTGCCAGCTGCCGTTGAGCGCGCGCGAGCGCCTGCGCCGTTACGTGCATGCACAGCACCAGATGACGGTCGAGCTCATGCTTGACGACACGAAGGTGCACGAGATGGTCGTCGTCGCCATCGAACGCGACTGGCACGTCATAGACAAGCATATCGAACGGATCGACGCGCTTCTCGCCGATGTCATTCGCGAAGGGATCGCTGCCGGCGAATTCCCGGAACAGGACGCCGATGTGGCGTCGCGTTGCTTTGGTGCCGCGACCATCACGCTCTGCCATCCGCAAATGGTCGCTCAATGTCTGAACAAGTCTGACCGTGTGAGCCCGGAAGAGGTCATTGAATTCGCGATCAAGGCGCTGACGGTCTAGCCGGAATACTTCCGGTGCTGCGTGGCGCGGCGTCGGCCTCATTTCAGGAGTGGGAATATGTTTATGCCTATTGAATTTCGCCGCCGTATTTCATTCTTTGCCACTGCCGCGCTCCTCTCGACCCTCTCGATAGCGCTGGTCGGCTGCTCCGAGGAAAAGGCCGAAACCACTGAAGCCGTCCGGCCGGTCAAGGTTGTCGAGATCGCCCAGACCGACAATGTGCGTCAGCTCAGCTATTCCGGTTCCGTTCGGGCGCGAACCGAAATGAACCTCGGCTTCCGCGTCAGCGGCAAAATCGTCGAGCGCGTCGTCAATGTCGGTGACCGTGTGAAGGTCGGAGATCTGCTCGCTCGTATCGATGCGACCGACTATGAGCTCGCGGTCCGCAGCGCTTCAGCCAATCTGGATGCGGCCGAGCGTCAGGTCGAGACGGTCAAGCTCGTGCGCGATCGCGCCGAGCAGCTGCTTGCCAGGAAGTTCGCCTCGCAGGCGCAATTCGATCAGGCGGTGCTGAGCTACAACCAGGCCACAGCCACCCGCGACGCCGCGAAGTCGGCATTGTCCCAGGCGCAGAACCAGGTCGTCTATACGAGCCTCGTCGCCGATCGGCCCGGTATCGTCACCACGATCAATGCCGATGTCGGCCAGGTCGTCGGCTCCGGAACGCCGGTTGCGACCGTCGCCGTCGAAGGCGAAAAGGAAGTCCAGGTCGCGGTACCCGAGACGGAGATCGCCAATTTCCGCGCGGGCCTGCCGGTCGAGATCGGGATCTGGTCGGATGCAGGCCTGTCGCTCGACGGGACTGTGCGCGAGGTCGCCGGCAGCGCCGACCAGCAGTCACGCACCTTCTCGGTGCGCGTCAGTCTGCCCAACGATCCGCGGGTCCTGCTCGGCATGACGGCGACCGTTGAAGCTTCCACTGGCAATAGCGTCCCCTTCGTCTCCGTGCCTTTGAGCGCGCTGGCGCAGAAGGATGGTTATCCGATCGTCTGGGTCGTCGACCGCGGCACGGAAACGGTCCGCAGCCGTCCGGTCACGCTCGCCGATTTCACCGGTGACGGTGTCCGGGTCACGGATGGCCTCAATGTCGGTGATCTCGTCGTCGCCGCCGGAACGCAGTTCATGACCGATGATCTCAAAGTGACGATCTCCAACGAGACGGCGCACCAGTCTGCTTCGGCAGGCGAAGCCCGCCTCGTTCGCTGATGCCCAAGAACCGCGGAAACGAGCCGATGACCACCTCCTCCTCCGAAGAAAAGCGGCCCTTCAACCTTTCGCGCTGGGCGATCGCGCATCCAAGCATGGCGCGCTTCCTGTTTGGCCTCATCATTCTTGCCGGCGCTTTCGGCCTGATGCGCATGGGGCAGAAGGAAGACCCGGACTTCACCTTCCGCGTCATGGTTGTGCAGGCTTTCTGGCCCGGTGCCTCGATCGAGGAAATGCAGGATCAGGTCGTCAACAAGATCGAGCGCAAGCTGCAGGAAACGCCTCATCTCGATTTCGTGCGCTCCTACACCCGCGCGGGCAGCGCGATCATCACCCTGCAGGTCGAGGGCGACACCAACGCGCAGCAGGTGGCCGACGCCTTCTACCAGGTCCGCAAGAAGGTCGGCGACATTTCCAACGAACTGCCGGAAGGTCTGCTCGGTCCCTATTTCAACGACGAGTTTGGCGACACCTTCATCACGCTCAATTCGCTGAGCGGCGAGGGATACAGCTATCCGGAGCTAAAGAAATTCGCGATCCAGGCGCGTGACATGCTGTTGACGACGCCGGGCGTCGAGAAGGCTGTGATCATCGGCGACCAGCCGGAGAAGATCTATATCGACGTCTCCTCGCAAGTGCTGGCTGAACGCGGCCTGACACTCAACGACCTGCGCAACACGATTGCCGGCCAGAACAACATCGATCCGGCCGGCTCCGTCGACACCGGCACGCGCTCAGTGCGCATTTCCGTGGAAGGCAGCCTCGATAAGGTCGAGGATCTGAAGAACCTCCGGCTTCGGGCGGGTGGTCAGATCACCCGCCTCGGCGATATCGCCACGGTAAGCTCCGGGCTCGAGGATCCCTATTCGCGCAAGTTCCGCTTCAACGGTCAGGACAGCGTGCAGATCGGCGTCGTCATGGCCAAAGGCTTCAAGGTGACCGATGTCGGCAAGGCGGTCGAGGCGACCTATGAACGCTTCGAGTCGTCCTTGCCCTATGGCGTCAAGGTCGACCAGGTTTCCAACCAGCCGGAAGTGGTGAAAGAAGCGGTCGGCGAATTCATGAAGGCGCTCGGCGAGGCTTTGGTGATCGTGCTCGTCGTGTCGTTCCTGTCGATCGGCTGGCGCTCGGGGCTGGTGATCGCGATCACGATCCCGCTGGTACTGGCTGCGACCTTTGCCATCATGTACGAACTCGGCATCGATTTGCAGCGCATCTCGCTCGGCGCACTGATCATTGCGCTCGGTCTTCTGGTCGACGACGCCATGATCGTGGTGGAAATGATGGAGCGAAAGCTGGAGGAGGGGCTCGTCAAGGTCGAGGCCGCAAGCTTCGCCTATACCTCCACCGCCTTTCCGATGCTGACCGGCACGTTGATCACCACGGCCGGTTTCATTCCCGTCGGCTTCGCTGCCTCCACCGCCGGCGAATATGTGCGCTCGCTGTTTTATGTGGTCGGCATCGCGCTGGTCGTCTCCTGGTTTGTGGCGGTCTACTTCACGCCCTGGCTTGGCAACATGCTCCTGAAGCAGCGCAGCCACGCGGGCAACCATCACGACGTCTTCGACACGCGCTTCTATCGCAACCTGCGCTCGACGGTCACCTGGGCCGTGCGCCACCGCATTATCGTTCTGTCGACGACGCTCGTCATCTTCTTCGTCAGCCTCTGGGCTTTCCAGTTCATTCCGAAGAACTTCTTCCCGCAATCGTCGCGGCCGGAAATTCTCGTCGATCTCTGGCTGCCCGAGGGCAGCAGCATCAAGGAAGTGGAGAAGCAGGCCAAGGCACTCGAAGCCCGCATGATGGACGACGAAGACAAGCGCTTCATCGCCACCTATATCGGCGAGGGCGCCCCGCGCTTCTTCCTGCCGCTCGACCAGCAGTTGCGCAATCCGAACTTCGCCCAGCTCCTGGTGATGGCCAAGGACGAGCCGGCGCGCGAACGGCTGATCGCCAAGATGCGCGCGATCCTTGCTTCCGACTTCCCGTCGATCCGCACCAAGGTCGATCGCCTGTTCCTCGGCCCGCCGACCGGCTGGCCGGTGCAGATGCGCGTCATGGGGCCGGACCGCGAAGAGGTCAGGCGCATTGCCGACCGGGTGAAGGCGAAGTTCCATGAGAACCCTGAGCTTGGCGCTGTTCATGACGATTGGCTTGAGCCGGTGCCGGGCATGAAGCTGGTCATCGACCAGGATCGCGCCCGTGCGCTTGGCGTGACCTCCCAGCGCATCCGCCAGATGCTGCAGGCAAGCGTCACCGGTGCGCCTCTCGACAATTTCCGCGACGGCGAGGAGACGGTGGCGATTGTCGCCCGCGAACCGGCCGACAGCCGCAAGCTCTTAAGCTCGGTCGACTCGATTTACATCCCGACCGACTTCGGTGGTTTCGTGCCGCTTTCGCAGGTCGCCAAGGTCGTGCCCGTGCTCGAACAGGGCATCGAATGGCGGCGCGACCGCCTGCCGACCATTACCGTGCGCGGCACCCTGCCGGATGGTGTCCAGCCGAACGACATGGCGATGAAGATGTTTGGCGACATGCAGTCGCTGCGCGACAGCCTGCCCGCCGGTTACTCGATCGCCATTCAGGGCGGGGCCGAGGATTCGGCCGAAAGTCAGGCCTCGATCGCTGCCAAGGCGCCGATCATGCTGGGCGTCATCGTCATCCTTCTGATGGTGCAGCTGCAGCATTTCGGCAAGGCGATGCTGGTGCTCGCCACCGGCCCGCTCGGCATCATCGGTGCCGCTGCGGCGCTTCTGATCAGCGGCGCACCCTTCGGCTTCGTTGCGATCCTCGGCGTCATCGCGCTGCTCGGCATCATCATGCGCAACTCGATCATTCTGGTCGACCAGATCGACCAGGACATCGCCGCCGGCATGGATCGTACAGAGGCGATCATCGGCTCTGCCGTCCGACGCTTCCGCCCGATCACGCTCACGGCATTGACGGCGGTTCTGGCGCTGATCCCGATTTCCCGCGGCGTCTTCTGGGGACCGCTCGCCTACGCCATGATGGGCGGCATTCTGGTCGCAACGGTGCTGACCATTCTGGTGCTGCCCGCCGGCTATGCGCTCTTCTTCGGCCGCGAACCCAAGAAGGGCGTGGCCGGACCGGAAAAAGCCGACGAGATCGATGCCGAGATCCAGACACCGGTCAGCTATCCCGCGGCCGTGGCGGCGGAATAGCGGCCACGATCCGCTCGGCGCGGCCAAACGGGCGGCGGAACGCCGCCCAGGGACAGACCGTAACAAACCTGGCCTGGTCGGCCGCGGTTGGGCACGTCTCGCAGCCTCGGCCGCCTCCGAGGTAATCGGCTCTCTGCCCCAGAAGACGAGAGCCTTCGCCGCAATCACTGAAAGCGGAGAAGATGCCTTAGCCAGGGCATTTCGGGATTGTCGCTGGATGGGGGAAACTCGAGGGAGTCGCCGCCAATCCACGCAGATCGCCGAGCAATCTGCGGCCGGTTGCCGTCAGGACGCCGCCGGCCCTGCCGCCGCTGGTATTGCCGAAGACGAACACCCCGACTTTGCGGGCGGGGTCGAAGGCCATGTAACTCTGATAGCCGCCAAGGGCGCCGTTTTTGTCGAGATAGCCGTTGCCAAGCTGCCAGCCGAGCCCCATCGACAGCGCGTCGTCACGCGGATGGGGCTGCTGCGTCGTCCTGATCGCGGTCCCGAGCGAGCCTTCCGGCGGGCTGATTTCCGTCTCCAGGAAGGTCAGCATATCGTCCAGGGTGGAGGACAGCGCGCCGGCTCCCAGTGCCGCCGATGTCATGTCCCAATCGGGCGGAGAAACTGGCTTGTAGGCGGCAATGCCGCTGTCGTCGCTATAATTGTAGCCTTGCGCGACCTGCCCGCTGACCGACTGATAGTCGACCTGTGTGGTTGGCATGCCCAGGGGAGACGTCACTTTGCCGACGGCAAGTGAGGGCCAGTTCTGATAGGTTTCATCCCAGCCAGCGCTCGCGCTGCCGCCGGCATAGGCATGGGACAGGAGCACGCCAAGTAGGGCGAAGCCCTGGTTGCTGTAGACCCAGTATTTGCCCGGCGCGTAGGAGGGTTCGAAATTCTTGAGGAACTGGCCGAGTGACGAAAACGGGTAGTTGCCAAATGTCGGACGCGGACCGCACATCCCGTCGGGAAAACCTGCGCTATGGGTCGCGAGATGCCACAACAAGATGTCGCCATCGGGCTGGTGTACGGTGACCCCATCAGGCAATAGCGCGCTAACGTGGGTGAACGGCGTGACTGGACCACTCGTTTCGCGGGCCGCGAGCGCCAGCAATGTCGCCGTGACGACCTTGGTGTTCGAGCCGATGAAGAATACGATGTCCTTGATCGCGACAGCGCCGCCCTGGTTTAGATCGACCGTGCCGAGCTCGAAATAGTAACGTTTTCCCTCCAGCGTGATCCCGACGAGTATTCCGACCGATTTGCTCGGCTGTGGGTCGCCCGGCTCGGCAATCAGTGGTGAAAAGAGGCGATCGACAGTCGTACCAATCATGCTCTGGCTCAGCATTGCGGTCCTCCTTCGTTTCAAAACGATACACGCAATGGTAGATTTTATCACGGTTATGCACGCGCGCTATCCTGAGTTTAGCGGGGTATTTCCAAGCCGGACCGGTCCCTTGTTCCGCGGCCGGTGCGGGGCAGACCCGGGCGGCCATGCTCCCTATGGCAGCGGGTACAGCCATGTCGAAGGTGGTCGGCGGCATCGATGCGCCTGATGGGCTCGCTGCCATGGCCGCGGGGACCTCGACATCACAGTCTTTCGGAACGCGATCGCTCCGGCGCGCGAGAAAAAAGACGGAACCGCCCGGCTGCAATGGCGCCGCAAGCTGTTCGCAACTGGTCAACCGAACAACAAAAGCACCCAATTCTGAGGGTTGTCCGGCGAGCCTTGTCGGACGATCTTCATTATGCCGCCGGAGCCGTGGACGGACCCGAGATTCCGCTCTGGCGTTTGTCGCGCGCGGCCACGTAGTGAGTGGGAACGGCTTGCATGCTCCTGAACCATCGCATCACGCGTATCACCGTCGGCATCCTGCTTTTGACGCTTGCCGTAGTCGTGCTCCTGCCCGGGTTGACGGGCTTTACCAGCCTCGACGGCACGGTGAATGCGCGCTTTGCGGTCATCAACGCCCCGATCGATGGCGAAGTCGGACAGGCGCCGCCGCGCATCGGAACGCCGGTTGCAGAAAGCGAGACGCTTCTGACCATCCGGAACGAACGGGTCAATCGCGCGATCCTCGCTTCGCTGCACGCGGAAGGAAGAACGGCGGCCGATCGTGTCTCGGCATTGGAGCGGGAACGGAACGAACTTGTCGCTCTTCGCGATCAGCTTGCAGAGCGGCTGGAGATTTTCAAGAGTGCGACCATCGCCAGTCTGGAGCGGGAACTTCGCATCCTGCAGAAGCGGGTTGAAGTGTCGCAGGCTCAGGACTTTGTTGCCAAGGTCGATCTCGACCGGCGACAGGAACTGGAATCCAAGGGAATTTTCACGCGCAAGATGGTGGAGGCGGCCGAGGCGGCAGGCGCCGCAACGGGCGGAGAGGTCGAGATCAGCAACCTGTCGCTCGAATTGCTCGAGCAGCGTTTGGCCGCGTTGCGTCAAGGGATCTTCGTCGTCGGCGACGGCCAGAACGATGTGCCCTATTCGCGTCAGCGCCAGGACGAAGTGATCGTGCGCATCAATGATCTCAACACCCGTATTGCCGAAAACAGCACGCGCGCCGACCAGACCGGGCGCCAGTTGGCCGAGGAGGAAAAGCGCGTTCGCAGTCTCGAACTCGCGACGATTTCGTCGCCTTTCGGTGGCGTGGTGTGGAGCCGCAATGTCGTCAACGGTTCCAACGTCATTTTGAACAACGAACTGCTGCGCATCCTCGATTGTCGCGAACTCTTCGTCGATATTCTCGTGCCGGAAGTCGACTACGACGAGATTTATCCGGGGCGCGAGGCGGAGGTCCGGCTCCTCGGGCGAAGTGAAATCTTCAAAGGGAAAGTGCAGGCGGTCAAAGGTTCGTCGGCCGTGCTCGAGAAAGATAACCTCGCCGCCAAGGAACCGGAAGCCGACGAACGCGATGCCCGAATCCGCATCCAGCTTGTCCCTTCGGCGCTCAATACCGACTTCGGCAATTTCTGTCAGGTGGGGCGTACCGCACAGGTGCGCATCTCCAAGCACAATCTGCAACTGACGCAGTGGATCAAAGGCCTGTGGTTCAACCTCTTCTAGCGCTGGCACCGACGCTGCTGGTCATTGCCTTCTTCCTGCTGGGACCGTCGAACTGGTCGCGCCATCAAAGTTGGGCGCGGACCATCACCTGCCTCGTGGTTGGCGCCGTCGCCTTGCGCTACATGATCTGGCGGCTGACCGAAACCGTTCTTCCCTATCCGGCCGATGGCGCGAACGTCTACTGGGTTTGGCTCGTCTTTATCGTCGAGTTCCTGGCGTTTACCGAAGTGGTGCTCTTCCTCGTCCTGATGAGCCGCTACGTGGACCGCAGCGCCGAAGCGGATCAGCTGGGCAAGGCTTTCTTCACCGTTAGGCATCACGACCTGCCGACCGTCGACGTGTTCATTCCGACCTATAACGAGCCGCTCGACGTTCTGGAGCGCACGATCGTCGGAGCATTGGCGCTCGACTATCCGAAGGACAAGTTCAAGGTCTACGTTCTCGACGACGGCCGCCGCGACTGGTTGAAGGCCTTCTGTGCAGAGCGGGGCGCCGTCCATGTCACGCGCCCGGACAGTGCCCACGCGAAAGCCGGCAACATGAACAGCGGCCTCAGCGCGAGTTCGGGCGACTTCATTGCGATTTTCGACGCGGACTTTGTGCCCTATCGCCATTTTCTCAAGCGCACATTGCCGTTCTTCTCGGATGAGGCGATCGGCATCGTCCAGACGCCCCAGCACTTTTTCAACGTCGATCCGGTGCAATCCAATCTGGGCCTGGAGAACATCTGGCCGGACGAACAGCGCCTGTTCTTCGACGAGATCGCACCGAGCCGCGATGTCTGGGACGTCAGCTTTTGTTGCGGCTCATGCTCGATCGCCCGCCGCAAGGCCGTAGATGCCATCGGTGGGTTCCCAACCGAGTCGATTACCGAAGACCTGCTGACGACCCTGTCGATGCTCAACAAAGGCTACAAGACGCGCTACCTGAACGAGCGGCTTTCGATGGGATTGGCTGCGGAAAACCTGACCGGCTACTTCGTCCAACGTGAACGCTGGTGCCAGGGCGGCATCCAGACGCTGTATCTGCACAATGGCCCCTTGCGCGGGCCGGGTCTGTCGCTGTTCCAACGGATCATGTTTTTGCCGATGTCATGGCTGGTGCAATACGTCGTGCGGCTGATCGTCCTCATCGTGCCGATCGCCTATCTCTGGTTCGGCGCCTTGCCGCTGCACTTCACCGGCGTTGCCGACTATGTCTCCAACCAACTTCCCGTTCTGGCAGCCTATTTCCTGTTGATGCTGTGGATCACGCCGACGCGCTACCTCCCTGTGGTTTCCAGCGCTGTCGGGACCTTCGCGACCTTTCGCATGCTGCCGACGGTCGTTTCCAGCATCGTGCGACCCTTCGGCAAGCCGTTCAAGGTGACCCCGAAAGGCACCGGTAACGAGGCCAACGCTTTCGATGCCTACACGTTCGCCTGGATTGCGGGCTTCATCACCGTCACGGCGCTGGGGCTGCTGATCAACATCGTTCCGGAGACTGCGCGGATCCAGGGCTCGTTCTCGGTGATCGGGTCTATCTGGTCGGGCATCAACATCGTCGTGCTCGTCATCGCCTCGCTGATCTGTTTCGAGAAGCCGCGGCGCCTTTTCCAGGCTTTCAAACTGGACGAGCCGGCCAGTGCCGATGGCACACCCGGCCGCGTCGTCAGCCTCTCACTCGACAAGGCGGTGGTCGCCGTCTCCGCTGAGGCGCGCTTCGAATCGACCGATGTGACGCTGAGGCTCGACGGCTTTAAGCCTTTGCAAGCTGAACTCAGGCAGGTGACCCAGCGCGGCGGCGACATCACCCGCTCCTCAGACAAGCGCCGCTATTACCTTCACCTCCACTACAACCTCGATGGCGAGGAGCGCGACAGAATGATCGTCAAGCTCTACACCGGCCGTTACTCGCAGGACATCCCTGACATCGACAAGGTCGCGGTATCCGTGAACCTGATGCTGCGCGCCTTCGGACGCACGCGCACCGTCTCCTAGCCGCCGGGGCAGATGGATCTCGGATTTCGCCATTCTCGTCGGCGGCGCAAGTCTGCGTCGTGATTTCGAAGCGGTGAGGCGCCGTGATTCGACCTTCCCATTGGTGCCTTGCGGCTAAAACCAGCCGCCTGACTACCTCGTCGATTGCCGCTTTTTCGCAAGTGGTATTCAACTTCGAAATACCACTCAGCGGTTCTGACCATAACTTCAGCCAGGGCGAAAGGACCCCAATTGACAGCGCGTCTTTGCCGGACTTATCGTTAAGTCAAATTACTTGACTTAATAGTTCGATCAACGAAACCTGAGGGGGAATTCGTCATGACGGCAGTCGAGGAAATCAGGGTTTTGGGCGGTGCGCCAGGAGCCGGGAGGAGAAGGCAGGACCCTGCCGGCCCTTTCGGCCGGCTGCAGAGATCAACTTTCATGGAGCCGCTTGATGACGTTTGCCGCCAAATCTGAATTTCTGCTGGAAACCCTCTGGGTGCCGGTCGGTACCACCGACAGGTCGGTCTACGCGCTGACCCTCACAAACAATTCGGACCGGCCGATCAAAGGCTTCCGCCTCGGCGTCTCCGGTCCGGCACGCATCGACCCTGCTGCCGAGATCGAAGGCGGGCGACTTCTTGTCCGGCTCTCCAACTATGCGGAGTTCGCGCCGCCGGAAGGTTTTGAGTTGCAGCCGGGCGCCACCTGGGCGCTGAAGGCGCACGGCATGAGCTTCGAGCCGCGCCATTGGACCGATGGCGCCAACGCCGCCTTTCTGGTGTTCTCCGACGGCGCGAAGGCGCCGGTCGCGGTGCTTGCCTCGCGGGCACATGGCGACAATGCCGAGCTGAAGCGCGGTGCCGCCGTCTATCCGGTGCCGAAGGTGGCGCCGGTGCCGGTCTCGATCGTGCCCTGGCCGCAGGCGGTTTCGGTTTCGGGGCAACTGGTCGCGCCTCCGGGCCTCGACCTGAAGCCCGAGGGTGATGAAGCGGCCGGTGCTGCCAAAGCTTTCGCCGATCTGACGGCAAGCCTGTTTCCGGTCGAGGGCATCGTCCGTCCGGCGGCGGAAGGGGGCTTTCCGGTTGCCTTATCGAAGACCGCCGATCTCGGGCCGGAGGCATACACTGTCGGCTTCTCTCCGGCGGGTGTTGCTGTTTCGGGCGGCAGCCAGACCGGCATTCTCTATGGCCTGATCACGCTCGGGCAGATCCTGCGCGGTGCGCGGCTTCATCCCGGCACCTTCGTGTTTCCGACGGGCGGCGAGATCAAGGACGAACCGGTGCTTTCCTGGCGCGGCACCCATCTCGACGTCGCCCGGCAGTTCTACGGCACCGCCGAGGTCGAGCACTTCCTGCGGCTGATGGCCTGGAACAAGCTCAACCGCTTCCACTGGCACCTGACCGACGACGAGGCCTGGCGCGTCGAGATCGATGCCTATCCGGCCCTGACCGAGATCGGCGCCTGGCGCGGCCACGGCCGCAAGATCCCGCCGCTGCTCGGCTCGGGCCCTGAGCCGACCGGAGGCTACTATACGAAGGCTGCGATCCGTCAGATCGTCGCGCTGGCATCAAGCCTCGGCATCGAGGTGATGCCGGAGATCGACATTCCCGGGCATTCCTTCGCGATGCTGCAGGCGATCCCCGAACTGCGCGATCCTGAGGAGCAAGGCAGCTATCACTCGGTCCAGGGTTTTCCTGACAATTGCCTCAATCCGGCACGCGAAGAAACCTATCGCGTTCTGGAGATCATCTTCGATGAGTTGATCGAGCTGTTTCCGATGCGCGCCATCCATGTCGGCGCCGACGAGGTGCCGCTCGGCGCCTGGTCGGGTTCGTCGGAGGCGCTGGCACGGCTTCGTGCGCTTGCCGGAGACGAAGTGGCGGACACGCACGCCAAGCGCCTGAACGTCGTCACCAATACGCATGGCGCCGACGAGATCGACGGTTCGGGTGCTGCGGTGCTGCAGGGCGAATTCCTGGCGCGCGTGCAGGCGTTCCTGGCGAGCCGGGACTGCGTTACCGGCGGTTGGCAGGAGGCGGCGCATGGCAACGTCATCGACAAGGCGAAGTCGCTGCTCTTCGGCTGGCGCACGGTCGAGGCGTCGGCAGCGCTTGCCGAGGAAGGCTACGACATCGTCGTCTGCCCTGGTCAGGTCTATTATCTCGATATGGCCAACAGCCCCGCCTGGTCGGAGCCAGGCGGCAGCTGGGCCGGCTGGTCGGACCCGGAAAAGCTCTACACGTTCGACCCCGTAGAAGGCTGGACCGACGCGCAGAAGAAACATCTGCTTGGCGTGCAGTGCTGCATCTGGTCCGAGCCGATGACCGACCGCGCCGTCTTCGACCGGTTGGTCTTCCCGCGCCTTTCGGCGCTCGCTGAAACCGGCTGGACGCAGCCGGAGCGCAAGTCCTTCAAGCGTTTCGAGGCGCTGGTCGGGCTGATGCCGGTACTCTACGGCTTCTATGCCACGGAGTAGGAGCGGGTGAGTTTCCAGTTTTCGTCTGGGCTTGGCCAGACGATGGATTGGATAGGCAACCGGCGGCGAAAGCCGCCGTTTGTCGTTCGGGGATAGCCGGGTGCTTGCGGTCAGCCAGGTGATTTGGATTTTCGTGCTTGTACGCTGGCGCGTGGCACGCAAAAGTGCGCATCGATCCCGCGGCAACGCCCGCGGCGATGTGCGTGTACAGCTTCCTGAGGCCAAGATATCGATGCGAAGACTTCCTGGATTGTCGGCGATGAAAGTCTTCGAGGTGGTCGGGCAGACCCGCAGCTTCACGCGCGCGGCCGAGCGCCTCAATCTGACGCAGAGCGCCGTCAGTCGGCAGGTTCGCAACCTTGAAGACGAGCTCGGCGAGGAGCTGCTCATCCGCCGCCATCATCATCTTGAACTGACGCCGGCCGGCGCCGAGCTGCTGGCGACGATACAGGACGCCTTTCACAGCATCGAGGTGTCGCTGCGCAGCATCACCGAGAAGGGCAACCGGAACCGGCTGCGGATGAACGTGCCGCCGACTTTCGCCAAGCGCTGGCTGCTGCCGCGCCTCGCGCAGCTGCGTGAGGCACTGCCGGATGTCGAGATCAGCCTCAGCACTGAAGCTTCCGATACGCTTGCCGAACGCGGGCTTCTCGATTGTGCCATCCGCTTCGGTGACGGCGAGTGGCCGATGCTGGACGCAAACATCCTGATGACGGAGCGGCATGTCGCCGTCTGCGCGCCTTTGCTTCTTGAGGGGCTGAAAGTCGAAGGCCCGTCCGACCTGCAGCGCTTCACCTTTCTGCATGTGCTCGCCTCGCCCGACCGGCGCTACCTGACCTGGCGGCACTGGCTGGACGCGGCAGGTTTCCAGGATGTCGATACCCGTGGCGGGCTGGAATTCGACCTGCTTGATCTCGCGATCGAGGCGGCCTGCGCCGGGCTCGGTGTTACCGTTGCCGACCGCTCCATGGTGCGCAATCAGTTGCAAACAGGGCAATTGGTGCAGCTCTTCGACGTTGAGGTGGAGGGGCACGAATCCTATTGGTTCGTGACGCGGCCGCAATCCGGAAGCAATCCCAAGGTGGAAGCGTTCCGCGCTTGGTTGCTGGCGGAAGTCGAGGCCGACCGGGCCGCCTGAGCAAGCATTCCTTTTTGGAATGCTCTCACCGAAAATTACTCGCTTGTGCCCTCGTCTCCATCGTCGCATCAATTTTCCTGACGGTTCCGGTCAGGGAGAGAGGTGGGGTCGTCGCTGTCGTGCTCTCTCCCGGCAGTCCGCCTTCCTGCGCCATCGGCGCAAGACCGGCGGCGAACCGATCCGAGATGACATGAGCTCCTATCGCAACTTCTCCGGCGGCCGTTTCATCGAAAGCGCATCCGCGGTCACAATCGACGTACGCAACCCGGCAACCGGCCAGGTTTTCACGTCGGTGCCGGCGGCAACGGATGACGAAGCGAAGGCGGCAGTCGAAGCCGCGGTGAAAGCGCAGCGCGACTGGGCTGCACTGCCGGCCATTCAGCGCGGCGATGCCCTCCGGCGACTCGCGACCGTGCTGGAAAGCCGAGCCGAGCGCATCGGCGCCGCACTGGCAATGGAATCCGGCAAGAGCCCTGCCGATGCTGCCGCCGAAGTGATCTACGGCGCAGAACTGATGCGCTATCACGCCGAGTGGGCCCGTCGCATCGAGGGCGAAGTGATCGAGAGCGACAATCCCGGCGAAACCCTGCTCCTGAAGCGCGCGCCAATCGGTGTCGCAGCCTGCCTGATCCCGTTCAACTATCCGATCTACACGCTCGTGCGGAAGATTGCGCCGGCGCTGATCTCAGGAAACGCCGTCGTCGTGCGCCCGAGCAACAACACGCCGACATCTGCCTTCGTGTTTGCCGAAGCCATTGTCGAGGCCGGTCTGCCTGATGGTCTCGTCAATATCCTGACGATGTCGCATGACGTCGCAAAGACGCTCTGCACGCATCCCGGTGTCGGCATGATCACGCTGACGGGCAGCGTCTCGGCCGGTCGCATCGTGCTCGATTATTGCAAGGAAAACATCGCCAAGCCCTCGCTCGAACTCGGCGGCAAGACGCCCGTGATCGTCGAGCCGGACGCCGATCTCGATGCAGTGGCACAGATGATCATCGCCGCCAAGACCACCCATTGCGGTCAGGTCTGCACCAGCGCCGAGCGGCTCTATGTTCATGAAAGCGTGCACGACCGGCTGCTTGCCAAGCTGCGCGAAGGCTTTTCCACCCGCACCTTTGGGGACCGTGCCGCCGATGCGACCCGCATGGGCCCGCTCGCCAATGCGGCTGCGCAGAAGCGCGTGCACGAAATGGTCGAGCAGGCGCGGGCCGAAGGCGGAACGGTCGAGACCGGCGGCTATCTGCCGGATGGTCCCGGCTATTTCTATCCGCCAACGCTGATTTCCGGCTGCCGCCAGGAGATGGAGATTGTCCGTGAGGAAGTCTTCGGTCCGGTGCTTGCCGTCCTTCGCTACGCGACCTTCGAGGAGGCGCTGGCAAAGGCCAGCGACCACCAGTTCGGCCTGAGCTCGGTGCTCTTCACCGAGAACTATCGCACCGTCATGCGCGCCAGTGACGCGATCGAAGCCGGCGAACTCTACGTCAACCGCTTCCCGGCCGATCCCTATCAGGGCTTCCATGCCGGCTGGAAACGCTCGGGCCTCGGCGGCGACGACGGCAAACACGGCATGCTGGAATTCACCCAGACGCGCCTCGTCGTCCTGAAACACTAGAGCATGCCGCTCTCAGGTGGATCCACGTGAGGCGGAAAGATGCTTTGGAATCAAAGTGCTAGAGCGTCCTTGTGGCGTTCATATGAACGCACGGCGCTCTAGACCAATTGAAACTGAGCAATCCCGACGGAAAGCCGGAACTGCTCCGACACCAACATATCAATACCGGACTGGCGGCATTGCTCTTGCCGTCGGTCGGGGGAGGAGACTACCCGTGAGCCTAACCGCAGAAACCGAAATTGCTGCGCCATCCGTGTCGGCCCGCAGTCGCTATCTTCAGCTCGCGCTGATTGTGATCGCTGCCGGCGCCATCTATCCGATCCTCTATCTTCGCCAGTCCTATCAGACGACGATGCTGGAAGTGCTGAAGCTCACCAACACCGAGCTTGGCGTCCTCTATTCCATCCTCGGCACCAGCTTTCTGCTTGGCTACCTGCCGAGCGGCTGGCTCGCCGATCGCGTCCAGCCGCGCGTCCTGATCCTCATTTCCATGGTCGGCACGGGTTTGCTCGGTCTCTGGTACGCGACGCTACCCGGCTATTCGTCGCTGCTCGTCATCTATTGCGGCTTCGGAGTCACCACCGGTCTTACGTTCTGGGCCGCGACCCTCAAGCAGGTGAACCTGATTGCCAGCACCGACGAACAGGGGCGCTTCTTCGGCATTCTCGACGGTGGCCGCGGCCTGGTCGAGGCGCTGCTTGCAAGCGTCGCCATCGCGCTCTTCGTCTTTGCGACCGAGACACGCGGTGCCGGATTGGTTACAGGTTTCCGTGACGTCGTGCTTCTCTACGCCATCGTCTGCATTGTCGTCGGTATCGCCTATTTCGCTGCGTCGCAGCCGATCGCTGTGGACAGGGCCAGGAGCAAGCGCCAAGGAAACCTTTTTACCGACATCAAGACGCTGCTGCGCATCCCAGAGGTCTGGCTGGTCGCCGCCATCATCTTCTGCGGCTACCATGTTTTCCTCGCGACCTACAGTTTCTCGGCCTATCTGCAGGAAGGCGGGTTCGGCATTTCCGCCGCGATGGCCGGCCTGATCGTCACGATCAAGCTGTGGCTGCGCCCGGTCGGCGGTATCGGCGGCGGTCTGCTCGGCGATCGCTACGGCAAATGCGGGATCCTGCTTCTAAGCTTCCTGATTGCTGTTGCCAGCCTCGTCGCGATGATCGCGCTGCCGGGCATCGGCTCCACCATGATCTTTGTTGGGCTGGTGCTGCTCGTCGGCCTGATCACCTATACGATCCGCGGCCTCTACTGGGCGATCCTCGACGACTGCCACGTGCCGCCGAACATCACCGGTCTTGCCATCGGCATCATCTCGCTGGTCGGTTACGCGCCGGACACCTACCTGCCGCTCGTCAACGGATACCTCTCCGACCGCTATCCGGGCATCACCGGTTACCAGCTCTATTTCGGCTATATTGCCGCCATCTGCGTTCTCGGCGCCATCGCCACCCTGGTGCTGATGACCCGCCTCAAGAAAAAGGGATGACACCCATGAAGATCGCGTCTCTCAAGACCTATGCCGTCGCCGTCCCGCCACCGCATGTGGGCGGCATGTACTGGATCTTCGTGCGTCTCACGACCGCCTGCGGCATCGAGGGCATCGGTGAGATCTATGCGACCTCGTTCCATCCGAGCGCCATGTCGCCACTGATCGAGGATATCTTCGAGCGACATCTTCTCGGTCATGATCCCCACCAGATCGAGCGCTTCTGGCGCTCGGCCTATTCGAGCGGCTTCACCCAGCGTCCCGATCCGACGGTGATGGGCATCGTCTCGGGGCTCGAAATCGCTTGCTGGGATATCATCGGCAAGGCGGCCGGCCGGCCGGTTTCGGACCTTCTCGGTGGGACGGTGCACGAGAAGCTTCGCGCCTATACCTATCTCTACCCGAAGAATGCCGCCGGAGAGTTCGATTTCAACGACCCCGATCTCGCGGCCGAATGCGCCGTCGAAATGGTCGAGATGGGTTTCACTGCCGTGAAATTCGACCCGGCGGGTCCCTACACGAACTACTCGGGCCACCAGCTCTCGCTTGGCGTGATGGATCGCTGCGAGGAGTTCTGCCGCAAGGTCCGTGACGCGGTCGGCAGCAGCGCCGATCTGCTCTTCGGCACCCACGGCCAGATGGTTCCGTCCTCGGCCATCCGGCTGGCGCGGCGGCTTGAAAAATACGATCCGCTCTGGTTCGAAGAGCCGGTTCCTCCGGGACAGGAGGCCGCGATGGCCGAGGTCGCGCGTGCAACCTCGATTCCCGTTTCGACCGGCGAGCGCCTGACGACCAAGTACGAATTCCAGCGCGTGCTCGAACTCAGGGCCGCCTCGATCCTGCAGATGAACGTGGCGCGTGTCGGCGGCCTTCTCGAAGCCAAGAAGATCGCAGGCATGGCCGAGGCCTATTACGCCCAGATTGCGCCGCATCTTTATAACGGCCCGGTGGGGGCTGCCGCCAGCATCCAGCTTTCGGCCGCGACGCCGAACTTCCTCATCCACGAGGCGATCCTCGATTTCTCCGGTTTCCATGCCGACGTGCTGAAGACCAAGCTCGTCGTCGAGGACGGCTACCTCATCCCGTCGCGCGAGCCGGGCCTCGGCATCGAACTCAACATGGACGTGGTCGAAAAGCACACGCCCTATACCGGCGAGCGCCTGCACCTGCAGATGGACAGCCGGCCGGCCGACGTGAAGGCCTTTGCGCCGGCGCGCGGGTAACTCCGACGATAGGACAATGAGATGATCTACGATTACGTCATCGTCGGCGCCGGGTCGGCGGGCTGCATTCTTGCGAGCCGCCTCAGCGAGAGCGGGCGCCACAGCGTCCTCCTGCTCGAGGCCGGCGGCAGCGACAATTCCTTCTGGTTCAAGATCCCCGTCGGCTACGCTCGCAGCTACTATAATCCTCAGGTCAACTGGATGTATTCGAGCGAACCGGAGGCCGAGCTTCAGGACCGCAGCATCTACGTGCCGCGCGGCAAGGTCCAGGGCGGCTCCGGATCGATCAATGCGATGATCTATGTGCGCGGCGCACGCGACGATTTCGACGACTGGAAATCAGCCGGCAATGCCGGCTGGGGCTATGACGACGTACTTCCCTATTTCCGCCGGCTTGAAACCCATGCGCGCGGGTCGTCCGAATGGCACGGCGGCGATGGGCCGATCCACGTCACGCCGATGCGCGGCATGACCCATCCGATCACCGACGCGTTTCTGGAAAGCTGCGGGTCGCTGCAGCTGCCGCTGAACGAGGATTTCAACGGCGCCTCGATCGAAGGTGCCGGCGTCTACGACGTCAACACCAACAACGGCCGTCGCTCGCATTCGAGCGCGGAATATCTGCGGCCCGCGCTGAAGCGCCCCAATCTCACGATTGAACGTTATGCTCAGGCCGAAAAACTGGTCTTTGGCGATGGCGGGCGCGTGACCGGCGTCGATGTCATCCAGAACGGTGCGCGGCGGCGCTTCACGGCGGGACGCGAAGTCATCCTGGCGGCGGGAGCGGTTGGCAGCCCGCAACTGCTACAGGTCTCGGGCATCGGCGACGGCAAGACGCTGTCGTCGCTTGGCGTCGAAACGCGTCGGCACTTGCCAGCCGTCGGCCTGAACCTGCAGGACCATCTCTGCGCCAGCTTCTACTATCGCGCCACCATCCCGACGCTGAACGACGAGTTCGCCAGCCTGTTCGGACAGATGCGGCTCGGCCTGCAATATCTACTCACCGGCAAGGGGCCGTTCTCGATGAGCGTCAACCAGGCCGGCGGCTTCTTCCGTGGCCGGCCGGGCGAAGAGCGGCCGAACATCCAGCTCTACTTCAACCCGCTCTCCTACCGGATCCCCACGGATCCGAAGGCGGGACTGAAGCCGGAACCCTATCCCGGCTATCTGATCTGCTTCAACTCCTGCCGCCCGACCAGTCGCGGCAGCATTTCGATCGCCTCTCCGGATGCAGGGCAAAAGCCGCTGATCCGCCCGAACTACCTGACGACCGATCGCGATATCGACGAGGTGCTGCAGGGAAGCCGGCTGGTGCGGCGGATCGCCTCGGCCTCCGCACTCTCATCGTTGACCGCCGAAGAGATTTCGCCGGCGCCCGGCGTTCAAAGCGACGAGGCGCTGATGGACTATTTCCGCGAAAACGCAGGCTCGATCTACCATCTCTGCGGCACCTGCGCGATGGGGCCGGATCAGACGACGTCGGTCGTCGACAGCCGCCTGCGCGTGCACGGGGTTCCCGGCCTGCGCGTTGTCGATGCCTCGATCTTCCCCAACATCACAGCGGGCAACATTAACGCGCCGACGATGATGGTCGCCGAGAAGGGGGCCGAGCTGATCCTCGCGGATGCAGCCTGACGAGTGCCGAATAATCCCCGCGCGCCAGCCGGTGAACCTCAGTGTAGGTACCGGTCCTCGCGCACAGGCGTTGCGATCGGCCAAGCGTGAATTGCCATCGCCGGTCGAGCGTGGCTATACTTCGCGGACTTCATAGCTGCCCACGAGCAGTGCTTGCCTGGCCGAACGATTGTTGCCGCCGCGCTCGCCGCGCTGGCGGACGTTTGTCCCCGCGGCCGCCGGCAAAGCACTGCGAGCAACGCCTGCAAGGGAGGGATGCATGCGCAGTTCCTGCTTGAAGAGCCTACCCGTCGCCGTGCTATTTGCGCTGAGCCTGGCGCCGCTAGAGAGCCGGGCGGCCTCGCCTGAGCCGGAAAAGGCCGAGCATGGCATGGTCGTTACCGCCCAGCACCTGGCGTCGGATGTCGGCGTCGCGGTCTTAAAGAGCGGTGGCAACGCGGTGGATGCGGCGGTTGCCGTCGGCTACGCGCTCGCCGTCACCTATCCGACAGCCGGCAATATCGGCGGCGGTGGCTTCATGACGATCCGCTTCAAGGACGGCAAGACGACCTTCCTCGATTTCCGTGAACGGGCGCCGCTGGCGGCAAGCAAAACCATGTATCTCGACGAGAAGGGAGATGTCGTCAAAGGGTT
Source organism: Ensifer sp. LC11 (assembly GCF_001695835.1). Taxonomy (GTDB): domain Bacteria; phylum Pseudomonadota; class Alphaproteobacteria; order Rhizobiales; family Rhizobiaceae; genus Ensifer. The sequence goes on along the minus strand of NZ_MBSO01000023.1, from coordinate 109,313 downwards.
GAGCACCGATGGCTATCTCGCCGTCGGCGTGCCAGGACCGGTCATGGGCTTCGAGGTCGCGCGGAGCCGCTATGGCACGAAGCCGCTCGCCGAACTGATGGCGCCGGCGATCGCGCTCGCCAAGGATGGGTTCGTGCTGGAACAGGGCGATGTCAATACCTTCCTGGGCAGGACAGAAAGGCTCGCCAAGGACCCGGCTGCGGCCGCGATCTTCCTGAAGGATGGCAAGCCCTTCCTGGCAGGTGAAAAGCTCGTCCAGACCGATCTTGCTGCGTCGCTTTCAAGCATCGCCGAGAAGGGAACGGATGCCTTCTACAAGGGGGCGATCGCCGATCAGATCGTCAAGGCGAGTGCGGAGAAGGGAGGCGTGCTCGCGAAAGCGGACTTCGAGCGTTATGCGGTGCGCGAACTGGAGCCGGTCAAATGCAACTATCGTGGCTATGACATCGTGTCTTCGCCGCCGCCGTCGTCAGGCGGCGTGATCATCTGCGAAATCCTCAACGTGCTCGAAGGCTATCCGATCTCCTATATGGGCTATGGCGCCGCCGACACCGTGCATGTGATGATCGAGGCGATGCGGCACGCCTATGTCGACCGCAACACCGCGCTCGGCGATCCGGATTTCGTCGAAAACCCGGTCACCAAGCTCACTGACAAGGCCTATGCCAAGGAGATCCGCGGCAAGATCGATCCGTTCCGCGCCGGCGTCTCTGCGGCGCTGATCCCCAAGGGTTTCGGCGAAAGCAAGGAAACGACGCATTATTCGATCATCGACGACGAGGGCAATGCGGTTGCCGTCACCTACACGCTGAACGGATCCTTCGGCGCCGGCGTCGTGGCGCCGGGCACGGGCATCCTGCTTAACAACGAGATGGACGATTTTACTTCCAAACCCGGCGTGCCCAATCTCTACGGGCTGATCCAGGGCGAGGCCAATGCGATCGCGCCGGGCAAGACGCCGCTGTCGTCGATGAGCCCGACGATCATCTCGAAGGGTGGCAAGCCCTTCATGGTGATCGGCAGCCCCGGCGGCGCGCGCATCATCACCATCACGCTGGAAGCGATCCTCAACGTCATCGACCATGGCATGAACATCCAGGAGGCGGTCGATGCGCCGCGCATCCATCATCAATGGCTGCCCGACAAGGTGTTCATGGAGCCCTATGCGCTGTCGCCCGATACCCGCAAGCTGCTTGCGGCGATGGGTCACGACGTTGAGATCGACGAGAACTGGACGATCTGGGGGCAGGCGACGGGGATCCTCGTCGGCGGCGAGAGCCTTTCCGACATCGAGGCCGGTGACGGCGCCCGTTACAATGGCGCGGTCGACAGCCGCATCGGCGCCGGCGCGGCGCGCGGTTACTAGCGATCAGGGCTGCCTTGTGCGGAGTGGAGGACGGCGGATTCCGGTTCGCCGGGCGCGCCCAATCACTGCGTACTCGCGCGAAAAAGATTTGAAAGCGCTTTCGGTTGAATTTATTATGGTTTTAGAGCGTGTGCCCGCACGCGGTCGTACGCTTTGGCCAAGCTTCATTCGTGGAGGTTGTCATGGCACTGATGGAAGGAAAAAAAGCGCAGGACTGGATCAATCTGGTTCTTGCAGCCTGCCTTTTCGTCTCCCCCTGGATCATGGGTTTCGTTGTCGAGAGCGTTCCTGCCTGGAACGCCTGGATCGCTGCCGTCGTACTCGGCGCTCTGGCGATCGCAACGCTTGCCATGTTTGCGGAATGGGAAGAATGGGCAAGCCTCGTCGTCGGGCTCTGGCTGATCGCTTCACCTTGGCTGCTCGGTTTCTCGACCAGTCCCAACCCCATGTGGACGCATGTCGTCCTCGGGGCGCTGGTGACTGCGCTCGCGATCTGGGCGGTCTGGGACGAACGTCAGCACCCGCATGCGCACGCATGACGACGAGCAGGAGAAAGATCGCGGCCCGGCGCCGCAGCTCCGGGCCGTGAGTGGATCGCGCAATGTCCATGTTCCTGAGACAGAGCGCGACCGCATCTTTGAGCCATTCTATCGCCTGAAACCGCGTGACCGAGGCGCGGGCCTGGGCCTCAATCTCGTTCTGCAAATCGCCCGGCGCCATGGCGCGCAGATGGCGTTTTGAGTTCGCCAAGCGGCGGTGCGTGTTTTCGGATGTCCTTCTGCAACGCGGCTGTTGGCTAGAGGGCCGTGCGTCCACACGAACGCACCAAGGACGCTCCAGCACTTTGATTCTAGAGCATTTTTCCGCCTCACGTGAACCCACTCGAGAGCGGGATGCTCTAGGCTCGCTTGGCCAACTGATGTTCACGCCAGATCGTGAAAAGCCCGGCGCCGACAACAATGAGAGCGCCGATAATCATGTTGTGCGTTATCGTCTCGCCAAACAGAATGACGGCGAAGATGACGTTGAGAACCAGCTGGAAATAGGTGACTGGCTGAACTTCGGCCGCCGGCAGCAGCCCATAAGCCCTGATGAGGAAGTAGTGGCTGAGGGTGCCGCAGACGCACAGTGCTGCGAGCGCGAACCAATCGGACGGCTCAACTTCGGTCCAGTAGAACGGGCCGATCAGCGATATTGCGATTGCTCCGACAACACCGGCATAAAACAGGCTCGTCACCGCGGAATCATTGCGACTGACCGCACGGGTGGCGATGCTGTAGAGCGCGAACAGAACGGACGCAGCGAGCGGCAGAAGCAGCGACGTGTCGAAGTGAACGTCGACGGGGTTGATGATCACCAGAACGCCGATCAGACCAACCAGAATTGCAGCGCCGCGCCGCCATCCGACCACCTCGCCCAGAAGCGGTACGGAGAGAATGGTGATGATCAGCGGTGTTGCCTGAAAGATCGATTGGCTCATGGCGAGCCCGGCGTGAACATAGGAAACGACGATGACTACGATTTCCGCGACGAGCAGAAGGCCGCGAACAATCTGCAGCCAAGGGTGTCGCGTCTGAATGGATCGGCGCATGCCGCCCGGCGACGACGCGGCAAAAGCAAACACAAAGAGCGCGAACGCCCAGAACCGGATCATTGTGATGAACAGAGCCGGGTATCGATCGCCAAGATACTTGGTGATGGCATCCTGGCCAGCGAAGATGCAAATGGTAAGGAAGGCAAAAATGTAACCGCGGGTCTTGGGGCTCATCGCACTACAAACTTGGGAATCGCTGCCCAACGGAATAGCATAGTCTTTGCGCAAGGGCTCGCCATTCTGTCCGTGAGGCCGACAGCACGTCCTCCTGCACCGGCAATCAATTTAACGCTTCCCATTGCCCCTGCTTTGTCTTAGAAGGCGCCCCGTAATCCGGTCGCAGCCTACCCGGTCAAAACAAGGACACCTATCATGAAGACGATCGTCATCTGCTCTGGCGGATTGGACTCGGTATCGCTTGCCCACAAGGTCGCAGCCGAGCATGAGCTCATCGGCCTGCTCTCCTTCGACTACGGCCAACGGCACCGCAAGGAACTGGACTTTGCCGCGGCCTGCGCCAGGCGGCTGAATGTCCCGCATCAGATCATCGACATCCGCGCGATCGGCGCCCATCTCACCGGATCGGCGCTGACGGATGATGTCGACGTGCCCGACGGCCACTATGCCGAGGACACGATGAAGGCGACGGTGGTTCCGAACCGCAACGCCATCATGCTCGCCATCGCCTTCGGGCTCGCAGCGGCGCAGAAGGCGGATGCGGTTGCCGTCGCCGTACATGGCGGCGACCATTTCATCTATCCCGATTGTCGCCCCGGATTCATCGACGCATTCCAGACGATGCAGAACCATGCGCTCGACGGCTACGCCAACGTCAGGCTTTACGCACCCTATGTGACGATTTCGAAGGCGGACATCGTCACCGACGGTGCGAGCCACGCAACGCCCTTCGCCGAGACCTGGTCCTGCTACAAGGGTGGTGCGCGCCATTGCGGTCGCTGCGGCACCTGCGTCGAACGGCGCGAAGCCTTCCACCTCGCCGGTGTTGCGGACCCGACCGATTACGAGGATTCGGATTTCTGGGTGGCGGCGACGTCGGCTTTCGCGGCCGAGGAGGTGAAGTGATGTTCCGGATCACCAAGGAATTCCATTTCTCGGCCTCGCACCAGCTCAAAAGCCTGCCGGCGGATCATCAATGCGCCCGGCTGCACGGCCACAACTACATCGTCGAGGTCGAGCTTACAGGTCAGGAGCTCAACGAGCACGGTTTCGTGCGCGACTATCACGAGCTTTCGCCGCTGAAGCGCTACATCGACGACAGTTTCGACCATCGTCATCTGAACGACGTTCTCGGCCATGACCGAGTGACGGCCGAGTGTCTGGCGAAGCACTTTTATGACTGGTGCAAGGCGAGGCTGCCGGAAACCTCGGCGGTGCGGGTCAGCGAAACGCCGAAGACCTGGGCGGAATATCGGCCATGACCGGGCCGGGCGAAACGCGCATCCGGGTCAGCGAAATCTTCGGGCCGACGATTCAGGGCGAGGGCATCCTGATCGGGCTGCCGACCGTGTTCGTGCGCACGGGCGGCTGCGACTATCGCTGCAGCTGGTGCGACACGCTGCATGCGGTCGACAGCGAATACCGAGACCAATGGCTGCCGATGACCGTCGAGGAGATCTGGCGGGAAGTTGCCAACCTTTCCGGCGGCAAGCCGCTGACGGTTTCGCTCTCGGGCGGAAATCCCGCGATCCAGCCGCTAGGCCCCCTGATTGCGCGCGGCCGGCAGGAGGGCTACCGCTTCGCTCTGGAAACACAGGGCAGCCTCGCCAAGGCCTGGTTTGCCGATCTCGACGTGCTGGTGCTGAGCCCGAAGCCGCCGTCGAGCGGCATGGAGACCGACTGGCACGCCTTCGACGACTGTCTTCGCATGGCGGCGGGCGGGCCTGAGATTGCGCTGAAGATCGTCGTCTTCGACGAGCGCGACTATGCCTATGCCCGTGACGCCGCGGCGCGTTACCCGCATTTGCCGCTCTATCTGCAGCCCGGCAACCATACGCCGCCGCCGCCTGACGATGACGACGCCACGGTTGACATCGACGGCATCATCGATCGCATGCTCTGGCTCGTCGACAAGGTGACGGAGGACCGCTGGTTCGAGGCGCGCGTGCTGCCGCAACTGCATGTGCTGCTCTGGGGCAACAGGCGCGGGGTGTAGCCGGCCGGCCGTTGCTGTCCTCTTACAACCCGTTGAAGCTTGGTTGGACGATCGCGGCCGGCTATGGTCCAAGGATTGAGACCGTGCGAGGGGCGTTCATGCAGCTGAAGACGAAACGTGTCTATGAGCCGAAGGCGGACGGCGACGGGATGCGTATCCTCGTCGATCGCCTGTGGCCGCGTGGCCTGGCCAAGGCGGAGGCGGCCGTCGACCTGTGGCTGAAGGAGATCGCACCGACGACGGAACTGCGCCGCTGGTTTCACGGCGACCAGGGGACCTGGGACGAATTTAGCGAACGCTATCTTGCGGAACTTGACGGCAACCCGGCCGCCGTCACGCAGCTTCGCAACCACATTGAAGACGGTCCCATCACCTTGCTCTTCAGCGTCAAGGACGAGACGCACAATCACGCCGAGCTGCTGAAAGCCTACATGCTGAGGCACCGGTAGCGACGGACGACGTGTCCGCCCGCGACGTGCTTTCGGCACTCCGCAACGAATGCGCGAAGATTTCCTGGCTGCAGATGTCGGGATGCGTGTTGGCCATGCGTCTTAATCTCGACGGCGGTCTTGGACCGCGCTGACGACAAGGAGATTAGGAATGTTTCGCACCGCATTGCTCGCCGGCGCCCTGCTGATGTCCGGCACCGCATTTGCCGAGGCCGAGACTGTCGGCAAACACGTCGATGTCAATGGCATGAAGATGTATTACGAGGTCTCCGGCGAGGGCGAACCGCTGGTCGTGCTGCACGGCGCCTATATGAACATACCGTCGATGGGCGCGATCATCCCGAAGCTTGCCGAGACCCACAAGGTCTACGCCGTCGAGCTGCAGGGCCATGGCCGCACCAACGATATCGACCGGCCGATCACCTATCCGAACCTGGCGGACGACGTTGCCGCCTTCATGGATGCGGTCGATATCGAGAAGGCCGATGTCTTCGGTTATTCGATGGGAGCAGCCGCCGGTCTGCAGCTGGCGATCCGTCACCCGGAAAAGGTGAACAAGCTGGCGGCGGCATCGGTCGCCTATGACGCCGAGGGCTGGCAGCCGGAGTTCAAAGCGGTCATCCCGCAGATGACGGTCGAGATGATCGTCGGTCTGCCCTTTGCCGAAGACTATCGCAAGCTCGCGGTTGATCCCAACGGCTTTCCGGAGCTGGCAAGAAAGCTGATCCAGCTCGAAAAGGAGCCGATGGTCTGGGAGGCCGACGTCAAGGCGCTGAAGACGCCGGTGTTGATTATCGCCGGCGATGCGGATGTGGCGACGCTCGAACACAACGTCGCACTGTTCCGTCTGCTCGGTGGTGGCGCCATGGGTGATATGGGCAAGCCGCTGTCGGCCTCGCGCCTCGCCATCCTGCCGGCGACGTCGCACACCGCCGTCATCAACCAGCCGGAATTGCTGCAGGCCTTCATCGAACCGTTCCTGGAGGGTGAGACGCCGAAGGGCATGTTGCCGTAATGAAAACCGACGGCGCCACCTCATGGCGCCGTCGGTTTCATGCATTTCCAGAAATTGCCTAGCGCAAACGCTGGCCGCCAGCGTCGAACACCAAGGCGGCGGCAGGATCGAAATGGGCAGCGATGCTGTCGCCCGACTTCAGGCCACGGCCGTTTTTCGTTTCGATGATGATCATTTCGCCGTCGCCATGCCGGGCATAGGCGAAGGTCTCGCCGCCGAGATGCTCCAGCATGTCGATCGTCAGATCGAGGCTCGCCGATCCGGTTTCGCCGAAATGTTCGGGCCGGATGCCGATCGTCACGGTGCTCCCCGGCGCTGCTTCCTTCGCGGCGATCGGCAGCGTCGCATTGCCGAATTCCGGCAGCCGCACCTGCCTTCCGTCAGTACCGGTTTCGACGACCCCCTTCAAAAAGTTCATCTTCGGCGAGCCGATGAAGCCGGCGACGAAGAGATTGGCGGGATCGTCGTAGAGGTCGAGCGGCGAACCGACCTGCTCGACCACGCCGCCCCGCATGACGACGATCTTGTCGGCAAGCGTCATCGCCTCGACCTGATCGTGGGTGACATAGATGATCGTGGTCGCGAGCTTCTTGTGCAGCCGTGCGATCTCGATGCGCATGTGCACGCGCAGTTCCGCATCGAGATTGGAGAGCGGCTCGTCGAAGAGAAAGATCTTCGGGTGGCGGACGATCGCCCGGCCGATCGCCACGCGCTGGCGCTGGCCGCCGGAAAGCTGCTTCGGCTTGCGGTCAAGCAGCGGTCCGAGCTCCAATATGTTCGCCGCTTCGCCGACGCGTTGTTCGATCTCGGCCTTCGGCACGCCGGCAAAGCGCAACGCGAAGCCCATGTTCTCCCGCACGGTCATGTGCGGATAGAGCGCATAGGACTGGAAGACCATGGCAATGCCGCGCTTCGACGGATCGACATCGTTCATCCGCTCGCCGTCGATCGTCAGATCGCCCGAGGTGATCTCTTCGAGACCGGCGATCATCCGGAGCAGGGTCGACTTGCCGCAACCGGACGGTCCGACGAAGACGACGAACTCACCGGTCTTGATGTCGAGGTCGACCCCCTTGATGACCTCGAAGGTGCCATAGGACTTTCTGACGTGCTTAAGTTGGAGTTCACTCATGCGGCCGCTGCCTCGTCCGCAGTCGCCGAAAGTTCCAATCTCACGGTGCCGAGCCGTGTCGAGGTCACCGCGACGGCGATGCCGCCGGCAACACCCGTCGTCTCCAGCCAGAAGCCGGTCGAGCCGCCCTGGAAGACGAGACGCTCCGGCCCGAGCAGCCGCGCGGGACCGGTGACCGTCACATCGACCGCGTCGTTGAGGAAGGGCAGGATGTTGCCCACCTGGTCTAGAGCGCTGACGATCACGCGGACGCTGTCACGACCTTCCGCCCGAAGCGTCGCGCTGTCGGCCACGACCTTGAGCGTCGTCGGCACGGGATCGGCGACCATGCGGAGACTGGCGACGGCCTTGCCATCGATGAAGCCGGTGAAATCAGCATCTTCCCATTTCATGCCCCAGACGCCGAGTTCGTCCTTGGTGAAATGGCGATGGTCGATGACGACAGGCGGATGCGGCAGGTGCGGGAAGCTTTCGCGGTCCGGACCGACGCGTTTGGTAAGCGATCCGTATTTCAGTTCGACCTCGTCGCAATTGGTGAGCACGATCAACGGCAGCACGCCGCCGATGTTGCGCTCGCCGCGCGCCCAGAAGGTGACCGGCTTCATCACCACTTCCTCTGACGGCGCGCACTGGCTGGCATAGACATAGGCTGCGAATTTCGGCTGGCGGAACATGTCCATGACGCCGTGATAGCAGATCCGGTCGCCGGAGCCGAAGTCCTTGTGGGTGTTGTAGTCGAACATGCACCAACCGATGGCGCCGGAAATGCTCGCGTCACCGTGGGCCGCGTTCAGCACGTCCAGATGCCGGCGCACGTGCTCGGCCTGCCGCTGCTCCTGGTCGTAGATTTTCGTCGGAAACATGTGGCCGCCGAATTCGGTGATGAGATAGGGCACCTTGCGGTTAAGCCCGGTGCATTCCTGCTGCGGGCGCAGCGCGGTGCGCGGCCGATTTGCCCCCGGCAGCTCCTCGTTGCCGAGGATGAAGTCGTTCATCGTGTAGACGTCTTCGAGGAATTCGCTGTCGGTGATGTAGCGCACGCCACCGGTCTGGCGCGTCGGGTCGAGTTCGCGCGCCAGCCTGTTCGTTTCGACGTAGAAGTCATGCGAGTCCTGCGACTCGTTGATGCGCACGCCCCAGATGATGATCGACGGATGGTTCCAGTCACGCTCCAGCATGCGGCGGACGTTCTTGATCGCCTCCTGTTTCCAGGCCTCGCCGCCGATATGCTGCCAGCCGGGGATTTCCTCAAAGACGAGCAGACCGATGCGGTCGCAATGGTCGAGGAACCACTTGGACTGCGGATAGTGCGAGGTGCGCACGAGATTGCAGTGCAGCGTGTGCTTCAGGATCTCGGCGTCGCGTTCCTGCGCCGTCCGGCCCATGGCATAGCCGACATAGGGGAAGGCCTGGTGGCGGTTGAGGCCACGGATCTTGAGCGGCCGGCCGTTGAGCTTGAAGCCTTCGGTGGTGAATTCGGCCGTGCGAAAGCCGAAGCGTGAGGAAAGGCGGTCACTGCCGCGATCGCTGCGCAGCTGCAATTCGATCTCGTAGAGCACCGGATTGTCGATGTCCCAGAGCGACAGGCCTGCAACGCCGATCATCTCCAGCGTGACACTCTGACCCCGGGTTTCGCCGGTTGCCTCGGCCAGCACCCGGCCGTTGGCATCCTTGAGCAATGCCGTGATCGCACCGGCAAAAGCGAGATCTTGTGGGTTGGCGAGATCGCAGCGGATCGAGACGGTCTTGGTTTCGCTCAGCGCATTGCGGGTTTCGATCTTGAGATTGGCGATCGAAACCGCGTCCGTGATCTTCAGCCAGACGTCGCGATAGATGCCGGCATAGGTGAGATAATCGATGCGGCCGCCGAAGGGCGGGATCTCGGGATTCTCGCTGCCATCGATCTTGACCGTGATCAGGTTGTCGCCTTCGCGGAGTTTGTCCGTCAGCCGCGCCTCGAAGGGCGTGTAACCGTCCTTGTGCGCAACGATCTCTTCGCCATTGATGTAGACGACCGCATCCGCCATGGCGGCGTCGAAGACGAGCGAGACCTCGCGGCCGTGGAACTCGCGACGCCAGGCGAGCACCTTCTGATAGGTGAAGGCGCGTTGATAGGAGGCCTCGTCGAAATAGTTGAACGGCAGTTCGACGGCGTTGTGCGGCAGGCTGACGGGCTTGCCCGCCTGCAGTCGGCCGGCGTCAGTGGCGGCGAAGCCTTCGGAAAACACCCAGGAATCGTTGAATGAAGTAACAGAACGCATGATCATTCCTACTTGACTGAGCCCAGCATTCCCTGGACGAATTGGCGTTGCATGAAGAAGAAGACCGCAAGGGTGGGGAGCGTTGCGAGAATGGTGCCGACCATGACCACGCCGTAGTCGGGGTAGTAGGCGGAAGCGAGCGAGGAGATGACGAGCGTGATCGTCTTCGTTTCGTTCGACTGCAGCACGATCAGCGGCCAGAGATAGTTGTTCCAGGCGGTCATGAAGACGATGATGAAGGCGGCGGCATAGGTCGAGCGCATCACCGGCACGTAGATGTAGAGGAAGATCTGCCACTCTTTCAGCCCGTCGACCTTGGCCGCGTCGCGCAACTCCGACGGGAACGCCTTGGTGCACTGGCGGAAGTAGAAGACGATGAAGGCCGAGCCGATCGTCGGCAGTACCACGGCGAAATGCGTGTTGATGAGACCCGCCTTGCCCATCATGATGAAGAGCGGGATCATCAGCGCCGCAAACGGGATCATCATCGTGAGCAGCAAAGCGCTGTAGATCCGATCGCGGTGGCGCGAGCGGAACATTTCGAAGCCGTAGCCGGCGAGTGACGACACGGCGAGGGTGAACACCGTTGCGAGAATGGCGATCTTGGCGGAATTCCAGAAGACCAGCGGCGCATTCACTTGGGTGAAGAAGGCGCTGACATTGGTGGCAAGCGCGCTGCCCGGCAGTATTTTGCCCTTGATGATGTCGATCGACGAATTGGTGGCGCCGAGCAGCATCCAGATGAAGGGAAAGACCGAGAGAAAGGCCATCAGCCCGACGAAGCCGTAGGTGAGGATGGCGCTGGCTTTACGCGTGAACCCGTTGTTCATCGGTCGCGCTCCCGTGCTGCGAAGAACTGAAGGCAGGCGAGCAAAGCGACGAGCACGACGATCACGTAAGAGACCGTGGCCGCGTAGCCGAAATTTGGCATGAAGCGGAAGGTCAGGTTGTAGATGTAGAGCGACAGCGTCAGCGTGGCGTTTGACGGTCCGCCCTTGCCCTCCGTCAGGTTGTAAACTTCGTCGAAGAGCTGGATCGTGCCGATCGTCGATATGACTGTCGTGAACAGGATGACGGGCTTCAGGAGCGGGATGGTGATGTGGGTGAAGCGGGCCCAGGCAGGCACCCCGTCGATACGCGCAACCTCGTAGATCGACTTGTCGATGTTCTGCATCGCCGCGAGGTAGAAGATCATATTGTAGCCGGTCCAGCGCCAGGTAATCGCGAGGATGACGAGCACCTTCGCCCAGAAAGGATGCGTCAGCCACGGGATCGGTGAGGCGATGATGCCAATCGCCTCAAGCGTCGAGTTGACGATGCCGTCGAGCGCGAACATGCCCTTGAACAGCACCGAATAGGCAACCAGCGAGGTGACGCATGGCAGGAAGATGGCGGTGCGGAAGAAGCCGCGGCCGACGAGCTTGGGATTGTTGAGCAATGACGCCAGGATCAGCGCCAAGAGGATCATGATCGGCACCTGCACGACGAAGTACGTCATCGTGTTGGTGAGCGCCTTGATGAAGACCGGGTCGTTCCAGAGGCGGACGATATTCGCAAAACCGGCGAATTTCAGCATCATGCCGCGACCGGACTGGAACGACATCCACAGCGACCAGAGGATCGGGTAGACCATGAAGAGGGCGATCAGCCCGAGCGCCGGCGCGACGAAGAGCCAGCCATTGACGTTGTAATATCGGCCGATGCCGCCGCGGCGCGCGAGAGCCATCATCATCCTCATGGGTAGCAGGAGCCGTTGGCCGTGGCCTTTGTTGCCACGGCCAGGTGCAGTCAGTCGCGGGAGCGATTACTGGATCTGACCACTGATCTCGGCGTCGATCGCCTTCAGCACATCGTCAACAGGCATTCCCTGCGACAGAGCCGGCAGTTGTGCAGTGACGGCGGTGTCCGCCTCGTTGGTGAAGACGCCGTAGTTGACCGAGGGAACCTTCGCGAGCCAGTCGGAGAAGTTCTGCCAGACCTTCTCGTCGCCGAAGAAGGGGTCGGCCGCGCCATAGGCGGCGCCACTACGGGCGGCGAGCAGCGAGCCGACGGCACCGCGGTCCTGAAGGATCGTCTGGTAGAAATCGACGTCCTTGGCGTAGATCTCGTTCAGGAAATCGATCGCTTCGGCCTTCTCGGCCGAGCTTTCGAGCACGTACCAGCTTGATCCGCCGAGGTTCGACGCATGCGTCGCGCCGTCGATTGAAAGTGCCGGGATCGGCGCCACGCCCCACTTGCCCGACTGGTCCGGCTGCGCCTTGACGGTGCCGGTGATCCAGACGCCGGTGATGACGGTTGCGACGTCACCGGACGTAAATGTTCCGACCCAGTCGGCCCAGCCGGCGGCGGGTTTGTAGATGTTGGAAGACATGATCTTGCCGACCGTCTCAAGCGATGCCTTGAGCGCCGCGTTGCCGGTGATGTTCGCCTTGCCGTCCTTGTCGAAATACCATTGCCCGGCCGATTGCATGATGATGCGCACGAGCCCGGCATCCGTCGGGTCGAAACCCATCATCTTTTTGCCGGTCTTGGCCTCGACCTGTTGGCCGATCTCGATGAAGCGATCCCAGGTGAGGTTCTGCATGTCCTCGGGCTTGAAGCCGGCCTGCTCCAGATAATCCTTGCGATAATAGAGACCGGTGACGCCGGAATCGAACGGCATGCCGTAGACCTGTCCATCCAGCGTCATCAGCCCAACCTTGTAGGGCGCGAAGCCGGAATAGTCGACGGTGCCGGAAAGCGGCGCGAAGGCGCCAGGGAAGGACTGCAGATACTTCTGCGCGCCGTAGTCCTCGATCAATACGATATCCGGCAGCGCGTCCGCCGTGCCGGACGAAAGACCGGTCTGCAGCTTCTGCTCGACGTCGGCCTTGGCGAAGTCGACGATGTTGAAGGTGACATCAGGATGCGACTTGGAATAGCGCGCGCCGGCTTCCTTCATGATCGCGACGTTGAAGTTCGGATCCCAGCACCAGATGGTGATTTCCTTGGCCTCTGCGGCGGTGACCGCCAAGAAGCTAGCGCTAGCAAGCGCGATCGCGGCAAAGCGCGGCAGATAGGTACGCATGTCCATTGGTTCCTCCCTCGAACTCGTTCCCCGAGACACTCCTCCTGGTCTCGGCGCGGAGTATTTCGCAAAATTCTGAAGAAGGCAATATTTCAGTAAATTTTTACCACCGAAGTTTTATCGGTCCGACTAAGCGGCTGGATCGGCCGCGACGGTACTTCCGCGCCAGACGATCTCGGTCCCAAGGATCACTTTCTTGGCGACGTCGCGCCCCGTCAGGCGTTCGACCAGAAGGTCGACCGCGGTCTCGCCGATCACTTCGGCGGGGATCTTCACCGTCGAAAGCGGCGGCCCGAGAAACTGGGCGACGGGGATGTCGTTGAAGCTGGCGACGGCGACGTCGTCAGGGATCCGAAGGCCCATCTCGTGAATGGCGCGGTAGGCGCCGATCGCCATGTTGTCGTTGCAGGTGACGAGGATTTCTGGCGGATTGGGTTTCGACAGCATCGCCTTTGCCAGCGTGTAACCGCTGTCCGGCGTCAGCTTCTCGACCATGCAGAGGTCCGGATCGTAAAGGCTGGCCTTGGTCATCCAGTGGATGAAGGCGCGGCAGCGGCGCTCCGAATGAATGTCGTCCTTGTCGCGGAACGCGTCGATCCAGCCGAGGAAGCCGATGCGGCGGTAACCCATGCCGTAAACGCCGTTAAGCAGGCGGTTCATGGCTACGGAGACGTCGCTCATCACGCTGTCATCGACATCGTCGTCGGGAGCAAAGTCGGCGAAGACCAGGTGGCGGCTGTGCCGGCGCAGCCAGTGGACCTCTTCGCCGTAATGGTGGCCGACGGCGACGACGCCGTTTGCGCCCTGCAGGATCGCCGCCTCCGGCAGATTGCCATTGTGGAAGACTTTGACCACCTCGATCTTCAGCGCCTGACAACGGTTTTCGATCCCGAGCCGCACGCCGACATAATAGGGGTCGATCAGCTCCTGGGCGGGCTGCAGGAAGTGCACCAAGGCGAACTTCAGGCCCTGCATCGGCCCCGCGCCGCGGCCGCGGTTGCGTGGTGTCGCGTAGTTCAGTGCCTCGGCCGTTTCGATGATCGCCTGCCGCTTCTTGGTGGAGATCGAAAGCGTCGGATCGTAGTTCAGTACCCGTGACACCGTTGCCGACGAGACCCCGACGGCCGAGGCGATTTCCTTGATTGTGACCATGTCCAACGTCCTGCCTGCCGCCAACGTCCCGATTTGGGCGCGGCGCAATCTTTATTTAGTAAAATTTTGCCTTGGATTTTTCAATCACTGGACGTGCATTTCGTTCGCCGACGCCAGCTGGGAGGAGGGCGCTTAAGATCCGGGCAAGGATCGGCCCTTGGCCAGGGCTTCCGCCTGAAGCTCTTCGGACAGGAACTCCCAGAGAGCCGCGACCGGCCGGGACGACAGGCCCTGCTCGTCGGCCGCGAAAAGACCGAGCTCGATCTCCGGAGCCGGCGGCAGGCCATCGTCGTCGCCAAGGGTCTTCATCGTGTTGGGACGGATGTTGAGGTCCAGCAGAACGGCAATGCCGAGGCCGGCTTCGATCATTGACTGGATCGAGGCGAGGCTGGCGCTCGTCAGCACTGTCCGCCATGGCCGCCTGCCGCTGTTCAGCACATCGATCATCTTCTGGCGCCAGGTGCAAACCCCATCGAAGGTGACGAGCGGCAGAGGACCTTCCTGAGGCATGACGAAACCGCGCGCCGCGACCCATCGGAGCGGCAACCGCCAGGTGAGGACCGGCCGGCCGCGGAAGAGCGCCGGGTCGCCGATTGCGACATCGAGCTCGCCCGTTGACAGCTTCTCCGACAGCACGGTGCTTTCGGTAACGGTGAGTTCCAGGGCTACGCTCGGATGGCATTCGGCAAAACGTTGCAGCGCCTTTGGCAGTGACCCGACCGCAATGTCCTCGATCATGCCGAAGCGGATCGGGCCACAGACTGCCTTTCCGGCAAGCGCACGTCGTGCGCCCACGCTCAGGCCCAGCATTTTCTGGGCATAGGGAAGCAACACATGCCCGGCGTCGGTCAGGTCCATGCCCCTCGTGCTGCGGTTCAACAGCCTGGTGCCGAGATCATCCTCGAGACGGCGCAATTGCATGCTCACGGCGGCCTGGGTCCTTGCCAGCCGCTGGGCAGCGCCGCTGACGGTGCCGCATTCGGCGGTCACGACAAAGGCGCGCAACAGACCGATGTCCAGATCATGCATATAACGGTCTCTTATGCTGACATCACAATTATTAGCATTCCTTATTGTGCCGCGATTGCTATGTCTGTTCAAGTCAAAGGGAGAACGGACATGGCGGAGACGGAAACGACGGCGGATAACGCTTGGAGCGGGCCGGCAGCGGCGGACGGCGCGACCGGTCGTGTGTCTCTCGCCATCGCTTTTTGCCTGCTCTCCATGACAAGCGTGCAGTTTGGCGCGGCGCTCTCGAAGCCGGCGATGCAGGATCTAGGCGCCTTCGGCGCCACCTGGTTACGGCTCTGCTGGGCGGCCGCGTTCCTGCTGCTTTTGGTTCGGCCACCGTTCCTCAGCTACACGCGGTCGCAATGGCTTACGGCCATCACGCTGGGCGCCACAATGGCGATGATGACGCTCTGCTTTTTCGCAGCGATCGAGCGCATTCCCCTCGGGCTTGCCGTGGCCATCGAGTTTCTTGGGCCCCTGACCGTCGCCGCGATCCTGGGTGGACGCGGCTGGCGGCTGCTTTTCCCGGCGATCGCTGCAGCCGGCGTGCTGTGCCTTTCCTGGGATGGCACCGCCTGGGTGGCAGACACTCGCGGGCTGCTTTTCGCTTTCGGCGCGGCCATCGGCTGGGGCGGCTACATCGTGCTGATGAAACATGCCGGCCAACGTTTCAAGGGACTGGAGGGGCTCGCCGTCTCGCTGCTCTTTGCCGCGGTCGTCGCCACGCCATTCGGCTTCCATCAGGTGCAGTCCGGCTTCTCCACCCACATGCTGCTGGTAACGGCAGGGCTCGCCGTTCTTGTGCCATTGCTGCCTTACGCGCTTGAATTCATGGCGCTACGGCGCCTGCAGTCCTCGACCTTCGGCATCCTGATGAGCCTGGAGCCGGCGATGGGCGCCGGCGCCGGCCTTGTTATTCTCGGGCAGGTGTTGTCCCTCAACCAGATCTTCGGCGTCGTCCTCGTGATGATCGCCAGCGCTGCCGGTACGCTGTTGGCGCGGCGGTAGACGACACGACGCCGCAGCTGAAGCCTCCCAAGTCTCAGAGCCCAAATCCCAGCGTCCAGGGCCCGCGGTGTTGCCGCCGGCGCAGCCCTGCCGTGAGCGCCCGGCTTCCCTCGCAGTCGGATTGAACGGCCCAAAGTCAAAACTTCTCGTTTACAAAAGTAATATTATATGATTTTTTCTCGATGGCTGCGCGGAGGCAGCTTTCTTTGGGAGGAAATCATGGAAATCGCCAAGGCACTTGCGAGTGCAACGATCCTTGCTGCCTGCACGTTCGGCAGCGCTTCGGCCGCGGAACTCGTTGTCGGCTTCTCGCAGATCGGCTCGGAGTCGGGCTGGCGCGCGGCCGAGACGACGCTGACCAAGCAGCAGGCCGAACAGCGCGGCATCGACCTCAAATTTGCTGATGCGCAGCAGAAGCAGGAAAACCAGATCAAGGCTGTCCGCTCGTTCATTGCGCAGGGCGTCAACGCCATTCTTCTGGCTCCAGTCGTTGCGACCGGTTGGGACGAGGTGCTGCAGGAAGCCAAGGACGCGGAAATCCCGGTCGTCCTGCTCGACCGCACAGTCGATTCGTCGAAGGATCTCTACCTGACGGCGGTGACATCCGACCTCGTGCACGAGGGCAGTGTTGCCGGCAAATGGCTCGTCGATACCACGGCGGGCAAGCCCTGCAACGTCGTCGAGCTTCAGGGCACGACCGGTTCCTCGCCGGCGATCGACCGCAAGAAGGGTTTCGAACAGGCCCTTTCCGGCCACGACAACCTGAAGATCGTTCGCAGCCAGACCGGCGATTTCACCCGCACCAAGGGTAAGGAAGTCATGGAGAGCTTCCTGAAAGCGGAGGACGGCGGCAAGAACATCTGCGCGCTCTACGCCCACAACGACGATATGGCGGTCGGCGCCATCCAGGCGATCAAGGAAGCCGGCCTGAAACCCGGCAAGGATATCCTCGTCGTCTCGATCGACGCGGTTCCGGATATCTTCCAGGCGATGGCCGCCGGCGAAGCCAATGCCACGGTGGAGCTTACCCCGAACATGGCCGGTCCCGCCTTCGACGCGCTCGCCGCGTTCCAGAAGGACGGCACGGCGCCGCCGAAGTGGATCCAGACGGAATCGAAGCTCTACACCCAGGCTGACGAACCGCTGAAGGTCTACGAGGAGAAGAAGGGTCTCGGCTACTGAGCGTTTGCTGCCTGCGTCGCGGCGCGCAGGCAGCGGAACCGCCGCGCTATGCGGCGGTTCGTCTCCGGCCGGAGGCAAGCCACTCGCGCTTAACGCGAGACAAGCTTGTGCTTCGGCCGGCTGATCACGATGGTTGGAGCGGATGCCGGCGCAAGACCGCACGGCCCTTTCTCATCGCTCTTCCGATGGCAGCATGGCGGGAACGGCATCAAATGCAAACCAGCGACCACATTCTCCAGGCAATTCGGATCGAGAAGGAATTTCCCGGAACGAAGGCCCTCGACAAGGTCGATTTTCACCTGCGGCGCGGCGAGGTACACGCCCTGCTCGGTGAAAACGGCGCCGGCAAATCGACACTGATCAAATGCCTGACCGGTGCCTATCACCGCGATGGCGGCACCATCCTGCTTGACGGCGAGGAGGTTGATCCTCGCGATACCTTCGACGCGCAGAAGCTTGGCATCGGCACGGTCTATCAGGAGGTCAATCTCTTGCCGAACCTGACGGTCGCCGAGAACCTCTTTCTCGGGCGCCAGCCGCGCCGTTTCGGCATGGTCGACGCACGCGCCATGAACCGTCAAGCCCGCGATCTGCTGGCGGACTATGAGCTCGACCTCGATGTCACGCGCGATCTTGCAAGCTATTCGGTGGCGATCCAGCAGGTTGTCGCGATTGCGCGCGCTGTCGATCTCTCCGGCAAGGTGCTCATCCTCGACGAGCCGACGGCAAGCCTGGATGCCCACGAGGTGGCAATGCTCTTTCGCATCGTGCGGAGGCTCAGGGCGCGCGGGCTCGGCATCGTCTTCGTCACCCATTTCCTTGAGCAGGTCTATGAGATTTCCGACCGGATCACCGTCCTCAGAAACGGGCAGCTCGTCGGCACCCGCGAGACCACAGACCTGGAGCGCCGCGAGCTGATTGCGATGATGATCGGCCGCGAGCTCGCGGCCGAGATCCACGCCCCTAGACCGGAGGCCGTACAGGGACCGATGCGCTATCGCTTCCGCAACTACGGTAGCAAGGGCCACATCAGTCCCTTTGATCTCGATGTTCGGGCGGGTGAGGTTGTCGGCATGGCCGGCCTGCTCGGCTCCGGGCGAACGGAAACCGCCGAGCTCCTGTTCGGCGCCTGTCGGGCCGACAGTGGTCAGGCAGAAATCGACGGTCGCCCGGTCGAGTTGCCATCGCCACGTGCCGCCATTCGCCACCGCTTCGGCTTCTGCCCGGAAGATCGCAAGATCGCCGGCATCGTCGGTGACCTCTCGGTGCGGGAAAACATCGTGCTTGCCCTGCAGGCGCGCCGCGGATGGACGCGACCGATCTCGCGGGCAGAACAGAACCGGTTGGTGGATCACTACATTCGCGCGCTCGATATCCGCACCGCCGACCGGGAGAAGCCGATCAGGCTTCTGTCCGGCGGCAACCAGCAGAAGGTGATCCTCGCCCGCTGGCTTGCGACCGAGCCGGAGTTGCTGATCCTCGATGAGCCGACGCGCGGCATCGACGTCGGCGCGCATGCGGAGATCGTCAAGCTCATCGAGGCGCTGCGCGAGAAAGGCATGTCCCTGGTCGTCATTTCGTCGGAGATCGAGGAGCTGGTTGCCTACAGCACACGGGTTATCGTCCTTCGTGATCGCGCCCATGTCGCCGAACTGGACGGACATCGGATCACCGCGCATCAGATCGTCGAAGCGATCGCTGCAACCAACGACAGGAGGGCGTCGTGATTTCGGACGTCAGGCTCTATCTGAACCGGTTGCTGCCGCAACTGATTGCGCTTTGCGTCATCGTCGCGGCCGTGTCGCTGGTGTTTCCCGGCTTCCTCAGCCTGGAGATCCAGAACGGTCGCCTTTACGGCAGCCTTGTCGATATCCTCAATCGCGGCGCTCCGGTCGTGCTTCTGGCGATCGGCATGACCGTCGTCATCGCCACCAAGGGCATCGACCTTTCCGTCGGCGCGGTCATGGCGATCTGCGGCGCCACGGCCGCGGCCTCCATCACGTCGGGGCATTCGTTGGCGGCAACCCTGCTGATCACGCTCTGCGTCGGTGTTCTTTGCGGCATCTGGAACGGGCTGCTGGTGGCGGTGCTCGATATTCAGCCGATCATCGCCACGTTGGTGCTGATGGTGGCGGGCCGCGGCATCGCCCAGCTCATCACCGAAGGTGCGATCCTGACTTTCAACGATCCGGGCTTGATCTTCGTCGGCAGTGGTTCCTTCGCCGGTCTGCCGATGCCGGTGGTGATCTGGCTGGTGTTCGGGGCGCTGGTTGCCGCACTCGTCAGGCGCACGGCGCTCGGCATGCTGATAGAGGCGATCGGCATCAACCGTAGGGCAAGCACGCTTTCCGGCGTCCTTACTCCGGTGCTTCTCGTGGCGGCCTACGTGCTTTCCGGCGTCTGCGCCGCCATCGCCGGCATTATTGCGGCCGCCGATATCCGCGGCGCGGATGCCAACAATGCCGGGCTCTGGCTGGAGCTCGACGCGATCCTCGCCGTCGTGGTCGGCGGGACGTCGTTGCTCGGTGGCCGCTTCAGTATTGCCGCATCGGTGCTCGGCGCCATCATCATCCAGGCGATCAACACCGGCATTCTTCTCTCGGGCTTCCCGCCTGAGTTCAATCTGATCATCAAGGCAGGGATCATCGTCTTCATTCTGGTGCTGCAAGCGCCGCGGTTCCGCACGGCTTTTGCCTTCCTGGTACCGGCGCGCGGCGCCCGCAAACCGACAGAACGAGCAGCGAAATGAAGCAGAAACATCTTCCGCTCACCGCGACGATCCTGATCTTCCTCGTGGGTTACGCGCTCTGCGTTGCACAATATCCGAACATGCTGTCGACGCGGGTGATTGGCAATCTGCTGACCGACAACGCCTTCCTGGGAATTGCGGCGGTCGGGATGACCTTCGTCATCCTCTCGGGCGGCATCGATCTCTCGATCGGTTCGGTCATCGCCTTTACCGGCGTGTTTCTGGCGGTCGTGCTGGAGCACAGCAGCCTGCACCCGCTTGTCGCCTTCGTGATGGTCCTCGCCATCGCGACCCTCTTCGGAGCCTTGATGGGGGCGATCATCCATTATCTGGAAATGCCGGCCTTCATCGTGACGCTTGCCGGCATGTTTCTCGCGCGCGGCATGGCCTTCGTGCTGTCGATCGACAGCATTCCGATCAAGCATCCCTTCTACGCGACCTTGAAAGGGCTCTATTTCAAGCTGCCCGGTGGCGGGCGCATCACGCTCATCGGCGGGCTGATGCTGCTCGTCTTTGCGATCGGTATCCTCATTGCCCACCGGACCCGTTTCGGCATCAATGTCTACGCGCTCGGCGGCGGGACGGCGACGGCAAGGCTGATGGGCGTTCCGGTGGCGGCAACCACGATCCGGATCTATGCGCTGTCGGGCCTGCTTGCCGGATTGTCCGGCATCGTTTTTTCGCTTTACACATCGGCCGGCTATTCGCTTGCCGCCGTCGGCGTCGAACTGGACGCGATCACCGCGGTGGTCATCGGCGGGACGCTCCTGACAGGTGGCTCCGGCTTCGTTGCCGGCACTTTGGTGGGCATCCTCATCCAGGGCCTGATCCAGACCTACATCACCTTCGACGGATCGCTGTCGAGCTGGTGGACGAAGATCCTGATCGGGCTTCTGCTCTTTGCTTTCATCCTTTTGCAGAAGGGCATCATCTACGCGTCCCGTCATCGCCAGCAGCGAGCGTGACGGGGCCTTGAGGATCGTGCGATGTGGCCCTCCCTCCAGACGCCGCGCAAAAGGACGAGCCACCGGCTCGTCGTCGAAGAGCTTGGTCAGGCGGTGATCGGAGGGGAATTCGCCGTTGGAGACATTCTGCCCGGCGATACGGAGCTTGCGGCTCGATTCAATGTCTCCCGCACCGTGCTCCGAGAGGCGATGAAGACGCTCGCGGCCAAGGGGCTCGTCGTCGCCCGTGCCCGCATCGGCACGCGCGTCATGTCGCGGGCAAACTGGAACCTGTTCGACGGCGACGTGCTTACCTGGCATTTCCGGGCCGGCGTCGACGAGCAGTTTCTTCGCCATGTCAGCGAAGTCCGTCTCGCGCTCGAACCCTATGCGGCCGGACTGGCGGCGCGGCGTGCCACGGACGCCGATATTTCCCACATGATGCGACTGGCCGTCGCCATGGGCGATGCCGGCCATAGCGCGCAGACGCTGGCGCGTGCGGATCTCGAATTCCATCTCCGTCTGCTCGAGGCTTCGCTCAACCCGTTCATGCAGACCGTTGGTAGCCTGATCGAGGCGGCGCTGATAGGTGTTTTCCAGTTGACCAACGCGGCGGCTGATGGCGCCGAGATCGACCGCGTCGCCGTCGCGCATATCCGCATTGTCGAGGAGATCCGGCTTCGCAACGAGGAAGGCGCACGAATTGCCATGGAGCACGTGATCCGCGTCGGGCAGCAGCAGTTGATTGCAAACTTGAAGGGAAGTGGCTGATCCGCCGACAAGGGCTTCGGCGCCTCGCCGCAAGGTCGCGTGCATGCGGTGCCGCTTGGCTTCACCGGGCATGTGCGCGTAGGCTGCCGCAGGTGGCGACCGATGCTGGGTCGCAGGCGGAGCGAGCGGAGAAGGCAGGATGACGGAACAGGATGTTCTGATCGTCGGCGCTGGGCCGACGGGGCTGGTGCTTGCCCTCTGGCTGACCGTCCAGGGGGTGAAGGTCCGGATCATCGACAAGAACAGCGCTCCTGGTCCGACGTCGCGGGCGATGGTGGTGCACGCCCGCACACTCGAACTCTATCGCCAGCTCGATCTGGCAGCAGCGGTCGTCGCGGCCGGACACCGCAACCCATCGGTCAATCTCTGGGCGAAGGGCAGGGCGAAGGCGCGGATATCCTTCAGCCCGACCGGTGCGAAGCTGACCCCTTACCCCTTTGTCCTGGTCTATCCGCAGGATCATCACGAGCGCCTGCTGGCGGAGCGCCTGGAAGCGATCGGCGTCACCGTCGAGTGGCAGACCGAGCTTGTCGACTTCGAGGACGTGGGTGGTGAGGTCCGTGCGCGCCATCGGTTGCCTGACGGCAGCGAGCGGATTTCTACGGCGCGGTACCTCGCCGGTTGCGATGGCGCGCGCTCGCCGGTCCGGCACAAGCTCGCGGTTGGGTTTAAGGGCGGCACCTATCACCAGACTTTCTACGTCGCCGACGTCGAGGCGAGCGGGCCTGCCGCCAATGGCGAAGTGCATATCTCGCTCGAAAGCAGCGACTTCGTTGCCCTTCTCGCCCATGGGAAAGGTCGGGGACGCCTGATTGGTCTGGTCCGTGGCGAGCGCGAAGACGTGGACAGGCTCAGTTTCGAAGATGTCAGCCACCGCGCCATCGAGGGCCTCAAGCTCACGATCGACAAGGTCAACTGGTTCTCGACCTATCGCGTCCATCATCGCGTCGCCGAGCACTTTCGGCAGGGGCGCGTTTTCCTGCTGGGTGACGCTGCGCATGTGCACAGCCCTGTCGGCGGCCAGGGCATGAACACCGGCATCGGCGATGCGATCAATCTTGCCTGGAAACTCACGGCGGTCTTGAGGGGCCGAGCACCTGACACGCTGCTCGATAGCTATGAAGACGAGCGCATCGGCTTTGCGCGACAGCTTGTGGAGACGACCGACAGACTGTTCACCTTCGTGACCGCCGAAGGCCGTTTCGCGGATTTCCTGCGGGTTGAGATCGCTCCCTTTCTGGCGAGTTTCGCCTACCGCATCGGCGGCATCCGGGAGTTCCTGTTCCGCATACTCTCGCAAACCCAGCTGAACTATCGCGGCGGACCTTTGAGCCGTGGTGCGGCTGGCAGGGTGGAGGGTGGAGACCGGCTACCCTGGGTCCTGGCGAATGGTCTCGACAACCACGCGCCGCTTGCCGCCATCAGCTGGCAGGTTCACGTCTATGGAGCGGCTTCCGGCGAATTGAGACAATGGTGCGCGGCGCGCCATGTGCCGCTCCATGTATTCCCCTCGACCGATCAGCACGCGGCGGCCGGCTTGGCCGTGGACGCGGCCTATCTCCTGCGGCCGGATACCTACGTCGCGGTGGCTGCGGCGGAGCAGGCGCCTGAGGCTTTCGAAGCCTATCTGGCGGAAGCGGGGATCACGCCGTCCTGATGCGCGCCCTCGCCGCGGGAAATTCCGCCGCTCGTTTGTGCGGTGCAGGGTTTGGCTGACACGGGAGCGCCCCCAGACAGAATCGTCGAAACAAAAATGGGGCCAGCGTGGCCCCATTTACTTGATCGGAGGGTCGTGCCGCCGAACTTAGCCATGGCCCGTCGGCGTCTGGACCTTACCCTCAGTAGTGCCAGCCTCGGTCGCTGCATCATGCCCCTCGACCGGATGCCTGGAGATGCCGACGAGCTTGTGGCCGCGCTCGCGCAGCCACTGGAAGGCGACATAGAGCGCCGGAATGACGAAGATGCCGACAAGCGCCGCGGCGAGCATGCCGCCGGCAACGCCGGTGCCGACCGCACGGCGGCTGAGCTCGCCGGCGCCCTTGGCGATCACCAGCGGCACCAGGCCGACGATGAAGGCGAAGCTCGTCATCATGACAGCGCGGAAGCGGGCGCGCGCACCCTCGATCGCCGCTTCGACGATCGGGGCTCCGGCCTCGCGGTGCGCCTTGGCGAACTCGACGATCAGGATCGCGTTCTTCGAGGCGAGTGCGATCAAGACGACGAGGCCGATCTGGGCATAGATGTCGAAGGAAAGCCCCGCGACGAGCACCGAGAGCAGCGCGCCGGAGACGCCGAAGGCGACCGAGAGCAACACCGGAACCGGGATCGTCCAGCTTTCGTAGAGCGCTACAAGGAAGAGGTAGGCAAAGAGCACGGCCATGGCCAGGATTGCCGTCGTCTTGCCGGCCGCTTCCAGTTCCTGCAGCGCCGTACCCGTCCATTCGTAGCTGTAGCCGGGTGGCAAGGTGGATGCCGACAGCGCCTCCATCGCGGCAAGCGCTTCGCCCGACGAATGCCCGGCGGACGGCTGGCCGTTGAGCGTGATCGAGCGATAGTTGTTGTAGCGCACGATCGATTGCGGACCGACGATGTAATCCACCTTGGCGACCGAGGCGACCGGCACCATGTCGCCACTCGAATTGCGCACGTGCAGACGCTGGATGTCGTCGACAGCGTTTCGGTCAACCTGGGCTGCCTGCATCGTCACTTTCCAGGTACGGCCGAAGAGGTTGAAGTCGTTGACGTAGTAGCTGCCGAGCGTGCCCTGCAACGTGGTGAAAAGGTCGCTGACCGAGACGCCAAGCGATTGCAGGCGGTCGCGGTCGATGTCGAGGTAAAGCTGCGGCGAGCTTGCCGAATAGGTGGTGAAGGTCGGCCCGAGCGCCGGGTTCTGGTTGGCGGCGATGATCAGACCACCGGCGGTTGCCGAGAGGTCGGCGACCGAACGGCCCTGCAGGTCGAGCAATTGGTACTCGAAACCCGAACCGGTGCCGAGGCCCATGATCGGCGGCAGGTTGAAGGCGAAGATCTGCGCGCCGCGGATCGCCTGGCCCTTGACCATGGTCGTGCGGATCGCCGCTTCGACCCCGGCCGCGTCACTCAGGCGCTCCGCGAAGGGTTTCATGGTGACGATCGCAAAGGCCGAGTTGGATTTGGAGAGGCCATCGAGGAAGGAATAGCCGGTGACGGTGATCACATTGGCAACGCCTTCGATGCCGCCCAGCATCGTCTCAACTTGCTTCACCACCTCATCGGTGCGGTTGTAGGACGCGCCTTCGGGCAGGCGGATTTCGGTGAAGAAGGCGCCCTGGTCTTCCGCCGGCAGGAAGCCGGTCGGAACGACGCGGAAGAGGAAACCGGTGGCGACGAAGGCAACCGCCAGCAATACAAGCCCGATGATCGCGCGCCGGGCAATGTGGCCGGCGACAAAGGCATAGCCATCGCGTCCCTTGTCGATGGTGCGCGAGATAAAGCCGAGAATGCCGCGTTTCGGTCCGTGGTGCGGCTTCAAAAGCACGGCGCAGAGCGCCGGGCTGAGTGTCAGCGCGTTGATTGCCGAGATCACCATCGACACCGAGACGGCGACTGCGAACTGCTGGAACAGCTGGCCGCTCAAGCCCGGGATGAAGGCGACCGGCACGAAGACCGAGAGCAGCACCAGCGTGATTGCGACGATGGCTCCAGTGATTTCACCCATGGCGCGCCGCGCCGCTTCCGCCGCCGAAAGGCCAGGGTTTTCCTCCATCACGCGCTCGACGTTTTCGACGACCACGATGGCGTCGTCGACGACGATGCCGATCGCCAGCACGAGTGCGAGCAGCGACACGGTGTTGAGCGAGAAGCCCATGGCGAGCAGCACGGCAAAAGTACCGATCAGTGCGACCGGAACGGCGACAAGCGGGATCAGCGTTGCCCGCCAGTTCCCCAGGAACAGGAAGACGATGAGGATAACGAGCACGAAGGCTTCGAACAGCGTTTCTTCGACGTTGTCGACGCTGGCCTCGACGAACTGCGCCGTGTCGTAGGAGACCGAATAGGTCAGGCCCGGCGGGAAGGATTTCGACAGCCGCTCCATCGCCTCCTGCACGCCTCTGGCTGCGGCAAGCGCGTTGGCGCCCGGCGCCTGGTAGGTGCCGATCATGGCGACAGGCTTGCCATTGATACGGGCGTTCGAGTCGGAGCTGGCAGCGCCGAGCTCAACCCGCGCGACGTCGCGGATGCGGACATAGGAGCCGTCGGGCCGCGCGCGCAGCACCACATCCTCGAATTGCTTGGGATCGGTGAGGCGCCCTTGCGTCTGAAGGTTGAGCTGGAACAGTGGGTCGTCGGTCATTGGCTGGGCGCCGATGCGGCCGATGGCGGCCTGGACGTTCTGGGCCTTCAGCGCGTTGATCACGTCGGTCGGTGTCAGGTCGAGGCTGGTCATCCGGTCGATGTCGAGGACGACGCGCATGGAGTAGTCCTGCGCGCCGAAAAGCTGGGCGTCGCCGACGCCGGGCACGCGCTTGACCGTGTCGAGCACGTTGATCGTGGCGTAGTTGGACAAAAACAGGGAATCGAAGTTCTGCTTCTCGTCCGCGGCAAAGATGGTGATCACCTGCATCAGCGCAGAGGACTTCTTGCGCACGCTGACGCCGCTCTGCTTGACCTCGGACGGCAGGCCGGCTTCGGCGAGCGACACACGGTTCTGCACGTTGACGGTGGCGATGTCAGGGTCGGTGCCGACGGCGAAGGTGACGGTGAGCGTATAGGAACCGTCGGCGCCGCTGGTCGATTTCATGTAGAGCATGTCGTCGACGCCGACGACCTTGCTTTCGATCGGCTGGGCGACCGTGGTTTCCACCACGTCGGCGCCGGCGCCGGGATAGCTTGCCGTGACGCTCACTTGCGGCGGCACGATGTCGGGGAACTGGGCGATCGGCAGGCGGGTGAGCGCGAGCAGGCCCGCCAGCGTCAGCACGATGGAAATGACCGTGGCGAAGCGCGGGCGATCGATGAAGATCTTTGAAATCATGGCTTAGCCACCCGCTGCCGTGGCTGCATCGACAGTGATGCCCGGTCGGACCTTGCCGGCCCCCTCGGTGATGACGTTCTCGCCTTCTTTCAGGCCCTTGCCGATGACAGCCTGGCCCCGCGTGTTGCGCGTGACATCGACGCGGCGAAGCTCCACCTTGGAACTGGCGTCGACCACAAGCACGAAGGCGCCCTGCTGGTCGCGCTGGATCGCCTGCTGCGGCACTGCCAGCACATCCTGCTTGTCAGATTGCTCAAGCATCACCCGCACGAGCGCCCCGTCGAGCAGGACGCTGTCCGGATTGGGAAACTCGGCGCGCACGGTGACCGTGTCGGTGCCTTGCGAGACGTTGCTGGCGATGAAGTTGATCGTGCCCTTCTGCTTGTATTCCGTGCCGTTCGGCAGGCTCAGCCCGACATTGGCGCCGCCGCTGATTTCGCCCTTCACCACCCGCTCGCGGTAGGTGAGATAGAGCGCGGTCGCCACCGGGAACTGGACATAGATGGGATCGAGCCGGGTAAGCGTTACCAGCGAGCCGCTGTCCGGGCCGACGAGCGCGCCGACATCGGCAGCCGTCAGGCCGATGATGCCGTCGAAGGGCGCCACGATCTTCGTGTAGGAGAGGTTGAGGTCGGCGTTGTCCTTGCTGCCCTTGAGCCGTATCAGATCGCCTTCGGCTTTCCTGACTTCGGCATGGGCTTCGTCGACCTTGGCCTGGGAAATTGTCTTGGTCGTCAGAAGCTGTTCTGCGCGGTCGCGCTCGAGGATGGCAAGTTCCTTGGCCGCTTCGGCGGCTTCGATCTGACCTTCGATCTCCTGGACCGCGGCGCGATAGGCGCCGTCTTCGACCCGGTAAAGTTCCGTCCCTGTCGAAACCTTCTGTCCCTCGGTGAAATTGACAGCCTCGAGGAAGCCCGACACACGGGCGCGGATATCGACCTTCTGGATGGCGGTCACCTTGCCCGTCAGATCCACGCTTTCGCGCAGATCCATGACCGTGGCAGGCGCCACGACGACGGCTGGCGCTTGCTGGGCAAACGCGCTTTGTGTCGCGAGGCTAATTGCGAAAAGAAGTGATGATGAAAATGAAGCGGCGAGCATTCTCGTACGAGGCATGCCACGTTCCCCCTGAACGAAACAGCTTGAGATGATTTCAGCGCACCTGGGCAGGCGGCCTATTGCGATGAAATCAGAACACGTTCTCCACGCCAAGTCACGCAATCATTGGTTGATAAGAGGCTGCGCTCGTAAAAGAGGTTGATCGGTAGCCAGCGCGTGTTCCGAGACAGAACTTGTCACAAAAGCAATGGTTTGTGCGCCCTGTGTCGCCCAACGCGCAGGAGGCGCAAGAGCGAGGTTCTCGGCGGTTCGGTTGCGCGAATCGACTGGCCGCGATCGTTTAACGTGTGGCGGCATGCTCCGGACAAGATGCTCGATGTTGCAACCCCTGGTGACGCAATTGGCGCAGATGCCTAAAAAAACAGGTCCCGGTAGGTGCCGGGACCTGTCGTCTGTGTCGGTGCGCTGCGGCCTCAGACGAGATCGAAACGGTCGGCGTTCATCACCTTGTTCCAGGCGGCCACGAAATCGCGAACGAACTTCTTCCTGGAATCCGCCTGGCCATAAACTTCGGCGATGGCGCGAAGCTGCGAGTTCGAGCCGAAAACGAGGTCGACGCGCGTCGCCGTCGCCTTGACATCGCCGGTCCTGCGGTCGCTTCCTTCAAACACGTCCTTCGCGTCGGAGGTTGCCTTCCACGCCGTACCCATGTCGAGCAGGTTGACGAAAAAGTCATTGCTCAGCGTTTCGGGACGATCGGTGAAGATCCCGTGCTTTGTCGCGCCGTAGTTGGCGCCGAGGACGCGCAGGCCGCCGACGAGAACGGTCATTTCCGGTGCCGTCAGCGTCAGCAACTGCGCCTTGTCGATCAGCAGCTCTTCCGGCGAAACGGCATATTGCGTCTTCTGGTAGTTGCGGAAGCCGTCTGCGATCGGTTCAAGAACGGCAAAGGACTCGACATCGGTCTGTTCCTGCGAGGCGTCGGTGCGGCCCGGCGTGAAGGGAACCTCCACGTCATGGCCGGCCGCCTTGGCCGCCTTTTCAACCGCCGCCGCGCCACCCAGCACGATCAGGTCTGCGAGCGATACTTTCTTGCCGCCGGACTGAGCATCGTTGAAGGCGCGCTGGATGCCCTCGAGGGTTTCGATCACCTTGGCCAGCTGGGCCGGCTGGTTGACTTCCCAGTCCTTTTGCGGGGCAAGGCGGATGCGGGCACCATTGGCACCGCCGCGCTTGTCCGAACCGCGGAAGGTCGAGGCTGACCCCCAGGCCGTCGAGACGAGCTCGGAGACCGAAAGACCCGAGGCAAGGATCTTCGCCTTGAGGCCGGCGATGTCCGCAGCGTCGATCAGCGGGTGGTCGACAGCCGGAACCGGATCCTGCCAGATCAGGTCTTCCGTCGGCACTTCCGGGCCGAGGTAGCGGGCGCGCGGGCCCATGTCGCGATGGGTCAGCTTGTACCAGGCGCGGGCAAAGGCGTCGGCAAAGGCGTCCGGGTTCTCGTAGAAGTGTCTTGCGATCTTCTCGTAGGCCGGATCAACGCGCAGCGCGAGGTCGGTGGTCAGCATCGACGGGGCATGACGCTTGGACTTGTCATGGGCATCCGGCACGGTGCCGGCGCCCATGCCATGTTTCGGCGTCCACTGGTGCGCGCCGGCCGGGCTCTTCGTCAGCTCCCATTCGTAGCCGAACAGGTTCCAGAAGAAGTTGTTGCTCCACTTGGTCGGCGTCGTCGTCCAGGTGACTTCCAGGCCGCTGGTGATGGCGTCGCCACCACGGCCGCTGCCGTAGGTGCTCGCCCAGCCAAGGCCCTGCTCCTCGATACCGGCACCTTCCGGCTCGCGGCCGACATTGGCCGCATCGCCGGCGCCATGGGTCTTGCCGAAGGTATGGCCGCCGGCGATCAGCGCAACGGTCTCCTCGTCGTTCATTGCCATGCGGGCGAAGGTCTCGCGAATGTCGCGTGCGGCTGCGATCGGATCCGGATTGCCGTTCGGGCCTTCCGGGTTCACGTAGATCAGGCCCATTTGCACCGCGGCCAGCGGGTTCTCGAGGTCGCGGTCGCCGGAATAGCGCTTGTCGTCGAGCCAGGTCTTCTCAGCACCCCAGTAGATGTCCTCCTCCGGTTCCCAGACATCAGGACGGCCGCCGGCGAAACCGAAGGTCTTGAAGCCCATCGATTCGAGCGCGACGTTGCCGGTGAGGATCATCAGATCGGCCCAGGAGATGCTGTTGCCGTATTTCTGCTTGATCGGCCACAGCAGTCGGCGCGCCTTGTCGAGGTTGGCATTATCAGGCCAGCTGTTGAGCGGCGCGAAGCGCTGCTGCCCGGCGCCGGCGCCGCCACGGCCGTCACCGGTGCGGTAAGTACCGGCGCTGTGCCAGGCCATGCGGATGAACAGCGGGCCATAGTGGCCGAAGTCTGCCGGCCACCAGTCCTGCGAATCAGTCATCAGCGCCGTGAGGTCGTTCTTCAGCGCCTGCAGGTCGAGCTTTCCAAATTCCTCGGCATAGTTGAACGTCTCACCCATGGGATCAGACAGCGAAGAATTCTGATGCAGGATCTTCAGGTTAAGCTGGTTCGGCCACCAATCCCGGTTCGACGTGCCGGCGGATTGAGCGCTCGTCTGCGCTCCATGCATGACGGGACATTTGCCCGTTTTGTCGGCTTTCGCGTCCATTTTGATCTCCCTTTGCGATGATGCGAATTGTGCGGTTAGAGGAAAAGCAGGCCCTGCAGGCCGGCGTTCTGCCTGGCCCGGATCGCGGCGCTTGTTTTGCCGTCGGTGGTTGTCGTTCCGCGATGCGGTCTCGCCACTGGCTGCGTCTCCCTCGTTGGTCCGCGGACTCTATCAAAGTGGTTTGATTAATTTAAGTTGGATTTCCTGATGGTCGCGATAAGTCAATCCTATTGCTAATGTTCTCCGCCGTCGGGCGATGTGGTATCGCTCGCAGCTCTATGTGCATTCTTGATGACATGGCGCCCTGTCGGAGGTTGCAGCCCATGGAAGATACCGGTGCACAGCACTCCCGCCAAACTTGCGCATGAACGCGCTAAAGTTTAGTCACACGCGCAAAGACTCGCTTCCATTTTTCACGTGGTGAAAGGACAAACATCGTGGCGCAGGCAGAAACGAGAACCGGCGGTGGCCGTCGCAAGGCGCTTTGGGCGGCCGTGGCCGTAGTCGCAATAGCGGCGACGGGTGTCGTCGGCGGCAAGTTCATGCTCGAAAAGGCGGTCGGCACCTTCATCGCCGAGCGCGGCGGCAAGGCAGGCTCCGTCGAGGCCGATTTCCTCGGTCGCATCCATCTTCGCGACGTGACGCTGCCCTTCGCCGACGGCGTCAGTGCGCGCATCGCGGCAATCGACGGGCGCCCCAAGATTTTCTCCCTGAGCGGCAAGCTCGAGGTGAAGGGGCTCGATCTCGATCTGAAGGCCGTCAAGCTTTCCATGCCGCAGGCGACGCTTGAAGAGCCGGACTTCTTTGCCGCCGGTCATGCGGCAAGCGGCGACAAGGCGGACCTGCTGAAACGCATCGAACGCTTTGCCGCAAAGCGGGTTTCCGCGCCCGAGGTTGCCGTCACGCAAAACGTCGCCGGGTCGGAACAGAAGACCGTCTACAAGGACGTCGCGCTCGAGGATATCGCTGGCGGTCGCGTTGCCCGCTATTCGGCAAGCGGTGCCACTTTCGCCTTTGCCATGGATGTTCCCGATGGCGAAGGTGCCACCAGGCGGGAAAAGCTTGATGGCACGATGGGTGCCGTGACCGGGGAGAACTTCGACGCGGCCTACATGGCGCGCATCTACACGGAAAAGGCGGGCCCCGAAGACAAGGAGCCGAAGCTGCTCTATGGTCCGCTCTCGGTGAAAAATCTCGCATTTTCCGACAGCAAGTCGCGCTTTGGCTACGACGAGGTGCGCAGCAGCGGCCTTAGCGTCCGCATGCCGGCCGAACCGCTTCTCGACACACTGAAGCAGTTGGAATCGGTCACCGACATCGAGGCGCTGCCGCCGGCCGAGCGCCAGGTGTTCTTCAAGCGCGTGCTTTCGCTCGTCGACATGCTGGCCAAGGGCGACATGGAACTGATCGGCCTCAAGATGGAAGTGCCGGAGCAGGGCAGCGACGAGGGCAAGATGGTGAAGCTCGCCGTCGACAAGATGGCGTTTGAGCTCGACGGCCGCAGCTTTGACGGCACCATGAACGGCGTTTCGGCAGGCGAGGGCGCCGACTATTTCAAGGTTGCCGAAGCAAGCATCAAGGGCTTCTCCTGGGCTCCGACCATGGAGGCGCTGACGAAGCTCGCGGGCCTGAAGGAGGAAGAGTTCGAAAGCTTCCCCTACACCACGCTGATGCCCGAATTCGGCACGATCCGGATGGCGGGGCTGGACGTGGACATGCCCGGCACCGATCCGGCAAGCGTGACCGACAGCGCAATCGGCGCAGATGACCAGAGCGCGACCGAAAGCGAAGCCGATCCGTCGGTCGGCGTCGAACCTGCGCCGGAGGAGCCGACCGATGGCGATGCTGCGAGCGAGACGGAGATCCCCGGCGATGCCGCGGAAGATCCGATGGCCGAAGCACCGGCGGAACAGGCTGCGGTGCCTTCCGTTCCGGAACGCGTTCGCTTCACGCTCGACACTTACGAATTGGCGCTGACCAAGCCGCGCAACGGCATCCCGACCGATGTTCGCGTCAGCTACCGCGATCTCAGTGTGCCTATCCCTGCGGACACGCAGGAAGAGAGCTTCAAGACGCTGCGCAAGATCGGTCTCGACAAGCTGGTTTTCTCTTCCAATGTCGAGCTTTCCTGGGACGAGTCGAACGAGAACCTCGTCATCAAGGACATTTCGCTTGATGGTAAGGACATGGGTAGCTTCGCCTTCTCGGGCCTGATGGGGGGCGTCTCGAAGGACTTCTTCTCCGGTGATCTGAACGCCGCGCAGATGGGGCTTTTCGGCCTGACCGCGCGGGAGGCGAAAGTCACGCTGGAAGACAAGGGGATCCTCGCCAAGGGCATCAAGCTCTACGCCGAGGACAACCACATGACCGAGGATAGCGTTCGCGGCCTGCTCGTGCTGATGACGAGTGCCGGCGTGCAGCATCTCGCCGCGACCCAGCCGAAGCTGCAGGAAGCAGCAACCGCGCTGACACAGTTCATCAGCAAGCCCGGCACCTTCACTTTGACGGTCAAGGCCAAGGAACCCGCAGGTGTCGGCGCGCTCGAACTGATCGGGGCTGCCGAAAACCCGGCGCTTCTCCTCGACAAGGTCGACCTTGAAGCGACCGCACAGTAAAAAATGAGGCGGGCCCGTCGGTAGGCGTGGCCCGCCACTATCGATATCCGAGAGCAGTGGCGGCTGCATCTCCAGGCTTTTTGAAACAATGCAGCGCCAAGCGGCGCTTCACCGTCCAGGTGTGCTGGCAGGCTGCCGCTCAAAACAGAGACATTTGCGGCCAAATGTGAGCAATCGATACAAGAAATTGTCGGTCGCTGCCCGCATGTTACGTCCGCAATGCGCCCGCACCGTTTCCACAGCGGTCCGCGAGCAACGAACGCCATCGCCCAGAGGCGAGGACAGACAGGCAATGACAGAGGCAACTGGTGTTGGAGCGTGCTTCGGCGAACCAAATGCTCCGTTTCTTGCGGCGCGCCCTGTGCGCGACGCACGCTTCTCTGTCACGCGCCTGCAGTGCCGGCTCGGTGGGGCGTTGGACCGGCTCGTGTCCCTGCCGGCGGACGACGCCTATTTTCTGATGTTCTACTTCAAGGATGTCATGCATTGCGATGTGGCGCCTGATGGTCGCGATGGCGAGATCCAGCAGTACAGGCAGGGTTCGATCTGCCTTGTCGATCTCGCCTACGGGGCGAGCGTTCGACTGGTCAGCGATCTTGATTCGCTTGCCTTCCATCTGCCGCGGGCGCTGTTTCGCGAAGTGGCCGAGTTTTCACACGCCCCGCGCGCCGCCGGTCTGCGCTGCCGTCGCGGCGAAACTGACGACGTCATGTTGAACCTCGCGCAGGCGCTGCTTCCGCACTTCGGCAAGAATGGCAGCGAACCCGGTCCGGTTCTCCAGCATATCGCTGTCGCCATCTGCGCCCACCTCCTGCATTCCTACCCTGATCGGCCAGCAGCGGCTGGCCACCCTACGCTTTCCGTATGGCAGGAAAAGGCGGCCAAGGATTTTATGATCGAGCACTGGAACGAGGCTTTCTCTCTCACCGCCGCAGCCGCCGCGACGAACTTGCCGGAGAGAGACTTTGTTGAGCGCTTCGCGTCCGTGACGGGGCAAACGCCGCAGCAATGGTTGATGCGGTACCGGATCGGACGGGCCAAGCGCTATCTGATCGATGATGGCGGATCGCTTGCCGACATTGCGGCGCGGTGCGGCTTTGCGGACGAAGCAGGCTTCATCGAGGCGTTTTGCGAGACAACCGGGGTTATCCCCTCTGTCTGGCGCCGACGCTGGCTGCAATGATGATGTCACACGGATCCACGAAACTGTGAGCCGCGTCGGGACAATGCCCTGTATCGCGGCTGCCAACCGTTGTAGCATCCTCGGCGCCGCTACGACGGGCGCTGTAAATCGGGGGGCTCTGACCAATGGCCTTGCATGAGCGATTGAACGCGGAGAACCAGATCTCGCGCCCCACGGTCAAAACGATCGGCGCGGGGGGCATCACCGTCACGAGAACCTTTTCGGATCGCTTCGACTTGCAGCGCGCCCCGGCGCTGCCGGTGGCCGATGCCT
The DNA here is from genome assembly GCF_001695835.1 of Ensifer sp. LC11. GTDB lineage: Bacteria > Pseudomonadota > Alphaproteobacteria > Rhizobiales > Rhizobiaceae > Ensifer. The sequence goes on along the minus strand of NZ_MBSO01000023.1, from coordinate 74,614 downwards.
TCAACGTCATTGTCCAAATGCGTGATTTCGAGTCCCATCGGCTGTGGCGGCGCGGCGAGCTCGTCTTCGAGGGAGGCCATCGGAAGGCATCACTCGCGATCACCGATCTTCGCGACCAGTGGCAGTGCCACCATCTTTCCCCCTTCGACAACGTTCGTTTTCACATCCCCTTTGCCTCTATGCGGGCCTTCGCAGAGCAGGCGGGACGCAGAGAATACGTGGCGCTTGCATCTGTGCAGGGACACGCCGATCCCGTCATGTTCGGCCTTGCCCAGGCCCTGCTGCCGTCACTCGACGAGCCTGACGTTGCCAACCTGCTTTTCGTCGAACAGATCAACCTTGCGGCACTTGCCCATCTCAGCCAGACCTATGGCGGGCTGCATTTTCCTGTCGACAAGAAAGGTACGCTTGCCCCGTGGCAGGAGAGGCTGGCGACCGAGTTTCTGGTCGCGCACTTCAACATATCCTTCTCGGTCGGCGATCTGGCCACTCAATGCGAGCTGTCGCGCAGCTATTTCAACAAGGCTTTCAAGGAAAGCTTCGGGCGTACGCCTTCCAGATGGTTGGCCGAGTATCGCGTCGCCAGGGTCAAGGAGTGCCTGTTGCAGGGCGCGCCCCTCGCCGAGATCGCGATTCAATGCGGCTTTGCCGATCAAAGCCATATGACGCGGGTTTTCACGAGCTATGCCGGCGAGACGCCGGCGCGGTTCAGGAAAAAGAACAGGACACTCAGTGTGCCCGTCGAGGGGCTTCCGGAATAGTGTTGAAAGAGGGCGCGCCCTCATGCGTTTTGTTCAAAACGGGTGACAAACGTGCAAGAATGCCGTTGCGGCTGGGGCGATCATGGTTCCTTGTCGATAATTTGCCGAGCCTGAGATGGATTGTATTGAGGCCTCCCACCCGAACCGCGATCCAGGCGTTGCCGTTGTCTCGAACCGGTGCCGTCCTATGCGGCTCTTGGCGCCCGGGTGCTGGTGCCTGCGGGAGCGAGAGCGATGACGGGGACCATTGCAACGTCAGCGGCCGCGCCGCCGCGCGATAGCCTAGGCTGCTCCCGTGATCAACTCGACGACGACCGGATGATCGAAGGTCGCGACATGCTCCTTTACCGCAAGAAGTCGGCCGCCGGCCCCCCGGGCAGGGTGACCACCCCTGGCAACGGGCGTGGCTACCTGATCGGCCTGTCGCTTGCGGGCGGCCATGACCGGAGGGTGTTCCAGGAGCACCATTCGACGATCCAGGAATTTGGCCCAAACTCCATCTATGTCAGAAGTTTCGCGGACGACTACAAGGCGGATTTGAGCGGTTCGTTCGATTTCGCCCTGCTTGAAATCGGTCACGGCGCGCTCGAGCGCATCGCGGATGCCGCAGATCTCGCCGGCGTCAGTGAACTGCGTTCGCTCGCCGGTTCGCCCGATCCGGTTCTCGGCGGCATGCTCGGTGCCCTGTTTGCGACCGTAGATGGACGCACCGATCGCAGCGCGCTCTTCGTCGATCAGCTCTCGGTGGCGATTGGCGTGCACGTGGTGCGGCAATACGGCAATGGCCGCGGCGGTACGCCTTCTGGAGGCAGGCGACTTTCGCAGCGCTGCCAGGCAAGGATCCGCGATCTCGTCCAGAGCCGCCTGGACGGCGAGCTGACCGTCGAGGAACTGGCGGTCGCCTGCAATCTATCTCAGGCAACCTTTTTGCGCGCATTCCGGGAGACCATGGGCAGCACGCCCTATCGTTGGCTGCTGCAGCAGAGGATCGAAAAGGCCAAGCATCTGCTGCATTTCTCCCAGACGCCTCTGAGCGAGATCGCCACGGCCTGTGGCTTCTCGGACCAAAGTCACTTTACACGCGCCTTTGTACAGGCGGTCGGAACCACGCCACGCGTCTGGCGCCGGAGCCGGTAGCCGCCGATCTGCCGGCCGATTGCCCCATGCACAGGGGCGCTTCGTAAGGAAGCTGGCGCTCGATAGCGATCCACCGGCGTCAGCGGCATGGCGAGCGAAATTTTCAAAAATCCACCTTTGGCGACAAGAACGCGACGGCCGTCGGCGGCATAGTTGGCGCTCTCCAATCGGAGTTCAGTTTTCAACAGAAAGAGGTCACGACCATGTCTGCGACAGCGACCCCCGGCAAACTCCTCGTATCACCCAACGACCACACCCTGATCATGATCGACTTCCAGTCGCAGATGTCCTTTGCGACGAAGTCGATCGACGCGGTTCTGCTGCGCAACAACGCGGCGCTGGTCGCCCATGCGGCCGCAGGCTTCGGCGTCTCGACCATTCTTACGACCGTTGCCGAGAAGACGTTTTCCGGTCCGATGTTCTCCGAGATCACTGACGCCTTTCCGGGCCAGAAGCTGCTCGACCGTACCTCGATGAACACCTGGGAGGACGCGGCGGTCATCGACGAGGTCAACCGCATCGGCAAGAAGCGTCTTGTCATGTGCGGCCTCTGGACCTCGGTTTGCATCGTCGGCCCGACGCTCTCGGCGCTGGACCAGGGCTTTGAGGTCTACGTCATCGCCGACGCCTGCGGCGACGTTTCCGACGAGGCGCATGAGCGCGCCATGGACCGCATGGTGCAAGCGGGCGTGCGACCGATGACCTCGCTGCAATACATGCTTGAGCTGCAGCGCGACTGGGCCCGCGCGGAGACCTACGACATGACCACCGGCATCGCCAAGAAGTTCGGTGGCTCGTACGGTCTTGGCATCATCTACGCCAAGTCGATGTTCGGGGCATCCGAGGGGCACTGACACAGGGCTGATGCGCCCTGGAGCGCCTTCATATGAACGCACCAAGGACGCTCTAGCACTTTGATTCTAGAGCATCTTTCCGCCTTACGTGGACCCACTTGAGAGCGGGATGCTCTAGAGTAACGCTCTGGCCGTGCCGATGCGGCCGGGGCGGCAACCTCATCCGTGAAGGAGTTGGCGATGAAGATGTATCTTCTCTCGCTCGGAGCCGGGCTTCTCGTCGGCGTCATCTACGCGCTGCTCAATGTCCGCTCGCCGGCGCCGCCCGTCATCGCGCTCATTGGGCTGCTCGGCATCCTCGTCGGGGAGCAATCGGTTCCGCTGGCCAAGCGTGTCCTGTCCGGCGAGCCGATCAATCTGAGCTGGTTCAACCGGCAATGCATGCCGCACATGTTCGGCCATCTTCCCCGCGGGCCGGCCACCGCCGGCAAGGCGAAGAATGCAGCCACCACCGATGAAAGGGCCGGATGATGCCGACGCGACGCTCGTTTCTTGGTGCAGCCTCGTCGCTGGCGCTGCCCGCTCTCTTTTCGTCGGCACGCCCCGCCGGCGCTCAATCGACCGGAGACACTTCGATGACGCCAGACCTGATCCTCCACAACGGCCTTGTCACGACACTTGACCGCGCCAATCCGGCAGCGACTGCCATCGCCATCAAGGACGGCCTGATCCTCGCTGTCGGCGACGACAGAGCGATCATGGCGCTGGCCGGGTCCGCTACGAAAGTCATCGATCTCAAGGGCAAACGCGTGCTGCCCGGGCTCAACGACAACCATACCCACGTCGTGCGCGGCGGTCTTAACTACAACATGGAACTGCGATGGGACGGGGTGCGCTCGCTCGCCGATGCGATGGACATGTTGAAGCGGCAGGTTGCGGTCACGCCGGCACCACAGTGGGTGCGGGTCGTCGGCGGTTTCACCGAGCACCAGTTCGCCGAAAAGCGGCTGCCGACGATCGACGAGATCAACGCCGTTGCGCCGGATACGCCGGTGTTCCTGCTTCATCTCTATGACCGGGCTTTGCTCAACGCCGCCGCACTGCGCGCTGTCGGCTATACCAGGGACACGCCCAACCCGCCCGGCGGCGAGATCACCCGCGATGCCAACGGCAACCCGACCGGGCTGCTGCTTGCCAAGCCGAATGCCGGCATCCTCTATTCGACGCTTGCCAAGGGGCCGAAGCTTCCCTTCGACTACCAGGTCAGCTCGACCCGCCACTTCATGCGCGAGCTCAACCGGCTGGGCGTCACGAGCGTCATCGACGCCGGCGGCGGTTTCCAGAACTATCCGGATGACTACGCCGTGATCCAGAAGCTGGCTGACGAAGGTCAGATGACCGTCAGGCTCGCCTACAATCTGTTCACCCAGAAGCCGAAAGAGGAGAAGGAGGACTTCCTGAAGTGGACGTCCTCGGTGAAATACAAGCAGGGCACCGACTACTTCCGTCACAATGGCGCCGGCGAGATGCTGGTGTTTTCGGCCGCCGACTTCGAGGATTTTCGCGAGCCGCGCCCGGACATGCCGCCGGAGATGGAAGGCGAGCTCGAAGAGGTCGTCCGGATTCTCGCCGAGAACCGCTGGCCCTGGCGTATGCACGCCACTTACGACGAGACGATTAGCCGTGCGCTCGACGTCTTCGAGATGGTCAACAAGGATGTTCCACTCTCGGGCATCAACTGGTTCTTCGATCATGCCGAGACGATCTCCGACCGCTCGATCGACCGGATCGCAGCACTCGGCGGCGGCATCGCCGTCCAGCACCGCATGGCCTATCAAGGCGAATATTTCGTCGAGCGCTACGGCCATGGCGCAGCGGAAGCCACCCCACCGGTGGCGAAGATGCTGGCGAAGGGCGTCAATGTTTCGGCGGGCACCGATGCGACGCGCGTCGCCTCCTACAATCCCTGGGTCTCGCTCTCCTGGATGATGACCGGCAAGACCGTCGGCGGCATGCAACTCTACCCGCGCGCTAACTGCCTTGATCGTGAAACGGCGCTCAGGATGTGGACCGAGAAGGTGCAGTGGTTCTCCAACGAGGAGGGCAGGAAGGGGCGGATCGAGAAAGGGCAGTTCGCCGACCTGATCGTGCCGAACAAGGATTACTTCAACTGCGCCGAGGACGAGATCTCGTTCCTGACATCGGAACTGACGATGGTCGGCGGCAAGATCGTCTATGCGGCCGGCGATTTCGTCTCCTACGATGAAAACCCGGTGCCGCCGGCAATGCCCGACTGGTCGCCGGTCCGGACCTTCGGCGGCTATGCCGCCTGGGGCGAACCGGATGGCGCCGGCAAGAACTCTCTCCGACGCACCGCGATCACCTCGTGCGGCTGCGCCAGCAACTGCGGTGTGCATGGTCATGACCATGCCGGCGCCTGGACGTCGCGCCTGCCGATTGCCGACCTCAAGGGCTTCTTCGGTGCGCTTGGTTGCTCGTGCTGGGCGGTGTGAGGGTGGATCGCGACATGAACAATATTGCGGGCCCCGACCACCGCGTCCGAGCGACGACCAGCCCCTTGCATTTTCTGGCGCTGCTCGCCCTTTGCTCGGCCTACATCCAGGGGCCGCTCGTCAAGATCCTCGACTTTTCAGGCGCGCTCGCCGAGATGGAGCATTTCGGCTTGAACCCAGCACCGCTTTTCGCCGTCGGCGTGATCGTCTTTGAGCTTTCGATGTCAGCGCTCATTCTCGCCGGCATCTACCGCTGGGTCGCGGCAGGCGCGCTTTCGGCCTTCACACTCGCCGCCACGTTTCTCGCGTTTCGCTTCTGGGAGCTGCCGCCGGGCGCGGAGCGCGCGATGGCGATGAACGGCTTCTTCGAGCATATCGGCCTTGTCGGAGCCTTCGTGCTCGTTGCCTGGTACGATCTGCGGGAGCGAGCGTCTGGACGGAGGAGTGCCCAATGACGGCATCGGCAACCAGCACCGGCACCTTTGCGCCGCTCCGCCAGAAGGTCTTCGCCGTCCTGTGGGTGGCGACGATCATCGGCAACACCGGCAGCTTCATCCGCGATGTCGCGAGCTCCTGGCTCGTCACTGATCTGTCGGCAACGCCCGCCGCCGTATCGATGGTTCAGGCGGCCGCGACCCTGCCGATCTTCCTGCTCGCCATTCCGGCCGGCGTGCTCTCCGACATCCTCGACCGGCGCAAATTCCTGATTGCCGTCCAGTTCCTGCTCGCATCCGCAAGCCTCTGCCTTTTGTTTCTTTCCGCCGCCGGACTGCAGTCCGTGACGTCGCTGATTGCGCTCACTTTTGTCGGTGGTATCGGCGCGGCACTCGTCGCTCCGACCTGGCAGGCGATCGTGCCGGAACTCGTGTCCAGGCAAGACGTCAAGGGCGCGGTGGCACTGAACTCGCTCGGCATCAACATCTCCCGTGCGATCGGTCCGGCGCTCGGCGGCCTGCTGCTTGCCTGGTTCGGCGCGGCCGTCACCTATGGCGTCGATGTCATCAGCTATGTCTTCGTGATCGCGGCGCTGCTCTGGTGGCGGCGGCAGGTGCCGGAGGACGACGCTCTCTCCGAGCGCTTCCTCGGCGCTTTTCGGGCCGGCTTGCGCTACGCCCGCGCCAGCCATGAGCTGCATGTGGTACTGTTGCGCGCGGCGGTGTTTTTTGCGTTTTCAAGTGCGATTTGGGCGCTCCTGCCATTGGTCGCCCGCCAGCTTCTGAATGGCGGCGCCAGTTTCTACGGCATCCTGCTCGGCGCCGTCGGCGCCGGCGCGATCGGCGGTGCGCTCCTCATGCCGCGCCTGCGCGCTCGAATGGATGCCGATCAGCTGTTGCTGTTGTCGGCCATGCTGACCGCGGCCGTCATGGGCGTGCTCTCTTTCGCTCCGGCGCAATGGGTGGCGATCGTGGCCCTGCTGGCCTGCGGCGCCGCCTGGATCACGGCGCTGACGACACTGAACAGCACCGCGCAGGCGATCCTGCCGAATTGGGTAAGGGGGCGCACGCTTGCCGTTTATCTCACTGTCTTCAACGGCGCGATGACCGGCGGCAGCCTCGCCTGGGGCGCTGTTGCCGAGGCAGTCGGCGTGCCCTTCACCCTGGCGGTGGCGGCTGTCGGTCTGCTCTGTGTCGGGTTCGCCTTCCATGCGATGAAGCTGCCGAAGGGGGAGGCTGATCTCATTCCTTCCAACCATTGGCCGGAGCCATTGACCAGTGAGCCGGTGGAACACGACCGCGGCCCTGTGCTGGTGCTGATCGAATACATGGTCGACAGAGCCGATCGCTCCGAGTTCCTGAAGGCCCTCGCCCGCCTGTCACACGAGCGTCGGCGTGACGGCGCCTACGGCTGGGGCGTGACAGAGGATGCGGCGGACCCCGGCCGGATGGTGGAGTGGTTCATGGTCGAATCCTGGGCCGAGCATTTGAGACAGCACAAGCGCGTCTCCAAGGCCGATGCCGACATCCAGGCGGATGTCCGCCGTTTTCACAAAGGACCGGCGATGCCGGTCGTGCACCACCTGCTCGCAATCAATCGACCTCATCTCGGTTGATGCGGCCGGCCTTGCGCTGCGCATTGCGGCGCTGCGCAAGGCACAACCAACCATCTCTTCGAACCCAGAAAGGAACCGTTCCAATGACCGAGAATTTCGTCAGAACCGAAGACGGCGTCGACATCTTCTACAAGGATTGGGGCTCGGGCCAGCCCATCGTCTTCCACCACGGCTGGCCGTTGTCGGCGGACGACTGGGACGCGCAGATGCTCTATTTCGTCAATGAGGGCTATCGCGTCATTGCCCACGACCGCCGCGGCCATGGTCGCTCGACGCAGGTGAGCGAGGGGCACGATATTGCCCATTACGCGAAGGACGTTGCAGCACTGACCACCAAGCTCGGCCTGAGCGATGCCATCCACATCGGCCACTCCACGGGCGGCGGCGAAGCGGTTGCCTATGTGGCGCGGCATGGCGGCGGCCGGGTCGCCAAGCTCATCATTGTCGGTGCGGTGCCGCCGATCATGGTCAAGACGGCCAACAATCCCGGTGGCCTGCCAATCGAGGTGTTCGACGGGTTCCGTTCGGCACTTGCCGCCAACCGCGCCCAGTTCTTCCTCGATGTTCCGACCGGACCCTTCTACGGCTTCAACCGGCCCGGCGCCAAGGCATCCGAGGGCGTCATCCGCAATTGGTGGCGGCAGGGCATGATGGGCAGTGCCAAGGCGCACTACGAAGGCATCAAGGCATTCTCGGAAACCGATTTCACCGAAGACCTGAAGGCGATCGACGTACCGACGCTGGTGATGCACGGCGACGACGACCAGATCGTGCCGATCGACGACAGCGCCCGACTGGCCGTCAAGCTTTTGAAGAACGGCACGCTGAAGGTCTACGAAGGTTATCCACATGGCATGTTGACAACCCACGCCGACGTGATCAATCCCGACCTGCTTGCCTTCATTCGGGCCTAAAGAGAGGGCACGATCCGCAGCGTCCGGGCATCTGCGGACCGTGCCAGGACATTCACCACTGCATGTGTCCTCTGGTCGGCATGGCTTGGGGATGTGAAGCGTGCAGCAAAGTGCGGCAGCAACCTTGCGCACTTAGAGCATCCCGCTCTCAAGTGGGTTCACGTGAGGCGGAAAGATGCTCTAGAATCAAAGTGCTAGAGCGTTCTTAGTGCGTTCATATGAACGCACTGCGCTCTAGTGAGATGCATTGTGCCGTCGCCCCCGCGCCGCGTTGACCGCGGTGCGGGCTTTGCGGCCTCAAGTTCCTGCCTGAGGCGGTCGGAAATCAGCGAGCGTGCCGCGGGCGACGAACGGCCCTGATCGTGCCGCTGCCGCCGCCACCGCAGAAGAAGCGGTCGCTACCATCGGATTCCAATCCCGAGACACCCGTTCCGGATGGCATGGCGATTGTCTCCAGCACCGAACCGGTCTGCGGGTCGATGCGCCTGAGATCGCTGTCGTCGCCTTCCCAGGTGCCGTGCCAGAGTTCGCCGTCGACCCAGGTCACCCCGGTTACGACGCGCTTGGATTCGATGGTGCGAAGGATCGCTCCCGTTTCCGGGTCGATCTGGTGAATTTGCCGGCTGCGATACTGCCCCACCCAGAGCGTACCTTCCGCCCATGCAAGCCCGGAATCGCCTCCTCCTCCGGGAGCGGGGATCGTCGCCAGCACGCGCCCGGTCTCCGGATCGATCTTCTGGATGCGATCCTCGGCGATCTGGAAAAGGTGCTTGCCGTCGAAGGCGGTGCCGGCATGTGCCGCGACCTCGATCGAGCGTACGGTGCTGCCGCCTTCCGGGTCGAGGGCGTTGATTGTGTCTCCGGCGGCGAACCAGACGTTCTGGCCGTCGAAGGTCACGCCATGCACGTGGTCGACGCCTGGAAAGGGGCCATATTCGCGGAGAATTTCGGCTTCGGATCGTTTCATGGTTTCAATCCTAATCGATCGGCAGGGGGCCGGGGAGTAACAACACTGTCGGGAATGCGGGAACTGGCGGCCGCACCCAGCGGCGCGCCCGCCCGCGCCCGATCGGCAGCACCTTGTTTTCGGATGCAAGTTCCTCGAGCCCCCGCTGCACGGTGCGTGGGCTCGCCCCAAGTGCGATCGAAAGAGCAGAGCTCGCCCAGGCTTCACCATCGGCAAGCAGCGCCAAGATCGCCGCATGTCGTTCGTCGGCCGGCGGCGCAAGGACGACAACCGCGTGGTCATTGCGCAGGGACAGCCTGAAGCCGTCGCTGGTCGCGGTGATATCCGCGAGCGCCCGCACTTCCTCGCGCAGTCGACCGATCTCGACCCTCAGCCTTGCGCGGTGGGATTCGTCGACCTGCCGTGCGCCGAATGCACGCGCAAGCAACGTGCGCCGCGATACATCGGCCGGCCATGCTTCGCTCAGCGTGCGCAACAGGGCAAACAGCACTGGCCGTGTGGCGAGCGTAACCGTTGCTGCACCCTGGCAGACGAGGTTTCGGCAAGCGTCGACGACGAAGGAACCGGAAAGAAACAGTGCTTCGACCTCGTCAAGCAACAACAGACGTTCCTGGCCGCCGGCCAGAAGACGGGCGGCTGGCGTCGTCAGGACGGCGGCCGCATTTTCGACTTCGGCCATCAGGGCCGGGATGCCGGCCGCCTTTGCGGCCGCCGCTGCCCGAGCGAAGGCCGTGGCGGCCGTCAACGTTTGAAGCCGGCGAACGGCGATGCCTGCAACCGCGAGTTCATGCGCGGCTCTGGGTGGCGGCGTGAGCAGCGCAGGATCGGTGGCTGAAAGCATCTGCTCGGCCTCGTGCAGACGCCCGATCAACAGCAGGCGCCGGGCGCCGAGATTGCGCGCATGGGCGGCGTTAAGGTGATCGCCGTGAGCGTCGAGCGTCGCGCAGGCGTCCTCCAGTGCCGCCATCGGCCAGGAAAGATCGCGTGAGACGATGGCGATCTCCGCCTCGGCAACGATGCACCGCGCCCGCGCCACGGCCTCCCGCGGGCCGAAGGCGCGCGCCGCGCTTTTCAAGAGGACCTTGGCGCGGACAAAATCTCCGAGCTGCGCCATCGCGATGCCGCGCAACGCCAGCGCCGGGGGATCGTCGCGCAACGCGACCCGCTTCAGCGCGCCGAGCGGGTCGCCGCGGGCCAGCGCCTGGGCCGCGGCGGTGATCAGCGAATCCATCGAAATCCCGTCACACTTGTCACTCCCGCAAACGGTGCCCTGGCCTCTATCTATTCTTTGAAGAGCGACGATCAACAGACTGGACCTTCGCGGCACAATCAAGTGGCCAGCGACAAGGCCCGGTTGAAAATGTGCCAACGGACGCGCCCAGGCGCGAACCTGCAACATTTATGAGATTCTGGTGGGCGTGGTGTCGGATTCTGCCTGGTGACGGCGTCTTCCAGCAGGCGGGTGGGCAAGAGGCCGCGCGCCTCGGCTTCCCGTGCGATCCGTTTGTACGATTTCGGCGTTGCCGGCAGACTGTCCGGACGCCACCAGGGAGATTGCAATGAGCAATTCGCAGTATCGTTGGGTGATCGTGGCGGCAGGCGGTCTGCTTGGCTGTCTCGCGATCGGCGCCATGTTCTCGCTTCCGGTGTTCCTGCTGCCGATCTCGCGCGGCACCGGCTGGTCGGTCACCGGCGTTTCCAGCGCCATGACCATCGGCTTCCTGGCCATGGCCTTTGCCAGCATCACCTGGGGCAGCCTCTCCGACCGCTGGGGTGCGCGGCCGATCGTCCTCATCGGTTCGGTGCTTCTGGCTGCGAGCCTGGCGGCGGCAAGCTGGTCGACCTCGCTCATCGCGTTTCAAATCATCTTTGGTGTCGTTGTCGGTACCGCGACGGCAGCGATCTTCGCGCCGATGATGGCCTGTGTCACCGGCTGGTTCGACACGCATCGAAGCCTTGCCGTATCGCTCGTCTCGGCCGGCATGGGCATGGCGCCGATGACGATGTCGCCTTTCGCCGCGTGGCTGGTGTCCGCCTACGACTGGAGAACCGCGCTACAGATCATCGCTGTCGTCGTGGCGGTCGTGATGATACCGGTGTCGCTTCTCGTTCGTCAGGCGCCGGCACTTGCCGCTGGCGCTGCCGCGGCGATTTCGCAGGACGAGGTTCAATCGTCGATGACGACGAGCCAGGTGCTGAAATCGCCGCTGTTCATCATCCTGCTCATGACGAACTTCTTCTGCTGCGCCACCCATTCGGGTCCGATCTTCCATACGGTGAGCTATGCCATTACCTGCGGCATTCCGGTGATGGCGGCCGTGTCGATCTATAGCGTCGAGGGCCTTGCCGGAATGGGCGGACGCGTCGTCTTCGGCCTCCTCGGCGATCGCTTCGGTGCCAAGCGCATCCTGGTTCTCGGGCTGCTCGCCCAGGCCTTTGGGGCGCTCGCCTACGTCTTTGCCCAGGGGATCGGCTCGTTCTATGCGGTCGCGGCCCTCTTCGGCTTCATCTATGCCGGCGTCATGCCGCTCTATGCGGTGCTTGCCCGCGAAAACTTCCCGCTCAGGATGATGGGGACCGTCATCGGCGGGACGGCCATGGCCGGCAGTCTGGGCATGGCGACGGGACCGTTGGCCGGTGGCATGATCTACGATGCGCTGGCGAGCTATACCTGGCTCTATGTCGGATCCTGGGGCATCGGTCTCGGGGCGTTCCTGATCGCGCTGATGTTCAGGCCGGCGCCGAGGTATCAGCCGGCCGTTGCTGCGGCGTGATACGCTTTGCCGGATGAGAAAGGGCTCGGCCCAGGAGGCGGAGCCCGAACCGATCGCTCGGCGGCCGCCTATCGGCCGCCGTCGATCTTGATGGTCCGTGCGCCGACTTGCAGCGCCCGGCCGGCGCCCATGCCCATGATTGCCACGCCAACGCCGAGGGCAAGGAAAAGGATAGAGCTTGCGGCGAAGCTGCCGGTCCAGCCGCGGATGAAACCGACGAGCAGCGGGCCGATGGCAGCGAGCACGTAGCCTACGCCCTGGGCCATGCCGGAGAGGTGCGCTGCGACATGGGAGTCGGGCGAGCGCAGCACGATGAGGGTCATCGCCGCCGCGATCAGGCCGCCCTGTCCGATGCCCTGCAGTACGGCCCAGATGAGCACGGTCGAAAGCGGCGCGAAGAGGAGGCCGATGAGAGCGGTGACGGCAGCCGTCGCCAGAGCGACGCAGACCGCGCGCTGGTCACGGCGCTGGATGGCGAAGGACGGCACGAGCAGGCAGGTGACGACCTGCATCATGATCGAGGCCGAGACGACGGCGCCGGCCGTCGCCGCGTCAAGCCCGCGCTCGCGAAGGATCGGTGCCATCCAGCCGAAGACACAATAGGCGAGTGCCGATTGCAATCCCATGAACAGCGTGACCTGCCAGGCGAGCCGGTCGCGCCAGAGTCCGACGACGCGGAAACCGCTGTGGCGCGCCTGCGCCTTGCCGCGCAAGGCCTGCGGCGCCCAGATCAATAGAACGATGAGCGCGGGCATTGCCCAGGCGGCGAGCGCGCCGGACCAGGAACCGGCGAGATGGTGTTCGATCGAGAGCGTCAGGCCGGCAGCACTTGCAGCACCTGCGCAAAGCGCCATGGTGTAGAGCCCGGTCATCATCGCCGCCCGGTCGGGAAAGTCACGCTTGACGAGACCGGGAAGCAAAACGTTGCCGATCGCGATCGCAGCGCCCGCGGCAAAGGTTGCGAGGAAGAGCAGCGGCACGGACTGAACACCGCGAAGGGCGGTGCCCAGCGTCAGGAGCAAGAGGACGCCAAGCAGGGTGCGCTCGGCGCCGAAGCGCTGGGCGAGCTTTGGCGCGAGCGGCGCAAACACCCCGAGGCAGAGCACCGGCAGAGTGGTCAGCACGCTGGCGCTGGCGGTCGACAAGCCGGTTGCCTGCATCACTTCGGGCAACAACACCGACAGGCTTGAAAACAGCGGCCGCAAATTGAAGGCGATGAGCACGAGACTGGCACCGAGAAGGATGCGGGCGCGGCGGCTCAAGACAGGCGGTTGCGGCGCCGGCAGGCTGTCGGCCTCCGCGTCGATGAGCTGGTCTTCGAGCTCCAGCCGTTCGCCGGTCTCAAGCTGATGGGGGTCCCGAAACGCCTGGTTCATTGCGCAAGAAGCCGTTTTAGTTCATCGAGGACGGGGGCCATGAATGCCCGGACGGCGCTCGCGGCCCGGTCCGGATCGGCGGTTGCAATCGCCTCGACGATTGCCGCATGTGCCCGGTCATCCGGTTCGGGCAGGTCGCCATTGAGCGTCGAGTGGATGGTTTCGAGGATGGCCGAGGTGAAGAAATCATAGAGCTCGACGATTGCGCGGTTGCCCGACGCCTCGACGATTGATCGGTGAAAGGCGATGTCCCGTGCACTGAAGGCGTCACGTCCACCGTCCGCCACCGTGCCGCGGGCCTTGAGCAGCGTGAGCATCCGTTCGAGGTCTTGAGGCGTATGACGGAGTGCTGCAAGGCGCGCCGCTTCGACGTCGAGCGCTGCTCGTGCTTCCCACTGGTCACGCAGACCGGTTCGCTTGACCCGGTCGAGGGCGCCTGACGTATCGACCGTTGAGCGGACGTAGGTGCCGGAGCCCTGGCGGGCGTCGAGTAGACCCTTCGAAATCAGAACCCGAACAGCTTCGCGCACGGTGCCACGGCTGACGGCGAGCAGTTCGGTGAGCGCCGTTTCGTTGGGAATGCGCTCTCCGATTGCCCAGCGACCGCTCAGGATCTCTGCGCGCAGGCTTTCGGCCGCGCTCTCGGTCAGGTTGGTACGATTGACTGGCTGCATCATCCGCTCATCAAGTCATCTGATGATTTGACTGTTAGGCGCGCTTGCCGGCGGAGTCAAGCGTGTGGATCGGCGTGGACGCGCGATCCCGGCACCGGAAGTCGCGCTCCCGGTTTCAGGTCTTGATTGGCGGGTGGCTTCGAGCAGGCACCAAGGCGAACCGGCGCGCCGGCGTCGCGGAACTTGGTCAGCACTTCAGACGACAGGCTTTTCTCTTAGAGCATCCCGCTTTCAAGTGGAGCCACTGGGGGCGGAAAGATGCTCTCGAATCAAAGTGCTAGTGCGTCCTGGTGCGTTCAGTTGAACGCACGGCGCTCTGGCCCGAGGCCGACCTCAGTTAAGCCTGAGGTCGAGGCCCGGATGCAGCTTCTTGAGGTTCGGCAGGGATTTCGATTGCCACGGAATCTCGGAGGTTCCGCGCACCGTCAATTGCACGTTCGGCCGGTTGCGCGCTTCGATGGTGAGCTTGGCAAGCAGGTTGATCCCCGACGAATTCAGGAACTGCAATTCGGTCAGATCGATCGTCACGTGGTCAGGCTCGGTGTCGAGCACGCCCATGACGGTCGAGAAGATGGGAGCATAGGCTTCCGTGCCCGGCAGCCGCATGGTGCCTTCGAAATGGATATCGTTGCCCTCGGACCAAACGCGATACTCTTCTTCGTCCTTGTTTTCCATATTCATCGGCTCATCAGTTCGAGAGGTCTGGGACCGCAATGGAGGCATAGGTCTCCAGCGACGTTTCTCCGTCGTCTCCCTGGGCACCAAAAACCCAAGCGAAACGAACACCATAATCGCTCATCAGCGTCAAAAGACCAAGCCCTGACCCGGTCTTGCCGAGCCCGATTGCGTTGGCTTCGATGCGCTCGATGAGCAGGTCACCGGGATCGCCGTCGGCGATCTCGGAAAGCAGCTCCTGGAAGCGGGCCGCCGCTTCATTGTCGATGACATTCGACACTTTCGTGCGGAAGCTGTTGGCCTCGAGCGCGGCTTCGACCATGACGGCGCCGGAGGCGCGGAACTTTACCGCGTTCTCGACCAGCTCGTTAGTCAGATAGCCGATGTTGTGTCGCACTTCGCGATAGGTGTTACGCGAGGCGCGGTAACGCAATGCTGCAAGTTCAGCAACAAAGTCCGAGGCCATCGCGCAGTGCTTCCAGCTCAAATCGAGCGGCCCGTCATAGAGGCGCAGCCGCGTCATTCTTTGATGGGCACCGATCGTCAGGTCCGCCAATCCGTAGAGCGTGGTCATCTGATCACCTGTGTCTCATGACGACGAGCGTGATGTCGTCATATATCTTCTGCTTGCCGATATGCGTCATCAGGTCTTCGAGAATTCCTGATTTGACGTCCTCGGCGCTCTGTCCGTAGAACTTCCCGGCGCTCGCGCATAGCCGTTCAATGCCGAACAGTTCGCCCTTGGCGTTCACCGCTTCGGTTACGCCATCGGTGTGCAGCACGATCATGTCGCCCCGGCTGAAAGCGATCTCACGGGTTGCGACAAAGCGCGAAATGTCGGATTCGAGGCCGATCGGCAGGCCGAGGTCGAGCGTGTCGATCCGCTCCACTTCGGCACCCTTGCGCACGACGATGAGTTCCTCATGCTGTCCCGACAGCGTCAAACGGTCGCCTTCATAGTCGAGGAATGCCAGGGACAGGTGCTTGTCGGTATTGGTCCGCACGATGTTCTTGTAGATGGCGCGGTTGAGGCGATTGAGGAATTCCTGCGGGTCCATGTCGCCGGCCTCCTGCAGGGCGCGTGCGACGGATTGCACCATCAGCATCAGCACGCCGCTTTCCAGCCCATGGCCGGTCACGTCGCCGATGCCGATCTTCAGCCGCTCGCCATCGCGAAGCACATCGTAGTAGTCGCCACCCACCTCGTCGGCCGGCCGCATATAGGCGGCGATTTCGAGGTCGGCGATTTCGGCGAGTTCGCCGGCCTTGGGCAGCACCATCATCTGGATCTGCTTGGCGACCGCGAGTTCGGCGCCAAGCCGCAAGTTCTCGCTGCGCAGCTGCGTGTTCAGCGTCGAAATCTGGTGGTTGGCGTCCTCGAGCTGTTTGGTGCGTTCGGTAACCAGGTTTTCGAGGTTCTCGGTGTGGTAGCTGATTTCTTCCGCCATCCGGTTGAAGGCGATGCCCGCTTCACCGACCTCATCACGCGTCGTAATCGGCACGCGGACCGAATAGTCCTTGGCTTCGATGCGCGTCGCAGCACCCGCGAGCGCGCTGATGCTGCGGGTCACGCGCTTGGATATGCCGAACACGGCAAGCGTGACGAACAGCAGCGAGGCGAGCAGGGCCAGGATCTGGTAGATGAGGATACGATTCGTCGCTTCGGAGATACTCGCCTGTGCCGCAAACAGCGAGGCATAGATTTCCCGCTCCGGCACCACGATGCCGATCGACATGGTCTCACGGCGCACCGGACCGGACACCCAGAGGTTTTCTGGCTCGAGCTGCTTCAGCAGGATGAGATAGGGGACCTTTTCACCAGCCTCGTCGAGCAGCACCCGCTGAATGGCGCCATCGGTGCCAAGCGACAGCTCTGCAATTGCGGGCTGTACGCTGCGGCGCAGCGAACGCTCGAGGCCGGTGACGCCCTGACCGCCGGTGTCGCTCGAGCGCTGCAGGCCGATCACCTTCTCGCCGACCGGGTTGATCGCAAGCACGTTGCCGTCGGACATCGCCAGGAAGCCAAAGCCGCTGTCGCCGACCTTGACGCTTTCGACAACCTCGGCCAGCTGGTCGAGCGTGATGTCGGTTCCGGTCGCTCCGGCGACACCTTTGCGGTCGGGCGTCCAGAGCGGTTGGAAGAAGCTGACGATTAGTTTGCCCGAGGCGGCATCCGTATAAGGTGCCGTTTGCGTGGTATCGGCTGCAACGGGCCTGAGGCTCGGAGACTTCGCCCATTCCTCCCAGGACTCGTAGAGGCCGGGGAAGAAGAAGTTCCAGAAGTTGGCCTCGTTGTGACCGGGGTAGAGACGGTCGAACGTCTGCGCCTGATCGGCATAGGGCGCCATCCGCAAGATCGGCCGCTCCTTTGGTCCGACGTAGTACATCTGCAGTTTGGAGCGGCCGTGCGCAAGCAGGGCTGGCGCAACCAGATCGAGAACGGCGCTGTTCTCGATGTCGGTCTGCACCTCGGGTAGTGGCCGGTGGTCGGGGTCAAGGAGATAACTCCATACGCTTACGCTCGAGAGCGGTCCCGGAAGGTTCTGCGCCCACCCACCTTTGGCATCGTAAGTGACGGTAACGGATTCCGGTGCGTGCCGCGCAAGTGCCTCACCGACGTCGGACCGGCGCACGGGGCGGTCGATCTGCGCCTGGAGCACGCCCGCGAGCGTGGCGACGTCGGCGTGAACCTGGCCCAGCAGAAGATTAACCCGCGCGGCCGTCGATTCCGCGTAGGTGAGCATGTAATCTTCGTTGGCGTTCTGCAGGCCCTGCCCGACCTCCGTCGTCGCGTCGCGCGACAGTCTTTGAACGTTCCAGAGTGCCAGACCGCCTGTCAGCAAGAGGTCGAAGAGCACGGCGCTGCCGACGACCAGCACGAATTTGGCTCGAAAGGATCTCAAACCGAACCGGGGGCGTTGGATATTGCTCGCGTTCATAATGGTTTGCGCCCGGACGCTGCCCAGATAGGCCAGCCCGCATAGCCCTTCGGATGCAGTGCAGCGAAGATGTGATCCCGGAAGCCCTGGCGGAACCGCTCTATGAATTCGGGTGCTTCGCCGTTTCTCACCGCCATGTCCGCAAACATCTTCTCCCAGCCGGCGATGATGTCGGCGAAATCCTGTGGGTCCCCGTCCAGATTGGTGACCATGAAGGATTCGACCAGGATGTCGTCGAAGCCCGTGTCGGTAAGATAGCGCCGGCTCTTCGGCCCGAACTCCACATCTATTTCGAAATTTGTCAAAAGCCGCGCGAGCTCATTGTAGGTCCATTGGATGCTTTGCGCCCGCGGCTCGCCGAGACAGTGCGAGTTCTTCTCGTTGGTGATGTAGACGCGGCCGCCCGGCTTCACGATCCGATAGAGTTCCTTGAGAAGCAGCTCCGGCTGATTGAAGACCTGTAGCGAGTGGCGGCAGCTCACGAAGTCGAACTGGTTGTCCTCAAGCAGCATCTCCGACGCATCGCCGTAGGTGTATTCGATACCCGTCACGCCGAACTCGGCGGCCACCTTGCGGGCATAGGCGAGGCTCGGCTTCGAGTGGTCGAGCGCGACGATCCGCGACGGCTGGAACTCCTTCTGCGCGAGCACGGCGAAATCGCCGATGCCGCAGCAGATGTCGGCCACGGCGATCCCGGGCCGCATGCCGTGGCGCGGCAGGATGGTGCGCTCGTGGCGCCAGGTCAATTTCGTCTGGGCGCGCAGGATGGGAATGAAGCTCGTGTCCTCGAAGTAGTCCTGGCCGGGATAGAACATCGAGTCATAGACCTCGACGGAGATCTGCGGCTCGATCGTGCTCAAGTGCCGGAACATGCGCGTCGTCCAGCTGACGACGCTTGACGTGACGACGATCAGGCGCAGGTCGGACCGCTCCCGGCAGGCGTCGAGGGCCACCCGAATGAAGGCCTGGAAGGCCGTGTTGTTCATCTGGATGAGGCGCTTCACATCGATGTAGAGGACGCCGCGCACCGTATCGATCGCTTCCCTGAGCGCTTGGATACTCTCGGCGATTTCGTCGATCGATCGCGGCCGGATCGTTCCGGCAAGCGAGAAGATCTGGCTGTTGGGATCGAAGTCGACCTTGAAACGCTGAGGAAGGCTCGCCGCGATCAACTCACCATTCCTTCAAGAGGAAGATCCACGATCAGGGTGATGGCCGGAGCCGCATCCTCGTCAAGCCGGAGGCGGGCGTCATAGTTGACAGCGAGGTCCAGAAGCACCGATTCCCGGCTGGGAGCAAGGTCGTTGGAAATGGCGTCGAGATAGCGGGCCTGGGCATCGCTCTCACGGGTTTTCGAGACCGCCTCGCGATAGAAGCGCGCCTGCCCCGGCGGGCAGGGAAAGCTCAGCTGTACCCGCTCCGTGGCGCCCTGGCGATAGATTGCCAGGCCGATCTTGCCGTCGGTGGTGCCGCCGCGAAACGAGACCTCCAGGAGCTCGTTGAGGGCGGACGAAAAGAAGTTCGAATGCCGTACCGGATCGGTCCTGTTGTGGCTGATCATCCGGGCGAGGTAGGTCGAGACATGATCGCAATGGTGCCAGTCCGAGAGGAAGTCTTCCATCTCCATATCGAACTGAAGCAAGGGCTCGAAAGCCGTTTCCGTGGTCTTGTTGACACTAGCACCCATGCCGCAATGTCCTCCGCGTGCCGAACTCTGCCACGGCCATAAAGCACTTTCTATAATGATTTCTAACGACCCAACCCCGTGATTTTGCACCAAAACAACCCAGACTTTGCGTGGTGCCGCATGCTGCGCAACGCACAGATGCGCGATTACAGTGTCGCCATTGCCGACGACCGTCGAAGGTAGGCGCCGATGGCTTCCGCCGGCATCGGCATGCCGAGGAAATAGCCCTGCAGCCGGTCGCATCCCTCTTTGCGAAGCCAGACGGCCTGCCCGACCGTTTCGACGCCTTCGGCAGTCACGCGCATTCCGAGGCCATGCGCGAGCCCGATGATCGATCGAACGATCGTCTGGCTTTTTTCGTCGTTCTCCAGATCCTTGATGAAGTAGCGGTCGATCTTGATCGTATCGAAGGGGAAGTTCTTGAGATAGCTGAGCGAGGAATAGAAAGTACCAAAATCGTCGAGCGAAATCTGAATGCCCAGGACATTCAGTGTGTTCAGCGTGTCGAGATTGTTGGTCGTGCGCTCGAGCAGCACCGATTCGGTGACTTCGAGCTCAAGCCGGTCGGCGCGCAGGCCAGCCATGTCGATTGCCTGGGCGATCCGGTCCGTCAGGCCCTCTCTGAGGAATTCCGCCGGCGACAGGTTGACGGCGACGGTGAAATGCGATGGCCAGGTTGCGGCCTGCCGGCAGGCCTCCTCCAGCACCCATTGGCCGATCTCGTTCATCAGGCCGTCGGATTCCGCCATCGGGATGAAGACGTTGGGCGGGATCGTGCCGACCAGCGGGTGGTGCCAGCGCACCAGTGCCTCGAAGCCGACGATCGAAAATGGCGGCTCGACCAGCGGCTGGTACTCGATCGAAAACTGGTTGTCCTGAAGGGCGGTGCGCAGACTGCGGCGCAACATCTCGCGCTGTTCCAGCACGATCAGCATGGAACGGCTGAAGGTCTTTGCCCGGCCCCGTCCGTCCTTCTTGGCGGCATAAAGCGCAATGTCCGCAGCCTTCATCAGCTGCTCAATGTCGTTTCCGTCATTCGGCGCAATGGCAATGCCGATGCTTGCGCCGACGAAGACGGAGATGCCGTCGATGGTGAAAGGTTCGCTGAACGCCTCGATCAGGGCCTCGGCGAGATATTCGGCGTCCGCCGGCTGGTCGCTGTGCCGCTGGATGACGGCAAACTCGTCACCGGCTAGACGATAGGCGATCTCACCGTCACGGAGCGCCCCCCTTATGCGTTCGGCCGCCATCTTCAAAACAGCGTCACCGGCGCCGTGACCGAGCGTATCGTTGACGGGCTTGAAGTCGTCGAGGTCGATCTGCATCAGCGCCAGCTTTTCGCCGGGCGTCGGCAGGATGCTCTGCAGATCGTCGCTGAATTGCCGCCGGTTGGGCAGTCCCGTCAAAACGTCGTGGGTTGCCTGGTGCAGAAGCAGCGCCCGTTCGCTCTCGCCGTGGCTGCCGACCTCGCGGCGGGTCGACCGGCCACTGGTTTCGAGCACACCGATGCCGCGCATGGCGCGGAAAACGAGAAGTGTGCGTCGCGACCTGGTGGCGGCGTCGATGACTTCGACGCTCCGCGGCACCCCGCTCGCGATCACGGTCTCGACCGTTGCCTTGGATGCGGGCGCAAGCAGTTCGGGATAGAGATGCCACAGGGTCGCATCAACCAGCGTGCCGACCTCATAGGTTTCCTGGAGTGCCGACGAAGCACTGGTCAGGTGAAAGGCCTCATCATAGAACGAAAGAACTTCGTCCGGACGGGCCGTGACGGGGTCTTGCACTGAAGCTGAAGCAGACAAGGTTGCATCAGTATCCGGCATGCGTGCCTTTGCCTTTCTTTTTCGAACGCGTCCCGTGGAATGCAAGCGCTCGCTCAGCGGCGCTCCGGTTTGGCTCATTCCTCTCCAAAGCTACCGCACAGCTTGTCCGGGTCAATGCTGTTGCCAAGCGCTGGATGTTGCCTGTGGAAACCTCGTTGCCAAACATGTGCGCGTAGCGCGAGACCTTTTGCCCTACACGGTTGTATATAAGCTCCTCCTTGTACCATTTGCCATCATTGCATGCAATTTGGAGCAGGATTGATTGGGGCGCGGCGGGGCGATCGGCGGCCCTGTCCCATTGTGGGACGATGGCTGCGGTGGGATCCTGACGTCAACTGCGTTTCGGAAAGGGCGAGCAGGAGGACAATCCGACCGGGCAATCGGGGCGATTGTTTCCGTTTAGGCATTGATTAACCATAAGGGAAGATTCCGGGGGATTGGGCGGGACTGACCGTCGCTCTGCGACCCGACGTATCAACGGGAAGGTGGAGCGGAGCGAAAGGGATCGGCCACCGCTGCCGGCGGCCGATTCGTTTTAACGCGTGCTCAAAACGACGTCGGTTTTCTGGAACGTGCGCACGTCGATCAGGCCCTTGTCCGAGATCCGAAGCTCTGGAATGACGACGAGCGCCAGCAGCGAGTGCTGCATATAGGCGTTGTTGAGCCGGCAGCCGCAGGCGCGCATCGCCTCGACGATCGCTGCAGCCTTCTCGGCAACCACTTCCGCCCGCTGATCCGACATCAGGCCGGCCACGGGAAGTTCGACCAAGGCCAGTTCACGACCGCCTTTGATCACGACGATGCCGCCGCCGACCTCCTGCAGCCGGTTGGCGGCCATCGCCATGTCGGCCTTGTTCGTGCCGACGACGATCATGTGATGACTGTCATGGGCGACCGTGCTGGCAATGGCGCAATCGCTGTCGTAGCCGAAGCCGGAAACGAAGGCATTGACGACATCGCCGGTGCCGCGGTGCCGTTCGACCAGCGCGATCTGGCAGATGTCATTCTTGCGATCCATCTGAACGAGCCCGTTTTCGATCGCGACCTCGGCCTCAAGCGCGCGGGTCGGCGCCTGGTTCTCGACAACGCCGATCACGTTCACCCGCGCCCGTGTCGCGCGTGCATTGGACGGGATGTCGAAGTCGCCGGCCGCCAGCGTTCGGCCGAGATGAACCGTGTTGCGGGCGCTTTCCGGATAGACGTAAGCCGGGATGTCGCGCACCAGCGCACCGCCTTCGGCCAAGAGTTCGCCGCGGGCAAAGACCATCTCGATCGGAAGGGCGGCAAGGTCCGAGGTGACGATCAGGTCGGCGCGGCGGCCGGGCGCGATGGAGCCGAGTTCACGTTCGAGACCGAAATGCTGGGCGGTGTTGAGCGTCGCCATCTGGATGGCGGTGACCGGCTTCAGCCCTTGGGCGATGGCGTGGCGCACGACCCGGTTCATGTGGCCGTCATGAACGAGCGTGCCGGAATGGCTGTCGTCGGTGCAAAGCAGGAAATTGCGCGGGTCGAGACCGGATTCGGTCACCGCTTTTATCTGTGCAGCGACGTCGTACCAGGCGGAACCGAGGCGCAGCATGGCGCGCATGCCCTGGCGCACACGGGCGATGGCGTCGTCAACCGTCGTGCCCTCATGGTCATCAGCCGGTCCGCCGGCGGCATAGGCGTGGAACTCGCGGCCGAGGTGCGGCGAGGCGTAGTGGCCGCCGACCGTGAGGCGGGCATCCTGGGTGGCTGCGATCTCGGCCATCATCTTCGGATCATTGCCGGCAACGCCGGGAAAATTCATCATCTCGCCAAGGCCGATGACGTTCGGCCAGGCGAGCGCCTCCGCGACATCTTGCGCTGAAAGCTCGGCGCCGGCGGTTTCAAGGCCCGGCGCGCTCGGCACGCAGCTCGGCACCTGGACGAGCACGTTGACCGGCAGGCTCTCAGCCTCCTCGTTCATCAGCCGGACGCCGGCAAGGCCGAGCACGTTGGCGATCTCGTGCGGATCGATGAACATGGTGGTCGTGCCGTGCGGGATGACCGCGCGGGCAAATTCGGTGACGGTGACGAGACCGCTTTCCACATGCATGTGCGCGTCGCAAAGGCCGGGCACGAGATAGCGGCCGACGGCGTCCAGGACCTTGGTGCCTTCGCCGATGGTGTGGCTGGCGTCCGGCCCGACATAGGCGAAGCGGCCGGCTTTGACGGCGATGTCGGTCCCGGGAATGATCTCGCCGGAATAGACGTTGACCCACTTGCCATTGCGGATCACGAGATCGGCCGGCTTGCGGCCCATGGCGACGTCGACCAGTTCGGGTGCGGTTCTCGACCAGGATTGAAGCATGATGGTTTCCTTCGGATGGGCGATGTCGGCGTCCTCTTATCAAGAGAGGACGCCGAAGGGACTACTGGGTCTGGGCGACGAGTGCTGCGGCAAGCAGCGCGACGAACCACATGACCGGTTTTACATCGCCGGCCCGGCCGCAGACCAGCTTGATCAGCACATAGGCGATGATCGCGAGCGACAGGCCGAGCGTGATCGAGAAGGTGAGCGGGATCAACACGATCGCGAGGAATGCCGGGATCGCCTCGTCGAGTGTGTTCCAGCGGATATTGCTGATCGGCTCGGACATGAAGAGGCCGGTGAGGATCAGCACCGGCGCGGTCGCAACCGCCGGCACCAGCGACAATAGCGGCGACAGGAACAGGAAGGGCACGAAGAGAAGGCCGGCGACGAGTGCGACGAGGCCTGTGCGTCCGCCTTGGGCGATGCCGGCGCCGGATTCGAGGTAGACGGTTGCCGGGCTGGTGCCGAGCGGGGCCGAGATCAGCGCGGCGATCGCGTCGACATGCATCGATTCGCGGATATTGCGCGGCATGCCGGTTTCATCCTTGAGGTCGGCCGCTTCGGCAAGGCCGAGGAAGGTCGACAGAGCCTCGATGAAGTTGGTGAACAGGAAGACGAAGATGAAGGGCAGGTAGATCAGGTTGAGCGCACCGATGAGGTCGATCTGGCCGACGAAGCTGAAATCCGGTGCCGCCGAGAAACCGCTCCAATTGACGAGTGTGTGCACGTCTGGTGTCTCCGGCCAGAACGCGGCGCCGTCGCCCCACCAGCGGCCGATCGGGATCGACAGGATGGTGGTGAGGATCATGCCGGCCATCATCGCGCCGGGCACCTTGCGCACCACCAACGCCACCGTCAGCACGAAACCGGCGATGAAGGTGAGCGTCACCGGGTTGAACTGCGTCAGGCCGACGATCGTATCGGGGTTGGCGACGATGAACTTGGCGTTTTCCAGACCGATCAGCGCGATGAAAAGGCCGATGCCGCAGGCGATGCCATAACGCAGATCAACCGGGATCGACTCGATGATCGTCTGGCGCAGGTTGAAGAAGGCCATGACGGTGAAGAGCACGCCGGCCCAGAAGACGCAGCCGAGCGCGATTTCAAGCGGCACCTTGGCGCCGACGACCATGGTGTAGGCAAAGAGCGCGTTGATGCCCATGCCGGGCGCCACCAGGATGGGGCTGCGCGCATAAAGCCCCATGGCGCAGCTGCCGATGAAGCTGACGAGCACCGTCGCGGTCACCCCTGCCGAAAACGGAATGCCGGCATGCGCCAGGATCGATGGATTGACGACGATGACGTAGGAGGCGGCGAGAAAGGTGGTGAGGCCCGCGAGGATCTCGGTGCGGACGGTCGAGCCGAACTGCGAGATCTGGAAATAGCGGTCAAGGAGTGCGCCGAGCCAGGATGTCTCCGGGCCTGGGGCCGCCTCCACGGTCTTGTTCTGATAGTTCATTTTGTTCCCCTTTTTTAAACGAAGAAGGGGGCCGGCATGACCGACCCCCTCCAGCTATCATTCCGCGGCTTCGGCGCGCTCGTCCCCACCGGCGGGTGCAAACGGCGAGATCACCTTGAGCCCGACGCAATCGACGACGCCAAGGTCGGTGATCGCATATTCCGGGATCGCCGTGATCTGCAGCACGAACATGTACATGAAGGGCCAGGGCAGCCGGCAGCCGAGCGCGCGGGCCGCATCGTCGAGCTGGTCTTCCAGCGCCGCCATTTCGGCCGGTTCGATGTCGGAGACGATGCCGCCGATCGGCAGGTGCAGGAAGGCTTCGACCTTGCCGTTGCGGACCACCACCTGGCCGCCATTGTTGGCAATCAGGTGGTTGATGGCGATGCGCATGTCCTCAAGATCGGCGCCGATGCAGATGATGTTGTTGTCGTCTGGGGCGGTCGAGCTGGCGATCGCGCCCTCGCGCAAGCCGAAGCCGGAGGCAAAGGCGACCGGGCGGTTGTTCGTCTTGCCGTAGCGCTCGACGACCGTCACGTACTGCACGTCCCTGGCCGGATCGGCGAACACCTGACCGTCCTTGACCGCAAGCGTCACGTCGCGACGGGTGCGCACGAAGATCTTCTCCGGGGTTACGGCGATCGCCATCGCTTCCGCCGTGTCGCCGACGCCGTCATAGGCAACCTTCAGGTCGCCAGGCTGAAGCGGTGCGACCTTGACCGAGTTGAGCAGGGCGACGCTGCGTTCGGGCGGCGTCAGCTCGATTGCCATCTTGCCGGCGCGGGCTACCACTTCGCCCTTGGCGACGACCGTTTCGATGTTGAAGTTGCGAAGGTCGTTGACGAGCAGAATGTCGGCGGCGCGGCCGGGCGAGATCGAGCCGACCTTGTCGTCGATCCGAAGCGCGTCGGCGCCGTTGATCGTCGCCATCTGGATCGCGGCCATCGGCGAGATGCCCATGGCGATCGCCATGCGCACCATGTTGTCGAGATGGCCGCGCTTCAGAATGTCGCTCGCCACCACGTCATCGGTGCAGAAGCTGATGCGCCGAAGCGCCTTGGCGCCCATTTCGGTGACGATGCGCAGATTTTCGGAAAGGAAGTGCGAGATCGAGGATTCACGCACCACGACATGCATGCCGGCGCGCAGCTTTTCTAGCATTTCCTCGGGCGTGTAGCTCTCATGGTCGGCGCGCACACCGGACTGCTGGTAGCCGGCAAGCCGCGCGCCGCGGGTCATCGGGCAGCAGCCGAGCACCGGCAGCCGGCTCTTTTCGGCAAGCTCCAGCGCCGCCAGCACGTCGGCATCCTCCTCCTGGATGAATTCGCGCACGGTCTCCCATATGCCGACGCATTCCGGCCAGTGGTGCGTCGCCTGGTGGTCGGCCGGGCTGAAATAGTGGCCGACCGTCGAGCGCGGCATGGTGTAGGGCGTCTTGCAGGGCGCGCCCCAGAAGACTTTCAAAGGTGTCTGCTTGGCTTCGTCGAGGAACTCGCGCGCCGCAGCCGGGCCGCCGACGACGATGATCTGGTCGAGGCCGGTGACGATCGAGGTCGTGCCGAGCGGAACGACGGCCTTGGCGAAGCTCGTCAGCGACATCTTCGAGCACTCGACATGCAGATGCCCGTCGATCATTCCGGGTGCGAGGTACTTGCCGGTCGCGTCGACGATCCTGGTCTCAGGGCCGATATAGTCGGAGATGTCGCCGACGGCGATGATGCGCTCGCCATAGATGGCGACGTCGGCCTGATAAATTTCTTCCGAAACGACGTTGACCAGGCGGCCACCCCGGATCGCCAGCGTTGCCTTGCCGCCGGTGCCCGATGCGGCGCGAATGAATTCTCTGATATCGCTCACTGGAACCTCTTCTCCCTTAGCTCCAGTGATTATTCCCAATTCCCAATCGTTTGCACAATGGGCCGAAATGCTCTAATTTACGAACATATCATCCAAGATTTTGGACGAAATATGGACCTGTCACTCATAGACTGCTTTGTGAAAGTTGCGGATTCCCGTTCGATTTCAGCGGCTTCCAGGCGGCATCGGCTGCCAAAGTCGACGCTCAGCCACAAGATCCGGCAATTGGAGGACGAGTTCGGCATCGAGCTCTTCGTGCGCGAAGGGCACCAACTGCACGTGACCGATGCGGGTGCGGAATTCCTGCGCTACGCGCGGCTCATCCAGTCAAACTGCGACGATGCGGCGACCGCAATGGCGGAGATGCGCCAGGAGGTGGCGGGCACGCTGAGGGTGGGTTCAACAGGCGAATTCGGCACGACGATCACCTCGGAGCTGCTTTACGCCTTTCGCCAGCAATATCCGCAGGTCAATCTCGACGTCGTCTTTCTCTCCTCGCGCCAACCTTTTTCCGATGTCACGGAGCAGGCGCTCGACGGC
This sequence comes from Ensifer sp. LC11, assembly GCF_001695835.1. Classification (GTDB taxonomy): domain Bacteria; phylum Pseudomonadota; class Alphaproteobacteria; order Rhizobiales; family Rhizobiaceae; genus Ensifer. The sequence continues at coordinate 47,339 of NZ_MBSO01000023.1, read as the reverse complement.
ATCTTTCACTGGGGCGAGCCATCGGATGTGGACTACATCAGTCGCCGGCTTTCGGTCTCATCCTACGGGCTGTTTGCAAGCCCGCAATACATCGCTCGCCACGGCCAGCCGGAAAACCCGGATCAACTTTCCGGCCACCGCGGTCTCGTTTTCCGCCAGCCGACGCGGCTGCAGTCCTGGTACTTGACGCAGGCCGGCGAAGACGAGGTGGACCTGCTGCCGGCGGCGACCTGCACCACCAACGACTACTGGACGATCAAGTATTTTGCGGTCGCCGGCGAGGGCATCGCCTATCTGCCTGACTTCTTCGTCGAGACCGAGCGGCAGGCCGGTCTGCTGGAGCCGGTGCTATCAGACTGGCGGTCACCGCAGACGGCGATCAATTTGATCTATTCGCGCCGTCGGCACGTGTCGAAGCGCTTCAAGGCCTTCGTCGATTTCTGCATCGACTTCTATCGCGACCGGGATCGGGTGAAGATCCCGCGCTACTATGTCGAGCGGGTCAGCCTTTAACGCGCTCTACGTGGTGCCGCTTGGAGCCACTTCTGTCCGGGGGCTGCTGACAACCTAGCAACGCAGGCAACACGCTGGCGCCGTCGACATTGCCACCGCAGAGCAGGACGACATTGGTCTGGCCGGCACACTTTTGCGCGACCTTCCGGAAACCGGCGAGCGCGAGTGCTGCAGCCCCTTCGACCAGCATGTGCTCATCCAGAAGCAGGTCGCGCATCGACGCTTCGATTTCCGCTTCCGTGCAGGTCACGACCTCATCGATCACGGCCATCGACAGCCCGAGCGTCAGGCTGTCTTCATCGAGACCACCGGCGACCGCCTCCGCGAGCGTGTCGAAATGATCGGTTTCGACGACGCGGCCGGCCCGCATCGAGGCCGCGAGTGCTGCCGAATTCGCCGCCGAAACGCCGATGACACGGGTGTGCGGTCTGAAACTCTTCAGCACCGAACCGATGCCGCTGATCAGCCCGCCACCACCCATGGCGACGAAGATGTTGTCGATGCGGGTCGCCTGTTCCAGCAATTCGAGCGCGATGGTGCCCTGTCCGGCGATGATGTCCGGGTCGTTGTACGGTGAGACATAGACGAGCTTCTCCGTCGCTGCGAGCCGTTGCGCATGCTGCTCGGCAAGCCCGGTTTCCGCGCCATGGAGAATGACATCGACTCCATAGGTGCGGATGCGTTCGAGCTTCGCCGCCTTGACGATCTCGGGCAGCACGACGGTCAGTTTTTGGCCAATCGTGCTTGCCGCATGGGCAGCGCCGATGCCGTGGTTGCCGGACGACGCGGTGATGACCCGCTGATCCCGCGGCAGCGATGTCATCTTGCTGGCAGCGCCTCGGATCTTGAAGGAACCGGTCAACTGCAGGTTCTCCGCCTTGAACAACACCGTCGAGGATGTTTGCCGCCCGATTGCGCGCGAGGGGATCAGCGGCGTCTCATAGATGAAAGGGCGGATACGCTGACGCGCCCTGACGGCGCTTGCGGCGGTCTCGAAGATGTCCTTGTTCATGATCTTGCTCCTTCCGCGCGCCCAAGCAGACCGAGCGCCTTAAGCGCGGTACGGGCGATAGCGATGTCCTGCGTCGCAATCCCCGTCAGGTCAGCGATGGTGATGTCCTGCTGCGCGTGTCGGCCTTGTGCTGTGCCGGAAAGAACCGCGCCGAGCGCCACGCAGCGGCCTTCGTCGATCAGGCCAGCCTGGGCCGCAGCGGAGACTTCGCCGTGGTCCAGGCATTGCTCGGCGAGATCGACGAAAAGACGGTCCGCGCGGGTGATGAGTTCGACATCGAGTTCCTGCTTGCCTGGCGCATCCGCGCCCATGGCGGTGATATGCGCGCCGGGTCCGATCCACGCTGATCGGATCAGCGGCTCTTTCGATGGGGTCGTCGTCACGATCACGTCGGAACGGCGGCACAGCGTTTCGAGGTCGGCCGTCGCCTCGATGGCAAGGTCAAGGTCCGTGAGATCTCCGAGTACGGCTTCGGCGCGGTCTAGCGACCGTCCCCACACCGTGAAGTTCAGCGGGCGATCCGAGAGTGCCGCGAGCGCCCGGATCTGGATGCGGGCCTGCGTCCCGGTTCCGACGATTCCGATCCTTCGGGCGTCGTCGCGCCACAAGGCCATGGTTGCGATGGCGCCGCCGATGCCGGTGCGCAGATCGGTCAGCAACCCCTTGTCGTCGAGAACGGCGGCCACATCGCCGGTCTCGGCGGAGACAGCAAGCATCATGCCGTTGCTCGAAGGTAGTCCCTTGGCCGGGTTGTCGTAGAAGCCGGAGGCGATCTTCACAACGAAGATCGGATCGCCTTCGATGTAGCCGTACTTGATGTGGCAATCGGCATTGCGGCCGTGAAGCGGCAGATAGCCGACCGGCGGCAGGTTGGCGCGGCCGTCGGTGACGGCGATATAGGCGTCGCGGATCGCCGGGGCCGCAAGCGTCAGTAGGGACAGGCGCGCAAGTTTTTCGCGGTCGATGACGATCATGGCGCGCTGCCTTCGCTCAGATATTTGTAGACGGTCGCCCGGCCCATGCCGAGGATGCGGGAGATGTAGGAGGCGGCGTTCTTGCCGCCGAAGGCGCCATTTGAGGAGAGCGCGATCACCAGCGCCTGCTTGTCGCTCCGGCTCATCGTCGAGATTGTCAGCCCGCGCGCCGCCGTCCATTGCTGCACATATTCGTTGACGCGCTCGTGCCAGTCCTCCTTGAACAGGCTCTCGGGCTTGTCGCTGACCGACACGCGGACAAGCGCATTGAGCGTGCGCAGCGCCGCGTGAAAGTCCGAGACATCGGCGTTGATGCAGAGCACACCGATCGCCTTGCCGGTCGTTTCGCGCAGCACCGCGCTGATCGACTTGATCGAGCGCCCGTCCCAGTTGACCTTCTCATAGGGACCGATGACCCCGTCCGCTTCCCTGAAACCGATTTCGCTGAGCAGCGAAGGCTCGCCGATCTCGCGCTTGGAGAAATTGCCGGCGATGTGGACGACGGTTTCGGTCGCGAGGTCATGCAGCACGACCTCGGCATAGGGCTGGAACAGCAAGGCGATCGCGTCGCAGACAAGCACGTGCGGGCGGAGTTCGGGTTTCACGGCCTTCCCTTTGTTTGGTTGGCAAGCTTTAAAGCATGCGTAGACGCAAATGTCCACGTTGGATTTATTGTCTACATTCGCCAAGTAAAAGCAACAGCGGCGTGCGATGATGCCGCACGCCGCTGCTGAAGCTGCCGTCAGGGAGGAGTGGGATCAGCTTGCTTGGACGGCTTTCGCTGCTCTTGTCCGTCTCCACCCGAGGATCAGCGGCATGAACGCCATGGCGCCGGCGAGGATCCACAGGATGATCGAGATCTTGCTCTGGAACAGGATCGAGATGTCGCCGCCGCTGATCGCCAGCGCATTGCGCAGGTTGACCTCCATGACATGGCCGAGCACGAAGCCAAGGATGATCGGCGCCATGTCGAAGCCGGCCTTTCGCAGCAGCCAGCCGATCATGCCGATGCCGAGCATCAACAGGATCGAGAACACCGAGGCGTGGGTCGAGTAGACGCCGACGATCGAGAGCACGAGGATGCCCGGAACCAGCAGCCAGTTCGGTACCGTCAACACCCGGGCGAAGATGTTGACCAGCGGCAGGTTGAGCAGAAGCAGCAGGATATTGCCGACAAACAGCGAGGCGACGAGGCCGCCGACCACTTCCGGACGTTCGGTGATCAGCATCGGACCCGGCTGAATGTTGTAGAGCATCAGCGCGCCGAGCATGACGGCGGTCGTGCCGGAACCGGGCACGCCGAGCGTCAGCATCGGGACGAAGGCGCCGCAGGCCGTCGCGTTGTTGGCCGCTTCCGGTGCTGCAAGACCGCGCACGTCGCCCTTGCCGAAGGTGCCTTCGGTGTCGGAGATGCGCTTTTCCGTGGTGTAGGAAACCGCACTCGAAACGGAAGCACCGGTGCCCGGCAGCACGCCGACGATGAAGCCGATGACCGAACCGCGCAGCGTCGCGCCCACCGATTTGCGGATGTCGTCGAGGCGGGCGGTCATGCGGCCGAGTTCGCGAATGACACTGACGCCGCTTGCCTGGTGTTCAAGGATCAGCAGCGCCTCGGAGACCGAGAACAGGCCGATGACCAGCACGACGAATTCGATGCCGTCGCCGAGTTCCGGCTCGTTGAAGGTGAAGCGATAGGCGCCCGATGTCGCGTCGAGACCGACTGTTGCGAGCATCAGCCCGAGGGTGCAGCCGATCAGCGTCTTCACCGGCTGGCTGCCGACCATCGAGCCGAGCGTGGCGAAGGCAAAGACCATCAGCACGAAGTATTCCGCTGGCCCGAAGCCGATCGCAAGGCCCGCAAGCAGCGGCGCAAACAGCGCCAGCCCGACCGCGCCGAAGACGCCGCCGACAAAGGAGGAGAGCCCGGAGAGCATCAGCGCCTCGCCGGCGCGACCCTGGCGGGCCATCGGGTTGCCGTCGAGGGCGGTCATGACCGCGCCGGCGTCACCGGGAACGTTCAAGAGGATCGAGGAAATGCGGCCGCCATACTCGGCGCCGCAATAGACGGCGGCGAGCAGGATCATCGTGCTTTCGGCCGGCAGTCCCATCGTATAGGCGATCGGGATGAGAAGTGCGATGCCGTTGATCGGCCCGATCGCCGGCAGAGCGCCGACCAGGGTGCCGATGAAGCAGCCGGCGAGACCGATCAGCAGGTTCTGCATGGTGAGGGCGACGGTAAAACCGTTCCAGAGATAATCGAGATTCATTGATATCACTCCATAACCGGCGGATCAGCCGAATAGACGGCCGGCGGGCAGATAGACGTCGAGCAGGTAGGAAAAGACGGACCACCAGAGGAGCGCCTGTCCGGCCGCGCCGATCAGCGCAAGACGCAGCGGTGCGCCGAAGATCCAGCCGACGCCTGCGGTCAAAAGGAAGATCGAGGCCGCGAAGCCGGCCGGCTCCAAAAGCAATGCCGATGCGAGGAGCAGGAGCGGAACTGCCACGATCCGCACAAGAAGCTGTCCCCTCGGGAAGGCTTCGGCCGTTCCGGGGCTTTTCAGATAGAAGAGGCAGAGCACCGTGAGGATGATTGCCAAAAGCACCGGCACGACGCGCGGTCCGAGCGGGTCCGAGGCAAAGGCGTATTCGATCCGGCTGCCGCCGATGCCGTAGGCAATCGCGAGCGCGAGCATGGAGAGCCCGCCGATCCTGCCGATGAGGGTGGAGGAGGAGGATGTGGTGTCTGACATGGTTCTGTTCCCGATGATCTCGTCGTCGGAGGGAACGGGCTTTCGACCCGGCCGATCAAGCGAAAGGCGTGGCGAGCCCGCAAGATGGTGGCGAGCCTGTCGGAGCGGGACGAGCGCCCCGCTCCGCGCTCCGGTCCTACATGCCGGCTTCCTTGGCGATGATCTTGAAGCGTGCCACGTCTGACTTGACCTGCTGGTCGAAGGCCTCGCCGACCTGGGTGTATTCGTAGAGGCCGCGCGCTTCGCGCTCCTTCACGAACTCCGGTGTCGCGACGAGTTTGGTGAAGGCGTCGGCCCACCATTTGTAGTCGGCATCGGAGACATCCTTGCCGACATAATAGCCGCGCCAGACCGGCCACTCGATGTCGACGCCCTGTTCCTTGGCGGTCGGGACTTCGGCGAGTTCGCCCGGCAGGCGCGCCGGCGCCATGACCGCAAGCACGCGGACCTTGCCGGCCGCATGGTGCTTGGACATTTCGGCGGCATCGCCGGCGCCCACCTTGACGTGCCCGCCTTCGAGTGCCGTCAGTACCGCGCCGCCGCCCTCGAGCGCGACATAGCGCATCTGCTTCGGCTCCTGACCCGCGGCTTTCGCCAAGAGTGAGCCCTTCATCCAGTCCTGCGAGCCAACGGCGCCGCCGCCGGCGACCGAGAACTCGGTCGGGCTCGCCTTATAGGCCGCGATCAGTTCGCCGAGGCTCTTGTAGGGCGAGTCCGCGGCAACGACGAGCACGCCGTAATCGGCGCCGAGCGCGCCGAGCCAGCGCACCGCGGTTTCGTCATATTGCCCGAACTTGCCCTGGGCGATCAGAAGCGCCGAGCCCGATGATGCCGCGGTGATCAGGTTGCCGTCGCCGCCGCGCTTACCCACGACGTGGTTGTAGGCAACGGCACCGACGCCGCCCTCCATATAGGTGACGGCCATCGGCTTGCCGATCAGCTTGGCTTCGAGCAGCGCATTGGCGGCGAGCCGGCAGGTGAGGTCGAAGCCGCCACCGGGTTTGGCGCCGGCCAAGCACTCGGGCTTCGACGGTTCCGCCCCGGCGGGCGATGCGACAGCGGCCAGGCAGCCAGCCGCAAGAAGGGTCTTCAGAAAGCTTCGGGTCATGGTCTCTCTCCCATCGTCCATGATTTCGTGTTGCGACGCTGTTGACGCCGCCTTGAGCCGACCGAACATCCAGGATCAGGAGCACGCCGAAGAACATCGCTGGACCGCATGCGCGACCACCCGACAATGCCTCAACGATGGTTGTCCTCCAGATCCTGGCCGCATCTCCCGTTGTCGCGGTCAGGCTGCCCTCTTTCCTCTGCGAACCTGTCACCATGCTGTCACGGTCGCAGTCAGATCCACCGGGTTGATCGCCCAAATCTTCCGTGTCACTGCTTCCCCATGCGCATCTTTCTGGTGGAGGACACGAGGGATGTCGGGGAGGCAATCAGCCGGCGACTGGAAAAGGTCGGGCACACCGTCGATTGGCAAACGGACGGGCAAGCCGCCGCCGACATACTCGAATTTACCGACTATGATCTCGTGATCCTCGACGTGATGTTGCCGGGGCTCGACGGGTTCGAGATCCTGCGGCATCTGCGCGCCCGGCGGAAGACGACGCCGGTCCTGGTGCTGACGGCGCGTTCGGAGATCGAGGACCGCGTCGGCGCGCTCGACCTCGGCGCCGACGACTATCTGGTCAAGCCGTTCGATTTCCGTGAACTGGAGGCCCGCACGCGCGTGCTTTTGCGCCGCCGGCAAGGCGATCCGACCAATCTCATTCAATGCGGCGATCTGGTTCTCGACCGCAACAGCCGCTCCGTGCGGATCGGCAGCCGCGAGGTGCAGCTGAAGCGGCGCGAGATCACGCTTCTCGAAGTGCTGGCCGCGCGGCCGGGGCGGGTCTTCAGCAAGGACGAACTGCTCGACCGCCTCTTCGGCTTCGACGAAGGCGCCAACCAGAACGCGGTCGAGCTCTATGTTGGCCGGCTGCGCAAGAAGATCGAGGGCTCAACGGTGCGCATCGTCACGATCCGTGGCCTCGGCTATCAGCTGGTGACTGATGATGCGGCGTGAAACGTCACTCTTCTCGCGCCTCGTGCTGCGCGTGGCGCTGGTGCTTTGCGGCGGCGCAGCACTTCTGGCCACTGCCGCCTGGTACTATGCCCGCGCCGCAGCAGATGATGCCTATGACCGGCTGCTGCTCGGAGCGGCGATCCAGATCACGGCGAACATGACCGTCGATGCAGGCAACCTGGGGGTGACACTACCGTCCTCGGCCTTCGAACTGCTTGGGCTCGCCGAACGTGATCGCATCTTCTACCGGGTGGTCGGGCCCGACGGGAAAACGCTGACGGGCTACGACGATCTCGACGCTGGTATCGACCTGACGTCCGCACGGGCAGCGCCTGTGTTTCGGTCGGCTGAGTATCGCAATGCGCCGGTTCGCATCGCGATCGTGTCGCGGGCGCTGTCGGATCCCTCCTTTTCCGGTTGGGCCTATGTGGTGATGGCGCAGACCACCGAGGCGCGGCGCGCGCTTGCGAGCGAACTGACGACGCGCGCCATGATCCTTGTCGGCATCATGAGCCTCTTGGCGCTCGCTGGCACCGTGCTTGCCATCCGCTATTCGCTCTTGCCCGTCGGCAAGCTCGCCTCCACCTTGCGCGCCAGGGACCCGCAGGACCTCACACCGGTTGACGTCGACATGCCGCGCGAACTCAAGCCTTTCGTCGGATCCATCAATCATTTCATGGGCCGTCTCGATGAGCGTGTCACCCTGCTGCAGCGCTTCATCGCCGACGCCGCCCACCAGATCCGCACGCCGCTGACAGCACTTTCAGCACAGGTCGACATGCTCGACGACGAAGACCTCGACGCCGATCGCAAGCGCCATCTCGAGCGGGTGCGCGACCGCGTCGGTCAGTTGGCGCGGCTCACCAACCAGCTGCTGAGCCACGCCATGGTCATCCATCGCTCCGATTCCGTGCGGTTCAAGCCGGTCGATCTCGGCGACATTGCCCGCAAGGCCTTTCGCTCGGCGATCCCGGTCACCGTTGATCCGGACGTCGTCGTTTCGTTCGAAGGGTGCACGGAACCGGTGGTCGTGCTTGGCGATGCGTTGAGCCTGCGCGAGGCGATCGTCAACATCATCGACAATGCCCTGCAGCATGGAACCGTTCAACGCCTGGCTGTCCGCGTCGGGCGTGGAGATGGGCGAGTGCTGGTGGAGGTTGCCGACGACGGCCCCGGCATTCCCGCCGGCGAATGGTCACGGGTCACGGCGCGGTTCGTCAGTTCGAAGACGGGGGAGGGAAGCATGGGGCTCGGCTTTGCAATTGCGGCTGAGGTGGCGGTGGCGCATGGCGGCACCATCCGGTTTCGCGAAAAAGGCGAGCATGACTTTGCCGTTATCCTCGATCTTCCCCTCGGCAAGGAGGGCGCGTCATGGCTTGGCTAAAGGCGGTGCCGCTCGCAATCACCGCGGTTCTTGTGCTTGCCCCGACGGCTGGTGCCGTCGAGGGCACGCGCAACGTCTTTCCCGCGCTCGATGCGGAGCGCGGCCGGCTCGTCATCAACGGGGCAACGGACATCGAGGCGATGGAGCCTCTGATCCGCGATTTCCAGGAGACGGCCCGGGATGTCGCCATCGACTACACCGACTATGTGACCAATGATCTCTATCGGGATGCCGATATCGCCTGCCGCCTGCGGCAGCCCTTCGGCGACATTCTGCTCTCGTCTTCCGTCGACCAGCTCGTGAAGCTCGCAAACGACGGCTGCGCCCAGGCGCATGTCTCGGAGGAAACCCGCGACGTCCCGGCCTGGGCGAACTGGCGCGACGAGGTTTTCGGCTTCACCTTCGAACCCTCGGTCATGGTCTACCACAAGGATTTCGTCCCGCCGGAAGACGTGCCGCACACCCATGGCGAACTGACCGACCTCCTGCGTTTCAAGCCGGATTATTACCGCGGCCGCATCGGCACCTATGATCTGCGCCAGTCCGGCATCGGCTACCTGCTTGCCTTCCTCGACGCGCAACAGGCGTCGACCACATACGGCCGGCTGCTCGAAAGCCTCAGTCGCGCGGAAGCCGTGCTGCGTTGCTGCAACAATGCCGTGCTGTCGGAGCTTGATAGCGGCAATGTCTATATCGGCTACAACATCCTCGGCTCCTACGCCTATGCCGCCTCGCGCCGCAACGACAAGCTCCGGATCGTGCTGCCGCGCGACTACACGCTGATCCTCAGCCGCGGCGCGCTCATCCCAGTTGGCGCAAAACGTGGGAATCTTGCCGGTCGTTTCCTCGATTACCTGCTGTCTGAAAGGGGGCAGGGCGTGGCGCGACAGAAGGCCTTCTTCTTCTCGCGCGATGGCGCCGTGCCCGCCGAGGTCGACGGACCGGCGAAACTGGTCGAATCCGGCATCGGCCGGCCGATCCGCATCGGCCCGGCGCTGCTCGCTGCGCAGGACCGGCTGCAGCGCTCCCGGTTCATCGACGATTGGACGAACCTGATCGTCAACACGCCGGTGCGGTTGCGGCCGAATTGATGGCCCGTACCGGCAAGGGTTGCAACGGTCGGGACTGGGCGTCGGAACTGGGCAACGGCACTGGCCTCAGGCCTTGTGCGGGCCGCCGCGCCAGGCGCACAGCACATGGTCAAGCGACAGCCTGCCGGGGCCGGAGGCCATGAGGCCGAGTGCCATCGCCGCCCAGGTGATGTGGATGGGCCAGCCGTCCGGCACGGTCAGCTGCACGACGGCTGTCATCGCCAGAAGGCCGAACGCGGCAAAACGCGTTGCCAGACCGAACACCAGCAAGATGGGTAGAAGGATCTCGGCTGAGCCGGCAGCAAAGGCCATTACGGTCGGGGCAGGGTAGGGGTAGGGGCCGCCGGGAAGATGCAGCTGGAACTCTGAGCTGAAAAGCAGCACCGCGACGTCGTTCAATTGCAAGAACCCGTCCCACTTGCTCATGCCGGACCGGAAGAACGGCACGGCAAGGCCGAAGCGGAGGACGAGCTGAGCAAGCCAGAGAGGGGCGAGTGCTGCCACCGCCCGGTTGGCGCGACGGATCCAGTGCGACAACTCAGTGGCGTTGACGCTGCGCGGGGAGCTGGATGCGGACATCATGATTTCATCCTCCGTGATGAATGGCCGAGAAGGCGCCGGCCTTGAGCGCCGTTGCGATGACGCTGGCGAGGTCGAGCGTTGGGCAGTGGTTTGTTGCTTCGGTTGCCGCGGCCGCGAGCGGAACACCTGACAAAAGCCGGTCGAGCAGAATGTCGGCGCCCGGTGCGAGGTGGCGGACAGCCACCTCCAATTCGGGGCGGGTGATCAGTGCGCTTTCCGGTGCCGACGTCTCGATCCGGCCGACGGGCGCACTTGTCCGATTGGCGGCAAAGATCGTCACGGCCGGATAGGCGGAGCGGACAATCCGGGTCGCCGGATGGCCCGTGAATACGGCCGCGCCAAGCCGGTCGGCGGGAATGGCGGCGAGGGCATCGGGCGTCAAAGCCGGCGCATCTGCTGCATGATAGGCGTCGAGCCAGGCGCGTTCGATCCGCGCCACATCGGCAAGCCAGGGCATGGATTGCGCGTAGTCGTAGCGAGCGATGAAATCGGGAAAGTCCCGACCGTATTCGAAAAGCAGCGGCGAGGTCGGGGGCGTTTCGCGCACATGAAAACGCGCCATGGCGCGAAAGAAGGACTCGCCGGTGATGCGCTCTGTCGCCGGAAAGGTCGCCGCCAGCGCCTCGATCAGGCTGACGGTGACGTTGTTGCGGTAGACGTTGAAGCGCTTCACCGCCGCCTTGCCGTTCGGGCCGGAGACGAGCATCGGCGTCCGGCGCTCCGGATCGAGAAGCGGTTGCACGAAACCGGCCGCGTAGCCGCTGCCAGCATCGTTCGGTGCGATCGACATTTTGTCAGGCGCTTGCACGGATCTTCTCCCGTGACGGCGCCCGTGCGTGGCGGTCGAGGATCCGTTGCGCCGCCGTTGCCTCGCGCTTCAGCACCGGCCAGTCGGGAATGGCGCTGTCCCATTCGATCAGCGTCGGGATAGGGCCACTCCGGGCGATGACCAGCTCATAGAGTTTCCAGACCGCATCGGCGACCGGTCCGTCATGGCTGTCGATCAAGAGCAGTTCGCCTTCGTCGTCCTGCTGCTCCGTATGTCCGGCAAGATGGATTTCTCCGACATGTTCCAGCGGAAAGTCACCGAGATAGTCGAGCGCGGAATAGCCCTGGTTGGTGGCCGAGACGAAGACATTGTTGATATCGAGCAGCAGCCCGCAGCCGGTGCGCTGCACCAGGTCGCGGATGAACGCCGTTTCGCTCATCGTCGATTCGGTGAAGGTGACGTAGGTCGACGGGTTCTCGAGCAGAAGCCGGCGGCCGATGGTCTCCTGAACCTCATCGATATGCTCGGCAACGCGCGTCACCGTCGCCTCGGTGTAGGGCAGTGGCAGGAGATCGTTGTAGAAGGTGGTTTCGTGGGTCGACCAGGCGAGATGCTCCGAGACAAGGGCAGGTTCGTAGCGCTCGACCAGATCCTTGAACCGAGTCAAATGGGTCTTGTCCAATGCTTGCGGCCCGCCGATCGACATGCAGACACCGTGCAGCGATATCGGGAAATCCTCGCGGATCCGTGCAAGCGCCGCATGTGGCGGGCCGCCGGCGCCCATGTAGTTTTCCGCATGAACCTCGAAGAAGCCGCCGGGCGCGTCGTCGGCGAGGATCGCCGGCAGATGCTGGTGCTTGAAGCTGGTGCCCGCCAGCCCGGCGATTGCGTGGTTCGGGAACCGTTGGTTCACCAATGCAAGCCGACTGCCGTTATCCGTTGAAACGCTCATTGCCCATCCCGTTCCCATTCTTGTCGTGTTCGGTGGCGAACGTCCTCGGCCCGCCACCGTTTCAGGAGACTTGCTTGCGGACCGGTTGGCGTTTGCCCCGCTCCGCGCTGTGGTGGATCAGGACGGCATGTCGCGGGTCAGCGGCTCCGGCGAGCCCTTACGACCGTCAGGCAGTTCCATCGTCGTGCAGGTGCCGCCATCGACGAACTTCCAGGCGTTGCCCTGATAGTCGACCGTGGACGTCGCCTGGCAGGTCGTGCCGGGTCCGGCTGCGCAATCGTTCTGGCCCTTGAGGGCGACGCCGAAGCATTTTTCCTTGCCCGCATCCATCGCGCTTTTGACCTGCGCTTCCGTGAGCGGTGCTGCGGTCGCGAACGTCGACAGGGCGGCAGCGACGGCGCTTGCCAGCATTGCGCTGCTGATCGTGGACTTCATCGACATTGTAGTATCTCCGTGTTGAACTCATCCCGTGCGTCCTGTCTCAGGCGCACATTGGGTCTTTCGTCGCGGAGACAGGTGGCGTTACATAACGTTGGCAACACGCTTTCGTGATGTGTTCGCGAGCGGTCACGATCATGTCAGCCGGCTGACAGCCGGTGGGTTTTTTGGGATGAACGTGTAACAAACGCCCGGAATCGGCGAATGGGGAGGAAAGGCGCGGGTGAGCGGCGCGGACGACGAACATCTCGCAAGTCTTCTTCGCGGGGCCGTGGCCGGCGACGAGAAGGCCTATGGCGACTTCCTGCGCGACGCAGCACTTGTGATTCGCGGCTGGGCACGGCGATGGACCGTGGGCGGCGGTGTCGATGCGGAAGATATCGTCCAGGAGGCGCTGCTGGCCGTACATATCAAGCGCCACACTTGGCGGGACGATGCGCCTGTTATCCCCTGGCTCCATGCGATCGCCCGGCACAAATTCGTCGACGCCGTGCGGCGACAGGCTCGCCGCCCGACTGTTGGCATCGCGAAGTTTGAAGAGACGCTTGCAAGCGCTGAGACGGAAAGGGCCTGCGATTGGGAGATCGGCCGTGCGTTGGAGGGGCTCGCCCCGGGGCAACGCTCGGTCGTCAACGCGATCTCGGTCGACGGCTGCTCGGTCGCCGAGACGGCAAAGCGGCTGGACATGAACGAGACGGCGGTTCGCGTGGCGCTTCATCGCGGCCTGGCGGCAATCGCCCGCCGGTTTGGACGGGACTGATATGGATACGAACGACCTGATCAAGGCTCTTGCAGCGGACACCCGGCGGCCCGGATTGTCGATGAATGCCGCCTGGCTGGGCGCCGCAAGCGGGGCGCTCGCGCTCGCCGGGCTCGTCTTCTTTATAATGCTCGGGCCGAGGCCGGATATCGCCGCTGCCGTCGAGACGCTGCGCTTCCTGTTCAAGTTCGTGGTCACCATTGCGCTGGCGGCCGCGGCTTTTGCGGCGATGCGGGTCGCCGCCTGGCCGGAAGCCGAGTTGCGCAAGCTGCTACCCTATCTCTGCATTGCGCCGCTGCTGGTGCTCGTTGGTGTCGTACTGGAACTCGTCGCCCTGCCGTCTGATGCCTGGTCTGCAAAGCTAATCGGCACCAACAGCTTGCGTTGCCTGACTTTCATTCCGTTGATCGGGCTGGCGCCGCTCATGCTCTTCCTGCTGGCATTGCGCCACGGCGCACCATCCCGCCCGGCGCTTTCCGGTGCGCTGGCGGGGCTTGCCGCCGGCGGCATCGCGGCGACCTTCTATGCGGCGCACTGCCCCGACGATTCACCGCTCTTCGTCGCGACCTGGTACACGATCGCGGTTCTCGGCCTGACACTGCTCGGAGCCTTCGGCGCCCGTTGGGCTGTCCGCTGGTAGGGGCGCACACCAGCCACTGATCGGGCTGAAGCGGTGGCGAGAAAACAAAAAAGGCCGGCAATGCCGACCTTTTTCCCGTTCGCTGCGTCACACTGCCAGTACATCCGTGGTCAGGGTTTTCGCGCGAGCCGTGCCCGGAGCCTTCGGTTATCCCTCGGGCTCCACGGGCAATCCGTTGACGCCTATGTGTGGTGCCGGATGCAGGGTTTCAAGCCCTCGGCCGAAAATCGACCAACCGTTCGCCCCGGTGTCCTTTCAGATCTGCCTTAGCAATGGATGCCGACGCCGTGCGCATTCAGCATCGCGACGATCTGCTCGTCCGGCAGCTGATCGGTGACAAGGGCATCGATATCGGCAAGCGACGCAAGGCGCACGAGCGCCCGCCGGCCGAATTTGCTGCTGTCGACCGCGAGGATCACGCGTTCGGCCTGGTGCATCGCCGCCGACACCGCGGCGACTTCGGCATGGTCGTCGTCGCCGATGTCGCCGTCCTGGTCGACACCGCTGACGGAGATGATGGCGACGTCGAACTTGAACTTCCGGATGTAGTCGGCGGTCTCCTCGCGGAACACGCCGGCATCCACCTGCCGCACGAACCCTCCGGGCACGGCGACGGCAAAGTTGCTGCTTTCGCTCAGCGTGGTGGCGACGCGCAGGCTGTAGGTGACGACGCGCAGGTCACGGCGTTTCAACAGGCCCCGCGCGACGGCCTCGCACGTGGTTCCGGTGTCGAGGAAGACGGCGGCGCCATCGGCCACGAGATCAGCCGTCAGCTGCCCGATGCGCTCCTTCAGCGCGGCGTTGTCGATGCGTCGCTGGCGGTAGATATTGGGATCCACGGGGGTCGCGATGGTCGCGCCGCCATGCAGACGGCGAACCTTGCCTTCCTGCTCAAGCGCCATGATGTCGCGGCGCGCGGTCTGGGTCGTCACGCCGAACATCTCGGTGATCTCTTCGATCGAGATATAGTGTTTCTCTCGGAGATGCCGGAGAAGCTGGGCCTGCCGGCGTGTCTTCTTGTCTCCCGTCACAGCATCCCGATCGTCGTCCATGGCCCTCATCTCGTTCCCCCAGGCACGCCTTGCTAACATAGGGCTTCGACCAATCTCCAAGGAAATCGCCGGAGCGCCTATCCGCCGCGTGAAATTTTATGATGTTCGATCAAATGTTGTAAAACTGACATTTGACTCGCCTAATGTCTGAAATCGTACATTTCATCGAACACTTCCGCTCATCAACACCATCGCTATGAAGGTCTTGTGACGAACCGTGTTCGCATCGCGACATTGGAGCAGCAAAATGAGACAACGTGGACACGACCTCCGCGGGGTGCGGACACTTGCGCGCCTTGCCCAACCGCTTCGCCTGGTAACGGCGATCCTCCTGTGCGGAACGAGCCTGACGCTTTCGGCGGCCGAGGCGCGCGCCGCCGATGACAGCATGAAGATCCTGACGCTCAACACCTGGCTCGACCGCTTCAAGGCCAACCCGAGCGTCATGTCGGACTTCTTCATCAAGGGGAACTACGACATCCTGACCTTCCAGGAGTTCCGCGCCAACAGCACCTACGCGCGGGACATCCCGGGCATCCTGAAGAATGCAGGCCTCGGCACCTACGCCACACGCCAGGACGGCGATACGGGTGTGTTTTCGCGCCTGCCCGGCACCTACGGCGCCAGCACGCTCGGCGACATCGTGAGCTATACGGTTGTCGATCCGACCGCCAGCAAGCCGCAGGTGGTCGTCGGCACCACCCACCTCAACTATTACGACCCGCCAACGACCCGCATCAACGAGGCCAAGGGCATCAATCAATGGGCCAAGTCCGAGACGCGTCCGATCATCTTGACCGGCGACTTCAACGCCGGCGACGTCTCCGAGCGCGGCCTGCATTCGGTGAGCCAGCAGGAACTGCTCTTGAAGACCTACGTCAAGAGCCCCAGCAACAGCTTCTATCTTAGCCTGCTGCGCGACTACGCCAAGGACCACCAGAAGCTCGATGCCTATATCGCCGAGTGGAAGGGCAAAAGTGCCGCGGCGATCAACGCCTCGACGGTGCCTTCGGGTCTGTTTGCCGATGAAATGTATCCGGTTGCCGGCAACCTGCCGCAGACGATGAACATCCTGAAGAAGCAGTTTCAGCTGCTGCAGCTTCCGAACGAGCGCGAACAGTTTTCGCCGCACGCGCTCAACGATGGCAGCGTTACCTGGCCGTCGCACGGCGAAGACGCCACAAACACCTGGGCGAGCTGGCACCGGGTGAAGATCGACCATTTCCTGGCGTCGCGCCCCTTCGGCAAATGGTGGACGCTCAATGACGATCCGAAGGATCCCTATTCGGGCGTCATCACCGATGTCAGTTACGTGACCAATCCGGATGGATCGAAGACGCCGCTTTCGGACCACGAACCGGTCGCCCACACCGTGCGCTGGGTCGGCCCGGTGCTGCAGAACTATACCGATCCTGCGACCTCCGCAGCCAAGACCCGGATCGTCTGGGGGGATGAGGCATCGACCTTCGCGGAAAAGGGCAAGGTGTTCAACCTCAGCCGCAATAACATGCGCAACGACGTCTATCTCGGCCAGATTGCCGACGAGAACGGCCTGCCGATCCTTGCAGGCCTAACAGATGCCGAGAAGAAGACGCTGCTCGACTGCAAGAGCACCGACGCTCGCTTCCAGCAGGCGATCCGCGATTATTGCGTCGACGATCACTCGTTCATCGGCGAGACGCTGGTGACCGATGGCGGTACCGTGGTGGTCGAGGAGGATGCCGCGCTCGGCAGCGCTTCGGCCAAGCTCAGGCTCGACGGTGGCGCGCTCCGGATTGCCGGTCGCGACATGCACCAGATCAACCGCGATATCGTTCTTGAAGGTGCCGGCGGCGCGCTCGACGTCGCCGACGCGGCAAACGTCGTCGCCGTCAACAAAGCGATCAGCGGCGCCGGCGGCCTGACCAAGCTTGGCGCGGGTGCCCTGGTTCTCAACGGGCTGAACACCTATACCGGCGCGACCGTCGTCAAGTCCGGTCTGCTTTCGGTCCAGGGGTCGATCGCCTCGTCTTCGGGGCTGATCATTGAAAAGGATGGTGCGATCGGCGGCATCGGCACGTTCGGCAGCATCACGATTGCCGACGGCGGCGTGATTGCGCCCGGCAACTCGATCGGTACACTCAACATTGCTGGCGACATCGGCTTTGCGGCTGGCTCGACCTATGAGGTCGAGGCCAATGCCAAGGGCGAAAGCGACAAGATCGTCGCCACCGGCAGGGCAACGCTGAACGGTGGTTCGGTCCTGGCGCTCGCCGCCAACGGCAGCTACGCGCCGCAGACCCTCTATACGATCCTGACGGCAGCGGGCGGCGTGACCGGCACTTTTGCCGATGTCGCATCCAGCCTCGTCTTTCTTGATCCGATGCTTGGCTACGACGCCAACACTGTCACGCTGACGCTGAGCCGCAACGATATCCGCTTTGCCGATGTCGCAGCAACGGCCAACCAGCAGGCGGCAGCGGTCGAGGCAGAAAGCCTCGGCTTCTCCAATCCGGCCTATACCGCCCTCACCAACCTCGATCGCGACCAGGCGCGTTTCGCCTTCGACCAGCTCTCGGGCGAAATCCATGCCTCGACCAAGGGCATGCTGCTGCAGGATGGCCTACTGTTGAACACGGCTGCCACGAACCGCATCCGCGCCGCTTTCGGCGACGACAGCACCAAGGCGACGCCGGTGCTTGCCTATGGCGAGGGTGGCATTGAAAGCGTTGCGGCCGACACGGATCGCTTCGCCTTCTGGAGCCAGGCCTTCGGCACCTGGAGCGATACGGACGGCGACGGCAATGCGGCCGCCTTCCAGCGCAACGTTGGCGGCTTCCTCATGGGCGGCGATGGTCTGGTTGGGGACAACTGGCGCGTCGGTCTGTTCGGTGGCTATAGCCGCTCGTCCTTCGATGTTGTCGATCGTCGCTCGTCCGGCGACAGCAACAACTATCACGTCGGTGGCTATGCTGGCGGCGGGTTCGGGGCGCTGTCGCTGACGGCGGGCGCGACCTACAGCTGGCACCGCATCGAGACGACGCGAAGTGTCGCGTTCCCAGGCTTCGACGAGAGCCTGTCGGCAGCCTACGATGCCCGCACCGCCCAGATCTTCGGCGAGGCGAGCTATGCCGCGAGTGCCGGACGTTTCGAGTTCGAGGGCTTCGCCAACCTCGCTTATCTCAACCTCGACACGGACGATTTCCGCGAAAAGGGCGGGGCAGCGGCGCTTTCAGGCCGCTCGGACAACACCGACACGACATTCACGACGATCGGCGTGCGCACGTCGACCGACGTTTCCTTCGGTGAAACGGCGGCGGTTCTGAGCGGCACGGTCGGCTGGCGCCATGCTTTCGGCGATGTCGTTCCGACCTCCACGCTTGCCTTTGCCGGCGGCCAGGGCTTCACGGTCGGCGGCGCGCCGATCGCCAGAGACGCGGCGCTCGTGGAGGCGGGCATCGACTTCAAGATCGCCCCGGCTGCGACCTTCGGTGTCAACTACACCGGGCAGATCGCCTCGGGCGTCTCCGACCACGGCGTCAACGCCAAGCTGAAGGTGAGCTTCTAAGGGCGCGTCTGGGAACCATTGCAGGGGGCGCCAACGCCCTTTGCCCGAAACGTCGAACGCCGCGCGTGGCTTTTCACGCGCGGCGTTTCTTAAGAGCGGTCTTGTTCCCGTTTGGCCGATCAGATCCAGACCGTCCGGCCGGCGCCGTCGCAGCCAAGCGCGCGCAGGACGCTGGCTGGAATGTCGAGCATGGTCTCGCGGCCTGATGCCAGCAGGAACGACGCCGTCTGCGGTTCGCGGTAGGCGAGGATCTCGTCGCGCGAGGCAGCGGTATAGATGCCGCGCAGCGCCCGCAGGCAGCCGCTATGGGTGACGACGACGTGGTGCCGGCCGCGGTCGAGCGTGTCGAGCCAGGCTTTAAGGCGCGCTGCAAGCGCGGTCCGGCTTTCGCCGCCGGGCATCGAATAGTCGAAGGGGTCCGCGCTGTGCGCATCATACTGATCGGCAAGATCGCGTTCGATCTCGTCATGGGCAAGGCCCTCCCATGCGCCATAGGAGCGTTCCGCAAGCGCGGGCGCCTCGACAAAGCGATCGAACGGGATCGACCAGGTGTCGGCGAGGATCGATGCGGTCTGGCGGGCCCGGCCGAGCGGGCTCACCCAGAAGTCAAGGGATTCGCCTTCGGCAATCCGTTCGGCGAGCCTGAGGCCGACGGCGAGCGCCTGGCGCACGCCATTGGCGGTAAGCGGCGTATCCTTGCGGCCCTGCAGGCGGCCGGCGACGTTCCATTGCGTTTCGCCATGGCGGATGAGGATGAGGCTTGGAAGATCTTTGGTCATGCGGAACTCGGGAGGCAGCGATCTGGCGATGGCTGGAACGGGAGGGGTGGCGTCCGCCGGCCAAAACCGGCGGACGCGCGTCGTGTTCTTTAGTTGGCGAGCCATTGTGCCGATGACGGCTTGAGGCCGAGCGTCGTCGCAGCTCCGGGCTCGAGCAAAGCGTCGCCGGAGTGGAAGGGCGCATCGATCAACACGGTCGCAGCCCCGATCCGCACACCGTAGCGCACGGTTGCCCCCAGGAATTCGCGATGGGCGATGATGCCTTCGAGGGCGACGGCGCCGGGCTCGAGGCTCCCGATCGTTGCATATTGCGGACGGAAGACGAGCTTGGCGCCGCTGGGCACCTCGGTCCCCGCCGGGATCGGAATGGAGCCGCCACCCACGACCTCGAAGTTCCTGTTGGCACCGCTGCCCGCCACCTTGCCGTCGAGGATGTTGGCGGTGCCCAGGAAGTTGGCAACGAACAGGTTGGCGGGTTTTTCATAGAGCCCCATCGGTGTTCCCACCTGCTGGATGCTGCCCTCGTTGAAGACGGCGATCCGGTCGCAGACGGTGTTGGCCTCTTCCTGGTCGTGGGTGACGAAAATCGTCGTCAGCTGCAACCGCTGCTGCAGCTCGCGCAGCTCACGTCTGACTTCGACGCGCATCTTGGCGTCGAGGTTGGAAAGCGGCTCGTCGAGCAAGAGCACCTTCGGCTCGATGGCGATGGTGCGGGCAAGCGCGACGCGCTGCTGCTGGCCGCCCGAGAGTTGCGACGGCCGGCGGTCGGCGAGATGCTTGAGACCGACAAGTTCGAGAGCCGCCTGGACCCGGCGCTCAATCTCGGCGCGCGGCAGGCGACGTTCTTCCAGGCCGAAGGCGACGTTGGCAGCGACCGTCATGTGCGGCCAGAGCGCGTAGGACTGGAACACCATGCCGATGTCGCGCTTCCACGGCGGCATGTCGAGCACGTCCTCTCCGCCGATGACGACCTTGCCCTTTCGGGCATTATTGAAACCGGCGATCAGCCTTAGAAGTGTGGTCTTGCCGCAGCCGGACGGACCGAGGAAGGCGAAGAATTCGCCCGGCTGGATTTCGAGGTTGATGTCCTTCAGCACGTGCAGCGCGCCGTAGTAGAGATTGACGTCGCGGATGCTGATCGCCTTGGCGGGGCCGGCGGCGAGAGCCGCGCTGTTGATATTCATTGTCATTTATTCCTCCCGAGTTATTTCGCCGTCCCGAGCGCCTTTTGGCGGCGTTCGATGACGTAGTGGGACAAGAGCGTGCAGAGCGCGACCAGGATCACGGCGATGACGCCAAGCGCTGCGCCTGGGCCGCGACCGGCCGGCGATTGCATGAAGACGTAGAGCCCGTAGGCGATCGGCGCGTCCGAATTGCTCTGGATCAGCATCAGCGTTGCCGACAATTCGACCGCAGCGGTCGAAAAGCTGGTGACGAAACCGGCCAGCAGGCCGCCCGTCATCAAGGGCAGAACGATGCGGCGGATGGTCCGCTGCTTGGTCGCGCCGAGGTTCTCCGCCGCTTCTTCCAGCGATTCCGACACCTGCTGCAGGGCTGCGTAGCAAGCGCGCAGCGCATAGGGCAGGCGGCGGATGGCGAGCGCCAGCACCACCATGACCCAGAGTGTTGCGAGCGGCGTACCATCAGGCAGCGTGATGCCGTAGAAGGTACGGAGATAGCCGATACCGAGGACGACGCCGGGGATGGCGAGCGCTGCCGTTGCCGCCCAGTCGAGCCAGCGACGGCCGATGACCTTGGTGCGCAGTACCAGATAGGCGATGGCGCCGCCGATGACCACGTCGATCAGGCCGGCGAGGCTCGCATAGATCAACGTGTTCTTGATGTAGAGCGAGCTTTCGCCGAAGACGCGGCCGTAATGCGCGACGGTATAGGCGTCAGGCAGCGGGCTGAACGACCAGACGGTTGCGAAGGAAAGCAGCAGCAGGCCGATATGCGGCGACAGCACGAGCAGCAGGATTAGCGCGACGACGCCATAGGCAATCACGCTCTCGCCACGGCTGAGCTTGCGCCTCGAGAGGCCGCCGCCGCCACGCTGCACCGTCGAGTAATCCTTGCCGCGCATCGCGACCGCCGACAGCCACATGGCAAAGATCGAGACGGCGATCAGGATGACCGAAATGACATAGCCCATCGGGTCGGTAAGGCCGACCGAGGTGACACGCAGATAGGCCTGCGGCGCCAGCATGTCCTTGACGTTGAGAAGCAGCGGTGTCGCCAGATCGTCGAAGACCTTGACGAAGACCAGCGACGCACCGGCGAGATAGCCGGGCATGGCGAGCGGAAAGACGATGCGGCGGAACAGGCGGAAGCCGGAGGAGCCGAGGTTCTGTGCCGCTTCCTCCATCGACCGGTCGATGTTGCGCAAGCTGGTCGACAGGTTGATGAGGATGAAGGGAAAGTAGTGCAACGATTGCACGAAAATGACGCCGTTGAGCCCCTCCATGAAGGGGATGCGGATGCCGAACCACTCGTTGAGCAATAGGTTTACGGTGCCATTGCGACCGAAGAGGAGCTGCATGGCGACGGCGCCGACGAAGGGCGGCATGATCAAGGGCACGAAGCCGAGCGTCTGGATGACAAGCGAGCCGCGGAAATCGAAGCGGGTCGTCAGCACCGCGAGCGGCAGCGCAATGGCGCTCGCCCAGACGACCGACATGCCGGACACGTAGACCGAGTTGAAGAAGGACCGCCGGAAGAGGTCGGTGTTGAAGAAGTCGACGAAGTTGACGATGGTGAGCGCACCGGTGCCTTTCTCGGTGAAGGCGGTGTAGATCACCGTGCCGGCGGGAACGACCAGGAAGATCGCCAGGAACAGGGCGATCACCGAGACGGCCAGGATCTGGCCAGGTTTGGCCGCGGCTGGCCTGATGGGAATGGAAGCGACGAGTGCCATGGGGCAGACTCCGGAGTGAGTTCAGCCAGCCCGGCGCGCGTTCACGCGCCAGGGTCGGCGAAGCTGTGATGTTGTGGGAGCATGACCGCCCGCCGGTGCGGGCAGGCGGTCGCTGTCGTCGGTTAGTCGACGAGGTTCAGGGCTTCTTCAGCCTTGGCCTTGGCGGCAGCGTATTTCTCCGTCGCGAAAGCCGCCCACTTCTGTTCCAGTTCCGCCTGACGTGCGGTCTTCTCCTCGCCGCCGGTAAAGGCGTCGCGGGTCTCCTTGCTCGCCGCTTCCTCGGCGGTGATCGGCATGGCAGCAATCAGCGCCTTGGCTTCATCGAGAAGGCTGCGAGCGACCGGCTGTTCGTTTGCCGCAAGCGCCTTTTCCGCCTCATGGATTGCCTTGGTGGCGCCCTTGAGGTTTTCGAGCTGGAAGGAAATGAGCTGGTCGAACAGCGTGTCGACAACGTCGGTGCGCTTCTTCGAGACGTCGGAATCGAACGTGATCATCGACTGGAAGCGCGGATCCTTGAAGGGGTTCGGGAAGCCCTCGGGCGCCTTGGCGTAGAGCGCGGGATTGATTGGCAGGCGGCGGATCGCCGGCTCGAGCAGGACGGCCTGGCCCTTTTCCGACAGCAGATAGTTGACGAAGGCTTCGGCACCCGCCTGGTTTGGGGCGTTGGCAACGATGCCGATATTGGCCGGCACGACCGTGGTGACCGAAGGATAGGCGAAGCTGACCGGGAAGCCGCTTGCCTGGGCCGAGAAGGCGAAGAAGTCGATCACGATGCCGATCCCGGTCTGGCCGGAATTGACCGCATCCGGAACGCCGAAGGAGCGCTCGGTCACCTGCTGAAGATTGCCGCCGATGCCCTTCAGCGTGCCCCAACCCTTGTCCCAGCCTTCGCCCTGCAGGATCGTCTCGATCGTCAGATGCGTCGTGCCGGATCGCGACGGCGCAGCGATGGCGACATGGTCGTAATAATCAGGCTTGGCGAGGTCGCTCCACTCGGCCGGCTTGGCCAAGTTGTTGGCCTCGAGATAACGGTCGTTCGACATGATGCCGTAGCCGGACGCGGCAAAGCCGAAATAGTAGCCGTCCGGATCGTTCACCGGATAGGAGCCGACCTTTTCCGGAAGGCCGGTCACCGACGGGGTGAATTTGGTGAGCAGCTCCTTACTCTTCAGGCTGTCGAAGGCGTCGGGTGCCGACGCCCAGAACAGGTCGACCTGGTTGTTGACCTTGGTCTCGTCGATATACTTCACGCCCGAGCTGGTGCTCTTGTTCTGGACATCAAGGGTGAAGCCGGGATTGGCGGCCTCGAAGCCGGCCTTGAACGGATCGGTCACGTCCTTAGAGAACGAGGTGACGATCGTCACCTTGCCGCCGTCCTGCGCATGGGCCGTCACGATGAACGCAGCCGACATCAGCATCGCTGCCGCGATGGTTTTCAACATAGGTATCTCCTCCCAATAGGCCGCCAGTGCTTGGCGGCTGTCCTATTGAGAGCAAGGGCCGTGCCAGATCGAAAATCCCGGAAATCCGGGCACTTCCACATCAAGATGGGTAAGAAAGGTAACATCGGGGCCCGCAAGGCGGGGTCAAAAGGGTAACATCACCCTTCGTCGCCATCGCCCCGGGCGTCGATGTTGTACTTGCGCATCTTCAGATAGAGCGTCTTGCGGGAAATGCCGAGCGCGTCGGCCGTCGCCCCCACTCGACCGTCGTGCCTGGCAAGGCTGTTGAGCAGGATGGTGCGTTCCAGCCGATCGAGCTGCGCCTCCAGGGTCTCGTTGCTTGCCGCAGCGGTGTCCGGGCCCGGGCGATCTTCGAGCCCGAGGACGAAACGCTCGGCGACATTGCGCAGTTCGCGCACGTTGCCGGGCCAGGGCCGGGCGTTGAGGTCGGCCAGGAGATCCGCATCGACCGGAGGCGGCGTGCGCCCCTGTCGCTTGGCGGCAAGGCTGAGGAAATGCTGGAAAAGCAGGCCGACATCACCCTTGCGGCGCGCGAGCGGCGGCAGTTCGACGCGGGCGATATCGAGGCGGTAGGCGAGGTCTTCGCGAAACTCTCCGCGACGCGCGGCGTCGTGCAGATCAGCCTTCGTCGCCGCCACCACGCAGATGTTGACCGGCAATTCCACGTTCGAGCCGAGCCGTTCGATGACGCGCTCCTGCAGGACGCGCAGCAGCCTGACCTGTGCGGCGAGCGGCATCGACTCGATCTCGTCGAGAAACAGCGTGCCGCCATCGGCATATTCTATTTTGCCGATGCGTTTTTCCCGCGCGCCGGTAAACGCGCCGGCCTCGTGGCCGAAGAGTTCGGATTCGAGCATCGTTTCGGGGATGGCGCCGCAGTTGACGGCGACGAACCGTCCCTTGCGGCCGCTGAAATCGTGGATGGCTCTCGCCGTCACCTCCTTGCCGGTGCCGGTGTCGCCGATGATCAGCACATCGGCGGCGGCGGCGGCGATGCGCTGCAGCTTTTCACGCAGCGCCACCATCGGCGCCGAGTGCCCGATCAGCCGCGTCTCCCAGCCGTCCTTGTCGACGGATAGACGCAGCCGGCGGTTTTCGAGCAGCAGGCGCCTGTGGTCGCGGGCTCGCCGCACCGTCTCGATCAGATGCACCGGCTCTGCCGGCTTTTCTAGGAAATCCCAGGCGCCTTCGCGCATGGCGCGCAGCGCCATCGGGATGTCACCGTGCCCGGACATCAGGACGATCGGGATATCAGGATCGATCTTGCGCACGGCCGCGACCAGATCGAAACCGTCGTGGCCGGGCATGCGAACATCCGAGACGATCACGGTCTGGCTATCGGCACGCAGGCCCGCGAGTGCGGAGACGACGGAACCGTGCGGCGCGACGCTGAAGTCTTCGAGCTCCAGGACCTGGCAGCAGGCCTCAAGAACGCTGGCGTCGTCGTCGATCAGGATGATGTCGGCTTCCGGTCTCATTCCGGTCCTTTCAGGGATACGAGGAATTGCGTGCCGCTTGGGCCGGTGTCGAGGATCGCAATGTCGCCGCCGAAATCCTTGACGATGTTGTAGGAGATCGACAGGCCGAGACCGAGCCCCGAACCCACCGGCTTGGTCGTGAAGAAGGGATCAAACACGCTGCTCAGGTTTTCCGACGCGATGCCGTGCCCTGTGTCGCCGACGATCAGCCGCGCGTTGCCGTCGGCCGCTTCGATCGCAACGCTGACACGACGCTCGGGTCGGTCGGTGACGGCGTCGAGCGCGTTGCCGACGAGGTTGACTGCGACCTGTTCGAGGCGCACCGGCTCGGCCATGACCATGACCGAGCGCCCCTGCGGCAGCGAAAGGTCAAGCATCACGGCCTCCTCCTCGAACCGGTGTTCGAGCAGGCTCAGCGCGTCACGCACAGCGGCAGCCAGATCGACCGGCCGCAGTTGCGCGTCCGGGCGCCGGGCGAAGCGCCTGATATGGCTGATCTGGTCGGCCATGCGGGCCGTCAGCCCCTTCATCTTGTCGAGGTTGGTGACGGCCTGCTCGCCCTTGCCACGGCCGATCAAGGTCCCCGCGCTGTGAATGTGGGCGCGAAGGGCTGCAAGCGGCTGGTTGAGCTCGTGGCCGATCCCGGCCGCCATCTGGCCGAGGGCCGCAAGCTTTGCCGACTGGACCAACTCGTCGCGGGTCTGGCGAAAGAGGGTGAGGGCGCGGGAGAGATCGCCGAGTTCATCGGCCTCGGGGGGCGGGATAGGAGCGGCCGGCCGGCCGCCGCTAATGGCGCCTGCGGCGCTCGCGAGCAGCCTTATGCGGGTGAGCAGATTGCGGTGCACGTAAAAGAAACCGATGGCGGTCGCGACAAGCACAGAGAGGATGGCGATGGCAAGCAGCAAGCTGCGACCGGTCTCGATTGCGGCTGCGGCGCGGCGGGCGGCATCGCCGGCGCTGGCCTCGATCGCCACCACTTCCGTCTCGATCTTGCGTCCGAGCTCGTCGACGAGCCGACCGTTTTCGCTGGCGAGATCGGCAAGCGTTGCTGCGTGCAGCATTTCCGAGCGCTTGCGGTTGGGGATGCCCGTCAGGGCATCGGATTGGTCGAGAATGCGCTGCGCGAGTTGCCGCACGGTGATGCTGTCGGGCCAACCCTCCAGGGAGCCGATGCGGCTCGCCAGTTCGTCGGCACTATCGCCGAGGAAAGCGTTGGTTTCCTGCACTTCCTCCTCGGTCGCGGCGTTGACGAGGCGGCCGATGAGCCCGGTCGCAAGGTTTGCCTGCGAAACGACTGTCAGCAGTGCTTCGCTTTTCTGCTGCTCGGCAAGGGCCGCCGAGCCCTGCCCTTTTCGCGTCTCCGCCTCGATGTTGAAGCGGATGTCATCAACGAGCGGATCGGCCTCTTCGAGAAGGTCGGTCTGCACCCAGCGCAACTCGTCGATATCGGACCGCATCGCCTCGCGCAGCGTGAAACGTTTTCCGGCCGCCAGATCGATCTTCTTCAGGTTCGCGCCGATTGCTTCGGCCAGCGGCAGAAGGGCAGCGGTGCTGGATTGCGCTGCGTTTTCTTCGAGCAATGCGCGGAGCGCGGCCAGACGGATGCTGTACGTGCTTCGAACCTCGTTGTATTCCGTGCGGCTCTCGGCGCCGGCAAGCACTGAGGTCACCGAGCCGATATCGGCTCCGGCCTTCGACAGGCGCGACGCAAAGGCGAGCTGCGGCATCTGCTCGTCAGTCATGCGCGACAACTCGCCGGAAAGCCGTTCGTAGGATAGCCAGCCGACAATACAAGCTCCGACGGCCAGGCCGACGATTGCGACGAAGGCGAGCACAAGACGGGCACCGATGCCGAATCGCCATTGCGGACGCGGCGCAGTCGCTTGGAGCGTCGCCTCCATCATTGCCGCCACGGGCGGAAGTTGACATTGCCGCCCGGCCGGGCAGCCGCGGAGAGTAGTCCTTCTGCTTCCGCCAGATTCTGCTCGATTCGTGCACGTAGCTTGTTGGCCAGGTCCGTATGTGCAGGGGAACGCGCAACGCCGCGTGGCCACTCGCCTTGCAGAGACGAAGCAACGTTCTCGACCTCCCTGGTCGAAAGGGGCGGCGTCGCCAACAGGCCTTGGGCCCTCGCAAGCATGCTCAGCCGCTGCGCGTCTTTGATCTCCATCGCCTTCAGGTCCGCGGTCCTCTTCCACAGGCGGGCGAGCGTCGCCCGGCGGCGCACGATATAATCGTCGAACATGAGGTTGACGAGCCCGTATCTGCGCGCCGACAGGGCAGCGTCGAAGCCGCCGGATTTCAACAGGCGCGCGCCGTCCTCGGGTGGCAGCAGCCCGCTGCTGAGCGTGGGGTTGACGGGAATGCGGGCAATCGTCGGCGAAAGCAGGAGCTTCTGTCCCGGCTCCGAGAGCACGAAATCGACAAAGCGCTCTGCGGCTGGAACGTTGCGCGCCCTCGACAGGATGGCGATGCTTGCCGGTACGAACACCGTATCGGGCGGCAGGACGAAGACGTTGCCGGCGCCGGCGAAATCCGGCGAACTGGCGAGAAAATCGATGGTGATGCCGATGCTGAAGCGCCGCTGCGCAACGCCGGAGGCCACCCCGAAGCTGCGGGCGGTAACCGTCGAGAGATTGCCGCCAAGCTGCGACAGCATCGCCCAGCCTTCCTCCCAGCCATAGGTTTGCAACAGTGCTTCGACGATCAGATGCGTCGTGCCCGAACGGGACGGTGTGGTGATGCCGATCTGGCCGGAATAGACGGGGTTCAGCAGATCCTGCCAGGCACGAGGAACGGGAAGTCCGTTCTGGGCGAGGTGGGGTGGATTATAGACGAAGCCATAACCGGACAGCGCAAAACCGAGGTAGTAGCCCCCAGGGTCGTTTACCGGATAGCCGAACACCCGCTCCGGGGCGCCGGTGTTGCGAGGAGCGATCGGGCGCAGGCTGCCGTTGCGCTTCAGGAGCTCGAAAGCGTCGGTCGCAGACGCCCAGAAGACATCGGCCGGAACATCCGTCTTCTCGATCACGAAGCGGCTGGCGCTTGCCGTATTGCGTTGAACGATCGACACGCGGATATCGGGATGACCACGTTCGAAGGCCGCGCGGTACGGTTCGAAAAATGACGGCGGATAGGAGGTGACGACGACGAGATCCTGCTTTTCGACCGCGCGGGCGGCGCCTGCCAGTGCAGTCAGGCCAAGCAAAATCAGCGGCAGAATGGCCGCGCCAACAACGAGCCGGAATCTGGTCAATTCACTCCCACCGCATTTCACCGGCCGATCGTTGTCGGTCAGGTTCCTGCGGTCCCTCCCAACGCCGTCACCGTTTCGCGGCATGGCACCGCCGGTGATCGAGGCGCCACTTTCTACGAAGACGGTGCTGTCGTAAACCCCAGGGACACCTCCGGCGACTGTTGCAAACAGGCCGCAGCCGCGACCATTGGCGCCATGGCAAGATTTCTGCACTTGGCGGTTGCTGCCGATTCGCCTATAGGTGGTCTTCCGGCAACCAATCAGGGAGGTTTCAAAAGATGCCAGCTTTTTCTTTCTCCCTACGGGGCGGCGTACAGTTCTGATCTGGACTGAGAAAGGCGCTTCCGCCTTTCCGTCACATCCGGGTCAGACTTTGTTTCGCTGACCTTGGCCTCTTCCCTCCGCGGGACATGGCCAAGCCAATGATGCCGCATCGGAAGCTGGGTTCCTTTTCACGGCATATTTCATTCTGAATTCGATTTGAGGCCGGTGCACGCGCATCGGGCAATTGTTATGGCTTTTACTCGTTTGGACTTGCGCGGCGGCGCGTTCCGCAGCGTTCTTGGTTTTACGTGGGCTCACTGGAAGGGGCAGCCGCTGCGGATCACGGTGATCCTCGGCATGGTGCTGCTGTCGACGCTTGCCGACGTGCTGACGCCGCTCTATTCGGGTCGGCTCGTCGACGCCGTCGTTTCCGGGGCGGCAGCAGATCAGCTTGCCTGGGATGCGGCGATGGCGGCATTCTGGATGCTGATGGCGCTCTCTCTCGGTGCGATCATTCTCAGGCACTTCACTTTCCTAGGGGTCACTGATCTGACGCTGAAGATGATGACGGACATCGCGTCCGCCGCCTTCTTCCGCATCCAGCGCTTCTCGACGGACTGGCACGCCAACAGCTTTGCCGGCTCGACGGTGCGCAAGGTGACGCGCGGCATGTGGGCGCTCGACCTTCTCAACGACACCTTGCTGGTCGCTCTGTTCCCGTCTGTGGTGATGCTGGTCGGATCGACCGTTCTGATGTCGTTCTACTGGCCGATGATGGGCGTCATCATCGGGATCGGGTCGATCGTCTTCATCCTGATGACGGTCGTGCTGTCGCTCGGCTATGTTGCACCGATGGCGAGCCTTGCCAACCGGTGGGACACCAAGCTCGGCGGCGCGCTTGCAGACGCGGTGAGCTGCAACATCGTGGTCAAGGGCTTCGGCGGTGAAAGCCGCGAGGACGCACGCCTGGCCAAGGTTCTCGCCAAGTGGCGCGACCGCACGCGCCGCACCTGGATCCGCGGCACGACCAACGGCACGTCGCAGGGCGCCATGCTGCTCATCCTGCGCGCGGCAGTGATCGGCTTTGCGCTGTTTCTGTGGTCCCGCGGTCAGGCGACGGCAGGCGACATCACCTTCGTGCTCACCTCGTTCTTCATCCTGCAGGGTTACCTGCGTGAAGTCGGGCAGCACATCCGCAACCTGCAGCGCTCGATCAACGACATGGAAGAACTCGTCGACATCCATGGCCAGTCGCTCGGCATCGACGACAGGGCCGACGCGAAGCCGATCCGGATCACCGACGGCCGCATCGAGTTCAAGGAGGTGACGTTCCACTACGGCGCGCACCGCAAGCCGCTCTACGACCGGTTCTCGGTGACGATCCGGGAGGGCGAGCGTGTCGGTCTCGTCGGGCATTCCGGTTCGGGCAAGACGACCTTCGTCAAGCTGATCCAGCGTCTGCACGACCTGAAGTCCGGGCAGATCCGGATCGACGGCCAGGATATCGCCTCGGTGACGCAGACGTCGCTGCGCCAGCAGATCGCGATCGTCCAGCAGGAGCCGATCCTGTTCCATCGCTCTCTGGCGGAGAACATCGCCTATGCGCGGCCGGACGCCACGCAGAGCGAGATCGAGAAGGCGGCCAAGCTTGCAAGCGCGCACGACTTCATCACGGCGCTGCCGAAAGGTTACGGCACGCTGGTGGGTGAGCGCGGCGTCAAGCTCTCGGGCGGGGAGCGCCAGCGTATCGCCATTGCGCGTGCGTTCCTGGCGGACGCACCGATCCTGATCCTCGACGAGGCGACCTCGAGCCTCGATTCGGAATCGGAGGTCTTGATCCAGCAGGCGATGGAGCGGCTGATGCTCGGGCGCACGACGCTGGTGATCGCGCACCGCCTCTCGACCGTCAGGGCGCTCGACCGGTTGCTGGTCTTCGATCACGGCCGGATCGCCGAGGAAGGCACGCACGACGCGTTGATCCGCCTCGACGGCGGCATCTACCGCGGCCTCTTCGAGCGCCAGGCGCTGGAACTGACCAAGGGCCTGGTGCTCAACGACCAATAGGGTCTTTAAAAGCCTTTCGCCGCGCCACACCAGGCGCGGCGGAAAATCCATCGCCTACCGGCTGAGCCAATGCTCGATGCCGTGCGCCGCCGCCCGGCCGGTTGCAAAACAGGCGGTCAGCAGATAGCCGCCGGTCGGCGCTTCCCAGTCGATCATCTCGCCAGCGACGAAGGTGCCCGGCAACGCCTTCAGCATGTAACCGTCATCGATCGCGTCCCACATCAGCCCACCGGCCGAGGAGATCGCTTCGGCGCTCGGGCGGGGTCGCACGAGCGGGATCGGCAGGGTCTTGATCAGGGCAGCCAGATCCGGCGGGCTCATGCGGCCGGCTTCGGCCGCAAGTTCACGCAAGAGGGCAGCCTTCACGCCTTCGATCCCCGCGCCCTTGCGCAGCCGATTGGAAAAACTGGTTTTGCTGTCGAAACGACCAAGGTCTTTCTCCAGTCTGGCAACGCTTCGCCCCGGCGCAAGATCGACCAGAAGCTTGGCGGCCTCCCCTTTCAGAAGGCGGTCCCTGAGCACGGCGGCGTGGGCGTAGACGAGACTGCCTTCGATGCCGTTTTTGCTGACGACGAATTCACCGGGCACGGTCCCGGCCTCGGAGGTTGCGGTAACGCCCTTGAGCGCAGCACCGGCGAAACGATCGCGGAAGGCTTCGCTCCAGGTGACGTCGAAACCGCAATTGGCTGGCCGAAAATCCGCAAGGCGGACGCCCTTCGCCTGCAGCCACGCCGGCCAGACGGCGTCCGATCCAAGGCGCGGGTAGCTGGCGCCACCGAGGGCAAGCAGGGTGGCATCGGCACGGACGCGCTTTGCGCCATCCGGCGTTTCGAAAACGAGCTTGTCGCCGTCAAAACCGATCCAGCGGTGCCGCGTCAGGACTTCGACCCCGCGGCTTTGCAGCGACTTCAACCAGGCGCGCAGCAGGGGCGAAGCCTTCATCGTCGTCGGGAACACGCGGCCGGACGAGCCGACGAAGGTCTCGGTCCCGAGTCTCGCTGCCCACTGCCTGACATCGTTGGGCGTGAAGGCATCAAGCGCCGCGCGCAACCGTGGAGAGGCGCTGCCGAAGCGTTCGGCGAAGGTGGCATAATCTTCGGAATGCGTGATGTTCAGGCCCGACTTGCCGGCGAGCAGAAACTTGCGCGCGACGGTCGGCATGCTGTCATAGACGGTCACGGCATGGCCGCGCTCCGCCAGAACCTCGGCCGCCATCAGCCCGCTTGGTCCGCCACCAACGATGGCGATCTGCTTCTTCTCCATGCGCTTGCCCGGTGCCCGATTCCAATCCCGGTCTTCTTCGCCCGCCGCGGCGGAAGGTGCAAGCCCGGGAAAGGCTGCGATCAGGCGCGGCCGGCGCCGTTGAGCTTTCTTTCGAGCCACAGGCTGTAACGCGAGCCGGTGAAGCAGATCGTGAAATAGACGAATGCGGCGAAGATATAGGCCTCGCTGTAAAAGCCGAGCCAGTTCGGGTCGGTCGCCGAGGTCTTGGCGGCGTTCAGCAGATCGTAGATGCCGATGACGGCAAGCAGCGAGGTGTTGAGCACGATGCCGATCGACAAATTGACGATCGCCGGGATGACGGCCCTCAGCGCCTGCGGCAGGACGACC
Source organism: Ensifer sp. LC11 (assembly GCF_001695835.1). GTDB lineage: Bacteria > Pseudomonadota > Alphaproteobacteria > Rhizobiales > Rhizobiaceae > Ensifer. The sequence continues at coordinate 14,978 of NZ_MBSO01000023.1, read as the reverse complement.
AGCCGCAGCATCTGGATCCGGCTCAGTCCCAGCGACAGCGCCGCCTCCCGTTGGCCGGCTGGTACCACCTGCAGGCCAGCGCGAATGACTTCGGCGAGATAGGCGGAGAAGAACAGCGTGACACCGATCTGCGCGCGCAGCAGCTTGTCGATTGCAGCTCCGCTCGGCAGCGCCATCGGCACGATCAGCATGGCCACATAGAGGACAGCGATCATCGGGACACCGCGCAGCACTTCGATGAAGGTGATGGCGAGTGACCGCAGGATACCCATGTCGGACTGGCGGGCGAGCGCCAGCAGGAGCGCGACCGGGAAGGCAAAGGCGAGGCCGGCGATGGACACTGCAAGCGTGATCGGCAACCCGCCCCAATGGTTGGTCGAGACCGGTGCCATGCCCAGTGTTCCGGCCATCACCGCCCAGCCGCCGGCAAGCGCGGCCACCCAAAGGGGTACGAGCCGGAAACTCCAGAAGCGGGGGATGGCAGAAATAACGAGAAGCGCCAGTGTCAGTGCCACGACCAACGCAGGGCGCCATTGCAGCAGCGGCGGAAAGAAGGCGAAGAGCATGAAGCGAAGCTTGGCGCCGACGAACGCCCAACAGGCGCCGGCGGTTTCCGCTGCGCAATCGGCCGCGGTGCCGGTCCAGACCGCATCGATGACGGCCCAGCGGATGAAGGGAAGCAAGAGCCAGAGGATCGCGGCGAGGCTCAGGAGCGTAACGAGGCCATTGCCCCAACCGCTGAAAAGCCCTTGGCGCCAGCGGTGCCAGTCGGGCGCGACCGGTGGTGCAAGTTCGATCTGGCTCATCTTGTGCTTTCTGCGCGCAGAACCACGCGTCGATTGTAGAGGTTCATGACGGCTGAGACCGCAAGGCTGATCGTCAGGTAGACGGCGCCGATGATGATGATCGCCTCCAGCGCCTGTCCCGTGGTGTTGGCCGTCGTGTTGGCGACGCTGACGAGGTCGGGGTAGCCGATCGCCACCGCAAGGCTCGAGTTCTTGGTCAGATCCAGGAAGCTGGAGATCATCAGCGGCGTGATCACCCGCAGCGCCTGCGGCAGCACGACGAGGCGCAGGATTTGAGCGGGTTTCAGGCCGAGCGCTCGGGCCGCCTCCCATTGCCCTGCTTTGACGGACTGGATGCCGCTACGCACGATTTCCGATATCGAGGCCGAAGCATTGACGACGAGGCCGATGAGCAGGGCTGCGAATTCGGGTGTCAGCGACAGGCCGCCGCGGATGTTGAAGCCGCCCTTGGCGGGCACGTCCACGGAGGCGGTCAGGCCGAACGCAGCAAGAGCGAGGCAGCAGACGACTGCGCCGAAAGCGGCGCCGAAAACCTTCGGCAGGTAGAGGGCGGAGCCGGCGAGCAGGCGACGGGCGATGGCGAGCGCTGCAAATATCGCCAACACCACGGACGGCAACCAGATCGCCACGGAAAGGCCGTCGACGGAGATTGACGGGACGTAGACCCCGCGATTGCTGAGGTAGACGCTGCCGAGGAACGTGTAGGCGCCGCGCGGCGGCGGCAGGGCGTGAATGATGGCACTCCACAGGAAGAGTTGCAGCAGCAACGGCGTGTTGCGCAAAAGCTCGACATAGGCATGGACGAAGCTCGCCAAAAGCAGGTTGCCCGAGAGCCGTGCAATGCCGAGCGCGACCCCAAGTACGGTCGCGAGCAGGCAGCCGAAGATCGCCACCTTGACGGTGTTGGCGATACCGGCGGCAAGCGCGCGGGCATAGCTGTCGCCGGCGGAATAGGGCAGCAGGCTTTCCCCAATCTCGAAATTCGCTTGATGGGAGAGGAAGGCGAAGCCAGGGGTCAATCCCGTCCGATGCATGCTGTCGGCGGTGTTCTGCCCGAGAAAGGCAAAGAGCAGGAGTACGCCGATGAAGACCAGGCTCTGCTGCAGCGGCAGAGGGCCGATCCATGAACGTAGGCGCGAGACAAGTCCGGGCCCCGAAGGGCCCGGTTGGATATGGCGCGTCATGACCAGGTCCACGAACGGCTCAACGGAACGGCGGCGAATAAAGCAGGCCACCTGCGGTCCAGGGCTGGTTGTACCCGCGTTCGAAATTGAGCGCCGTGCCCTTGCCGACGTTGCGCTCGAAGATCTCGCCGTAATTGCCGACCGTCTTGACGATGTTGTAGGCGAACTTCGGATCAAGCCCGATGGCTTCACCGAGCGACGGGTCGACGCCGAGGAAGCGCTTGATCGCCGGATCTTCGCTCTTCAAGAAGGTGTCGACATTGTCCTTGGTGATGCCGAATTCTTCGGCCTGGATCGTCGCGTAGACCGTCCAGTTGACGATTTCGAGCCACTGGTCGTCACCGGCCCGGATTGCCGGCGCTAAGGGCTCCTTCGACAGGCGCTCCGGCAGAAGCACGTAGTCGTCGGGCTTGGAAAGCTGGGTGCGCTTGGCGGCAAGGTCGGTCGCGTCCTGCGTGAGCGCATCGACGCGACCGCTGTCAAGCGCCTTCAGGAACTCGCCGGTCTCTTCGATCGTCACCGGCGTGAAGGCCTTGCCGGTCTTGCGGAAGAAGTCGGCGATGTTGAGCTCGCCGGTCGTGCCGCTCTGAACGCCGATCGTCGCGCCGTCGAGTTCTTCGCCCTTGGCGACGCCGAGGTCCTTGCGCACAAGCAGGCCCTGGCCATCGTAGAAGACGACGGGACCGAAATGGAAACCCAGCTTGAAGGCGCGGCTCACCGTCTGGGTAACGCCCGAAAGCAGGATGTCGAATTCGCCCGATTGCAGCGCCGGCAGGCGCTGCTGCGGCGAGGAGTTGGTAAACTCGACCTTCTCTGCGTCATTGAAAACGGTGATGGCGATGGCGCGACCGAAATCGACGAAGAAGCCCTGCCAGCGGCCGCTGCTATCGGGCGAGAAGAAGCCCGGCGTGGTGCCGACGCCGACCTTGATCACGCCGCGTGCCTTGATCTTGTCAAGCGTTTCGCCCGCGAGCGCCGAGGTGGCGATGAGGCCAGCCGCCAACGCTGCCGTCGCGGCAAAGGTTTTGGTGAAAAGTTTTCGGTGATTGGAATTTCGCTGCATGAAAGGCCCCCAAGCCAAAAAGAATGTCATTGCGCGTCACCGGCAGAGCCGTTCGAGGCGTGTAAAAATAATTAAATCTATAGAAATTATATAATAGGTACGTTTGTGCGAATTTGAGCTCCGACGTGAAACAGATTTCGCCGCCTCGTTTTTGCCGGGAACGTTTTTGACAAGGGACTGTCGGTTCGCGGCAAGGTTGCCTCGCAAGAGAATGCCGCCCCAATGGATCGCCTTGGACTGCAGCCGGGCCTGCGGCTGCAGTCCAAGGCTGTGCCTCTTGTTGAGATTGGCGGAAGTTTCTAGGTTCCGCCCGTCGATTGGTTTATCTGCTTGGCGATGCAGCTCTTTGCGGGAAAATGGCGGGAACGGATAGGATGGGGCGCGCCGGTGTCGGTCGCCCTGCACCTCGTCGTTGCCTTCTTCCTGCTGTTCGATCTGCCGCTGGAACTGCCGAAGCCGCCGAAGGAGCAGACGGTCAACGTCGAGCTCGTTCCTCCGCCGGAGGCGAAGGAGGAGAAGAAGGCCGAGCAGAAACAGGCGGAGCAGAAGAAGGCGGGGCCGAAAAAAGGCGAAGAGAAGAAGGCCGAGCAACCGAAGCCGCAACCCAAGCCCAAGCCTCAGCCGAAGGCAGACCCGAAGCCGCAACCCAAACCGGCGCAGCAACTGCCGCAGTCCTTCGCCTCGGCCATGGCCAAGACCAAGCAGGACAACAAGGAGGCAGAGCTTCCGCCGGCTGCGCGCGAGACGGTGAAAAAGACGGAGGCTTCCGAGCCGGCAAAGGCCGTGGACGACAAGGCAAAGCCGGCGGATGAACCGGCAAAGGCGTCCTCGACCGAGAAAAAAGAGCCAGTCAAGGAGCTGAAACCCCCGTCAACGCTTGCCGTGCCTGCGAAATCCCCTGACCGCGCCACACAGAAGGCGGACGAAAAGGCCGCGGCGATGGTTGCCGATGCCAAGCCTGAACCAAAAGAAACGCCTGACGCCAAGCCGCAGACGGTCAAATCGGAGGAGGGGGCGGCAAAGGCAAAGCCGGCCGATGCTGCGGCAAAGGTCGAGCTCAAGCCCGTTCCGAGCAAACTGACCGAAGCAAAAGAACTTTACTCGGCAAAGTCGATTGCCGACCCGCGGGTGAAACAGGCGCTGATCAACCTGCCGGTCAAGAGGCGGATCCTGCAACTGTGCAATCTCGAGGCGCTGGAACAGATCCGCAGTCAACGGCCGGATACCCCGCCCGAAGGATTGGTGCCCTTCGGACCGAAGGGCGGCTTCATCACAAAAAACGGTATGGACGCCAGCGGTGGGGCCTACCAGAACAAATCGAATTGGTACGACGTCGACTTCAATTGCGTCGTCAATGAAGATGCGACCGAAGTGACCTCCTTCAGCATCGCCATCGGCGGCGAAGTGCCGAAAGCAGCCTGGAAGGAGCGGCGGCTTCCGGGGAATTGATCCTTGCGACACGGATGGCGGCGTATGCCTTGTCGTGGACAAAACCTCATTCCGCAACGACGGCCGGCTGTTTGCCGCGCTTGTCGCCAGAGGTCACCGGTCGCCACACTGCGCCTAGATGTTTGCCTGCCGGACCCTTCGGGGTCCGGCAGGCGCAGTGCGAGTTGCCACTCCCGCACTGAACTTGGATCTGCTATTCGGCGGCCTGCAGCGCCCGTTCACGGTAGACCGACACGAGCGATGTGCCGAGCATTGCCGCAACAGCGGCGAACAGGAAGACTCCGGCCGGCCCCTGGAGTTCGACGAGAACGCCGCCGAGGATCGCGCCGGTGGAAATGGCGATCTGGAAGGTGGTGAGCGTCGCAGCACCGGCGCCCTCGGCCTCATCGCCGGCGGCGCGGCTGAGGAAGGATTGCACGCTCACCGGCAGCGCACCGAAGGCGAAGCCCCAGGCGGCGGTCGTAACGATGGCGACAGCGGGCAATGCGCCTGCAAGCCCCAGGATCAAGGTCGTGGCGGCGACGCCGGCTGCGGCCGACATCATCGAAAGGCGCGTGCTGCGCTCGGCGAGGAAGCCGCCGGCAATGTTGCCGAAGAAGCCGCCAATGCCGAAGGCGAGCAGGATTGCGGTGATCGCTTCGACCCCGAACTGCGGGACCTGTTCGAGGAAGGGCCGGACATAGGTAAAGCCGGCAAAGTGGCCTGTGACGACGAGCAGGATCGTCGCAAGCCCCAGCCGGATCGCCGGACGCTTCAAGACGTTGAGGATGGTGTCGAGGCCGGTCGTCCCGACAGGCGGAAGGCGGGGAACAGTGAGCGCCTGGACGACGAAAGTGACGATGCCGACGGCAGCGGCGAGCAGGAAGGCATAGCGCCAGCCGAGCGTCGCGCCGATCCAGGCGCCGACAGGGGCGGCACAGACCGTTGCAATCGATACGCCGGACATGATGATCGCCATCGCCCGGGGCATCAGCCGGCTGGGAACAAGCCGCATGGCGAGGGCCAGCGACAGGGCCCAGAACCCGCCCAATCCGATGCCGAGCAGGAAGCGCGCGGCAAGCAGCATCGGCAGGCTGGATGCAAAGCCGGCGAGCAGGCTCGATATGACCAGAAGGGCGGTCAGGGCCAGAAGGACGTTCCGTCGATCGAAGCGCCCGGTGTAGACGACGATTGCTGGGCCGGCGATGGCCGCGACGACGGCCGTGGTCGTGACTGACTGGCCCGCAGCACCCACGGTCACGCCGAGATCGGCCGACATCGGCGTCAGAAGACTTGCCGGCAGAAACTCCGCCGTGACCAGGCCGAAAACCCCGAGCGACAGCGAAACGACGGCAGCCCACAGCGGCTTGTCTCGTTCAGTCGCCTGTCCCGTGGGCTTGGCGATAATACCATCCATAATTTTCATCTCCATTGCAGGTGGTGGTGAAAATATGCATGGCCCCTTGGAGTTTCTATGCTAGAAAATCCAAAACACTGTGCTGATTGTCCAAAGATGGAATGCGAGATGAGCGATGCGCTGACCGAGATCCTGCGCGGCCTGAGGCTCGACGGCGTTGAATATGGGCGCTGCCAGCCCTGCGCGCCATGGGCAACCTCCTATCCCGCGCAAGAGCCCGCGCGATTTCATTTTCTGGCCTCAGGTTCGGCCCATCTTCAGACACCTGATGGCGCGTGGACGGAACTGGCGCCGGGAGATGCCGTGCTCTTGCCGCGGGGCGATGCGCATGTGCTGGCCAGCAAGCCGGGGCTGCCGGCCATCTCGATCCGCGATCTGCCGAAGCGGCAGCTTTGCGATGGCATCGTCGACGTGCAATGCCCCAATTCGGACAGTCAGAATCTTCTGTTTTTCGCGGTGATGCAGTTCAACGTCGACCGGCTGCATCCGCTGCTGCAACTGATGCCGTCGGTCATGCGCACCAGCGATCTCGCCTCCAGCGAGCCGTCGATCCCATCGCTGCTCGACGCCATGACCCGCGAAGCGGCGATGCAGCGCGTCGGCGCGGGCGGCATCCTGGCGCGGCTTGCCGACGTCTTGACCGCGACAATCATCCGCACGTGGGTGGAGCATGGCTGTGGCACCTCGACCGGCTGGCTGGCGGCGGTGCGCCATCCGGAGGTCGGCCGCGTCCTTGCCGCGATCCACCTCGATCCGGCCAAGGACTGGACCGTGCCGGAACTGGCAAAGCTCATGGGTGCGTCCCGTTCCGGCTTTGCCCAACGCTTTGCCGACACGGTCGGCGAGACGCCGGCCCGTTACGTGGCGCGCATGCGCATGCACCAGGCGCATCAGTGGCTGCGCGAAGGAAAGCGCGTCGCCCATGTCGCCAATCGTCTCGGCTACGATTCCGAGGCGTCGTTCAGCCGCGCCTTCCGCAAGATCATGGGCGCGCCGCCCAGCCATTCGCGGAGCCTGACGTCTCCTGCGGATCAACGGGCCTCCTGATCTTCCTGCGGCCCCGGAGCCTCAGAATTTGACGAGCAGGTCGGCTTGGCAGCCGAAGGCGCCGGCAAGGTCGCTCTGGTTCGATGCGCGACGATCTTCGGGATGATCGTTGCCTCCTGGAGCATGTCGCTGGTGGTCTTTTCCAAAGCGCAGTCTCAGCGAAGACACGAAGCAAACCTTGCAATGGGCGCGCCTGGTTGCAAGCGGTGCTGAAGAAGGGGCGGTGGATGCACCCACCGCCCCCGGTCTTTGGTGCCTGGGCCGAGATTATTGGGCCGGTTGGCTCTCGGCGGGAAGCACCGCGGCCGGCGAGCCGGCTGCGGGTTGCACGGTGCTTTCGGCCGGCGGTACCGGCGAGCGGGTCCGCAGCGTCTCGGCACGGTGGCGACCGACCGAAACCCAGAACAGCGCGACGAGGGCTGCGACCGTCACGGTCACCGTCACGTAGCGGATCCAGGTCGGTGCGTGGCCGCCCGGATCGATGTGCTTCTCGTCGATCTCCCGCTTGCGGGTGATGGCGGCCGAGTAGAACACGATCGTCGAGATCACGAAGATCAGAGACCAGCGCGTCTGCTCGCCATCCGAACCGATCAGCGCCACGAGACTGTAGATCGCCGCCGCCAGGCCGATGACCACGTACCAGTTGTACGTGCTCGCCGGCATCTTCTTGTAGCCGAGCACCTTGATGGAGATCGCCGAGTAGATGTAGGGCAGCAGCGTCATGATCACCGCGATCGAGGCGATCTTGCCGAACTGTTCGCTGGCGGTCGGCGACATCGTCGCAAAAACCTGTACCGTCATGATGACCGCGACGATCGCAAGGCCCGCCGAGGGCACGCCCTTGGAATTGACCTTGGCGAAGATCGAGCCGAAGAGACCGTCATCGGCCGCGGCCTTTGCCGTCTGCCCGACGAGCAGCGTCCAGCCGGCAAGCGAGCCGAGGCAGCCGAGTGCGGCGCAGATCGCGACGACCGCGCCTGCCGTGTCGCCGAGCGCCAGCCGCGCGGCGTCGGCAAAGGGTGCGGAGGAGGCGATCAGCTCCTTGTTCGGGATCATGCCCATGATCACTGTCGAAGACAGGATGTAGGCAACCGCGGCAAGAATGACGCCGCCGACGGTCGCGATCGGCACGTTGCGTTGCGGATCGCGAACGACTCCGGCTGAGACCGACGCACTTTCGACGCCGATGAAGGCCCAGAGCGTGAAGTTGAGCGTCGCCATGATCGCCGCCCAGCTGTCCTTGCCGGAAACGTTCCAGCCTTCGGAGAAGGTCGCCGGCGAGAACCAGAACCAGCCGAAGATCGCCATGCCGAGGATCGGCACCAGCGCGAAGGACGTCGTGAAGGATTGCAGCCGGCCGACGACATTCGGCCCGAGGATGTTGGCGTAGGTAAAGAACCAGATGAGCGCCACCTGGGCGAGCGCGGAGACCAGCGGATCGCGCAGCATCGGGAAGAAGGCCGTGAGGTAACCGAGACCGGCGACCGCAAGTCCGACGTTACCCACCACATTTGCCAGCCAGTAGATGAGGTTGGTCTGGTAGCCCATGTAGTCGCCGAAGGCCTTGCGCGTATAGGCGTAGGGGCCGCCGGCGGCGGGATCGATCGCCGCGAGCTTCGCGAAGGTCAGCGCCAGCGCGATCGCGCCGGCAATGGTGATCAGCCACCCGAAGACGGCGATGGACCCGACTGCGGCGAGGTTCGCCGGCAGCATGAAGACGCCCGAGCCCATCATGTTGCCCGCGACCATCAGGGTCGCGGGAACGAGGCCGATCTTGGCGGAGTCCGCCACAACAGAGGATGTGGCTTTGGAAGCGGTATCGACAGCAGCCATGTTCGTTGCTCCTGCAGCCGGTTCAACGGGTCAAGACATAGACGCGGTAGAGGCCGTTCTCGACCTCCACCCCGTGCGTGTCGTGGGTGAAGCCCGGGAACCGCAGGTCGTAGGCCTCGAGCGCCTTCAGGTAGCCGAGAACCGGGCCGTCGGCCGGGCCGGCGTTCTCGCCGGGCATCAACAGCGGGATGCCCGGCGGGTAGGGCACGACGCCGGTCGCGACCGTGCGGTCGGCAAGCTCATCGAGGGTGACCTGTTCCACCTCGCCGCGCACCAGTCGTTCATAGGCGCGCACCGGGCTTAGGTCCGGATGCGGCAGAACCGAGAAACCGGCCGCCATGGAGGCGGTGGTCTTCAGCTGGTCCATCGCCGAAAACATCGTGTCGGCGAGATCCTTGAGGCCCATGCCGGCGTAACGTTCGGGATGGTCCTCGGCGAGCGACGGGATCGCCACTTCGAGCGTGAGATTGGCGTCGTAGTCGCGCTTGAAGTCGCAGAGCGCGCTGACGAGCGAGCCCCATTTGCCCTTGGTGATGCCGAGCGAAAAGAGGAAGAGGATGGTGAAGTCGGTGGTCTTTTCGACCACGATGCCGCGGGCATCGAGATAGGCGGTGACGAGACTTGCCGGAATGCCGACCGGCATCAGCCCGCCGCCGGGCGCGACGCCTGGCGTGACGATCGACACCTTGATCGGGTCGAGCATGCAATAGCCGTCCTCGATCTCGCCGAAGCCGTGCCATGCTGCGCCGGGCTTCAGCACCCAGCAGGACGGGTCCGTCGTCAGGGCTTCCGGCGAGGCTTCGTGGAACGGGCCGGTGCGGCCGGTCTTCGGGTCGCGCACGGTGTCGGGTTGCCAGCAATCGAAGAACCAGTCGCCGCGTTCGGCCGCATCGTTTGCCAGCCGCGACATCATCAGGCGGAAGGCGACGGCTTCCTCGATCGATTCATTGGTGATCGCTGCCCCGCCAGGCCCGTCCATCATCGCCGCCGAAACGTCGTTCGAGGCGATGATGGCGTAGTTCGGCGAGGTCGAGGCGTGCATCATGAACGTCTCGTTGAAGATGCCATGCGGGATCGGCTTGCGGCCGTCGCGCACATGGATGAAGGAGGCCTGCGAAAGTGCCGCCAGCAGCTTGTGCGTCGACTGGGTGGCAAAGACCGTGGGCTTGTCCGCGGTATGCGCCTTCGGATCACCATGCATCGCATGGCGGTCGCGATAGATCGGGTTGAAGCGGGCGTAGCCATACCAGGCTTCGTCGAAATGCAGCCGGTCGACGCTGGCGCCGAGAAGTTCCTCGACGCGGGCGACGTTGTAGCAAAGGCCGTCATAGGTCGAGTTGGTGATGATCGCGTGCTTCGGCTCGCGGTCCTTGAGATCGGCCGCCAGCGGGTTGTCGTCGATCGTCTTGCGGATGGCCGCCGCCGTCAGGCGCTCCGGCGGGATCGGGCCGATGATGCCGTAGTGGTTTCGGGTCGGCACGAGATAGGTCGGTACTGCGCCCGACATGGTCATCGCGTGTTCGGCGGACTTGTGGCAATTGCGGTCGCAAAGCGCGATCTGGTCGCGGCTGACGCTCGCCATCAGGATGACGCGGTTGGAGGTCGAGGATCCATTGGTGACGTGGTAGCTGCGGTGCGAGCCGAAGACGCGGGCAGCGTATTTTTCGCTGGCGCCGATCGGCCCGGAATGGTCGAGCAGCGATCCGAGCTCGCCGACCGAGATCGAGAGGTCGGAGCGCAGCAAGGGCTCGCCAAAGAACTCGAAGAAGGCGCGGCCGGGCGGCGATTTGAGGAAGCCGGTGCCGCCGGTATGGCCCGGCGTGTGCCAGGAATATTCATGCACCTGCGAAAACTGGGCGAGCGCCTTGAACATCGGCGGCAACACGGTGGAGCGATAACGCTCGATCGCCGCCTGGATGCGGCCGCCGACGAAGTCCATCGTGTCTTCGAGCATCCAGACGAAGTCATCGACCTTTGCCATGATGTCGGCGGGGACGGTGGAGGCGACACTGCGGTCGGCGAGCAGGAAGAGCGGCACGGTGCCGTTGCGCTTGCGCAGCGCCTCGACAACGCCGACGGACTGCTCGTGACCCTCCGGCCCGAGATCCCAATCGACCAGCACGCATTGGAGGGCTGGGTCGGACCTGATCACGGCAACGCCGTCATCGGCGCTCTCCGCCGTCACCACTTCGATCTGGCGGCGCTCCAGTTCCGCGATCAGCGACCGTACGGCGCGGCCTGCCGCACTTTCCTCGCTGATCTCGTCATCAAGAACGAGTGCTTTCATGCCAAGACGGCGGTGACCCCTGATCAACGTGCTCATATCCAATCGTCTCCGTAGTTTGGTGCTAGATGCAGGTGGGGTTCGTTGTCGGTCAGTTTGCGGATTGCTCCTTCCGCTCGACCGACAGGTAAACGGGCAGTGCTACGAGCAGCAGCAGCAGACACCAGAGGCCCGCCTGAGGTCCGCTGCCGTAGACCGTCCAAAGGGAGAATGCGAAGGCGACCAGCGCATAGGGCCTGTAGGGGCCGACGCGGACGCCGGCCCATTCCTCGTCGCCAGGGCGTGTGAGCGCCAGGAACAGCGCGCCTTCGACGAGACTGCAGAAGACGTAAGGAACCATGGCCGCTGTGGTCGAAAGATCGACGGCAAAGCGGTAGACGGCCATCAGCCCCGAGACCCCGGAGGTCTGCAGCACGAGGAGGGCCGAGGCGAGCGTCATCGACATAATAATGCCCCGCTGCGGCACGCCGCGGCGCGAGAGGCGGCCGAAGACAGGCGGGAACAGCCCGTCGCGCGCCGCCGCCATCGGCACCTGCGCCATCAGGAGCGTCCAGCCGTTGAGCGCGCCGATCGAGGAGAGCACGACGGCACCTGCCACCAGATTGCTTCCCCACCAGCCCCACATCATGAAGGCAGCATCGGAAAAGGGGGCGGCGGAGCGCGCCAGCGTTTCGCGCGGCACCGTGCCCATGACGACCAGCGTGCCGAGTATGAAGATCAATCCGCAGCAGAGTGTGCCGAGCACCGTCGCCCGCGGGATCGTCCGCTTCGGATCGTCGACATCTCCGGCCGGCACGGTCGCCGACTCGATGCCGAGGAAGGCGAACATCGTCAGTGGCGCGGTCGCGGAAATGAGGCCGAGGAAGGAGAGACCACTTGGATTGACCGGCGTCAGGTTCTGCGGCTCGACCCAGAAGAGGCCGAGAAGCGCAATGGCGATGAACGGAACGAGCTTCAGGCCAACGGTCGCGACCTGAAAACGTCCGGCGCTCTTGACGCCGAACATGTTGACGAAGGCGACCAGCCACATGGCGGCGAGCGAAACGGCAGTGAAGCCGCCGGGCACATTCTGAAGGTTCGGGAAGAACACGCCGAGATAGCCGGTAAAGGCCATGGCGATCGCCGGCAGCGACGCCCAGATCGAGATCCAATAGGCCCAGGCGACCATAAAGCCGGCAAACCGCCCAAAGGCCATGCGCGTATAGGCATAGGGACCGCCCGTCGCCGGCTGGACGCTGGCAAGCCTGGCAAAGACCAGGCCGAGGCACATGGCGGCGACCGCCATGCCGATCCAGCCGACGAGCGCTGCGGCGCCATAGGGCGCCAAGGCTGCGGGCGACAGATAGAAGCCGGAACCGATGATGTTGCCGACGACGAGCGCCGAGCAGGCCCAGATGCCGAGGCTTGGCGGTGTTGCCACTTCGGACGCGATTCCCTGATTTCTGCCGGTGGTTGCATCAAGCGGCTTCGTCATGGATGGGGTTGCTCCCTTGCCAAAGACGAGGCGAACTTATGAACTGTTTCTTATGGTTGCAACTGCTTTATTTTACTCGACTATCGGTCGCTCCACCCTGCGCGCTGGCGATGGTGGGAAACGACTTTGCCTCAAGGGGAGCCGATGCGGCGCGATCGCTGGCGTTGCAGGCTTCTCATGAAACTATTCCATTTTTGAGATGCCCTTTTGCCGCGGAGGAAGGTAGGGTCCTCTGCGACGAAATGTCTGCTTCGTGGTCGGATCAGCGGACAGGAATACGACGAGAAAAATGATAGATATCAAATACTTGCGACTTCGGGATCTCGGCATCCGGCCGGGCGTCTACGAGACCGGTTCCCTGAACGCGATCACCGATGTTGAAGGCGTTGCAGTCGGCCATGCCACCGTTATCGACGGCGATCGCATCCGCACAGGTGCTACCGCCATCCTGCCGCATGACGGCAACCTCTTTCAGGACAAGGTGCCGGCGGCGCTCGCGGTGCTCAACGGTTTCGGCAAATTTGCCGGTTCCACCCAGATCGAGGAGCTCGGCGAGCTCGAGACACCCGTCATTCTTACCAATACGCTTGCGACCGGACGAGCGATCGAGGCGATCAACCGCTGGACGCTGACGCAGCCCGGCAACGAGAAGGTCGTGTCGCTGAACGCGGTTGTCGGCGAAACCAACGATTCCCGCCTCAACGACATTCGCGCCGGCCGCCCGACGATCGACGAAATGGGCGCAGCCCTGGCTGCGGCGAAAACTGGTGTTATCGAGGAGGGCGCTGTCGGCGCCGGAACCGGCACGGTGGCCTTCGGGCTCAAGGGCGGCATCGGCACAAGTTCGCGGCGGGTGAAGGCGGCGGGCGAGGTTTTCACGCTCGGCGTGCTCGTTCAATCGAATTATGGTGGCCGTCTCACCGTTTGCGGGCGCGCCTACGAAGCGCCAGCAGCGCATGACCGGGACGGCTCGATCGTCATCGTGATCGCGACCGATGCGCCGCTCTCTTCGCGCAATCTCAAGCGCCTTGCCGAGCGCGCCTTCGGCGGTCTTGCCCGCACGGGGGCGGCACTCAGCAACGGTTCCGGCGACTACGCGCTTGCCTTCTCGACAGCATCTACGGTCCGCCGCACCAGGGCGCGGCGGGCAGCGATCGTGCAGTACCCGGATCTTGCGAACGACCTGATGTCGCCGCTCTTTGAAGCCGTGATCGAAGCTACGGAAGAAGCGATCCTCAATTCGCTGACGACGGCGCGGACGACACAGGGCTTCAACGCGGCGAGCGGCAAGCCGAGCACGATCGAAGCGATTTCGCTCGAGCGGCTTCGCGCCATGAGCCAACGCTGACCTTACGCCTGCGGAGCACACCTGGTGTTGCGATCCGCCGCCCCTTTCCAAACCCAATCGCCTGGAGTTTTCATGTCCCTGTCCCCCATTCGCACCGTCTATCTCAACGGCGCATTCCTGCCCGAGAACGAAGCGCGGCTTTCGATCTTCGATCGCGGTTTTCTCTTCGGCGACGGCATCTATGAGGTGACGGCCGTGCTCGATGGCAGGCTGATCGACAGCGCGCCACACATGGCGCGGCTGGAACGTTCGGCCCGCGAAATCAACGTGCCGCTGCCAGTATCGATCGAGGAGGTTGTCGCCATCGAAAAGCGGCTGGTGCAGGAGAACGGCCTTGCCGAAGGCATCGTCTATCTCCAGCTCACCCGCGGAGCCGAAGACCGGAACTTCCTGTTCTCGGAGGATATCAAGCCGACGCTTCTGCTCTTCACCCAGGCAAAGGCGCTGGTGAACGTCGCTGCGGCGCAGAAGGGGCTTTCGGTCGTTTCCGTTCCCGACCAGCGCTGGGCGCGGCGCGACATCAAGAGTGTGTGTCTGCTGCCGCAGGTGATCGCCAAGCGCATCGCCAAGGCCGAGGGCTGCGACGAGGCCTGGATGATCGAAGACGGCTTGGTCACCGAGGGAGCGTCCTCCACCGCCTACATCATCACTGCAGACAATCGCATCGTGACGCGCGGCAACAGCCAGGCAACCCTGCCGGGCTGTACCCGGCTTGCCGCACTCGCCTTGGCGCGAGAACAGGGGCTGACGCTCGAAGAACGGCCCTTCACTCTTGAAGAAGCAATCGACGCCCGTGAGGCCTGCCTGACCAGCGCCTCGAACTTCGTCGCCCCGATCACCCGGATCGATGGCCAGCCTGTCGGATCAGGCGTGCCGGGCCCGATCGTCAGACGCCTGCGCGAACTCTATCTGGAACAGGCGCGGCGAACGGCGATCTAGAGCGCCGTGCGTTCATATGAACGCACCAAGGATGCTCTAGGACGAATCGACATTCACGGCAGCCAGATCATTGCGGCGAGGAGATAGACGAAGCCTTCGAAGTGGATTGTTCTGCGGTCGTATCGGGTGGCGAAGCGTCGGAAGTGCTTCATTCG
>NZ_MBSO01000022.1 GCF_001695835.1 Ensifer sp. LC11 | reverse complement strand
CCACTGAGCGTCGCTCAGTTCATACCGCCTAACCGCCACCATCGACCTCCGTGCCTAACACGGTATCTTATGAATCAGCGATTAAGCGATTTGGGAATCCTGAATGTCGATTGGTCCTAAGGCTACGAAAGCCGATAGTCCCTCGCCGACCACGACAAAGCAGCGAGTTAGCGAAAAACTGAGGATCTTATCAGTCGAAGAAATCGGCAGCCCGTTCGGCGATTATCGAATTAAGCTGCGGCTAGATAATGCGCAGGGCGATATTCAGGAGCGAGTCCTGCATGTCCTCAGTGAAAACGGTCCTGCCGATGGCAACCCGGCTTACCAAGACCTATTGAGGCTAAACACTGATGTCGCTCGCTTGGTGGGCTCGCGCGTGCATCTCGATACGAGCGGCGACATCGTCCAGAGGATACTGGCGGCGAAGGCAGGACGACGCGAGGTGATCATTGCTTATGGAACAATACCCGAGCCCGTTAGCGGGAAGAGGAAGGTCGTGTTGGAATTGCAAGCGGCCCGCGGAGACGGTGTCAACGATCCAGAGGGCTTTCTAGAAATCGTCCTCGAATCGCGGGACGCAGCGGAGCAGCAAACCGGCCAGAAGCAGTTTCAAGACCTCGTGCAAGCTATCGGCGTCGAGAACGTCGAGGACGTAGACCAACTGCTATTCATACCCTTCACCATCACCGACGGCGGCGATTTCCTCCCGGCGCCGGCCAACGACAATCTTGAACAGAAAGCAGCCTGATGGAAGAAATCAGATCTACGCAATGATCGACGAACGCCTGGAGCTCGCGCTGCCTAAGCAAGCGGGCCGTCAGATGGTCAGGGTCCAACCATTCAAGGCATTCGACCACGACGGCCGTGAGGTGCAGGTGGTTGCCATAGCCGGTGACTCCGAAGATCTGGATTTTGTCGTGATTAAAACCGGCGAGGACGGCGACGAACTCTGGCCGGCGATCGAGGGCAGCGTTTTTAAGACTGGACTTGCCGCATAACCCTCTCTGCTTTCACGTGAACGAAAGCGGATTTCTCAACCAACTTGCAGCAACGTCCGCCGCCTTCTCGGGTGCGGACTTTGCAAGACTGTCCATCATCTTCTTGCCCTGCTCCTTCCAGAAGCCATCTGGCACAATAGCGTACTGCAGGGATGCCAATAGGATATCCAGTTGGTGAACTTGATGGGGAACCCGGTTTCTTAAGCGAGAAGTGATGTCTTCCCACGGCTCTTCATATTCATTGCTGAGCATGAAGTTGTGGCCCTGGATGTTGTTGTCGAGAAACACGAGCGTCTTCGTACGCAAGACCGCATGCTTTCGAAGATTGTGCTCGCCGTCGGCGAAGCACTCCGAGTGAGTATTTCTGTCATAGGGATGGTCTTCGATTGTAGCTACGAAGGTCTCCCACTCCTTCCATTCGGAGTGGAGTTTTGCCAGTTCCGACGTGACCCACGCTGTATTGGCGTTTAGTATCGCTAACCGTTCCGGTTTCTTTCGCCTCGACATTGCAAGCCTCCGCTCTTTCAATGCATTGAGGGTACTGCGGTTAGAACTCAACAAAAAGAACAGCAACGAGCCTCTCCACAACCAAAATCGTCTGCGGCTCCACGGAATCGAGGTGCCGCAAGATCAGCGGGGGTGGTCGCCGAGCAAAATCGATCGCCGCCGCCGTACCCGCCTTCCCCTCATTTGGATTTTTTATTTCCGAGTTTTGATTTTTTGATCAAACCCGAGCCCATTGACGTTTTCGAACGCACCACGGTTAATGGGCGATAGTAGGCCACCAGGGGGTGCGTTGCATCCCTCCCTTGGGCGCCAAGATTACCGGTTCGGCAAGAAATTTTGGTCGTCCGCAAAACTCGAAAATCGGCGAGATACATATCTAGCCATCATTGTCAACTAATTTTTGGTTGAGATATTGACGTAAAATTCAATTACATCTAGAGACTGTAATCCCAAACAGCCACCGCCGACCGAGTCGGCAGGAATCCCTCTTTCGAAAAGGATGCGCCCTTGTCGAAGAAAATCTCGTTGCCCTCTATTCCGCTCAAGCATATCCCTGCGAATGACAACAAACCGGATTGGAAGGACGTTCCGGTATCGGACAGAGGCCAATGGCTCGGTGCCGTAGAACGTGGCGCAGGCTTCTCCAAAATGGAGCGCCACCCGTATCGGCAAAGCACGAAGTTCCGGCGTGACGCCCTTAGCCAGCTTGTCCGAGACGAACACGGATATCCGCAACCTTTCGGGGGCTCCCGCACATCTGAAACGATCTGCCGGCGACTTTCTCGACGTCACGGCAGAAATGGCCGCCAACGGCACGCCAGACGCCCAGCGCGATGTTTCCGCATCATTGATCGAAATCGTCAGCACCTGGCCGGAGATCACCATTCGCGAGGCAGGCACAACGCTTCGTTTCCAGCCCGTCGGGACGCTTCCGGATCATTGGCAGGAGACCAGGCAGCGTCGTGCCGTCACCATTAACGGGGCCGCGTTCGTTCGCGCGATCCGCGCCGCTTTCAACGGAGAATAAGATGTTCAAGAAATCAACGCCGGCCGCAGAGCCCGTCCGCGTGCCGTCACTCACCTCAGATCCAGAATATGGCGCGCACCACGCCAAGCAGGCGGAACTAAACAAGCGGCGCGCCGAAGTCCTCGTCGAGCGACGCGAACTCGAGCGGCAGATTACGGAGACGCCAGCCCCGGCATTTCGTCCCGGAGTTGCCGCCCTGCTCGGCGAGGCTTCTGACAGCACCACGGGGCAGCGCGCTCGGCTCGCTGAGCTCAACGCTTTAGAGCGCGATATCGACGCTTGGAGGTCGTGCGCCAGCGTCTCATGCAATCCCGATCGACTGCGAGCGCGCGCATCTGCGATACGGTCAAGGCGGAATACGGCAGGCGCGTCGTCAAGGTCTGCCAAGCGCTAGAAGCTGTTGCTGAAGCTCGAGCAGATTTCGACGAGCTACGCGACCAGTTTGAGCGAGAGGACCTCGCATGGTCGCGCCTTGTCCCTCTTTCGCCAACCTTCCTCGGCGACCCCCGCGACGGGCACATTCCTCGGTATCTCAAGGAAGCGCGGGAGGCTGGTTACTATGGCAATTGAGCGCGCAACGAAAAAGACCACCAAGTCGACGCGCAGCGTCACCCTCCCCGGCAAGCGGCCCGCACATATGGCCACGGATCCAGTCGACATCGCCCGCGAGCTGCGGGCGATGTCTCGACTGGGCCAACGCGAGGCCAAGCTCGCCGCTGCGGAGGCTAAGCTGAAGTGACAGAGAGAATCAGCGGTCACGCTGCTACATTCAACTCACCGACCACGATCGCCGGTGAGTTCCGAGAGATGCTGGCGCCAGGTTGCTTCACTCGCACGCTCAAGGACAACCCAGACGTCTTGATGGTGTTGGACCATGATTTCGGTCGCATTCTCGGCCGCACAACGGCAGGCACACTCGAGCTTAAGGAAGATCGCACTGGCCTGTGGTTCTCGCTCATTCCTGACCCCTCCACCCCCAGCGGCCAGGAGGCGATAGGCACGGTGCGCCGCGGCGACGTCAAAGGCTGCAGCTTCTCCTTTCGAGTGCGGGCCGAGAGGTGGGAGGATGGCGGAGATAGACTACCTCTTCGTATCCTAGAGGATGTCGACCTATACGAGGTCACGCTGACCGCGGCGCCAGCCTACCCGTCAACGACGGCAAGCCTGCGCGTCGATGGCAGTCCGAACGCCAAGGCGTCGGCGTTCAGGGGTAAGGCTGAGGCAGCGATGCTGGCCCGAGGCATTCCCCTCACCTGACCGGGAGGGGGGTGAGTCAGCCCTTCAGCCCGCCACCGCCGCACACCGGCCGCCCCCAACAACGCACATTCGCCTTGCCCCGAATCGACTGGTGAATTTTTCCACACCGTACGGAGGCCCCAAATGGCCGAAAAACATAAGGTTCCGGCCCATCTGCGGCCGGAAACTCGCAAGTGGATCCGTCAGATTCTAGGAGAATTCGACCTGGAATCGCATCATTTCCGCGTATTGGTGAAGACCGCTGAGGCTTTTGACCGGTGCGAACAAGCACGCGAGCAATTAGCCACAGACGGCCTGGTCGTCAAAGATCGGTATGAGACGCCTAAGGCGCACCCATGCGTGGCCATCGAGCGCGACAGCCGAACGGCCTTTTTCAGGGGTCTCAGAGAGCTCGCTCTGGACGGCGTCGATGCACCAGAGGCGCCACGCGCCCCGCGAACTGCTGACTACGGGAGTCGTCGCTAATGCCGGTGCGACGACGAGCAAACAAGCGTGCTACCGACGGGTCGGCGTGGGATGAGATTTTCGTTTATAGCTTCGACATGCTGAACCGCGCCCACGCCGGCGGCATCGTGCTGAACGACAAACTCGAGCCAGATATCAACGAGGCGCGCGCTGCATGGCGTCGCTACGGGGCTGCATTCCTGCTCCGTCATGACGGCGGCGAGTGCTGGGCGCTCGACGAGTTCGGGAAACCATAGCGTGCCGGTTCGCAGGAAGGCCAACAAACGGCGCTCCGGAGAGGTAGAGGCTTGGGCCATCTACTTCCAGAGCGGCCACGATTTTTTCGATGAGCTGGGTTCGCTTGGTCTCACCGAGGAAAGTGCGCGGCCGATAGCCGAAGAGACGTGGCGCCGCATTGGGGCCGATGTCATCACATATCTCGACCGCTTCTATGATGGTTATCACCCTCCGGCCAGGCCGTACTGGGCTGAAGCAGAATTCGGGCCGGCGGACACAAGGAAGCGTCGGCCATTCACTCGTGCAAGTCGCTGATTGACTTATGCAGGGCGCGCTCAATTCCCTTGCGCACACCCATGAGGAACGGCGTGCTGTTGCTGCGTGTTGAAGACTGGCTAGGAATACTAGGTAGGCTTACTGTGGTCCCTTTGATGGCCCTGTAGCCAGCCTCGAAGCCCTCCGCAAAGCTGGCATTTCGGATCATGTCAGCGCATATCATATGATGACTCACATCCCTGTAGTTTTGGGCATTTGACTCGACCCAGAGTGGCAGACGCGGGGTAGGTCGTAAAAGAGGCGATAACCCGAGGACCACCCATCAAGGTGGCAGAAGCCGAATTTTATAATCCCCTGGCTTCAACTGCGCAGCCGCACTTAGCGGAGAAAAATCGCCCTCGGGAAGGGAGCATGTATAAAGTCGGCCATGGTGTGCCTCCTTTCGCTTACATCATCATAGTTGAGTGCTCTCTGCAGCGCTTTCAATCCCCTCGACCAAAAAAAGCGGTCTCCGACTGGCGTTAACATCTAGCCCGCCTTCGCGCGGGCCTTCTCATCTCAGGGAGCAAACATGGCGCTCAACGCAGCCACGGTTTTCCGCGACTATGAAGTCGACAGCGTGCCGGCCTCAGGGTCGCATAAAATCAAGAAATCCGAAGTCCGTGCCATCCACGCCGGTATCGACGCGGTTATTTCCGCTTTTCTCACCAACGGCGGACTGATCTTCGCCTCCAAGGCGACACTTGACGCTAGCCTCAACTACGCCGCCAACACGATGGCTTGGGTGCTTGGCGATGCCACGGTTGCCAACAACGGCATATATCGCAAGGTCGGAGCATCTGGCACCGGGTCGTGGACTCGTGTTGCCGACCTGCCGTTCTCGTTCATCATCGCCTCGGATACCGGCGCCGGCACGGCGAACGCCATCCAAGCAACAACGTCGATCCCGGTTTCTGGTTCGGCGCTGATCTGGATGAACGTCTTTGAGGCTAACACGGCTTCTCCGGTAACCGTGTCTTTCAACGGCGGCGCGGCGCTGACGATCAAGACGAACACCGGCAATAATGTTGCTTCTGGCGGCCTCGTTGCCGGCATGATTGTTCTCGGCATCGTTTCCGGCAGCACGTTCCGCATTCTCAATGATCAGGTGTCGAGTGCCATCGTTGCTGCTGCTGAAGCTGCGCAAGCCGCGGCAGAGGATGCTGCGGCTGATGCGGTTGCACTGGTTGGTCTCGCTGCGAGTGCCATTCAGCCAGAAGACGTATACCTGTCGCTGGTCAACTTTGCCGGCGCCGAGGACAACGCGAAGTTCACTGCGGCCATCGCAGCTGCGGCAGCGCTGTCAAATGGTGCGACCATCTTTGTGCCCCGCGGCACCTACTCGATCACGCAGAAGGCGGTCCCACAGAACATCAAGTTAGTACTCGACAAGGGCGCCGTGATTCAGCCGAGCGCGGCGACCGCGAGCCTCTTTGATTCTCAAGGTGGCCTGTCTGGTATTTCGGGCGGTCTTTTAGTGAATCCATCAGGCTTGGCGACAAATGCAATCATCGTCTCCAAGCCAGCCGACAATTTGAGCTGCGTCATTGATGATATTTACTTCTCGCAGTTCACTCGGGCGGTTCGTCTCACAAGCGGCGATTGCCTCAAGGTGACCAACTGCACCGGCGTCAGCAACGGGACATTCGTTCTCTTCGCTGACGATGGGCGCAACTCTACAATCTCCGGCAACTATGCGATCGGCGGGAACGGCGTCAGCCTTCAGAAGGTCACGCAGGGCGCGGAAGGCGCATATATCCAGAACAACGGCTTTCTTCCCGCAAGCGGCACGTATTGCGTTCAGTTGGGGTGCGGCCTGGAGATCTCGATCCTAGGAAACATCTTCGACCAAATCACGACTGGCCCTGCGATCATCATTGACGGCCAAACCAACGCGATTCACTCGATCAAAGTCGAGAGCAATTGGATTGGCAGGCAGTCTGGAGCCGCCAACGCTGACTACGGTCTTTACGTGGTCGGAAACGTCCGTGACGTTAAATCGTTCAACAACACGTACGTCGGCTGGCAGGAAGCAGGCATCTATTTCAACGGCCTAGCCGGCGGCACGCTGCTCTATTGCAGGAGCCTGGATGACACGGCGCAGACCCATGCTTGCGCGACATTCAGCTCACCTATGCGGAAACACCACGATTAGAAGGGCGTCCTTCTCCGGTTCAGTTTCGATCGTCGAGGGAACCGGCGTCACCGGCCGTGTTGATCTTTGCGATTTCAGCGCCTCCACCAAGCCGTCGAGCATTTCCGGAGGCCTTCGCTATGGCCGCCAGATGGCCGGCATGACTCTGCGTGCGAAGGGAACGGCCACGCTGGCGACGACGACGAAGATTGCCACTATCCCCCACGGCGTTGCCTACACCCCGTCCTCGAGCGACATCAAGATTGACGCCGACGGGTTTGCCAACAACGCGCCTGGGGAGTTCATAGCAGACACATTGGGGCGACAACATTCCGCGCTGTCTGCCGCAATGACCCTGGCGCATCGGGAGCCCCGGTAAAATGGGAAGTGAACATGGAGCGCTGAGAACGCTCACTTCGACAAGATATTGAACCACTTGCGAGAAGACGCCGCCACGTGGACCGTGGCAGCCTCCGGCTCTGGCGGCGTCTGTTCTTCTTCGAGTAGTTTCGGCTTGAGATATACAGCGATTGCGTCATTTCTGATCTGAGATAGGTTCCCATCCCATTCGCGCAACAGTAACGTTGCCCTTCGGTATGCCCCCTCTTCCCGAGGGTTCGTAACCTTGCAGGCCAACAGGATATCCCTCAACGATGGCGCATCCATCCACTCCAGAACATCCTTATCGTGTTTTTCGGCTGCAAACCGTCGATAGAGCTCGATCTCGTGGTGGCGCTGGATGGCTCCGAACCGCGCAGCGTAATATGCCAGCCTATCTATGCGGTCCTGTTCGCTGTCATGCTTCGTGCCATGCGGCTTGGTGGCCCTGATCGCGAAACTGGCGGCCAGGGATCTGTGGCCATATTCGGATATTTTTGAATTGAGGCCATGTTGTCCAGCAGTGGCCGCCCGCATGAAGTCGAGTGCTTCGGACAGGGGCATGGCCTTGAGGACGGCTTGGTCGGCGAGGGGGATCAGTTCAAGGAACCTGTCGAATTGCGTCGTCAGGGCATGCGTAACGGTCGCCGCAGGCGGGACGTAGCTTTCTTCCAGAATGAAATCGTCGCATAGATGTGCCTCAACCGCTTGAGGCGTCATGTTGAAATAGTGGCTCGGGAAGCCGTGATATCCCTGAAGGAAGGCGGTATCGATGAACATCTCACCGCCTGATTTCAGCGTGCGCCTAACTTCCTTGATTGACTGAAGCGGGTTGACGACGTGCTCGAACACGGCCCCAGATTCAATATAGTCGAGACTGTTGTCCTTGAAGGGGAGGCATTCCGCTTCAGCAACGATGTCGACGGTTTCGGTCGGCAGGATGTCCATGGAGATGACGCGCTTATCGGCAGACGGGACTGCCCCAGAGCCCAGATGCAAGCAAATTGCGGATCCAGATATGTGCCGCGGCGGCGCGTAATTCGCGGTGTTTTTCGATATGTGCTGGCTTGGCGGCGGCGTGATGTGGAAATCCTGAACATGCCGCACCAAGATCGGAACGCCGTTTACGATTGGGTATTCCTCGCCCGTTTTTGAGATCAATCGCCCGTCTTCAAAAAGCAGGTCAGCGCCCGTTCGGGGGCATTTCAGGATGGGCAGCATGTCAACGATGTTCATCGCCACTTCAAATTCCTCCTCTGTCGGCCCGCGACGAGAGGTATTGCTCGCACAATGCTAAATTGTGTCAACCAAAAATTGTAGCGACAAATCGTTAATGCACATGACCCCGATCGCCAACTGGCGCGCGGTGCTTCGCCGGCAGTTGGCTGGCTAACCGAAAGGATATCAAATGACTGACCCCCTTATGCAAACCCTCGGCGGCGCTCAGGCCGCTATGTTCGCAACGATGGCCGCCACCAGCCGCATCATCGACGTGCTAGTGGCGAAGCAAGTGCTGACGAAAAAAGAAGCCGCAGCGACACTAATGGCAATCGCCGAGGAGATCCGCGACGATACCGGCGATATGGAGGCTCGAGAGCCTGCGGAAGAGATCGCCGCCTGGCTCGACAAGGTGGCCGCGGGGTATCGGGGGTAGCCGGCGCGTCCATCAACGGGCGCGCCGCATAGGCGCGTCACTTGCAGCCTTTCGCCTTGAGCGAAGACTCGATGGCCGTGACTTTGCCCTTGGACACCGCCACCTGGCCTTCCTTGTCGCCACCGAAGGTGCTCGACATCGGCACTCCGATCAGGAACACACCCATGGCGTCGCCGGTCGCGGCGTCGTTCTGCTGCTTCGAGAGGCTGGCAAGCTTGCCTTGTTCTTTCATCAGTTCTTGTGCCAGCGGACAACGTCGCGCGCCAGGCCGTTACTGTGAAACTGCCACCGAAGGCAAAAGGTCGAGTGAAACATCTCGATCGTTCGACAATGGCCCGTTTGATCTGGGCTGCATACAAGAAGCGCGGCAAGTTC
Organism: Ensifer sp. LC11; assembly: GCF_001695835.1. GTDB lineage: Bacteria > Pseudomonadota > Alphaproteobacteria > Rhizobiales > Rhizobiaceae > Ensifer. The sequence goes on along the minus strand of NZ_MBSO01000022.1, from coordinate 72,148 downwards.
AGGGGCGTACCCACCAAACGAAAACCGACCCTCCATATCGCGCGATTTGTCATCACCGCCGTCTGCACCGGTAGCCGATCGGCGCGCGTGTGGCAGGCGTCCTTCACCAAAGAGGCGGGCCGCCCATACATCGACCTTGAGGCGGGGGTGTTCTATCGCGCATGGGAGGGCGAAGTCGTCGCAGACAACAAGCGCGCACCACCCATTCGCCTCCCCGCTCGCTTGCTCGCACACATGCGCCGGTGGCATCGCATGGGCGCCAAATACGTCGTCGAATACAACGGCGAGCCGGCAGACCCAAAGCGGGCTTTCCGTAACATGGTCGATACCGTGATGGGGGATGATGCCGATGGGATTGTGCGGCACACCGCGGCCACATGGCTGATGCAGGCTGCCACCGACAAGTGGGAGGCCTCAGGCTATCTCGGCATGACGCTTGAGACGCTGGAGAAGACTTACGGCCACCACCATCCCGATCATCAGGCGAATGTCGGGGCAGCCTTCACGTCCGGTCGAGCGGGGCGGATAAGGTGAGAAATCGTTGCAGTTATCGTTGCCGTGGCGAAAACATAACCTACGGCCAAAAACGAAAAAAGCCCGGAAATCCGGGCTTTTTGGCTGGTCGGAGTGGCAAGATTCGAACTTGCGACCCCCACGTCCCGAACGTGGTGCGCTACCAGACTGCGCTACACTCCGTGACCAGCGGCGCCTCTATAGAACAGGCATTTTGATTTCACAAGCGCCTACCCCGAAAAACATTGCGCGTTTTTCAAAAAATTTGTGACGGTGGAAAACGTAAGGGCAGATCACCCCCGGATAACCGCAACGACACCCGGGAGCCCAAGCAATAGGGACTTTCTGCAACGCTTCATATTTTCCTGAAAGGGGAGCCGCAGCGTGGATTTCCTTTCGCTGCTTTTGGCGCTAGAGCCACAACGGAAAGCGCTGCAAACCGGGGGATACGGGCTTGCGCGCCCTGCCTATTTCAGAACGAGAACCAAAGGGACAGACACATGAACTTCCGGATGATGACGGTGGCGGGCCTCGCGCTCGTGCTCGCCGGCTGCACGACGACGACGGGGATCTCCAGGAACGCGGTCGAAGCGCGCTGGCTCGGCCAGCCGGCCGGGGGCTTCTTCGCCCAGTACGGCCCGCCGATCTCCGACGTCGAGAGCGGCAGCTCCACCGTCTACAGCTGGAAGGGCGGCTACAAGACCCGCAAGATCCCGGCACAATACGAAACCACCAAGGACGGCAAGCGCGGCAAGCGCATTTCGTCAGCCCGCACGGAATACCTGAGCTGCGCGGTGCAACTCACCGTCTCGTCCGACTACGTCATCCGCTCGATCCACATTGCCGGCGACCGCAAGCGCGCCGAAGGTCCGAGCTGGTGCGAGGAATTCCTGGGTGCGCCGGCTCAGACCAAGCCGGCCGCAACCGCAGGCTAAGCTTCCCGAAACAAAAAGCCCGCCGGTCATGAATCGGCGGGCTTTTCTTATGGAAGAGCGTCGAACTCAGCTGCTGCTGTTATCCTCGACGGGCGCGTCCGGACCGTTCTTCTTGATCGAGTCGATGGCGTTCTGGGCACTAGCCTTGGTCTTGTAGCCTTCGGTCGAGAACATCACTTCGCTGTTGTACTTGAAGCGAACGCGGTACTCGCCGGCCTTGTCTTTGTAGATTTCGAATTTGTGAGCCATCTTCTCCCTCATACAAGTAGGAATCAACCGGACTAGCGTGTCAGTTGCAGAGTGACTTGACAAGAGTGCACGTAGAAACCCTCGCGCAGGCGACGCTGACAACTTCGGATCGTATGATTTGAGAATGTGGCTGGGGCGCCAGGATTCGAACCTGGGAATGCCGGTACCAAAAACCGGTGCCTTACCGCTTGGCGACGCCCCAACGGATGTGGCGGGACGACACGTCCGCCAAATCGAGCGCCTGATTATCAAAGCTCGCCGTCCGTCACAATCACTAAGTTGGCACTAAGTTGAATTTTCGGCGGATTTGTTGGCGCCCTCACGCAAAAGGCACTGCAGGCCCCTCGACACGTTACCGGATGCACCCTTCCCTTCGCGCGCCGCACCTCCTATTGTCCCGGCAAATGGAGAATGTCATGAGCCAGTTCCGCGCCCGTCCCCCTGCCGTTGCCAGCGTGCTTGTCGATGATGCGGTCGTCAGGGTCACCCGCTGGGATTTCGAGCCCGGCGCCGACACGGGTCACCATGTGCACGGTCTTGGGTATGTCGTCGTGCCGATGACCGACTGCCAGTTCCTGCTCGAGGAAGAGGCCGGCAGCCGCCGAGTCGATATCGCCAAGGGGGCTGCCTATCGCCGTGAGGCGGGCGTGGCGCACAATGTCGTCAACGCCGGAGCCGAGCCGATGTCGTTCATCGAGATCGAATACAAGTGAAAGCCAGGAAGAGACGCATGCAGGGGCCAGATTTCGATCTCGATTTCAAGCCGGCCCATGGCGTGGCCGTGACGGTTGCCGACGACGTGCAGCGCATCACCGTCAACAATCCCGGCCCCTTCACCTTCCACGGCACCAACAGCTATATCGTCGGCAGGCGGTCCGTTGCGGTCATCGACCCCGGCCCGGATGACGAAGCGCATTTCCAGGCACTGATGGCGGCCCTCGCCGGCCGTGAGGTCACCCATATCGCCGTCAGCCACACGCATCGCGACCACTCGCCGCTTGCTCGCCGCCTGAAGGCTGCGACTGGGGCCTTGATCGTCGGCGAGGGCCCGCATCGGCCGGCCCGCCCCTTGCATGCGGGAGAGACCAATCCCTTCGCTGAAAGCTCGGACATGGAGTTTGCGCCTGATGTCGCGCTTGCTGATGGAGGGCGCATCGAGGGCGACGGCTGGAACCTGACGGGGCTGACCACGCCCGGCCATACCGCCAACCACATGGCCTTCGCGCTCGACGGCGCCGGCATCCTCTTTTCCGCCGATCACGTCATGGCCTGGGCGACGACGATCGTCGCGCCGCCGGACGGCGCCATGGCCGACTACATGGCATCGCTCGAAAAGCTGCTTGACCGGGATGACCGTGTCTACCTGCCTGGCCATGGTGGTCCGGTCATCGAGCCGGCATCGTTCCTTCGGGGCCTGCGCGCCCACCGCAAGATGCGCGAGCGCGCCGTGCTCGAACGCATCCGCGCCGGCGACAGCCGGATACCCGACATGGTCAAGGTCATCTACGCTTCCACCGATGTCCGGTTGCATGGGGCGGCGGCACTCTCGGTGCTTGCGCATCTTGAAGACCTGATCGAGCAGGGTCGGGTCGAGACCGACGGGCCACCATCGCTCCTTGGTGCCTATCGGCTGGCGCCCGGCGGAGCCGGATGAACATGCGGCAGGAAGCCTACAGCTATCGCAGCGATCCCTCGGTGCCTGCCTTTGCCGACGACAAACCGGTGATCGTCTTCGACGGCGCGTGCATCTTCTGTTCGGGCTGGGTGCGTTTCCTGTTGCGACACGACCGGCACGGGCGCTACCGCTACCTCACGGCGCAGTCGCCGCTCGGCCAGGCGCTCTATCGGCACTATCGGCTCGATGCCGATACCCTGGAGAGTAACATTCTGATCGAAGACGGTGTGGCTCGCTTCAAATCCGACGGATCGATCCGCACGCTCGCCGGTCTCGGCCGGCCGTGGTCGCTCGTCAATGTGTTAAGGCTCGTGCCGGCGGTGTGCAGAGACCCGCTCTACGACCTCGTTGCCCGCGATCGCTATCGCATCGCCGGACGCAGCCGGAGCTGCCTTGTACCGAGCCCGGAGGAACGGCAGCGCTTTATCGGGTAAGGTTGCACCTCAGTCGCCGGCAATGCCCAAAAGCTCGGCGTCGAGCGCACGCAGGAATTGGTCGGCGAAGGCGGCCCCCATGCCGAGGTCATGCGGACCGTAGCGTGAGGCAACGCGAAGGTCGACAAAGGTCGTCTCCGCCTCCTCGCGCAGCCGGATCAACACATCGAAACGGAAGCCGGCGATCAGCGTGCGCCATTCACCCTGAAGCACGACGTCGCTGGCGCGTCGTCCTGCAATCGCCCCTTCGAGCGCCAGTTCCGGCCGCGCCGCCGGCACGGGAACGTTTTCCGGTTCTGCTGAGGTGTCGGCCCCGGCATTTGGCCTGACCGTCAGATCCTCAAGATCAGCGCGGGCGTTTTCGACGCCGAGCTCCTCGGTGATGCCGACGCGGCTCTGTTCGATGACGTTGCGCACCCCCTGGTAGACGCGGTCGAGCGCGCCATCGTAGCGCCGGCCGGTGAGCCCCGGATAGGCGAGGATCTGCGCCTCCCTATCCTCAGGCGTGACCACCGCTTTGCGCTTCAGCCAGCTCTCTTCCGTCTGCGGCACCTTCAGCCATGGCGGCGGCGTCACTGTATCGGTGCTGACATCGTAGATTGCTGGTCGGGTGAGATACTGCACGGCGCCGAAACCGATGAAGCCAAGCGCCGGCGCGGCATAGACGAGCGCCGCGGCAGACGCCAGCCCGCCGATCGCCGCAACCTGCCACAGGCGCGCGAGACCAACGACGGCAAGCAGGACACCAAGAAGCGCGAAAACGCCGGACAAGCCGACGAGGGCCAGGAAATGCGGCGTCGTCAGCGGTCCGAAGCGATGGGCAAGCAGCGACAGCGCGAAGAGCACGAAGGAGACGCGGGCGAAGCGGCGCGCCCAGTGGGCGGCATAGGAATAGGGGCGCTCGTACCGAACCATCATGTAGTTGAATCAATTCCCTGCCGCAAAACAGACCGCATTCTTAGACCATGCCCCGTGCCGTGAAAACAGGCAATGCACCAGTCAAGGCAGCGCCCGTGACGACCGCAGCCCGCTTCGCCGCAAAATCGCCATTCTCCTTAACCACCTATCACCCTATGGGACTGTGCCCGCGCGCTTGGGGCGTGCGGGGTTTCAATCGGAGGCAACGGTCTGCGCGACATCGTTCAAAAGCGCGCGGCAAGCGACGGAGAACCGACATGGGCGCATCGCAAGCAGCCGTGGCCATCGCCACGCCTACCCCTCTTCCGGCAGGCGACAGCGGCATTCCGATGGGGCTCATCGAGCTCGAACTCTCCCTTGACGGCTTTTCCGGAAACAACGACGATTTCACCAGCTTCGTTCGCACGGTCGCCGATAATGCCGGCGGCGAGCTGTTGTTTGCCCTGCCCGCCTCGGATCTGATCGAGGACTGCCGGAGCATTGCCGTGCTTCGATTGGGCGATACAGGAGGCGGCGCTTCAATCCTGTTTGCCTGCCTCGACGAGCAAGGGGCGGCCGTGCGCATCGAGCATCCAAGCGACGGCACGCGTGACCTCGAGCGCTTCGCCGAATCCTTCGTCGGCGTGCTCGAGCGCATCTAAGCGCGGCCAGGTCGCAGCGGCATATGCTGGAATATACCTCGGACAACGCGTAGAGCCTGCATCAGCCTGGCCAATCAAGGGGCGGCAACTGCCGGACGCGTTCACCAGCAGCGCGAACGTCGCTCATGAGACCAAGCACCCACCAAGGATGCGCAGCAGCCCATAACGGGAAGCCATCGATCGCGCACAACCAGGACCTGCCACAGATTTGGCGCTGTTCGCTTCGATTTTCAGTACAACTCCCTATATTGACTGTGATTCGAGGAGTTGGGCGGCATGCGGCTCGATTGCTCACGACGTGACGCGCACCGGCCCGATTTCAAACAGGCCCCGGAGCGCGCAGGAGGCGCGAAGACCATGACCACCCGATTGACCATCCTTGTCGCAGCCGCTCTGTTGCTGACGGCGTGCCAGACGATGACGCCGGAGGAACGGCGCATCGCCGACGGCAATACCTGCGCCTCCTACGGCTTCCGCCGCGGCACCGATGCCTTTGCCACCTGCCTGCAACGCATCGAGCTCGACCGGCGCGCTGAATCGCGCGCCTTCCGCTATCAGAGTGACGTGATGATGTGGGGCTGGGACCGGCCAATCATCGTCTCGCGGCCAGTCATCGTCCAGCCGAAGTGACGCCAAGGTCGTCGAGCCAACGCCGCCTTGGCGGCGCCGGCTGTCTCTGTGTCCTCACCCCTTGCCGTTGATCGCGGCCTGCGCGGCGGCAAGCCGGGCGATTGGCACACGGAACGGCGAACAGGAAACATAATCCAGGCCGGCGTCCTCGCAGAAGCGGATCGAGCTGGGGTCGCCGCCGTGCTCGCCGCAGATGCCGAGCTTCAGGCCGTTCTTGGTTCGCCGACCGCGCTCGGCAGCGATCTGGATCAGTTCGCCCACACCGTCGAAATCAAGCGAGACGAAGGGATCCTGCTCGATGATGCCCTTCTGCTGGTAGGTCGCCAGGAACTGCGAAGCATCATCGCGCGAAATCCCGAAGGTCGTCTGCGTCAAATCGTTGGTACCAAAGGAAAAGAAGTCGGCCGCTTCGGCAATCACATGGGCGCGCAATGCCGCGCGCGGCAGTTCGATCATCGTGCCGACCAGATAGTCGATACCGATGCCGGATTCGCCGATCACGTCCTTCGCCACGGCATCGATGCGTGCCTTGACGTAGTCGAGTTCGGCACGCAGGCCAACGAGCGGCACCATGATCTCGGGAACGACTGCAGCGCCGGTTTCGTGCGCCGCCTCGACGGCCGCCTCGAAGATGGCGCGGGCCTGCATCTCGGCGATCTCGGGATAGGAGATCGCCAGCCGGCAGCCGCGGTGGCCGAGCATCGGATTGAACTCGTGCAGTTCATCGACACGCTGGCGCAGTTCCGACGGATCGAGCGAGAGGGCGCCGGCGACATCGGCGATTTCCTCGTCAGTCTTCGGCAGGAATTCGTGCAACGGCGGGTCGAGCAGGCGGATCGTCACCGGCAGGCCGTGCATGATCGAAAACAGCTCGACGAAGTCCGACCGCTGCATCGGCAGCAGCTTTGCCAGTGCCAAGCGGCGGCCATCTTCATCGTCAGCGAGGATCATTTCGCGCATGACGTTGATGCGATCATCTTCGAAGAACATGTGCTCCGTGCGGCAAAGGCCGATGCCCTCGGCGCCGAAGGAACGTGCAGCGCGCGCGTCAGCCGGCGTCTCCGCATTGGTCCTGACGGTCATGCGGCGGCTGGCGTCCGCCCAGGCCATGATCTTGCCGAAGTCGCCGGAAAGTTCCGGCTGCAGCATGGCAATCGCCCCCTTCAGCACCTGACCGGAGGACCCGTCGATGGTGATGACATCGCCCTTCCTCAGCGTCACGCCTCCGGCCGTCATCGTTTCGTTACGAAGGTCGACGCGGATGCTGCCGGCGCCTGAAACGCATGGGGTGCCCATGCCGCGGGCAACGACGGCCGCGTGGCTGGTCATGCCGCCTCGTGTCGTCAGAATGCCTTCGGCGGCGTGCATGCCATGAATGTCTTCCGGGCTGGTTTCGACACGCACCAGGATGACCTTGCGGCCCTCCTTGTCAGCCTGCACCGCCTCCTCGGAGGTAAAGACGATCTCGCCGGTGGCAGCACCCGGCGAAGCCGGAAGACCGGATCCGATAATGTCGCGCCGGGCATGCGGATCGATGGTCGGATGCAGCAGCTGGTCGAGCGAAGCCGGATCGATGCGGGCGACGGCCTCCTGCTCGGAGATCAAACCCTCCTGCGCCAAATCAACCGCGATCTTCAACGCCGCCTTGGCGGTGCGCTTGCCCGAGCGCGTCTGCAGCATCCAGAGCGTGCCGCGCTCGATGGTGAATTCAAGATCCTGCATGTCGCGATAGTGGCGCTCGAGCGTATCGCAGATCGAGCGGAACTCGGCGAAAGCTTCCGGCATCAACTTTTCCAGCGACGGCCTGTCCGACCCAGAGGCAAGCCGCGCGGCCTCGGTGATGTTCTGCGGCGTGCGGATGCCGGCAACGACGTCTTCGCCTTGCGCGTTGACAAGGAACTCGCCGTAAAGCTCGTTCTCGCCCGTCGAGGGGTTGCGGGTGAAGGCAACGCCCGTCGCCGAGGAATTGCCCAGATTGCCGAACACCATCGCCTGAACGTTGACGGCGGTTCCCCAGGCGGCAGGTATCGCGTGCAGGTGGCGATAGGTGATCGCCCTCGGGTTCATCCAGCTTGAAAAGACGGCGCCGATCGCACCCCAGAGCTGGACTTCGGGATCCTGCGGAAAGGGCTCGCCGAGCGCCTCCTCGATCGCCTCCTTGTAGCGTGTAATGAGGTGCTGCCATTCCACTGCGGAAAGCTCGGTGTCCTGCTCGTGGCCAAGGCGTGCCTTCTCGTCTTCCAGGATTTCTTCGAAGACGTCGTGGTCGACCCCCATGACGACATCGCCATACATCTGGATGAACCGGCGATAGCTGTCCCAGGCAAAACGCGCGTCACCAGCATCATGGCCAAGCGCATGCACCGACTCGTCGTTGAGACCGAGGTTCAAGACCGTGTCCATCATGCCGGGCATCGAAGCGCGGGCGCCCGAGCGAACCGAAAGCAACAGAGGATGCGTCGTGTCGCCAAAGACGCGACCGGTCACCTCTTCCATCCGGCTGATACCATCGCGCACCTGGTCGCGCAGGCCTTCCGGCATCTGCCTGTCGTTATCGAAAAAGCTGTTGCAGGCCTCGGTTATGATTGTCAGGCCAGGCGGCACCGGCAAACCGAGGTTGCACATTTCGGCTAGGTTTGCACCCTTGCCGCCCAGCCGCTCGCGGTCACCCGCACGTCCCTCGGCCTTGCCCCCACCGAAGGTGTAAACCCATTTCGTCATGCCTGCTCTCCACCCAGAAACAGTCTTTTGTGACGATTTACAGTATATGCTTCAGCCTGGAAATGCACCCGGTGAAGATTTATGCTGCACCGCATCATTTTCTGTAACAGGACGACACATCGCATTGGCGTCTCCACCGCTCTCGCTCCAGGCTCCCAGCCCCCTGCGGCGCAGGCGGCACATCTCGTGATAACCACGCACTATGCATCCTATCCGAGATTGCGCGATACATTACAAATACCTAATATAAATTGGCGCGACGGGGGCGTATCCGAGAATATCCCGGCATGGCAATCCGTTTCAGTCTTAAGGGCTCGGAGGGTAGGTCATGAAATGGCGTGCAAATCTGAGATATTGGCTCCTTCCGGCGCTGATGGTCCTGTTTGCTGCGGGCAACGCTCTGGCCGAAGGAAACGGCAAACGGCTGGCACTCATCGTCGGCATGAGCAACTACGTGCTCGCCGGAACGCTGCCCAACGCTTCGCGCGACGCCGAGGCGTTCGACGCCTTTCTCAAGGCTCAGGGCTTCGAGACGAGCCTTGTGCTCAACGCCGATCGCAGGGGCCTTGCAGGGGCGCTTTCAAACTTCTCACGCAAGATCGGGCCAGACGACGTCGCCCTGTTTTACTACGCCGGACACGGCATGCAGCTGCACGGCGAGAATTTTCTTGTTGGCACCGACGCCAAGCTCGAAAGCGAATTCGACGTGCCGGCCGAGACCGTGGCGCTTTCCGAAATCATCAACGCCCTGGAGAAGCGCGCCAGGATATCGCTGGTCTTCCTCGACGCCTGCCGCAACAATCCACTTGCCGAGCGGCTCACGCGCGACGTGGAGGGTGCCACCCGTGGGGCTGCGACGAGAGGTCTGGCGCCGATCGAAACGCAGAGTGGCGGAACGCTCGTTGCCTTTGCGGCCGCCCCTGGCCAGGTCGCCGCAGACGGCACCGACGGGCATTCGCCCTTTACCCGGGCGCTGATCGCCAATCTCTCCGGCGCCGGCCTGGAGGTCGGGACCGCCTTCAAGCGGGTCGTGCGCGACGTGCGCAAGGAAACGCAGGGCAAGCAGCAGCCGCAGATCCTGTCCTCGCTGTCGCTGGAGTTCTATTTCGGGCCGGAGACGGCGGCGGTGCAGACCCCGGCGGTACAAACCGCAGTGCCACAGACCGCGGCGCAGCCGGCACTCGCGATACCGGCCGTTGACCCCGAGGCAATTGAGGCGGAAAAGGACTTCAAGAAGGCCCTCAAGATCGGAACGGCGCGCATCTGGCACTTCTTCGTCGAGAAGCATCGTACCGGCGAATATGCCGATCTTGGGCGCCAGGCGCTGGCTCAGATCGAACCTGTGGCCGTGCGCAACGCATCTCATCTGCCGCAATCCGTCGAAGCGCGGCTGTTGCCGGACAAAGACAAGCGGCGAAACGTGCAGCTCGCACTTGCCGCGCAGGGCTTTGCTGCAGGAACAGCCGACGGCGTTTTCGGCGGACAGACGCGCGAAGCGATCAAACTCTTCCAGAGCACCAACCGCCAGCCGGCGAGCGGTTTCATCACTGAACGCACAGCCGCCGCCCTCGGAATAAAGGTCAACGACCGTGCGGAGGGCATCTACAGCGCGACCAAGGCCCGCCGCTATGATGTTGCCAATCTCGAAGGCCTCGAAACCGATCAAACTGTCCTGCGGGCGCTGACCTGCCTGCGCCACTTCGATACCGTATATGGTGTGTTCGGCGGGCACCTCTATGTCGCCGTGCGGACGGGAACGATTTTGGCAGTCTATGCGCGTGGGATCGCCGGCGGTTGCGGCGCCCATCTTGCGTCGATTTCTTCTGAAGAGGAAAACGCGTTCGTCGCATCGCTTTTCAATGCCGACCAGAGCTTCTTCAATACCGGTTACGACCCCTCAGGCAATGTCAGCTACAAGATGGGCCCCTGGATCGGCCTGACGCAGGATCCACAGGGTAAGGAGCCCAGAGGCGGCTGGCACTGGGACAACGGTGCGCCCATGACGTATACGAAATGGTTCCAGGACATGCCCAACGAAGGCAAGAAAGGCGACGATATCGGCATGTACTACGCCCATCGCAACGGCAGAGCCGACACGACGTCCGTCTATGTCAATACCTGGGACGATATGGGGTCATCCGATGGAACGGGCGGCCTCATTCTCGAATTCGAATGACCGTCATTTGCCGACCCGGCCCAACCAACACGACGAACAGCTTCATCATCGAATTCGTGTAGCCTACACGACCTCTCTCAGCCGTTCGGCCGTCTGCAGGTCAACGGATACGAGCTGTGAAACGCCCTGCTCGGCCATGGTCACGCCGAACAGACGGTTCATGCGGGCCATGGTGATCGGGTTGTGGGTGATGATGATGAAGCGGGTCTCGGTCGAGGCCGCCATCTCGTCCATCAGGTTGCAGTAGCGTTCGACATTGTGGTCGTCGAGCGGCGCATCGACTTCGTCGAGCACGCAGATCGGCGCCGGATTGGTGAGGAACACGGCAAAGATCAGCGCCATCGCCGTCAACGCCTGCTCGCCGCCCGAAAGCAGCGTCATCGTCTGCGGCTTCTTGCCCGGTGGACGGGCGAGGATTTCCAGGCCCGCTTCCAGCGGATCGTCGCTTTCAATCAGCTGCAGTTCCGCGGTGCCGCCGCCAAAGAGATGGGTGAACAACCGCTGGAACTGCACATTGACGACGTCGAAGGCGGCGATCAGGCGTTCGCGGCCTTCACGGTTCAGGTTCTGGATGGCGCTCCTGAGCTTGCGGATCGCCTCGATGACGTCGTCGCGCTCCCTGAGGAGAAGGCCAAGCTTTTCCGAAAGCTCCTTCTGCTCCTCTTCGGCCCGCAGGTTGACGGCGCCAAGCCGTTCGCGCTCGATCTTCAGCCGTTCGAGTTCCCGTTCGACATTGCGCATATCCGGCAGCGCCTCGTCGACCGCAAGCCCGGTCAGGCGCATGACCTCATGCGGCGCGCAGGAGAGCGCCTCCTGGATGCGTGCCTCGATCTCGACGCGACGCTCACGGGCAGACACCAGGCGTTCCTCGGTCCGGCCGCGCTTTTCGCGCGATTCCGCCAGTTCCGATAGAGCTGTCGCTGCCAGACGGTCCGCCTCGCGCTGACGATTTTCGGCCTCGGCGAGCAGATCGGCTGCCTCGCGCCGTGCCGCTTCCGCCTTCTGCAGCTCGTTCATCAGCGCCCGGCGCTTGTCCTCGAACTCGTCGGGCGCGTCGATCAGTTCTTCCACCTCGTCGCGGGCTTCCGCTTCGCGGTCGCGCAGCGTCGCGATATGCTCCTCGGCGCTCGCGGCACGCGCCTTCCAGGTCTGCCGTTCCGCGGCAATCGCGGTGATGCGCCGCTGTCGGGCCTCGTTCTCGCGGGCGAGACCATCATGGGCGGCACGAGCCTCAGCGACGGCAGCGCGATCGGCAGCGACATCGGCGGTCTGTGTGCGCAGTTTCAGTTCCAGCTCCGAAAGGTCAGGCGCATCAGCCAACGCGTCGTTCGCCGTCTCGATCTGCTCGGCAACTTCCTCAACCTGGGCTTCGATCTGGCTTCGCGTTTCGGCAAGCACGGCTCGCCTGCGGGCAAGATCACCAGACGCGCGCTCGGCGGCCGCAAGCGCATCGCGCGCTTCGGAAAGCTGTCGGGTGATCATGCGCTGCGCATCGCGCGCAAGCCGCAACCGTTCGTCCTCGGCACGGATACGGCTACCGGCAGCGGTCAATTCCGCCTCCGCGCGGCCTAGTGCCTCGGCCGCGTTCTCGGCCTCCGCATCGAGTTCCGCCAATCGGTTCTTCTGGGCCAACCGCAGGGCGGCAGCACTCGGCGCCTCAGAGCCGGTGACGTGGCCGTCCCAGCGCCAGACGGAGCCCTGCTTGGTGACGAGGCTTTGGCCTGGCTTCAGCAGTGGCAGCAGCCGCTCGGCTTCCGCCTCGCTTGCAACGATGCCGATCTGCTTCAAGGCCCGCGCCAGCGCGTCCGGCGCCTTCACATGGGCGGCCAACGACGACACGTCTTCAGGCAGGCCAGCGTCGCCGGCATGGTCCCCTGGCTCGCGCCAATGGGCCGGCGCGTCCCTGTCGAGTGGCGAATCAAGATCATCGCCAAGGGCAGCGCCGAGCGCCGTCTCGAAGCCACGGTCGACCTTCATATCCTCGACCACAGCGGGATAGGCGCCGCCGGCAACTGCTTCCAGCATGCGCCGGATTGTGCGTGCTTCCGTTTCGATGCCGTTCAGGGTGGCACGTGCGCGATCGACCGGCGGGCGCGCCTCGACCTCCGCGCGACGCGCCTCCGCTAGGGCCTCTTCGATCGCAAGAACGTTGGTTTCCGCGTCTTCCAGCGCCGCTTCGGCGACCTCAACCTGGCCCTGCTTCTCATGCGGATCAGGAAGTGCGGCCATCTGCCGGTCGAGATCGTCGAGATCGCGCGACTGATCGGCCAGTTGCCGGGCAAGCCGAGCCTGGCGTTCGGAGAGATCACGTAGCGTGCGCTCGAGCTGGTTGCGCCCGGCCTGCACTTCGGCACGCTCGGCGGTCAGCCGTGCCAGCACTGCCTCGCTGCCAGCAAGCTTTTCATTTGCCTCTTCCAGCCGATCGCGCGCTTCCGTCGCGCGATCGTCGGCCTCGGCCAGCATGTCGTTGAGCTCGGCCCCCTCCTCGTCGAGGCGCGCCAGAATGCCGGCATTGTCGACGACAAGGCGCTCTTCGCGGGCAATGTCTTCTGCAAGCTGCGCCAGCCGGCGCTGCAATTCGTCGCGCCGCCTGAGAATCCGGCCCGCATCCTCTTCGAGCTGTGAGCGCGCGATCTGCAGGCGCTGCAAAGCGGCAGCGAATTTTGCTTCATTCTCGCGCAGCTCCGGCAGCTTCAGGCTGGCAATCGCCTGGTCCTTGGCCGCCTGCATCTGCGCCTGCGCCTTTTCTGCAACCAGCGCAGTCACCTGATTGAGCTGGCTCGTCGCCTCGGCTTCCGCTTCCTTGGCCTGTACCCAGCGGATGTGAAAGAGGATCGCCTCATGCTTGCGGATATCGGCCGAGAGCATCTTGAAGCGGTTGGCCTGGCGCGACTGGCGCTTGAGGCTCTCGATCTGGCTTTCGAGCTGCGAGGTCACGTCGTCGAGACGCTCGAGATTGGTCTCGGCCGCCCTCAACCGTAACTCAGCCTCGTGGCGGCGCGAGTGCAGGCCGGAGATGCCGGCAGCCTCTTCGAGAAGCTGACGGCGGGCCTGCGGCTTGGCAGCGATCAGCTCGCCGATACGCCCCTGCCCAACCATCGATGGCGAACGCGCGCCGGTCGAGGCGTCGGCAAAGAGGAGCTGCACATCCTTGGCGCGCGCCTCCTTGCCGTTGATGCGGTAGACCGAACCCTGCTCGCGCTCGATGCGGCGCGTCACCTGGATCTCGTCGCTGTCGTTGAAGGCCGCTGGGGCGGTGCGGTCGCTGTTGTCGAGGTAGAGGCCGACTTCGGCCGTGTTGCGCGCCGGACGGTTGCCGGATCCGGAAAAGATCACGTCGTCCATGCCGGAAGCGCGCATGTTTTTGTAGGAGTTCTCTCCCATCACCCAGCGCAAGGCTTCGACAAGGTTCGACTTGCCGCAGCCGTTCGGCCCGACGACGCCGGTGAGCCCCCGTTCGATGATGAACTCGGTCGGTTCGACGAAGGATTTGAAACCGAGCAGGCGAAGCTTGTTGAATTTCATGCGGGCGACGCTGGGGCAAGATACCCCCCTCTGCCGTCAACCCGAACGAAAAGAACGGGCGCACGGCTGCTGCCGTCGCCCGTTTTCAGGAAAAGCGAAGGATCAGAGCTTGCTGTCGATGAGGGCCGACATAACGTCAACCGACATGTCCCCCGAATAGTGCTCACCATTGACGAAGAAGGTCGGCGTCGACTGAACGCCGAAATCCTTTGCGCCCCGTTGCATGACAGCGTTCACATCATCCAGAAGTTTTTGGTTCGTCAAGCAGGCCTCGAAGCTCTCCTGTGTAAAACCGGCGAGTTTGGACATTTGCAGCAATGCATCTCGACCGTTCTGGGCTGCGGCCCACTGCTGCTGCTGTTTGAACAGCATGGAGATCATCGGGAAGTACTGGCCTTCCGGAGCGCAACGCGCCAGCATGAAGGCGGCCGCCGCCCGCGGATCGAACGGGAACTCGCGCAGTACGAAGCGGACCTTGCCGCTGTCGACATACTTCGTCTTGATCGCCTCGAAGGTGTTGTTGTGGAAGGCCGCGCAATGCGGGCAGGTCATCGACATGTACTCGACGATGGTCACCGGCGCATTGGCGTCGCCGATCGACATTTCCGGCAGGGCACCCGGCTCCATCAGCTTGGCCGGGTCGACGGAACCTTCCGACGAGGGGAGTTCGACCTTGACCGGAGCTGCGGTCGACTGGGCGACTTGCGTGCCCGCGGCCGGCTTGGCCTCGGTGGTCGCCGGCGTCGCACTCGTCGATGCCGTTGTGGTCGCGTCGGTCGCAGGCTTGGTCTCTGCCTTTGCCGCCGTCTCGCTTGCCGCAGTCGGCGCAGTCGAAGCCGTTTCCTTCTTTTCGTCGCTGCAGGCGGCAAGCACCAGGGCGACGGTTGCGATGGCAGCGCCGCTAAGCAGGCGTTTGGTAAGGTTCATTGAGGAAGCGGACATGAATTTGACCCGTGTTCGGAGGGAATTGCAGTGCGGATTCGATAGCTTGCCACGTGCAGGGCGGCAAGTGGCGCTGCGTCAACAGAATTCAAAGAATTGTGACCGGCCGATGGCCGCGTTAGCGGCGGCGGGGATTGAGGACAGCGGTACCCAGCCGCCGCAGTGCCGCCTTCAGTTCCTCGCTCTCGATGCCCTCGACCATCGTCTCCAGCCGGCGGGCGGGTTCACCCGAAAGGGGCTTCGGCTTGCCGCGGTGCTTTACCTGTGGCGACACAGGCTTCTGGACGATGCGCAGCTGGCCGACGGCATAGAAGCCGAAGAAGCCGTTGATGCGCTGGATCAATTCGCCCTGCGCATGGGTCAGGAACAGGGCGCGAGCCCCTTCGCAGGCAACCGTCAATACACCCGGCTGATGGCCGCCCTCGCCTGAAATCTCAGAGACACGGCGTGGCCAGGCGATTTTTTCGGGTCGCGTGCAATCGGCAAAGTCCTCGCCGGCGATTTCGTCCCAGGAACCGAGCAGCATGGTGTTGATGCCAGCCCGCTTGGCGAGCACGGGGTCGATCAAGCCGTTGGCGACCTCGCTGATCTGGACAACGCCCTTGCGGGATTTTTGCTCACTCACGTATGGACTTTCCGTAGGCAATGTCGATTGAGCCTTGATGACGCGGCTCCGCTTCGCCAAGTATAGGCCGGAAAGAGAACTCCCGGCAAATCATGCACGATACGATACCAGCGGCCGACGCCGCTCCCCTGCTCCTTGAATGGTACGACAGGCATCATCGCGACCTGCCCTGGCGGGTGTCACCGCCGATGGCCACCCAGGGAATCGTCGCCAACCCCTATCATGTCTGGCTGTCCGAGGTCATGCTGCAGCAGACCACCGTACAGGCGGTGAAGGCCTATTTCGAAAAGTTCCTGTCGCTGTGGCCGACCGTCGAGGATCTGGCGCGCGCCGACAACGAGGACGTGATGAAAGCCTGGGCGGGGCTTGGATATTACGCCCGCGCGCGCAATCTGAAGAAATGCGCCGAAGCTGTCGCCAAGGACCACGACGGCCGCTTTCCGGACACCGAGGATGCGCTGAAATCCCTTCCGGGCGTCGGCGACTATACCGCCGCTGCGATCGCGGCCATCGCCTTCAACCGCAAAAGCGCGGTGCTTGACGGCAATGTAGAGCGCGTGATCTCGCGGCTTTACGCGATCGAGGCGCCGCTGCCGGCCGCGAAGCCCGAGATGCGGGGACGTGTCGCCGCGCTGACGCCCGACGACCGGCCGGGCGATTTCGCCCAGGCGATGATGGACCTCGGCGCGACGATCTGCACGCCGAAGCGGCCGGCCTGCTCGCTCTGTCCCTTCCGCTCCCACTGTCGCGCGCTTTTGATCGCCGATCCCGAAACCTTTCCGCGCAAGGCGAAGAAAAAAGACAAGCCGCTTCGGCGCGGCGCCGCCTTTGTCGCAATCGACGCGGACAACGCCGTCTATCTGCGCAAACGGGTCGAAACCGGCCTGCTTGGCGGCATGACCGAGGTGCCCGGCACCGACTGGACATCGCGGCAGGACGGCGACACGTCGCTCGCCTCGCAGCCCTTCGCAGGCCCTTGGGAAAACTGCGGCACCATCAGCCATGTCTTCACACATTTCGAGTTGCGTCTCTCGGTCTACCGGGCCAATGTCGCGCGCGCCGGAACTGAGGGCGATGGCTGGTGGGAGCCGGTTCACTCCCTGAAAGCCCAGGCGCTGCCGACGGTGATGAAAAAGGCGATCGCTCAGGCGATCCCGCATGCGTTCAAGGCGGAACGCTGAAAGATCGAGTTAGGAAATCTTCCATGAGCAGCATCGAGATCCGTCACATCGTCTTCGACATCGGCAAGGTGCTGATCCACTACGACCCCAACCTGCCCTATAGCCGCATCATTCCGGATGAGGCGGAACGGGAATGGTTTTTTGCCAATGTCTGCACCCATGACTGGAACATCGAGCAGGATCGCGGCCGGCCGTGGGAAGAGGCCGAAGCGCTGCTGATCAAGGATTTTCCTGATCGCGAAGAGCACATCCGCGCCTTCCGCAAGCATTGGCAGGAGATGGTGCCGCATGCCTATGTCGAAACGGTTTCGCTGCTGGAGCGGCTGATTGCCGAAGGACGTGACGTGACGATGCTGACCAATTTCGCCTCCGATACCTTTCGCGAGGCGCAGCAGCTTTACCCCTTCCTGACCCTGCCACGCGGCGTCACAGTTTCGGGCGACGTCAAACTGATCAAGCCAGACATCGCCATCTACGAAACACACACCCGGGCCTTCGACCTCACCCCGTCGGCAACCCTTTTCATCGACGACAGCATCCCGAATGTCGAAGCCGCGCGGCTGGCCGGCTGGCATGCGGTGCACTTCGTCGATCCGGAGAAACTGAAGGTCGACCTCGCTGCCTACGGCATCCATCCGTAAGCTCGGATCGCAGGACCCGGCAGCTCCTCTGAGCACTCGACAGCACGATTTTGCCACGAATCTCTTGCGCTACCTGTGATTTCACATTCGCAGGAGAAGTATATGCGTGATTTAGAATTGTACGTGGTTCATGATGGCGACGCCAAGGACACGGTCGTTAGCGAGATCTATGCGACGACCGAGGCAAGCTATCGCAAAGAAGTTCCCCTCGAAGAATTCAGGGAGCACCTTGCCGAAGACCGCATCGTCGTCGCGAGACGAGACGAAACGATCGCCGGCTGGCTGAGCCTTCCTGCAACCATTTCAGAACGAGACGACGACGAGGCAGCCTCAGTTCCAGGCGTGCCAGTTGTACTCCCGATCGATCAGGACGACGCCGACCTTCTGGCGCAGCTCCTTGAATTTGCGGCCGTCGAAGCAGCGCCGACTGGCATTGTCTGGCACGCGCGAAAGAGCGAACTCAATCAACAGGTCGCTGAAAAGACAGGCGCAATCGCGCATCGGGAGCTATTCAGAATTTGGCAAGCACCGCGCGAGCGTTGGTCGGCTCCGGTGGCCCTGGGCGGCGCTATTGTCCACGAGATTCACGCGCCCCTCGCAGACGATCTCCTCGCCAAATACGCCGAGTTCTTTACCAAGGCGGAGATATCGGACTGCAGCGGAGAGAGCTGCACCATGACCTGGGACGCGGCCAAAATCGCAGAAAACCTCGCCGAACGTGAGGACCATCTGCTCACGCAGATACTGGAACAACAAGGCCGCTTCGTAGCCGAAGCTTGTGCCTTCGTCTGGAATGACGAAATGATGATCCATATCACCCAGCATCACGCTCCCACTTCTGGCTTGGTCGCGCTCATAGCCGCCCTGCTTCAGCGCATTCCCGCCGCCCATCCCGACATCCGAATCGCAACCGTCGAGTTGCACGATAATGAGCGGGAGCTGCTTGAACCGGTGCTTGCGAAGTGCGGTTTCGAAGACAAAGGCCCCCGCACCCTCTATCACCTGCGCCCACGGGACGAAGCGGCACGCGCCATGGGCTGAGCCGTTAATGCAAATACAAACGCCCGGAATCCCCTCTTGAGGATTCCGGGCGTTTAAAGCTCTCCTTCCGGGACTGAAGGTACAAAAACCAGTCGGAGCGCTTTTTCGAAGGATCCGGTGGAACTGGTTGATCAGTTCAGTTTTGCCAGATCATTTCGAATGACGGTTCTGAGTTCGTCGATGGGCTTCAGGGTGTTCCCCTCTTCGAAGTGCCAGAATGTCCATCCGTTGCATGCATCAAGCCCCTGGACCTTGGCGCCCAGGCGATGAATTGAACCGGCTTCCCCGCCGGACGCGACCGTGCCGTCGGCGCGAACGATGGCGCTATAGCGGCGCTTGGCGTCCGTCAGCACCGTGCCGGGCTTGATCAGGCCGCTCTCGATCAGCGTGTTGAACGCGACGCGCGGCTCGGCCTTCTTGCCGGTCATGACCGACAGCATGGCCTTGCCGAGCGGCTCGACAGCATCAATGCGCGCCGATGCCGCGTCGATATAGTCCTGCTCGCGCTCGATGCCGACGAAGTGACGGCCGAGGCGCTTGGCGACCGCACCGGTCGTGCCGGAGCCGAAGAAGGGATCGAGAATGACGTCGCCCGGCTTGGTCGAGGCCATCATGATACGGGCGAGCAGTGCTTCCGGCTTCTGGGTCGGATGCACCTTCTTGCCGTCGTCGTCCTTCAGCCGCTCATGGCCCGAGCAGATCGGAAACAGCCAGTCGGAGCGCATCTGCACGTCGTCATTGGCCGCCTTCATCGCATCGTAGTTGAAGGTGTAGCCCTTGGCATTGGCGTTCGGCGTCGCCCAGATCAGCGTTTCGTGGGCGTTCTGGAAACGACGGCCCTTGAAGTTCGGCATCGGGTTGGTCTTGCGCCAGATGATGTCGTTGAGGATCCAGAAGTGCAGATCCTGCAGGATGGCGCCGACGCGGAAGATGTTGTGGTAGGAGCCGATGACCCAGAGGGTGCCGGTCGGCTTGAGCACGCGGCGGCAGGCGAGCAGCCAGGCGCGGGTAAAGGCGTCATAGGCTTCGAACGAGGCGAACTGGTCCCATTCGTCGTCGACGGCATCGACCACCGACTGATCGGGACGGGTCAGCATGCCGCCGAGCTGGAGGTTATAGGGCGGGTCGGCGAAAACGACGTCGACCGAATTGTCGGGAAGCGCATTGAGCGCCGCAACGCAGTCACCCTTGATGATGGTGTCGAGCCAGCCTTGCGGGCGGGCGGAGCGGGAGACTTCGGCAAGCGAAACAACTGAAGACATGGACAACTCGCAAATACGCTTACTCGGAACGGACGATGGAGCTTATGGTTACCGAAGATGGTTACCAAAGCCTGAAGGCCGTTCCGAAAATGTGCGTAGTCACGCCATGTTAGCGATTTCTGATCTCTGGCCGTTTCATTTGGCGTCATGAAATGCGCGGCTATCGGCCGGCGCTTCATGGCGCTCGTTCAGCCCGTAATCGCGGATGACGGAAGCAATGCGCAGGCGATAGTCGGCAAAGACACCATGACGCCCCGCGTCCTGGGCGGCGCGGTGTTCGGCACCGTTGCGCCAGGCTTTCACCGCCTCCTCGTCGCGCCAGAAGGACAAGGACAACACCTTGTCGGGATTGGTGAGACTCTGGAACCGCTCGATCGAGATGAAGCCATCGATGTCGTCG
This sequence comes from Ensifer sp. LC11, assembly GCF_001695835.1. GTDB lineage: Bacteria > Pseudomonadota > Alphaproteobacteria > Rhizobiales > Rhizobiaceae > Ensifer. The sequence goes on along the minus strand of NZ_MBSO01000022.1, from coordinate 51,639 downwards.
AGTAAGGGACGAAGATCGGCGGCAATGCCGAGATAGGCGTCCCGCTGGCCCTCGGCCGGCAGGACTTCGAAGATGACGGCAATCATGTTTCACTTTCCTCCGGCGGGCATCGACACGTTCTTCAGGAAGATGCGGTCTTCCTTCAGGATAAACCGTTCCCGGCGGGAAAAGGCATAATTCTCCCGGCCGAGCGGATCGGCGGCGAGCCGGGCGCGATAGGCTTCATAGGCCGCGAGACTCTCGATGTTGTAGACACCGTAGGCTGTCGTGGCCGAGCCCTCGTGCGGTCCGAAGTAGCCGATGAGATCCGCACCGCAGCGGGGGATCACCTCGCCCCAGCAGCGAGAATAGGTGGCGAACTCCTCCTTCTTGAAGGGGTCGATTTCGTAGCGGATGAAACAGGTGATCATCGTCGTCGTCTCCATGTCGTCGGGGCGTTTCGCCCGGCCTTCGATGGGGGTGACTATGCCTGCTTGTGCTGCGGGGATGCTTCGACTACGATCGAAGTATGAAGGAAGGTCCTGACATCGCTCTCATCGGTTCGCTGATCGGCGACCCCGCTCGCGCCAACATGCTGACGGCGCTGATGGGTGGCCGTGCCCTGACGGCGACCGAGCTTGCCACCCATGCCGGGATCACGCTTCAGACCACCAGTTCCCACCTTTCCAAGCTCGAGGCCGGCGGCCTCATCAGCCAGCGCAAGCAGGGACGGCACCGGTATTTTCAGCTTGCCGAAGACGAAGTCGGGCTGATGCTCGAAAACCTGATGGGCTTTGCCGCAAGCCGCGGCATGAACCGGCACCGTCCCGGCCCGAAGGATCCGGCGCTCAGAAAGGCGCGTGTCTGCTACAACCATCTCGCCGGCGATTTTGGCGTGCGCATGTATGACAGCCTGATCGCCGAGAAGCAGATCGAGGTAACCGGCGACGATCTGGCGCTGACACTGGCGGGGCAGACCCGGATCGAGGCGCTTGGCATCGATTACGCGGCGCTCACAAAATCGCGCCGCCCGATCTGCCGCACCTGTCTCGACTGGAGCGAACGCCGGTCGCATCTCGCCGGCTCGCTCGGCGAGGCGCTGCTGACCTTGTTCATCGACAAGGGCTGGGCAAAACGAGAATCCAACAGCCGCGCCATCCGCTTTACCGCCAATGGCGAAAAGGCCTTTTCCGAGCTGTTCCCACAATAGGTGGCCGGCAACTCTCAATCGGCGCGATTGCGGACGGGAAAACCGCTTCACACTTTTCCTGGAATTGCTGCTAGCCGACGATCGAGAAAGCCTCGCGGGTCTCGCCGGCAGCGGTCCTGACTGGCGTCTTGCCGATCCAGCCCACATGCCGTTCTAGGATCTTGGCAGCCTCATCGCCCCGGCCTTCGCGCAGGGCCGAAAGGATCGCGCGATGGTCGTGATCCGTGCGGGCCTCCCAGCTCGTGCGCCAGGCCGAAAAAAGAAAGCGAGCACTTGCCGCATGCAGATCGTCGATCGCGGCAAGCAGCCGGGGCATGCCGCAGGGCTGAAGGATCAGCCGATGGAAGGCGCGGTTGGCCGCCTCCCAGGACCGCACATCCCGCGATGTATCGGCAGCAACCGTCGCCGCCTCAGCCCGGTCGAGGATAGCCGGTGTGAGATGCGGAATGGCGTGGCGAAGCGCCAGAACTTCAAGCACGGCGCGCATTTCCGCAACCTCCCGCACCTCCTTCAAGTCGAAAGAGGCGACGCGCACGCCGCGGCGAGGCTCGCTGACGGCAAGGCCCTGCGCCTCCAGCCGCCGAAAGGCTTCGCGAACGGGGACGTGGCTCGCGCCGAATTCTTCGGCGATGTGATCCTGGCGCAAGCGCTCTCCGGGCATCAATATGCCGGAGATGATCCTCTCGGCCAGCGCCCTGCTGATGCGACTTGCAAGCGTATCGTCCTGTTGCTTTTCCATCGCCTACAGATAGAGCCGCGAAACAAAGCTGTCGAGCAAGCGAAGCAGCGGTATCGATAATTTCCAAAGGTTGAGCTTTCGGCCGCCTTCGTATAAAGCTCTGCCGTACGAAAGCCCCACGCCGCGCGAGCTCACCTCCCCCGCCTGCGGCGTCTCCTCCTCCCAGGGAATAGTTCCAAATGACCGGTATCGATCTCATCATTTTTGATTGCGACGGCGTTCTCGTCGATTCCGAAATCATCGCCTCCGAAGTCGAAGCAGCGCTGCTCACCGAAGCGGGTTACCCGATCAGCGTCGAGGAAATGGCCGAGCGTTTTGCCGGCATGACCTGGCACAACACGCTGCTTCAGGTTGAGAAGGAGGCGAGCATTCCGCTTTCCGCCTCGCTGATCGACAAGGTCGACACGATCCTCGACGAACGCCTGGCTCGCGACGTCGAGATCATCGAAGGCGTCAAGCCGATGCTGCTGCAGCTGACGCTGCCCCATTGCATCTGCTCCAACTCCACCTCGGCGCGGCTTGCGATGATGCTCGGCAAGGTCGGCATCAAGGATCATTTCGGCCCGCGCATCTACTCTGCGCGCGACCTCGGTCCCGATCGCGTCAAGCCGAAGCCGGACATCTTCCTGCATGGCGCCAAGCAGATGGGCGTCGCTCCGTCACGCGTGCTGGTGATTGAAGATTCGGTTCATGGCATCCATGGCGCCCGCGCAGCCGGCATGCGCGTCGTCGGCTTCACCGGCGGTTCGCACACCTACCCGTCGCACGCCGACAAGCTGACAGAAGCCGGTGCCGAGACGGTGATCTCGCGCATGACGGCGCTTCCGGGCGTTATCGCAGCGCTCTCGGAATGGTCTGAATCGCTGACGGCCTGAAACGCCGCACACCCCTTCGCTCCGGCTGCCGCCGGAGCGGAAAGAAGCCTTCGGCCACCACGGCCGGCGTCCGATTAGACGTCGAGGGACACGATGACACATTGAAGTGCCGTCGCGTTCCCTAGAAAATCTCCACAGCGTCGCGCCTCTTATCAGAGGCGTAGCACTTTGAATTGCTGCATGTTTTTGTCCTTGAATCGATTACGGCTTAAGGAAACATGCAGTAGGTTTTCGAAAAGCCGCGCACGAGGGCCATATCAAGCAAGCCCCATCGGGGTATTTCAAGGAGGAAACACTATGCGTCTTTCACTGTTGACCGGGCTGACCCTGGCGGCCAGCGTCGCCTTCGGCCCGCTTGCCTTCGCCGATATCACCGTTGGCGTGATCACGCCGCTCACCGGCCCGGTCGCGGCCTATGGCGAGCAGGTGAAGAACGGCGCCGAAGCGGCAGCCGAAGAGATCAACAAGGCCGGAGGCATCAACGGCGAGAAGATCGTGCTGAAGCTGCTTGACGACGCGGGCGACCCGAAGCAGGCCGTGTCTGTCGCAAACCAGGCAGCCGGCGAAGGCATCCGCTTCGTCGTCGGCCCGGTTCTGTCGGGCACCTCGATGGCGGCTTCCGACGTTCTCGCCGAAAACGGCATCCTGATGGTGACGCCGACGGCAACGACGCCGGATCTCACCACGCGCGGTCTCTGGAACGTGCTACGCACCTGCGGCCGTGACGACCAGCAGGCCGAGGTCGCCGCCGCCTATGTCGTCAAGAGCCTCAAGGACAAGAAGGTCGCCGTACTTCATGACAAGGCTCCCTACGGCAAGGGTCTCGCCGACAGCTTCAAGAAGGCGATCAATGCAGGCGGCATCACCGAAGTCGTCTACGAAGGCCTGAACCCGGGCGACAAGGACTTCAGCGCCATCGTCACCCGCCTGAAGGCCGAGAACGTCGATGTCGTCTATTTCGGCGGTTACCATCCGGAAGGCGGCCTGCTCGCACGCCAGATGCACGACCAGGGCGTGAAGGCACAGATCTTTGGCGGCGACGGCCTGTCGAACACCGAGTTCTGGGCAATCGGCGGCGAAGCGGCAACCGGCACGGTCTACACCAATGCCAGCGACGCGACCCGCAACCCGGCGTCGGCTCCGGCCGTAGAAGCGCTGAAGGCGAAGAACATCCCGGCCGAAGCCTTCACTCTCAACGCCTATGCCGCCGTTCAGGTGCTGAAGGCCGGCATCGAAAAGGCAGGCTCCGCCGAAGATGCGACCGCGGTTGCAACCGCGATCAAGTCCGGCGAAGCAATCGACACGGTTCTCGGCAAGCTGACCTATGGCGAAGCCGGTGACCTCACCTCGCAGGCGTTCTCGCTCTACAAGTGGGAAGGCGGCAAGAGCGTTCCGGCCGAGTGAGCCGAAACGTGCAGTGAAATGAAAACGCCGGGGCAAGCCCCGGCGTTTTTTTGCGACGGCTGTCGCAGCTTACTTCTTCTTGCCCTTGGCCGGCGGGCCTTCGTCGAAGCCGACATAGACGGTGACGTTGGAACCGGCACCGGCCGGCAATGTCACGTTCGTCTTGGTGAACACGAATTGCCCCGAACCGGTCGAGGGGATTTCGGCCGCGTGCTGGGTCAGCTCGGAATAGAGCGTCTTGTCTTCGTCGGTAGCGGCAACACGGATCGGCATGGTGATTTTGCCGGGACCGCCCGCCGGACCGCTGACCACGCGCCCCTGCACGACAACAGTCATCGTCAGCGCGCTTTCGCTCTGCACGCATTGCCGTGTCGTGTCAGCCAGAGAAGCCTGGTAGACGACCTTCGTTGGGTCGTTTTTGGCTCCCTTGGCATAGCTGGTGAACACCGAAGTGCCGTCACGCAGGATGACCTGCGGGCATGCGGCCTGGACGACGGCCGGCGTCGGCGCGGCAGCACTGCCGCCCGCATCGATCGCCCCGCCCGATTGCGTCTTGTTACAGCCGGCGAGGACCGCGAGAAATGAAATTGCGAGAACAGGCCGGGATAATTTGCCAAACACGTTGAACAACCTCTGCTGGACCGGTTGAGACTCCTTGACCGAAATCTCGGCCGGAAGGCCTTTCGTGGCCTTCGGGCATCGTCTATAGCAGCGACAAACTGAAAAATCGATTGGGTCAGCCCATCCCTTCCGAATTTTCCGAAGTCTGTGCCAGAGCCAGAAATTGGGTCGGTGACAAGAATGCGTGCAGACTTTGTCAAGCACTGACGCAATAAGACGGGCGTGGCGCGGCGCTGCCTTGTACGGTTGCCGCAATGCTTGAGGTGGACGAAGGACAATCATGGTGAAGTATATCTCGACGCGCGGCGAAGCCGCTCCTCTCGGCTTCTGCGACGCGCTGCTTGCCGGTCTCGCGCGCGACGGCGGTCTCTACCTCCCCAAGGAATGGCCGAAGTTCTCCAAAAAGGAAATCCGTGCCTTGCGCGGCAAGTCCTACCAGGAAATCGCCTTCGCCGTGCTCGAGCCCTTCACCAACGGCGAGATTCCGGCTGCAAAATTTCGCGAGATGATCGACGAGGCCTATGCCACCTTCCGTCATCCGGCGGTGGCGCCGCTCGTCCAGACCGGCCCGAATGCCTTCGTCATGGAACTCTTCCATGGTTCGACGCTCGCGTTCAAGGACGTGGCGATGCAGCTGCTCGCCCGATTGATGGACTACGTGCTTGCAGAGCGCGGCGAGCGCGCCACCATCGTCGGCGCGACCTCGGGCGACACCGGCGGCGCGGCGATCGACGCCTTTGCCGGACGCGAGCGCACCGACATCTTCATCCTCTTCCCGCACGGCAAGGTCTCGCCGGTGCAGCAGCGGCAGATGACGACGTCAGAGGCATCGAACGTGCACGCCATCGCCGTCAAAGGCAATTTCGACGACTGCCAGAACCTCGTCAAAAGCATGTTCAACGACGCGGCCTTCCGCGACCGCGTCAAACTTTCAGGCGTCAACTCGATCAACTGGGCGCGCATCATGGCCCAGATCGTCTACTACTTCACGACGGCGATCGCGCTCGGTGGGCCGGATCGCAAGATCTCCTTCACCGTCCCGACCGGCAACTTCGGCGACATCTTCGCCGGCTACGTCGCCAAGCGCATGGGCCTACCGATCGACAAGCTGGTGATCGCCACCAACGAAAACGACATTCTCGCCCGCACGCTGAAAACCGGACGTTACGAGATGCGTGACGTCAAGGCGACCACGGCGCCATCGATGGATATCCAGATCTCCTCGAACTTCGAACGGCTCCTGTTTGAGGCGAACGACCGCGACCCGGGCGAAGTGCGCTCGGCGATGGACGGCCTCAAACAATCCGGTTCCTTCACCATTCGCGAGAAGGCGCTGAAAGCGATCCGCAAGGAGTTCCGTGCCGGTCGCGCCTCGGAGAAGGAAGTGGCCAAGACGATCGCCAAGACACTGGAGCAAACCGGCTATCTGCTCGACCCGCACAGCGCCGTCGGCGTCTTCGTTGCCGAGAAGTACGAGAAGGCATCCGCCCCGATGGTGACGCTTGCCACCGCTCATCCGGCGAAATTCCCGGACGCGGTAAAATCGGCCTGTGGTATTGACCCGGCGCTTCCGACGTGGCTTGCTGACCTGATGAACAGGGAGGAGCGTTTCGATATCCTGGATCCGGACCTGAAGAGCGTCGAGACCTTTATCGGCGAGCGCACCCGCCTCCGGGGGTAAGAACGAGAAGAAACGTATGATGAAAGTTGAGTGCACCCGGCTCCCTTCCGGGTTGACGGTGGTAACCGAGCAGATGCCGCATCTCGAAAGCGTGGCGCTCGGCGTGTGGATCAAGTCTGGTTCGCGCAATGAAACCCTGGGCGAACATGGCATTGCCCATCTGCTGGAGCACATGGCTTTCAAGGGCACCGCGCGGCGCACCGCCCGCCAGATTGCCGAGGAAATCGAAAATGTCGGTGGCGAAGTCAATGCGGCGACTTCGACGGAGACGACCTCCTACTACGCTCGCGTGCTCAAGGACCACGTCCCGCTGGCGGTCGACATTCTCGCCGACATCCTGACGGAATCCGTCTTCGATGACGAGGAACTGCGACGCGAGAAGCAGGTTATCCTGCAGGAAATAGGTGCCGCCGACGATACGCCGGACGACGTCGTTTTCGACCGCTTCGCCGAAACCGCCTATCGCAACCAGACCGTCGGCCGGCCGATCCTCGGCACGCCCGAGACGGTCATGTCGTTTTCCGCCGATCAGATCCGTCACTATCTCGGTCGCAACTACACGACCGACCGCATGTTCGTCGTCGCGGCTGGCGCCGTCGAGCACGACGCCTTCGTTCGCCAGGTGGAAGAGCGCTTCTCGTCGCTCCCGCGCACGCCGCTCGCGACACCGGTGCTTGAAGCCGCCCGCTACACCGGCGGCGAGAGCCGCGAGACGCGCGATCTGATGGACGCGCAGGTGCTGCTCGGCTTCGAAGGCAAGGCCTACCATGCGCGCGACTTCTACTGCTCGCAGATCCTCGCCAACATTCTCGGGGGCGGCATGTCTTCGCGCCTCTTCCAGGAAGTGCGCGAGCACCGCGGCCTCTGTTATTCCGTCTATGCCTTCCACTGGGGCTTTTCCGACACCGGCATCTTCGGCGTACATGCTGCGACCGGCGGCGAGAACCTGCCGGAACTGATGCCCGTTATCGTCGATGAGCTGCGCAAGTCCTCGATGACCATCGAGCAGCAGGAAATCGAGCGCGCCCGCGCCCAGATCCGGGCACAGCTCCTGATGGGGCAGGAAAGCCCGGCCGCCCGCGCCGGCCAGATTGCCCGCCAGATGATGCTCTACGGTCGGCCGATCCCCAACGAAGAACTGATGGAGCGCCTGTCCGGCATCACCATCGAGCGCCTGACCGACCTTGCCGGCCGGCTGTTCTTCGATACGACGCCGACGCTCTCGGCGATCGGCCCGTTGGAGCAGCTTGCCCCGATGGGCGACATCCTGTCATCTCTGACTGGCAAGGCGCCGGTACCGCAGGCGGTCGCAAGCTAACTCGGCTTGGATCATTTCATTGCTTCATTGGAACAGTGAAATGATCCCGCGCCTGGGGCGCGCAATCGCGGACGGAAAACCGTTTGACATCGCTCCTGGAATTGCTCCGGGCCCGCCAAATGATCGCCGACGCAAACCACCGTGTTCGAACAGTGAAGTCTTTGTGCCTTTTCGCAAAATCGGATTCGATTTGCGCGCAAAGTTGTGCAACGTTTCGGTTTGTGACAGCGCAAAGGCGCGCTGTCGGGCGGACGATTTAAGGTCCCGCGTAAACTGGACGGCCTCGGAGGCAGCTATGACACGATCGGTTTTTCGGTTCCTGTCGCGGCAGCCGGAGACGGTCGAGATCGCCAACCAGAATTATTTGTTGCGGCTTCCTCGTTACGCCGACTATCGCCAGTGGTATCAGCTCCGGAACGAGAGCCGCGCCTTCCTGGAGCCATGGGAACCGACCTGGCGCCCCGACGAGATGACCGAGAGCGCCTTTCGCAGCCGTGTTATCCGCAATGAACAGGAATATGCCTCCGGCCAGGCGGTGCCGCTCTTCCTTTTCCACAAGCCAGGCGAAGTTCTGCTTGGTGGGCTCACGATCGGGCATATTCGCCGCGGCGCCGGGCAAAACTGCATGATCGGCTATTGGATGGGTGCGCGTCACGCCGGCAAGGGCCACATGTATGCAGCCCTCAGGCTCGCAATTCCCTACATCTTTTCGACCCTTGAGTTGCACCGTATTGAAGCAGCCTGTATTCCGGACAACTCAAGAAGCATCCGGCTCCTTGAAAAGGCCGGTTTTGAGCGTGAAGGCTACTTAAGACAGTACTTGAGAATCAATGGCCAGTGGCGGGACCACGTGCTCTTTTCTCTTCTGTCCGACGACGCCCTACCGAACAGGAATATGCCCCTTTGATGCCTCTAACCCGCTCGCCCTTCGCCCGGTCAGCCACAAAGCTGGCAGCGTTTCTGATCACGCTCACAACGTTTTTCTGCGCGCTCGGCGGTGCGGCTGAGGCTCTTGAGCCTGTGAAGATTTCGCGCGAGGACACCGCTCTCGACCTGACGGCGACGACTGAGATTTATAGCGGCCGCAATGAAGCCTTGCAGGTCTCGACGGCACCGGGAACCGACGGCATCGTGCGGCGCATTGAGGTGCGTTCGAACAGCGAGGATCACCGGGGCGACTGGGCGGTCTTCGCGCTCGCCAATGTCTCTGCCGAACAGCTCGACCGCGTGATCGTCGCGCCGCATTTCCGACTGGTGAACTCCAAGCTCTTCTGGCCGGATCTCGGCTCCAAGCGCATTCTCTCGATTGCCCCCAGCGAAGGCTCAGCGCTCAGCCGCGAACCGAGCGACGAGGCCGATGTCTTCCGCATCACGCTGCCGCCGGGCGTCATCATTACCTTCGTCGCAGAACTGGCGACGCCGGAACTGCCGCAGATCTATCTATGGGAACCGGATTCCTACAAGGATACGGTCAACGCCTTCACGCTCTATCGCGGCATTGTACTCGGCATCGCCGGCCTGCTCGCGGTGTTCCTGACCATTCTGTTCGTCGTCAAGGGAACCTCGATGCTGCCGGCAACGGCAGCACTTGCTTGGGCGGTGCTTGCCTACATCTGCGTCGATTTCGGTTTCTTGTCGAAGCTCATCAGCGTCACTGCCGGTGACGAGCGAATATGGCGAGCGGGCACCGAGGTCTTCCTTGCGGCAGGTCTAGTGATCTTCCTGTTCACCTATCTCAATCTCAACCGCTGGCACCAGCACCTTGGCTATGCGACGCTCGCCTGGATTCTGGGCCTCGGCCTGCTCTTCGGTGTCGCCGTCTACGACCCGGCGATCGCCGCCGGCATCGCCCGCCTTTCCTTCGCGCTGACGGCGACGGTTGGTATCATCCTGATCGCCTATCTCGGCTTTAACCGCTATGACCGGGCCATTCTTCTCGTTCCCGCGTGGCTGCTCATCCTCGTCTGGCTCTTCGGCGCGTGGCTGGCGGTCACCGGCCAGCTTGCCAACGACATCGTGCAGCCGGCCCTCGGCGGCGGCCTCGTGCTCATCGTGCTTCTGATCGGCTTCACCGTGATGCAGCATGCGGTCGCGGGAAGCGGCTACCAGCAGGGCTTGTTCTCGGATCTTGAACGCCAGTCCCTCGCCTTGACCGGCTCGGGCGATACCGTCTGGGACTGGGATGTCGCCCGCGACCGCGTGGTGACCATGCCCGACATTTCGACCCAGCTCGGCCTGTCGCTCGGCAGCATGCACGGCCCCTTGCGCAACTGGTTGCCGCGCCTGCATCCGGATGATCGCGACCGTTTCCGCGCCACCCTCGACGTGCTTCTGGAGCGCCGCCGCGGCAAGCTCAATCATGAATTCCGCGTGCGCGCCGAGGATGGCCACTATCATTGGCTCTCCATTCGCGCCCGTCCTGTCCTTGGCGCCAATGGCGAAATCATCCGCTGTGTCGGTACCATCATCGACATCACCGAGCAGCGCAATTCGGTCGAGCGGCTGTTGCACAATGCGCTGCTCGACAATCTGACGGGCCTGCCGAACCGGCAGGTGTTCCTCGACCGGCTGCAGGCGATGCTGCTGATGGCCGACGGCAGCAATTCGGTGCGCCCGACCGTGCTTGCGATCGACATCGACCGCTACAAGCAGGTCAACGATCTCCTGGGCATTGCCGCCGGCGACAATATCCTCATCGCCCTGACACGGCGCCTGCGCCGGCTGCTGCGACCGCAGGATACGCTCGCCCGTCTTGGCGGCGACCAGTTCGGCCTGATCCTGATGTCCGAGCGCGATCCGGCCAAAGTCGCAGATTTCGCCGATGCCGTCAGCAAGGCGATCATGGTGCCGCTCAACTACGGCAACCGCGAAATCAATCTCACGGCTTCGATCGGCCTCGTCTCCTGGCTCGACCAGGAACAGAGTGCGGCCGGTCTGCTCGATGATGCCGAGCTCGCGATGTTCCGCGCGAAGAAGGAAGGCGGCAACCGCGTCGAGCCTTTCCGCCCCGCCTTCCGCACCTCGGGATCGGACCGGATGCAGCTGGAAGCGGATCTCAAGCGGGCGATCGAGCGCAAGGAACTGTCTCTGGTCTATCAGCCGATCGTACGGTTGAACGACGCCGAGATTGCCGGCTTCGAAGCACTGATGCGTTGGGACCACCCCAAGCGCGGCAATGTCTCGCCGACCGAGTTCATCCCGATCGCCGAAAACTCCGATCTGATCAACCAGCTCGGCATGTTTGCCTTCGACCAGGCGACGAGCGACCTGACGGAATGGCAGCTTCAGACCGGCGACCTGCCGATCTTCGTCTCGATCAACCTCTCGAGCGCGCAGCTGCTCAACAACGAGCTCTATGACGACGTGCGCGCGATCCTCAACAAGAACCGCTGCGATCCGGGCAAGGTCAAGATGGAACTGACGGAATCGCTCGTGATGGAAAATCCGGAGCAGGCCCGCCTGGTTCTCGAAAAGCTGAAGGAGGCCGGGTTGAAGCTCGCGCTCGACGACTTCGGCACCGGTCACTCGTCGCTCTCCTATCTCACCCGCTTCCCCTTCGACACGATCAAGATCGACAAGGCGCTGGTGCGCGACCCGAGCGACAAGCGCGGTATTCTGCTGCGTTCCGTCATCACAATGGCGCGCGAGCTCGACATGCAGGTGGTGGCCGAGGGCATCGAATCCGAGGACGACGCGATCCAGCTCTCGCAGATGGGCTGCGACTACGGACAGAGCTTCCTCTTCGGCCCGCCGATCGGCTCAGAATCGATTCAGAGGCTCTTGAAGGAACGCTTTCCGCTGATGAAGCGGGCGTAGGCATCCAAGGCGGCGCCGCTCACACAGGCGCACAACGTTTCCCTCGCCCGTCGGCAAACCTGGCGGGCGAGGCCTTTCGGAATAAAATACGGCTTGGAAATCGCCCGCCGTTGCGGCCGGTCAGGCGTGACCTGCGTCCATCGAGAGCATCGCTGCCGAAACGCCCATCAGCGCAAGCGCCCGGTCGTACTTGTCGTCCAGCGCCTTGTCGAAGATCAGTTCCTCGCGTGCCGGGCAAGTCAGCCAGCCGTTCTGGGCGATTTCCGCTTCGAGCTGGCCAGGACCCCAACCGGCATAGCCGAGCATCATCGTCGCCCTGACCGGCCCCTCCCCGCGCGAAATGGCACGCACGATATCAAGCGTTGCCGTCAGGCATATGTCGTCACTGACGGGAATGCTGGAATCGCTCAGATAATCGTCGGAATGGAGCACGAAACCGCGTCCGGTCTCGACAGGGCCGCCCGCCTGAATCTGGAAATCCCGTGTCATCGCCGGAAGCCGGATCGCCTCCTCTTCATCGAGAAGATCAAGGTGCAGCAGCACATCCGGGAAAGTCAGCTGCTGTGGCCGGTTGAGCACGAAGCCCATCGCGCCGTCGTCCGAATGGGCGCAGATAAAGATAACTGTACGGGCAAAATTGGCGTCAAACATTCCGGGCATGGCGATCAGGAATTGACCGTCAAGAAAGCCTCGCTCGCGTCTTTTTTGCGCCACCGGAGTTGCCATCATGCCGACAGCCTATCAATTCGCTGCGAAATGAAAAGCGCCCCAGCGTCGCGGTCATGAAATATTGCACGCACGGCGTTCACCTCTTTGTGTGCGATCAAGCAATTATGATCGTCACTTCCCTTGGGGCGTCTGGAGCGTTCTCGGCAAAAGCGATATTGCTTCGACATGTTCCAGTGCTCCACACATCAAAACATGGCCCAGCTCATCGGTGCGGCAAGTCTTATCGTCTCATTTTTTGTCCCCACCTCGGCCATGGCGACCACCAGTGACTGGGTCAGCTCCCCAGGCGGCATGATCCGGCTGGTCGCGGCGCCGCCGAAAGCGGATGGCACGATCCCGGCAACGCTCGAAGTCAAACTCAACCCGGGCTGGAAGACCTATTGGCGGGAGCCGGGCGCAAGCGGCATTCCTCCGCAGGTCACCCTCGACCCGGAAAGCGGCGTCGTTCTTGAGAAGATCGGCTTTCCCGTACCGAAGACATTCGACGACGGCGTGGTGCGCTATGTCGGGTATGACAGGTCGGTTGCCTTCCCCTTGACGCTGAAGCGCGTCCATGGCGAGGGCGACGTCAACATCCGTGCGTCGGTGTTTCTTGGCATCTGCGAGGACATCTGTATCCCTGTCCAGGGGGAATTGACGCTGGCCTTGAAGCAGGGCGACTTCGACAACCCTCTTGATGGCGCACGCATCGACGATGCGGTCGCCGCCTTGCCGGAAGCGCCCTCCAAGGAGTTTTCTGTGACGGCGAGCCGGTATGATCCCGCCAACGCTCTGCTGCACCTTTCCTTGCGCCTGCCGGCTGGCGAAGGCCATCCGGAGCTCTTTCTCGCAGGTCCCTCCGGCGTCACCTTCGGCAAGCCGGAAATCCGACCCGAAGGCGACACGGAACTCAGCGCAACCATTCCGGTCAGGCTCACCGGCAAGGACCGGGAACTCAAAGGCAAGCCGATCGTTGTCACGGTACGCGCACGAGATCGCAGCATGGAGACGACCCTTGCCTTTGATTAGGGCGCCTCTATAGTCCGCCGAGTTCTCCGACACGCGCGGAGAAGCTGAGACGCAAGCAACGCAAGGAGAGTGCCGTGACCATTGCCGTCGGAGACAAGCTGCCAGCCGCGACCTTCAAGGAAAAGACCGCCGACGGTCCGGTGGAGGTGACCACCGATCAGCTCTTTGCGGGAAAGCGGGTCGTGCTTTTCGCCGTTCCCGGCGCCTTCACCCCCACCTGCTCGCTCAACCATCTGCCCGGTTACCTCGAAAACCGCGACGCCATTCTCGCCCGCGACGTCGATGATATCGCCGTCGTCGCCGTCAACGACCTGCATGTCATGGGCGCCTGGGCGACGGCCTCCGGCGGCATGGGCAAGATCCACTTCCTCTCGGACTGGAACGCCGCCTTTACCAAGGCGCTCGGCATGGACATCGACCTGTCGGCCGGGACGCTCGGCATCCGCTCGAAGCGCTATTCGATGCTGGTCGAAGACGGCGTGGTCAAGACGCTCAATCTCGAAGAGAGCCCGGGCCAGGCGACCGTTTCCGGCGCTGCCGCCATGCTCGAACAGCTCTGAGCGCTGACGCAAGTGCAATTGGAAACGGGCCTCAACGGCCCGTTTTTCATTTGACGAGAAGAGAGTCCGAACGACGCCCCTTCTTATAGGGCTCCATGCCCTTGCGGGCGAGTTCGTCGGCGCGTTCGTTCTCGGGATGGCCGGCGTGACCCTTGACCCAGTGCCAGGTCACCTTGTGCCGCCGGTTGGCCTCGTCCAGCGCCTGCCAGAGTTCGCCGTTCTTCACCGGCTTCTTGTCCGCGGTCTTCCAGCCGTTCTTCTTCCAGCCGTGGATCCACTTGGAGATGCCGTCCATCACATACTTGCTGTCGGTATGCAGATCGACCTCGCATGCACTTTTCAGCGCATTCAGCGCCGAGATCGCCGCCAACAGCTCCATGCGGTTGTTGGTCGTTTCCGCCTCGCCGCCCGAGAGTTCCTTTTCCACCTCGCCGTAGCGCAGCACCGCACCCCAGCCGCCAGGGCCCGGATTGCCCGAACAGGCGCCGTCGGTAAAGATATCGACATGTTTCATGCGGACGCCTCGCCAACACGCAAGCCATACTCGGCGCTGGAAACGATCGCGCGGTGGAAGCGGATCTTCGTCAGATATTCGAGCGGATCCTTCTTGACCACGAGCGCGCCGGCTGGCGTCATCAGCCAATCGTAAAGCCGCGTCAGGAAGAAGCGCAGTGCCGAACCGCGGCAGAGCAGCGGCAGGGCCTCGACCTCGGCCGGCGTCAACCTGCGCACGCTCTCATAGCCCGCGAGCATCGCCATACCCTTGGTGATGTTGTAGGAGCCGTTCTTCTCGAAGCACCAGGAATTGAGGCAGACGGCAACGTCATAGGCGAGGTAGTCGTTGCAGGCGAAATAGAAGTCGATCAGGCCGGAAAGCTGGTCGCCGAGGAAGAAGACGTTGTCCGGAAAGAGATCCGCGTGGATGACGCCATCCGGCAGCGATTTCGGCCAGTGGCGCTCGAGATGTTCGAGCTCTGCCGATATCTCATCCTTGAGGCCCGGCTGCACCTCATCGGCGCGGGCTTCGGAATTCACCCAGAGCGGCCGCCAGCCACCAACGGAGAGCGCATTAGCGCGCTTCAGCGCAAAACCTTCGCCGGCGAGATGCATGGCGGCAAGCGCCTTGCCGACCTCGTGGCAATGCTTCGCCTCGGGCTTGCGCAGCCACATGCCCTCAAGGAAGGAGATAACCGCGGCCGGACGGCCGGAGAGCTCGCCGAGCAGCTTGCCGTCGGCACGCGGCAGAGGCAGCGGGCAGGACAGGCCGCCTTCGGCCAGATGATGCATCAACCCCAGGAAGAACGGCAGGTCACCGGCATTCACGCGCTTCTCGTAAAGCGTGAGGATGTAGGAACCTTTGGTGGTGTGCATCAGGAAGTTGGAATTCTCGACGCCCTCGGCGATCCCCTTGTAGGAGGTCAGTTGGCCGACGTCATAGGCGGTGAGAAAACGGGAGAGGTCGTCTTCCGTGATATCGGTGTAAACTGCCAAGGTTTTCCACTCTCAAGAAAATGCGGGCAAAAAATGCGGATTACTCGCCGTTGACGAAGGCCATGTCGGCGGCGGTCAGCGGCACGTGGCGGATCTCGCGGTTGACGAGGAAATTCTCGTTTTCCTCCACCGTGTCGGCAAGTTCCACGCTTGCCTGGTAACGCTCGCGGAACGCCTCGATGATCTCGTTGACGATCACTTCGGGCGCCGAGGCGCCTGCGGACAGGCCGACCGTAGCGATATCGCCGATTTCGTCCCAGTCGATTTCCGACGCGCGCTGGACAAGCACGGATTTCTTCGCGCCTGCCCTCAGCGCCACCTCGACCAGCCGCTTCGAGTTGGACGAGTTGGGTGCACCGACGACCAGGAACAGGTCGCAGCCGGGAGCGGCCTGCTTCACGGCCTCCTGGCGGTTGGTGGTGGCGTAGCAGATCGAATCGGCGGCGGGTGCCGTCAGGTTCGGGAAACGCTCGTGCAGCCGCTTGATGACGCCAGCGGTGTCATCGACCGACAGCGTCGTCTGGGTGACGAAGCCGAGATTATCCGGGTCCGGCGGCTGGTAGACATCGGCATCTTCAACGGTCTCGACGAGCGATACTGCGCCTTCCGGCAGCTGCCCCATGGTGCCGATCACTTCGGGATGGCCAGCGTGACCGATTAGCACGACGTGGCGGCCGAGACGGTTATGGCGCATCGCCTGTTTGTGGACCTTGGAGACCAGTGGACAGGTGGCGTCGAGATAGAAGAGATTGCGTGCGTCCGCGTCCGCCGGCACCGATTTCGGCACACCGTGAGCCGAAAAGACCACGGGTTGCTTGCGGTGCTCCGGCGGGATCTCGTCAAGCTCCTCGACGAAGATCGCGCCCTTGGCTTCAAGCCCCTCGACGACATAGCGGTTGTGCACGATCTCGTGGCGGACATAGACGGGAGCGCCGAACTCCTTCAGTGCCAGGACGACGATCTGGATCGCCCGGTCGACACCGGCGCAGAAACCGCGCGGCCCGCAGAGGCGAATGGTGATCGGGGATTTTGCTTCTGCCGATGATGCCATGGATCAGGATGCCACTAGAAGAAAAACAAGCGCTGCGATCGCCGGGCCGCCCTGGATCAGCAGGATGCGCGGCTTGACCGACCACGCGCCATATATAGCGGCAACGACCACGCACACAAGGAAGAACACCTTCAGCTGAAAGGCGAAGGTCGGTTCCGCTTGCAGCAGCGACCAGAACAGACCGGCTGCGAGGAAACCGTTGTAAAGCCCCTGGTTGGCGGCAAGCACACGCGTCGTCTCCGCCTGTTCGGGCGTCATGCGGAAGACAGCCCTCCCCTGCGGGCCGGTCCACAGAAACATTTCCAGCACCAGAAAGCCTAAATGCAGCAATCCGGTCAAAGCAATCAGTCCATTCGATATGATCGTCATCGTTGTCCCCGCCGCCATTCTCCGCACGCAGCGTTACCATGGCGCAACGCGTGCGGCTATCGCCCGCGCCGCAAGGCGTAGATGCCGCTGACCAATACCAGGGCGCCGGCCAGACCGTACCAGGTCAGCGCATACTGCAAGTGGTTGTTCGGCAGATCGAACTGGGTCACACCGCCGATCGGCAGGCCACCGGGATTGGGTGTCGCATCGGCATCGACGAAGAAGGGTATCACCTTGTCGGCGGGAAGCCCGACAGACGACGCCATCGTGTCGAGGTCTTTCCAATAGAAGATGTTCTTGGCGAGATCATTGTCCGGAACGAGCGACGACGGCTTCTGGTCAAGCTTCGGTCTCGCAAGGCCATGGATGCCGACGAAGGCGGGGAGCTCACCGGCGAGACGGGTCGACGAATCCTTCTGTTCGAAGGGAACGAAGCCACGGTTGACGAAGAGGATGCGGCCGTCGTCCAGCGTCAGCGGCGTGAAGACGTAGTAGCCGGTTCGCCCGTTGTAGGTGGCAAAGAAGTGGCGCTCCTTGCTGTGATCGAAAGTGCCGGTTACCGAGACGGTGCGGTAGTCGATATCGCCACCGCCAGCGAGGATTTTCTCGATCTCGGCCAATGTCACCGGCGGTGCCGACCGCCGCTCCGCGATCGCCGTCAGCAGGCTTTCCTTCCAGTACAGCCGTTGCATCTGCCAGGTGCCGAGCGACACCAGGATAGCGAAAACAACGGCGAGCAGGAGGAATGTGCCGAGGCGCCCGATCAGGCTACCCTTCTTCCTGGTCGCGATATCAGCCACGGTCGATTTCACCCGGACGCGCGTTGTTGCGGAATTGCAGATTGATCAGGACGCCCTTCAGCATCCGTGTCAGACCGAGGCTCAGAATGATTGCCAGCGGGATCCACAACAGGAAATGCAGCCAGAGCGGCGGGTTGAAATTGACCTCCGCCCACAGCGCCGCGCCGACGACGATGAAGCCGACGATCAGAATGACGAAGACCACGGGGCCATCGCCGGAATCGGCGAAGCGGTAGTCGAGATCACAGCTTGCGCAAGACGGCTTGACCTTGAGAAAGCCGTCAAAAAGCTTGCCCTGGCCGCAGCGCGGGCAAAGCCCCTTGATCCCGGTCATTACCGGATCCACCGGCGGAAAATGTGCCTTGTCTTCGTTCACGGCCTGATCTCGATCGGTGTGTTGTTGGGGACCATCGTCCAGATTTCATCCATCTCGGCATTGGTAACGGCAATGCAGCCATTCGTCCAATCGAAGCGCTGCGTCAAAAACGCCAGCCAGCCGAAATAGTTGGGCTGGCCGTGGATCATGATCATGCCGCCCGGATCGACACCGCCTGCTGCCGCGGCGGTGACATCAGCCGGAGCCGGATAGGAAACGTGCATCGACTTGTGATAGCCGCTTCCCGGATTGCGCCAGTCGAGGAGATAGAGCCCTTCCGGCGTCTTCTCGTCCCCCTCCTGCCGTTTGTGTCCGACAGGATTGCCGCCGAGCGCAACGGAGTATTCGCGTATGATCTGGCCGCCTTGGAAGAGCTGCAGGGTTCGCCGTTCCTTGTGGACGACCACCTTGTCGGCAACTTCGGCGGCGGTCGCAACGCTCGCTGAGAGCACCAAGACACCCGCAAACAAAGCGACCCGCATTGTTCATCCCCCTCGGCTCTGATCCCGTGTTTTTCAGACAACCAAAAGAACAAGGCGGCTGCATGGCTGCAACCGCCTCGTACAAAAAACCTAGATGCTCGCGCTATCAGCCGTGAGCGATCGGCGCGCCCCAGCTGCCCCAGATGTAGATGGAGAAGAAGAGGAACAGCCAGACAACGTCAACGAAGTGCCAGTACCAGGCAGCCGCTTCGAAGCCGAAGTGCTGCTTCGGGGTGAAGTCACCACGGAGCGCACGGACCAGGCAGACGAGCAGGAAGATCGTGCCGACCAGAACGTGGAAACCGTGGAAGCCGGTCGCCATGAAGAAGGTCGCGCCGTAAATCGAGTCCTTGAAGGCGAACGGAGCGTGCGCGTACTCGTAGCCCTGGACAAAGGAGAACAGCACGCCGAGCACGACCGTCAGCGTCAGGCCGTTGACGAGGCCCTTACGGTCGTTGTGCAGCAGCGCATGGTGCGCCCAGGTGACCGTCGTGCCCGAGAGCAGCAGGATGACGGTGTTGTAGAGCGGCAGGTGCCACGGGTCGAGCACCTCGATGCCCTTCGGCGGCCAGACGCCGCCGGTGAAGGTGGTGCGGGTTGCCTGGATGGCTTCGCCCGGGAACAGGCTTGCATCGAAGAAGGCCCAGAACCAGGCGACGAAGAACATCACTTCCGAAGCGATGAACATGATCATGCCATAGCGCAGGTGCAGCGACACGACGCGGGTGTGGTGACCCTCATGGGCTTCCTTCACCGTGTCAGACCACCAGCCGAACATGGTGTAGAGGACGATGACGAGGCCTGCGAGCAGGATCCAGACGTTGGCGAGTTCGAGGCCGAAAATCTTCAGCGAGCTGCCCGACAGGTAACGCATGTAGCAGATGCCGCCGAACGCCATGACGAAGGCGCCGATCGAGGCAAGCAACGGCCAGGGGCTCGGGTCGATGATGTGGTAGTCGTGATTCTTCTGATGCGCACCGGCCATGTCAGTAATCCCCGAAATGTCTCTCTCTTGTCGCCTTTCCGGCATAGCCGAAAAGGACCTCCAGTCAAAGTTTGTTCTCTTCCGTCTTCACCTGCGCGACCGGTTTCGACGGCTCGCGCGGATAGAAGGTGTAGGAAAGGGTCAGCGTCTTGATGTCCTTCGTCTCCACCGCCTTGACGATGTCCGGATCGACGAAGAATACCACCGGCATCTCCATCTCCTCTCCCGGCTGCAGCGTCGTCTCGGTGAAGCAGAAGCACTGTACCTTGTTGAAATAGGCACCCGCCTGCATCGGCGTGACGTTGAAGGTCGCCTGGCCCGTCGTCGGCTTCGACGACAGGTTTTTCGCCCGGTACATCACCTGCACGGTTTCGCCGATGCGGATATCGATGTCGCGCTGAACCGGCTTGAACTCCCAGGGCAAACCGCCCGAGGTGTTCGCGTCGAAGGTGACCTTCACCTTCTCGTCGAGAATCACCTCGGAAGCCTGCTCGACCCGCTGCGTCGTGCCGTTATAGCCGGTGACGCGGCAGAACATGTCATAGAGCGGCACGGCGGCATAGGCCATGCCGACCATGCCGGCGACGAAGGCAAGGCAGGTGCCGACGACGACGCCGTTGGAGCGCTGTTTGGGGGCGGTTTCCGGTGCGTTCTTCATAGCGGCCGCCTCAGTTGACCATGCCGTTGCCGAACTTGATCAGCGTGACGACGTAGAAGAGGACGACGAGCCCGAAAAGGACGAAACCGAGCGCGATGTTGCGGCCGCGGCGCGACTTCTTCTGGGCATCAGTGAGCTTGACGGTTTCCATCAGGCAATACTCCCGGCATTCAGCCAGATATTGACGATCAGGTGATCCGCCATCAGGGCGGAGAAGATCACGAACAGATACATGATCGAGAAGGCAAAGAGCTTCTTGGCCGGCAGCATGCGCTCATCCGCTTCCGGCATGCGCAGCACGCCGATCGAATACCAGATGAAGCCGAGGCCGAGTGCCGCTGCGACCGCGCCGTAACCGATGCTCGCGAAACCGAGCAAGGTGGGACAGATGCCGATCAGGGCGGTCAGCACGGCGTAGATGACGATCTGCTTCTTGGTGGTCGCCTGGCCGCAGACATTCGGCATCATCGGCACACCAACGGCGCCATAGTCGCCCATCTTGAACAGCGCAAGCGCCCAGAAATGCGCCGGCGTCCATAGGAAGGTGATCAGGAAGAGCACGATGCTCTCGATCGAAACCGCACCGGTCACGCAGGCCCAGCCGATCATCGGCGGGAAAGCGCCCGCAGCACCGCCGATGACGATGTTCTGCGGCGTCGAGCGCTTCAGCCACATCGTGTAGATGACCACGTAGAAGAAGATGGTGAAGGCGAGCAACCCGGCTGCTAGCCAATTGACGGCGAGCCCGAGGATGATCACGGAAAAGGCTGACAGCGTCAGGCCGAAAGCCAGCGCTTCCTGCGGCAGGATCTTGCCTGCCGGGATCGGGCGCTTGGCGGTACGGCTCATGACCGCATCGATATCGGCGTCATACCACATGTTCAGCGCGCCGGAGGCGCCAGCGCCGACAGCGATGCAGAGGATGGCGATGAAACCGATGAAGGGATTGATATGGCCCGGCGCGAGCACGAGCCCGGCGAGTGCCGTAAACACGACGAGGGACATGACACGCGGCTTCAGAAGCTCGAAATAATCGCGCGCAGAGGCTTCGGACAGGCGCGCAACGCCTTCCATGCCGACTGCTTCGTGATTGTCGATGACCGTCATGTCCTGTCCCTGCAAAAGTCCCGGCCGCAATGGCCGTGTGTCGCCGGTTTCCCGGCGGGGTGAAGCCGCCGGAACCGGCGGCTTCTGTTCGTTGCCCGTCACTTGATGCGCGGGAGCTGTTCCCACTGGTGGAACGGCGGCGGCGAAGACAGCTGCCATTCCAGAGTGTTCGCGCCCTCGCCCCACGGGTTGTCGCCTGCGACGCGCTTCTTGGCGAAGGCTTCGAAGACGCCGAAGAGGAAGATCAGCACGCCGACGGCAGCGATGTAGGAGCCGTAGGACGACACCATGTTCCAGCCGGCATAGGCATCCGGATAGTCGATGTAGCGGCGCGGCATGCCGGCGAGACCGAGGAAGTGCTGCGGGAAGAAGACCAGGTTCACGCCGATGAACATGACCCAGAAGTGCAGCTTGCCGACGAACTCGGAGTACATGTAGCCGGTCATCTTCGGGAACCAGTAATACCAGGCGGCGAAGATCGCAAACACGGCGCCGAGCGACAGAACGTAGTGGAAGTGAGCAACCACGTAGTAGGTGTCGTGCAGCGAACGGTCGAGACCGGCGTTGGCGAGCTGAACGCCCGTGACGCCACCGACGGTGAACAGGAAGATGAAGCCGATCGCCCAGACCATCGGGGTGGTGAAGCGGATCGAGCCGCCCCACATCGTCGCGATCCACGAGAAGATCTTAACGCCCGTCGGAACAGCGATGACCATCGTCGCGAAGACGAAGTAGCGCTGCGTGTCGAGCGACATGCCGACGGTGTACATGTGGTGCGCCCACACGATGAAGCCGACGGCGCCGATCGCGACCATGGCGTAGGCCATGCCGAGGTAGCCGAAGATCGGCTTGCGCGAGAAGGTGGAGACGATGTGGCTGACGATGCCGAAGCCCGGCAGGATCAGGATGTACACTTCCGGGTGACCGAAGAACCAGAACAGGTGCTGGAACAGGATCGGGTCGCCGCCGCCTTCAGGAGCGAAGAATGCCGTGCCGAAGTTGCGGTCGGTCAAGAGCATGGTGATGCCGCCTGCCAGAACCGGCAGCGAGAGCAGCAACAGGAAGGCGGTGATCAGAACCGACCAGGCAAAGAGCGGCATCTTGTGCAGCGTCATGCCCGGAGCGCGCATGTTCAGGATCGTGGTGATGAAGTTGATCGCACCGAGGATCGACGACGCACCGGCAATGTGCAGGCCGAGGATGACGAAATCCATCGCCGGTCCCGGCATGCCCGATGTCGAGAATGGCGGATAAATCGTCCAGCCGCCGCCTGCGCCATAGGCACCGGCCGGTCCTTCGACGAACATCGAGAGCAGCACGAGCAGGAAGGCCGGGATGATCAGCCAGAAGGAGATGTTGTTCATGCGCGGGAACGCCATGTCCGGCGCGCCGATCATGATCGGCACCATCCAGTTGGCGAAACCGCCGATCAGCGCCGGCATGACCATGAAGAAGATCATGATCAGCGCGTGCGCGGTCGTGAACACGTTGAACATGTGTTTGCCGCCGTCGATGGCAGCATCGCCCTCGAAGCCGTAGACCATCTGCGCCAGACCATGGAAGATCTGGATGCCAGGCTCCTGCAGTTCGGCGCGCATGAAGATCGACAAAGTGCCGCCGATGATGCCCGCGAAGATCGCGAAGATCAGGTAGAGCGTGCCGATGTCCTTGTGGTTGGTCGACAGGAACCAGCGCTGGAAGAAGCTCAGCGGCTTATGCGCATGGTCTGCGTGGCCATGATCGGAGTGATCATGGCGTTGGTCGTGATGAACGGCTGTTCCAGCCATGGGTCGAGCTCCCCTTCCGATTACTGTGCGGCGTTAGCGGCGACGTCGACGGTCTTTGCCGCTTCGATGGACGCCATGAGCGCCTTGTTCGCATCGCCGAGATTGCCTGCGGCGGCTGCGAGCCAGGTGTCGTATTTTTCCTGCGAAACCACGCGGATGGCGATCGGCATGTAAGCGTGGTCCTTACCGCAGAGCTCGGAACACTGGCCGTAGTAGAGACCTTCGCGCTCGGCCTTGAACCAGGTTTCGTTCAGGCGGCCGGGAACGGCGTCGATCTTCACGCCGAAGGCAGGCATTGCAAAGGCGTGGATCACGTCGGCAGCGGTGACGAGAACACGAACCGTCTTGCCGACCGGCACGACAACTTCGTTGTCGACGGCGAGCAGGCGCGGGTATTCCTTCTTGTCTTCCTTGCCGAGGGTGGCGCGGTCTTCTTCCTTCATCATGATGCTGTCGAAGGTGAGCGGGCTTTCGCCGACTTCGTACTCGTAGGACCAGTACCACTGGTTGCCGGTCGCCTTGAGCGTCAGGTCAGGATTGGCCGGCGGCGTCAGCTGCGCGGTCAGAAGCTGGAAGGACGGGATCGCGAGGAAGAGAAGAATGACGACCGGACCGACGGTCCAGACGACTTCAATCGCAGTGTTGTGGCTGGTCTTGGAGGGAACCGGGTTGGAACCCTCGCGGAACTTGACCACGACGATGATCAAAAGGAGGAGAACGAAGAGGGTAATCGGAATGATGAACCACAGGGTATAGTGTTCAAACCACGTGATTTCTTCCATGATGCCCGTAGCGGCCGTCTGAAAATTCGTCTGCCATTCGACAGGCTTGTCAGCAAAGGCGCTCGAAGCAAAAAGCAGACAGGCAAGCGCTGCCAGAACTGCATAAGCCTTGTTTTTCACAATGTGTCTCCCCAATGCGCTTGATCAGGATCAAACCGGAACGCAGAATCCCTGCGATACTGCTGCGCTTCAAACCACAGTTTGTCCGATGCCGCAACATCTGACCAATCAACCCCATGCGGCATTTTTGCACAAACGTTGCTTTTCACACAGGCACCCCTCGGAAGCCGCCACGAATCAACTTATATGACGTCTTCTCCCGCTCTCGGCGGCGCGATCAGGCGCAACCCGACCGGCTACACAAAGGATAGGGCGCATACCCCGCCCAATTTCCGCCATATGGCGCTGGAATGTGCCCCGCGGGGCTTTTCATTTATTCCTGCGCGCTTCAAGAATAGCCCTGATGATTCGACGTTTTGAGGTTTACATGGGCCTGCCCCTCTTTTCCCGACTGTCGGCCTTCGCCGCCTTCGGCCTTGCCGTTCTGGCTCTCCCCGCCCAGAGCCTGGCCCAACAGCCCGCCGGCACACCCGGCACGGTCAAGTCCAACCATGGCGCGTGGTCGATCGTCTGCGATCAGCCGCCCGGCGCCTCGGCAGACCAGTGCGCCTTGATGCAGAACGTCATTGCCGAAGACCGGCCGGAAGTTGGCCTGTCGGTGGTCGTCTTGAAGACTGCGGACCGCAAGGCGAAGATCCTGCGCGTCCTCGCACCGCTCGGCGTGCTTCTGCCCAATGGCCTCGGCCTCAATGTTGACGGCAAGGACATCGGCCGCGCCTATTTCGTGCGCTGCTTCTCCGACGGATGCTATGCCGAAGTCGTGCTCGAAGACGAGCTGCTGAAGACGTTCCGCTCCGGCGCAACAGCGACCTTCATCGTCTTCCAGTCGCCCGAAGAAGGCATCGGCATCCCGGTTGACCTCAAGGGCTTTGGCGAAGGCTACGACGCGCTGCCCTGACCTGCGCAGAACTCCAGGACAAACGAGAGCCGCGCTTCGACCGCGGCTTTTTTTTGCGCTCGTTTCCGCAGAAAGGAAAAGGCCCGGATCACCGAGCCGGGCCTTGTTAAAGATGGAAACTCGAAGCGTCCGTGTCTGGCCGCGTGCCTCAGATGATATCGGTTCCGGCAATCTTGATGCCGAAACCTTCGAGGCCGACATAGTGGCGTTCGCGCGAGGCGAGAAGGCGGATTGAGCTGATGCCGAGGTCCTTGAGGATCTGGGCGCCCAGGCCGATTTCCAGCCATTCGCTTTCTCGAACCTGCGCCTCGTCATGCGCTTCGCGGTCGTGCTTGCCCTTGCGGGCGGTTTGCGAGACGCCGACGCCGACCGATCCTTCACGCAGGTAAACGATGACCCCCCTGCCCTCGTCGGCGATACGCTTCATGATGCGGTCGATCTGGCAGTCCTTGCCGAAAACGTCGGCGCCGACATTTTCGAGATGGAGCCGGACCGGGATGTCGACGCCGTCGCGGATGTCGCCGAAGACGACGGCCAGATGCTGCATCGGATCCCAGGGAAGCGAATAGGAATGCCCCTTGGCGGAACCATAGGGCGTCTCGATATCGAAGGAACCGCCCTGTTCAATCAGGGTTTCCTTGCGCTGGCGGTAGGCGATGAGGTCGGCGACCGATACCTGCTTCAGGCCATGGGTCTCGGCAAAGCTTGCGACCTGCGGCCCGCGCATGACGGTGCCGTCGTCATTGACGAGTTCGCAGATGACACCGATCGGTGGCAGGCTTGCAAGCCTGCAGAGGTCGACGGCAGCTTCGGTATGACCGGAGCGCATGAGAACGCCGCCTTCGCGCGCCACCAGCGGAAAGATGTGGCCCGGACGCACGAAATCCGTCGGTCCGACATTGGGATTGGCGAGGTTGCGCACCGTCAGCGTGCGGTCGTCGGCGGAAATGCCCGTCGTCGTGCCATGCTTGAAATCGACCGAGACGGTGAAGGCCGTCGTGTGGGCGGAATCGTTTTCCGCCACCATGGCGTTGAGGTTCAGGCGCTTTGCCTCTTCGCGCGGCATCGGCGTGCAGACGATGCCCGAGGTGTGGCGCACGATGAAGGCCATCTTCTCCGGCGTGCAATGCACCGCCGCGACGATCAGATCGCCCTCGTTCTCGCGGCCGTCGTCATCGGTGACGACGACGATTTCGCCGGCCTCGAAGGCGCGGATGGCATCGACGACACGCTTCTGGTCATAGGACATGGTGTTCTTCCCGAGTTACTTGGGGCCGACTTGCTTGGGCCAACTACTTGAGGCGACCGGTCTGGCCGCGGTCACGCAGGTAGTGATCGGCGATCGTGCAGGCAAGCATCGCCTCGCCGATCGGCACGGCACGGATACCGACGCAAGGGTCATGGCGCCCCTTGGTGCGGACATCGACCTCGTTGCCATCGCTGTCGACCGAGCGCCGTTCGGTGAGGATCGACGACGTCGGCTTGATGGCGAAACGCGCGATCACCGGTTCGCCCGTCGCGATACCGCCGAGAATACCGCCGGCATGGTTGCTGAGGAAGACCGGCTTGCCATCGGCGCCGATGCGCATCTCATCAGCGTTCTCTTCGCCGGTGATTTCGGCTGCGCCGAAGCCATTGCCGATCTCGACGCCCTTGACGGCGTTGATCGACATCAGGTTCGACGCGATGTCCTGGTCGAGCTTGGCATAGATCGGTGCGCCGATGCCGGCCGGCACGCCTTCGGCGACGACCTCGATAACCGCACCGATCGAGGATCCCGCTTTGCGGATGCCGTCCAGATACTCTTCCCAGATCGGCACGATCTCCGGATCCGGCGCGAAGAACGGGTTGTTGTCGACTTCGGCCCAATCCCAGTTGGCCCGGTTGATCTTATGCTTGCCGATCTGGACGAGCGCGCCGCGCACGACCAGACAGGGCACCACCTTGCGGGCAATACCGCCGGCGGCAACCCGCGCCGCGGTCTCACGGGCCGAGGACCGTCCGCCACCGCGATAATCGCGGATGCCGTATTTCAGGTCGTAGGTGTAGTCGGCGTGGCCGGGGCGGTAGCGCTTGGCAATCTCCGAATAATCCTTCGAGCGCTGGTCGGTGTTTTCGATCAGCATCGAGATCGGCGTACCGGTCGAGATCATCGTCTCACCGTCCTCGTCGAACATGACGCCCGAGAGTACCTTGACGAGATCGTCCTCGCGGCGCTGCGTGACGAAGCGCGATTGGCCGGGCTTGCGCTTGTCGAGCCAGGCCTGCAGTTCGGCAAGCGTGAAGCGAATGCCGGGCGGGCAACCGTCCACGACGCAGCCAAGCGCCGGCCCGTGGCTTTCGCCCCAGGTGGTGACGCGGAAGAGATGACCGAAAGTGTTATGCGACATGAAGGCAACCGACCCTAACCAAGCAACGGCCGTACGTTTCGTACGCGGATGCCTTCTCTTAGTGGAAAGCCGAAGACGGGGAAAGACTTTTGCGGCCCGAGGCGACGACCTTCGTCACGATGCCAGCCGCAGGCCACGTTCGGTCGCAAAAGCGAGGAACTTCTCCGCGCTCAGCGGCCGGGCGAAGGCGTAGCCCTGCAGGACATCGCAGCCGAGGATACCGAGCATTTCGGCATGTGCCATGGTCTCCACGCCTTCGGCCACGGTCTCGATGTTGAGCGAGCGGGCAATGTCGATGATCGAGCGGACCAGAGCCTGCTCCCTGCGGGCGCTCAGAACCGGAACCACGAGCTGGCGATCGATCTTCAAGCGCTTCGGCTTGATCTTCAGCAGGCTGACGATCGAGGTATGGCCGGTGCCGAAATCGTCCAGTTCGATATCGATCCCAAGCTTCTTGATGCCCTCGATGTTGGTGGCGACAATGTCGTCGCTTTCGTCGAGGAAGATCGATTCCACCAGCTCGAAGCAGATCTGGCCGGGCGTGATGCTCAAACCCTCAAGCGAGGACAGCAGATCATCATCCTGCAGCCGCTTCGCCGAAACATTGACCGAGATCTTGGGAATCCGCACACCAGCCGCGGCCCAGCGCATCTGGTCGGTCAGGGATTTTTCCAGAACCAGGCGATCAAGCGCGGCGGTCACGTTCAATTCCTCGGCGATACCAAGAAAACGATCCGGTGTCAGGATCCCCTCGCGCGGGTGCCGCCAGCGCACCAGCGCCTCCACGCCGCAAAGCGCAAGCGTGGTCGCGTCGAACTGCGGCTGATACCAGGGCTCGAATTCGTCGCGCTCGATGCCTTCCAGGATCTCATCGGCGATACGCTTGGCCGTCACCACTTCCGCCTGCAGCACCTCTGTGAAGAACTGGTAGCGGTTTCGACCTGCCTCCTTCGCACGATAGAGGGCGATGTCCGCATTCACGAGCAGTTTGCGCGCGTCGATCTCCGGTCCGCGTCCGATCGCAACGCCGATGCTGACGCCAAAGCGGCACGGAAAACCGTTATAGTCGACCGGTTGCCGCATCGCGGCAATGATCCGATCGCAGCGCGCCGCGAGCGCCGCTTCGCCCGGCGCGCCGGTGACGGCCACCACGAACTCATCGCCGCCGATGCGGGCGATGATGTCGCCCGGTGACGTATTGGCGCGCAGAATCTCGGAGGCATGGATCAGCATGGCGTCGCCGGCGGCATGGCCGAGCGTATCGTTGATCTGCTTGAATCGGTCGAGATCGATGTGGAGAATGGCGATGCCTTCGCGATCGCCGGCCCGCGCCAAGCGCTCCAACGCCTTGTCGAGCATGCGTCGGTTGCCGAGCCCGGTCAGCGGGTCGTGAAGCGAATTGTGCTCGATGCGCACCCGCGCCTGTTCCAGCTCGGCATTCTTGGCGTCCGCCATCGCCTTGGCCGCGCGCAACTGCTCGGTCATCAGCACGTCTTCGGTGACATCAAGCGCCATGCCGACAAACTTTCGCGCACCATCGGGCGCCATATGAAGCTTTCCAACCGAGCGAATGTGGCGCACGCCCCCGGTCGACAGCAACACACGCGCCTGATGCACGTAGGTTTCATCCGCGGCAATGGCGCGGTTGACCGCCTCCAGTGCCGGCTGCCGATCATCGGCATGAAGCGTCGCGAGCCATGTCTCTTCGTTCGTGGCCCCGTCGGTGTAGACCAAGCCGTAGAGCTGGTGCATGCGCTCGTCCCAATAGACGACGTTGTTGTCGAGATCCGCCTCCCACATGCCGCAGCGATAGGAATCGAGCGCGAGGTCGAGGCGCCGTGACAGAAGCTCGAGGTCCTGCTCCCGCTCGTAGAGACCCTTCAACGCCTGCTCAAGCTCGAGGTTCTGCTGGTCGACCTGCGCTTTGGCTGCACTCAGCCGCTCGTTCTTCAGAACATCTTCGGTCACGTCCCAGCTGATCCCGGTGACCTTTGCACGGCCGTCGGCGCCGCGATGGCTGGAGCCGACGTTGCGGATGTGGCGCACGGCACCACCGGCAAGGACGACACGATACTGCGAGCGGTATTCCAGGCCATCGTCGAGACTGCGGAACAGCGCATTGGCGGCAATGCCGATATCGTCCGGATGCACGGTCGCGCGCCACTCTTCATAGGTCGGCTCGTCCAGGTGGGCTTCCAGCCCATGCAGGTGGAACATCCGGTCATCCCAGGAGCGCTGCTGCGTCTCGACGTCGATCTCCCAGATGCCGATCTTGGAGGCGTCGAGCGCAAGGTTCAGGCGGTGGGACAGCGTCATCACCTCCCCTTCGCGCGCCTTCAATTTGGCGATGTTGCGCTGGCGTTCGTTGACAAGACCACCTGTCAAGAGGATCGGGATGACGACGACCGCAACGGCTGCAATGATTGCCAGACGAATGCTGTCACTGTTTTCGGGAAGCTGCTCCCACCCGCCGACCGGCATGGCTGCCAGTTCCCAGACGCCGCCTGCCAGGTCAAGCCGACGCGTGACCGGCGCGTCGCGGAAGAGCGCGTCGTCACCGTAGAACGCGTCCTGAATCCGTTCCGGTTCGGAAATGTCCCGGATCGCAAGGTGAACGTCGACGTGGCGATGATCCTTCGTCAGCTCCGGGGCTTCTCCGCCCGTCTCGAGCAGGCGCGCTGCGCGATAAAGCGCCTTTTCGTCGATGATCGCCTCGACATAGCCCCAGCGTTCCATGCGCCCCTGGATCTTGGAGAACACCGGAAGGAAAAGCTCAAATCCGCTGCGGCCGCTCGGTAGGCGGATCGGGCCGATCATCACCGGCCGCACCGTCGACGACGCCCGTTGGATGGCGTGCCTCGTGGCGCCGAACCGGTTGAAATCACTGCCGACGAACCATTGCTGGCTCTCGCGCGGAAAGGCGATCCGCACGACGCCGCCCGGCGCTGCCGAGGCCCGGGCCATCTGCGGATTCTGCAAAAGAAGCTTCGTGGCCATGACGGTGAAGTCATCAGGTGTCATGGTCGGGTGCACGCCAATGCTGTTCGCAAAGCCGTTCAGCGCCGCAATGTTGGTATTTACTTCCGATTGCAACCGGTTGGCGATGAGGTTCAGTTCGTTCTCGACGTCGATCCTGAGGTCGTTCTGGAAGTTTTCGCGATTTTGCCGCTCATAGCCGTGCCCGCCCGTAAAGACGACGAGGCCGGCGATCGCCGCCGGTATGAGCGATGCTCTCGCAAACCTGGCGGCCGCTCGTATGCGCTGGCGCAGAACGTCAATGATCTTCAATCTATTCCCCTCGATCCCCAACCAAAGGTAGCGATCGAGTCTTAAGATTGGCTTTCGTCACAAATCCTTGGAAAATCCTACAATTCATGGGGAAACTTCGACGCCATCTGCCCGTCTCCGGGGCTCCCCGGCTTGAAAAATACAATATCGCCGTCCAGTCTTCCGGCGTCGGGCGGGCCGTCAAAAAAGCGGGGTCGGCCGGCCAAAAGCCAAATCGCAAGGCAATTTTTGCCACAATCGGGGATCAAGGGTGATGACAGGAATGTTCGCAGAATCGTTGAAGAGGGCAAGAAAGATGCGTTTTGTCATTGCCGCGCTCATGGCCGCCGCTGGCCTGCTTTCGCCCCTGTCCGCCCTTGCCGAAAGCGCCGATGTGGAAGCTACCATTACGGGTGTCGACACGGACCGCCTCAGCCTGCAGCTCGACGACGGCAAGAGCTACCAGGCACCGGAAGAATTCAACTTCGAGGGCTTGAAGGCTGGCGTGAAGGTTCTCGTCTTCTACACGGAAGTCGACGGCAAGCGGGTCATCAACGACCTCGAAATCGTCCAGTAAACCGCGGTCCGCCCTTCAGACGACCACGCAGTCCGACGCAAAACCGCTTCAAGCTTTCTCTGGAATTGCTGTGGGGCGGTTTTTTCGTTGCGGCCGGTCAGATCCAGCCGATGGCGTTGCCGGCAATGCGCAGCAGCCGATCCTGCGGGATCGCAGCGGACGCGGCCTCCTCGGCTTCCATTTCCCCGAACAGCTTGAAAAGTGCGCGGATGACGCCGCCGTGGCTGACGCAGACCGTGGGTCTCGTCACATCCTTCAGCCAGGCGGCGATGCGCCAGGACAGGATTTCGTAGCTCTCGGCGTCCTCGCCTGGTGGAATGAAATCCCACTTCACTGCGCGCCGTTCGGCGATGCGCTCGGGCGCCGAGCGCTTGAGTTCGGGCAGCGTGTGCCCTTCCCAATCGCCGAAGGAGACTTCCTTCAGCCGTTCGTCGGTGCGGTAGGCGCCGGGATCGAGCCCCATCGCCCGCCTTACGCGTTCCATGGTCTCGCGCGTGCGGCCGAGCGGGCTGGCAACAAAATCAAAATGCGCGGCATCGGCGCCAAGTATGCCTGAAAGCGCCACGCCGTTGCCGGTCGCCTGTTGGCGACCGAAATCATTGAGCGGTATATCCTTTTGCCCCTGGAGCCGACTTTCGGCATTCCAGTCGGTCTGTCCGTGACGGATCACATAGATCAGCACAACATGTCTCCGGGCGGCACAGGCTGTCGGACGGTGCCGATCAGTCCTTGATCACGGAGATATCGGGCGCGTCCACGGCCTTCATGCCAACAACATGATAACCGCTGTCGGCGTGGTGCACCTCGCCGGTGACCGAGCGCGACAGGTCGGAGAGCATGTAGAGGCCGACGTCGCCGACTTCCTCGATCGTCACGGTGCGACGCAGCGGCGCGTTGTACTCGTTCCACTTGAGGATATAGCGGAAATCGCCGATGCCCGAGGCAGCAAGCGTCTTGATCGGGCCCGCGGAGATGGCATTGACGCGGATGTTCTTCGGGCCGAGATCGACCGCAAGATACTTCACGCTGGCTTCGAGCGCGGCCTTGGCGACCCCCATGACGTTGTAGTTCGGCATGACCTTTTCGGCGCCGTAGTAGGTCAGGGTCAGCATCGAGCCACCATCGGTCATCAGCTTTTCAGCACGACGGGCGACCGAGGTGAAGGAGTAGACCGAGATCTGCATCGTCTTGGCGAAGTTCTCGGGCGAGGTGTCGACGTAGCGGCCGGTCAGTTCATCCTTGTCGGAGAAGCCGATGGCGTGCACGACGAAATCGATCTTGCCCCACTTCTTCTCGAGCGTGTCGAAGACCGCATCGATGGTGGCTTCGTCGCTGACGTCGCAATGGCCGGCCATGAAACCGTCGATTTCGGCGAGCAAGGGTTCGACACGCTTCTTCAGCGCATCGCCCTGGTAGGTCAGTGCGACTTCACCACCCTGCGCGTGGATGGCCTGAGCAATGCCCCATGCGATCGAACGGTTGTTTGCGACGCCCATGATGACGCCGCGCTTGCCCTTCATCAGACCGGATGCCTGAGCCATGGTAAGTCCCCAATACTATTTCCAGCCTCGGCCGGCGCCGCTGCCAAACTTCAAATATCTCACAGACGCCCCACGAAAACGGGTGCGGCAAAATGTCGAGAATTGCCTATGGCATAGCCGCAAGGGTGGTTCAAGCGCGGCTGAGATCAGGAACTGTTAGTCCCCGTAATATTGCTTCAGTGTGTCAGCGAACTGTCACAATCGGACCGTCACAAGTAGAAGCCGTCGCGCTGCGACTTCATGAGGTCAGTCACCTTGTCGTCCGGCGTGTCCTTGAGGATCAACCGCAATTCCACGAGGAGATCGCCATGCGTGCCGTAGCTTCCGGGCAGGCCACGCCCCTCGAGGCGGATCACCTTGTCCGAACCGGACCAAGCGGGCACGACCACCGTTGCTGGCCCCACCGGCGTTTCAATGTGCTCCTCGCAACCCAGCACCGCGCCCTGAAGGTCGATCGGCAGGGTCGTCAGGAGATCGAGGCCGCGGGTGCGGAAGGCGCCACCCTGGTCGACCCTCAGCGTGACGACGACATCGCCGCGGGTCATGCCGGTGACCCGATAGCCCTGTTCCGGCAGACGAATTGACTGGCCGTCAACCGCGCCCGGTGGAATCTGGACCTTGAGGGTTTCGCCATCGGGCAATTCCACCGACATCCGCTGGCGATTGATCAGATCGGCGATGCTGACAGCGAGATCAACGGGAAGATCCGGAACCTTCTCGGCCGTTTTCGCAGCGCGGCCGCGGATGCGCCTGACGATCGCGGCGACGAGTTCGGCGGCGGGGGCGGCTGCGCGCTGCATCAGCGGCGCCTCCATCCTGGCGCCAGGCGCCTCCTGCTGCGGCTCGACGGCCGACTCAGGCCTCACGTCGGCGGCTTGGGCGGGACGTTCTGTGTCCCTGGCCGCTTCCTTCGCCGTCGGCTTCGGCGCAGGCTTGGGTGACGGTTTGGGCGCAGCCTTTGGCGAGGGTCGCTCCGACTTTGCGCGTGTCTCGGCACCGAAAATCTGCGAAATGGCATCCTCTGCGGTTTCAGCGTCAACCGGTGCTTCCTCCTGCGCCGGCCCACGCATCTTCGCCTTCATCGCCTCCATGCGGCGAAGCTCGGCCTCACGGCGCGCATAGTCGTAGCGGCTCCTAAGCTTCGGGTCGCGCAAAAGCTCGTAGGCCTTACCGGCCTCGGCAAAACGCTCGGCTGCAGTCGGGTCGTCCTGGTTATGGTCCGGATGCACGGCCTTGGCCAGCGAACGCCAGGCAGCCTTGATTTCATCCTGCCCCGCATTGCGTCGGACACCGAGGATCGCATAGGGATCACGCATGGTTTCTACCATCTTCTCTGATCGGCGGCTTCTCCCTGATGCCCGCCTTATGCCCCAAAACTCAGGCGCCGTTGTCGCCCGTCCATTGGCGCCGATGATTGCGGGAACTTGCTAAATAGTGGTTAGCTGGAGCCACGCCGGCGATCGCCGATGGAGCGCTACCGGCAATCGTTCGCACTTTTAGGGAATTGTGGTTAATCGCCGATTTCTACGCGAGTGCTCGCACTCTCGTTCAGGCCCGCGGGCCGAAGCTCGTCAAATACCAGGCGCCATCGCCACCCTGGCAAGTACTGCCGTCGAACTTGGCGATACCTTCATAGGAATGACGCGTCGTCGTGAAACGACGGCAGAGCATGCCGCTGGCGCGGTCTTCCTGAATGGTGCTGATGACGCCGGCACTGCCCGAGGAAGCATTCGCCCAGGGAATGGGATTGATGGAGCCGGTAGCGAGATCGGCCGATGTCACGGCGTCACGAACCATGACTGCGTCCGAGAGGCCATCGGACGTCTTGGCGACGGGAACCGTGCCCGTCGAAACCGTGCGGTCGACACCATTGCCGAAGAGGTCGAGACCCGCGCCCATGCAGCCGGGAAGAACCAGGACCGGCAGGCAAATTGCCGCGCCACGCAGCAGGGCGAAGGAATACCCCTTCTTGGCGTCGATCCACTTTGCTATGTCTTGCACGGCAATCCTGTCAGACTCGCTGGAGCTGCACGTTGCTCGACAAGATCAACATACAGGCTCCGACATTTTCGATGCGGAAATACCGGTCGGGCTCATCCCGAAGCATTTCCGCGCCAGACATCACGGCATTGGAAGGCAATATGGCGGCGAATGAGTTAACAAGCGGTGACTTCACCGAATCAAATGAGCCCTTTTCCCTGTTTGGCACATGGCTGAAGGACGCGGAAGGCAGCGAGATCAACGACCCGAACGCCGTTGCGCTTGCCACGGTCGACAGCGACGGACTGCCGAATGTCCGCATGGTTTTGCTCAAGGGCTTCGACGAGCGCGGCTTCGTTTTCTACACGAATTTCGAAAGCCAGAAGGGCCAGGAGATCCTTGGCGCCCGCAAGGCGGCGATGTGTTTCCACTGGAAGTCACTGAGGCGCCAGGTGCGTGTGCGCGGCCCGGTCGAGATCGTCACCGACGAAGAGGCCGATGAGTATTTCAAGAGCCGGCCGCGCGGCAGCCGCATCGGTGCCTGGGCGTCGAAGCAGTCGCGTCCGCTCGAGGGCCGCTTCGCACTGGAAAAAGCAGTCGCCGAATACACCGCCCGTCACGCGCTCGGCGAAATCCCGCGGCCGAGCTACTGGTCCGGCTTCCGCATCCGTCCGACGTCGATCGAGTTCTGGCACGACCGCCCCTTCCGGCTGCATGACCGGATGGAGTTCCGTCGGCCGACGCCCGAAGGCGGCTGGGAAAAGGTGCGCATGTATCCCTGACGCGAACGCCTCAGCCGCGCGCCAGGCGGAAAGGAATACCGGAAGCCAGCGCCGATGCGTAGCGCGCGCGCTGGAAATGGCCGTTCAACGATATTCGCGGCAGCGCGTGAAACCCTGATGCCTGCGCGCCGAGCGTGCCGGGTCGGGTTGTTACCGCCAGGGTGAAACCAAGGTCGGCGACGATATCGTGATCACGCGGCGACACGGCCGGCGCGTCGCCATAGGGATAGGCGAAGGTCGAAGGTCGCCGGCCGGTGATTGCCTCTACCCGTCGCGCGGAATCCTCGATTTCGCGCCTCGCCTCACCCGCGCCGAGACGCGCTACCGACCGATGGCTGATCGTGTGGGCGCCAAGGCTTGCGAGCGGGCTTCCGGCCAATCGCCGAAGCCCTGCCTCGTCCAATGTCAGTTGCTCGGTAATCGCCAGAGGATCGATACCGCACTCCAGCGCCGCGGCGTTCAGCACAGCGATGGCCTCAGCCTCGTCTCGGCTGTGAATGACGGCGGCCACCCGGTTGAATGCCAGTTGTTTTTCGCTGGTCGTGCGCGCGCGCAGCGTCTCGGCGCCCACGCCGAAATCGAAGCGCAGTTCATCGCCTTCAGCGAGAAGTTCGGCGAGCGTTTCCCACCAGAGCGTATGTGTGCGATCGACGAAACCGCCGGCGACGAAAACCGTGAACGGCGCGGCGTGACGTTCGAAGACCGGCAGCGCGTGCTCAAGATTGTTCCGGTAGCCGTCATCGAGGGTGAAGCAGGCAAGCGGCCCCTCCCCTGCGGCGAGCGCATCCGGCAATTCTTCCAGCGCCACGAAACGGTAGCCATCGCGTTTCAGCGCCGTCAGTACCGCGTCGAGAAAATCCGGCGTGATCTCCAGATGTGCGTTGGGATCGAAGGGTCGGGCGAATTTGGGCCGAACATGGTGCAACGTGAAGATCGCCCCCTGCCCTCGCGCCCCGGCCATCAACCCGACGCGGTTTAGTCCGTTGGCGATTTCCAGCCCAGCCGCGATCGCAGCACGGCGAACGGCGGTCCTGATCGTGCTCTTGATGTTCGACCTCATGTTCCCCCGCGCGGCGTTGAGACGTGGAAGGTTAACGGCGGGGGCGTTAAACCTTGTTGAACGGAGCCGCATTCATCGGCCATTTACCACACGCCTCAAAACAGGACGGGGTCGCCACATTCCGCCCTAAAGTTGCAACAAAGACACGGATCTTGTCACAAAACGAAACGGTTTCGCGCCTGGCCGACGGCGCTTTCGACGGGGATCGACATGAAAACTCTGCGCTGCCTCCTGCTGGCGACCTTCGCTCTCGCTCTTGGGACTGCAACGACCATGGCCGGCACCGCCTCGCTGGTGCTGGACGCGCGCAGCGGCAAGGTTCTTTCGGCCGAAAACCCTGACGTGCTCAACCATCCTGCATCGCTCACCAAGATGATGACGGTCTACATGGCCTTCGAGGCGCTCAAGCGCGGAGAACTTTCCTGGGACAGCAAGGTCAAGGTGTCGAAGGCAGCGGCGGCCAAGCCGCCGATGCGCCTCGGCCTCAAGGCCGGCATGACGATCACGGCCCGCGAGGCCGTGCTCGGCATGATCGTGCGTTCGGGCAACGATGCGGCCGCCGCCATGGCGGAGAAGCTTGGCGGTTCGGAGGCTAATTTCGCCAGGATGATGACCGCCAAGGCGCGGCAACTGGGAATGAACAAGACCGTCTTCATCAACTCGTCCGGCCTGCCGGCGAGCAAGCAGGTGACGACGGCTCGCGAGATGTCGACGTTGGCGGTCGCGCTGATGCGCGACTTTCCGAGAGAATATCGGCTGTTTGCGACAGAGAGCTTCAACTTCCGCGGCCGGAAGGTTCGCGGGCATAACAATCTGATGTACCGCTACGAGGGCATGGACGGCATCAAGACCGGCTATACCAATGCCTCCGGCTTCAATCTCGTCAGCGCCGTCAAGGACGGCAATCGCCGCGTGGTCGGCGTCGTGCTTGGTGGAAAGACGGCGCGCAGCCGCGATGCCAAGATGGCGGCACTTCTCGATCGCCATGTCGGCAAGGCGGCAAAGGGCGGGCGGCAGCTCGTGGCATCCACGCGCGGCGGAAGAACGGTCGAAGCGCCGGTCGAGATGGCAGCGGTCGCGACATCCGAAGTGCCGATGCCCTATGCCGCGCCGCAGCGGGCAAAGCAGGATTCCGTCGCCGCCCTGATCTCCGCGACCTCCACGACCGCGGTCCCCGCGGAGCGCCCCACCGAGATGGTTGAGATCGAAACGACCGCAGCGACAGCGGCTGGCAGCTGGCAGATCCAGATTTCAGCCGCACCATCTGCCGAGGCAGCCCGCATGCTGCTCGCCCAGGCGCGCTCGGAAGCCGGCGCGCCGCTCGCAGACGCCACCCCTTACACCGAAGCCGTTGGCAAGGGCGCCAAGGCGATCTACCGCGCGCGTTTCGTCGGCTTTTCGAGCCGCGACGCGGCGGCGGCGGCCTGCGACGCTCTCAAGCAGCGTTCCTATGATTGCATGATGCTGCCATCGCGCGGCTGAGCCTCAAACTCGCCGTCGGCTTGCAGCTTCTCAAGCGGGCTCTCGCAGCTACGGTTGTCAATCAGGCGGAGCCTGCCGCCGATTGCGATGCGGCTTGCCTGTTTCCCACCGGGGCGAACGGAGACAGAGACCGACCTTACGCCTGCGTACCGCCGACCGTGATCTGGTCCATGCGCAGGTGCGGCTGACCGACGCCGACAGGCACCCATTGGCCGGCCTTGCCGCAATTGCCGATGCCGGTGTCGAGCTTGGTGTCGTTGCCGACCATCGTCACGCGCTTCATCGCATCCGGACCGTTGCCGATCAGCATGGCGCCCTTGACCGGTGCGCCGATCTTGCCGTTTTCGATCAGGTAGGCCTCGGTGCAGCCGAAGACGAACTTGCCCGAGGTGATATCCACCTGGCCACCGCCGAAGGAGACGGCGTAGATGCCCTTTTTCACCGAAGCGATGATTTCGTCCGGCGTCTTGTCGCCGGACAGCATGTAGGTGTTGGTCATGCGCGGCATCGGCACATGGGCGTAGCCCTGACGGCGACCGTTGCCAGTGGGCTGCATGCCCATCAGCCGCGCGTTCTGCCGGTCCTGCATGTAGCCGACCAGCTTGCCGTCTTCGATCAGCACGTTGTAGCCGGACGGTGTGCCTTCGTCGTCGATCGAGATCGAGCCGCGGCGCGCTTCGATGGTGCCGTCGTCGACGACAGTCACACCCTTGGCGGCGACCTGTTCGCCCATCAGGCCGGCAAAGGCTGACGTCTTCTTACGGTTGAAATCGCCTTCAAGGCCGTGCCCGACCGCCTCGTGCAGCATGACGCCCGGCCAGCCGGAGGCGAGCACCACGTCCATGGTGCCGGCCGGCGCATCGATAGCTTCGAGATTGACGAGCGCCTGGCGCAACGCTTCGTCGGCGCCCGTCTTCCAGTTTTCCTCGGTGACGAAATCGCCGAAGCCGCGGCGCCCGCCAGTGCCGAAGGAGCCGCTTTCCTGCCGGTCACCGTCGCCGGTGACGACCGAGATGCTGATGCGCGTCATCGGCCGGATATCGTGTACGCGGTGGCCGTCAGCTCTGAGGATATCGACCATCTGCCAGCTCGCGGCGATCGTGGCCGTGACCTGACGCACCTTCGGATCCTTGGCGCGCAGATAGGCGTCGATTTCCTGAAGCAGCGCAACCTTCGCCTCGAAGCTCGGC
Organism: Ensifer sp. LC11; assembly: GCF_001695835.1. Classification (GTDB taxonomy): domain Bacteria; phylum Pseudomonadota; class Alphaproteobacteria; order Rhizobiales; family Rhizobiaceae; genus Ensifer. The sequence goes on along the minus strand of NZ_MBSO01000022.1, from coordinate 12,524 downwards.
TCGCCGATCGGGTTGCCATCGCCGTAGAGCTTCTTGTTGGTGCGCTGGGGGGCGGCGGCATAGGAGCCGGCATAGCCGCGCGTCACCTGCGCCACCGCGTCGGAGGCGCGGCGGAGCGCCGACAGGGAAAGCTCGCCGGAGTGGGCATAGCCGACGGCTTCACCGGCGACGGCACGCAAGCCAAAACCCTGGTCGGTGTTGAAGCTGCCGCCCTTGAGCCGGCCGTTGTCAAAGGACAGCACCTCCGCCTGGGCGTGTTCGAGGAACAGTTCGCCGTCGTCGGCGCCGGCGAGCGTCTCCGAGAGAACCTTACGGATCGTTGCCTCGTCGGCATCGAAGAGGCTCATCAGATCGGTGTTCATGGTGCTTCGCTCCCGCATCGAGAAATTCTATCGCCTCCATTTAGGAAGGCCGCGGGTTCAAGCCAAGGAAAATATCACTTGCTGCATAATTCCATGGATCGCGACTAATCCGTGGAGTTATGCAGCAGTTCAAAGTGGTACAGCGACCTTAGCGCGTCTTAAAAGACGCGCGGCGCTGCAAGCGACGCGTTCCATCCATCGAGGTGTTCCACCCGCTCGACGCCGGCAAACCGGGCGACCCGGTCGAGTTCTGCATCGATGCGCTCCAACCGCCCGGCCGATGCCCGGACACCTTTTTCGAGCCAGAGCCTGCGGACGTCGAGACTGCCGCGCTTGCGGTCCGCCTTCATGTCGATGCGGCCGATCAGCCGGTCGCCTTCGATCAGCGGGAAGACGTAGTAGCCATATTCGCGCTTGGCTTCCGGCACAAAGATCTCGATGCGATAATAGAACCCGAACAGGCGCTCCGTGCGATTGCGGTCACGCAAGAGCGGATCGAACGGGCTGAGCACCCGGACCCGACCCGGCGGCTCGGGAATATCACCAAGTGTGCCCGGAAATCCGGCGAAGGCATAGGCGAGACGCGGGCGTCCGCCATCGATCGCTTCGATCTGTACCTCCACGAGTTCGTCGCGGTGTTCGGCAACCCAGGTCTTGGCCTCCTCGGGCGACACCAGATCCCAGAAGGCGGCGATCTCGCCGTGGGTGGCGAAACCCAGTCGATCAAGCGCACTGCGGCACGCCCAATCGACGAATTCCGGATGACTGACGTCGCCGTCGTGATGATGGGAAGGGATCACTCTTTCGGTCAGATCATAGACCTTCTGGAAATTCTCGCGGCGAGCGATCGCCAGCTTTCCCGTACGCCATAGCACTTCGAGCGCCGTTTTCGACGGATGCCAGTTCCACCAGCCGCCGGATTCGTGTTCGGCTTCCTTGAGATCGCGGGCAAGGACAGGGCCGCCTTCGGCAATGCGCGCATAGGTCTCGTCGCAGCCTTTTTCAAAGCCCTCGCCGCGCCACTTTTGCCAGCGCGCGATGATCGTCTCGCCCTCCCATTTGAAGCGGTGCTTCCAGTAACGGAAGAAGCTGCTCGGGATGATCGAGGCGTCGTGCGTCCAGTGTTCGAACAGGTCGCGGTCATCCTCCAGCAGTGCCGTCAGATGCTCGCGACGATAGGTCTGGTTGCGGGAAAACAGGATCTGGTGATGGGCGCGCTCGACCGTTGCGATGCTGTCCACCTGCACGAAACCGATATCATGGATCAGCTTGAGCAGCCCTTCCTTGCCGAGCGCACGGTTCGGCGCGCCGGAAAGGCCCTGCTTGGCGAGGAAGATGCGACGGGCGTCGCTGTTGGAAAGGCGAATCGTCATGACAGGAGAATAGGCTTTTATTCCCATAATTCAAACCAGTGCGGCCATAATTCAGTTCTGGACGGAATGAGTGGGCGGATCTTCACGCGCATCCGACACGGCTCCGGCCACCGCATTGCCCTTCTTGTCGCACTTGGCCTATAGAGCAACCCGAAACCGGCGCGGGCCGAAGACAGCGAGGCACGGGATGGACATCCGCTTTACCGATTGCGCGGTCCGCTTCGGCGAACGGGTGGCGCTCCATTCGCTGACGTTGACCCTCAGCGAAAAGCGTATCGGCATCATCGGCCTCAACGGCTCCGGCAAGACCACCTTCGCACGACTGATCAACGGCTTGGTCAAACCTTCCGCAGGCAGTGTGACCGTCAACGGGCTGAACACGGTCGAGGATGATCGCGCCGTGCTTTCAGAGGCCGGTTTCATCTTCCAGAACCCGCAGCACCAGCTGATTATGCCCATCGTCGCCGAGGATATCGCCTTCGGCCTCAAGAATCGCGGCCTTTCGCGCGACGAAATCGACCGTCGCACACAAGGTGCGTTGTCGCGCTTCGGTGTCGAACACCTGGCCCGACGGCGGGTGCACGAGCTCTCGGGCGGCGAAACTCAGCTCGTCGCCATGGCGAGCGTCGTCGTCACCGATCCGAAGATCCTCATCCTCGACGAGCCGACAAACCAACTTGACCTGCGCAACCGGCGCCGTGTTGCCGAGACAATCGACGGCCTGCCCGAAGATACGGTCGTGATCACCCACGATCTCGCGCTTGTCGAAAACGTCGACCGGCTGCTGCTTTTCCACGAAGGCCGGCTTGCCGCCGATGGCAAGCCGCAAGAGACCATTCGTCGATACCATGAGATCGCCGGATGCTGACGAGCCTGCATATAGAGGGCAACAGCCTACTGCACCGTCTGCCGGTCAGGGTGAAGCTGATCGCGCTGGTCGCGTCGAGCATCGTTCTTTTCCTCAGCGCTTCGCTGCCTCTTCAGGCGATCGCCTTCGTCATCGCCGCCGGCCTCTATCTCTCCGTTGGACTTCCCCCGAAGGAAGCGCTGAAGCGCGTTGGCTTCGTCTTCCTGACCATTTTCTTTCTGGCAGCCGTCAACCTTTTCCTGCTCCCCATCATCGAGGTTGCCACGCTGACATTGCGCCTGATGGCGCTGGTGCTGTTGGCCGCAGCGATAACGGCGACGACGACGATCAGCGCCTTCATGGACGAGATCACCATCCTGTTGACCCCGCTCGAAAGGCTCGGCTGGCTCAGCGCGGCCGATGTCAGCCTCGCGCTCGGGCTCGTGCTGCGCTTCGTCCCGGACATTTTCGCGCGCTACGAGGCAATCCGCGAGGCGCATCGGGCGCGCGGTTTGCCGGTCCGGCCGTTGACGATCATCGGCCCGCTGATCATCCTGACGCTCAAGGATGCCGATACGATTGCCGCGGCGATTGACGCGCGTGGATTTCGCCGCCATTAAATGCGAAAATTCTAATACATAGGGAACCGGAACTTCATGAACACCAGAGACCTCGTCCTCATCGCCCTCTTCGCCGCGATCGTTGTCGTGCTCGGCCTTATCCCACCGATCACGCTCGGCTTCATTCCGGTGCCGATCACCGCCCAGTCGATGGGCGTGATGCTTGCCGGATGTATCCTCGGCGCCAAACGCGGCGCGCTTGCCTTCCTCTTGTTCCTGCTCCTGGTCGCCATCGGCCTGCCGGTGCTTTCGGGCGGGCGCGGCGGCCTCGCCGTCTTTGCAGGCCCGTCCGGCGGTTTCATCCTCGGCTGGGTGGTGGCAACCTTTGTCACCGGTCTCATCGCACAACGCACGGTGCGCGAGGGCCAGGCGGAAACGCGCCAGTTCATCGGTTTCTTCCTTGCCTCCGTCATCGGCGGCATCGTCGTGCTCTACGCGATTGGCATGCCCTGGGTCTCGGCCGTCACCGGCACACCCCTCCTGACGGTCGCTACAGGCTCGCTCGCCTTCATTCCGGGTGACCTCCTGAAGGCCGCCATCGCGACCCTTGCCGCACGCGCGGTCTATGCCGGCTACCCGCTGCTGCCGGCTCGCGCCTGAACCGATGCCGTTTGCCGGCGCGATCCATCGCCACGCGGACGACCATCCGTATGCCCCGGCCTTCCGCATAGAGGGCCGGGTTTTCACTTTCGGTGAGCTGCGGCGCCTCGCCGAACAGCTGGTCGCCATTTTCGGTGATCTCATCGGCGACAGCGAGCCCCGTAGCGTGCTCGGCGACCGCGGGCGGCTGGTCGCGCTGGAGGTCGGCAACCATCCGCTCTTTGCCGCCGCCTTCCTCGCCGCCACGAGCCGCGGCCACTGCGTCGCGCTGATCGACCCGCATCTGCCGCATTCGGTCCGGCAGAGCATGCACGAGCGCCTGTCTCCCGATCTCGTCATCGGGGGCGATGGCGACGGACTTCGCCTCGAAGCTCTGGCAAGCGGCAAGACGCGACGGTTCGCCGCAAACGATGACGGGGCGAAAGAAGTGCGGCTCGCAGTCGGCGCCGACACCGAGCCGTTCCTGATCGTCTTCACCTCGGGAACGACGGGCACGCCCAAAGCAATTGTCCGCGATCGCGGCTCCTGGCGACGCAGCCTTGCGACCGGGCAGGAATTCTTCGAGATCTGCCGCGACAGCAGAACCTTCGCACCCGGTCCGCTGGCGCACGGGCTGACCCTCTATGCGCTCGCCGAAACCCTCGTCGCGGGCGCCGAGTTCATCGGTGCAACCCACTTCGACGCAGCGCAGTCCCTTGCCGTCATCGAAGCGGAGGAGGTGCAGCGACTGGTGCTGGTGCCGACAATGCTGCGGCGGCTCTGTGCGGCGGCCACCGGCAAACCGCAGGGATCCGTCGCGCGCATCACGGTCGCGGGTGCCAAGCTGACGCCAAGCGATCGCGCCAGCGCCGCCCTCGCCTTTCCCGAGGCCCGCGTGATCGAATACTACGGTGCTTCCGAACTGGGGTTCATCAGTGTGGCAACCGAAAGCGACACGGCCGCGGTTACAGCTGTCGGTCGCGCCTTTCCGGGTGTCGCATTCCAGATTCTCAACGACACGGGGAACGCGGTGCCACCCGGCGAAACCGGTACGATCTTCGTCGACAGCGCGCTTGTCTCCGACGGCTACGTCGGCGCGGACGACGGCGCCGGGTTCCGGCGCTTCGGTCAGCTCGCGACCGTCGGCGATCTCGGCTTCATCGATGGAGAGGGCACGCTGCATCTTCTCGGCCGCGCCGGCGGCATGGTGCTTTCGGGCGGCAACAACATCTATCCGCAGGAAGTGGAGGCAACGCTCGTTGCCTATCCCGGCGTTCATGCGGCCCTCGTCCTCGGCCTCGATCACCCGGATCTCGGCACCGAACTGGTGGCGGTGATCGAGCCGGAAGGCAGAGTCTTCGACCGGGAGGCACTTGACCGTCATCTCGCTGCCCACCTCCCACGCTATAAACATCCACGCCGTATTTGGCTTTGCCGGAGGATGCCGATGACGCAATCCGGCAAGGTGGCGGCGGGTAAACTCAGGCAATGGATCGCGGACGAAAACGATGACCTCGAACGCATCGACTGACCCTGCACGCGTGCCCGTGATCATCGCGGCGCTCAGAACGCCGATCGGTCGCGTCAACGGCACGCTTCGCGATGTCGAGCCGTCGCAGCTCGCGGCACCGCTCATCGCCCGCATTCTTGATGATGTCGGGCTGGCAGCGACCGATATCGACGACGTCATTCTCGGCAACGCCGCCAACAGCGCCGGCAATCTCGCCCGGCTCGCGGCGCTTGAAGCCGGACTGCCGGTTTCGACGCCGGGCGTCACCATCGATCGCCAATGCGGATCAGGGCTCGAGGCAATCATCCTTGCCGCGCGGATGATCGAAGCGGGTGCGGGCCGTTTCTATCTCGCCGGCGGCACCGAAAGCGCCAGTCGTGCGCATATCCGCCTGAGGCCGCCGATGGAGCGCGGTGGCGAACTGACCCCGGTCAAGCGCGCCCGCATGGCGCCGGACGAGATCGGCGATCCGGACATGGGCGTCGCCGCCGAAAATGTCGCGACCGCCTGCGGCATTTCCCGCGAACGGCAGGATGCCTTTGCGCTTCAAAGCCATCGCCGCGCCGTCGAAGCCGAGCTTGCCGGCCGTTTCTTGCGCGAGATCGTGCCGATCGAGACGGTCATGGGCCCCATCTCCCGCGACGAATGCCCGCGGGCCAATGCCTCGATCGAGACACTTCAGCGGCTGAAGCCGGTGTTCGTCGAAGGTGGCACGGTGACCGCCGGCAATGCCTGCCCGATCAATGACGGCGCGGCGGTCGTTCTGGTGACGAGCCTCGCCGAGGCGAAACGGCTCGGCGTTCCCTTCGCGCTCGCATTCGTTGATGCAGCAACGGCGGGCGTCGATCCCAATCTCTTGGGTCTCGGCCCCGTGCCGGCGATGCAGAAGCTGAAAGTGCGGCAACCCGCGCTCGATCCGGCCAAGGTCGATTTCATCGAGTTCAACGAGGCCTTCGCTTCACAGGTGCTCGGCAGTCTCGACCAGATGGAAATTGGCTCCGAGCGGGTCAATCTGGACGGTGGCGCCATCGCGCTCGGCCATCCCTACGGCGCCTCGGGCGCGATCCTCACTGTCAGGCTTTTCTCGCAGATGCTGACATCACCGAATGGCACAGAAGGACTGGCGATGATGGGTGTCGGTGGCGGCATGGGCATCGTCGCGCTGTTTCGCGCGGTTCAAGTGACTGATTAGACCGTATAGGCCGCGAGCCATTCCCGTGTCGCAGACGGCAGCGGCAGCGGGGTGTGGCGTTGCGGATCGACCGCCACCCAGACGACCTCCACTTCCGCCACAAGCTGGCCGCGCGCCTCGACCTTGACGGCGAAGCTGATCGAGCTGCCGCCGATCTTTGCTACGTTGACAGTGAAGCGGGCCGGTTCGTCGTAGCGCAGGCCGCGGTGATAGACGCAGGCAGACCGGCGAACGAGATAGCTCGGCTCGTTGACCACATGCGGGCGATGGCGCCAGAGACTGGAAAGGGCAGCCTCCGCATGGGCATAGTAGGCGGCATTGTGCATGTGGCCGTGCATGTCTATATCGCGAAACGGAATGCGGATTTCCGTGACGTTCTCCAGCTCCCTGCCGTCCATGCGAGGCTCCCTGACGATGCGCTCCACCCTCGTTAGCCAGTTCGGCGATCCCCGGCAAGTCATTGCGCTCGTCGATGCGGAGCGTGTCGCGCCGGGACCCGGCGAAGTCGAGGTGGCGCTGTCGCTTGCCGCCATCAATCCATCCGATCTCATCCCCGTCACCGGCGCCTATAGTGCCCGCACCACCCTGCCCTTCGTGCCGGGTTTCGAGGGTTTCGGCACGGTGGCGCGCGTCGGCGCCGGCGTCACATCGCTGAAGCCGGGCGATCGCGTGATCCCGATCGGCGCCAGCGGTCTCTGGCAGGAGTATCTGCTCAGACCAGCCGAATGGTGCTTCGCCCTGCCCGACGACATCAGCGATAGAGATGCCGCGACCTCCTACGTCAATCCGCTGACCGCGCTGCAACTGATTGAAGCGCCGCGCGTGCATTTCGGTTCGCTCGAAGGGCGCCGCGTCGGCGTCACCGCGGCAGGGTCCGCGATCGGCGGCATGCTGATGAAGCTGCTTGTGGGCGAACAGGTCGACGCCGTCGGCATCGTACGCAGCCAGCGCAGCGCCGATCGACTCGCCGTCGAGGCTCCCGGCCGCATCGTTCTTGGCAACGAGATCCGCTTACCCGACCTCCGGCTCGACGCCATCATCGACGCCGTCGGCGGTCCGTTTGCCGGCGACCTTATCCTTCGCACGCTCGAACCGGGCGGCGCCTTCATCCAATACGGGGCGTTGAGCGGCGTGCCGGTGCCGCAAACCGCGATCCTGGCGCGATCGGACATCCGCTTCTCCTTCCTGTGGCTGCGCACCTGGGTGCACTCTGCCGGTCGCGCGGCAATCGAAGCCGCCTTTGCGAAAAGCTTCGATGGATTGCGATCAGGCCTGTTTTCGAGCCGGATCGCGGCGGTCTATCCATTGAGCCAGCTTGACGCGGCGCTGGCGCATCAGGCGGATGCCGGCCGCGACGGCAAGCTGCTTCTCGATCCGCGCTGTTGAAAATTCGGTCTTTCGACTGCCTCGCCATGGACCTTCAAGGGTCGCAGCACTAGGTTCCGGGACATGACCACGTTCCTCTATGAAAATCCGGTCTTTCTGGAACACGAGGTTCCGGAGGGACATCCCGAGCGGCCGGACCGGCTGAAGGCGCTGAACCTTGCGCTCGAACACCCGAACTTCATCGACCTCAAGCGGATCGAGGCGAAGAAGGCGAGCGAGGATCTCGTGCTGCTCGCCCACCCGGAAGAACATTTGCGCGACATCAAGCGCGCCATTCCTGAGGAAGGTCTCAATCATTTCGAGGCGGATACCTATGCCAGCCCCTTGAGCCTCGACGCCGCATTGACGGGCATCGGCGCCGCGGTCGCCGCGGTCGATGCGGTCTTTACCGGAGAGGCCGACAACGCCTTCGTTGCGGCCCGCCCGCCGGGGCATCACGCCGAGAAAAACAAGGCGATGGGCTTCTGTCTGTTCAACACGGTGGCGATTGCCGCCCGTTACGCCCAGAAGGCGCACGGCGCCGAACGCGTCGCGATCGTCGATTGGGACGTGCACCACGGCAACGGCACGCAGGATATCTTCTGGAACGACCCATCGGTGCTCTTCTGTTCGACACACCAGATGCCGCTCTATCCTGGCACCGGCGCCAAGGATGAGACAGGCATCAAGGGCAACATCGTCAATGCGCCGCTGTCGCCCAACATGGGCAGTGAACATTTCCGCGAGGCGTTCCGCTCACGCGTGCTTGCCGCACTCACCAATTTCCGGCCCGACTTCATCCTGATCTCCGCCGGTTTCGACGCGCATCACCGCGATCCGCTGGCGCAGATCAACCTCGTCGCGGAGGACTTCGACTGGGCGACCGGGCGTCTGCACGAGATCGCCGATCGCAGCGCCGGCAACCGCATGGTCAGCCTGCTCGAAGGCGGCTATGACCTTCAGGGCCTGGCCGAATCGGCCGGCCTGCACATCTTGAGACTGATGAGAGGGTAACCATGAACACCACCACGCAACCGGACGTTTCCGCCCTCTCCTTCGAGCAGGCCGTCGAGGAGCTCGAGCGGATCGTCTCGGCGCTCGAACGCGGCGACGTGGCACTCGACAAGTCGATCGAAATCTACGAGCGCGGCGAAGCGCTGAAGAAACATTGCGAGGCGCTCTTGAAGGCTGCCGAGGACCGCATCGAAAAGATCCGCCTCGACCGCGCCGGCAAGCCGCAGGGCGTTGAACCGCTCGACGCGGACTAGCGCGTTAAAGCGCTGAAGCGTCCTCATGCGTTCACTTGAACGCCTGGCGCTCCAGGGGATTGATCGCTCCGCGGAAACGCTGCGTATCGGCCTGGTCCCTAGCCGCCTGGGAGTGCAGGCGCTAGCTATTGATATGACAGCATAAACGGGAGCACGCGCAATGTCCTTCTTTCCAGGCCCCGATCCGCTTGCAGGCGACAAGCCCGCCTGCGACGCCATCGAACACCTGATCGTGCCGCGCACCAGCGATATCGGCGGGCTGCAGGTTCGCCGCGCGCTGCCGGCGGCCAAGCGCCGCCTGGTCGGCCCCTTCATCTTCTTCGACCGCATGGGCCCGGCGCTGTTGCGTGCCGGTGAGGCGATCGACGTGCGCCCACATCCGCATATCGGCCTTTCCACCGTCACCTATCTCTTTGACGGCGAGATCAAGCACCGCGACAGCCTCGGCACCGAGATGGTGATCCGTCCGGGCGACGTGAACCTGATGACGGCCGGCCGCGGTATCGTGCATTCCGAACGCTCGCCCGAAAACCAGCGCGGCCACGACCGCTCGATCTCCGGTCTCCAGACCTGGCTGGCGCTGCCCGACCACAAGGAAGAAATCGACCCGATCTTCAGCCACACCGAAGAACGCATGCTGCCGCATATGAGCGACGACGGCATCAAGGCGCGCGTGGTGATCGGCAGTTTCGAGGGCGCGAAGTCGCCGGTCTCGGTCTTCACCGACACGATCTATGTCGACCTCAACATCGCACCCGGCAAAAGCGCGCCCTTCACCGCGCAGTGGGAAGAGCGCGCCCTCTACATTCTCTCGGGCGAGGCGATCATCGCCGGTGACCATTTCGCCGACAACCAGCTGCTTGTCTTCCGCCCGGGCGACGAGATCACGGTGACGGCCGGGCCTAAGGGTTGTCACGTCATGCTCTTCGGTGGTGCGGCACTCGGGTCTGCCCGCCACATCTGGTGGAACTTCGTCTCGTCTTCCAAGGAACGCATCGACAAGGCGAAGGAAGAGTGGCGCACCGGCCGCTTCGATATCGTGCCCGGCGACGAGGAAGAATTCGTTCCGCTGCCCGAAGGCTGATCTCGACCTAAAGTGGAATGGAGTGGCTGCGGAAAACCGCGCAACATTGCCTCATCCCGCTTGAATCGATTTCGATTCACAGAATCATGCGCTAGTCTCTTGGTCGACGACGCACGAACGCCTAATTTTGCATTCAGCAACGATTGCGTCTAAAGAGCCGCTTCGACGGTACCCACCAACTATCGCGCGCCCGACTTTTGGGGCGCGCATGAGGCATGCAGCGTGACACAACTGCCAACCAATCCGATGCCGGCTACTCCCTTGCTCGACAAGGTGACCTATCCCGACGATCTGAAGAAGGTCGACGACAAGGATTTGCCGCAGCTCGCCGGAGAAGTCCGGGCAGAAATGATCGACGCGGTGTCGCGCACCGGTGGCCACCTTGGCGCGGGTCTCGGCGTCGTCGAGCTGACGATCGCCATCCACAAGGTCTTCAACACGCCGCATGACCGGCTGATCTTCGACGTCGGCCACCAGTGCTACCCGCACAAGATCCTGACCGGCCGCCGCGACCGCATCCGCACGCTGCGCCAGGAAGGCGGCCTTTCCGGCTTTACCCGCCGCGCCGAGAGCGAATACGACCCCTTTGGCGCTGCGCACTCCTCGACCTCGATTTCCGCCGGCCTCGGCATGGCGGTCGCTGCCGATCTCGACGGCAAGAGCCGCAATGTCATCGCCGTCATCGGCGACGGTGCGCTGTCGGCCGGCATGGCCTATGAGGCGCTCAACAATGCCGGCGCGCTCGACGCCCGCCTGATCGTCATTCTCAACGACAACGACATGTCGATCGCTCCGCCGACCGGTGCGATGAGCGCCTATCTGGCGCGCCTTGCCTCCGGCCGCACCTATATGGGCATCCGCGAGGTCGGCAAGAAGCTGACGGCCTATCTCGGCAAGACCGTCGACCGGGCGATCACCCGCGCGGTCGAACACGCGCGCGGCTACGTCACCGGCGGCACACTCTTTGAAGAGATGGGCTTCTACCATATCGGCCCGATCGACGGGCATTCCTTCGACCATCTGCTGCCGGTGCTGCGCAACGTGCGCGACAACGCCAAGGGTCCGGTGCTGATCCATGTGGTGACGCAGAAGGGCAAGGGCTATCCGCCCGCCGAAGCGGCCGCCGACAAGTATCACGGCGTCAACAAGTTCGACGTCATCACCGGCGCCCAGGCGAAGGCCAAGCCGAACGCGCCGGCCTACACCTCCGTCTTCGCCGAAGCGCTGACACAGGAAGCGGGCTTCGACGACAAGATTGTCGCCGTCACCGCCGCCATGCCCTCCGGCACCGGCCTCGACAAGTTCGCGTTGGCCCATCCCTCGCGCTGCTTCGACGTCGGCATTGCCGAGCAGCATGCCGTGACCTTTGCAGCCGGCCTTGCTTCCGAAGGCTACAAACCGTTTGCGGCGCTCTATTCGACCTTCCTGCAGCGCGGCTACGACCAGGTGGTGCACGACGTCGCGATCCAGGGCCTGCCGGTGCGTTTCCCGATCGACCGCGCCGGCTTCGTCGGCGCCGACGGCCCGACCCATGCCGGCTCCTTCGACACCACCTATCTCGCGACGCTTCCCGGCTTCGTGGTGATGGCTGCCGCCGACGAGGCGGAACTGAAACACATGGTGCGCACCGCTGCCGCCTATGATGCCGGGCCGATTTCGTTCCGCTATCCGCGCGGTGAAGGTGTCGGCGTCGAAATGCCGGAGCGCGGCCAGATCCTCGAGATCGGCAAGGGCCGCGTCGTCAAGCAGGGCTCAAAGGTGGCGCTGCTCTCTTTCGGCACCCGCCTTGCCGACTGTCTGATGGCGGCAGAAGACCTCGACGCGGCCGGTCTTTCGACCACCGTTGCCGATGCACGGTTCGCGAAGCCCCTCGACCATGACCTGATCCGCCAGCTTGCCCGCCACCACGAGGTGCTCATCACCATCGAGGAAGGTGCCGTCGGCGGCTTCGCCAGCCACGTATTGCAGTTCCTCGCCGAAGACGGCCTGCTCGATGGCGGCCTCAAGGTGCGCCCGATGGTCATGCCGGATATCTGGATGGAACAGGCGAAACCCGAGGCGATGTATGCCGCCGCCGGTCTCGACCGCGCCGGCATCGTCTCGACGGTTTTCAAGGCGCTCGGGCAGAAGCACGACATCGACATCGGCGCCGCCGGCTAATCCTTTCGCATCGGCATCAAACAAAAACCCCGGCTCATCGCCGGGGTCAGACCGCTGACAAACCCGTCGATTTTTCGGCGGGTTTTGTTTTGTGGATTTGGTGCTGACGTTGGGGCGGGTTTCCGGGTGGCAAAAGTGGCGGCCTGCGCTCACGCCGGTCTCGG
>NZ_MBSO01000021.1 GCF_001695835.1 Ensifer sp. LC11 | reverse complement strand
ATGAAGCACTTCCGACGCTTCGCCACCCGATACGACCGCAGAACAATCCACTTCGAAGGCTTCGTCTATCTCCTCGCCGCAATGATCTGGCTGCGATGAATGTCGATTCGTCCTAGAGCGTGATAGGCCCCGGCGAAGAGTTCGATTTGGATGGGTTGGTGCTTGGAGACGGATTTCCCGGAACCGAGGCTCTGTCGATCGCTCTTCCCTCCGCATGCTCGGCGTGGGTCCGGCGTAGCCCGGAACAGAAGACCTATCTACCGCACGGCCCAATGCAGTTGAACCCTGCGGCGTCAAACTCAATCGCGCTGGCTACCCGGGCGTGTCTTCACCACTCCTAAATTGCCATAAGTTTTGATGCCGAAGCGGCCCAGCGCGGCTAATTTCACCGCCACCTCCTGGCGCCGGGGCTGCTTTGCCCCGGCGCCAAAGCTCCAGCGAAGACGCGACATTGAGAAGCGGCGTAGCCTTCCCTCGCCACTCGAGAGCGCCGTGCGTTCGTATGAACGCACCAAGGACGCTCTCGCACTTTGATTCCAGAGCATCTTTCCGCCTCACGTGAACTCACTTGAGAGCGGGATGCTCTACACAGCTGTCTCTAGGGCTGGATCGGGGTGCCTTCGTGCCTCGCGACCGATCGCCATGCGGCGCACCAGGACGTAAAACACTGGGGTCAGCACAAGGCCGAACACCGTGACGCCAAGCATGCCCGCAAACACGGCAATGCCCATAACATGCCGCATCTCTGCACCAGCCCCTGTCGCGATGACGAGCGGGACAACGCCGGCAATGAAGGCGAGTGAGGTCATCAGGATCGGTCGCAGGCGAAGCCGGGCCGCTTCCAGCACGGCAGATACCGGATCGACGCCTTCGTCTTCCTTCGCTCTGGCGAACTCGACGATCAGGATCGCATTTTTGGCCGCCAGGCCCACGAGAACGACAAAGCCGATCTGCGTGAAGATGTTGTTGTCGCCTCCCGTAAACCAGACGCCTGCGATCGCGGAAAGCAACGCCATCGGGGCGATGAGCAACACAGCGAAGGGCAGTGACCAGCTGTTGTACTGTGCAGCGAGAATGAGAAACGCCAGCAGAACAGACAGCGGGAAGATGTACATCGCGGTGTTGCCGGCCTGCTTTTCCTGATAGGCGAGTTCCGTCCATTCGAAGGCCATGCCGGGCGGCAACGTTTCCGATGCGATCCGTTCTATGGCTGCCGTCGCCTGCCCAAATGAATAGCCGGGGCCGGCACTGCCGCTGATGTCGGCTGACGGGAAGCTGTTGTAATGCATGACACGATCCGGGCCCGAACTGTGCTTGACCGTCAACAGGGCCGACAACGGAATCATTTCACCCGCCGCGTTGCGTACCTTCAGGCGACCAATGTCCTCGGGCTGCATACGGAATGGCGCGTCCGCCTGGACGATCACGCGGTAGGTCCGGCCGAAGCGGTTGAAGTCGTTTGCGTAGAGAGAGCCGAGGTTGACCTGCAACGTTTCGAAGATGGTATTGAGCGGCACCCCTTGAGACTTGGCTTTCACCCGGTCGATGTCCACCTGAACCTGTGGCGCATTCACCTGAAAGCTTGCGAGCATGCCGGCGAGCTCCGGCGTCTGCATCGCCTTGCCCATGATCGCCCCTTGCGCCTCGGCAAGCGCTTCGAAGCCGAGCCCCGCCCGATCCTCGATCTGGATCTTGAACCCGCCCGTCGTGCCGAGGCCCGGAACGGGTGGCGGCGGGAAGATGCCGGCGAAACCGTCCGGTATCTGGCTGAACTTGCCCATCAGGCGACCGGCGATCGCGAACGCGGACAAGGAAGGATCCTTTCGCTCGTCGAAGGGCTTCAGCATGGTGAATATGACGGCGGCGTTGGGAACGTTGACCATGCCGTTCACGGAAAGGCCCGGGAAAGCGACGACGCTTTCGACGCCCGGTTCGGCAAGTGCGATCTGCGACATCGTCTTGACGACCGCCTCTGTGCGGTCGAGCGAGGCTCCGGTCGGCAACTGGGCGATGCCGACCAGGTAGTATTTGTCCTGAGCTGGGACAAATCCGCTCGGCACGGTCTGGAAGCCCAGCCATGTCATGCCGACGAGGCCGGCATAGACAAGCAGGACGAGCGCGCTCAGCCTCAAGGCACGGCGCAGCGACCAGACATAGGCATTCGACGCACGCTCGAAGAACCGGTTAAAGCGCCGAAAAAACCAGCCGAACAGGCCGTCGATCACCCGGGTCAGGAGATCACGTTTGACCTCGCCAAGGTGCGGCTTCAGCAACACGCCTGCAAGCGCGGGGGAAAGCGTCAGAGAGTTGACAGCCGAAAGGATGGTCGAGATCGCGATCGTGAGGGCGAATTGGCGATAGAACTCACCTTGCAGGCCGGAGAGGAATGCTGAAGGGATGAACACAGCCGAGAGCACGGACGTGATGGCGATGATCGGCCCCGTCACTTCGTCCATGGCCTTGCGGGCCGCTTCCTTCGGCGTCTCGCCAAGCGCGATGTGACGCTCGACGTTTTCGACGACCACGATGGCGTCGTCGACCACGATCCCGATCGAGAGCACGAGGCCGAACAGCGACAGCGTGTTCAGCGAGAAGCCGAACATGTACATGAGCGCGAACGTGCCGACCAACGATATCGGCACGGCAACCAGAGGGATGATCGAGGCGCGCCAGGTCTGAAGGAAGAGTACGACCACGATCACGACCAGAACGATGGCTTCGAGCAGCGTCATCACCACGGCCTCCAGCGAGGCCTTCACGAAGACGGTGGGATCGTAGGCGATGCGATACTCGATACCCTCTGGAAAACCTTTCTGTAGTTCTTCCATGGTGCCGCGAATAGCGCTTGCCACGTCGAGCGCGTTGGCGCCGGGGCTCTGGATGACCTGCAGCGCCAGCGCCGGCTTGCCGTCAAGAAGACTGCGCAGCGCGTAAGCGTCCGCCCCCAGTTCGATGCGGGCGATGTCCCGCAGCCGGGTGACCTGGCCGTCGGCGCCCGTCTTGACGACGATCTCGCCGAACTGCTCCTCGTTGGAGAGCCTGCCGAGGGTGTTGACCGTGACCTGCAGCGCTGCCGAGGCATCCGGCTGCTGGCCTAACGAGCCGGCGGCCACCTGGGCGTTCTGCTCCTGGATTGCCGCCACCACATCGGAGGCGGTCAATCCACGCGCGGCGACCTTGGCCGGGTCGAGCCAGACCCGCATCGAGTATTCGCCCGCACCCCAGACGAGCACGTCGCCCACGCCCGACAGGCGCGCAAGCTGGTCGCGGACCTGCAGCGTGGCGAAGTTCGACAGATAGAGAGGATCATAGCGTTCGTCAGGCGAGACGAGATGCACGACCATCAGAATGTCGGGCGAGGTCTTCTGCGTCACGACGCCGATGCGCTGAACCTCTTGCGGCAGACGAGGAAGCGCGCGAGAGACGCGGTTCTGCACCTGGATCTGTGCCATGTCGGGATCGGTGCCCTGCTGAAAGGTCACCGTCAGCGTCATACGTCCATCGGTCGCGGCTTGCGAGCTCATGTAGAGCATGTTTTCGACGCCGTTGATCACCTGTTCCAGCGGAGCGGCAACCGTTTCGGCGATCACCTCGGGACTGGCGCCCGGATAGCTTGCCGTGACCTGCACCGTTGGCGGGGTCACCTGGGGATATTCGCTGAGCGGCAGCTCCAGCAAAGTCAGGCCACCGCCGATCAGCATCAATACGGAGAGAACGACCGCAAAGATCGGGCGGTCGACGAAAAAACGCGGAATGTTCATCGACGCGCCTCCTGGGACGCCGCCGCCTGGTCGCCATCGGCGGATTGGCCGGGCAACATCGAGATCATCTGCGGGTCGACCTCCATTCCGGGCCGAACGAGTCCTTTGACGATGATCTTCTCACCCGGCTTGAGACCGCTTGCGACCACGCGCAGGCCGTCGATCATCGGCCCCAGTTCAATGGGGCGGTACTCGGCCTTGTTCCCCGGCCCAAGCGCCAGCACATAGCGACGGCCCTGGTCTGTGCCGACCGCCTGATCGTCGATCAGCACCGTGCGGGCCGGCTCTGCCGTCACGAGGTTCACCCGTGCAAACAGACCGGGAGCGAGTAGGCCGTCCGGGTTCTGGACGATCGCCCGGGCCCGGATCGTGCCGGTACCCCGCTCGACGCGATTGCCGATGAAATCGAGAACGCCTGAATGGGGATACCCCGTATCGCTCATGACGCCGATCTGAACGGGCAGTTTTTCCGTCGGATCGTCGCCTTCGTCGGGACGTGCACGAGCGACGAACTCCAGATAGGTGGCTTCGTCGATATCGAAATAGGCATACAGCGGATCGGTTGACACAATCGTGGTGAGGAGCGTTGCAGCTCCGGTGTTTCCGCCACTGACGAGATTGCCTTCGGTGACCAGCACCCGGTCGACCCGCCCGCCGATCGGAGCCGTGACGCGGGTGAAAGAGAGATCGAGGTCGGCGGCGGCCACTGCTGCCTTGGCGATTTCGACCTGGGCCTGCCGCTGGCGCCGCACTGCCTCAGCGTCGTCATAGGTCTTGCGCGACACCGTGCCGTTTGGGGCGAGCGTTTCGGCGCGCCGGAAATCGATCTCGGCTTGGTCAAGCATAGCCATTGCCTGCCGCAATTGGCCTTTGGCCGCATCCAGTGCCACCTGGAAGGGCCTCGGATCGATCTGGAAGAGAAGGTCGGCCGGGTGCACGAGCCCTCCTTCCGGAACGCTGACGACGTCGATGGCGCCACCCACACGCGGACGCAGCTCAACCGCCTTGGTCGCCTCGAGGTGACCTGTGAATTCTACCGAAGGCGCGACCTCGCGCGTGATAACTTCGGCGACCGGAACCTTGGGTGTGGGCATTCCCGTGGTTCCGGCCGCGATTGCCTCGGGCGCACCGGCCGAGGAGGCAAGCTCAAGGAGGCGATTGGCAAATGACCCCGTTCCCTCGCCGTCAACAAGGGCAAAGGTACCCCCGACGGCGGCGACGCTGGCCAAGAACAGGACTGCGGCCTTCTTACTACTCATTCTCGTTCACCTTCATTTTGCGTGACGCTTCCAGCCGGACTGGCCGCGGCAGCGATCAATTCTTGGAGAAGGTGCGGTTTCCAACGCTGGAAAGGTCAAGACCTCCGGAAACTCTTTCGCAAAGGCCCTGACGCAGACCGTCAGGTTCTAATGCGAAGCAGCCGATGTAGTTTGAAAAGACGAGATCGTTATCCGATAAGCGCCGTGGATCAGCCCTGATACGAGGTGCCCCGGCAGACAACGGCCGACGACGACCGACCGGCGGCATGGTGAAGTACTTCGCCATCGCCTTGCTGCGGCGATTACCCGAAAATGGAGCAGAGTTGGCGGCGTTCGGGATCGGCACAAGTTGCTCGACAGCCCCTGTTGCCGGCACAACGTGCATTATCCCCCGTCGGTTCAGCAGGGGCGCCGCCTTCCCAATCCAGTGTTCCCAAGACCGAAAATGTCTGTGAGCGCAGAACACCCCTTGACCTTACAAGCGCTGGAAGCCGCAGCCTGATGCCCATCTTTCTTGATCGGGCCGTCAGGGCGATCGGCTGCCAGCGAAATCGAACAACGTCTGAGGGAACATCTGATATGACAATAAAACTCGTCGACATCCGGTCGGCACGGACAAGCCTGGAAGCCCATGTCGGGCAGACCATCCTCGATACGGCGCTCGCGGCCGAAATTCCCTACCCCCACGGCTGCAGGTCTGGACGCTGTGGTTCCTGCAAGTCCCGACTGATCGAGGGCGAAGTGGAGCTTCTCCAGCATTCGCGCTTCGCCCTTACCGACGAAGAGAGAGCTGACGGCCTTATCCTCGCATGCCGGGCGCTTCCCATGACGGATACGGCCGTGGCATGGCTTGGGAGCGACGACGGCGCCGCTGTCCAACCGCCAAGGCGGCTAAACGGCACCGTCACCCGCATTGAAGACCTCACCCACGACATCAAGCTCGTCCGCATAGCAACCGAGGACGGGCCCAGTTTGCCATTCGCCGCAGGGCAATATGCGCAGGTCGGCTTTGATGGGCTGCCTGCCCGCAGTTACTCCATGGCCAATCGGCATGGCGATGGCGGTCTCGAGTTCCACATTCGCCGCGTCGAGGGTGGGCTGACCTCGCACCATGTGCACAGCGTGCTGAAGGCCGGCAACAAGGCAACGCTCGAATATCCGATGGGGTCTTCTTACCTGCGGCAGCACCATTCCGGCCCGATCCTGTGTATCGCAGGCGGCTCTGGGCTGGCGCCGGTCAAGGCGATCGTCGAAACCGCTCTCGCCCACGGCATGAAGCAGCCGATCCACCTCTATTTCGGCATCCGGAGCGAACGCGACCTCTACCTGGTCGAGCATTTTCAGACGCTCGCCAAGTGGCACTCCAATCTCAGCTTCACGCCGGTGCTGTCAGAGACGCAGTCCAGGTACCATCGAATCGGGCTCGTCACACAGGCGGTAGAAAAGGATCTTTTGGACTTGGACGGCTGGAAAGCTTATGTAGCCGGCCCGCCAGCGATGGTCGACGCGGCGATGGAGGCGACGTTTGCCCGCGGCTTGCGCAAGGCCGACCTGCACGCCGACGCGTTCTTTACCCCGGAGTAATCGAACGCGCGTCGCCATACTCCGTCACCATCAGGCCACCCGTCCCAAAACGAGAGCGGTGACAAGGCGAGCCGCCGTTCCATTCGCGCCGGCAGGCCTGCGCCACGATGGCGCGCGCGCCACAGAAACGGTCCTTCCCGCTGCCGAGTAGGCGGTACGCAGCGCCGATGCGCTTCTAGCGTTTGACCTCGGCCGATGGCCGGACGCCTTTGCTGGAGCGTTGGCGACTAAGCGCCAACACCAAGATAGTGCAGACAACGTCGACCATAGTGTCCGGCGACACCGGACGCCGGTCCGGATCGAATGCCAATCCGATGACGGCACGCGGGGCGGCCGCGGTTTTCACTGGCCAGAGGTCAAACTGCGACGACAGTGCCGGATAGACGCCGGCACGCATGACTGTTCCCGTCGCGAGCGCGGAGCGGACCGCCTCTAAATCGGGCTCCGTCAGCGAAACCCCTCCAGTCGTCTCCACGGAAATCACCGTGTCCTCGGCAATGAGCACGACGACCGAAGGAACCTGGACGCCGATAGCGACGATCGTTGCGATGGCGGTCATGCCCTGAACGGGCGAAGGTGGCCCTTGCGGTGCACCATTGAGGTTGCGACTTGAAACATCGCGGACCGCGGAGAAGGAGCATTTACGGCCGAGCCTCCCGGCGGCACTATTGAGGACGAGGCGAAAGTCTTTTTGGTCGCGGCTTGAATGTGAGGCCGGATAAGGCCAAAAGCCTGCGGCGCGATTGGAGAGGTTTATGGCAACTTCAGTAACCCAGGAGGCTTCGCACGACCGCGACAAGTCTCGGTTCGGCATGCTCGTTCTTGGCGCCGTCGGTGTCGTCTATGGCGACATCGGGACCAGTCCCCTCTATGCGTTCCGCGAGGCGCTCAGGCCATTTGCCCATGACGGGATCAGCCATGACGAAGTCATCGGATTGATTTCGCTCATGCTTTGGACGCTGACGCTGATCGTGACAGTCAAATATGTCCTGTTCCTTCTGAGGGCGGACAATGACGGCGAAGGCGGGACACTGTCGCTGCTGGCTCTGCTGATGAAGAAGTCCGAGGCCCACACGACGGTATTGTTTTTTGCCGGTCTGATCGGAGCGGCCCTTTTCATCGGCGACGCCATGATCACCCCTGCCCTTTCCGTGCTCTCCGCGGTTGAGGGGCTGAAGCTGGTAACACCGGCACTGAGCGATTATGTGCTGCCGATTTCTACGACAATTCTGCTCGCACTTTTTCTCGTTCAGTCGAAAGGCACGGCCGCCGTGTCGAACCTCTTCGGTCCGATTACCGTTCTCTGGTTTGTCGTGATGGGTGCCGGCGGCCTGGCGCACATTGCCGACGACCCCTCCATCCTCAATGCCGTCAATCCCATCTACGCAGTCTACTTTCTGACACATGCCGGCTTCGTCGGACTGATCGTGCTGGGCGCGGTGTTCCTCACCGTGACGGGGGCGGAAGCGCTTTACGCCGATCTCGGCCATTTCGGCAGGCGGCCGATCCAGGCGGCGTGGTTTGCTCTCGTTTTTCCGTCGCTGGCGCTGAACTATCTCGGCCAGGGAGCGTTGGTCCTTGCCAATCCCGCCGCTTCCTCCGATCCCTTTTACTTGATGTTTCCCAAATGGGCGTTGCTGCCGGTGGTCATTCTCGCCACGGCGGCCACCATCATCGCGAGCCAAGCGGTGATTACCGGCGCCTTTTCGCTTGCACGCCAGGCGATTCATCTCGGCTTCCTCCCGCGCCTTGAAATCCGCTTCACGTCGGAATCCAATACCGGCCAGATCTACGTCCCGGACGTCAACACCGTGTTGCTTGCCGGTATATTGGCGCTGATCTTTGCCTTCGGAGATTCAGAATCGCTCGCCACCGCCTACGGCATCTCAGTGACCGGCGCGATGGTGGTCACAACGCTCCTCGCTTTCCAGTTCGTGCGCGTCGCCTGGGGATGGTCGACGTTTGCCGCGGTCGGATTTCTGATGCCGCTGTTCATTCTCGAGTGCATTTTTCTCTGCGCGAACCTGCTGAAAATTCACGATGGCGGCTACGTCCCGATCCTGATCGCGGCGACGATCATGACCCTGATGTGGACCTGGCGCAAAGGAACCCTCGTGCTTCGCGAGAAGGCGACCCGTACCAATGTTCCGCTCGACGCCTTTGTCGCTTCGATCGAACGCAAATCCGAACATGCCCCTGCGCAGGTTCCCGGTACCGCCGTGTTCCTGACAAGCGTCCCGGACAAGGCGCCCGGCGTCCTCCTCCACAACATCAAACACAATCGCGTGCTTCATGCGCAAAACGTCATCCTGACGATCCGGACCGCCTCGGTTCCCTTTGTCCGTGAAAGCGAGCGCTTCACGATCACCGAGCTTTCGGAGCGCTTCACCCGCATTGAGCTCACCTTCGGCTTCATGGACCCCCAAAATGTCTCGAAGGCCCTCGCGCTCTGCAAGAAGGCGGGCTTCAAGTTCGAAATCATGTCGACCTCGTTCTTCCTCGGCCGGCGCAAACTGATCGCTGATCCGAACTCCGGGCTCCCCGCTTGGCAGGACAAGCTGTTCATCGCGATGGCGTCGACAGCGATCGATCCGGCTGACTATTTCAGCCTGCCTCCCAACCGGGTGGTCGAACTCGGCGAGCAGGTCGTCATTTGAATGGCGCCTGCCAGCCTGGCGCAAGCGACCGTTAACTAGGCGCGCTTCTATGTCCGCGCAGGGCCGAGAGCCGACCACGAAATTTCTTGCCTTGAAGGGAGTCGAACCGAAGGCTCCAAAACGTGCGTCGTTGGCGCACTTGCTCTTCGCTGATCTCGAACGGCCACCGAATCCGATCCGTCATCAATATGTAGGCTGCCAGGTAGGGTGTGCGCGGAATGACCAACTCGCGCGTTCCCTCATAAACACCATCGTTGACGAGCAGATTGTCGTCGATTAAGCACCAGAATAACTTGAGTGCTGCAATCATAATAAAACTCCCCGCAAGCGGTACGAGGCGAAGTTCCTGGTGCAAAAAAACACGCTTTGTTTTCGTCATTGCTGTTTGCCGCCGCGCCGGCCGTGCCTCGCCGTGGAAACGCGGGCGGTTCCGCTTCGATCGCGTTGGTCAACCTGCTCTATCGTGCGGGCGGAACACGTTCGCGGCGACGTAGCCAACCACGTGCTGGCCATGGCTGCGGCGCTCGCCCAATGACGAGTACGATTGCCGCCTTGCGCGGCTTCGGCCCCGTTTTCGCGCTGCTATTCGGCCTGCAATTTATCTCGATGGGTGCCATGGAGATGAGCGGCCCTTTTTGGCCTATTCAAATCCAGCAACTGGGCCCTTCAAGCGTTTTCGGCTTGGCCAGCATCGGCGTCTATGTCTGCCCCATGCTTGGCGTGTCGCTGACCAGCGCATTCTGGGGCCGCATGGGTGATCGCTACGGCAATCGCCTGATGATGGTACGGGCGCTCGCCGGCCTGGCGATCACGCAAGCGCTCGTCGCCTTCGCTCAGGACGTCTGGACCATTCTGGCGCTGCGCTTCCTGCAGGGAGCTTGCGCCGGTTACATTGCCCCGGCCCAGGCCTATGGTGTGCAGGTCACCGGCGGGCGCGACAGAGCCGCCCTCTTTGCCTGGCTTCAGATGGCGACCAACGTCGGTTCGCTCGGCGGTGCTTTGCTGGGCGGCTTCATCCTCGATGCCCTGCCCTTTGCGGCTATCAATCTAACCGCCGGCATGGTGTGCGCCATCTGCGCGGCAGTCGCGTGGGCAAGCCTGCCGGTTCCGCCGCGGGAACCGGAGAGTGTGGATTGCGCCAGGCCGACGGCCGCAGCGCAGGCGACGACAATCCGCATGTCCGTGCCTGGGCTGCTGCTGCTGATCGGCTTGCTACTTGCCAGCCGGATGGTGCTGCAGGTTCCGTTTTCGCTCTACATGGCAGAGGTCTATGGCGCTCAGCATTGGATTGCCGGCTTGAGCTACGGTCTCCTGGCTTTCGGCTTTGTCGTCGGCGCGCCCGTTTGGGCGCGGATCTTCGAGGGACGTGCGCCATCCTTTGTGCTCGGCTGGAGTGTGCTGATCGCGGCGGGCTGCCTGGCCGCAACCGGCCTCGCCGGTAGTACCCGTATCATCGGACTTTTCGCGGCGCTCTATTTCACCTGGGGCATGCTCCTCGGCGGAACGACGCCGGTACTCCTGGCGCTCGTCTCAACCGCCACGCGCGGCGACCGTCAGGGTTCAATTTTGGGGCTCGCGCAAAGCTGCCAACAGGGTGCATCGATCGTCGGGATCATTGTCGGCGTCGTCGCGACGCAACGCTTCGGCCTCGCGGTCGCCTTCCCCCTCGTTGCGGCCCTCTACGGCCTTTCATGTCTTGTGGCGCTCGGCCTTTGGCTCCATTCGCGCCGATCACTCGATAAAGGAGAACTATCGTGAGGAGAAAACCCTCGGTCCTGCGTGTCGTGTTCGCGGCGCTTGCGTTGCTGGCACTAAGGCCAGTGATGACAATGGCCGACGAACAGGCGGCAGCCGCGCAAGCACCGATCACCGTCACCGACGTCACTGGTCGTGAGGTGACGATCAACGCGCCGGTCAAGCGCGTGCTTCTCGGCGAGGGGAGGCAGCTCTATCTCCTCGCTTCGCTGGAACCGCAAAACCCCTTGGCCCGCGTCGTCGCATGGCGCAACGATCTGATCGAGGCCGACCCCGCCACTTATGCCCAATATCTTCAGGCGTTTCCTGGGCTGGCGAAGCTACCGGCCTTTCCGGGTCAGGAGAATGGGCTGATCGACATCGAATCGACTATCGTCCAGAAGCCCGACGTGGTGCTGCTCAATCTCGAGGCCATGCGGGCGAACGAAGACGCCCAATACATCGAAAAACTGGCGGCGCTGAAGATTCCCGTCCTCTACATCGACTTCCGCCACTATCCGCTGAAGAACACGGAGCCAACCATCCGCCTGCTCGGAAAGATCCTGGGGCGCGAGGCGCGCGCCGAAGAGATCATCGAATTTCGCCGCCGGGCCATGGCGCGGGTGACCGATGTCATCGCCCGGGAGAATCCGAAGCGGCCCAAGGTCTTTATCGAGCGCATCGGCGGCTATGCCGATGATTGCTGCATGTCGTTCGGCGCGGAAAACTTCGGCAAATATGTCGAGCTGGCTGGCGGTCACAACCTGGGCAGCGACTTCCTGCCGAGCACCTTCGGACAGCTCAATCCCGAGCAGGTCGTCGCTTCCAATCCCGAGCACGTGGTCGTCACCAGTGCCAATTGGCAGGCCTATGTTCCCGGCGGCCACTGGATACCGCTTGGTCCGGATGCCGACCCTGAGGAGACACGCAGGAAGCTCGAATGGTTCACCACCCGTGACGCCTATACCGGGATTGCCGCACAGAAAACGCGGAACTTTCACGGCATATGGCACCAGTTCTACAATAGTCCCTACGAGTTCTTCGCAGTTCAGCAATTGGCGAAATGGTTCCATCCGGATCTCTTTGCCGATCTCGATCCAGATGCAACCTTTGCCGAATATCACCGCCGTTTCCTGCCCATTCCCTATCGGCCTGGCTATGCCATCAGCCTCGCGGGTGCAGACTAAGGGCACATCGAATGCGTCGGCCGAGCGGCGTCATTCTCGATCGGCCTGAGCAAGCGCCAAAGCGGCGGCAGACTTTCATATGCATTCAGCGGAGCGAGGGTCGTCGATCGACGGCCTCGTCTTTTCTTTCTCGCGCCCTGGGCACCCCAACCGACGCGTCGGTCGGGCCTTGGAAATCTGAACTTGGTTTGCCGCCAAACAAAAGGGAGGCGCCGGCCTAGCCGCGCCTCCCTTGCGATCACCAGAACGGCGTCAGCTCACGCCGTCATCAGAAATCGGTTGTCATCGAGACCTGCACGGTCAGCGGCGCACCCTGCGAAATCGTCCCGAAGCTTGCGACTCCGGACCAATAATCAAGGTCGAAGACGTTCTCGACTTCGGCCCGGAACGTAACCGGCTTTTGGTTGATCTCGGTCAGGTACCGGGCGCCGAGGTCAAGCCGCGTCCAGGAGGGGATTTCCTGGGTGTTGGCGGTGTTGACATATTGCTCGTCGGTGTGGATGACGTTGCCGGTCAGCGTCAGGCCCTCCATAAAGGGCGTGTCCCACTCCGCACCCAGTTTGACCTGCACCGACGGCACGCCGATCGGCGTATTGCCACGGGTCGCGGCGCTGTTGGTCTTCGTGAGTTCGCCCTGGATGAAGGTCACCCCGCCGAGCACCCGGACCTCAGACGTCACTTCACCGAAGATGTTGAGTTCGAGGCCGCGATTGCGTTGCTCACCACCTTCGACGAAGACTAGACCGCCACCGCTAGCCTCGAGCTGGCCGAACGGCTTTTCGATCTGGAACGCGCTGACCGTCACCGCCATGCGGCCGAGATCCACCTTGGTGCCGATCTCGTACTGCTTCGACCGATAGGGCGCGAGCGTTTCGCCGGCATTGATCGCCGTCGTCGGAGCGCTGTCGCCAACGCTGAGACCCTCGACGTAATTCGCATAAAGCGCGACATTGTCCCATGGCTTGACGACGATGCCGACCAGAGGCGTAAGCGCGTCCTCATCGGACGAAGTGGTAACGGCACCGGTGGCCGGGCTGTAGTTTTCGGTGTCGATGCGCTGCCAGCGTCCGCCCACGGTCAATTGCAGGCGCTCGTCGAGCATGGACATCGTGTCGGAAAGCGCAACGCCATAGAACACGTTCTCAGAGACCCTCGGCACGTGAGATGGTTGCGGCACGTCCTGCCTGGGACGAGGAAGCGGATTGAAGAGATTGGTAAGCTGAGCGGTTCCCGAGTTCGAGCCGCGGGCGAGGCTCTGCTCCAGGCCGCTGACCTGGAAGGTGACGGTGTGCTCGACCGCATCCGTGTCGAAGGTGGCGCGAACACCCGTCTCAGCCGTCAGCCGGTCGACATCGAAAACGAAGTTTTGCGGTGTGATGCTGACGTCGCCGGCAGAATTGAGAATGACGGGCGTGCCGAAAAGGCGCTCGACGCGCGAGTTGCCGCCGCCGACAGCGCCGAACAGCGTCACGTTGTCGCTGAGGTCATATTCGACCCGGCCCAGCCACGACAGATCCTCGCTCTTCGACCATTCCCACGGCTCCTGGACATTGGAGCGTCCGTCCGGCGCGTCCGGAATTTCTATGCCGGCGGTCGGGAAGAATGGACGTTGCGGAGCGTCGAAGTCTTCCCGCTGGCCGATGACATCAAGCGTCGCCCTGAACCCTTCGCCTTCATAGTCGAGCGCGAGCGCACCGACAGCCACGTTGCGCGACTGATTGTCGATCCCGGTGTCGCCGCCATGATAGCTGCCGTTGAAGCGCACGCCGAACTGGCGCTCCTCACCGAAGCGGCGGCTAAAATCAAGATGACCACCGCCGTAGAGATCCGAAGCATAGTCGGTCGTGAGCCGCGTCAGATCGACATCTCCGGCACGCTTGGGCACGATGTTGATGGTGCCGCCGACGCCGCTGTTCGGCGAAATGCCATAGATGAGCGCGGTCGGCCCCTTGAGCACCTCAACACGCTCGGCATAGTCGGTGAACAGGCGGTAAGTCGGAGCGACACCATAGACGCCGTCGAAAGCGACCTCGCCGAAGTTCCCCTCATTGAGCGGGAAGCCCCTGATGTAGAAGGAATCCAGCATACCGCCGGAGGCGTGGGTGCTTCTGACAGAGGGATCATTGGCCAGAACGTCGGCGACTGTGCGTGCGCCTTGGTTTTCGATTGTCTGAGAGGTGTAGCCGGTGATGTTGAACGGCGTGTCAAGGAAATCACGGTTGCCAAGCAGACCCACTCGGCCGCCGCGAGCAACCTGCCCGCCGGCATAGGCCTCAGGTTCGCTGCCTATCGTCGCTGTCGAACGGCCCGCGGTCACCTCGATGCGCTCCAACACGGTCGTGTCTTGCGCCAATGTCACATGGCTTACTGTCGTCAGCAAAACCGCCAACGATCCTACACGCAGCTTCATCCTTCACCCCTATAACCTATTGACCGAAAACAGTTCTCAGCCCCGTCGAGGGATGAAAGATGTCGGCTGAGGGGTGCTAAATAAGTTGATTGTTATTGTCAAGATATAGGGAGGGTGCCTGCGCAAGCGACATCCCGCACAGCGGCACTCATAGTTCATGTGTCACGAATGACGACCGGAAAGTTACATTCGATAGCATCAGATGAGCCGCGGGCGACAAGCATAAACGCGCTGACTGCCCACACCGCGACGGCTTTCAATCACCGACCGCACAAAGCTCGCCGCCGCATAGTGACTGGTAGGATTTTACCCTCTGGCACGGTCGACCTACCATCAGGGCTGATCGAAGCTGAGCCGCGATCGTCGGGAGCATCGCATCGAGTGAATTCAATGCCGCCGGTATCTCGCGGCTGTCAGCCTGAGGCCAGATTGACGGCGAAGCTTCCCCACGTCTTCACGTTGCCTGCGACAGCGTCGTCAAACTTTCATTTTTCCATCACGCAGATTGGCAAGCATTGTCACACTCAACTGTTAGCAAGCGCCCGGCTTCATTCGTGCCACCGATCCTGGTGTCCGCCAATCTGCAAGGAGCGTTTTGCAATGAGAGTCTCCGTCACTACGTCCGTATTCATCGGCCTGATGGCTAGCGTCGCGTTTGGCGCGCCGGCGGCAGCAGCCGAAAAGACGAAATTCGAATTCTGGTACGGCCTTTCGGGTGATCTTGGCGAACGTGTCCAGGATGCCTGCAAGAAGTTCAACGAGAGCCAGTCCGAGTTCGAGATCGTCTGCACCTCGCAAAACGGTTACGACACGACCCTGCAGAACACGATTGCCGCCTACCGCGCCAAGAAGCAGCCGGCAATCACGCAGATCTATGATGCCGGCACGCTCGACATGATGCTGTCGGGCGCCTTCGTGCCCGCCAAGAAGCTGATGGCCGACAACGGCTACACCATCGACTGGAACAACTATTTCGGCGGCATCGCCAACTACTACGCCACGGCAAAGGGCGAGCTGAATTCCTTCCCGTTCAACTCCTCGACGGCCATGTTCTACTACAACGCTGACGCCTTCCAGAAGGCCGGCATCGACTTCAAGCCGGACACCTGGGAACAGGTCGAGGAAGCGGCCCGCAAGCTGAAGACAGCCGGCTACGAATGCCCGCTCGCCTTCAACTTCGACACCTGGCCGCTGATGGAGCAGTTCTCGGCCATCCACAACCAGCCGCTGGCCACCCAGGCGAATGGCTACAACGGGCTGGATGCCGAGCTTGTCGTCAACAAGACCAAGTTCGTCGACCACGTGAAGTTCTTCAAGAAGATGGCCGACGAGAAGCTCTTCGTGGTCAAGACCAAGCAGCTCGGCATGGATACCGTCCCTGCCTTCACCTCCCAGACCTGCCAGATGATCCAGACCTCAATCGCCGACCATGGCACGATCGGCAAGACCCTTCCCGAAGGTGTGAAGTGGGAAGTCGCCATGTTGCCCGTCTGGAAGGGCACGGAGCGGCAGAACTCGCTCGTCGGCGGCGCATCGCTCTGGGTGCTCGCCGGTCGTCCGGAAGCGGAATACAAGGGCGCTGCCGCCTTCCTCGCGTACCTTGCGACGCCGGAAATGGCCGAGTGGTGGTCGACGGTGACGGGCTATATTCCGGTGACCAAGACTGGTTTCGACGCCATGAAGGCCAATGGGTTCTATGACAAGGTACCCTACAAGGGCCGTGAACTCGCCATCCAGAGCCTGTCCTTCACCCCGACTTCGGAAAACACCCGCGGTATTCGCCTCGGTGGTTTCACGCAGATCCGCAAGGAGTTCGCAACCGCCCTCGAAGCAATCTTCATGCAGAATGCAGACGTACAGGCCGAACTCGACAAGACGGTTGAACGCGGCAACGCCGTTTTGCGCCGCTTCGAGAAGACCTACGCCGGACAGACCCTGAACTAACACCTGATCCGCCCGGAGCCTGTCGCAATACCGGCAGGCTCCGCTCCCTATTCTTGCGCATCGGAATTTCGACATATGGACAAGCGCGCGGCCTTTCGCAGCTGGTGGCTGCCCAGCCTATTCGCCCTGCCACAGATCATTTTGATCCTGCTCTTTTTCTATTGGCCGGCGGTCGCCGTATTGCGATGGGCTTTCACGCTGGAGCCGCCATTCGGCGGCGCCGCCGAATTCGTCGGCTTTGCCAACTTCAAGGAAGTGTTCGCCGACCCGCTCTACTGGAACTCCGTTGGCGTCAGCCTGGCATTTGCTCTTTGTGGCACGCTAGCCACCATTTTCATCGGGCTTGTTCTTGCCCTTGCGGTCGACCGGCAATTGCCGGGCTCCGCGCCGTTCCGGTTCCTCTACATTCTGCCCTACGCGATTGCCGGACCTGCGGCCGGCATGGCCTTCCGTTTCATCCTGTCGCCGGAGCGCGGGCTGATGGCATCGGTCAACGCCGCTTTCCCCGATTTCTGGAACCCGGCGAAGTATGGCAGCCACGCTCTCATCCTGGTCATTGTCGTCTTCGCCTGGAAATGGGCGGGCTACACCTTCATCTTCCTGCTCGCCGGCCTGCAATCGGTCCCTCGGTCGCTCATCGAGGCTGCCGCGATGGACGGCTGCGGCCCGATCCGCCGCGCGGTCGACATCCAGATCCCGCTGCTGGCGCCAACGCTCTTCTTCCTGCTGGTCATCATGATGACCGAGGGTTTCGTCGGCGCCGATACCTACGGCATCGTCGCCCGCACGACAGATGGCGGCCCGAACCACGGCACCGACGTGATGGTCTACCGCATCGTAGAGGAAGCGTTTCGCGGCTTGAACTACTCCGGCGCGTCGGCCCAGAGCCTCGTGCTCATCGGCCTCATCATGATCTTCACCTTCATCCAGTTCCGCTTCATCGAGCGTCAGGTCCATTACAAGTGAGGCTCACATGATCCAGCGGACACCCTTCGCCAACGCCCTGACCTATTGCGTGATGATCTTCGGCTTCCTGCTGCTGATCGGTCCCTTCATCGTCATCGTGTCGGGCGCAAGCCAGACATTCCAGCAAGTCAACGCCATACCGTTCAGTTTCATGCCGCAGGACCGCCTGCTCGAAAACATGGGCGCCGCCTGGTCGCGCGCCCACCTCGGAACGGCGATGCTGAACAGCTTCGTCATGGCGAGCCTCGTCACGGTCGGCAAGGTGGCGCTGTCGGCGCTGACGGCCTTTGCCATCGTGTTCTTCCGGACACCGCTGAAAGGCTTCTTCTTCTGGATGGTATTCATCACCTTGATGCTGCCGCTCGAAGTGCGCGTGGTGCCGACCTACGCGGTGGCCGCCGATCTGTTCCAGCCCGTCCGATTGCTGATTTCCGCCGTCACCGGCTTTGAGGTTTCCGTCGATTGGAACCTCCTCAATTCCTACGCCGGCCTCACGCTGCCGTTGATCGCGACCGCGACTGGAACATTCCTTTATCGCCAATTCTACCTGACCCTGCCCGACGAGCTGGCAGAGGCCGCACGCATGGACGGGTCAGGCGCGATCCGCTTTTTCATCGATATGCTCTTGCCACTCTCGCGCACCAACATGCTGGCGCTGACGACGATCATGTTCGTCTATGGGTGGAACCAGTATCTCTGGCCCCTCCTGATGGTGACGGACCCGCAATACAAGACCACGATGATGTCGCTGGTGGCACTCCTGCCGTCCGACAACGGCACGCCGGATTGGAACGTGACGCTCGCCGGATCGCTGATCATCATGCTGCCTCCGCTCATCGTCGTTGCCGTGCTGCAGCGGTGGTTCGTTCGCGGCCTCGTGGCCACGGAAAAATGACCCCGCTTTCCCCAAACAGAACAGACAGAGAGGTCCGCGCTCATGGCTGACATCGCAATTCGCGCCGTGCGTAAATCCTACGGAAAGAACCCTACCCTGCATGGCATCGACCTTGCCTTTGCGTCGGGAGAATTCGTCGTGATCCTCGGCCCCTCCGGCTGCGGAAAATCGACGCTTCTGCGGATGATCGCCGGGCTTGAGGAGATCACTTCAGGCGAGATCGCCATCAACGGTAAGGTCGTCAACAGGCTTGAGCCGCGCGAACGCGGCTGCGCCATGGTGTTCCAGAACTACGCGCTCTATCCGCATATGACCGTTGCAGGAAATATCGGCTATGCCCTGAAGGTGGCCGGCGTCCCAAAGGCGGAGCGGCTGCGCCGGATCGAGGAAACGGCGAAGATCGTCGGGCTCTCCGATTATCTCGATCGCAAGCCCGCAGCGCTTTCCGGCGGTCAGCGGCAGCGTGTCGCCATGGCGCGGGCGATCATTCGCGAGCCGAACGTGTTTCTTTTCGACGAGCCATTGTCGAACCTGGACGCCAAGCTGCGCGTCACCATGCGGGCCGAAATCCGCAAGCTGCATCAGCGTCTCTCGGCAACGTCGATCTTCGTCACGCACGATCAGGTGGAAGCGATGACGCTGGCAGACAAGCTGGTGGTGATGAACAAGGGCGTCGTCGAACAGGTCGGCCAGCCGCTCGACATCTACCACCGTCCGGCAAGCATCTTCGTCGCATCCTTCATCGGCTCGCCGGCGATGAACCTGTTCGATGCCGCCGTCGACGTCGACAACGCCTGCCTCACATTCGGCGGCACGAAGATGGTGATCGACAGGGCGCTTGCCGTGCGGCTGGGCGCGAGGCACATCACGGTCGGTATTCGGCCGGAACAATGTGTCGTTGCGCCTGAAGGCGTCTCGATCAAGGTGGATTTCATCGAGGAGCTCGGCTCCGGCCGCGTCATCCACTCGGAACTGAATGGCCATCCCTTCGCGGCAACAGTCGACGAGCATACGCGCGCGCGGCCGGGCGACCGGGTCACCCTGGAGCTGCCCTTGGCACACCTGCATCTGTTCGACCAGGAGACCGGCCGACGGATCGAGATCGATCTGGCGCCGCGTGCCGCACGCAATTCCGCCAGCCAACAGACACTCCAAGCAGTCTGATCACTTCCATAAATCAGGAGAAACCGTGATGAACGACATCATTTCCGCCGTGGGATTCTGCAACCGAACGGGCAAGGGCGATCTTTCGAGCCTTGATGCCTCCTTGCGCGAAATTGCCGAGACCGGAGCCGACGCCTGCGAAATCGGGATCTATGGCGAAGAAATCGTCAGCGGCGGCCGCATCATCGAAGACCGTGTCCTGCGCGTCGCCGAGATCACGAAGGCGTACACCTTCAACAAGCTTTCGCTGCACGGCCAGATCGTTTCCAACTTCATGGATCGCCAGCACCACCATCTGCAGAAGAAGGTCGTGAGGGCGATGCTCGAACTGTGCGACCGGCTCGGCGCGGGCATTCTCGTTCATCACTCGGGTGCTGCACAGCTTGCCCCCGGAGAGAACCCCGCAGATCTCGACAAGATGGAACGCGACGCCCTCGCAGAGATGGCGGAGATCGCAAAAGGATACGGGGTCCGCATCGCGCTCGAGAACATCTTCACGACGGAAACCGGCCAGTATCGGCAAACGCCGAGCCAGGTCGCCGAAACCGTGCGGGCGATCGGCTCGAACAACGTCGTCGCCCTCATCGACTTCTCGCATGCCTATATCGAGGCTACGCATCGCGGGCTGGATTTCCGCGACGAGCTGAGGGCGATGGCCCCGGTGACGGGTCACCTGCATGTGCACGACAGTTTCGGCCTGCCCTATTCCATGAACCGCTTCTATCATCCGGCCGAAGCGACGGCGCTGGGCATCGGCGACCTGCATCTGCCGATCGGCTGGGGCGACATCGCCTGGGACGACATCTTTTCCGAGCTGACTTTCCTTCCGGATACGACGCTGATCATGGAAATTGGCGCCGAGCGCTTTGCTGATCAGCAACCGGCGTGCCTCGAGCGGGCAAAGCGTCTGGCTGCGGCGGTTGGACTTCGATCAGCTGCGTAATATGTCCGGTTGCCCCACCGCACGGGCTGGGGCAACCGATTGCAAGGGCGGCGCGTGAAACGGACAGGCCGAAACCGACAATGACCGCTGCGATGATGCGTGGCAGTCGCACCTCTTCGACCACCACTTCCTCTCGCAGCTCGACCGGACGACCGCTTTCGGAAGGGCCGAGGAGATGCTGCGCGCAACCTCCTCGTCGATGTGGACCGACGCCCTCGGATTTTCGCTTTCAATATAGCTGAAGCGCATACTACGCCCGGACAAGCTTCCGTTGCCGATGGTCTCGGCAGGGGATCGCCATATGGACACTGTCGATCCCCTACCTTGTCCAGTTAGATGTACCAGTCGGAATCCAGCGAATACGCCTCGATGTGGTCGATCTTCATCTCCGACCCATCGGCAAAATCGTCGTCCGGCGTGTCGGCCATCCCTCCGACCGCGAGGTTGACGATCATATACATCGGTTCGTGCATATCCGCGGGGGTGTCGGCGCGGGCGATCTCCGTGTTGTCGAAATACCAGACGATCTCGTCTTCCGTCCAAAGCACTCCATAGTCGTGAAACCCGCCGGTATCGGCGACCTGGACCCCTTCTCGGCTGACAGTGTGCTCACCGCTTTCATTGGAATGGGCGGTGGTGATGACGGTATTTGCGTCCTGCCCACGCATTTCAACGACGTCTAGCTCCGGCGGCCAGGAGCCGTCGGCGGGCAACAGCCAGAACGCAGGCCAGGCGCCCTGATCGTCCGGCATGTCAGCCCGCATCTCGAAGTAGCCGTAGGTCTGGGCGAAGGACGAATAGGTGGTCAGCATCCCGGACGTGTAGTCATAGCCACCGATTTCGGACTGGATTGCTTCCGAAGCGCGCTCCGCGGTGATTGTCAACACACCGTCCTCGACCGAGAACGGGTTGACGGAAGCGGTCGGCTCGTAGTCCGGATTGACATACCACTGCAGTTCGCTGTTTTCGGTTAGCGTCGCCCCCTTTTCCGGCGCCCACCAGTATTTCGCATCCCAGACGCCGCTCGAGCCGTTGGTGAGCTGAAGCGTGTCGAAATCGTCCGAGAAGGTTTGCGTGAAAGCGGACCGGTCCAGGCTCAGTTGGAACTGACCCTCCTGCAACTGATCAGCTGTCGTATCTTCCAGGACGAGGCTTTCGCCATCGGCGAGTTGGAGGCGGAGATCGTCTCCCTTCTCGGTCGCATTCGCCAGCACCTCTTGGAACGAGGTGAGCCCATATCCATCGAGGCGAATGGTGTCGTTGGAGCTGAAATCGGTGATCAGGTCGCTGCCATTGCCATATTCGAACACGAAGGTGTCGGCCCCGCCGGAACCTATGAGCACGTCATTGCCAGCGCGTCCGTCGATGGTCTGGCTGCCCGAACCGCCGGTGAGGATGTTGTCGGCGCTGTTGCCGAACGCGTATCGACCGTCGCCAGTCACTGTCAGATTCTCGAAGTTCTCCGGCAAGACGTAGCTCATCCAGGTATCAATCGAGTCGACACCTGCACCTGGCGCCTCCTCGGCGCGGTTCGTCGATGAATAGAGATAATAGATATCGTCGCCCGCGCCGCCGATCATCGTCACGTCGACCGAACTGTCGCCCCAGATGGAATCGTTGCCGGATGTGCCGTAAAGGGTCGGTCCAGATCCAGTTGCGGAAAACCATGCGGTCGAAATTCCGCTGTAATAGACTGGTTGTCCTAGGGCGTTCATGGCAGTTCTGCTCATCGAGAAATCTCCTGCGTATTCGCTCGCCCCTTCCCGATGAGCACCTCTAGCATTTCCAACAGGGACCTGTCGCCCCACTTCCAGCCGCATTCGGACCTTCCGGTCTCCTTGCCCCTTCTCCGTCACACCCGGGAAACGAGAATGACCTGGCCAAGGATGACCTCGCAGCCGGTTTCACTGGCACATCAATTGACCCGTCAACAGGAGTCCGCAAGGCCGCCAGAACGGCCACCGACGCTGTCCGGCGCGAAACAAATGCGATGGCACTGCGGCTGCGGACCACCCGCACACCGCAACCGGCCCGGTACTGAGCATCGGTGCGATTGCGCTTGCGATCGGCTGCGTGGTCGGGCACTCGACAGAGGGAAGTGGGCGGGGGCTACTGGCGATAATCCGCATGCGTTCCTGTGTTCTAAAAGCGGATCTCTAGCCCAAACGACCGGATTTCGACGTGCAGGCGCTGGCGCGGGTTCTGGGAGGAAGCCGGAGCACTGTCGGTAAACTGATCATTCCCTAAGCTGTCTGCGATTGGCTGTTCGCCGGGAAAGCCTGACCAAACGGAATTTCCTGGTCGCCGCCGCGCCGAGGGCGGCGACCGACAGTCCCAGTCACATGGATCCTGCGATTGAGACCCGACGGGAGGAAAGCCTGAAGCACGTTTCTATCCTCAGCACGGCCCTCGTTCGCGCAGCAATCGGGGTAGACCGGCGTTTCGCCTCGGACACTTGTCTGGCCTTCGTTCCCGCACTCAATCATCGACCTTCGAGAATCCACGGCCATGCCCATGATCCCGGGCCACATCGCGCGCAGCTGGGGCGCTTTCACGGCCATCTTTCCCTCCAGATCAAAAGCACCCGAAGCGTTGCCGACAAATTTCGCCAGTTTCGCTCCGTGGACCTGACTGACGACCATCGCTCCCGTTGCGGCTTGAAGCGGCCTGCTGATGGCAGGCGTGCGTTGTTCCTTCCTGACATGCGATGCCATGAGAAAGGCCGTATCATCCCCGCCGAGGCCGGCACGCCCCACATACTGCACCCGGACGAAAGCTGTACCCCGGTGCTTTAGATCCAACATTTCTGCTGCCCTGCTGGAAACGTCGATCAGGCGCCCTTTGTGATAGGGGCCGCGATCATTAACACGCAAAATGACGGACGAGCCGTTTTCGAGATTGGCCACTCGCACATAGCTGGGTAAGGGAAGGGTGGGATGCGCGGCGGAGAGACGCCTTGCATCGTAAGTTTCGCCGTTTGCGGTCAGGTGTCCCTGGAACCCCGAGCCGTACCAGGAGGCGACGCCGTTGCGATCGTAGTCCGGCTCTTCCTTCGGATAGTAACGCTTGCCCTTGACTACGTAAGGCTTGCCGACAACGTACCGGCCGCCACGCTTTAAGGACGGTTTCTTGCCGGATGCGACACGCGTATTTGCATGGGCTGCGTGGGCGCGGTGCATCCGGCCGGCAGTGTATTCCTTGACGCTGTTCGTGTTGGGAATTGTCGTGGTGTTGCAGGCGGCACAGCACGTGCAGAACATCATAATCGCTAGCCAGCGCATGCATTTGAAGGTCGCACCTACTCCATGTGCCATCCGTCCACCATTCACGACACCGGCCACGCGACACAGTCTGATGCGCAGTGGATACGCGAGACAGGCGGCACAGCGGTTGAGATGCTGGTCGACACAATGCGCATCTGGGGCGTGCCATTGGTCCGTCCCATCAGTGATACAATTCGGAAATGGGGCCGGGAGCTAATGGTTCCGGCTCCCCAATAGACAACGCGATCACGATCCGGTGCATTGACCATCCCGGCGCGCGCATCAGATGAAACTGTGGTTGTATGTCGAGGCGCCAGGCACGATGCCAAGTACTTTGGATCGCGGTCACTGCGCCAGCGCATGACATGCATGACGAGTGCAGGTTGTCGGCCGGACCATTGAGGCGCCCTTGAAACCTCGGCCAGGGACCTTCGTCCCAAGTCTGATCGGGACAATGCCAGACTACCCCGGCAAGGTTCTGATTCAGTTGCGTTTCTACGAGCGCAGCAAACTCGTCAGGAGGTTGGGTCGCAGCCTCTGCGACACGATAGCCGGAGAACTGGTCGGCCTGGAGCGATCTCACGAAACCGGAAGCGGAACTATTGCGGCCACTCCCGGAAGGTTTGCTTGCGGTCGAGACGGTCCGCAAAGGATCGGATTGAGTCCCTCTGGTTCCAACGGACATAGGGTTAGCCCCGCCCCGGCATTTGGCTCCGTGCCAGTCGTGGCGGGCAATCCGGTTGAGTAACGAGCTTAGGCTATGCCGCCGCGCACGTCCGCGTCGAACAACGGTCCGAAATCAAGGCCAGTCAATCGAGCAATCTCGCGAATCTTGACAGGCCGCTTCGCCCTGCTGAGATCGATCGTTCCTTCGAACCTTTCGTCGAGGTCGGCGACCTCTTCCTCCTGCCACAGCATGAAACCGTGCGCCCTGAGTTCGCCCTCGCTTTCATAGGCGGCGATTTTCCAGAACGCGGTCGGCACTTTGACCCCGAGTATCGTCGTATCCCGCGGGTCAAGAACCGGGCCTGTCAAAATGACAAATTTTCGATCTTTCAGGTTCGCCTCGTTGAGAATGACGTCTTCGAGCGCACTCCAATTGCCGTCGTCGCCTCGACGGGTGCGATGGAAGCGCGTCTCTTGTGGTGAACAGTTGGTCATGCAGAACGTATCGTCATTGGCAATGCGCGGTGTGCGGTCATCGGTTCCCCAAACCGGATCGAGCCGCCGCACCAGGTGGCCGTAGTCGAAGCTGGTGGCGTCATAGAGTTCCGGGCCGAGCTGTTTGTTCTCGCCAAGACGCGGATCGTAGAACCAGATGTCAGCTGCCGCTTCAGGTACGACGTTCGGGTCGAGAAAATCATCGGGGTCGCGGTCTTCGCGGGCCAGTTTGTACATACGCTCGCCATCGACGTTGCATGCGGTAAGGATAGCCAGGCTGCGCGAAGCCGACATCACGATGGAGAAATGCTGGTATTTCAGCTCATAATCAGCGTCGCGCCCGATCAACCGCGCCGCGTCCTCTTCCAGCCATTCCGGTAGCTTTGGCAGCGGCAGATAAAGCGGATGCGCCGGATCCGGAGCATCGTCGGGCCTATCTGTGAGGAACATCGGATTGAAGCCCGCCCGGTTGTCGAAATGATCTGCCGGTTTGCGGCGGATTACAGTTCCTCTCGGTCTGCTCCCTTCAGTGACCACGGCTACCGTGCCCGCGGGCACGGTGTTGGTAGACACAATGATCGCTGAAGCACCAGTCGCAATCGGTCGCCCGTTTCGACGTGTTCGGGGATCCATTAACAGATTGTAGATGGTCTCGATGTGAGCCTTTGAGCCGTGCAAGACCCCCTCGACCGCTCCACCCTTCAAGGCCGAGAAAATGCTGCTGATCCGGATACCCCGGTTGATGATGATCGGCTTGCCCTCATGCATCTCGCCGGTGTCGACAGAGGCATGATGCAAACCAATCACCTGCCAGAACCGGTTGAAAGCAGGCGAACCTGAGGACCCATTGTCGGTATCCGTCGTGTACAGAACATAAGGACGATCAGGATCCTGGTCGCGCAGCACCAGGACACTGTCGAACAGGCAGAGAGCTTTCATCTGACCGTTGGGATGCTGGATGACGACGACCGGCTGGCCTTCGAGAATTTTGTTTGGCCGTTCGTCGAGTGGAAGCCAGCCCTGCGCCTCGAGCGGGTCACCATTCGCATTGACGGGGGCGACCGCCACGAAGGTGAAGTCAAGCTTTCCACGGGGCGAGGTCGCAAACAACCGCGTGGGCTCAAGCAGAAAGCGTCGCGGGCGGACAGGGTTCTCGTCACCATCCAGCTCAAACTCGAATTCCGCGATGGCGCCTTCCGCGCTATCGGCGTCCGGGATCACATGGTTGTTGGTGATCAACAGGCCTGGCGCCACCAGAAAGCCGGTACCGAGTGATGTCCGATTGACATCCACGATGTGGCAAACGGCACGCGCCGCCCGCAGGCCAAGCGTGAGGAAATTGATCGGAGCCTTGTCATCGGCGTTGTTCGTTCCTTCAAGGAAAACACCCTCGGCAAAGGTGGAGTGGCGCGCATTGGCGGTCGCTTTCGGTTGCGGCACGAAGAGGCCCTACCTCCTCGACCTTTGCCTTGATTTCGTCGATCAAGGGCTTGCGCTCACGCTGATAGTGATCCAGTTCCTCGTTCAATTCCTGCTGCCGCGCTTCCACATCTGCTCTGGTCACGTTCCCCTCCCTGGGCGATCTGCTCCCATTGCGCCAGCCGCGCTATACCAAAGTATAGAATACTACTTTACGTTTTGCGTGACAGTTTAATTTCAAATGTTTCTGTGCAGCGTGGAAATACGTCGCGGAAATGTAGCTGTCTCGTATACAGAGCCCCTTGGGCGCTCACATTTCGGAGCATTCGATCTGCGCTGATAGGGCTCCGAAGATGAGGAAGTGCAGATGGTGCGGCCATGCTTCTCGAGACGATGGTGAAATTGACAAAGCTCGCACCCGGCAATCGGGAACCCGTGAGGTTCAAGTCATCGAGGCGAATTCGCGAAAGGAACGCCCCGGGACGGGAAAAAGGGAACCTTAATCCAGCTCTTCAGGTATGAAGCCGCCCGTCTGCCGCTTCCAAAGACGGGCATAGAGCCCGTCTTGCTCCAGGAGCGCATCCGGCGTGCCTTCCTCTATGATCCGGCCACGATCCAGAACAATGATCCTGTCCATCCGAGCGATCGTGGAAAGGCGATGGGCAATGGCAATAACTGTCTTGCCGTCCATCAGCAGATTGAGCTTTTCCTGGATCGCCGCCTCGGCCTCACTGTCCAGCGCAGAAGTCGCTTCGTCGAGGATCAGGATTGGCGCATTCTTCAACAGCACCCGCGCGATCGAAACACGCTGTCGCTGACCTCCGGACAGTTTGATGCCGCGATCACCGACAAAGGCGTCGTAACCCCTGCGGCCTTCCCCATCGGTCAGTTCGGCGATGAAAGCATCGGCTTGCGCGGCCCTTGCAGCTTGCTCGATCTCCGGCCGGCTTGCTTGCGGACGACCATATCGAATGTTGTCGCCGACCGACCGGTGCAACAGAGCGACATCCTGGGCGATAACACCGATGTTTTGCCGCAGGCTCATCTGGCTCACGGCGCGAATGTCCTGACCATCGATATGAATGGCGCCACCGCAGATGTCGTAGAAGCGCAGCAGCAGGTTGACCAGCGTCGTCTTGCCTGCGCCGGACAACCCAACCAATCCCACCTTCTCGCCCGGACGAACCGTCAGCGACAAATCATCGATGACCGGCCGGTCCGACTTGTAGGCGAAGCGCACGTTCTCGAAACGAATTTCGCCGTGCCGGACAATGAGCCTTGTTGCGCCTAGCCGATCGGTCACAGACGGCGGCGTGGTCATGACAGGCATCGCATCTTTGATCGTGCCCAGCGCCTTGAAGACCTGCTGCCCCATCTGCAGGAAGGTGAAGGAATTCGCGGAAAGCCTCTGGAGAATATAGACGGTCGCAACGAAATCACCGACCGTCAGAAAGCTGTCGTAAAGCCCCCAGAAGCCGATCCCCAGCATGACGAGCCAGAGCAGCATATTGAGGCTGATGACGACGAGTTCCGTGGTCCGGTAGACGCGCTGCTCGTGGTGAAGCGTACCGACGG
Organism: Ensifer sp. LC11; assembly: GCF_001695835.1. Classification (GTDB taxonomy): domain Bacteria; phylum Pseudomonadota; class Alphaproteobacteria; order Rhizobiales; family Rhizobiaceae; genus Ensifer. Next base: position 58,854 of record NZ_MBSO01000021.1, on the reverse strand, counting down.
CCTTCGACATGATCTTCCGAAGTGCACCCGCCTCGCTGTCTTCGGCAGCGAACTGCTTGACCATTTGGATGTTGCCGTAGATGTCGGTCATCGCGCCGGAAACCAGACTGTTCTGCTTTGCCGAGCGGCGCGCGCGCTCTGTGAAGTCGGGTACGACCTTTATCGTGAAGAGCACGTTGACGATCACCCAGATGACGACTGGTAGTGCCAACTGCCACGAGAGCGCAAACAGGAGCAAAACCGAGCCGACGATCTGAAGCAGAAAACGAGGCGCCGTCTGAAAGGCGATCAGGATCTGCTGCTGTACGGCGTTGGCGACCTGGCCGAGACGCGATGCCACCTGCCCCGCGAAAAGGTCATGAAAGAAGGCGAGGTCCTGTCCTTCGATGGCCTTGTGCCCTTGCCACTGTATGGCGATTGGCAGACTGATGCCGATCGTGTGCGAGTTCAGGATGTTGGTGATGTAGAAGAAGACCGGCATCACCGGAAAGATCAGGAAGGCCAGGAACGCCAAAAGCCAGAACCGGTTCTCAACGAAGTGCTCGACCCCCTGTGTCGCCACACCGTCGACGATGACCGACAGCCCCCAGATGATCGTCAGATTGATAGCTTCTACCGCCATCGACGTCACCGCCATCGCAATGACGACGCCACGAAACATCCGGATGAAGTGCATGAGGACCGCGACGGGTCCCTTGGTGGGAAGTGGCTGGTATGGGATGTCGAGCGGTCGGATCAGCGTTTCGAAGGGACGGTAAATCGCATCTGAAATCGACATAAGCAGCTCGGTTTGATGATCAGCAAAGGACGGCACGCCGCTACGTACCGCGCATAACAACATCTTCCGGTTGTAATCTCAACTAAAATGCCTTCAAAAATCGATATTCCCAAGGTTCTGCGCGTTTGGGAAGGCCGTATCGCAGTCGCGCGACGGCGTTTGAGGAAGCTTGTGCGGCACTCGCAATTGCGCGAACTGGTGATCGAGCAACTGAAGGCACTTTGGTCACCGGAACAAATCGCCGGGCGTCTGCTCGCCGATGGCGTGAGCGCCGTGCGTATCAGCACCGAGACGATCTATCGCTTCATCTATGGCAAGGAACTGGTCGAACGCGACGAAAGCCGCGTCAAGATAGCCTTGCAGGGCTTCGCTTCGCGCCATCGTCAGAGATCCTTGGCAAGACGCAGGGCATCGTAGATAGCCGCGTGCGTGTTGCGGGCCGCGACCGCGTCGCCGATCCGGAAGAGTTGGTAGGCGCCTTCCGGGTTGCGCTCGACGGATTGCGGCGCGCCGGAAATGAGCTCGTCGTAGGAGACTTCGCCGAGGTTTTTGGAGCCGGGCTTCAGTTCGAAATAGAGGTCGTCGAGCGGAATAGTGCCGTGATTGACGACGATCTGATCGAAGCTCTGCTGCTTGGCTATACCGCCATAGTCACTACCAACATGGGCGATGAGCTGATTGCCGCTCTTCTCAGCCGCCTCCAGTCTGTAGGTGACGGTGAAGGTGACGTCGAGTTTCTGCAGCGAGCGCATGTAGGGAACGAGGTTCATCGCCATGACTTCAGGAGCGAATGAACGATCCGGCGTCATGATTTCGACGTTGGCTCCCGCCTTGGCAAGGAACTCGGCGGCCTGGAGGCCAGCATGGTCGCCGGCGTCGTCAAAGATGAGCACGTTGGTTCCGGGCTTCACATCGCCCGAAATGATGTCCCAGGAGGAAACGACGAGCTCATTGCCCTTCGACAGGACCTCAGTGTGCGGCAGTCCGCCCGTCGCGATGATGACGACATCCGGGCTTTCGGAAAGCACGGTGTCAGACTCGGCCCAGGTATTGAACCGGAAGGTGACGCCGAGTTTTTCGCACTGGCCCATGCGCCAGTCGATGATGCTGATCATTTCCCGCCGGCGCTCGCTCTGGGCCGTCAGGCGGATCTGGCCGCCAGGATTGTTCGCGGCCTCGAAAACGACGACCTCATGGCCCCGCTCCGCCGAGACGCGCGCGGCTTCAAGGCCAGCCGGGCCGGCCCCGACGATCACGACCTTCTTGCGAACGGCAGCCTTCGGAATGCGATGCGGCATCGTTTCTTCGCGGCCGGTCGCCGCATTGTGGATGCAGAAGGCCATGCCACCCTGGTAGATACGATCGAGACAGTAGTTGGCGCCCACGCAGGGGCGAATATCGTCCTCGCGCTTTTCCATGATCTTTCGCACGATATGCGGGTCGGTCATGTGCGCGCGGGTCATGCCGACCATGTCGACTTTGCCCGACGCGATTGCATGGCGCGCGGTCGCAAGGTCAGGAATCTTGGCCGCATGGAAGGTCGGGAAGTTGGTCGCGGCGCGGATTTCACCCGCGAAGTCGAGATGCGGTGAGTTCGCCATGCCCTGGATCGGGATCACGTCGGTCAGTCCCGCGTCCGTATCGATATGGCCGCGAATGACGTTCAGGTAGTCGATGAGACCGCTGTCGCGAAGGCGCTTCGAGATCTCGATGCCTTCGCTTGCGCCGGTCCCACCGGGAAGACATTCGTCGGCCGTGTAGCGAACACCGAGGATGAAATCATTCCCGACCCTTGCGCGCATGGCCCTGAAGACGTCGAGACAGAAGCGCAGACGGTTGTCGAGCGAGCCACCATAGGGGCCATCGAGTTCGTTGGTGAGCGGCGAGGTGAACTGGTCGATGAGGTGGCCGTAGGCTTCCAGTTCAACGCCATCCATGCCGCCGGCCTTCATGCGTTCGGCAGCATCAGCGAAGTCCTTGATGATGCGCTCGATATCCCAATCCTCAATCTTCTTCGGAAAGGCGCGATGTGACGCTTCGCGATGGTGAGAGGGGGCAACGACCGGGAGCCAATCCCCCTTGTCCCAACGGGTGCGGCGGCCGAGGTGGGTGAGCTGAATCATGATCGCAGCGCCCTCCTCGTGCACGGCGTCGGTCATCTCTCTGATCCAGGGAACGATCTCGTCCTTGTAGGCGAGCAGGTTGTTGAACACCGGAGGGCTGTCTTTTGAGACCGCCGCTGAACCGGCGGTCATCGTCAGCGCCACGCCGCCCTTTGCCCGCTCAACCGTATAGGCCCGGTAGCGGCCCTTCGGCATGCCGTCTTCCGGATAGGCCGGCTCGTGAGACGTGACAATGATGCGGTTGCGCAGGGTCAAATGCTTCAACTGAAACGGCTGAAGCAGGGGATCGTTCGACATGCGACGGGCTCCGGTCTATGGGAATTTATCACAACGGTAAGCGGAAATGTACATATGTGTCAATAATCAAAAACACTATGGTTTGGTTATTAGACACAAGTGTACATTTTGCTTGAAGCGGCCATTTGGATTTGTTAGGAGGCAATCATGGAACAGGCGATGACTGACACTGGCTGGCGCGGTTCTCAGGAGGGGTGGCTCGAAGCCGCCTACGACTCCCTGCTCGAGTCGGGCGTGGACTCGGTGAAGATTCTGCCGTTGGCCAAGCGGCTCAATCTTTCCCGGACCAGCTTCTATTGGTTCTTCAAGGACCGGGAGGAATTGTTGAGCGCCCTCGTCGCACGCTGGAGGGAGAAGAATACCGGTAACCTCATCAAGCAGTCCGAGGCCTATGCGGAGTCCTTGGCCGAGGCGATGCTGAACGTTTTCGACTGCTGGGTGAACAAGGATCTGTTCGATTCCCAGTTCGAGTTCGCCGTTCGCAGCTGGGCGCTGCAATCGCCCGAAATACAGGCCGAAGTGCATGAAGCCGATCAGGCGAGAATGGAGGCGCTGGGCCGCATGTTCATGCGGTTCGGTTACGAAGCGGGGCCGGCGGACGTTCGCGCGCGGACGACCTATCTGGTCCAGATCGGATACATCTCGATGCAGTCCAAGGAGGACCTTGCGCTGCGCATGAAGCGCATTCCGGAATACATCGCGATCTACACCGGACAGACGCCGCAGCAGAGGGAGATCGACCGCTTCTTCGCCCGGCATGGCTACAAACCAGAGTGAGAGAAGAATGGAAACGGGCGGACCTTTGAGGGTTGGCATAATTGGTGGTGCGGGCTGGCTGGGCGAAGCAATCGCCGAAGCCATTCTCGACGCCGGCATCGTCGAGCCTCAAAACCTGTCGCTCTCCTATCGCAGCGAACGCCCCGACCGTTTCAACCGCTCCTTCTGGACATCAGACAGCCAGGCCCTTGCCGACCGTTCGGACGTTATCGTTCTCTCCGTCCGCCCGGCCGACTGGCCCAGCCTGAATGTCGACGCCGAAGGCAAGCTTCTGATCTCCGTCATGGCGGGCATTCGCCTGAGCGCCCTTGCTGCGCACCACCGAACAGACCGCGTGGTCCGTTCGCTGCCGAATGCGGCGGCCGAAGTTCGCAAGTCCTATACGCCGTGGATCGCCGCGGCCGAGGTGCGGGAGGATGATCGATCGATCATTCGTGCGATCTTTGATGCATGCGGCTCTCAGGACGAAGTGGGTTCAGAGGCCGATATCGACTATCTGACCGGCCTCACCGGCTCAGGTCCCGCCTTTCCAGCGCTGCTTGCCGAGGCGATGATGCAGACGCCATCTCGCATGGGCTGCCGCGCGAAGTCGCCCGGCGTGCCGTCAACACCCTCATCTTGGGTGCGGGTCGACTGCTGGAGCAACGGGACGACTGCCCCGCCGAAACGGTCCAGACCTTCCTCGACTATCGCGGCACCACCGCGGCGGCGATCGAGGAGATGCGCGCGGCCGGCTTCGATACCGCCGTTTCGCGCGGATTGACGGCTGCGTTCAGGAAATCGGTTCGCATGGGAGAAGCCTCCTAGCGCCGCAGGGACGGGGTCCGCGGCGCCCCGCCCCAAACAAAAGCCGCCAAAAGAGGCAACGATAATGAAGAGCCTGCTTGCATCGACATGCCTCTTCCTTGGAACCGTCGCCGGTTCGTCGCTCGCCAACGCTGCAGACTGCGGCAGCGTCACCATCGCCAGCATGAACTGGCAAAGTGCCGAGGTGATTTCCAACCTCGACAAGATCATTCTCAACGAAGGTTACGGATGCAGCGCCGAAATCACCATCGGCGACACCGTCCCGACGATCACGTCGATGGCTGAAAAAGGCGAACCCGATATCGCGCCCGAGGCCTGGATCGATCTGCTTCCCGACGTGGTCAAGAAGGGAACCGAGGAAGGCCGCATCGTCAAGGTCGGTTCGCCGCTTCCCGATGGCGGCGTCCAGGGCTGGTGGATTCCGAAGTATTTTGCCGACGCTCATCCGGATATCAAGAGCATCCCCGACCTCCTGAAGCATCCCGACCTGATCAAGGACCCAGAAGACCCGAGCAAGGGCGCGATCTTCAATGGCCCGCAAGGATGGGGCGGCACCGTCGTGACGGCACAGCTCTACAAGGCCTTCGAGGCGGAGAAAGCCGGCTGGACTCTGGTCGATACCGGCTCGGCGGCGGGCCTCGATGGTTCCATCGCGAAGGCCTATGAACGCAAGGAAGGCTGGGTCGGTTACTACTGGGCACCGACCGCCCTCCTCGGCAAGTACGAGATGGTGCAGCTTGACGCCGGCGTGGCTTACGACGCGGCGGAGTGAAGCGCTGCATCACGGTTGCCGAATGCACCGACCCTAAACCAAGCGCCTGGCCGGTCGACACGATCGTGACGCTTGTTGCCAAGCCCTTCTCCGAAAAGGCAGGCCCCGAGGTTATGGACTATCTCAACAAGCGCTCCTGGAGCAACGAGACGATCGCCAAGCTGATGGCCTGGATGACCGACAACCAGGCGAGCGGCGAAGAAGGTGCCAAGCACTTCCTCGAAGAAAATCCGGATATCTGGAAGAAGTGGGTTTCGCCTGAAGCCGCCACCAAGATCGAGGCTGCGCTGTAATCAGCACCGCCGAACCCCGGTGCGGTGTGCCTTCGCCGGCGAAGTGCTCGTCGATGGTGTCGACGTCGTCAAGATGGGCCAACCGGAGTTGCGCGAATTCCGCAGGCACCAGACGGCCAGGGCGCGCTCGCATCATCATGTTCAGCCGCGAAAACCGCTGGCGATCGAAAGCAACGATCCCCGTTTGAACGCGGCACTCATCATCATGGAGCAGCACACCGAAAACACGATTTCTATCGCCGAACTGGCGGCGTCTGTCGGGCTATCGCGCCGCCAGCTTGAGCGCCTGTTCATGGACAAGGCGAAGATGTCACCGGCCCTCGTGTACAGGAAGTTTCGGCTGGAGCGCGCCAAGCACCTTCTCACCCAGACCGATGCATCGTTGATAGAAATCGCCCTCGAAGTTGGCTTTGAAAGCGCAGGGCACTTCTCCAGAATATTTGCGAAGGCCTACGGTCAATCGCCGAGCAGGCTGAGAGCACAGCAATCGATGTGACCCATGGATGACACAACGATCGCGTTTCGCCCGGCGCGAGCGAAACAGTTCCAACGACGACTTCCAGAACCCGTTCGTTTCTCACGCGTTCTTTGCCGCCGAGTCTTTCTGTTATGGTTCGCTGAACCCGGTGGCGGAGATGCGCGATCGCCCCTCGGGATCGTTACGGAAGATCAATCCGCCTCGCGTCCTTGAATGCATCGGGACATAGTCAAGCGTAACCTCCACTGTTTCGACAACGCTGCTTCCGTTGGTGATCTCGCCACGCACAACGACGTCGGCGGCTGTCCGGTCGGCCGCGTTTTCCACCTCGAAGATGACGATATATCCGCCAGGTCGCGCTTCACTGCTGACGATGCTGACGGAAAGGACAGGAGGCGCCTCGTTCTGCGTCATCGCTTCGAAGCCGACCCAACCGATCAGCGAGATTACACAGATGGCTGACAGTGATCCCGTCAGCCATTCGATCCAATGCGCCTGCCCACTGTCCGTTGAGCCCGATCTCGCCGACTTCGCCATCACTGCACCTAAAGAATGAGCCGCGCTGCAGCGGCGCCAATCGCGCTTGGAAATGCAAGCACCACAGTGCTCATGATCGCCTGGGTCAGAGCGATGCCGTCCAGTCGATGGAACGTCCACAGACAGTAAAGGCTGATTGAAAATGCGATCATGTAGCCGGGCATGGTGAAGCGGATCAGGGCATGCCAACCGGGTGTGCCTTCTTCCAGCTCGTGTCCGCCCAGGAAGGAGAGCGCGTAGACGAAGCCATGCATCAGCAAAATGGATGAAACGATGAGGGCGATTGCGTGCCAAGGCGACATCTTGAACGAGATCAGGATCATTTCCTCGGTCGGGGCGACATTCAAACCGAGAAACAGGGCACCGACGGCCATCATGAAAAGCTCGCCGCCGTAACCAGTTTGCATGTCATCGTCGATCGGGTCCTGCGCGTCCTCGTCATCTTCGTCGCGCTGGCCCAGTTCGCTCCGTCCAAGCAGCGCACCGATACTGGCTGGAACCGTCTGAATGGCGATCATGCCGGCTGCCCCGGGAAGAGCCTGCGCGGCGCTTAGAACGCCGATGGCGGACAGCACGAAGGCGCTGGCCGTCAGGCCGAGGAAATAGGCGATGCTCGCATCGCGCACCGCCTCTCGCCAAGTCGAGATGTTTTCGAAGCCGATCCGGCGCGCGAGGAGGATGAGCAAGGGAATGTTGACCAGAAGCAGCAGCAGGAGTCTTGATCGGTCGATGTAAAGCCCCAGTTCCCACATCTCCATCGTCAGGAACATCGGGAGCGCGAAGACGAGAGCGCCAGCCAATCCCCGAGCCAAGCCTTTGGCAAATCGACTGTGGTCGAAATCGATGCTCGTCCGGTCGATCGCCATGGCTGGTTCCTTGTGCTGCGCCCTCTTAACGTCGACACGGTCCGCAAGTTCCCGATGGTGACGGACCGGAACTCCTCCTGTGCGGCGGACGCTTAAAGGGTCGACAGGATGCGGTTGCTCAACGTGCGGCGATACGTCTTCCTGATCGCGACCTTGTTCTCCAGCGAATCCAGGATGTCTTCGCAGAAGTCGACACCGCAAAGCTCACGGATGGTCTGGAGGCCGCCGGGCGTGAACACGTTAATCTCGAGCAACTTGTCGCCGACGATATCGAGGCCGACCAGGAACATACCGTCTTCAACGAGCTTTGGGCGCAAAGTTTCCGCGATTGCCAGCATCTCTTTCGTGACATTGGCCGGCTTCGGCGTTCCTCTTGCGTGGAGGTTGGACCGCACGTCCCCTTTGGCCGGAACACGCCTGAACGCGGCATAGACATCATCACGCCGAAGCGGCCGTCCGTTCATGAGAAACAGCCGGGTATCGCCCTCCGACGCTTTGGGAAGGTAGCTCTGGGCAATCAGATAGCCGACTTCGCCAACAGCGTCGACGATCTGATTAAGGTTCGATTCCGTGCTGCTTGCGATCCTGAAGACGTTCTTGCCCCCCGATCCCTGCAACGGCTTGACGATGACGCCGTCGGGGTGCTTGTCGATGAACGCTCGGATCTCCTCGATATCCTTGGAGATCAACGTCGTGGGGCGAACGTTCGCGGGAAAGTCCTGAAAGTAAAGCTTGTCCTGCGCCAGGGCCAGGCCGCAGGGGTCGTTGACGACGATTGTCCCTCTTTCTGCGGCAAGGCGGCCGAAATTGGCGCCTGCATGCGCAGCCCACGGTCGGCTGTCGGCATCTTCCGACGGATCATTTCGCAGGAACAGCACATCCACCTCTTCAACATTCACGAGCGTTCTTTCCCGCTCCGGTGCCGTAACGGCGCGCAGCAGCGTTTCCGGTTTCTTGGGCCGTGCGTCAGGCAAGTTCGTTGCCCGGATCATCAACGCATCGTCCGGGCCGAGGCTAAAGTCGCCGGGTGTGATGTAGAGAACGTCATGGCCGCGCGAGAGGGCGGCAAGCGCCAGGGATGTCGTCGTATAGGTGGGTTTTTCGGTTTCGAGCGCGTTGACGAGGAGGGCGATGCGCATGGCAGCTCCTTGCTTGAGACTGGCTCCAGCGGGTCAAGCCCGGTCCGCGTCCGCTCCAGCCTGCGCCGACGCGTTATCTGCAAAACTAGGGCGCGCGGAGCGCTTACCAAGGCTGCGGAACAACGCGTCGGTATGTCGGTTGGGTGTAGGAAAGGAGACCGGCGATGATTTTGATCCTTCCCGAGTTCCATTGCCGAGGCGGCGATGGAGCCGCCATCTCGGGCCTCGTTGCATCGATCAAATGTGCGTTGGAAGCCGAACCGTCGGTAGAGACGCGGAGCCTCAATTTCCGGGTGCTTGGAAACAGCGTCGTCATTGAGGGTGTGCTCGATCGGCCCGGAGGGGCCGAATATGTTCGGCAGCTCGCCGAGGCGATTGCCGGGGCGAGCCGCGTCATCGTGAGGATCAGTTGTCCTCCCGAACGGGCAGCTCGGCAAAACGGTCCACCACCGCCCTAAACCGGGAGCGTGTCCAGGAAGCTGGACGACTACGCCCGCCGGGCAACACAGCCCGGCGGGCGCAGCGGGGCCTAGCGGTCCCACGCCTGACGATCGTACCAATCGTCCACTTCGCGGCGAATGCGGTCCTTCTCTATCCCATAGAGTTCCTGAATTCTGCCTTCTAGCTGTTCGCGATTGCCGTTGATCTGGTCGAGGTCGTCGTTGGTAAGGCGACCCCATTGTTCCTTGATCTTGCCTTTCACCTGCTTCCAGTTTCCTTCGACACGATTCCAGTCCATGACGGTTCCTCCTAACGTTCTGAACCGTGCCCAACTCGGCAGCGGCGGATTGGTTCTCCGTTTGTGCGATACTCGGGAAACGATGCGCGAATGGAGCGTTCTCGCTGGAATTTTCAGGCTCCGGCGCCTTGGCTTCCGCACCGGACGGATCATCACCGAGGTGGTTCTTCAAAGGAAACTGGGCGGCATTTGGCGGCGCCGGGCCCACCGTCTGTGACAATCACGCTGCAGTTCGGAAGATCGAAGTCGGTCAAGGCAGGCAAGGAGACCGGACGAATGTGCGCGAGGCGAGCGCTTGGGCCGGGTTGAACGCGCAGCGATTAAAAAGGGCCTCCGCAAGGGAGGCCAATGCGCGCTCCGGGATCGCAAAAACCACGTTCATCGACCTTTGTTCCAACCTGTCTCCGGGGAACGTTTGATTGTGGTCGCGGTTGGTGTTCGCGACTTCAACCAAAGGAGGTGGGGCATGCCCCGTGGAGACAAATCGAAGTACACCGACAAGCAGGAACGCAAGGCGGACCATATCGCCGAAGGCTACGAAAAGCGTGGCGTGTCTGAGAAGGAAGCTGAACGCCGTGCCTGGGCCACCGTCAACAAGGACAGCGGTGGCGGCAATAAATCCGGTTCCGGCCGCGGCCAGCCCGACACCAACGAATCCGCGAAAAAGGGCGGACGCATCGGCGGTCGAGCTGCTGCGCAACGCCCCAAAGCCGAGCGCTCCGCATCCGCGAAAAAGGCGGCCGAGACGCGCAAACGCAACGAACGTCGCGCCTCGCACTAGCTCCTCGGTGGGAGCAACCATGCCGTCGAGGTCGTTCGCGGTAACGGCACGCTCCGTTGGACACTGGAAGGTCCGGCGGACCGCTTTCTGGAGCAGCCGTCTTTCGAAATCGGATTTCCACGCCCTTGAGACGGCGTGGAGGCCTCAGAGACACTGGCCTGAATCGGCGCCGGCGCTCAGTCGCTGAGTTTTATGTCGCGCTCCCTCATGTATTGATCGAGATTGGAGCGCGCCGGACCGAGCCGAACAAAAATCTCGCGGGCTTCCATGGGGGTGAGACCATACCTGGCGATAAACTCCGCCAGATCATAGTGGCCCCGATAAACGGCCTCTGCCGGATCTATGACCTTGGCTCGAACCCGTTTTACGACATCGCTTCCCCCGATCGACTTGAACGCGCGCGAAGCAGGCTGGTCTCTCTTCATATGGGCCTCCCTTTTTTCCGCGCGGGCTGACGCTCCATCGAAACATGTGTTCATCGTCGAAACGAAGGGCCGCGCGCCTGTAAGCCAAGTCTTCCAACGGGCTTTTTGTTCCCGTTTCGGAACCTTTGTACTTCGGCAATGTTGGATCGCCTCCACACACGGCAAAGGAGGCTGAAATGCCACAAAAGACGCTTGAAACGCTGTTCCATGATGGTCTGAAGGACATCTACTACGCCGAACGACAGATTTTGAAGGCGTTGCCCAAGATGGCACGCGCGGCGCAACTGCCGGACAGCAAGGCGGCGTTCGAAAAGCATCGGGACGAGACCGAAGTCCATGTAGAACGCTTGCAGCAGGTCTTCGAAATTTTCGGCAAGCCAGCCCAGGGAAAGACCTGCGAGGCCATTCAAGGCATTATCGCCGAGGGCGAGGAGATCATGGAGGCATTCAAGGGAAGTCCGGCGCTCGACGCCGGCCTTATTTCGTCGGCCCAAGCGGTCGAACACTACGAGATCTCTCGCTATGGCACGTTGAAGACATGGGCCTGGCAACTCGGGCTGCAGGACGCCGTATCGCTACTCGATAAGACCCTCCAGGAAGAAGGCGCCACCGACAAGGCACTCAGCAAGCTTGCGGTGACGGCGGCGAACGTGAAGGCCGCCGCCTGATAGCGTTGGACGCTTGGAGGCGATTGCGCCTCCAAGCGTCCGTATCGAACCTTGAGGTCAATCGATCTTTCCCATCAATGCGGTGCCGAGGCTGCCGAGGGCGAATGAGGCGCCGAAGGCGAAGATTTGCAGCACAAGCGCGAGCGGGTCGATGGCATCACGATGGCCGAGGGCATGGGGATAAAGGACGGCGATGGCCATCGCCGTCAGGGCACCCAGGACAAACCCGGAGGACATATGCCAGATCAGAAAACGCACGAGCTTTGGCATTTCACCACCTCGTTCATTGGACCGACGCAGCACCAGGCCCGGGACAACCGTCAACCGAACGTGCAAACGCTGCCGCGTCAAAGGCTGCGGGCGCTCGAAGGTCACCCTTCAGCCACATTCTCGAGCGCTTTTGGATCGCGGACTCCTGACCAGAGCAGCGCGATCACCTGCGCCAGCGTCTCGGCGCGCGCCCTCAGGAAGCCATTTCCAACTGGGCTCCAGGCCATTTGTTCCCCGCGGGGTCAGAGAGCCAATCGTGGACCGCCACCGACGCTCGGTTCGGGACATCGCTTGCCGTTCGGGATTGAAGCAGTCCGCGAAGTGGAGGAGAGGCAGCCGTGATCAAGATCATCGGTACTTTGATCGCACTTGCTGTGGTCATGTTCGCCTTATGGTTTGCGTTGCCGGCGCACAAGGTTCCCCGCAGCCAGCCGGCACCGCATGCCATCGATCAGACGAATTGAACCGGCTGAGGGTGTGGACCGGCAGCGGCCCGGGATGCGCAAAAGGCCGATGGACGTCGAGCGACGTCAGCAGTTCTGGGATCTTTGCGACTCCAGGAACCTCAAAAGCAGGACTTCCTCTGCTCGCAAACCTGCAATGGGCTTCGCGTTCCTGCGGCGTTTGGAAGCCCTTGTGTCCGGGTTCGAAAGTGCGAGAACGGCAGGATGGATGTAGCTCTTGCGACAGACTGCTTTCGTATTGTGCAGGACCTCCGAGGCCGCTTCACACATTTGCCTGATGGTGGGTCGCGAGCCTTGGCTCAACGCCTGCCGCGCAACGGCAAAGGCTGCGACACTCCCGGCCCAGGTCCTGAATGTCTTTGCCGAGATGGGGATCGTGGCGATATCGGCGAGATAGCGATTGAAGCGGCCGGAATCGATCGGCTGTGGGCGGCCATCGGAGCCGATCGAAACGAAAAGCTGCCGTCCGGGAAGGTCTGAAATATCCTCCAGAACGCGTTGCAGCCTGGGATTTCTAAGACGTCGTTTGATACGGCGCCCACCTTTTCCCTTGAAGTTCAGTTCGATGCAATCATTGTGGATCCTGAGATGGCGCTTCAGAAGTGTTGCGGCGCCATAGGTCCCGTTTTCCTCAACATAGCTCGGATTGCCGATGCGAAGCGGTTCCTGGTCGAGGAGAGCGGCAAGCGCGGCAAGGACAGTCGTTGTCTCTTCCGCTGTTCCTTCCATTTGGCGCCTGATCTTTCGGCGTATCCGCGGGAGCGCCCTGGCAAAGGCCGATAACTGATCGAATTTTTTGTGATTGCGCAGCTGCTGCCAGGCATCGTGATAGCGGTATTGCTTGCGGCCGCGGGCATCGTAGCCGGTCGCCTGCAGGTGACCATTTTCTTTCATGCAGATCCAGACGCGCTCATAGGCCGGCGGCAATCCCAGCGCCTCTATCCGGGCAATGATCTTGGGATCGTTGAGTACCGAACCGTCCGGCCGTCGATAGCGAAAGCCCCTTCGGAGGCGCGTGCGGCTGAAACCGGGCTCTGTGTCGGAGACATAGACGAGCTCGGCGCCAGCAGGGCCCGTCACGTTGCTCGCATCCAATCAGATACGCCCCATCAACAGGAGGACTAAGAGGACGACGAGGACCACGCCGAGTAACCCGGAGGGGCCATACCCCCATCCGGAGGAATGCGGCCAGGCCGGGAATGCTCCGACCAACAGTAGGATTACGATGATCAGCAATAGGGTACCAAGCATGTTCGATCCTTTCATTTTTGCTTCGAACTCTCCGTTCCAAACCAACCGCGCCATCGAATTGTTCCGATGCCAGCCGAGGCGGGCAACAGAAACGCGACCTTCGCCGAATCCTTTGAGGCGTAACGGGAACGTTTGCGGTCGATCAGTGTTATGTCGCGGACAGGAGTTTCAGAGAGGCAGCGATGAGACCTGCGTGCATCATTGGGGTTTTGGCGGTCCTGACACCACCAGCCATGTCCGCGCGGTTTCAATGCCTGCCCGATCAAACTGGTGCCGGTGAAGACGAGCAAGCCCGAGATCGCAACGAATTGGCGGCTAGGACGAAGATGGCTGCGGGGAAGAAGACAAGCGATGACGCCGACAATATGTTGGCGACCAACCCGGCAACAGATCCCGCCGGCGCCGGCTGCGCGCGGATCGACGATATACCGGATCGTCTGCTGATACTCGCAAACAGGTTGCAAAAGGCGCTGGATTCGCGTCGAGCCGTGGCGGGCGATGGCGGACGCTAAAACCTCAAGAAGAAATTGAGGCACCCCGTGAACCAGACCGAGAACAAGAAATGATGCCGGACCTGCAGCAGTTGCGGGTGTTGGTGGCCGAGGACGAATTTTACGTCGCAAATGACATTGCCTCATGGCTGGAACAAGCCGGGGCGACAATCATCGGCCCGAGCCCGACCGTGCGGCAGGCGCTGAAGAGCCTCTTCAACGCTGATGATATTCAGGTCGCCGTCCTCGACTTCAACCTCAATGGAGAGTTGATCTATCCAGTCGCTGACGAACTCGCGCGGCGCTCGGTGCCTCTCATCTTTTTCAGTGGCTACGACTGTCTAAGCATTCCCGAACGTTTCAGTTCCGCTGCTCGTCTCAGCAAAGACGTGGGCTCGTCCGATCTCGTCAGCGCTGTCTTCGAACAACACCTTCAAAAGCTGGCGACCCTGGTGCCCATAGATTTCGAGGTTTACGAGCATAACATTGTCGACCTTGTTCCCGGATTGCGGCTGAGGGCGCGCCGATTGATGTCGGATGTGGCGGCCGCGGATACTCTTGTCGAGCGCACACTCGAGCGGGCGATCCATCTGGCACCCATCAGGCGCAGATCCCAGCCGCTCGCAGAGTGGTTGCATGCGCTCATGGCCATCATTTACAACGAAAGCCCCAACGGCCCGAACTGACACCAGATCGGCCGAGCGAAGCTTGGTTCTTCTCACGCGACTGCAGGCTCCCATTGGCCGAACATCTGTGCGGCCGATCGATTGCATCCCGACGTTGCTTCGCTCTATCCGCCCAAATCTGATCCGCTCGATTCCGTCGACGTCTTCAAGCCCGCATCCCCTATGACTTGCGGTGGCGGCTATGCATCCCCTGTCGGAACAAATCTGGCTCTCCTTGGTTTGCGAGGCAAATCCATCAAGGAAGGCTCATTGCAATGGATGACAAAGAGGAACGTATTCGCCGCCGCGCCCATGCCATTTGGGAAAGCGAAGGGCGGCCTTTCGGTGAGGAGGAACGGCACTGGGAACAGGCGCGCCGAGAGATCGAGGAAGGTCCGCCGTCCGATGCACCCGGTTCGGGCGAGGACGAAGATACCGGAACGATCGTGGCGCCAGCGACCGCTCCGCACGGCAAGGCCCACCGCGGCGCTGACGAAAGCTGATGAAAGGAGCGAATCAATGCGCATTGCAGAGATCATGACCAGGGATGTGCATGTGGCCAGCCCCGACGACCTGATCCAGGATATCGCACGACAGATGGCTGAAAACGATATCGGATTCCTGCCGGTCGGCGAAAACGACCGCCTTGTCGGCATGATAACCGATCGCGACATTGTGGTACGGCATGTGGCGGACGGTCGCGACGGCAAGACGCGTGTCGGCGACATCATGACGACCGACGTCAGGTATTGCTTCGACGATGATGAACTGTCGGAGGTCGCGCGCCACATGGGCGATGAGCAGATCCGGCGCCTGCCGGTCATCAACCGTGACAAGCGCCTGGTTGGCATCGTGTCTCTCGCCGACGCGGCACGGGGCGATCCGGGTCTTGCCGGCATTGGACTGAAGGGCGTGACAACACCAGGCGGCCCCCACAATCAAAAGCCGGCGCAGTGACCGATCCTCGTGACCGGCGCGACATGAGGCGCTCCCCGGTGCCGCTGTCGCCGATGGAAGAATGCGCAGCGGCGCGAGACGTCGCGGCGCATGCGCATTCGGGCCAGCTCGACAAAGCAGGCGATCCATACTTCCATCATTGCCAAAGAGTGGCAGACGCCGTCGTCGGCGAAAAAGCTAAGGCAGTCGCCTTCCTGCACGACGTCCTGGAGAAGTCTCCGGGCTGGACGCGTGATCGCTTGATCGAGACAGGCTTTTCCCCGGAGGTGGTATGCGCTGTCGAAATGCTGACAATTCAGTCGGGCGAGACCAAGGATGCCTTGACGCTTCGCGCCGCCAAAAATCCCCTCAGCCTGGTGGTGAAACGGGCAGATTTGCAGGACAATCTGGAACAACTGGAAAGGCTGGGCCGCAACGGCGCTGAGTATCGACACAGGCTCCAGCTCTTGGCACAAGTCTCCGAGACGAAATCCATGGCGCCTCAATCTCGCAACGGTGACGCGGATTCTGATGACCTTGACTAGGAAGTCTTCCAGTCCAATCGTATGCGGCCGATATCACTGAATTGGAAATCCGCTCATGCGAAAAGCAAGCTCGTCGCGCGCTCGGCTAAGCCGGCTCTTGATCGTGCCCACTGCGCAGTCGCAAATATCGGCGGCTTCCTTATAGCTCAGGCCATATCCGGCAACGAGGATCAGCACCTCTCGGTGATCCGGTGCCAGAGTGTCGAGAGCTGTGCGCAGCTCGACGTTCAGGACGCACCAATCCTGCGGTGCCGGCATTGGGATCGGGAGCTCGGCGCAGTTGATAACGCCAGGCGACTCGCGCCGGCGTAGCTTGTACTGGGTGCGGAAAGCATTGTGCATGATCGTGAAGAGCCAGGATTTGAGATTTGTTCCCGGTTGAAAGCCGTCAATTCCGCGCAATGCCCGAAAAAGCGTTTCTTGCAGCAGATCATCGGCTTCGAAGCTCGACGACACGAATGTGCGGGCGAAGGCCCGAAGCGCTGGAATAAGGTCAACAACCTGGGTCTCCAGCGGCGGAGACCGCTGGTCCGTTTCATGAAGAGAAGGCATTGAGAATTGCCTTTCGCAAAAGCTGAACGTGCTCTTCTAACAATGCGCCGTTGCCATTTAAGTTCCAGCTACAATGCGGCTGCAAGGCATTGATCGCTGGTTCTCAATCGTTCCGCTTCTAGAGAAATGGTCTGCCACCGGTGACGGCGATCGTTGCGCCGGACACGTAGCTCGAAAGCGGATCGGCAAGCATAACATAGGCCGTCGCAAGCTCTGCCGGCTGGCCAGGACGCTGCATTGGCGTCTGATGACCGAAGGTCTTGACGGCTTCTTCCGGCAATGTTGACGGTATGAGTGGCGTCCAGATTGGACCCGGAGCAACTGCGTTCACCCTTACGCCCTTGTCCGCGAGCATTTGCGCGAGGCCCGCCGTGAAATTGTGGATCGCTCCCTTGGTCGTCGCATAGGCGAGCAATGTCGGGTTCGGGTGGTCGGAGTTGATCGAGGCGGTGTTGATGATGACGCTGCCTGGCGGCATGTGGGGCACAGCGGCTTTGGCAAGATAGAACATTGCATGGATGTTGACTTTGAATGTCAGCTCCCATTCCTCGTCCGAAATTTCTTGAAGCTCCTTGAAGCTCGCCTGGTGTGCAGCATTGTTGACCAGAATGTCGATGCCGCCCAACTTGTCGATCGCGGTGGTCACGATGCGCCGGCAATGCCTGGGTTCCTGAATATCGCCAGCAACAAGGATCGCGCGGCGCCCCTCGGCCTCAACCAACGTTTGGGTGGTTTTCGCGTCTTCGTCTTCGCTGAGATAAGCGATCAGCACGTCTGCACCTTCACGGGCATAGGCAAGCGCAACTGCGCGCCCGATCCCGCTATCGCCGCCGGTGATGACCGCCCGCTTGTTCGCCAACCTTCCTGAACCGCGATAGCTTGTTTCGCCGTGATCGGGAACCGGTATCATGGCGTCGGTGAGACCCGGCGGCTCCTGTTTCTGATCGGGGAATGGCGGCTTGACGAACTCTTGCGTCATCTTCGTCTCCTTGGGCTAGAGAAGATGTGACCAAACTTCGCGTTTCCGTCGTTGTTCCGTTCGCCCGGGGGCTTCTGGAAGGCTGGTGTCGGATCGCCAACGCCAAGAATAGTAAGGACGTCCGCTAGGATTTCGTCTCGTCGAACGGCTGCAGCCGGTCCTTCGGAATGGTGAGCCGTATGACAAGTCCCTCCGGGTGCCACTGACGAAGGATTTCTCCACCGAACTGCCTTTCGATGGTCAGTTTGGCGAGCTTGGTGCCGAAACCCTCGGTCTCGGATTCCGACACCGGGGGACCGCCGCGTTCGGTCCAGATCAGCTCTAGCGCCCCTCCTCTGTCGATACACTCAAGATCGAGATGGCCCGTGTCCGTTGAAAGCGCGCCATATTTGGCGGCATTGGTCGCGAACTCATGCACAACCAGGGAAAAGCCAGTGATTGCCGCGCGAGAGACGCCCAGATCGCATCCGCGCGTCGTCACCCGGCACTGGCCCTGACCGTTCTCGCCGACATACGGCGATAGGATTGTGGCGAGCAACGGCTGCAGACTGGCCCGGCCCTCACCCGAGCCACCGCCATGCGCCGTCGGCAAGGTGAGCACATGGGCTCGCGCCAGCGATCCCAAGCGCGCAATGACGGCTGAGGCGAGTTCGTCGGCCGACGTGGCCGATTTGGCGCTCAGAGACACCACGCTGCTCGATACCATGAACAGGTTCTTGACCCGGTGCGCCATCTCCTGGATCAACAGGTCCTTCTGCTGCTCGGCCTGTTTGCGATCGCTGATGTCGCGTGCAATCTTCGAGGCGCCGATGACCGCCCCGGCATTGTCGCGGATCGGCGAGATCCTGAGCGAGATCGGAATCAGCCCTCCATTTTTGCGCCGGCGCAGCGTTTCAAAGTGATCGACGCGGCGGCCGGCGCGCACCTGCGCCAGGAAGTCCAGCTCTTCGCCCTGGCGATCATTTGGGATCAAAAGCGTGACCGGCTTTCCGACGGCTTCCTCGACCGTGTATCCGTATAGCCGCTCGGCCCCGGCGTTCCAGCTGGTGATGATGCCGTCCAAGTCCATCGACAGGATCGCGTCCTCCGACGACTCGACGATTGCGGCGAGCTGATGAGCGGCATGCTCGGCCTGGCGGCGCACCGTAACCTCGTGTTCGGCTGCCTTGAGCAAGTGGGCGTTATCGATCGCGATCGCGGCATGCGCAGCGATCGAAATCACCGTGTCCTCGGCATCGGCGGCAAAGATTGCGGGTTGGTCGTGACCGAAGAACAGTCCGCCGTGCACCTCCCCCGAACGCGACACCACCGGAACCGCCAGATAGCTCACCACCGGCAAATGTCCTTTCGGCATGCCAAAGTGGGGCGCCAATTTGCCATAACGCGGATCGGCTCTGATGTCGTCCGAACGCACCACGCCCAGGCCACGGAAAGTCGGTTCGAACACAGCCGTGTTGCGCGGCAGTTGAAAGTTCTCGAAAGCAATGCGCGGAGCGCCGGAGAGTGTGTAGCGCGTGTAGCTTTCACCCTGTGGGTCAACGAGATTATAGAAGAACGCCCCGAATTTCGCGCCGGTCAGTTCGGTCGCTGCGTCCGTAACTGTCTGAACGATGTGATCGAGATCGAGGTTGCTGGCGATCGCCTTGGCAATCCGATCGACCGCCTCCAGCCGGCGTTCCGCGGCCTTGCGCTGGGAGATGTCGAGAATGCTGACGTAAGCGCGCTCGTAATGGGGGCCCTCGAAAGTGATGGTGAACACAACATCCAACCGCCGTCCTCGGAGCGTACGCAGGGCGGTGTCCGCGCCGAAGCGCCGGCGGCCTTCCCAGATGGTCACCAACTCTTCCAGGAAAATCGGTGCCGTTTCGGGGAGGAAAACGCTTGAGAGCGAGCGCAGCAATTCGCCTTTCTCCGTGGCCTCGAACATCTCCACCGTAAACGGGTTGACGTCGATGATCCGCACGCTCGCAATCGCTTCGTCCAACCGGTCGGGATGCGCCTCAAGATAGGCCCGCAGATCCTCAACGCCCTCGGACCGAAACCTGTCGAGGAGTTCGGCGACACCGGAAAAATCCTGTTCCCAAACGGCAACCCCGGCGCATTCGAAAATGTCGCGGAACTTCGCTTCGCTCGCACGGAAGGCTTGTTCGGATGCGTTGGGATCGCTGATATCGACCAGCATTTTGACCGCTCCCACGAACTCACGTTAAACAGCATCGTCGACGGCAGGCACCGGTCGCGGCATCGCTGCTCGGCGGAGCCGCCTTAAGATGGTACCTCAAGCAAGTCCAAACGCAATGCACTGATCAATGACGCAATCTAACCGCATTGGGCTTCGCGACAAGCATCGCGGCAGCCATCGATCAATTGCCGCGACGTGAAGGGCTTCGTGAGAGGTCTCGCGCCGGCCGAAGAAATGTCTGGCTATCGGGGTTGAGCGTTACTTCGGCGCCGCACGCCGTTGGAGTTTGCCGTGGCCTCCTGGGTTCCAACTGATTCGCCCTCGGCATGCCGTCCCACTGCCTCACCTGCCCGACCGCGCGATGTCGATGATGTCGTCCCGCGCGGCTGTCGGGTCTTCCTTGTTCCAGGCAACCCCAAGTCCGATCTTCAGATCGACACCACGCACCGACTTGAGCTCGGCTGGTCAGCCTCACCCGTTGTCGTAGTTTTCACGGCCATCAGCAGCGCGCTGCAGCGTCGCCGGCGCCGCTTCAGCGCGGGGCAACCGCGCCCGCGTAGAAACCGCCGTCCCCACCATAGTAATCCTGTCTGACGCTGCTCGCACCGCCGCCGGTCTGGGAGCATCCGGCGAGCACGGAGAGTACGAGCAAGAATGTGACAATACGCATTGGCTCTGATCCTTTCTTTGCTGCCGCACACATAGTCGTTGGCAGATGCCCGGACAACCGGCGACAGCACGACTTTCAACCAAACCCTGTATCCGAACAGCGACAAGAATGGCTGCAAACCGAGGGGCCGCAAGCCGGGTAAGCGGACGGATTTCGTGAGCGATCCGGCGGTGATCGCGCGACGCCAGAAGGCCCTTTCCCGACTTGATGCGGCGGAATGATCCGTCGTCGCAAAGTCTCAAAGCTAAAGCCGAAGGGGTGGCCCTCACCCGTAGTGGCGCAGTAGCGGGCCGTAATCAATTCGCTCTTGCGAAGACGAGACCAGCGTGCGCTATTTCAGTCGATACATTGTTCGATCCTTTTAGCGCAAAACATTACCGCAGCAAGCGACGCATTGGGCATGTCGGCTGATGGCTCGAGAACGACTTCTAGCCGCAGATCACGAACCACCGCTCCACGCTTCCCATCCCGGTCGGTCACCGAGCCCCCTGCAATGCAGATAGTTTATCGTAACAATTCGAGGCTGCGCCTTTAGAGCGCCGGAGCGGCAGCGGGGATAGAGCGCTATCGACGGATTCGGCCGGAAAACAGTCCAGCCGGAACGTCAGCGTTGTCGGCATCGGTCACGAGAAGAAGGTCCAGCAGATCACCTCGCTGAGATGCGTGAATGCCCTCGATCTTGTGGGGGATGGCGAGAAAATCAAAGGAAAGCAAATTGCCGCCGTCGCCGATGATACCGATGCCAGCCCCTAGACACGGCCCATCGAGGTACGCATCGTCCGTGCTCTCCGCAACAGCGCTGAAAATCATATTCCCATTGGGGAGTGACGCGGCATCTGTGAAACCGAGCGGAACGCCGCGAACTGCGCCGAGATCGACATGCTGGATCGCGATCGGCACGACCCGCTCGCTTTGATCCTTTTCCAGAGCATCCAGAACTGAAGCCAGCGAGTATCGGATGATCGCGCTGTCGTTTTGGCGTCTGTTGGCCCGTTGAAACAATCGCAGTTCCCCGCGCGTCACAACCGCACCTTCGATATTGAGCTGAGCAAATTCCCCCTCGATCGGATCAAAGAGAAATGACAGGTCGACGCTCTTAGGGGGCACGGCCAAGGCGCCGCTACGATCGAGCCCGAGCAACGCGCCCCGCTTTCGATTGGGTCGCGATCCCGAGCCTATCGCCAGAAGCGCGCCGAACGAAAAACCCGCGCAAGGCGGTATAACGGTTAGCGCTTCCAAGTCCGGTTTCTTGCTTTTTCGACCTGCGCTGGAGGCCGGCAGGACGCCCTCAAACAACCGCACCAAGTGACCGGGGCCCGAGTTATCAACGGGAAACACGCCAAGGTGAAGGTCGTCATCGGCGATCACGCACAGCCCCGCATCGAGACAAACGAGCCCACTCGCGGCGCTCACGTACGAACGACGCGAATGAGACGCGTCAATGTCGAGGTCACGCAGTTTGTCGAGCTTGATCATGGTTACTCCGCCCTACTCGGCCTCCATCTGATCCTCTCTTGCAAAGAGGGATCCCGCAAGCGGATCCCAACCCAGGGAGACAGGTTCACCATCTTCGGCTCTCTCCGGAATGCGGCAAGATGAGTTGGGCACGCCGCCCCCATCCTCTCGCTAGGTCAGATGCCGGCATTCGCCTCCGATAACACATCGCGGCCGAGCAGCGCGACCAGCCCGCCACGTATGTGGTCGATATGCTCGTACATGAGGCGAGCGCCCTCTTCGAAAGCGCCCTGCTCGCAGGGAAACCCTTAGGGCCTCAAGCGCAGATCGAAATGCACAGCCCATCAGGGCAACAACCGCAGAGGTCGCGTTCCCGAAGATACATTATGCGATCATTTTGGCCTAGATCGTGAACATCCCCGGAACAGGCCGATACGTGGGGGTCGTACCGCTCCCTTTCGCCCCACGCACACTTCATTCTCCTGCAGTTCCGGTTTGATACATCCTAACCCGAAAGGTGTCATCCCGATCGGAAAGGGGTTCAGCCGCCTTCTGTAGATATGCACTTCGGCCGGCTTCCTGTCGACCGAAGCTTGTGTTCACGGGCGTCGCTACCGTGTCACGCCGCAGTCAGCCCATGCGTTCTGACGCATAAGAGCCAGGCGACGCAGGAAACACGACCGTCTTGTTGCCGTCGATGAACACACGTCCGTGGATGTGGGCGTGGATGGCTCGCGCGAGCACCTGGCTTTCGACATCGCGCCCGAGGCTCACGTAGTCCTCGCCGCTCTGCGCATGGGTCACCCGAACGATGTCCTGCTCGATGATCGGACCTTCGTCCAGATCCGCCGTGACGTAGTGCGAGGTCGCGCCAATGAGCTTCACGCCCCGCTCATAGGCCTGTTTGTAGGGATTCGCTCCCTTGAAACTTGGCAGGAAGGAGTGATGGATGTTGATGATGCGGCCGGACATCTTGCGGCACATCTCGTCAGATAGGACCTGCATGTAACGGGCGAGCACGATGAGCTCCGCGCCAGCATCCTCCACGATCTGCATCTGAGCTGCCTCGGCCTCCGGCTTGTTCGCTTTGGTGACCTTGATGCAGTGGAACGGGATGTCGTGATTCACGACCACCCGCTGATAGTCCAGGTGGTTCGAAATGACGCCGGCGATATCGATTGGCAGTGCGCCGATCCGCCAGCGATAGAGGAGGTCGTTCAAGCAGTGGCCGAAGCGGCTCACCATAAGGATCACCTTCTTCTTTTCGGTCTCGTCGAAAAACTCGGCGTTCGCCTCGAACCTTTCCGCGATCGGCTTGAAACCATCACGAAGCTGCTCGAGGGTGTGACCCTCTTCCGGCTGGAAGCTGACACGCATGAAGTAGCGGCCGGTGTCGGCATCATCGAACTGAGCGCTGTCCGAAATGTTGCAACCATTCTGCGACAGATAGGTGGCGATCGCGGCTGTCACCCCGCGGATGGAGGGACAGGCGACACGCAGAGCATAACGGGGGGCGGTGGTCGTCATTCAGGTATCCTCATTCTCAGGCCGCAATTGCCAAAGCGTAATGCCGACGGAAGGCCGTCAGCGTGTTCGAGAGCAGGCAGGCGATGGTCATCGGTCCGACACCACCCGGAACGGGGGTGATCGCGCGCGCGTGACCCGCCTCTCCGTAGAGAACGTCGCCGACGATCCGCGATTTGCCGTCTATCTGTATCCTGTTGATGCCGACGTCTATGACGACAGCACCGGGCTTGATCCAGTCTCCGCGGACAAGACCCGCGCGACCGACTGCTACGACGAGAATATCGGCGGCTCGGCAGAACTCCGCAGTGTTCCTCGTCTGCGAATGGACAACCGTCACGGTGCAGTGAGCGTTCATGAGCATCTGGGCCATCGGCTTGCCGACAATGTTCGACTTGCCCACGATGACGGCGTGCATCCCTGCCAGGTTCTCGCCCAGGGTATCCTTCAGCAGCATCATGCAGCCCAGCGGGGTGCACGGCACGAGCGCCGGATTTCCAGTTGCAAGGCGCCCCGCGTTCGAGACGTGGAAGCCATCGACGTCCTTGTCCGGACTGATCGCCTGGATCACCGCATTCGGATCGAGATGCGCGGGCAATGGCAATTGCACGAGAATTCCATGGACCTCTGGATCCACGTTAAGGCGGTTCACGAGTGCAAGCAGCTCGGCCTGGGTGGTTTCTGCAACCAGGCGATGCTCGAAGGACTTCATGCCCACGGCGACGGTCTGTCTATTCTTGGATGCCACGTAGACGGCGCTAGCCGGATCTTCTCCGACAAGGACCACCGCCAGGCCGGGAACAACGCCCGTCTCTACCTTCACTGCCTCGACGTCGGCTTTGATGCGATCAAGCAGTCCCGTGGCGATCTTCTTTCCATCGATGTCCGCGGCGCGTGTGAATCTGTCCATCGGATACGTCTCCATTGGATTCAAGCTCGAACCAGCAAGCTGCCTATGAGAAGAGAAATGCCGCGCGTTCGACATGTGCGCGCGGCATCTGATGCGTCCGGCGTGAGCTGGTTATTGCCCGTAGACCGGGAACTTGTTCGTCAGCTCCGCGATTTTGGCCTTGGCGCCTTCGACGACCTCGTCGGCCTTGCCGGCGACCTCGGCGTCAATCAGATCCGCGATCACGGTACCGAGGATTCGGAACTCCTCCTCCTTCAGACCACGCGTCGTAGCGGCCGATGACCCGAGGCGCATCCCGACCCATTCCGGAGGACGCGGGCTGTCACCCGGGATCGGGTTCTTGTTCGACGTGATGTTCGCCCTGGCGAGCAGCGTCTCGGCCTGTTTTCCAAGCAATCCCTTGCTCGACAGATCGAGGAGGACGATGTGAGTGTCTGTTCCGCCCGAAACGATGCGAACGCCACGGTCGGCGAGCGTGTTCGCGAGAACCTTCGCGTTTTCAACGACCTGCCGTGTATAGACCTTAAAGTCATCGCGCAGCGCCTCGCCGAGGCAAATTGCCTTTGCCGCAAGGACGTTGCTGTGCAGGGACCCCTGAACGCCGGGGAAGACGGCTGCCTGCAGCTTCTTGTACCATTCCTCATTGTTGGTGAGGATCAAGCCTCCGCGAGGACCGCGAAGCGTCTTCGTCGTCGTGCATGTCACAATATCCGCATGAGGGAACGGCGACGGATGCACGCCACCGGCGACGAGACCTGCGATGTGGGCCATGTCGACCAGGAAGTATGCCCCGACCTTCTTCGCGATCCTCGACATGCGTTCGAAGTCCAGTTCACGAGGGTAGGCCGAGCCGCCGGTGATCAGCAGTTTCGGGCGAATTTCCTCGGCGAGCCTCTCCATCTCGTCGAGATCAATGACCTCGTTCTGCGGATTGACGTTGTAGTTGTTGGCGTCGAACCAGCGGCCCGAGAGGTTCGCCTTCATGCCGTGCGAGAGGTGGCCACCTGCCGCCAGATCAAGCGAGAGCACCTTCTCGCCGGGCTTCAGCAGCAGGAAGAAGACGGCGAGGTTGGCCTGGGTGCCCGAATGGGGCTGCACGTTTGCGTAGCCGCAGTTAAAGAGCTGTTTGGCGCGGTCGATCGCCGCCTGCTCCGCGATGTCGACGAACTGGCCGCCACCGTGGAAGCGATTGCCCGGATAGCCTTCAAGCGTCTTGTTGGTGATCTCGTGCCCCAGTGCGTCGAGCACCGCGCGGCTGACAATGTTCTCCGAGGCGATCAGCTCGATCTGGTTTTGTTGACGTGTCCGCTCCGACGCGAGGGCATCGGCGACGAGAGGGTCAACGTCTTCAACGGTCGTGGTGAAATGCGCTTTGGCTGTGTGGGCCATCTCAGTTCTCCAAATTCTCGAAAATCTTGAGCGGAGCCTAGTTCGGCCGAAAGGCCAGAAAAAGTTAATTATATTTGCACATATGTTCAGATGAACTAATGATTTGGTGAAAAGCTTCGAGGAAGTGGTCATGGACATCGGACGCTTGCGCGCTCTTCGGGAGCTGTCGATACGGAAAACCATGGCTGCCGTTGCGGAGGCACTTTATGTCTCGCCCTCGGCAGTCTCGCAGCAGATAGCCCTCCTCGAAGAGGAGGTGGGCATCCGCCTTGTCGAACGGCGCGGCAGGGGCGTTGTCATGACTCCGGCGGGCCACCAGCTCGTCCAACGAGCCGAGAAGATCCTCACCGAGATTGAATCGGCGAAGGCCGACATCGCCGAATTGAAGAGCGTCGTGTCCGGCGAGCTTCGCGTCGCCGCCTTCCCATCGGTCGCAGCGGCCATCATTCCGAAGGTCGTTTACGACCTCGCCGAGCGCCATCCTCACCTCACGGTGCAGTTCGACGAGATGGAGCCCGCAGAAAGCGTCGCGGCACTCCGGAGTTGGCAGACGGACGTCGCGATTATCGACGACCTGAACATGCCGACGGGTGCACTCGACCCTAATATCGAGACGATCTTCCTGATGGAGGACGTCTTCAACGTCATGGTGTCCAAAGATCACCGCCTGTCCGACCATCCTACAGTTGGTCTTCGAGAACTCCGCGACGAGCGCTGGGCAATTGACACAGCGTCGGACACTTATACCAGGATGCTCGCCGAAGCCTGTCAACGGGAAGGCTTCAAGCCCAACATCGTTGCTCGGTGCAAAGGGTTCGAAGTCACCATCGCCATGATACGGCAAAACTATGGGATTTCGATTCTGCCTGGTCTCCGCGCAAGCTACGATCTTGAGGATGTCTGGGTGTGTCGGCTGGTGCCAGAAATCCGACGGCGGATTTTCCTCGCCTTTCGGCGAGACGAGAAGCGTAGCCCCGCACTTCAGGTATTCCTGGATCGTATAGCCGAGAAGCCGCCCCTCTCCTAGTTCCACCTCTCGTGGCATCTCTGGAGGCGACGCAACAGCCGGAAACCATTGCGACACCGGCCCCGTTCCCTAACGTCCCGTCCCGAAACACATCACCGTGCTGTGCGCCTCGCGGCTTTTCCGGCCATGGCGACTTCCGGCAGAGGTCGCTTCTTCAACCGACGGAAGGCGAATACTCAACAGTTCTGCTAACGTATCCATCAAGGAGAATTAAGTATATTTGAATTGATCCGCTTCCTATGATCCTGACGCCAACTGATGGGACTGGGAGCGAGGATCGCATGTCGACCTTGGCCAACAACGGGACGACGCGTCCAGAACGGCGATAACGCCACGAGCGTCCGACCAAACTTTCGATCAGGCCGACCCTCATTGCTTGGCATCACCTTCGCTATCGCGATCCGAAAGGGGAACCAAGATGAATCTATTGAAAATCCTGACCGGCGGCGTTTTTGCAGCCGCCGCATTCGGTGCCGCCCAGGCATCCGCATCGGTGCTGGATACTGTGAAACAGCGCGGCGTACTGAACTGCGGCACCGACAATACCGCTCCGGGATTCGGCTATCTCAATACGACGACAGGTCAGATGGAGGGCCTCGACGTCGACTTCTGCAAGGCGGTAGCGGCCGGGGTCCTCGGCGACGCGTCCAAGGTAAAATTCATGACCGTGACCGACAAGAGCCGATTTGACGCCGTGCTGACGGGCCAAGTCGACGTTGTCTTTGCACACACCACCATCAAGCCGGCGCGTGAATCATCGATCGCGATCGACTTCCTTCCGGTCAACTTCTACGACGGCACGGGACTGATGGTGAAGGCGGACGCCGGTATCAAGGAATTCGGTGATCTCGACGGCGCAACGATCTGCACGACGCAGGGGTCGGCGACCGAAACCGTCCTGACGGCAGCCTTCAAGGCGCGTGGCTGGAAGGACTCCAAGGTCCTGACCTACGAGAACCTCGAGAAGCTTTTCTCCGCGCTCAATTCCGGCCGTTGCAACGCGATGAGCACCGACAAGTCGGCGCTCGCCGCCTGGGCTGGAAATGCGCCGACGCCTACCGACTATCTGATCCTCCCCGACACACTGGACAAGTCACCGTTCGGCGGCTTCGTCGTCGCCAACGACTCCAAGTGGCGCAACGCCCTGCGCTGGATCGAGTATGGCCTCTTCCAGGCTGAAGAATCCGACATCACGCAGGCCAATCTCGCCGAGAAGCTCAAGAGCGAAGATCCGTTCGTCCAGAAGTTCCTGGGTGTGGACGGCGGCTATGGCAAGGACTTCGGTCTCGCCGACGACTTCATCGCTCAGGCGGTCAAAGCCGTCGGCAACTACGGCGAAGTCTACGACCGCAATCTCGGCCCGAGGACCAAGATGTACCTCGATCGCAAGGGCACGCCCAATGCGCTCTGGACGCAGGGCGGCGCAATCTACTCCCCGCTCTGGAACTGACGCATGCCGAGGGTCGGAGCTCAAGCTCCGACCCTTAGGTACTGGGAGCTGAAAATGACCATCCATGAAACGAGTGCGGTCCGCGGCATGGCAGACCATGATCACCTGAAGTCACGGCGCCTGCGCAACCGAATACGGCATGAAGCAATCCAGTTTGGCGTCATCGCCATCGTCGTGGCGCTGCTCGGACTGCTGGCCTACGCGATCAAGTCCGGACTGGCCGAGAGAGGCATCCGGTTCAGTTTCTCGTTCCTTGCGAACACGGCGGGCTTCGACATCAGTGAAGGCTGGACTCTGGCCTCCGGCGAAAGCTTCCTTCCCGACCTCACGCTCTTTTCGCCCGATATGACCGTTGCTTCGGCTTTCGTCACCGGCATCTTCAATACCGCGAAGGTCTCGATCCTTGCGATCATTCTCAGCACCGTTCTCGGCACGATGCTCGGTGTCGGCCGCCTTTCGACAAACTGGGTCGTGCGCAATCTCTGCTTCTGGATCGTCGAGTTCGTGCGCAATACGCCGTTGCTGATCCAGCTCGTATTCTGGTATTTCGCTGTCGTCCTGCGCTTTCCGCCCATGGCATCGGCCGCGCATTTCTACGGTCTTATCGTTAGCCAGCAAGGCGTCTATGTCCCTTCCCTTTCGTGGGTCGGCGGCGATTCCATGCTATCGATTGCCCTTGCCACGCTCATTCTGGTTTCCGTTGTCGGAGCCATCTTCGATCCTGTCAAAGGCATGCGCCGCATCTGCGTTGCCGCAGCCGTCGTCTGCTTCGCACTCCTCTTCGTCACGGGCGGCGCAGAACTGAACTTCCCGGTTGCCAACAAGTTCAAGGCCAGCGGCGGCACCAGCATCAGCCCGGAAATGGCAGCTCTCCTCCTCGCGATCGTCGTGAACAGCGCCTCGTTCATCGCAGAGACCGTCCGTGGTGCTATCGACGCGCTGCCCAAGTCGCAATGGGAGGCCGCCGCTTCACTCGGACTGAGCCGCCGCTACACCGTGAACGACATCGTGCTTCCCCAGGTGTTCCGCGTGGTCCTGCCGTCATTCGGCAACCAGTACATCAGCCTGACGAAGAACACGGCCCTGGGCATTGCTGTCGGCTATCCCGACCTCTTCAACATCTACGGAACGATTGCCAACCAGACGGGGCACAGCCTCGAGGGCATCATCATCGTGATGGCATCCTATCTGATCCTGAGCTGGATCATCAGCACGCTCGTTTACTTGGCAAACCGCCGTCTGAATCCAACGGGAGTTCCGCGATGATCGCCACCTCAATCAAGTGGACCCGTCACAACCTTTTCGGCAAGCCCTTCGACGTCGTCCTGTCCCTGCTTGTCATTCCGGGCCTCCTCTGGCTCGTCTACTCCATAACCGACTGGGCATTTGCGTCAGCGAAGTGGGACATCGTCGTGCAGAGCCTTCGGGTTCTCATGATCGGCGTGTTTCCGGCAGACCAGGCGTGGCGTGCCTGGACCGCTTCGGCAATCATCGGCGCAATCCTCGGGGCGGGCTTTGGCTGTGTCTTTTGTTTCAAGCCGCACCACGGCCTCGTTCTTCTGTTGGTGCCGGCCCTGCTGCTGATCGTGGATGGTGGACTCACGAACGCACTGCCCGCTACCGGCATCATCGCATCGACAATCCTTGGCTGGGCACTGACCTCCTATGCGCCCCTGTCCCGGAAGGTTCTTCCGGCGGCAGCATTTACAGGTTTCATAGTCGTCGTTGCGGTCATGGCCCCTCCGGGCGTCGGACTTTGGGGCGGGCTGCTGCTGAGCGTCCTTCTTACGCTCGTAACATCGGTCCTTTCCCTGCCGATCGGAATCCTTCTTGCGTTCGGCCGCCAGAGCCGTCTGTCGAGCTTGCGGATCATCTCTGCCTGGTACATTGAAGTGATGCGATCGGTCCCTCTGATCCTGGTCGTCTACTGGATCTGGATCCTGATGCCCGTATTGGCGCCGCAGTGGGGACTGGCCGACGTCGCGCGTGGCATGATCGGCTTCACAATATTCTACTCCGTGTACGTGGCCGAATACGTACGAAGCGGCCTTCAGGCAGTGCCACGGGCCCAGATCGAAGCAGCGCGTTCTCTTGGCATGAGCGAGTTCGATATCAACCGCTCGATCGTTCTGCCCCAAGCGCTGCGGGTGGTCGTCGCCCCTCTTGTCGGGAACGTGCTCGACATCTTCAACTCGGCGCCGCTGGTGTTCATCATCGGCCTCACGGACTTCCTGCGCGCCGGGCAGATGATTCTCGCGAACCCGCAGTATGGCGACCGGACATTCGAAGTCCTCTCGTTCCTTCTCGTTACCTATTTCGTGATCGGCTCGATGATCACCTATGCGGCAAGAAAGCTCGAAGACCACATGGCAACGGGCACGCGCTGATCTGATGAACAACGGAGACACCACGATGAAGGCCATCGTCGAAATGAAGAGCATGAACAAGTTCTACGGCACTCACCACGTGCTCAAGGACATCGATCTCGCCGTCACCCGGGGTGAAGTGATGGTCATCCTCGGGGCCAGCGGATCCGGCAAGTCGACGCTGATCCGATGCGTCAATGGTCTCGAGATGTACCAGCACGGCAGCCTCGTCGTGGACGGCTTCGATATGCCGGTCGAGGCGGATCGGAAGCTTGGCGGCGAGCGCGAACTGGCTCAGATCCGCAAGGGTGTCGGCATGGTGTTCCAGCAGTTCGGCCTCTTCCCCCACAAGACCGTGCTCGACAACATCACCATTGCTCCGATGCGCGTGCGCAAGAAGACGCGCGTAGAAGCCGAGGCGACGGCGATGAAACTTCTCGACCGCGTCGGTCTTACGGCTCATGCCCACAAGTACCCTGGGCAGCTTTCCGGTGGCCAGCAACAGCGCGTGGCGATCGCCCGCTCGTTGGCGATGGAACCGCACTTGATGCTGTTCGACGAGCCCACGAGCGCGCTCGACCCGGAAATGGTCGGCGAAGTGCTCGATGTCATGCGCGAGCTTGCGTCCTCCGGCATGACCATGATGGTCGTGACACACGAGATGGGTTTCGCAAGAGAAGTCGCAGACCGGGTGGTCTACATCGACCAGGGATCAATCCTCGAGATCGGCAAGCCTGAAGAATTCTTCGACAATCCCAAGAACGAACGCGCGCGCTCCTTCCTCGCGCGTGTCCTGAAGCACTGAAGGGTGAGCCAGATGTCCCGCTCCACGGAACCATCGGAAGTTGAGATGAACGCAATCCTGCCTGCCGAACCCGCTCGGGACGACGTCCTTGGTGCCCGCCCGACACTTTGGCTCAATCCACGGTACCGAAAGCAGGCGATCGTCTCTCCGAACCTGCCGATTTCGACTGCCGATGTTGATCAGGCCCGCACGAACTGGCACCGCCTTGCCCCCCTCCTCGCCAAGTGCTTCCCAGAACTTGAATCCTCGGAGGGTGCAATCCGTTCCGAACTGGTCGAACTCAAGGAACTCCGCAAAGCCCTCGGCTACGACGGACGGGAATTCGGAAACGTGTTCATCAAAGCTGACAGCCACTTGCCCGTCGCCGGCTCGATCAAAGCCCGTGGCGGTGTCTACGAAGTGTTCCTGTTTGCGGAGACCCTGGCGCGCGAAAACGGGCTGCTTGCCGACGGCGACGACATTCGCAAGCTGGCAACCGATGAAGTTCGGATGTTTTTCTCGAAGTACACCATCGCCGTCGGCAGCACGGGCAATCTGGGCCTGAGCGTCGGGATCGCCGCGCGTTCGCTCGGCTTCCACGCCACCGTCCACATGTCCTCGGATGCCAAGGGGTGGAAGGTCGAGCGGCTCCGGAAACTTGGCGTCGAGGTCATTCAGCACGAAGCCGACTATACGATCGCCGTGGAAAACGCCCGCGAGATCGCTGACGCCGATCCGACCATCTATTTTGTCGACGACGAGCAGTCCAAACACCTGTTCCTCGGCTACAGCGCGGCCGCATCGGAGCTGGAGACGCAGCTCACCGAACGCCGGATCACGGTCGACGCTGACAGTCCACTCTTCCTCTATTTGCCTTGCGGCATCGGAGGTGCCCCCGGAGGTGTGGCGTTCGGAGCCAAAGCGATCTTCGGAGACAACGTGCATGCTTTTTTCGTCGAACCCGTGCAGTCGCCGTGCGCCCTCGTCCACATGATGTCCGGCTCGCAGGAACTGGTCTCGGTCTACGACGTCGGGCTGACGAACAAGACGGAAGCAGATGGCATGGCCGTCGCCCGGATGTCTGCATTTGTGGCGACAGTGATGCGTGAAATGCTTGCGGGCGTCTTCACCGTCGCAGACGATGAACTGCTCAGGCTGGTTCAGACAGCATGGACTCACCAGGGCCAGAGGTTGGAGCCATCGGCTGCGGCAGCACTTGCAGGGCCAAACTTCCTCGTCTGCCACAAGGAGGGCAAAAGGTTCCAGGATGAACAAGGCCTCCGCGACAAGATGGCGAAGGGCACCCACGTTCTTTGGACTACTGGCGGCTCGTATGTTCCCGAGGAACAGTTTCAAGCCTTCCTTCGCCAGGCGGCAGCTATCGCGTAGGCGATCTGCCAGCGCTTGCCGTTGCATGTCTTGCGAAGCAAGAACAGGCACATCACCACAGTTCGGTCTCAAGGATTAATCCATGTGAGGCCGCCACTGCACCAAGATGGCCATGCTGTGGTCGGGCCGTAGCTCGAACCCGCCCAGGTACTCGCCGAAGTAACCTTAGGTTCCGCATCGCTCGCCTTGAAAAGATTCGAACCAACACACGAGACATTTGCCGTAGGGTGAACACTCGTTCCTACAAAAAGAGCGGCGATGCCCCTAAATGCTGGAGCATCGCCGCAATGACGGTCGGCAAATCCATCGCTGCCGGCCGGGAGGAACCAGTCACCGGCGGATAAAGAGCGCGACGGTCGCGCTAATCGCGCTGGCAATTGCAACGATGAGAAAGACCGCTGATGTATCGCCATGGGTGTCCATATAGCTGCCGATGAGCGGTTCGCCGAGCCCCGCAAACAGATACGCGAAGAAGTTCATCACCCCGATGGCCGTACCGGCACGCTTGTGTCCGACGAGGTCGGGGCACAGTGCCCAGAACGACGACTGCGGGCCGTATACGAAGAATCCGCAGAGAAAGAGGACAACCAAGCCTTTGTAAATGTCGCTAACCGGAATCGTGTACATGTAGAGCGACGTTACGGCCGCCAGCGCCATGTACAGTACGATGGCGATGTAGCGCTTCGAGTTGAACAGCCGATCCGAGACCCAGCCATTGGTGGCCGCGCCGATAGCCATGCCGACCGGTAATGCCACACTGATCCATTTCGGGTCGATAAGAGCGGTTTCGGCACTCGCCTTTGCCCAGTTGGAGCCAAGAAAATGCACCGGCACCCAGACGAGGAGGCCGTATCGTGCTGCGTTTTGAAAGCCGATCGCCAGACCGCCAACCAATAGGCGCCAGTTCTTGAGGACACCTTTGTAGCGCTCCAGTGAAGTCTCATCGTCGGCGACCTTGGCCGCCTCACCGTCGTCGATAGCGTCGTCGTGCGGGGAGCGGTACCCGAGGTCCTCCGGCCGTTCACGCGCAACGAAGTAGAAGGTAATCCCTCCAAGCAGGAGGAGGAGCACAGGCAGTCGAAAGATCCAACGCCAATCGAGCTGCAAATAGTGTACGACCAACAGCGAGGTCACATAGGAGAGCACGGAGGCAAGCCCAGCGGCAAAGACGTAGCAGCCGAACACCTTGCCCCGTTCGTGCCTGCCCCACCAATTGGAAAGAAGTCGACTGCCGGGCGCCCAGCCCAGCGCCTGGAAGTAGCCGTTCGCGCCCCACAGAATGCCCAGGCTGAGCACGCCACCGGCAAAGCTCGTTGCCCAGTTCATGGCGCAGGAAAGAATGGCGCCGGCGCTCATCACGCGCCTTCCGCCGAACTTGTCGCCGAGATTGCCATTGATGGCCTGCCCGATCGCATAGCACCAGAGCATGGCGGCGCTGACCCAACCCAGCGCTTCCTTGGAAACACCGAATTCGGCCTGGATGCCGGGGATGGCAAACCCAAAGGTCTGCCTTCCAGTATAGAAAAACAGGTAGCAGAACATGGCCGCAAGCAGCATTCGCCACTGCGCCCGACGGAAACCGCTGCCAGCCACGGTGTGGACGGCGTAGCGGGACGTGTCGATAGAACTCATGGTAACCTCCCCTGGTTTCAGTGGCAGGCGAAGGCTCCTCTCCTTCGCCGCAGCTGTTTTCCGATGAACCGAGTGATGAACCGGAGCCGGCGCGCCAATCCGCGGCGCGGCTCCGATCCGCCCTACCTCAGCCCCATGGCATCGACCAAGTCCGCACGTTGGTGAAGCTCTTCATCGCCTCCACAACGCCTTCCTTGTAACCGAGGCCCGAATCCTTGATGCCGCCGAACGGAGACATTTCAATCCGGTACCCCGGTACTTCCCAGATGTTCACCGTGCCGACCTCGAGCTCGGCGACGAAGTGCGAGATATAATCGAAACGGTTGGTGCAGACGCCGGACGACAGGCCGTAGGCGGTGGAGTTCGAGATGCGGACGACCTCGGCGATATCATCCGGGCAACGGATGATCGGAATGACCGGACCGAAGGTCTCTTCATGCACGAGCTCACAATCGTATGGAACGCGGTCGACGACAGCAGGTGGAAAGAGGGCTCCTCGCCGTGGCGGCCCATGAAGCACCTCGGCTCCCAAGCGCTCGGCATCCTTGACGCGCGTTTCGAACAAAGCCGCCGAGCGCTCGTTGATCACAGTACCGATATCGGTTTCCGGATCCATCGGGTTGCCGCATTTGAGCCGTTTCGCCTTCTCGACGACCAGCTTGGAAAAGGCATCGGCGACGCTTTCGACCACGAGAATGCGTTTGACGGCAGTACAGCGCTGACCGGAGTTCTTGGTGGCGCCAGTCACAGCCAGTTCCGCCGCCTTGTCGAGGTCGGCATCTTCCATGACGATCAACGGATCATTACCGCCCAATTCCAGCACCACGCGCTTATAGCCGGCGGTTGAGGCAATATGCTTGCCGACACGAACGGAGCCGGTAAACGTCACAAGGTCCGCGTCCGGATCGGTGATCATCGCATCACCCATCGTCGATGGATTGCCGGTGACGACAGACAGCATTTCGGGCGGCAGCCCGGCTTCGTAGAGCAGATCGGCCAGCGCCAAGGCAGTCAGCGGCGTGAGTTCGGTCGGCTTCAGCACCACCCTGTTGTTCGTCGCGATGGCGGGCGCGATCTTGTGGCTCACCATATTGAGTGGATGATTGAAAGGTGTGATCGCGGAGATGACACCGAGCAGCGGCAACCTGGTCGTATAAATCTTCCGGTTTTTGCCGTTCGGCGAGATGTCGCAGGAGTAGATTTCTCCGTCATCCTTGATCGAAAGCTGCGCGGCGAAGGACCAGACATCGTAGGCGCGGCTTGCCTCGTAGAGTGAGTCCTTCCAGCAAAGGCCGGCTTCCGCTGTGATGAGGCGTGCGAAGTCCTCTTTTCGGTCGCGCAGCAATTCGGCCGCTCGCTGCAAGATCGTCTGGCGCTCGTAACGTGTCAGCTTGGGCTTGAACGCCCGTGCCTTGGCGAAGGCGTCGCGAACGTGTTCCGCACGGGCGGCAGGCACCGTTCCGACAACCGAATTGTCATAGGGGTTGAGCACCTCGATGCGATCATCCGTATCGACCAGCTTGCCAGCGATCCGCATAGCCTCGCGACGAGGAGAGAGTGTGATGTTGGTATCCATGGTTCAGCGCACCAGATTGAGCGCGACGTCGAAGACGTCGAAATTGCGGAGAATCCGTCCGCCGGGAACCTCGATCTTGCGGTTGGCAATCAAAGGGACCCTTTGCTCGGTGAGACCGCCGTGCGAACGAAGCGGTTCGGTCAGACCGGAAAGATCGTGGCGTGCCCTTGCCGTTCCGAGTACCTTGTGGCGGGAAGACAGCACCACGACATCACCGATCCGGTCAGCTGGCAGCTCAAACCGTTCGCAGGCTTCATCCGCCGAAACGGCGACGTCTATTCCCTCGATCCCATTCAGAAAATCGATGATATCTTCGTGATCGTTCTCTTCGGCGTAAACGGTGGCGAAGGACCCAAGCGCGCCGTGATGGGCAACGTAAGGATCGGTAATCGGCAGGATGACGCGAGTGGCACCTGCGCCATAACGCGCGTCGAGTATCTCCTGAAGGTAGATGACATCCGGTTCGCCATTCTTCAGGTGCTTGTCATTCATGCCGTGGTCGGCCGTCATGACCAGTGTGCAGCCGGCGCTGTCGAGTTCGCCAACATATCGATCGAACATCTGATAAAAGTCGTTGGCGACCTTGGAACCTGGTGCCGCCTTGTGCTGCACATAGTCAGTCGTTGACAGATACATCAGGTCCGGTTTGAACGTCTTAAGCAGCTTGACGCCTGCGGCAAAGACGAATTCGGAGAGATCGGCCGAGTAGACCTCCGGCAAGGGTAGACCGACGAAATCGAGGACATCTGCGATGCCGTTCTCAGTAACGGTCGCCTTGTCCGCCTTTTCGGAAGAAAAGGCGATGGCGGTTCCCTTGGTGAAATCGAGTCCCTTGCCGAGCAGCGTGCGTAGCTTGTCCTTGGCGGTTACCATCGCGACCTTAAGGCCCGCCTTCTGGAATTCGGCAAGAATGGTCGGCGCGCGCAAGAAGCGCGCATCGTTCATCATGACCTCTTCGCCACTCTCCCGATCGTAAAAGTAATTGCCGGCGATGCCATGAACGGCCGGAGGGCGACCGGTAATGATCGAGATGTTGTTGGGATTGGTGAAGCTCGGGATTACCGACAGAGCGCTCGTGTTTGCACCGGACTTCATCACCCGATCGAGGTTCGGCGCCAGCCCCTTCTCGATCGCCTGTTCGATGTAGCCCGGTTCCGACCCGTCGATGCAGATCACCACCACAGGCCTGTCGGGTCGCTTGTAGCTGCGACCGTTCGCGACGACCTCGGCATCGAAATTGACGTAGGTGTTCATGATGGTTCCCTTATGCTGCGGCGAGGATTGCGTCGCGGCTGCCGATGAAGTTGCGGCCGCGCTCGCCCAGAAGTGCGTCGTTGATAGCGCTCAGCCAGTTGTCTTGGGTCACGCCGTAGTCCGTCGCCTGGGTGGACACGCCAAGGCCCGCTAAAAAGGCGTCGAGATCATTTGCGCCACGAACGAGATCTTCTCCAAAGATTTGCATGAGTGCCGCATCACAGGCCGCGTCTTTCCCGATCACGCTGCGCAGGATCGCCGGCAGCGTGAATGAACACGCGATCCCATGAACCGTGCCGTGGTGAAGCGTGAGGTAATATGAAAGCGAGTGTGCCAGCGCCGTCTTGGTGTTCGAGAACGCAAGACCTGCAAGAAGGCTTGCCCGGGACATACGTGACCTGAGATCGAGATCGTCGAGACGTTCCAGCAAGTGGGGCAGAACCACCATGATCTCACGCGCCGCGAAAACGGCGTGGTTTGATGAGACCGGATTGGCATTCACGTTCCAGATGCTTTCAAGCGCATGTGACAAAGCGTCGAGACCCGTGCTCAGCGTGAGCGCACGGGGGATGCCAAGCGTGAGTTCCGGATCAAGCATCGCATGTTCGGGATAAAGGCTTTCGTGGGCGAGCGAATATTTCTTCTTCGCGTCGGTGTCCCACACCGTGGCCCAACACGTCACCTCGCTCCCAGTGCCGGACGTGGTCGGAACCGCGATGATCGGCAGATTAAGAAGGGTGTCGGCGCCAGCGCGGCCCTGAAGATAGGCTTGGACGCGTGCAAAATCCTTACCCGAAGCGGCCAGGACCTTTGCCGTATCGATCACGGAGCCGCCGCCGATTGCCACGATCACCTGCGGAACCTCCGCAGTCGCAGCGAACGCGGCGCATGCGGCGCGAAGGCCCTGAAAGCTCGGATTGGGCTCGACGTCGCGTACCACAACCGATGGTCGGCCGGCTTCCTTGGAGACGCGGTCCACCAACGCATCGAAAGCCGGGTGATCATTGTATGTCAGCAGGCAGTAGCTGCGGCCTGCAACCTTCTCGCCGATTCTGGATATGGATCCCGCGCCAAAGGTGACGTTGACCGGGTTGGCGTATTTCCACGATTGCGACATCGCTTTCCTCCGAATTTCGTCTTCGGACGGTATTAAGCGCGCCGTGCGTCACATTTGTCCAATTGATAGTTTATTGCTTATTCATATAGAAAACCTATGGACAGCGAGCGGTGCGCACAGCATGGTGGCCTGCCTCAGTTTGTAGGAGCATGGTCGTGGCCATCGTTTTTACCCATCTTCGGTCATTTCATGCGGTGGCCGAACATCGCGGTTTCACAGCCGCAGCAAACGCGCTGCGCGTGAGCCAACCGACGGTGACGACACAGGTCAGGGAGCTTGAAGAGCGCTACGGAGTGGAACTGTTTCTTCGGCAGGGCCGTCGCGTCGAACTTTCGGAAACCGGGCGTGCCCTTTACGAGATAAGCACGCGCATCTTGAAGCTGCACGAAGAAGCGGAAGACCTTCTATCCAGCAGCGGTCACCTGACGACCGGGCAACTGCAGATCGCTGCCGTCGGTCCATTCCACGCAACCGAAATGATCGCACGTTTTGTGGCGCGTTACCCCCTCTTCAAGGTCAGCATGCTGCTGGGCAACTCCGATCTCACGCTCTCCCGGATCCTCAATCTCGAAGCCGATGTCGCGATCCTGGCCCACCTGGTTGACGACCCCAGAGTACACACCGTGCCCTTCAGTACGCATGAGGTCGTCGTCTTCGTGAACTGCGATCATCCTTGGTATGGTCGAGACGCGATCAGCATCAGGGAGATCGAAGGGCAGCCGCTCATTCTTCGCGAACAAGGGTCAACGACGCGCCGAGCTCTGGAGACAATTGCTGAGAGTGCCGGCATAGCTTTGAGCCCGTTCCTGGAAATTGGCAGTCGAGAAGGGGTGTGGAAGGCTGTCGAGCGAGGGCTTGGTATTGGCGTCGTCGCCGATTTTGAGTTTGTCTCCCATTCCCGCCTGAAAACCATTCGCATCGCCGATTGCGCCGTGAGAACCGAATATCGGCTGGCCTGCCTCCAGGAACGACGCTCGTCACGCAAGATCAACGCTTTTCTGGAAGCCGTGCTGTGATGCTGCCACTGCGGCGCTTGACGCGCGGCTTCAATCCTGCGGACTCCTTTGGCCAGACCTCGGTAGAGACGACGGGCGCGGATTGAAGCCGCGCCGGTGGCGAGTTGCTGCGGGCGATCTCCCAGCGCGAAATTCCGACCATTCAGGCAATCGCCTTTCTTGCCGCTCTCACAGTGATCGCCGCAAATCTTGTGGCCGATCTTGCCGTCCTCGTCCTCGATCCACGCGTTCGCAAGAGCTATCGTCATCGTCGTTGTCATGCATCTGTTGCTCGGCGCCCTGAGCCCGCTGATCGCGCCGTACGACGCCAGTGCTCTCGTCGGCGCCCCGCTCATGCCGCCGTCGTCGGAATTCCTGATGGGCACCGACCAGATCGGGCGTGACTATTTTAGCCGCATCCTCGAGGGGAGCGAATTGCCCCGATGGTATCCTTTTGCGGAGTAGCAATCGCTCTCGTGATTGGCGGCATTCTTGGCGTACTCGCCGGGTACCTGGGCGGTCGTTTCGACGAGGCGATCATGCGGTTTGTCGACGCGATGAGTCTGCTCTACGACAACCCGATCAACCGCTACCTCGTTAACTCGTCGATGCTGCCGAACTTAAAACAGGACGCCGACGGCGGTCTCACGCTCTTCGTACAGCACGACTCGCCGGGCGGGGAGAAGGAAGTGAACTGGCTGCCCGCACCGGAGGGGCCCATTATCCTGGCCATGCGACTCTAGTGGCCGAAGTCTGAAGCGCTCGACGGCTCGTGGAAGCAGCCGCAGCTGTCGAAACAAGCGAAGGAATGACGTCGCCCACCGACCTCAATGCCTACTCCATCAACAACGTCACCGCGCAGAAGTCGGCACTCGGCCGTCGGCTCGACGTAAAATTCGGCGGCTGCGACGGCAAAATACCCAACGGCCTTCCGATCGAGGCCGGCTGGAACTACATAGTCCGGCTGTACCGGCCACACTCAGAAGTCCTCGGCGGTTCGTAGAAGTTCCCGGGAGCCATACCAGTCGAGTGACGAGCTCTCTGGTAGTAACGCCAACTCACCCCCGATGACCGAAAGCCTGTTTCGCGGACGTTTTCTCTCCCTCACCTTGAAAAGATTCGAACTGGCGACCCGCGTCTAGGGGTACCAAAAGATCAGTTAAACCGGGCGCCTTCGGCGGAGAACAGATGGATCTTCTGGTTCTTCGGCGAGAGGTATATCTGCTCCTCAGGATTAAGGTCCACGCGGCGATGCAACACCAGCACGGCAGTCTGAGTGCCAACGCGCACCAGAAGATGGGTTTCGGCGCCGGTCGGCTCGACCGTAAGCACGGTCGCCGGGATACCGGTTTCGGCAAGCTCCAGGTCTTCGGGGCGAATGCCGTAGGTGCGGACAGTGCCGGTGCCAACCGACGCCGGTAGTGGCAGGCAAACCCCGCCTTCAATGCAGAAGCCGCCATCGCTGATGGTGCCTTCGAAAAGGTTCATCGCGGGCGATCCTATGAAGGTGGCAACGAAGGTGTTGCCCGGGCGATCGTAAAGGTCGAGCGGTCTGCCGATCTGTTCGATCCGACCGGCACGCATGACGACGATCTTGTCGGCCATGGTCATTGCCTCGATCTGGTCGTGCGTGACATAGACGATGGTGGTGCCGAGGCGCCGGTGCAGGTCCTTGATCTCGCTGCGCATGGTCACACGCAGCTTCGCGTCGAGGTTCGAGAGTGGCTCGTCGAACAGGAACACCTTGGGGTGACGCACGATGGCCCGCCCCATGGCGACGCGCTGGCGCTGGCCGCCGGAAAGCTGCTTTGGCAGGCGGTCAAGCAATGGGTCGAGGGCGAGGATGCCGGCCGCCTCCTTCACCAGCTTATCGATCGTCGCCTTGTCGCGACCCTGGAGCTTCAGGGAGAAACCCATGTTCTCCGCGACCGTCATGTGCGGATAGAGCGCGTAGCTCTGGAACACCATGGCGATGTCGCGCTCCTTCGGCGCCACGTCGTTGATGACGCGGCCGTCGATGCGGATTTCGCCGCCGCTGATGTCCTCGAGGCCCGCCAGCATGCGCAGGAGTGTGGACTTGCCGCAGCCGGAAGGTCCGACGAGCGTGACGAATTCTCCGTCCTCGATGTCCACGGAAACGCCGTGGATGACGGAGGCCGCGCCGTACTGTTTCAGAACGCAATCGATCGCTACCGATGCCATTTTTCTTCCTCCCTCAAAGCTTGAGTTGCCAGATTTTCGCGCCCATGACGGCGCCGGTCAGCCTTGCTGATCGCGCGGCGGCAAATCCCGGGAGGCGCTTGGTGCCTGTCCAGCGGCCGTTGTCGGCGAAGACCTCGATCGAACCGGCATCGAGGAAGATGCGCAGTTCCGAAGGCCTGGCGCCGGATGCGAGATATCGCGGTGGCGGCTTGCCGGTAGCGGCATCGAAGAGGATTGCAAGGCCTTCGTCATCGAGACTGACGCCAAGTGTGACATCCGGGTGATCGAGGACGAGCTCGAAGGCCGCGCCGGCCTCGGGCAGTGCAAGCACGATCTCAACCGCACCGCTTTCGAGTGGAACCGTTTCGCCCGCAGCAAGGGCTGATTCATCGAGCAGCCTGTGGCGCAGGCTTTCGACGGCCGCGACCGGCGGTGTCAACACGGCGTCCCCGTCGAGGAGCACGCGACGCGGCAGGGTCATCGCCGTTGGGAAATCGTCCTTCTTGGAAAAATCCGTCCAGTTGGCAAGCCAGGCGATGCCAGCCGGTTCGTCGCCGTCGACGAAGCCCTGGAAGGCGTAGGCGTCGGAGCCGAAATCCAGTTCCTGTTCGAATTCGGCCGTGAACGCCCGGCCGTCGAAGCGGCCGACGGTGACAGATGTGAGGTTGCGCCGGCCGGTGGCCGGGTCACGGCTTGTGAGCAGGCCAAAGATCAGCGCCCAGCGGGTCTGCGGATCATCCGCCATGCCGCCGACCGGCAGCATGCAGGGGCACTCCGCCGCGGTCATGCCGAAACCGTCCTCGCGATGGATGATGCCGAGGAAGGTCCAGCCCGTGGCACCCTGCAGATCTGCCGTCTCGTAAAGCAGGACGACACCGCCCAATCGGTCGCGACTGCCTAGCAACATCTTCCACCGGCCGTCCGGGCCCTTGAACACATAGGGATCGCGGAAATCAGTGGTGAGGTTCAGGCCCTCCGGACGGAGAGGCAGGATCACCTCGGACGGGCCGGCGATGATGCCGTCACGGCTGACGGCGGAGAGCTGGATCTGCTCCTCCGGCTCCCGATCTCGCACATGTTCGGTGTAGAAGACGCGGATTTCGTCCCCGTCCGGCCCTGACACGGGGATGGCCGAGCCGGAGAAGGCACCGCCACGGCCATCGTCTTTTTCCGACAGGTGATCCGCCGGAAACAGGAACATGGGCAGGTGCGTCCAGCGGATCAAATCTTTGGAGACCGCATGGCCCCAGTGCATGGTGTTCCAACGCAAGCCATGCGGATAGTGCTGATAGAAGAGATGGCCGAGGCCCTCGAACCGGCCGAAGCCGTTCGGGTCGTTCATCCAGCCGAAGGGCGGGCGGAAGTGGTAGCCGCCGGCAACTTCAGGCGGCGCAGTGCGGACGGCGTGATGGAGGACGCGGATCCCCTCCTCCAGCACCGTCTGCGGGTGGAACGCATAGGCGACGGAGAGCGCAGTTGTTTCGGCATCATAGGCAAGCACGGTGCGACCCGCCGTCCCGAGCGTCACCGCGAAGAATTCGAACTCCCCGGCGCGGCGCGTGGACGGACCGGCAATCTCACTGCGATCTAAGGTGACCGACAGTTTCGCCTCGTCGCCAATTTCGCGCGCCTTCAACCAGAGATGCAGCACGGTCCCGGCCGGGAGTTCGGCCTCGACGATTTCAAGCACGGGGCTTGCGGGTTTTGTCTGCGAAGTCATAGTCAACCTTTCACGGCGGAGCCGACGAACGAACTTACGAACCAGCGCTGGAAGGCGAGGTAGAGAATGAGGACGGGGATCATCATCAAGACAGACGCGGCCATTGCGCGGTCCCAGTAAATGCTGTCCTGTCCGAAGAAGGTGGCGATCGCGACCGAGATCGGCCGGGCATAGTCGGTCTGGGTGACCAGCGTCGGCCAGAGGTACTGGTTCCAGCTTTCGATCCCCATGAGGATCGAGACCGTCGCAAGCGCCGGCAGGCTCAGCGGCATGTAAATCGACCGATAGATGCGAAACGCCGACGCGCCATCCATCTCCGCAGCTTCGTAGAGTTCCTTCGGCAGTTGCGCGAAGAACTGGTAGAACAGGAAGACATAGAGCGGGCTTGCCACCCAGGGCAGGATCTGCACTGCGAACGTATCCGTCAGTCCGGCGCGCGACATCATCACGACGAGCGGCATGATAATGCTTTCCTGCGGGATGACGTAGAGCGCGACCACGAGAGCGAGCAGGATTGCCTTTCCGCGCAGCGTCCCCCAGGCAAGCACGAAGCCGGCCATCGAATTGATGATCAGCCCGGACACGACGGTGACGACGAGGATCACCAGCGAATTTACGAGGTAGCGGCCATAGGCAAGTTCGCCTGAAAAGTTGGCGATCTCGCGGTAGTTCGACAGGGTCGGCTCGCTGACCCAGAAGGCGCGGAAGCTGCCCATGTCGGCAAGGATGCGGAAGCGGTCATCCTTAAGGCTGGCGATCAGCAGCATGAAGAGCGGCGAGATCATTACCAGAGCGATGATGAAGATGCAGACGGTCTGGACGATACGCAGGCCCGTCTTGCTGTTGCCGCGGGGGATCGCTAGCGGGGCTGGCTGGCTGAGAACGAGATCAGACA
Source organism: Ensifer sp. LC11 (assembly GCF_001695835.1). Lineage (GTDB taxonomy): Bacteria > Pseudomonadota > Alphaproteobacteria > Rhizobiales > Rhizobiaceae > Ensifer. Next base: position 14,684 of record NZ_MBSO01000021.1, on the reverse strand, counting down.
TCGAAGCGCCTCAGGAGTTTGCGCTGAAGGAGCGCGATCAGAAGAACGATGACGAAGAGAATGACGGAGACGGCGGATGCGTATCCGAGCTTCTGTTCCTCGAAGCCGGCGCGCACCATGTAGTGCACCACGGTCTCCGTGCTTTCCTTCGGTCCGCCCTGGGTGAGGATCGCAACCTGGGTGTAAAGCTTAAAGGCCTGGATCGTGGTGATGACCAGCACGAAGACGTGGGTCGGACGCAGGCCCGGCATGGTGACGTGCCAGAAGCGGCGAAGCGCGCTCGCGCCGTCGATGCGGGCCGCGTCATAAAGCTCCTCCGGAATACCCTGCAGGCCCGCAAGATAGATGATCATCTGGAAGCCATAGGCCTGCCAGGCCGACAGCAACACGATCGAAAACATCGCCCAATTGGGGTCGCCGAGCCAGTCGATCGGCTGGATCATGCCACCGGACAGAAAACCGACGATCTGGTTGAGCGGACCGCTCGGATACTGGAAAAGCGTGCCCCAGATCACGCAGACGACAACCATAGAGGTGATCGCCGGCAGAAAGAACATGCCGCGCAGAACGTTCTGCATCGGCAGCTTCTGGTGCAGCAGCAGCGCGGTCAGGAACGCAATGCCGCACTGAACCGGCAGCACCCACACCGTGAAGCGCGTGACGTTCCAGAGCGAGGTCCAGAACAGCGGGTCGGTGAAGACCCGCTGGAAATTCAAGAAGCCGACGAAACGCACCGGCGTCGGACGCGGCACCAGCGGCTGATTGGTCATCGCCGTCCAGAAGGACAAAAGAAACGGCGTGATCAGGAAGACGGCGAGCAGCAGCACGGCCGGTGCGATCATCGCGACTTCCTGCCAGAACCGCTGCCGGTCGCGCCGCCTGGCGGGGCGCGGCAGCGCGGCCGCGGACGTCTCTTGCAAGGTCATGGTCTCCTCCTCATTTGCTCATCCTCCCAAGGTGGCGCAGGGCCGGCCAGCCGGGCGGCCTTGCAAAGGATGCCCTATTGCTGCTCGTCGAAGGGCGGGTAGCCGGCGTTGTCCTCGATGTCCTGGTCGATCTTCTTCGCCGCGGCCGTCAGCGCCTCCTGCGCATCGCCGCCGTTGAAGATCTTGTCGACCGCCTGCATGAAGGCCGAGGTGATCGTCGGATAGGCCGGGTGCGGCGGACGGGCGACGGCGGTCTTCGAGGCCTGCTCGAAGGCGACGGCAAGCGGCCCGCCTTCAGCGTAGAGCGGGGATTCAGCGGCAAAGCTCTTCAAGCCCGGATAGGCCGACTGGGTCTTTGCATAGTCGCGGTAGTCCTTGTCCTTCAGAAGGAAGCTCAGGAATTTTCCGGCGGCTTCAGGGTTTTCGGAGCTCGCGGAGATGCCCCAGATCCAGGTGCCGTTCGGGCTGACGCCCTTGTTGCCGATCTTCGGCAGCGGTATGACGACGATATTGTCCTTCATCGCGGCGGCGGCTTCCGCGTAGAACCAGTGCCCACCCATGGCGAGCGCTGCCGGCTGCCCCTCCGCATAGAACTGGTTGGTGCCGGACGATGTGGGGACGACCCAGCCGTTCTTCACCCACGTCTGCATCATGGTCAGCGCCTTGACGCAGGCTTCGCTGTCGAGCGTACCGCTCGCTTTCCACGCCTTGCGATCGATCAGGTCGCAGCCAGCGCTTTCGAGCAGCGGGCCGTAAGCATAGGTGATCCATTCGGTCTTGATGCCGTAGCCACGGAACGTGTCGATCGGCCACTTCACGCCTTCGAGCTTGGAGAGCTTTTCGAGGTAGCCTTCGAATTCCTCGCGCGTCCAGGCATCGTCGACGGATTTCGGAATGCGTGCCCCGATGGCTTCGAGATACTTCTTGTTGCCGTAAAGCACGACCGAGGAGTCGGTAAGGCCGATCGCATAGAGATCCTTGTCGATCGGATAGGTGCCCTGGGCGATGTTCGAGCCCGTCATGTCGTCGAGCACATCCTTGTCGACGAGCGGCTTGATGGGCTGCAGGTAGCCCGACCAGACGTAGTTCGCCAGAAACGGCGCATCGAGTTCCATCACGTCCGGCAACTGCTTGGCCATGACGGCGGCGCTGAACTTCTCGTTATAGGCGTCGTGCGGCGCGTAGATCATCTCGACGTCGATATCGGGATTGGCTTCCTCGAAGCGCTTGGCGACGTCGCCATAGGCCTTCACCCAACCCGGATCACCCTGGTGCATCACGTGGATGACGGATTTTGCCTCTGCAAAACCCGCACTCCACAAGAGTGCAGAAGACGCGAAAAGTGAACTAAGTAAACGATTACCCAAATATGTCGTCATTGATCTTCTCCTCCTATTCAATTCGACAAGAATGCTGGTTGCTAAACCGATGCCCGCTCGACCAGATGAAACGGCAGCTTTCGCAGATGCGGCGGCTCAGGCTCCCCTGCGAGCAGGATCTCCATGGCCAGGCGGCCCATCGCGCGGTGCGGCAGGGCCATCGTCGTCAACGGCGGATCCAGCCGCGAGGCCAGCTCGACCTGGTTGTCGAAACTGGCTACCGCAATGTCGTCCGGAATTTTAAGGCCGGCGCGCGCAAGGGCCGCGTAGACTTCCATCGCGACACGGTCGTTGCCGCACAGGATCGCGTCCGGTCGCTGACCGGTGGCCAGCAATGTCTCGACATGCGAGGCGACGAGGCTCGGAGCGCGATCGCTGTAAACGCTGCGGCGCACGGCTGGAAGCACACCAATCGGTTCGATGCCTGCCTCTTCAAGAGCGGCGCGGAAACCCTTCTCGCGTAGCGCCCCAGCAAGGATGCCCGGCAGGTTGATGAAGGCGATCCGGCGGCGGCCAGAGGCGAGCAGGTAACGCACGATCTCCCGCGCCCCACCTTCTTCGTCGGGCACCAGTGACGTGACGCGCCCGGAGGCCTCGCGGCAATTGATCATCACGCCGACGGAGCCCGCGAGTGTCGGCGGCAGGTCGATGTCCTTGTGGTACATGGCGGCATAGGCAACGGCACGGGGCCGGAACTGTTGCACCTCGTCGACCACCGAGCCGATTGACTGTCCGCTGCTGTGGTTGACCGCAAACACCGCCATGCCGGCACTGCGCGCAGCACCGTCAAGCCCGCGCACGATTTCGGTGGCGAACGGTGACGTGATCAAGCCATCGGAAACGACACCGACCAGCGGCAGCCACCCCTGACGCACACCGCGCGCGGCGAGATTGGTCACGTAACCGAGTTCCTCGGCGATCGCCTTCACCTTCTGGCGCGTATCATCCGACATGCGGGCGGAGCCACCGTGCAACGCGCCGGAAACCGTCTTTACCGAGACGCCCGCACGCTCCGCGATATCAGAAAGCGAAATTGCCACGATCTTTACACGACCTAATTTGGGTTAACGATTACCCTATATTTTGAACGGTGTCCTTTTGTCAAGCCCACCGCGCCCCCATGCCAGTCCCACGCGATCATGCTTTTCGTCGCCGTGACCGCGATTATCATATTTCCCGTTCCGCTCGAATGGTCGATGGCGATCGCCGTCTTTGTGCTCGGTCTCTATCTTGTCTTTCAGCTGCAAAACCCAGAAATCGCTTCCGGGAATGCGCTGGCCGGAGCACTCTTCTTTGCAAGCGGAGTGGTGGCGACGGTTGTCGCGCGCCGCACAGCTAGCATTCTGGCGCACAAGACATTTCTGCTCGAACTGCGCGACCGGTCTCGGCTCGCCGAACTGACGGACGCCAATTCACGTCTTGAGTTGCTCGCAAGAACAGACCCGCTCACAGGTATCGCAAACCGCCGCTGGATGATGGACGCGCTCAAAGTGTGGAGCGACGAGGCCGCGCAAAGCCAGAGCGCAGCTATTCTGATGTGCGATATCGACCACTTCAAGCAACTCAACGATAGCCTCGGCCATGCCGAAGGGGATCGCTGTCTGGTAAAAGTGGCCGGCATCATCCAGAGCAGCCTGCGCGACGATCGCGATCAGGTTGCGCGTTACGGCGGCGAAGAGTTTCTCATCCTTCTGCGGGATGCCAATGAGGAGGAAGGCGTGGCGGTGGCGGAACGAATTCGACGCCGCGTCGAAGCCGCTTCCTTGCCGAATCCGAGATCAAGCGTTGGCGCTTATGTCACCGTCAGCGTTGGACTGGCCGTCCTGAAACACGGCGGCGAGGGAGTATCTTCGGAGGTGTTGCAGCGGCAAGCCGACGAAGCGTTATATGAGGCAAAGAAAAACGGACGCAACCGAGTGGTCCTCCACGTGCCAGATTTCCAATCGGCCTCCGCCTGAGCGCGGGCGACAAAGAGGCTACCAGCGCTGCAACCGCGCGATTGATCCGCCGTTCGATGGGCGTTTCACCTCCTTCCTCATCTTTCAAGGAACCGCTTGCATTATCGAATATACCGTGCCTAAGCTACAACTGGTTGTTAATTCCAATCACTAAGGAAGGACTTGGATCGATGAAGCTTTACTCGGCGCCAGGTTTTACCAGCTTGGCCGACTATATCTCGATGCTGGAGGCTGGCATTGAGTTCGACCTGGTCAAGGTCAACCTCGAGACGAAACAGATCGAAGGCGGCGGCCGCTACACGGACATCAACCCCACGGGCTAATGTGCCCGCCCTTATGTTCGACGATGGCGAAGTGCTGACCGAAAATGTCGCGATCCTGACTTGGATCGCCGACCGGGCGGCCGAACTTGCACCCCAGGGTCATCTGGGCCACTACCGCCTGCTCGAGATGCTGAGCTTCATCGCGACTGAGATTCACAAGCGGTTTCCCACCTACCTGTCGCTTCCGGAGGATGTCAGGGAGCCCACGGGCCAGCAACTGCTGCATTGGTTCGGCTTCCTCGCGGGCCGATTGGATCGGGACTACCTTTTCGGAGAGACCTTTACGGTCGTGGATGCCTATCTCTTCCAACTTGCGTGGGGCGCGGCTCAACTCGGATTTCCCCTGCCCGAGCCGCTTGGCGACTATGTTGCCAGGATCGAAAAGCGGCCTGCGGTACAAGCGGCGCTGCTGCGCGAGGGTGTCGCATGAGCAAGCTGGTGATCCGCACCGATGGGGTCGAACTCGCAACGCAGAGCTTTGGCGAGCCCAGCCGCCGCTAATTCTGATCATGGGCGGAATGGCCTCGATGCTGTGGTGGCCGGAGGAATTCTGCCAGCGGCTCGCCGAACGGGCCACTTCGTCATCCGCTACGACCAACGCGACACCGGTCTTTCAACGAAATATCCCGCCGGTCAGCCGGGTTACACCTTCGATGACGCCGTCGATGACGTCTTCCGCGTGCTCGACGGCTACGGGATTTCGAACAGTCATATTGTCGGCTTTTCTCTCGGCGGCATGCTCGGCCAGGTGGCTGCACTGAAGAATCCGGAGCATGTGCTTTCGCTGACGGCGATCAGCACGTCGCCGGTCGGGATGGACACGTCCCAGTTTCCCGCAAGCGACGAGGCCTGGATGGAACATATGTCCGTGGAGGCGGACTGGTCGGACCGAGCAGACACGGTCGCCTACCTGGTCGAAGATGCTCGCCTGACAGCGAGCAAGGCGCATCCATTTGACGAAGCCAGGATCCGTGCCTTCCTTGAACGGGACTTCGACCGGTCCGGAGGCTATCTCAACACTGCCAACCATATCGTCCTTTTTGACGTTGGCGAGACATGGCAAGGCCGGCTGAACGAAATAAGGGTGCCGCTTCTCGTCATTCATGGCACGACCGATCCGGTTTTCGCGGTTGAGCACGGCGAGGCACTCGCGCGCGCTGTAGCGGATGCGAAGTTCGTGAAGATCGAAGGCGGCGGCCACGAAATTCATCCCGGAGATTGGGAACAGATCATTTCCGCTATCGACGAACATGCCGGAGGACGAACATCCGCCACGTGAACGAGACAATGTCAAGGGAGGGTGGAGGTAATGGACACCGACGAAGGTCGTTGGAATCGACTGACGATCGGACCACGGGAAAATCTAGCCGCCCTGAAGGGAATCGAACTAGCTTCCTTTCTCTTCTTCGCTTTGTAGGTCTGCCGTGCTCGCTGAGCAGCAACTCGGTGCGGTATACTCCTCCACCGTTCAACCGGGCAAACGCCGTTCGGTCTCGGCGTCGAAGAGATGCATGCTCCCGGGCACGAAGTTCAGGCCGGCCCTATCGCCGGCTCTTGCCACCGATCGGCCATTGAAGACCACCGATAGCTCGGGCGTCGTTGCCATTGTCAGGAAGCACGTCGCCCCGGTCGATTCGACCAGCGCCACTGGCGCCGAGAGAATGCCCTCCCCTGGCGCAGCAAGTTCGATGTGCTCCGGACGCAAGCCGATGCTCAGGGCCTGCCCCGGCTGCACGGTACGGCCGAGGGCGATCGTTTGTTTGAGACCAAGGTCCAAAATGATCGACCGTCCATCTTGACCGCCGATCGCGGGCAAGAAATTCATGGCCGGGGATCCGATGAACCCGGCCACGAACTTGTTGGCCGGCCGGTCATAAAGCTCAAGCGGGCTGCCCTGTTGCTCGATAACTCCGTCGCGCATGATGACGACGTGGTCGGCCATGGTCATCGCTTCGACCTGGTCGTGGGTGACATAGACCGACGTGGCCCCCAGGCGGTCGTGCAACGCGCGGATTTCCTTGCGCATATGAACGCGAAGGGCCGCATCAAGGTTGGAAAGCGGCTCGTCGAACAAAAATGCCTTTGGATGGCGGATGATCGCCCGGCTCATCGCCACGCGCTGCCGCTGGCCGCCGGAAAGCTCACGCGGGTAGCGCCCGAGCAGATGCGTAAGCCCGGTTACGGCGGCAACTTCATTTGCCGCCTTCTTGCGTTCGGCCTTGGCAACACCCTTGATGCGCAGGCTGTAGGTCAGATTTTCCTCAACGGTCATGTGCGGATAGAGTGCGTATGACTGGAAAACCATTGCCACATCCCGTTTGCGCGGCGGCACGGCATTCATCACCTCGCCGGCGATCTTGAGCGTGCCGGACGATATGTTTTCCAGCCCGGCCAGCGATCGCAACAACGTCGACTTTCCACAACCGGAAGGGCCAACGAGCGCGGTGAAGCTGCCTTTGCGGATCGAAAGCTCGATGTCCTTCAGGGCATGATAGGCGCCATAGTACTTGTTTACGTTGGTCAGTTCGATCTGGGCGGTCATTTGAGCGCTCCCGAGGTGAGGCCAGAGACGATGCGGCGTTGCAGGAGGACGAAGATGGCGAGAATCGGCGTCACATAGATCGCCGCATAGGCCATGATATTGTTCCACTCGTTGGTGTTCGGCCCCATGAAGGAATTCAATCCGACGCTGGCCGGTTGCAGTTCGACGGCCTGGATCATCGATTTCGAATAGACGAACTCGCCGAAGGCCTGCATGAAGATCAAAATGGCGCTGACGAGAATGCCGTTTCGGGCGAGCGGCAGGACGATGTTGAAGAAAGCGCCGACCCTCGAGTTACCGTCGACAAGGGCCGCTTCCTCCAATTCCTGTGGCACGCTCATGAAGGTCGCACGCACCAATACCACGAAGAACGGCATGCTTTTCGCCGCGATCGCAAGGATCACCGCAAGGCGGGGGTAATTGAGCAACCCGATCTGAGAGAAACCCACGAAGATCGGCGTGACCATCAGTGAGGCAGGAAGCACCTGCAACATGAGAATGAGGAAGAGCCCGATATCGACCCAGATGTTGCGATAGCGCGCCAGCACGTAGGCGCAGCCGACACCGAGCACGGTGATGACACAGACTGCTCCGCAGGCAATGGCCAGAGAATTCCAGATGTACCGGCCCATGTTGCGGCTTTGCCAGACGTTGCCGAAGATCTGCCATTGGGGATCTGTTGGCCAGAAGGTCGGCGGGGTGGCAAACATCTCCGACCCGGATTTGATCGTGGTGATGTACATCCAGTAGAGCGGGAACAGATAGATGCCGGCGAGGATGATTGCGACGGCAAGAAGCAGACGGTCGCGGGATACATTGCTCATCCGCGCACCTCATGCCGTGTGGAGCGCACGTAGACGACTGATGCGACCATCACGAAGGCTATCATGATCACGGAAATCGTCGCGCCCTTGGCGAAATCGTATTGGCGGAACGACAAGTCCCAGGCCCAGTATTGCGTAACGTTGGAGGCGTTGTTCGGCCCTCCCGAGGTGATGGCTGCGAAAAGATCGAATTGCTGCAGCGTGAAAATCAGCCCGAGCGCCATGATTGCGCCGATGGATGAGCGCATCATCGGCAGCGTGATCGTCCAGAATCGTTGCCAGACATTGGCGCCGTCCAGCTCGGACGCCTCATAAAGATCCCGCGGGATGGCCGAAAGGCCAACGGACAGCAGGATCATGTTGAAGGATGTGCCGAGCCAGATATTTGCGATGATCACGGCCCAAAGGGAGAAGCCGGGGTCTGACCGCCAGAAGATATTGCCGTCGATGAGCCCCGTTTCGCGCAGGATAAAGTTGAGCACGCCAAAGTCGCCCGAGAGGATCCAGTTCCAAATCGCACCGACCACAAGGCCGGGCATCACCCAGGACACCAGGAAAAGTCCCCGCAGCCACGAGGCGCCTGGAAAGCTCGTCCAGAAGAACAATGCCAGACCGAAACCGACGAGAAACTGGCCGGCGATCGAGGCAGCGACAAAGGTCGCGGTGTTGGCCAGGATTGGCCACGTTTCCGGTTGAGCGAACAGATCGCGATAATTCTTGAGACCGACGAAGGGGCGCCAGAAGCTGCCGAGGCTGAACATGTCGACCTCCTGGAAGCTCATGACGATATTGTAGAGCAGCGGCAGACCGGACAGAGTAAGCAGGAATGCGAGCGGCAGGCTGACAAGGCCGATATCGAAGCCGCGGCCGTCGATCATGCTGGATAGAAAGCGTTTCATGAGCTCCTCCGCCGCCAAGGCACCAGCATACACCGCTCGCACAACTCGGCCTGCAAACTAGAACGACCAGCCTACCCGGCATGATCTTGCGGTTTTCCCGCCCCATCGCCTCGATGCGATTGAGCGCTTGTGAAAGGCGGCCGGCTGCTCCGGTCAGTTTGGAACGTGCGGGCCGCCTTGCCCCGAGGCTTTAGCCAAGGACCGCCTTTATCTTTTCCGCCGCCTGGTCGAGGGCATCCTTCGACGTCATCTGTCCGGTCAGGGCCGCCTGGATCGCGTCCTGGATCGCCTTGGAGATCTTCGGCCATTCCGGATGGGGCCCACGCGGCTTTGCGAACTTGAGCTGCTCGACGAAGACCTTGAGGGCTTCGTCCTTGAGCGGGACGCCGGTCTCCGGAATAGCAATATCGGAACGGGCGGGCAGTTGGCCGAAGTCCTTGAACATCCGGTCGTCCTGGGAGGCGAAATACTCGAGCACCTTGAACGCTTCGGCCGGGTGTTGCGTATTGGAGAAGATCGCCCAGTTGAAATCGCCCATGGCCGACGAACGCTCCGCGCCGAGCTCAGGCACCGGCAGCAGCGCGACGCCCCAGTCGAACTTCGCTTCGCTCACCATTCGGTCGAGTTCCCACGGACCGGAGATAGCCATGGCGGCGTTGCCGGAATTGAAGGTACCAGTCGAATCCCACTGTCCGCGGGTCAGCGTATCTGGAGAAGCCAGCTTCTCCGTCATGATGGTTTTCCAGATGTCGAGCGCCTTGACGGCACCGTCCGAATTGATGTGCTCGTAGCCGCCGCCTGCCATCTGGGCCCAGGGCAGGAACTGGAACGTCCCCTCCTCGTTCGCCTTGGCCGAAAACGCGAGCCCGTAAACATTGGCCGCAGGATCCGTTAGCTTGCGGGCTGCATCGACCAGTTCGTCCCAGGTTTGTGGCGGCTTGTCCGGATCGAGCCCCTTCGCCTTGAACATGTCCTTGTTGTAGTAGAGTGCAATCGTGTTCGTAGCCTTGGGAAGGCCGTAGTTCTTGCCGTCCCACATGGTGGAGGCGAGAGGTCCCGGGAAATAGTTCGAGGTCTTCACCACGGTCGACTTGGCAATCATGTCGGTAAGATCGAGGAATGCGCCACGAGACGAAAAGAGCGCGTGTTCCGGATTGTCGACGGCGATGATGTCGGGTGCTTGCCCGGTCGAGTAGGCGCGCATCGCCTCGCTGACGACGTCGTCGAACTGAATCTGGCGATATTCGACCTTGATGCCGGTGTTCAGCTTGTTGAAGTCCGATATCAGGTTCGGTGCGGGCTGTATGTCCCGATCGAGCGACCAGACGCTGATCGTCACATCTTCCGCCTTGGCAGCGAGACCGAACAGAGAAACACCTGCAAGGGCGAGAGCGCCCAGGATTGCGGATCCGCGGATAGCCATTTTCTCCTCCTTTGGTTATCCCCATGCCGGCATCCTCCATGCCGGCCGACATGCACGTCTCAGGCCGGGTCGATGACGAAGTCGCCGCCCCGGCAGGTCTTGAGGTAATTCAAACCATGGACCTGACCGGTCATTTCCAGATCGTCGCGATAGACCGGGTCATGCCAGCCTTCGATATCGATCGAGCCGGACCAGCCGGCCAGCCGAAGTTCGGAAATCACGTCGGTCCAGTTGGTGTCGCCGAAGCCGGGCGTGCGCATGAAGACGAATTTCTCCTTGCCGAAGATCCCGTGTTCGCGAATGACGTCCCAGCGAATGGTCGCGTCCTTGCCGTGCACGTGGAAGATCTTTTTCGCCCATTTGCGGATCTGCGGCAGCGGATCGATCAGGTAGACCATCTGATGGCATGGCTCCCATTCGAGCCCGATGTGATCATCCGGCGTCTCATTGAAGATCAGCTCCCAGGCGTCCGGATTATGCGCGATGTTCCAGTCGCCGCTCTGCCAGTTGCCGTCCATCGCGCAGTTCTCGAATGCGATCTTCACGCCCCTGTCGGCCGCTCGTTTTGACAATTCGGACCAGATTTCCCGGTAGCGCGGCAGGCTGTCGGTCAGAGGTTTGCCACGAACACGGCCGGTGAACCCGGCAACGCAACTGGCGCCGAAGTGGTGGGCGTTGTCGATGCAGTCTCGCCACCCCTGCAGGGTCTCTTCATCGAGCGCGGTCGTCTCCAGCGGATTGCCGAACATGCCGAGCGTGGAGATGGTGATGTCGCGGTCGCCGATCGCCGCCACACAACGCTTTCCGAGTTCGGCGAGGTCCTGGCCATTGGTGGTTTGCCAGAAGAAGGGCTCGAAACTCTCAAAGCCCATGTCGGCGATCTGGCCGATGCGCCTGTCGGCGCCGCCCTTCGTGGCCGAGATCATCGTGCCAATGCGGATAGATTTACTGGGGTCGGTCAAAACAGGCTCCCTAAGCTGCAATGTTGACGCGCTTGCCATCCCGGGCGCTGTCGATCGCGCCGAATACCATGGCAAGGCTCTTGATGTTGTCGCTGCCGTCTGTTTCCGGCACGGTTCCCGCCTCGATTGCGCGGATGAAATGCTCGATCACGCTCGCATGACCGTGCGTGTCGGCACGGTCTTCGGCCTCGGGCACCGCGATCGGCGCGACAGACCGCATGAAGCCCTCACGACCCGTGACGACATTGGCGTCGAAGCGATCGCCGCCATCCCAAAGCAGCGTGCCCTTCGAACCGGTAATACGCCACGTGCTTTCCCAGCTGGTGTTAGCGCCCTCAGCGCACCAGGAGCCGCGGTAAGTGAAGGCGACATTATCGGAGAACTCGAAGATCGCATTGGCGGCAGCGCCGTGGCGATACCAGGAGCCCTCGGGATTGTATTCGTGGCAGTAGACCGAAAGAGGGTCCTTACCCGACATGAAACGCGCTGCATCGAAGGTGTGAATGGCCATGTCGAGCAGCAGGACATTGTCCATCTGTTCACGGAACCCGCCGAAATGCGGCCCGAGAAAGAAATCGCAATGCAGCGCCGTCAGTTCACCGAGTGCGCCGGACTGGATGAGGCGGCGTATGCGGCGAACGCCACTAATGAAGCGGCGGTTTTGAACGATCGCATGGGTGCGCGAAGTCTCTGCAGCAAGCCGCCGCAACTCGCGCGCCTCTTCGAGCGTAGCAGCCATCGGCTTCTCGCTTAGAACGTGGCAACCGTGGGCAAGACCGGCGGCGACCACCGCGCGGCGCGCGGCCGGAACGACGATGTCGAACAAAAGGTCGGCCCGGCTCTCGCGAAGAACCGTCGGCAGGTCCGTGCCGATTATGATGTCGCCCAATTCGAATTCGGTGGCGAGCGCCTCAGCGGTCGCCCGATCGAGATCGACCAAGCCGACGACTTCCACTTTCTCCCGAAGAACATCGCTCTCCGAAAGCGCTCTCAGCCAGCCTTTGGCCATAGCTCCGCACCCGCACAAAACGGCCCTGTATCGCACGTGATTTCCTCCAAGAAACGGAAGCGGCAACTCCTCAATTGGCTTCCGTAAACGTTTACGATACTATGCGGCAACGGGTTTTTATGTCAAGAGGTGAGAAAATGGCCAGTCGCGGGTCTGGGGAGGAACGCGGAAAAATGAAGGGGATTCGCGAACTTGCCGAACACCTCGATATCTCGATCGGCACGGTGTCCCGCGCGCTGAACGGCAAGCCCGACGTCAACGAAGAGACCAGAAAACGGGTGCTGGAAGCAGCGGAATCCCTTGGTTATGTCGCCAACCAATCGGGCCGTGCGCTCAGGAAGGGGGCGACCGGCGTCATCGGCTTCATGATGCAGACCGGGTCCGAAATTACCGGTCAGGGCGACACCTTCTTCATGAGCGTCTTCGACGGTGTTCAAACCGTTTTTGCTCGTCATAAGCTCGATCTCGTCGCCTTGCTCTGCTCCTCTGAGGAGGATCCGAACGACTACTTGAAGCGTGTCGTTGCCCGTGGATTTGCCGACGGCATCATCCTTTCGGCGACCCGGCGCCACGATGCACGTTTCGAGCTATTGGCCAAGCGCAAGATCCCGTTCATCACACTGGGACGAAGCCTGACGGATGTCGGTCAACCCTGGCTCGATCTGGATTTCGAGGGCATGGCCGAGGCATCCATTGATCGACTCGTCGCCCGCGGCCACAGGCACGTCGCGATTACGCGACCGCATGACGACATGAACTTAGGCTATGTGTTTGAAGATCAGTGCCGGGCGACCCTTGCCCGCCACGGGCTTCGCCTCGACGAGCGCCACATATTCCGTTCAACCCCGAACGAGGCGGGCGGCTACCAGATCGCCCGTGAACTAAGCGCGCTTGAGACCCGACCGACGGCAGTCGTGCTCATCAATGAAGCGATCACCGTCGGCCTTTATCGCGGGCTGGTGGAGGCCGGAATAAGGCCCGGGCATGACATGGCGATCATCGGTCGCCAGAGTCCGCATTCGCAATTCCTGTCGCCGCGGCTGACATCCTTCCGTCTTTCCCTGCGCGACCTCGGGATTGCACTTGCCGAATCTCTGCTCGCAACGATGCCGGCTTTTGCCCACTTCTATCCGGCAAGATCTGCGCGACTGCTCTGGCCCATGGATCTCGTGCCGGGTGAAAGTGATTGATGAAAGCACATGTCCGCGCTGGTCTCGTAGATACCAGGAAGCGATGTAGCTTGTGTGTCGAATTCCACTCGATAGATTACGCGAACTGGAACCACCAGTGCACCGCGCCGATAAAGGCACCCGAGCCACCGCCCACCATGCCGAGCCGGATGCGGCGCTCGCGCTTCTCGCTCGTTCCTTCTGCCATTGTCGTCTCCCCTGTTTCCGTTCGTGTGTTGTTTGTTTCGAGCAAGTGCCCCTCATCCGCCTGCATATCCTTCTCCCCGCGCGCGAGGAGAAGGGATATGCAGGCCCCGCTCGGACCACAGAAACCTGACCACGACCATCGCCGGCCACAGTCCGCGTCCCCTCGCCCCGCCTGCGGGGAGAGGGTTAGTCCTCGGGTTAAACCCGAGGAGAGGGGCAATCGCCCCCTCCGGTTACGCCAACCTCAGATGCCGAGCATGCGCCGGTTGGCCGCCTCGTCGGTGCCGGCGTCGGCAAAATCGTCAAAGGCCTTCTCGGTGACGCGGATGATGTGGTGCTTGACGAAATCGGCACCCTCGCGCGCACCATCCTCCGGATGCTTCAGCGCGCATTCCCACTCAACCACGGCCCAGCCGGCGAAATCATTGGCGGCCATCTTCGAGAACACCGCGCCGAAGTCCACCTGGCCATCGCCGAGCGAACGGAAGCGCCCGGCGCGGTTGACCCAGCCCTGGTAGCCGCCATAGACACCCTGGCGCCCCGTCGGGTTGAACTCCGCATCCTTGACGTGAAACATCCGGATGCGGTCCTTGTAGATGTCGATGTTGTCGAGATAGTCGAGGCACTGCAGCACGTAGTGCGAGGGGTCATAGAGCATGCAGGCGCGGGCATGGTTGCCGGTGCGCTCGAGAAACATCTCGTAGGTGATGCCGTCGTGCAGGTCCTCGCCCGGATGGATCTCGTAGCAGATGTCGACGCCGTTTTCCTCGGCATGGTCGAGGATCGGCCTCCAGCGCTTCGCCAGCTCGTCGAAAGCGGTCTCGACGAGACCTGCCGGCCGCTGCGGCCAGGGATAGACGAAGGGCCAGGCAAGCGCGCCGGAAAAGCTCGCCATCGCGTTCAGCCCGAGGTTCTTCGAGGCGGTCAGCGCCAGCTTCACCTGTTCCACCGCCCAGGCCTGCCTTGCCTTCGGGTTGCCGCGCACTTCGGGTGCCGCAAACCCGTCGAAGGCCTCGTCATAGGCCGGGTGCACGGCGACGAGCTGGCCCTGCAGGTGGGTGGA
>NZ_MBSO01000020.1 GCF_001695835.1 Ensifer sp. LC11 | reverse complement strand
CAGACTGCTGACAAACCTCTGGCGTTTGCCGGGGGTTTTTGATTCACTGGGTTATGTTGAAGAAACCCGCTCCCGAACAGACCGCACTCGAGATGGTGACGCTCGACAGCCTGGTTCCGCAGGATCACCTGCTGCGCCGCATCGATGCGGTGATCGACTTTTCCTTCATCCACGATCGGGTTGCCGGGCTTTACTGCGCCGACAACGGCCGCCCGCCGCTCGACCCGACCTTGATGTTCAAGGCGCTGTTCATCGGCTACCTGTTCGGCATCCGCTCCGAGCGCCAGCTGGCGCGCGAGATCGAGGTCAATGTCGCCTATCGCTGGTTCCTGCGGATGAAGCTGACGGATGGGGTGTTCGACGCCTCGACGCTGTCGCAGAACCGGCGGCGGCGTTTCAACGACACGTCGGTGGCGCAAGACATCTTCGATCACATCGTCAGCCAGGCGATCGGTCATGGGCTGGTCGACGGTACGGTGCTCTATACCGACTCGACCCATCTGAAGGCGAATGCCAACACGGGCAAATACGACCTGCAGATGATCGAAAAGTCCCGCTGCGACTACTGGGCCGATCTCGACCGGGCGATCGATGCGGAGCGGGCGTTGCACGGCCAGAAACCGCTGAAGGAGAAGGAGCGCGAGCCCGAGGTGAAGGAGACCAAGATGTCGCGCACCGACCCGGAGAGCGGTTACATGGTGCGCGACGGCAAGCCGAAGGGCTTCTTCTATCTCGACCACCGCACGGTGGACGGCCGGCACGCGATCATCACCGATACCCATGTGACGCCGGCCAACGTGCATGACAGTATCGTCTATCTCGACCGGCTGGACCGCCAGCGCCAGCGGTTCGCCTTCGACGTCAAGGCGGTTGGGCTCGACGCCGGTTATGCCACGTCCGCCATTGCCAGGGGACTGGAAGAGCGCGCCATCCTCGGCGTCACCGGCTATCGCAATCCGACCCCGCCCAAACCCGGCATGATGCGCACGTCGAAGTTCGTCTACGACCACGGGCAGGATGGCTACCGCTGCCCCGAGGGTCAGCTTCTGACCTATGCCACCACCGACCGCAACGGCTATCGCCACTACCGCTCAGATCCGGCGATCTGCCGCGACTGTCCGCTGCTGGCCTCCTGCACGGCCAACACCAAGGCGATCCGCACCATCACCCGCCATGTCTGGGCCGAGGCTCGGGAACGCACCGACGCCCACC
Source organism: Ensifer sp. LC11 (assembly GCF_001695835.1). Taxonomy (GTDB): domain Bacteria; phylum Pseudomonadota; class Alphaproteobacteria; order Rhizobiales; family Rhizobiaceae; genus Ensifer. Next base: position 88,033 of record NZ_MBSO01000020.1, on the reverse strand, counting down.
GCCTGACCCCCTGGGGCAAGGCGATCTACAAGCGCCGCAAGGAGACGGTCGAGCGCTCGTTTGCCGACGCCAAGCAACTGCACGGCCATCGCTATGCCCGCTTTCGAAGTCGAATCCGCGTCGCATGCCAGTGCCTGCTGGCAGCCGCAGCGCAGAACATCAAGAAGATCGCCATGGCGCTGACCAAAGCGCCAAAACCGAGACCGGCGTGAGCGCAGGCCGCCACTTTTGCCACCCGGAAACCCGCCCCAACGTCAGCACCAAATCCACAAAACAAAACCCGCCGAAAAATCGACGGGTTTGTCAGCGGTCTGAAGGCGCGCCGGTGGCGCCCTTCCCCCTCGTCCGCCGCTCTCCTCAGACGATCATCCGTAGCGCCGGTTGGCAGGCACCGGATTGGCCTTGCCCTGCCGTCCGGCGGATACGGTGAATTGATCGACCAGCCCTTTGAGCGTGGTACTCACTTGCATGAGTGTATGGGTCGCGGCGCTGGTCTCTTCGACCATTGCCGCATTCTGCTGCGTCATTTGATCCATGTTGGTGACCGCCGTGTTGATCTCGCCGATGCCGGCCGATTGCTCACGGGCCGAGCCGGCGATCGCATCGATATGGCCGTTGATGTGGATCACCTGGTCGCCGATATGATGCAGCGCCTCGCCCGTCTTGTTGACCAGCGACACGCCCATCAGCACGTCCTCGGCCGATTTGTCGATCAACTCCTTGATCTCGCGCGCTGCTTCGGCCGACTTCTGCGCTAGTTCGCGCACTTCCTGCGCGACGACCGCGAAGCCTTTGCCTGCCTCCCCGGCGCGCGCCGCTTCCACCCCGGCGTTCAGCGCCAAAAGGTTGGTCTGGAACGAGATCTGGTCAATAACGCTGATGATCTGGGTGATCTTGCGCGAGGATTCCTCGATCGCGCTCATTGCCGCCACGGCCTGTTCGACGATCGCTCCGGACTTGCGCGCCTCTTCCGTGGCGTTTCCAACCACCCGCCGCGCCTCCTCGGCACGAGACGCGGCTTCCTTGGAAATGGTGGTGATCTCCTCAAGCGCCGCCGCCGTTTCTTCCAGCGAGGCTGCCTGCTGCTCGGTACGCCGCGCCATGTCGTCGGTCGCCGACACCAGTTCGCCGGCATTGTTGGCCGTTTCCTCGGACGCCCCGACGATCGCGCCGAAGGTCTGGTCGAGCTTGGCGAGTGCGGCGTTGAAATTGCCCCGCAAACTTGCAAATTGCGGCGCCAGTTCCGCAGCGATCACGGCGGTGAGATCGCCGTCGGCGAGCCGCCTCAGACAGTTTTCGAGAGCCGAAAGTGCCTCTTCCTGCTGGCCGTTCAAAACCTGTCGTTCCGCTTCGGATCGCTCGCGCTCTTCCTGCAGTGCCTCGAGGTAGACGGAAATCGCGTAATCCATGTCGACCATCGCCGCCTTGACGACGGCGGCGACATCCGTGCCGATTTCCCTCGCCTTGTTGCGATGCAGGAAACCTTTCAAGTGACTTTCGATGACGCTCTGCAGGATGGATTCGATGATCAGCGCATAACCGCCGATGTACCAGCGCGGCTCGAGGCCAAGGCGCGCATGCGTCTTGCCGATCGTGGTGACGGCATCGACATATTGCGCATCGAACCTGGCGGACGCGATCAGTTCCCAGTGCTTCGCCTGCCTGGCCTTCGCCCCCTGCACATGCGCGTCGCTTGCAAAGAAACGTGCGGTTTCCGGGTTGGCGCGCGCCTTGGAATAAAACTTGTTCAGCGCCCTATCGAGCGAGGCCGAAATCACGGGCAGCGAACGTGCGAGCGCCGTCCTCTGCGTGTCGTCAAGGTCGACGAACTGCAGGCGCTCGTTGAGCAGTTTTGTTTTTGAATCGAAGCTGGTCATGCGGAAAGTTCCCCCGGTGCCGCGACAGGACGCATGACAAGTCGCCGCTGCAGCTCAAGGTTCGGCGTACCCTGCACCAGAGATTTACCACATCATAATGTAGAAATAACTGCAAATTGTAGACGATCAAAAATGCTATCTTCAATTGCGAATCGAAAGAACGAACACAACCCACGTCGAGAGACACATCTGTGTCGACGGCCGCGCGCCAACATCACGATTGGCTGATAAAGACTTCCATGAAATCCACATCCCGGCAACAACCAGAAAGCGCCATGGATTTCCTGCTGTGGAAAAATACAAATCCAGGGTGGCGAAATATGACAGAAGCGAAAGCGGCCGGGATTATCCCGGCCGCCTGTCGATATCGGATCGTCACTCAGACGTAGCGGTTGACGACGTTTTCCAGCAGCTCCTGCTTGCCGGACTTCGGCTGCGGGTTGAGGTCGGACTTCAGCACCCAGGCTTCGATCTCCTCCAGCGAGAAGCCGCCGTCGAGCATCTTCTTGGCTTCCGGCACCTGCCAGCCCGCGTAGCGGTTTTCGAGCGGTGCGGAGAGCGCCTTGTCCTCGATCATCTTCGCCGCGGCCTTCAGGCCGCGGGCGCAGCAGTCCATGCCGCCGATATGGCCGATCAGCAGGTCCTCGGGATCGATCGACTGACGACGCAGCTTCGCGTCGAAGTTGGTGCCGCCGGTCGCAAAGCCGCCGCCTGAAAGAACCTGGTAATAGGCGAGCGCCATTTCCGGCACGTTGTTCGGGAACTGGTCGGTGTCCCAGCCCGACTGATAGTCGTTGCGGTTCATGTCGATCGAGCCGAAGATGCCGAGCGCGTTGGCAAGCGCCAGCTCGTGTTCGAAGGAATGGCCGGCAAGGATCGCGTGCCCCTGCTCGATATTGACCTTCACCTCGTTCTCCAGACCATAGTTCTTCAGGAAGCCGTAGACCGTCGCGACATCATAGTCGTACTGGTGCTTGGTCGGCTCCTGCGGCTTCGGCTCGATCAGGATCGCGCCCTTGAAGCCGATCTTGTGCTTGTACTCGACCACGAGATTGACAAAACGGCCGAGCTGGTCGAGCTCACGCTTCAGGTCGGTGTTGAGCAGCGTCTCGTAGCCTTCGCGTCCGCCCCAGAGCACGTAGTTCTGGCCCCCGAGGCGCTTGGTGGCGTCGAGGCAGGTCTTCACCGTCGCCGCGGCAAAGGCAAAGACATCCGGATCCGGATTGGTCGCCGCACCCGACATGTAGCGCCGGTTGGAGAAGAGGTTGGCGGTGCCCCACAGCAGGTTGACGCCGGTCTCGGCCTGCTTCTTCTCGAAGTGGTCGACGATCTCGTTCAGGTTCTTCGTATTCTCCGCAAAGCTCTTGCCTTCCGGGCGCACGTCCGCATCGTGGAAGCAGTAGAAGGGAACGCCGAGCAGATCGAAGAACTCGAAGGCGACGTCGGCCTTCAGCTTCGCCGCATCCATCGTATCCTTGAACCAGGGCCGCTCGAAGGTCTGGCCGCCGAAGGGATCCCCGCCCGGCCAGACGAAGGTGTGCCAGTAGGCAACGGCAAAGCGCAGGTGGTCCTCCATGCGCTTGCCGAGAACAACCTCGTCCTTGTTGTAGTGGCGGAAGGCAAGCGGATTGGTGCTTTCGGCCCCTTCGAATTTGATCTTGGCTATATCGCCGAAAAATCCTGTGCTCACGGGTCTTGCTCCTCTTTCAAGAGTGGTGTCGGCCGGTATCGCCCGGGCGATAGGCGCGGCCATTACGTGGAAGGTAATTGGTTTCATTCCCTCGTCCGGCGATACCGGAAGCATCGAAACGCCAAACGAAAGGAACACTTCGATGCACGACTTCAACGCGATTGCCGAAGCCTACATGGCCGCCTGGAACGCCACCGACGCCGAGAGCCGCGCAGCCCTGATCGAGAAGGCCTTCGCCGCCGACGTCCGTTACCGCGACCCGATCATGCAGGGCGACAGCCACGCCGGGATCGACGCACTGATCGCGGGCGTCCAGGGCCAGTTCCCCGGCTTTCGCTTCACGCCGAAGGGTGACGCCGATGGTTTCGATGATACGATCCGCTTTTCCTGGGCGCTCGGCCCGGAAGGCGTTGCCTCGGTCATTGAAGGCACCGATGTCTGCCAGATCGAAAACGGCCGCCTGAAAACGATCACCGGCTTTCTCGACAAGGTCCCGGCCCGCTGAGCGCGCGTCATCCGGACGAAGCGTTGGGTGCAGCGTCGTCACGACGCTGCTCCCTTGATCGCCGGATAGAGCCGGCGGTAGCGCTGGTAGCTCTCCTCATAGGCTGAGACCAGTGCCGCCTCCGGCGCGATGGTTTCGGCCGTGCGCGGCGCATAGCAGGCGGCGACAGGATCGGCACCCGTCGCGGCGATGAGGCCCAGGCGGGCCGCCCCGAAGGCGGCGCCGAAATCGCCATCGGCGGGCAGATCGACCGGCAGGTCGAGTGCCGTCGCGATCGATTTCAGCCAGTAGCGCGAGCGCGAACCACCGCCGATCGCCGTCACTCGCGACAACGTTGTGCCGGCGGCGCGAAGCGCTTCCAGACTGTCGCGAATGGCGAAGGACACGCCTTCCATCACAGCCTGCGTCAGCACCACGCGGCTGCTTTCATGACCGAGCCCGACAAACGCGCCACGGATCGCGGCGTCGTTGTGCGGCGTGCGTTCGCCCGAGAGATAGGGCAGGAACGTGACGCCTGCGGGCGCCTTCAGGTCATCGCCGAGTTCGGCGCTCAAATCCGCGGCACTCCGTCCGGCGATGCCCGAGTACCAGTTGAGTGCATCGGTCGCCGAAAGGATGACGCCCATCTGGTGCCAGGTGTTCGGCAGCGCGTGGCAGAAGGCGTGTACGGCGCTTTCCGGATTGGGCAGGTAACTTGCATTGGCGGCAAAGAGCACGCCCGAGGTCCCGAGCGAGACGAAGGCGTGTCCCTCGCCAACCGTGCCCATGCCGCAAGCGGACGCCGCATTGTCGCCGGCGCCGCCGGCAACCACGACCTCACCGGAAATCCCCCAGTGTGCCGCGAGTTCCGGACGCAGCCGGCCGGCCGCCTCGGTCCCCTCGACCAGACTTGGCATCTGCTTTTCATCCATGCCGGTGGCGGCAAGCAGGCTCTGCGACCAGCACCGCTTGCCGGTGTCGAGCCAGGCGGTGCCGGCGGAATCCGACATTTCCGACATGTGTTCGCCGGTCAGCCACAGGCGCAGATAATCCTTCGGCAACAGTACCCAGCGCACCTTGGCGAAGATCTCGGGCTCGTTCGCCCGCACCCAGGAGAGCTTCGGCGCGGTGAAGCCCGGGAAGACGATATTGCCGGTGATCGCGCGGAACTGCGGATCGGCATCGAGGGCTGCCGCCTCGCGGAAGCTGCGCGTGTCGTTCCAAAGAATGCAGGGCCTGAGCACCCGATCGTCGGCATCCAGCAGCGTCGCGCCGTGCATCTGGCCGGAGAGGCCGATACCGCTGACGGCGGCAAGTTCCGCGGGATGCGCCGCCTTCAGCCCTGATATCGCCTCTTCGCTCGCACGCACCCAGTCGGCCGGATCCTGTTCCGACCAGCCGGGATGCGGCCGGGAGACATCGAGCGCGCCGGAGGCCGAACCGACAATGCGCTGGTCGCCATCGATGAGCATTGCCTTGACGCCCGAGGTGCCGAGATCCAGTCCGAGATACATGCTTGCCTCCGTTGAGCAATTCCAGGCGGCTTCCCGCTCGGATCCGAGCAGTTCCAAATCGTTACGCCGGGTCAACCGGCAGGTTGTCCTTCAGGAAAATCTCGATGCGGATGCGCTCCTGCGCCCCGATCACGGCGAGGCCATCGGCGCGGGCCTTGAGCACACGAATGGCGCTGCGCACCTCATGGCCGGCATCCTGATTGAGGAGCGCGTCGAGAGTTCCGGAAGTGAGCGCTGCACGGCTATGCGGCGTCAGTTCGTGCGCGATGGCGCAAATCTCCGTTTGGCGACCTGTCTTCTCCAGCGCCGCGATCAGACCGCGATTGCCGGCTCCGAGGTTGTAGATGCCGGCGAGATCCGCATGATCAGCGATGAGCTTCGAGACGAGTTGCTCGACCTTGGCCGGATCGTCATGGCCTTCCAGGACGGGCAGAAGTCGGCGGCCCGGCGCGCTTTCGGCCATGGCCGCGCCGAAGCCTTCAAGACGGTCGCGATGGTCGCGCACCAGCATCGAGCCGGCGATGATCGCCACCGGGCCTTCGCGTCCCCCAAGGAACCGTCCCATCAACGTGCCAGCGGTTCGGCCTGCCGCGACGTTGTCGACGCCGGCAAAATGATCGCGCGTCGATCCCGGCAGATCCGAAACCAGTGTCACCACCGCGATACCGTCTTCGCTTAAGGCATCAACGGCCTTGACAACCTCAGGCGCATCGACCGCAACCACGGCAACGCCGGCGGGGGTCAGTGCGCGGGCCCTTTCAAGCGCCTGAGCCAAGGCCGCAGTATCGAATGCCGGGACAGAGAAAACAGTGATCGCGGTGCGCTCGACCGCCGAGCGCGCCTTGGCCGCCTCTACCTCGGCAGCAAGACCGCGCATGAAGGTGTTGTCGCCCTCAGGCAGGATGAAGATCAGCGGGTAGATGCGGCTCTTGGCGAGGTTGGCCGCGGCAACGTCGCGCACGTAGCCGAGCGTCGTTATGGCGCGCTCGACCTTGTCGCGCGTGACGCCACGTACGCCCGGACGGTTGTTCAAAACCCGGTCGACGGTCGCGAGACTGACCCCCGCTTCGGCAGCGATATCGTGAACTGTCGGGCGCATGTTTTCCTCCGGGCTCTGCCTTTAGAGGAATTTTTGACGTACGTAAATCAAAAATCCGCGACGATCGAAAATCGCGGCGCACGGCGGAAGCGCGAGACACCGGGAAGAGCAGAACAATGCTTTGATATAGTTCAATTTTTTTGAGAATAGCCAGGCTCGTCCGTCAGCCCAGCGGCTTGCTGAAGGCGTCGGTGAAGACGACCTCGCCATGGACCCGACTTGCCTCGGCCAGCACCACATCCATGAAGCCGCCGGTGACGCGCACGACGGCAAATCCGCCCATATAGGCTGCCTTCGGTTTGAAGAGATCGAGCCCGCCCTGACGGTAGATCATCGCCGTTTCGTGCTGGTGCCCATGGAAGAGCCCGACCACGTTGAAACCTTTGACGACGTCCAGCAGCGCCTGGCGCTGGGCAACGCTCCACCAATGCGGCGCACCATCGCCATCGTCGTCGAAGGTCTTCGCCTTCGCATCCCAGACTTCGGTCGAAAAGGCGTCCCAGCCATAATGCTGGAACAGTATCACCGGTCGGCCGTCGCCGGCGTAGGCGGCTAGGTCCTGCTTCAGCCAGGGCAGCGCATTCACGGCGCCCCTGGTTTCGTCACCGCCGAAGCGCTGCAATTGCACCAGATGCAATCCGCCCCAATCCCAGGAATAGCAATCCGACAGCGGATCGTAGTTGGTAACCGGCACCGGCGGCTTGTAAAACACCGTCTGGCGATGGTTGAGCTCGACATAGTCGCGCAGCTCGCGGCGATACCAGTCGACATGCGGCGGCGGACCGTCCTGGTCGAGGTCGTGATTGCCAAGACCGACAAAGACCGGCATGTGGACGCGGTCACTGCCAGCCCCTTCCTGATAGCGGCTGGAGAACTGCTGCAGCTGCCTTCCCTCGCGCGGCTGGTGCACCTGTCCACCGCCGTCGTCGGTGATATCACCGCCAAGCACCAGGCCGAGCGGCTTGCCGATCTCGCGCCCGGCGCTTGCGAGCCCGCTCGGTTTGCCCGCAACCGTCACAGGCCAGCGCATGGCATGCACGGCGTTCAACGCCGCCACGTGGCGCAGCAGGTTGGCGTCGGTCTTGCCCTCCGCGGCACAGTTCGGAGCAAGCCCCTCGATCGAGACGAGGCAGGCATGGATGTCATTGGAAAACAGGAACGTCGCGTCGATCGCCGGAACGGCGGCGCGCGTGCGAGGGGCCGCAAGTCCCGCGCCGAGGCCGGCAAGGCCGGTCAGGAAGGACCGTCTTGAAAGAGCCGCCGAGACCAATCCGCGCATACGTCCGCCCCTCGATATCAGTGGACGCAATTGTGCCGCACGGTTTCGCTCGCGTAAACCGTGCGGCCAATCTGAGCAGAATGGTTAGTGTCCGTCGCCGCCGGGGCCGACGCCCTGCGGTTTGCTGATCATCATCACACCCAGGATCAGCGACAGGAACAGCACCGTCAAGAGCACAAAGATATCGCTGAAGGACAGGATGATCGCCTGCTGCTGTGTCATGGCCGCGAGCTGCTTGATCGCGATCGTCGTGCCGTCGAGGCCGTGAGCGTTGAAGTTCGCGGCCATGTTGTTGAACCGCTCCATCGCCTCCGGGTTGCCCCACTGCACATGCTCGGCAAGCCGCGCATAGTGGAAGTCCTGGCGCTGGGTCAGGATCGTGTTGATGACCGCAAGTCCCACCGCACCACCGAGGTTTCGGGTTAGGTTGAACAGCCCCGAGGCGCCGCGCATGCGCGTCGGCGGCATGGTGCCGAGTGCGATGTTGTTGATCGGTACCATGCAGAGCATCAGCCCGACGCCTCGCAGGATCTGCGGGATGAACAGCTCGTAAAAGTCCCAGTCGGCGGTCATGTGCCCCATGATCCAGGTGCCGCCGGCAAAACTGGTGAAACCGATCGTCATCAGCACGCGCGGATCGAGCTTGCCCGAGAGGATGCCGGCAACAGGCGCCGTGACGAACATGGCAAGGCCCGAGACGAACATGGTCTCGCCGATCATCAGGGAATCGTAACCGCGGATGCGGCCGAGATAGAGCGGGTAGAGATAGGTAAGGCCATAGAGGCCGATGCCCATCACGAAAGAGAACATCGAACCAAAGGCGAAGTTGCGGTTGGAAAACGCCCTGAGATCGACAACCGGAAACTCCACCTTGAAGGCCCGGTAGAAGAAGATCACCGCGGCGATGACGGTGGCGACGGCGCCCATGACGATGTGATCGTCATTGAACCAGTCGTTCGCGTTACCTTCTTCCAGCACATATTCGAGCGAGCCGAGGAAGATCGCCATCGAGGCCAGCCCCCACCAGTCGAACTTCTTGAAGAGGCCGAGTTCCGGCTTGTCGAAATCGATGAAGGTCCAGGTAAGCGTCGCGACGATGATGCCGGGAATAACGTTGACGAGGAACAGCCAGTGCCAGGAGAAGGCGTGGCTGAGGTAGCCGCCGACCGTCGGGCCGATGGTTGGCGCCAGCGTCGCGATCAGGCCGATGATCGGCGAAACGATGTTGCGCTTCGACGGCGGGAAGATGGTGAAGGCGGCCGCAAAGACCGACGGAATCATGCCGCCGCCAATGAAGCCCTGGATCGCGCGGTAGACGATCATCTGGTCGATGTTCGTCGCCGTCGCGGCAAGCGCGCTCGCCGCGGTGAAGCCGGCGGCCGAAACCGAGAACAGCACGCGCGTCGAGACGATGCGCGCCAGCGTCCCTGAAAGCGGGATCATGATGACTTCGGCGATGAGATAGGAGGTCTGCACCCAGCCAATCTCGTCGGAACCGGCCGAGAGACCTGCCTGGATTTCGGCGAGCGAGGCCGAGACGATCTGAATGTCGAGGATCGCCATGAACATGCCGACGACCATGGCGAAGAAGGCGATCAGCCTCTTCGGATCCATGTGTTCCTCGACCTTCGGTGCGGCGGCCGCCACCGAACCTGCTGTTGCCGTTGCGGCCATCGCAGCCACTCCTTGCATGGATGCGCGCTGGAGCGCGCCGGCGTTTGGGGACGCGCCCTCGGGCGCGCCGGCGTTTGGGCCCGGTTACTTGGTGGCTGCGACCTTGGTCGCGTCCGGCGCCGTGCGCGTGTCGACATCGACGACGACGCTCAGGCCCGCCCGCAGGTGCCCCTCGGCCAGCACCTCGGCCGGCAGGGTGATACGCACCGGCACACGCTGGATCACCTTGGTGAAGTTGCCGGTGGCGTTTTCGGCCGGCAGTAGCGAGAACACCGATCCGGAGGCCGGCGAGATCGAGGCAACCGTGCCTTCGATCGCATGGTCCTCATAGGCATCGACATGGACCTTCACCTTGGAGCCCGGCACCAGATGGGCGATCTGGGTCTCCTTGAAGTTGGCGTCGATATAGAGCTGGTCAACCGGAACGAGGGCAGCAAGCCGCTGGCCGGCGGAGACGAGGTCGCCGACCTGGACGGCGACGTTGCCGACGATGCCGTCATAGGGCGCCTTCAGCACTGTGAAACCAAGGTCGCGGTTGGCCTTGTCTCGCGCGAGTTCCAGCGAGCGGATCTCGCTTTCGGCTTCGGTGCGCTGCGCTTCAAGCACCGTGATGCTCGCATTGGCGGCAGCGATGTTGGCGTCTGCGCCGGCAAGGTTTGCCCGTGCCTGGTCGAGCGCCACGTCGGCATTGTCAAGCGAAGCGACGGTGCCAACGGCCTTGGACTGGAGGTCACTTGCGCGCTTCTGCGCAAGCTCGGCGCCGCGCACCGTCGCTTCGAGAGCCTTCTTCTGCGCTTCGCTCTGGGCAAGGCTCGCCTTGGCACCGGCGATCTGCGCATCGAAACGGCTGAGTGCCAGTTTCTGGGTGGCAATCTTCGCTTCGGCCTGCTCAGCGGCAATGCGGTAGTCGCCATCGTCGAGGGTGACGAGCGGGTCGCCGGCCTTCACCTTCTGGTTCGCGACGACGTCGACCTTGGCGACGTAACCCGAAACCTTCGGCGAAATCGTCGCGATGTCGCCTTCGATATAGGCGTCATCGGTCGAGACCATGAAGCGGCCATTGGTCCACCAGTCATAGCCGAACCAGGCGCCAGCGGCGAGAAGAGCCAGACCGAGCACGGGAAGAATGGGCTTGCGTGCCTTCTTCTGCGGCTGCGCGGCCTCCTTGGCCGGAGCCTGTACGGCAGCCTGCTCGGCGGCAGGCGCCTTGGCTTCAAGCGCGACTTCCTGCTGCACTTCGAAATTCTCGTCGACGGGACGGACGCGAGCAGCGCTGGACGTGTTGGATGCGGACATTGGGCACCGGCCTGGTTAAAGATTGCTGAACGAACTGAACCGTTCGGTTCGATTGAAACTTGACATAAGCCCTTTCTGGTCGCATATCAAGAGAAAATCGAACCACGCGGTTCGACGACTGATATTTAATGCAAGCAGGACGGAAACAAGCGACCATCATGAGCGCGGTGAAGACCGGAACACAGGATGTGGTGCAGCCGAACATCGGCATCGACGAGGATCTTTCTTCGGGCGGCGGCCGCCATGCCGCCGGCGAGGATCCGGCCAAGCGCGAGCAGATCCTCGAGGGCGCACGGCGCGCCTTTCTGAGCCAGGGTTTCGACGCGGCCAGCATGAACGACATCACGCGTGAGGCCGGCGTCTCCAAGGGCACGCTCTACGTCTATTTCGAGAACAAGGAAGACCTGTTCAAGGCACTGATCATCAAGGGCAAGACCCGGGTGGTTCAGACCGCCAAGCACGCGCTCAACGATCATGACGACGTTGAGGAATCGCTCTACGACTTCGGCGTTACGTTGACGACGAGCATGACCTCCGAGGAGACCATCCGCTCGATGCGCATGGTGATCGGCGTGATCGACCGGATGCCGCATCTGGCCGAACGCTTCTTCAGCGAGGCACCCGAGAACGGCTACACCGTGCTCAAGGCCTATCTCGACCGACAGGTTCCGACCGGCGCGCTCGACATCGACAACACTGAGATCGCCGCTCGTCAATTCATCGAAATGGCCCAGGCCGGCCTCTTCAAGCACCGCCTGTTCGGCGGCATGTGCTCCGCCCCGCCGAAGGAACAGATCGAAGCGACGGTGACCGCCGCTGTCCGCGTCTTCATGTCCGCCTATGGGCCGAAGAAATAGGTCGGCCAGTACCGAACTCTTCCGGGCCTCCGGCGTTACAATCCAGCAATTGCGATCAAGCGCGCCTTGAGGCAGCACCCTATCAACAGGGCGCTGCCAAGGGAGTGAGGATGAGTGCCATCGGACGGGCGGTCTGGTTCATCGAGAGCCATTTCGCAAAGGACATATCGCTGGATGAGATCGCTGGGGCCGCAGGCCTCTCGCGCTTCCATCTGTCACGCGTTTTCGGGCTGGTCACCGGCCGCTCGATCAGCGCCTATGTTCGCGGCCGGCGGCTGAGCGATGCCGCTCGGGCGCTGGCAGATGGTTCCATCAGCATTCTTTCGGTGGCACTCGATGCGGGCTACGGCTCGCACGAGGCTTTCACCCGTGCCTTTCGCGACCAGTTCGGCGTTACGCCGGAAACGGTGCGCAAGCAAAGGCATGTTCGAAACATCGAACTGATGGAGCCACTCAGAATGGACGACACCCGCCTTCTCAAGATCGACCCACCGCGCTTCGAAGACAGCCCTCCGCTGCTCTTGGCGGGCTTGGCAGAGACCTACGCCTATGGCCGCACCGAAGGCATCCCGTCGCTCTGGCAGCGGTTCAACCGCCATTTCGGCGACATTCCGGGCCAGAAGGGCAACATCGCCTACGGCGTCTGCAATGAAAGCAACGGCGAAGCCGGCACCTTCCGTTACATGGCAGCAGTCGAAGTCAGCGACGCCGACTTCTTGCCGGAGGGCTTTTCGACGCTGAAGCTGCCGAAGCAGCGCTATGCCGTTTTCCTGCATCGCGGCCACATTTCCGCGATTGCCAAGACTGCAGACCATGTCTTCGGCACCTGGCTGCCGGAGTCCGGACTTCAGCACGCCGAGACGCCTGATCTCATCGAGCGCTATGACGAACGCTTCGACCCGCATTCGGGCATGGGTGTCGTCGAACTGTGGATTCCCGTCCGATCGTAAACGGTAAAGCGCTGCCGCAAAGGGAGGCGGCGCTTGCCACCTCTTCGGTGTTGCTTAAATACTTTCGGCGATTCTTGCGCGACGACGCGCCACCCAAAAAGGAAGATCGCCGATGCAGGACCTGCTGTTGCTTGCCCAAGACCCCACCGCCTGGGTCGCCCTCGTAACCCTCGTCGTCATGGAGGTGGTTCTCGGCATCGACAACCTGATCTTCATCTCGATCCTCACCAACAAGCTGCCGCACGAGCATCGCGAAAAGGCCCGCCGCATCGGCATCGGCCTCGCCCTCGTCATGCGCCTCGCCCTGCTCGGCACCGTCGCCTGGATCGTCAAGCTGACGACGCCGGTGTTCGAGGCCTTCGGCCATGGCTTCTCCTGGAAGGACATGATCCTGATCGCCGGCGGCCTGTTCCTCGTATGGAAGGCCACCAAGGAAATCCACCACAATGTCGATCCTGCCGATCATGGCGAGGACTTCATTGCCTCCTCGGCGATCAACAGTTTCGGCGCTGCGATCGCCCAGATCCTGCTGCTCGACCTCGTCTTTTCCGTCGACAGCATCATCACCGCCGTCGGCATGACGCCGCATTTGCCGATCATGGTCATCGCCGTCATCGCCGCCGTCACCGTCATGCTCGTTGCCGCCAACCCGCTCGCCAACTTCATCGAGAAGAACCCGACGATCGTCATGCTGGCACTCGCCTTCCTGCTGATGATCGGCACGACGCTGATCGCCGAAGGCATGGGCATGCATGTGCCGAAGGGCTACATTTATGCCGCCATGGCCTTCTCGGCGCTCGTCGAGATTCTGAACATGGTCGCGCGCAACGCCCGCCTCAGAAAAGCCGGCAAGCTCACCTGACAACCTGGGCGCAGAGGCCCTCTCATCACCAGAAGGCCCGCATCATCGATGCGGGCCTTCTTGCTTGCGGGAGTTAGCGAAGACGCGTGGCCGAACCGGCCGGCCGTCAACCGCGAGCCGTCAGCGGGAACCAGGATCGCTCCTCTTTCTTCCGCTGAAGTCATGCCGGCGGCACAGCCCCGCGTCTTCTGGTTGGACAACGCTTCTCCGCGAGAAACGTTCCCCCGCCCTTCGGGTCATTCAAGCATCCGGGCGGTGGCCGACTTCAACCAGTATGTTGCCAGGAATGATCGTGTAAAAAACATAGGCGCCGTGCCGATCCTCGGGTGCGTTCACCTGAACGCCGGATGCGCGCATGCGCTCATGGGCATCGTCAACCGCAATGCGCGTCGGCAGCAGAAAGCCGATGTGGTAGGTCTGCACGCCAAGGCTCACCTGATCACCGCCGCCAAGCGCTGCAATTGGCGGGCTGATGACGAGAACCAGACCCGAACCGTCGGTCAGGCGGAAAAAGGCATCCTTGCCCCGCCTTTCAACCAGCGTCAGGCCGAAGTGATCGATGAGAAAGGAAGCCGTCGCGGCGACGACAGGGCTATGGAGGTCGATATGGTTCAGTCGCATGTTGCTGTCTCCGTGTTTTCGAGAAACGCGGCGGACTGCGTCGATCTGCATACCCCGCCGCGGACCGATGCGATGGCATCGGAACCACGTCGTGGGTTCGAACGGGCTGTTCGAGCAGAGCTTCGTTGAAATACCGAAGGGACCGGGCTTACCTTATCCGGTCCTGCCTTTTTCGACGCCCCTTGCATACAGCAGAACGGCGGCAGGCGGAAGTGGGGCTGCGCTCAGTTCTTCCCGGCGTTCGGATCGACTTTCTGCAGCTCCTGCAGGTAGGCGTCGAGACGGTCAAACTTCTGTTCCCAGAAGCGACGGTAGCTGTCGAGCCAGCTGTTGACGTCCTTCAACGGTGCCGCCTCCAGCCGGCACGGGCGCCATTGTGCCTCGCGACCGCGGCTGATCAGCCCGGCACGCTCGAGAACCTTGAGATGTTTGGAAACCGCCGGCAGGCTCATTTGGAATGGCTCCGCCAGTTCGCCGACCGACGCCTCACCAAGAGTGAGGCGAGCGAGGATTGCCCTCCGCGTTGGATCGGCCAAGGCTGAGAGCGTCGTCGACAGGCGATCTTCCGGCATTTTCTAAAAAACCTTTCAGTTAAATAACCTTTCGGTTCATTACCGCCCACCGCAGGCAGTGTCAACAAAAAGCGGCGTGATCCACTTTCCGTTGACATGATCGGCGTTCTATGGTCTCACCCGAGCCATTGGAATAGCCTGCCGATACCGTTGTTGCGGCACCCTTGCGGGCCTTTCCTTCCCATAAAATGCGCGCCCGACGGCCGGATATCTTCTCCGGCAAGGGGCGAGAAGCACGTCAGACGGGCAAAGACCATGGCAAATTCAGCAGTCCGGGTACGCATCGCACCCTCCCCCACCGGCGAGCCGCATGTCGGCACCGCCTACATCGCTCTGTTCAACTACCTGTTCGCGAAAAAGCATGGCGGCGAGTTCATCCTGCGCATCGAAGACACCGATGCGACCCGCTCGACGCCGGAGTTCGAACAGAAGGTGCTGGACGCGCTGAAATGGTGCGGGCTCGAATGGTCGGAAGGCCCTGATATCGGCGGTCCCTACGGCCCCTATCGCCAGAGCGACCGCAAGGACATGTACCGCCCCTACGTCGAGAAGATCGTCGAAAACGGTCACGGTTTCCGCTGCTTCTGCACGCCCGAGCGGCTGGAGCAGATGCGCGAGAGCCAGCGCGCCGCCGGCAAGCCGTCGAAGTATGACGGCCTGTGTCTCAACCTCTCGGCCGAGGAAGTGACGTCGCGCGTTGCCGCCGGCGAGCCGCATGTCGTGCGCATGAAGATCCCGACCGAGGGCTCGTGCAAGTTCCACGATGGCGTCTATGGCGACGTCGAAATCCCGTGGGATGCCGTCGACATGCAGGTCCTCTTAAAGGCCGACGGCATGCCGACCTATCACATGGCCAACGTCGTCGACGACCATCTGATGAAGATCACCCACGTCGCGCGCGGCGAGGAGTGGCTGGCCTCGGTGCCGAAGCACATACTGATCTACCGGTATCTCGGCCTTGAACCCCCTGTCTTCATGCACCTGTCACTGATGCGCAATGCCGACAAGTCGAAGCTGTCGAAGCGCAAGAACCCGACGTCGATCTCCTACTACACCGCACTCGGCTACCTGCCGGAAGCGCTGATGAACTTCCTCGGGCTGTTCTTCATCCAGATCGCCGAAGGCGAGGAACTGCTGACGATCGACGAACTGGCCGCCAAGTTCGATCCGGAGAACCTTTCGAAGGCCGGCGCGATCTTCGACATCCAGAAGCTCGACTGGCTGAACGCCCGCTGGATCCGCGAAAAGCTCTCGGAAGACGAGTTCGCCGCCCGCGTCCTTGCCTGGGCGATGGAAAACGACCGCCTGAAGCAGGGCCTGAAGCTCAGCCAGTCGCGCATCTCGAAGCTCGGCGAACTGCCCGATCTCGCAAGCTTCCTGTTCAAGTCCGACCTTAGCCTCAAGCCCGAAGCCTTCGCCGGCGTCAAGTCGACGCCCGAAGAACTGCTCGAGGTCCTGAACACCGTTCAGCCGGATCTCGAAAAGATCCTTGAATGGAACAAGGAATCGATCGAAGCCGAACTGCGTGCGGTCGCCGAGCGCATGGGCAAGAAGCTGAAGGTGATCGTGGCGCCTCTGTTCGTCGCGGTTTCCGGATCGCAGCGTTCGCTGCCGCTGTTCGACAGCATGGAAATCCTGGGCCGCGCCGTGGTACGCCAGCGCCTGAAGGTCGCGTCCCAGGTGGTCGCCTCCATGGTTGGCAGCGGAAAGTAAGGAGAGCACGATGAACGACAAGACCGAGACCACTGGCCTCTCCTCCGACGTCACCGAAGTGCGCGCGCAAAAGCTGAAGTTGCTGCGCGAGCAGATCGGCGACGTCTACCCGGCGCATTTCCACCGGACAATGACCAACGCCGAACTCACCGCCAAGTATGAGAGCCTGGAGCCGGATACCGAGACGCAGGACGTCGTGACCGTCGCCGGCCGCGTCTATTCCTCGCGCAACTCCGGCATGTTCATGGACATCCATGACGCGTCAGGCAAGATCCAGATCTTCAGCCACAAGGACACCACGCCGGAAGACGCGCGCGCGCTGCTCCCGATGATCGACATCGGCGACATCATCGGCGTCACCGGCGTCGTGCGCCGCACCAAGCGCGGCGAGCTGACGATCAATGCGCAGGCCATCACCATGCTGACGAAGTCGCTGCTGCCGATGCCCGAAAAGTGGCACGGCCTCTCCGACATCGAGCTGCGCTATCGCAAGCGTCACCTCGACATCATGACCAACGAGGAATCGAAGGTGCGCTTTCAGCAGCGCAGCCGCATCGTTTCCGGCATTCGCCGCTTCATGGAAAATGACGGCTTCATGGAAGTCGAGACGCCGATGCTGCATTCGGTCTATGGCGGCGCCACCGCCGAGCCGTTCAAGACGCATCACAACACGCTGAAGCTCGACATGTACCTGCGCATCGCGCCGGAACTGTACTTGAAGCGCACGCTGGTTTCGGGCCTCACGGACAAGGTCTTCGAGATCAACCGCAACTTCCGCAACGAAGGCGTCTCCACCCGGCACAATCCGGAATTCACGATGATGGAGTGCTACTGGGCCTATGCCGACTACGAGGACATCATGGACCTCGTCGAACGGCTGTTCGGTGAGCTGGCGATGGCGATCCATGGCTCGACCGAATTTGCCTATGGCGACAAGGAAATCTCCTTCAAGGGTCCGTTCCGCCGCGTGCCGATGCCCGACGCCGTCAAGGAAGCGACCGGTATCGATTTCCTGGCGATGAAGACCGACGAAGAGGCCCGCGCTGCCGCCAAGGCCGCCGGCTTCGAGGTCGAAAAAGACTGGACCTGGGGCGAATGCCTCGCCTTCATCTTCGAGGAGAAAGTCGAGGGAACGCTGATTCAGCCGGCCCACGTCACCCATTTCCCGAAGGACATTTCGCCCTTTGCCAAGGAAGTGCCGGGCGAGCCGCGTCTCGTCGAGCGTTTCGAGACCTATTGCAACGCCTGGGAACTCGGCAACGCCTTCTCCGAACTCAACGATCCGGAAGAGCAGCGCGCCCGCATGGTCGAGCAGCTCGAACAGGCGCATGCGCGCGGCGAAAAGGCCAAGCAGCTGGACGACGAGTTCCTCGATGCCATCGACCAGGGCATGCCGCCGGCCGGTGGCCTCGGCATCGGCGTCGACCGCCTGATCATGTTACTCACCAACGCGCCTTCGATCCGCGACGTGATCCTCTTCCCGGCACGCCGCCAGAAGGCGGACTGATCCGAGGCGACATCGCCACGAACAAGAAAGCCCGGCGCGCCAACGCCGGGCTTTTCGATTCCTCGATGAACGCTTCCGCCGCCCGGTCGCGGCTCAGCCTCAATGTCCGGCAGGCGCCTCGGCCGTCTCTGCCGGTTTTGCCTCATGTTCGCCGGCGCCTGCGTCCGCCGCGGCTTCTTCGGCAGGAGCCGCCGACGGGTCGATGCACGAAGAATGGTCGTCCATGGCCGCCATCATCCCACGAACGTCGTCCAGGGAAAGGTCGATCGTCTTGCCGTGAAAGGCGCCGACGGAGTTTGCAGTGCCGTCGTTATAGGAGGCGCGAAACATTTCGCTCATGCCTGGCACGCTTTGCGGGCCAGGGGCAAAAAGGACCTCCGCACCGATCGCGGCTCCCCGCACTTGCGCCCGCTCTTCCGGCCCGGCCGCATCGAGCACGATCACCTGATAGAGATCGGCCTTTTCGGCTTTCGCCAGGGCACCCGCCACGCGCAAGGCCGTGCGGATGCGCGCCTGGCCATCGGCGCGATCGGTCTTGACGTGCATGCGGATCCACCGCTGGCCGTTGTGGCCAAGCTTTAGCGTGCGGATGGTCGTGCATTCGAGCCCTGAGGCCTTCGGTTCGGACAGCCGCGTCATCAGCGCGTCGCGGCTGACATAGACGGCTGCCCCGCCGGAGGCGGCCGAAACACCGAAAGCGGCCGCGAGGATGACGAGCAGCCTTTTCGATGGCCTGATCTTGCCGAGAATAGCCTTCACGAGGGTGACTCCGCCGTCATGTCGAGGATTACAGAAAAGCCCCAGGGGCAAGCCTCAAGCTTAGGCGCGCGACCTTTCGGAAAGTTTAAGCCGGCCTGGAGATAAATCGCTCAAAGCCGACCAACCGTCCGCAATCGGTCATCAATGCAGGATGCGCCACGCGGGACGCGGAGGATGATTGACATTCACCGCCATCTTGCCTCCATTGCGAGCCGTCAAACACAAGAACAAGAAAAGAAGAACGTAATGCATAAAGTCATCTTTGATACGGACCCGGGCATCGACGATGCGATGGCGCTGCTCTTCCTGCACCGCCACCCGGCCATCGACCTGATCGGCATCACCACCGTCTTCGGCAATGCCTCGGTTGAAACCACGACGCGCAATGCCCTGTTCCTGAAGCAGAGCTGGGGCATCGATGCGCCGGTCGCCAAGGGCCTGGACAAGACCTTCAATCCCGACCGTCCGCATGTCGGCTGGCCGACCTTCATTCACGGCGACGACGGCCTCGGCAACATCGACGTGCCTGAGACGGTCGACCTGCCGATCGACCCGCGTCCGGCGCACCGCTTCATCATCGATACGGTCCGTGCCCATCCGGGCGAAGTGACGCTGATCGCCGTTGGCCGCATGACCAACCTGGCGCTGGCGCTGCGCGAGGATCCCGATTTTGCAGCACTCGTGCGTGAAGTCGTCATCATGGGCGGGGCCTTCGACGTCAACGGCAACATCACGCCCGCTGCCGAAGCCAACATCCATGGCGACCCGGAAGCCGCCGACGTCGTGATGACGGCACCGTGGCCGGTCACCGTCGTCGGCCTCGATGTCACCACCCAGACCGTGATGACCAAGGCCATGATCGCCGACATCGCCGAGCATGGCGGTGATGCCGGCAAGCTGCTCGCCGATATCTCGAAGTTTTACGTGACCTTCTACGAGCAGCACGTACCCGACGGCATGGTCGTGCACGACAGCTGCGCCTGCGCCTATGTCGTGGCACCCGACCTCTTCACCGTCAGAAGCGGTTCGATCCGCGTCGTCTGCGGCGGCATCGCGGACGGGCAAACGATCCAGAGCCCCGACAACAGGCTGTTCCCGCCGAGCCCCTGGGACGATCTGCCGAGCCAGAAGGCCTGCATCGACATCGATGCCGCGCGCACGTTGAAGCTGATCAGCGATACGCTGGTTCTGGGCGGCTGATCCTGATCGAGGCGCGGTCGATGTTTCCGTCGCGTCTCGAAAAACTTGAAGATGACAGCTGGCGGACGCGCGTTCGCCAGCTATCTTTCAGTCCATGAAACCGGACGCCCTCCTCTATCCCGCCCCCAAGGGCCTCTACTGCCAGATCGGCGATTTCTACATCGATCCGGTGCAGCCGGTCGAAAGGGCGCTGATCACCCACGGCCATTCGGACCACGCCCGCGCCGGCCACGGCCATGTGCTCGCCACCCGCGAGACCCTCGACATCATGGGCATCCGCTACGGCGAAGGGTTCTGTGGCGCGAGCCAGGCTGTCAGCCTCGGCGAGACGCTCGTCGTCAACGGCGTCGAGGTCGGATTTCACCCGGCCGGCCACGTCCTCGGCTCGGCGCAGATCTCGGTCCGTGCGAACGGTACCCGCATCGTCGTCTCCGGCGACTATAAGCGGCGGCGGGATCCGACCTGCGCCGGCTTCGAACCCGTCGCCTGCGACGTCTTCATCACCGAAGCGACCTTCGGATTGCCGGTCTTCCACCATCCGGACGATCGGGCGGAGACACGCAAGCTGCTGACGTCGCTTGCACAATTTCCTGATCGAACCCACGTCGTCGGCGCCTATGCACTTGGCAAGGCCCAGCGCGTGATCGCCCTCCTGCGCGAACAGGGCTACCACCAGCCGATATTCATCCACGGCGCCCTGCAACGGCTCTGTGACTACTATCAGAGCCGGGGCATCGACCTTGGCGAGCTGCGCCCGGCGACGCTTGCCGCAGACGAGAAGCAGGATTTCCGAGGCACGATCGTGATTGGCCCGCCCGCCGCCTTTGCCGATCGCTGGTCGCGCCGCTTCGCCGATCCCATTGCCATTTTCGCTTCCGGCTGGATGCTGATCCGGCAAAGGGCGAAGCAGCGTGGCGTCGAACTGCCATTGATCATCTCGGACCATTGCGACTGGGCCGAACTCACACAGACGATCACCGAGATCGCACCAAGCGAGGTCTGGGTCACCCACGGGCGCGAGGAAGCCCTGGTGAGATGGTGCGAGCTTCAGGGCATCGCCGCGCGACCGCTACACCTCGTCGGCTATGACGACGAGGGAGAGTGACGAGATGCGCGCCTTCGCCGAACTGCTCGACCGTCTCGTCTTAAGCCCGCAGCGCAACGCCAAGACGCGGCTGCTCGTCGACTACTTTCAAACCGCGCCGGATCCGGATCGAGGCTACGCGCTTGCGGCGATCGCCGGAACCTTGTCGCTGAACACGGTCAAGCCGGCAATGATCCGCGATCTGCTGCTCGAACGCATGGACGCGGTGCTCTTTCGCTATTCCTACGATTATGTCGGTGATCTCGCCGAAACGGTGTCGCTCGTGTGGGAGCCGCCGGCCGGAACCGTTCAATCGGACGTTCCGCTCGGCGCGGCCATCGAGCGCCTGCAGATGACCGGACGCGCAGACGTGCGCAGCGTCGTGCGCGACATGCTCGATCGCCTCGACACCCCGGCGCGCTTCGCCTTTCTCAAGCTGGTGACCGGGGGCTTGCGCATCGGTGTGTCCGCCAAGCTCGCCAAGCAGGCGCTCGCCGAAATGGGCGGCAAGGACGTCGCCGAGATCGAAACGCTGTGGCACGGCCTGTCGCCGCCCTATCTGCCGCTTTTCCGTTGGCTTTCGGGAGAAGCCGGGAAGCCCGCGCTCTCGACGCCGGCGATCTTCCATTCGGTGATGCTCGCCAATCCGGTCGGCGATGGCGATCTCGATGCGCTCGATCCCAGAGACTTCGCGGCCGAATGGAAATGGGACGGGATCCGCGTGCAACTTGCCAATATTGGCGGCACCAGGCGGCTCTATTCCCGCAGCGGTGACGAGATTTCGAGCGCCTTCCCGGACGTTCTGGAAGCCGCCGACTTCAGCGGCGTCATCGATGGCGAACTGCTGGTCGGCGGCACGACGCGCACCAACCGGGCGACCCGCAGCTTCGCCGACCTGCAGCAACGGCTGAACCGGAAGACGGTCAATCACAAGCTGATGGACGCCTATCCCGCCTTCATCCGTGGCTATGACATTCTGTTTTCCGGTGACAGGGACATTCGCCCGCAACCCTTTGTCGAGCGAAGAGCCATGCTGGCCGACCTTGTCGATACCGCCTCGGCCCAGCATTTCGACCTGTCGCCGCTGGTGCCGTTTTCCTCCTGGGAGGAGCTCGACCAGCTGCGCGCCGCCCCGCCGGATCCTGTCATCGAAGGCATCATGCTGAAGCGGCTCGATTCTCCCTACACGCCGGGCCGCGTCAAAGGACCGTGGTTCAAATGGAAGCGCGCGCCCTACAATATCGATGCCGTGCTGATCTACGCGCAGCGCGGCCATGGCAAGCGTTCGAGCTACTACTCCGACTTTACCTTCGGCGTCTGGACCGTCGTTGACGGCAAGGAGACGCTGGTACCGGTCGGCAAGGCCTATTTCGGGTTCACCGACGCCGAACTGGAGATTCTCGATCGCTTCGTCAGGGACAACACCACCGAGCGCTTCGGCCCGGTCCGTGCGGTCAGGGCCGAGCCGGATTTCGGCTTCGTCGTCGAAGTGGCCTTCGAAGGCATCAACCGTTCGACCCGGCACAAATCCGGTGTGGCCATGCGCTTTCCGCGCATTGCGCGCCTCAGGCCGGACAAACTTCCACGCGATGCCGATCGGCTTGAGACGCTGCTGGCAATGATCGAAACGCGTGAAAGCACCTAACTCGGGAACATCCGACATTCCATCGCGTTGGCCAAGGCAACCAACGGAAAGGCGGTGCCCCATGCCAGCAAAATCCAAGGCGCAGCAACGAGCGGCCGGTGCGGCACTTGCCGCCAAGCGCGGCGAAGTCAAGAAATCGAGCCTCAAGGGCGCGTCCCGCGAGATGGAAAAGTCCATGAGTGAAGGCGAACTCGAGGACCTTGCCGAAACCAAGCACAAGAACCTGCCCGAGCGGAAGGACGACTGAGCTCCACTCGGCAATAAAAGCGACACCTAAAACAAGAATTGTTAAGACCCTTTTGGGATTATCCGGCTCAAGACCTAGTCATTCGCTTGCCGCCGGGGTGTTTTGTGCCTGCCAGACATGCTTTCAACCTCGGACTGAAAAGGCTCGCAAGAGTTTTGACGCCGAGCTACATTCCGGCGATTATCGCAGCCTTCGTCGTCTGTGTAGCTGGAATCCTTGCGGACAATCAGAACCAGGTCGTCGCTGAGGCGCGCATGCGGGCGCGGGTCGCAGACGAGCTCAATCCGGTGCGCTCCAAGCTCGAGGCCAACGTCAACGGCAATATCCAGCTCGTGCGCGGGCTGATCGGCACGCTCGTCACCGAGCCGGGCATGGATCAGCAGCGCTTCGCAACACTCTCGCGCAGCATCTTCACCGAACGCTCGCAACTGCGCAGCATCGCCGCCGCGCCCAATCTGATTGTCTCCCTGATCTATCCGCTTGCGGGTAACGAGAAGGCGCTGGGCCTCGACTACCGCAAGAACGAGGCGCAACGCGCTGCCGTCATGCGGGTGAAAGATACCGGCCGGATGGTGCTTGCCGGCCCCCTGAACCTCGTCCAGGGCGGACAGGGACTGATTGGCCGCTTCCCGGTCTCGATCGATGTCGGCGGTGGCAGCAATCGCTTATGGGGCATCGTCTCGGCAATCATCGACGTCGACCGTCTTTACACCGACAGCGGCCTGCGTTCCGAAGACCTGGGTATAGACGTCGCGATCACCGGGCGCGACGGCACCGGTTCCAAAGGTCCGGTTTTCTTTGGTGACCCCGGGATATTCGAGCGGGCGCCGGTCGAGATGACCGTGCTTCTGCCCGGCGGCTCATGGCGTATCGCCGCCGTTCCCAAGGGCGGCTGGCCGACGACCGCCGGCAATGCCTGGCTCATCCGCGGCCTGATCGTTCTCGGCGGCTTGATGATCATCCTCCCGATGGTGTTGACCGGGCGGCTGATGAGCGAGAGGCAAAGCAATATTCGCGCCTTGAGGCACAGCAAGGGGCAACTGCAGGAACTCTCGCATCGCCTGAAGATCGCCCTCGACTCGTCCCAGATCGGCATCTGGGAACTCGATATCGAAAGCGGCAGGCTCCTTTGGGACGATCGAATGCGGGAGCTCTACGGTCGCCTGGGCTCAAAGCGCGAGACCTACGAGGACTGGAAGGAGGCCTTGCATCCGGACGATCTCGGCCGAGCCGAACAGGAGTTTGCCGAGGCGCTCGAAAGCAGCCTGGCCTACAATTCCGATTTCCGCATCCGCCTTCCGGACGGCAGCGCCCGCCACGTCCGCGCGATCGGCTCCACCTATGTCGGCGCCGACGGGCGCAGGAAAATCGTCGGGGTCAACTGGGACGTGACCAACGACTTCGAAACCCGCGAAACGCTTTTCGAAGCCAAGCGCCTTGCCGAGGCGCACAGCGCTGAGCTTGAAGCGGCGCGCCACCGCATGGAGTTCAACGCGCGACACGATCCGCTGACCGGCCTGCCCAACCGCCGCTTCCTTGACCAGGTCCTGGCCGGACGCGACCGTCATTTCGATCC
This sequence comes from Ensifer sp. LC11, assembly GCF_001695835.1. Classification (GTDB taxonomy): domain Bacteria; phylum Pseudomonadota; class Alphaproteobacteria; order Rhizobiales; family Rhizobiaceae; genus Ensifer. Next base: position 63,527 of record NZ_MBSO01000020.1, on the reverse strand, counting down.
GGAAGCCAAGCTCAGCATTTTCCACATGGACCTCGACCGGTTCAAGCAGATCAACGACACGCTCGGCCATGCCGCCGGCGACGAGATCCTGCGCCATGCCGCCGAACTGCTTAGCGGCAATGCAAGCGAGAGGGATTTCGTCGCCCGCATCGGCGGTGACGAGTTCGTCATCGTTCGCCAGCATGGCGGGATCGAGCTTGACGCACGGCTGGCCTCCCGGATTATCGAGGCGATGAGCGTGCCCGTCCGTTACAAGGATCAGGAATGCCGCATCGGCGTCAGCATCGGCATCGCCGCCCAGAACCACGCGACCGACGACCTGTCGCAGGTGCTCGTCAACGCCGATATCGCGCTCTATGAGGCCAAGCGCCGCGGGCGAAACCGGCACGAGACCTTCACCGGCGACCTGAAAACGGCCGTCTTCAAGACCAAGCAAACGGCCGACGAGATTCTTCGCGGGCTGGAACACAACGAATTCATCGCGCATTTCCAGCCGCAGTTCTGTCCGCGCTCGCTCGACATAACAGGCGTCGAGGCGCTGGCGCGCTGGGATCATCCGACCAAGGGGCTGCTCGGTCCACACACCTTCCTCAAGACTGCGGAAGACATCAATGTGGTGGCCGCGATCGACCAGGCGATCCTGGAACAGGCGCTGTTCCAGATCTACCGCTGGGAGGCGAGCGGCATCCATATCCCGAAGGTCTCCGTCAATCTCTCCTATGCGCGGCTCACGACGAGGGCCTGATCGATCGTCTCGAACAATTGCGGATCCCGGCGGGTCGCCTGTCGTTCGAACTGCTGGAATCGATCTCCTTCGACGAAAGCGACGTGACGGTTCTGTCGAACATCCGCCGGATCAAGGAGCTCGGCATCGACATCGAGATCGATGATTTCGGTACCGGCTACGCCTCCATCGTCAGCCTTTTGAAGCTGACGCCACGGCGGCTGAAGATCGACCGTCAGCTCGTGCTGCCAATCCTTAATTCCCCTGCCGAAAAGCGCCTGGTTGAATCGATCATCGATATCGGCACGTCGCTCGGCATCGAGGTGATCGCCGAAGGCGTCGAGACCCTGGAGCACGCCCATATCCTGAAGGAACTCGGTTGCCACGGGCTGCAGGGCTACGCGTTTGCCCGGCCGATGAGCGCCAACGATCTTGCGACCTTCGCCTTCGAGCGCCGCTGGCTCGCCGCCTGACGACACTGCGGATTGCGGCAAAAGCGTCGCTGCGTGCATTTTTCGCACCGTTGAGGCTTGGCAGCCTTGCCACGAATCGCCATAAAAACAATTGCCTGCCTCCGCTATGTGGACTTGGCGGCATCATCTATGGCAGTCGCTGATGCGACCGTCCTCCAGGGCCTCTGGAGCATCCCGCTTCAAGTGAAATCACCGAAAGCGGAAAAGGTGCTCCAGAATCAAGATTCTAGAGCGTCCATTGTGCGGTCACTTGCACGCACGGCGTTCTGGCGCCCAATCTCCATGACACCCGGAAGAAGGGAACGGTACGATCGAATACGCGGGAAAATTGCTTTCTGTCTTCATTCTCGCCCCATTTGCGGGAAGCCTCCTTGCAATCTTCTTTCCGCTCGATCAGCGCGGTGCGACAGCCTGGTTTGCCGGCGCGATCGCACTTCTGTGTTTCCTCGTCGCGGCCGGCCTCTATCCGTTTGTCACCTCAGGTGGGGTGCTGCGCTACGACATCGCCTGGCTTCCCGAACTCGGCCTCAACTTCACGCTCCGGATGGATGGCTTTGCCTGGCTCTTCACGGTGCTCGTCACCGCGATCGGCGTGCTGGTGGTGCTCTACGCCCGCTACTACATGGCGGCGGAAGACCCGGTGCCGCGCTTCCTGTCGCTGTTTCTTGCCTTCATGGGCTCGATGCTCGGTGTCGTGCTCTCGGGTAATCTCATTCTGCTTGCCGTCTTCTGGGAACTGACGAGCATCGTCTCCTTCCTTCTGATCGGCTACTGGCATCACAACGCACATGCCCGCGACGGCGCCCGCATGGCATTGACCGTGACCGGCACCGGCGGTCTTTGCATGCTGGTCGGTCTCCTGCTCATGGGCCGCATCGTCGGCAGCTATGATCTCGATGTCGTGCTTGCATCAGGCGACCTGATCCGCAACTCGCCGCTCTACATGCCAGTGCTGATCCTGGTCCTGCTCGGCGCCTTGACGAAAAGCGCGCAGTTCCCGTTCCATTTCTGGCTGCCGCACGCGATGTCAGCGCCGACGCCGGTCTCTGCCTATCTGCACTCGGCGACCATGGTGAAGGCGGGCGTCTTCCTTTTGGCGCGCCTCTGGCCGGTCATGGCCGGAACGGAAGCCTGGTTCTGGATCGTCGGTCTCGCCGGCCTTTCGACGCTGCTGCTCGGCGCCTATTTCGCCATCTTCCAGCAGGACCTCAAGGGCCTGCTCGCCTATTCGACCATCAGCCATCTAGGCCTGATCACGGTTCTTCTGAGCCTCGGCAGCCCGCTTGCCGCGGTCGCCGCCGTCTTCCACATCGTCAACCACGCCACCTTCAAGGCGTCCTTGTTCATGGCGGCCGGCATCATCGACCACGAGACCGGAACGCGCGACATGCGCAAGCTCGGAGGGCTGATAAGGTACATGCCGGGAACGGCCGTGCTCGCCATGGTCGCAAGCGCCGCCATGGCGGGCGTTCCGCTTCTGAATGGCTTCATCTCGAAGGAAATGTTCTTCGCCGAGGCGATCGAGACCCACCAGGCCAACATCCTCGACACGATGACGCCCTATGTCGCGACGCTTGCCGGCATGTTCGCGGTGACCTATTCGCTGCGTTTCATCCACAGCGTCTTCTTCGGCAAGACACCTGAGGATCTGCCGAAAGTGCCGCACGAGCCGCCGCGCTGGATGCGCGCGCCGATCGAATTCCTCGTGCTTGCCTGCCTCGTGGTCGGCATCATCCCGGCGATCACCATTGGCCCCTTCCTGCACACCGCAGTCATTTCGATCCTCGGCGCAAGCACGCCCGCCTACAGCCTTGCCGTCTGGCATGGCTGGAATCTGCCGCTGATCATGAGCTTCGTCGCACTTGCCGGCGGCGTCGGTCTCTATTTTCTGATGCGCAACTACCTTGCCACCAGCATCGAGGGCCCGCCGATCTTCCGCCTGTTGCACGGCCAGCGCATCTTCGAGCGCGTGCTTGTGACGCTCTCGTGGAAGTGGGCGCGTTCGCTCGAGCAGCGTCTTGGCACACGGCGGCTACAGCCACAGATGCGTTTCCTCGTCTTCATCGCCGTTGCCGCCGGCGCCCTGCCGCTGCTTCTCAACCACTACGAACTACCGCCGCTTCTCGTGCGCAGCATCGATCCGGCCTTCGCACTACTGTGGGCGGTCGGCATCGCCTGCGCGATCGGTGCGGCGCTCCTTGCGAAATTCCACCGGCTGGCAGCGCTCGTGCTGCTTGGCGGCGCGGGCCTTACGACCTGCCTGACCTTCGTCTGGCTTTCGGCACCGGATCTTGCCGTAACACAGCTCCTCGTCGAGATCGTCACGACGGTGCTCATCCTGCTTGGACTGCGCTGGCTGCCGAAACGCATCGAGGACACGCAGGAAACCGAGCTGCTGTCGTTGCGGGTCCGCTTCCGGCGCCTGCGTGACTTCCTGCTGGCGATCACCGCCGGCGGCGGCGTGGCGCTCATCGCCTATACGATGATGACCCGCCCCCTGCCCGAGACGATTGCCAGCTACTTCCTTGAGCGCGCCTACAAGGAAGGCGGCGGCACCAACGTCGTCAACGTCATTCTCGTCGACTTCCGCGGCTTCGATACGTTGGGCGAAATCGCGGTCCTGGCAATCGTGGCGCTCACGGTCTTTGCCTTGCTGTTGCGCTTCCGTCCGCAGGCCGACAGCCTGGAGGCACCGGAGCAGCAGCGCGTTCAGAACGCCTTCGACGACGATCATCCGGATCGCAGCAAGGGTGACAGCGTCGCCGAATACCTGTTCGTGCCGTCAGTGATCATGCGCTGGATGTTCCCGGTCATCGGCATGCTTGCTGCCTACCTCTTCCTGCGCGGCCATGACCTGCCGGGCGGCGGCTTTGCCGCCGGCATCGCCATGTCGATCGGTTTCATCCTGCAATACATGTCCGGCGGCACGCGCTGGGTCGAGGAAAGGCTGCGCATCCATCCGCTGCGCTGGATGAGCATCGGCCTCCTGGTGGCGGCGGCTACCGGGATCGGCTCCTGGCTCTTCGGCTACCCGTTCCTCACCTCGCATGCGCAATATGTCACGCTCCCCATCGTCGGAAAGTTTCCGCTCGCCAGCGCCCTGTTCTTCGACCTCGGCGTCTTCTCTCTCGTGCTCGGCGCAACCGTGCTGATCCTGATCGCGCTTGCCCACCAGTCGATCCGCGCGCCACGCGCCCATGCGCGCGCCACGCGGAGCGGAAAGGAGGCCCGGTAATGGAGATCATTCTCGCAGCCGCCATCGGCGTCCTCACCGCATCCGGCGTTTACCTGCTGCTGCGCCCGCGCACCTACCAGGTCATCATCGGCCTCTCGCTGCTCTCCTATGCCGTCAACCTCTTCATCTTCGGCATGGGGCGTCTGCGGGTGAACGCGCCACCGGTGCTGGAACCAGGCGGCGTCGGCGATCTCAGCCGCTTCACCGACCCGGTGCCGCAGGCACTCGTCTTGACCGCGATCGTCATCGGCTTTGCCATGACCGCGCTCTTCCTCGTGGTGCTGCTCGCCTCGCGCGGCTTCACCGGCACCGACCACGTCGACGGCCGGGAGCAGCGCCATGACTAACTGGACGCACCACCTCCTGATCCTGCCGATCCTGCTGCCGGTGATGGTCGGAGCCGCGATGATCCCGATCGACGAGCGCAACCGCATGGCAAAGGGCGTGCTGGGTTTCGTCTCGACGCTCGCACTCTTCATCCTGTCGATGGTGCTGTTGCGCATCGCCTCGACCGACACGACGCTCGCCGGCAACGGCGTCTACCAACTCGGCAACTGGCCGGCGCCTTTCGGCATCGTGCTGGTGCTCGATCGCCTGTCGGCACTGATGCTGTGCCTGACGAGCGGGCTGGCCCTTGCCGCCCAGGCCTATTCGATCGCGCGCTGGCACACGGCCGGCCATCACTTCCATTCGCTGTTCCAGCTGCTGATCGCCGGCCTCAATGGCTCGTTCCTGACCGGCGATCTTTTCAACCTGTTCGTCTTCTTCGAGATCATGCTTGCGGCATCCTACGGCCTGCTCCTGCATGGCTCCGGGCCGCTTCGCGTCAAGGCGGGGCTGCACTATGTGGCGATCAACCTTGCCGCCTCGTCACTCTTCCTGATCGGCGTCAGCCTGATCTATGGCGCAACCGGCACGCTGAACATGGCCGATCTTTCGGTAAAGCTTGCCACGCTCTCGCCGAACGACCGCCAGATGGTCGAGGTCGGGGCCGGCGTCCTCGGTGTCGCCTTCCTGGTGAAGGCCGGCATGTGGCCCTTGAGCTTCTGGCTGCCGACCGCATATTCGGCAGCGACGCCGCCGGTCGCCGCCGTCTTCGCGATCCTGACCAAGGTCGGCATCTACGTCATCCTCAGGCTCTCGCTGCTGGTCTTTGGGGTGGGCGCCGGTGCTTCCGCCGGTTTCGGCCAGCCCGTGCTTCTCGCAGGCGGCCTGCTGACGATTGCTTTCGGCGCCATCGGCGTGCTCGCCTCCCAGGCGATGGGTCGCCTTGCCGCCTATTCGGTGCTCGTCTCCTCCGGCACACTGCTCGCCGCGATCGGCCTCGGCCACGCGGGCATGATTGCCGGCGCTCTGTTCTACCTCGTCAGCTCGACGCTGACGATCGCCGCCTTCTTCCTCTTGATCGAACTGGTCGAACGCGGCCGCGACGCCGGCGCCGACGTTCTCGCGGTGACGATGGAAGCCTATGGCGATGCCGATGAAGACGAGGAGGAGGAGGAAGTTGGCTCTCCGATCCCAGGCACCATGGCGATCCTCGGCCTCTGCTTCTGCCTCTGCGCCCTGCTGCTCGCCGGCCTGCCGCCACTCTCAGGCTTCGTCGCGAAATTCGCTATCCTTGGCGGCCTTTTCGGCCTATCGGGGCAGCAAACGGCCCCAGCCGTTTCCGTCGCGGACTGGACCTATGTCACGCTGCTGATCATCTCCGGTCTCGCCGCGATGATCGCCATGAACCGCGTCGGCATCCGCACCTTCTGGGCATCGATCGAAAACACCGTGCCGCGGGTCGTCGTTATCGAGATCACCCCGGTCGTCGTGCTGCTCTCCACCTGCATCTTCCTGAGCGTGCAGGCTGGGCCGATCATGCACTACATGCAGGCGACGGCGGATTCACTGATGAACCCGGCGGGTTACACCGAGCGTGTGCTCACTGCACCGCGAGCGGGAGGCTAGTCACCGATGCGCACCTGGTTCCCCTATCCGCTGCTGTCGTTCGGCCTGCTCCTCATCTGGCTGCTGCTCAATCAATCGGTCGCTCCCGGCACCATCGTCATGGGCACGGTGCTTGCGACGGGCCTCGCCTGGGTGACGTTGAAGCTGAGCCCCGTCCGCTCCCACCCGCGCCGGATCCTTCTGGTCCTGCACTTCGGCCTGACCGTTGCGTTCGACGTCATTCGGTCCAACCTCGCTGTCACCGCGGTCATCCTGCGCGGCCGGCGCAGGCCGCCGAGTTCCGGCTTCCTGACCGTCGATCTCGATCTTGATGACGAGAACGCCCTGGCGCTGCTCGCCTGTGTCATGACGGCGACACCGGGAACCGCCTGGCTCGAATATGACCGCGGCCGCAAGTCCCTGCTCTTTCACGTGCTCGACATGGAAAACGAGGACGTCTGGCTCGATACGGTCAAGCGCTACGAGGCAGCCTTGAAGGAGATATTCGGATGATGGAGCTTGCGATCATCTGGTCGATCCTGATCGCTCAGATCATGCTCGGACTGGCGATGGCCTTCGCCTTCTACCGTATGGTCAGGGGACCGCGGGCGCAGGACCGTATCCTCGGCCTCGACACGCTCTACATCAACGCCATGCTGATGCTTTTGACCTTCGGCATCCGCACCGCGAACTCGCTCTATTTCGAATCGGCGCTGATCGTCGCGCTCATCGGCTTCGTCTCGTCGATCGCGTTCGGCAAGTTCCTGATGCGCGGGGAGATCATCGAATGAGCCACCTGACCGATCTTCCCGTCTGGGCCGCCGTTCTCGTCTGCGGACTGACTGTTCTGGGCGCAGCGGTGGCTCTGATCGGCTCGGTCGGCCTTCTGCGGTTTACCAGCTTCTACGAACGCCTGCATGCGCCGACGCTGGCGACAAGCGGCGGCGTGCTCCTCATCTGCACCGCCTCGATCATCTGCTTTGCGGTGCTGCAAAGCCGCTGGGTGTTCCACGAAATCCTGATCATCGTCTTCGTCGTCGTCACCACGCCGGTGACACTGATGCTGCTCGGCCAGGCCGCGCTCTATCGCGACCGCGTCGAAGAAAAGCGCGGCGTTCCGCTCAAACAGCGGCCGACGCGCGAAGAGCCGACGGAATAGAACCCAGCAACGCAGCCGAAACCGCTGACGATCTCCTAAAGTGACGTGGCTACTCGCCGCGTCCTCTGAACCGCCGCTGATAGGCAGGATCGTAGAGCGAGCTTTCGCGGAAATCGGAGGCTTCGAGCCCCGGGCCGACGAAGATCAGCGCCGTGCGCTCGATCGGCTCGTCTGCCACCTTGGCAACGATATCGCCAAGCGCGCCACGCACCACACGCTCGTCCGGCCAGGACGCCTTGACGACGATTGCGACCGGGCAGCCGGCACCATAGAGCGGCGTCAGTTCCTCGACCACCTGCGCAAGCGCATGGATTGCGAGATGGATCGCCAGCGTCGAGCCGGTGGCGCCAAAGGCGGCGAGCGTTTCGCTATTCGGCATCGGCGAGGCGCGGCCGGAGACGCGGGTCAGCACCAGGCTCTGGGCAACGGCCGGAATGGTCAATTCGCGTCCGAGTGCGGCCGCAGCAGCGGCGAAAGACGGCACACCCGGTGTCATCGTATAGGCGATGCCGTGTTTCTCCAGCCGGCGGATCTGTTCGGCCACAGCGCTCCAGACCGAAAGGTCGCCGGAATGAAGCCGCGCGACGTCCAGACCGTCCGCTTCCGCCTTCACATATTCCGCCTCGATTTCGTCAAGCGACATCGGTGCAGTATCGACGATCCGGGCGCCCGGTGGGCAATATTGCAGGAGCTCCGGCGAAACGATCGAACCGGCATAGAGGCAGACCGGGCAGCGCCCGATCAGGTCGCGGCCGCGCACCGTGATCAGATCCGCAGCCCCCGGGCCGGCGCCGATGAAATGTACCGTCATGTGTCGCTCTTTCTCTTCTCACGCAGTTCCGGACGCAAACCGCTTCGCATTTTTGCTGGAGTTGCTCTAGGCCTTGATCCACGACCACTGCGTCACTGGCATCGCCGGCCGCCATCCGGTCATCGCGCCGACCGGGCCTGCCCGTGCGATATCGATGCGGATCAGCGCGCCGCCGAGCCGTGCGTGATGATCGAGCAGCACCGCCTCCATGTCTGTCGTTACCGCATTGGCGACCAACCGTCCGCCAATGCCAAGTGCTTCGATCGCCGCTGCCATCACGCCCGCTTCGCTGCCACCGCCGCCGATGAAGATCGCATCCGGCTGCGGCAGGCCGGCAAGGGCGGCTGGCGCCTCGCCTTCCACCACCGTCAGGCCCGGCACGCCGAACATCGTCGCGTTGCGGCCGATGCGGGCCGCGCGCTCCGGCGACACTTCGATGGCGATCGCTTGCATGGTCGGATCGGCCAGCATCCATTCGATGCCGATCGAGCCCGAACCGCCGCCGATATCCCACAGCAACTCGCCCTTGCGTGGCGCGAGCGCCGAAAGCGTCAGCGCCCGCACTTCCCGCTTGGTGATCTGCCCGTCATGCTCGAACAGCGCGTCGTCGCGGCCAGCCGCAAGCGGCAGGATGCGCGCGCCCTCGTCGGCCGCCACCTCGATGGCGCAGACGTTCAGCGGGTGCACGAGGCCGAGCATGAAACGCGACGCGATCTGCGTCGTCACCCGTTCCCCGGCGCCGCCAAGCGCCTCCAGCACTGTCAGCCGCGACTGACCGAAGCCGCTTGCGACCAGAAGCTCGGCAAGGTCTCGCGGGCCTGATCCATCCGACGTCAGCGTCAGCACGCGCGCACCCGGATGCAGGTGCGGCCGCACCAGATCGAGCGGGCGTCCATGCACCGAGACGAGGGTCGCATCCTGCAGCGCCCAGCCGAGCCGTGAGGCGGCAAGGCTGATCGAGGACGGCGCGGGCAGCGTGCGGATTTCGGCAGACGCAATACGGCGGGCCAGCGTCACGCCGACGCCGAAGAAGAACGGGTCGCCCGAAGCAAGCACCACCACGGGGCTGCCACGACGTGCGACGATCTCGACGACCGAGCGCTCGAGCGGGCTCTGCCAATTGTGGGCCTCGCCCGTGATGAGGGATGCGGCAAGCTCCAGGTGGCGGTGACCGCCATAGACGACCGGGGCTTCGGCAATGAGCCGCTTGGCCTCGTCGCCGAGACCCGCTACACCATCCTCACCGATACCGATGACGGTCAGCCAGGGGGAGACGATGGCGGGTTCGCTGTTCGACACGTCAGCCATGGAAAAACCTCGCATTCTGATACTGGGCGGCACCACCGAGGCGCGCGAACTTGCGCGCTGCCTGGCCGAAGACGTCCGTTACGACACCGCAATCTCGCTCGCCGGCCGCACCGCCGACCCGCGCCCGCAGCCGGTCAAGACCCGCATCGGCGGCTTCGGCGGCGCCGATGGTCTGGCGCATTTCCTGCGCGACGAGAATATCGCGTTGCTGGTGGACGCGACCCATCCCTTTGCCGCGCGCATATCGCACAATGCCGCCGAGGCGGTGCAACGAACCGGCACCAGGCTGCTCGCCCTTCGACGCCCGGAATGGCAGCCGGAGCCCGGCGACCGCTGGACCCCGGTTGAGAGTGTTACCGAAGCGGTGCATGCGCTGGGTGACGTTCCGCGCCGTGTCTTTCTCGCGATCGGCCGGCAGGAGGCTTTCCACTTCGAGGCAGCACCCCAGCACAGCTACATCATCCGCAGCGTCGATCCGGTGACTCCGCCGCTTGATCTTCCCGACCAGGAAGCAATTCTGGCGACCGGTCCCTTCGCGCAAGCCGATGAAGCCACGTTGCTTGAGACCCGAAGGATCGACGTGATCGTTGCCAAGAACAGCGGCGGCAGCGCCACCTACGGCAAGATTGCCGCGGCGCGCCGGCTCGGCATCGAGGTGATCATGGTCGAGCGGCGCAAACCGGCGGACGTGTCCACCGTTGGCAGTTGCGACGAGGCGCTCGACCGCATCGCTCACTGGCTCGCCCCCGCATAAAAGCGCGGCGTGTAGACGAGATCCGGCTGCCCCTCTCGCGCGACGATGCGCGTTTCCGGCGAGCCGATGATGACGCAGGTCGCCATGTCGGCGCGATTGGCGTCCGCTTCGCCAAGCGGCATCACCGTCATGCGTTCATCCGGCCGTCCGGCGGCACGCCCGAAAATCACGGGTACGGTCGCCGGCAATACGGAGCGCAGGATCTCGAAGGCTTCGCCGAGCTGCCAGGGCCGCGCCTTGCTGATCGGATTGTAGAGCGCGATGACAAGCCCCGCTTCCGCCGCCAGCTTGAGACGCCTTGTGATGACCTCCCAGGGCTTCAGATTGTCGGACAGCGACATCGCGCAGAAGTCATGGCCGAGCGGCGCGCCGATGCGGGCAGCGACCGCAAGCATGGCCGTCACGCCGGGCGTAATGACCAGTTCGACTGACTTCCATTCCGAAGGCCCCTTGTCGATCGCCTCGCAGACGGCAGCCGCCATGGCAAAGACGCCGGGATCGCCGCCCGAGACCATGCAAACCTTGGCGCCGGCAGCAGCCCGCGTCAGCGCCACTTGCGCACGGTCGAGCTCCTCGCGGTTGTCGGAGGCGATCCGCAGCTGGTCAGGACGCAGGTTCAGCCGGTCGAGATAGGGAAAGTAGCCGTAGAATTCTTCCGCCGCGGCGACGGCTTCCGCCGTCTCCGGCGTCATCTGTTTCGGGCTGCCCGGGCCAGTGCCGACGACATAGAGCGTGCCGGTCATGGCCTGTCCTTCCAGCCGGGAACGAGCACCAGCGAGAAATACGGCGCCTCGTCATCGGCTTTATCAGCAAGGGCCGTCATCGCCGCGTTCTTCATCGTGCCGCGTTCGACATAGACGGCCTGATCAAGACGGCCGGAAGCGGCAAGGGCGCGGCGGATCTTCGGCAGGTTGCGCCCGACCTTCATGATGACCGCAGCTTCGGTATCCTTGAGCCGCCGGCCGAGTTCGGCCTCAGCCATGGTGCCCGGAAGCACGGAAAGCACGTCATCGCCCTGCACCAGCGGCAGGCCGGCAAGCGACCAGCAGCCGGACATGGCGGTAATGCCGGGGATCACCTCGACCGGGAAGCGGTTGGCCAATCGCACATGCAGGTGCATGTAGGAACCATAAAACAGCGGGTCACCTTCGCTGAGCACGGCGACCGTACGCCCGGCGAGAAGATGCGCCGCCACGGCTTCGGCCGACATGTTGTAGAAATCGGTGATCTGGCTCTTGTAGGCGCCGTCATCCTTGTCGATCTCGGTCGTCACCGGATAGTAGAGCGGCAACTCGATGAGATCGGGCTTCAGCAGGCCCTCAACCACGGCACGGCCATTGCCGCTACGCCCGGCCTTGGCGAAATAGGCAAGCACATCGGCTTGCCCGAGCGCCTTCACCGCCTTGACGGTCAGCAGCTCCGGATCGCCGGGGCCGGTTCCAACGCCGATCAGGCGTCCGACGCCAGCGCCGCTCACAGGCCCGGCCTCGCGAGCGAATTCAGCGCTGCAGCGGTCATGGCGCTGCCGCCGAGGCGGCCGCGGACGATGGCGAAGGGAACGCCGTAGGAATTTTCCGCCAGCGCGTCCTTCGATTCCGCCGCACCGACGAAACCAACGGGCATGCCGAGGATTGCCGCCGGCTTTGGCGCACCGTCCCGCAGCATTTCAAGCAGGAAGAACAGGGCCGTCGGCGCATTACCGATCGCCACAACCGACCCGGCCAGGCGCTCGCTCCAGAGTTTCAGCGCGGCGGCAGAACGGGTGTTGCCGATCTCGGCGGCAATTTCGGGCGTGCGCGGATCGCGCAGCGTGCAGATCACCTCGTTGCCGGCAGGCAGGCGCGCCCGGGTAACCCCGTGCACGACCATCTCGGCATCACAGAGGATCGGCGCGCCGGCCTTCAGCGCCGCGCGGGCCGAGGTGACGAAATCGGGAGAGAACACGAACTGCTTTACCGCCTCGACCGAACCGCAGGCATGCACCATGCGCACCGCCAGGTCTGCTTCCTCGTCGGAAAAGCCGGAGAGATCGGCCTCGGCGCGGATGATGGCGAAGGAACGCTCGTAGATGGCGTTGCCATCGCGAATGTAATCATACTCAGGCATGTCTATTCCTGTTCGAACGCTGCCGAGACGCGTGCAGCTCCGAGCCGTGTAAGACAGGACTGCGCCGATTCGCCAGCGTCTTTGTTTTGCCGCACCAGCCGGCCGAGGCGGGCGAACGCGGATTCCATTCCATTCTCATCGGTGTAGGCGCTTGGCAAGCCATTGGCAGCCCCATTTACGACAAGGCCGTATCCTGATGGCGCACCGACCAGCGTCAGCTCGGACGGCTTCGGACGGGCGCAGCCCTTGGCGCAGCCGGAAAGATGTACGGTGAGCGAGCCGTCGAGCAGATCGGGTGCCGTTTCGATGAGGCGGTGCGCGACCGCCTTGGTCTCCATTCGCCCCGACGCACAGCCCTTGCTGCCGGCGCAGGTGGCGATCGCGTTGCGCGGGTCCTTTTCCGCGATGCGAAACCCGTGTGCCGCCGCCAGGCTCTGCGCGACGGCCGCCGTCTCGCGCGTCAGGCCAAGCACGAAGAGCGCGTGCCCGGGCGCAAGCCGGATGGCGGTGGCGCCAAGCTCCTGGACCTGGTGGAGGAGGGAGACAAGCACTGATGCCTCCACCTGAGCAAAAGCGAGGCCGAGTCCAAGAACCACTTCGGATCGGCCCAGTTCGTGAATGCCCGGTATTGCGGCCGAGCCTTGGGCTGCTGAACGCTCGCACCGCCCCTCGCCGCGACAAAGGGCGCGAAAATCGCCGGGATCGAGATCACGCCCACGCGCCGTCAGTCCGAGGCTCGAAAGCGTCTCCAGAATGGCGATCAGCGCCGGGACCACGGCGTCGCCGGCAAGCGCGCCGACAAGACCTCCCCTCGCCGCGGTTCCGCCAAGCGACAGCAACCAGACGACACCATGCGGGGTCGGAAGCGCCTGAAGGCGAATGTCGGCGACGACGGCATCGAGCCCGAAGCGGCCGCCACCGTCGATGACGCCGGAGAGTTTCGGCGCAAGCCGCAAGGGCGGCCGGTGCGCGAACAAGGCTTCCCGAAGCGCCGCCGCGATCGGACGGGGATCGGCGATCTCAGCCGGATCGATCCCGGTCAAAGGCGGCACTTCGATCGCAAGGCCCTCGGCGATCGTGATCTCGGCATCACCGATCGCCTGCGCCAGTGCCGGCACCGTCGCCTCACTCAGGCCGCGCAGCTGCAGGTTTCCGCGCGCGGTGATCTCGATGATGCCGTTGCCGAAGTGCTCGGCCGCAGCCGCGATCGCGATAACCTTCGGAAGCGTCAGGCTGTCCTCGTCCGGTCGCAACCGCACGAGCAGGCCATCGCCGGTCTGCATCGGTGCGGCGAGTGACGGACAGGCGCCGCGCCGCATGGCGGCGCTGGCACCGGGCTCTCCGGTCGATGGAAGGGCGCAACTGGTCATCAAATCCGTCATCGCTTGAGGTTCTCCTCCCTGAAGAAGCCCCTTAAGACGCTATAACACAGCGGCAAACCTTGAGTGAGATCAAACACGACGCAGATCGGCCCGCCACCTCACGCCTCGAAATCGGCGCCCTTGCGCAAGAGATAGATGTCCATGATCCATCCCATCCTCTCGCGCGCCGCCGCTCGGGTTTCGAGGATCCGGTCCTTCACCTCCGCGAGACGGCCGGAAATAACGATCTCGTCCGGCGTGCCGAGATAGGCGCCCCAATAGATCTCCGCATCGGGATCGTCGATGCGCTGGAACGCCTGCTCGCCATCGAGCATGACGACGGACGTCTGGCTCGTAACGGGGAAGCTTTCATGCAGCCGGCGACCGGTGGTGATTTCCACCGGCTTGCCGACGAGATTCAAGGGAATGCGATGGCTGGCGCAGAGCGCCTGCAGGCTGGTGATCCCCGGAATGACGTCGTAGTCGAAGGCAACCTGCCCGCGCGCCTTGACGCGCTCGACGATGCGGATTGTGCTGTCATAGAGCATCGGGTCGCCCCAGACGAGAAACGCGCCGGTTCCCTCCTCCCCCAACTCCTTCGACAGGAGCCCTTCGTAGATCGTGGCGATCCGGGCGTGCCAATCGTCGACGCTGCCGTCGTAGCTGACGCCCTCGGTCCGGCGCACCGGCACCGCGAATTCGACGGTACGGCTGTCGCTGCGCGTGACATAGCGGGCGCAAATGTCACGCCGCACTTCGGCAAGCTCGGTCTTCTTCGCCCCCTTGGTCGGGATGAAGAGCACGTCGGCCTGGTTCAGCGCATTGATCGCCTGCACCGTCATGTGCTCCGGGTTGCCCGAACCGATGCCGATGATCAGAATTTTGCGCATGCCCGCCTCCACCTGTCTTTTCACAGGCGTCTTAGGCGCATCGCCGCCGCCGACGCAAGCGCCTCGCGCGACAGCGAGCCCGCCAGCAGCGCCAACCCAGCTTCAGTTGGTCTCAGTCGCAGCAGGATTTTCCGGCAGCCGCCAGTCGATCGGATCGTAGCCCTTGCTCTCGAGGAAGGCATTGGCCTGGGAGAAATGCCGGCAGCCGAGAAAGCCGGAATGGGCCGACAAGGGCGAAGGATGCGGTGCGCGCAGCACCAGATGACGCGAGCGGTCGACGAAGGCCGCCTTCTTCTGGGCATAGGAACCCCAGAGCATGAAGACGACGGGATGATCGGCCTCGTTGACCGCGCGGACGATGGCGTCGGTGAAGCGTTCCCAGCCGCGCCCCTGATGCGACGCCGCATTCCCGCGCTCAACCGTCAAAACACTGTTCAACAGAAGCACACCCTGTTTTGCCCAGCTCTCGAGAAAACCGTGCCGCGCGGGCGGAATGCCGAGGTCGGTGTTCAGTTCCTTGTAGATGTTGACGAGCGAGGGCGGCGTCCTGACACCCGGCCGCACGCTGAAGCAGAGCCCGTGCGCCTGGCCATCGCCGTGATAGGGGTCCTGGCCGAGAATGACCACGCGCACCTTGTCGAGCGGCGTCAGATCGAGCGCGCGAAAATACTCGGGCCCGCGCGGGAAAATCTGCCGGCCTTCGTTTTTCTGGACCAGCAGGAACTGCTTGAGGTCGGCCATATAGGCGCTGGAAAACTCCGGCGCCAGCGCTGCCTTCCAGCTCTCTTCAAGCTTCACCGCCGTTTCCATTGCGCCTCCGGTCCATCTCTTGGCATCGAGGCCTGCAATTTATGCCGCCCGACCGCCATCGCAAGCCCTATCGCCGCCAACCGGCCGATGGTGCACGGCTTTTGTGTCAGCCGCCGCGGTGCACGCAGGCTGTGGCACTAGGCGTTCGCAAGAGCATTGTATTTCAATGGATACAACGGTAATCAGGAAACGATATCGTTGTATCCTAAGAGATATCACGCTTCGTTGGAGGGAAATTGATGATCAAGAGAAGAGACTGGCTGAAGGGCCTGGTGCTGGCGCTCGGCCTCGCCTGGGCCGGCAGCACTGTCATGCCGGCGTCCGCGCAGGCCGAAGAGAAGGTAACGGTCTTTGCGGCCGCGAGCCTCAAGAACGCGCTCGATGCGATCAATGCCGAATGGCAGAAGGAAAGCGGCAAGGAAACAACCGTTTCCTACGCGGCAAGCTCCGCACTCGCCAAGCAGGTCGAACAGGGTGCCCCGGCCGATGTCTTCATCTCCGCCGATCTTGCCTGGATGGACTACCTCGCCGAGAAGAAGCTGATCAAAGACGACACCCGCGCAAACCTGCTCGGCAACCGCATCGTGCTCGTTTCCGGCAAGGCGGATGCCACCCCGGTCGATATCGAGCAGGGCTTCGACCTGGCAGCGATCCTGGGTGACGGCCGTCTCGCGATGGGGGCCGTCGATTCCGTTCCGGCCGGCAAATACGGCAAGGCCGCACTCGAAAAGCTCGGTGCGTGGAAGGCCGTCGAACCCAAGGTCGCCGGCGCTGAAAGCGTTCGCGCAGCCCTCCTCCTCGTTTCGCGTGGTGAAGCGCCCTATGGCATCGTCTACCAGACCGACGCCGCAGCCGATCCCGGCGTGAAGGTCGTCGGCACCTTCCCGGAAGACAGCCACCCGCCGATCGTCTATCCGATCGCGCTCACGGCCGAGAGCAAGAGCCCGGAAGCCGCTGCCTATGTCGAGTTCGTCAAGTCGGCGAAGGCAGCAGCGCTGTTCGAAAAGCAGGGCTTCACTGTGCTGAAGTAAGCGACCTGAAAAGACGGTGGATCGCGGCTGTCCAGAGGCAGGCGAAGCATCTATCGTCACAACCGCGTCGCCCGCGCCCAAACGCGGGCGACGCAATGTCAGAGGCAGCGGCGGATGCAGGCGGACAGCTACATTCCACCGGCCACGTATCGGGGAGCGGCATCTGTTGGACTGGCTTGCAGTGAGCGATGCGGAATGGACGGCGATCCTTTTGAGCCTGCGCGTCGCGACCGTCGCGATGATCTGCAGCCTGCCCTTCGCGCTCGCCGTCGCCATGCTGCTTGCCCGCGGGCGCTTCTTTGGCAAGATGCTGCTGAACGGTCTCGTTCATCTGCCGCTGATCCTGCCGCCCGTCGTTACCGGCTTTCTGCTGCTCCTGCTCTTTGGTCGCCGCGGCCCGCTCGGCGCCTTTTTCGCCGACTATTTCGGCCTGGTCTTCTCCTTCCGCTGGACCGGTGCTGCCCTTGCCTGCGCCGTCATGGCCTTTCCGCTGATGGTGCGCAGCATCCGCCTGTCGATCGATGCGGTCGACCGCAAGCTCGAGGACGCGGCAACCACGCTCGGCGCCAGCCCGCTCTGGGTCTTTGTCACCGTCACCCTGCCGCTGATCATCCCCGGCATCATCGCCGGCATGATCATCGCCTTTGCCAAGGCGATGGGCGAGTTCGGCGCAACCATCACCTTCGTCTCCAACATTCCCGGCGAGACGCAAACCATATCCTCGGCAATCTACACCTTCACCCAGGTGCCCGGCGGTGATGCCGGCGCCATGCGGTTGACGATCATTTCGATCATCATTTCCATGGCCGCACTCATCTTCTCCGAACTGCTGGCGACATTCGCCGCCCGCCGGGTGGCGGCCCAATGAGCCTCACCGTCGAAGCTCGCCACCGGCTCGGCAATTTCGCGCTCGACGCCGCCTTCACTTCGGACGGCGGCGTCACGGCACTGTTCGGCCGCTCCGGCTCGGGCAAGACCTCGCTGATCAACATCATCGCAGGCCTCATGAAGCCGGAGAGCGGCCGCGTGCTGCTTGACGGCGACGTCATCGCCGACAGCGAACGCCGGATCTTCACGCCCGTGCATCGCCGCCGCTTCGGCTATGTCTTCCAGGAAGCGCGGCTTTTCCCGCATTTGAGCGTGCGCCGCAACCTTGCCTATGGCCGCTGGTTCTCGGGCAAGAGCGGTTCGGGTGGCGACTTTGCCCGCGTCGTCGACATGCTCGGCATCGGCCACCTGCTCGAGCGCAACCCCTCGGCGCTTTCCGGTGGCGAGCGGCAGCGCGTCGCGATCGGCCGCGCCCTGCTGGCGGCACCGCGCCTGCTTTTGATGGACGAACCGCTTGCCGCTCTCGACGACGCCCGCAAGGCCGAGATCTTGCCCTATCTCGAACGGCTGCGCGACGATGCCGGCATCCCGATTGTCTATGTCAGCCACTCGGTTGGCGAGGTTGCCCGCCTGGCAAAGCGTGTGGTCGTTCTTGAAAACGGTCGGGTGACTGCATCGGGCGCTGCCGCCGAAGTCCTGAGCGCACCGGCCGCCATGCTTGCCACCGGCCGGCGTGAAGCCGGCGTCGTGCTCGAAGGCGTGGTCGAAGGAACCGATGCGGCCCACGAGCTGACGACGGTTCGGGTCGGTGAGGAGCGGCTGCGCATAGCGAATGTCAGCGCGACGCCGGGAGCTACGCTCCGTCTGCACATCGCTGCGCGTGACGTGATGCTGGCGACGAGCCGACCGGAAGGTATCAGCGCCCTCAACGTGCTCGAAGGAAACATCTTCGCCCTGACCAGCGAAGAGGACGGCAGCGTCGATGTCCGCGTGTCTTGCGGCGGTGCGACCATCGCCGCCCGCATCACTCGCTTCTCGCGCGATGCACTTGCGCTTGTTCCCGGCAAGGCGGTCTATGCCATCATCAAGTCGGTGGCGATCGATCATTAGAGCGCCGTGCGTTCATACGCAGCAAGGACGCTCTAGCACTTTGATTCTAGAGCATCTTTCCGCCTCGGGTGGATCCACTTGAGAGCGGGATGCTCTAGATCAATGTGGGAGTTCAGCCCGCGCCGCGAACGCTTTCGAGCCAGGCGAGATCGTCGGCGATTGCGGCTTTCGCCTTCTCCTCCATCTCCCGGTAGCGACGGATCAGCGTCTCGCCAAAGGGAGTCACCAGGGCCCCGCCACCCTGCTTGCCGCCGCGTTGCGATTCGACCGAAGGCTCGTGGAACATCCGGTTCAGCGCATCGACCAGCAGCCAGGCGCGGCGATAGGACATGTCCATCGCCCGGCCGGCGGCCGAGATCGAGCCGGTCTCGCGGATCAGTTCGAGCAGCATGATCTTGCCGCGACCGAGCCGGTCGGCGGGAGGAAAATCGATGCGAAGGACGGGTCGAAGATCGGGACGGCTCTCACTCATGCCAGCGAGCATAAGACCTTGCGAAGAAAACCGAAAGTCCGCCCGGCATCGAGCCTGCGGAGTTTCCCGTGCGAGGTCGCCGACGCACCATCCTCCGCAAACGAAAGGTCAAATAACGGGTCTTGATCTCCGGGCTTCGGCATGCACCGATGGCGCAACACCCATCCGAAAGCGCTTCCCCCATGCCCGGCCCAACGCTCGACCCGACCGCAACCGATACCAGCCTGCCCGCGAAGGCCGATGTCGTCATCGTTGGTGGCGGCATTATCGGCGTCAGCACCGCCCTTTTCCTCGCCGAACGTGGCATCGATGTCGTGCTCTGCGAAAAAGGTATGCCCGGAGCAGAACAGTCGAGCCGCAACTGGGGCTGGGTGCGGGTCATGGGCCGGGACGAGCGCGAGATCCCGCTCGCAATCGAGGCACTGAGAATCTGGGACACGCTTGACGCCCGCGTCAGTGGCGAGACCGGTTTTCGCCGCAGCGGCATTCTCTACATCTCCGAAAACGAACGTGACGTCGCCAATCGCGACGCCTGGCTCGCCATGGCGAAACCCTATGGCGTCGACAGCCGGCAGATTGGCGCCGACGCGACCGCTGCGGCGATGCCGGGTGCTGTCCTTCGCTATGAAGGTGCGCTTTTTACCCCAAGCGATGGGCGGGCCGAACCGCAGAAGGCAGTGCCAGCGATCGTCGCGGGCGCCCGCCGCGCCGGTGCCCGCATCCTGACCGGCTGCGCCGTGCGCGGCGTCGAGCGGGCGAGTGGTCGCATCTGCGCCGTTGTGACCGAGAAAGGCCGGATCGAGACATCCACGGTCGTCGTTGCCGGCGGCGCCTGGTCGCGCCTGTTTCTCAAGGGTCTTGGAATCCGGCTGCCTCAGCTGAAAGTGCGCAACACGGTGCTCAGAACCGGCCCGGTCTCGGGCGGCCCGGAGGGCGCCGGCGCAACCGCGACCTACGCCTATCGCAAGCGCCTCGACGGCGGCTACACGATTGCCGATGGCGCCGCCAACCTGCATGCGATCGTGCCCGACAGTTTCGCCTTCTTCCGCGATTTCCAACCGGCGCGAAAGGCTGAAGGCGAGGCCGTGCAGGTTGGTATCAGCGCTCAGAGCTGGAACGAACTGTTCGAAATAGGCGCCGTCCCGCTCGATCGGCCCGGCGCATTCGAGCGTCACCGCATGCTCGATCCCAATCCGGATTCCCGCCGCGCCTTGCATGCTCTCGACGCCGCCGCAAAGGCTTTCCCGTTCCTGCGCGAGACCAAGGTGCAGCAGATCTGGGCCGGCCTGATCGACGTGACGCCCGACGCCGTACCGGTGATTTCGTCGGCGGAAGGCGTTCCGGGCCTCATCATCGCGACCGGATTTTCTGGCCACGGTTTCGGCATCGGACCCGGCGCCGGCCATCTCGTCGCCGATCTCGTGACCGGAGCACAGCCGATCGTCGACCCTGCTCCGTTCCGCCTCTCCCGTTTCCTCGACGGAACGCCGATCACGCTTGCTCCGCCGGTTTGATCGCCGCCGCCGGAGAATGGCCGCGAAAGAAAATTTCAAGCGGCGACCGGCGAGACCACGCGCGGCACAACGCGTGGGCGCGCTCCCGGCAGGATTCTATCTTTCTTTACTTCAGCCCGCTCCGAGCCACTGAAAAACCTTCATAAGCCCCGGAACTCGTGGCAGTCTGTGGGCATTCCCGTCGGGAGAGCGGGGCTTCAGGAGGAGTGTACGCAGACCTCAGGCAGAGGAGCCTTATGGGGTCGAAGCGTACGTCTTCGCATAGTCAGTCCGATCGTTTTCCCGATCCAGAGCATTTCCGGCAAAAGTGCGCAGCGGTTTTGCGTCCGGAAATGCGTGAGAACAGAAATGAAGATCGGTTCAACTGGAACCGATCTTGATTTGGTGCGCTGCGCACTCCGGAGGAGGCCGGAAACCGCATGAGCGATCTCGATCGACTTAGCCTGCATGTCCCCGAACCGGCGGTTCGGCCCGGAGGCCAACCGGATTTCTCCAACGTCAAGATCGCGAAAGCCGGCTCCGTGCCGCGGCCGGAGGTCGATGTTGCGTCCGAAGAGATCCGCGACCTCGCCTATTCGATCATCCGCGTCTTGAACCGCGATGGCGAAGCGGTCGGCCCCTGGGCCGGACTGCTTTCTGACGACGAACTTCTCGCCGGGCTTCGCCACATGATGACGCTGCGCACCTTCGATGCGCGCATGGTCATGGCGCAGCGGCAAGGCAAGACGTCCTTCTACATGCAGCATCTGGGCGAGGAAGCGGTCAGCTGCGCCTTCCGCCGGGCGCTGGTAAAGGGCGACATGAATTTCCCGACCTATCGCCAGGCGGGGCTCCTGATCGCCGACGGCTATCCCATGGTCGAGATGATGAACCAGATCTTCTCGAACGAGAGCGACCCGTTGCGCGGCCGGCAGCTGCCGATCATGTATTCCTCCAAGGAGCATGGCTTCTTCACCATCTCCGGCAACCTCGCCACGCAATATGTGCAGGCGGTCGGCTGGGCGATGGCGTCGGCGATCAAGCGCGACACCAAGATCGCCGCCGCCTGGATCGGCGACGGCTCGACGGCGGAGTCGGACTTCCACTCGGCGCTGGTCTTTGCCTCCACCTACAAGGCGCCGGTCATCCTCAACATCGTCAACAATCAGTGGGCGATCTCCACCTTCCAGGGCATTGCGCGCGGCGGCTCCGGCACCTTTGCCGCCCGCGGCCTCGGCTTCGGCATCCCGGCGCTGCGCGTCGACGGCAACGACTATCTCGCCGTCTACGCCGTCGCCAAATGGGCGGCCGAACGCGCACGCCGCAACCTCGGCCCGACGCTGATCGAATACGTCACCTATCGCGTCGGCGCCCATTCGACCTCCGACGATCCGAGCGCCTATCGCCCGAAGACGGAATCGGAGGCCTGGCCGCTCGGCGATCCGGTCCTGAGGCTGAAGAAGCACCTGATTCTGCGCGGCGCCTGGTCGGAAGAACGCCATGCCCAGGCGGAGGCCGAGATCCTCGACGAAGTGATCCAGGCGCAGAAACAGGCCGAAGGCCACGGCACGCTGCATGCCGGCGGCAAACCCTCGGTGCGCGATATTTTCGAAGGCGTCTATGCCGAGATGCCGCCGCACATTCGCCGCCAGCGGCAGAAGGCAGGATACTGATATGGCCAGAATGACAATGATCGAAGCCGTGCGCAGCGCCATGGACGTCTCCATGGAGCGCGACGACAATGTCGTCGTCTTCGGCGAGGACGTTGGCTACTTCGGCGGTGTCTTCCGCTGCACGCAAGGGCTCCAGGCGAAATACGGCAAGACCCGCTGTTTCGACGCGCCGATCAGCGAAAGCGGCATCGTCGGCACCGCGATCGGCATGGCGGCCTACGGTCTGAAGCCCTGCGTCGAGATCCAGTTCGCAGACTACATGTACCCGGCCTACGACCAGATCACCCAGGAAGCGGCCCGCATCCGCTACCGCTCCAACGGCGATTTCACCTGCCCGATCGTGCTGCGCATGCCAACCGGCGGCGGCATCTTTGGCGGCCAGACGCACAGCCAGAGCCCGGAAGCGCTCTTCACCCATGTCTGCGGCCTGAAGGTGGTGGTGCCCTCCAATCCCTATGACGCCAAGGGCCTGTTGATCGCCTCGATCGAGGATCCGGACCCGGTGATGTTCCTGGAGCCGAAGCGGCTCTACAACGGCCCCTTCGACGGCCATCACGACCGGCCGGTCATTCCCTGGTCGAAACACGATCTCGGCGAAGTGCCGGAAGGCCACTACACGATCCCGATCGGCAAGGCGGAAGTCCGCCGCCAGGGCTCCGCCGTCACCGTCGTCGCCTATGGCACCATGGTGCATGTGGCGCTTGCGGCGGCCGAGGAGACCGGCATCGACGCTGAAGTCATCGATCTGCGCAGCCTGCTGCCGCTCGACCTCGACACCATCGTCAAGTCAGTGGAAAAGACCGGCCGCTGCGTTGTCGTGCATGAGGCAACGCTCACGTCAGGCTTCGGTGGCGAAGTTGCGGCCCTCGTGCAGGAGCATTGTTTCTACCATCTCGAAGCGCCCGTCGTACGCGTCGCCGGCTGGGACACGCCCTACCCGCACGCCCAGGAATGGGACTATTTCCCCGGCCCCGCGCGTCTCGGACGCGCGCTCGTCGAAGTGATGGAGGCCTGAGATGGGCGAATTCGTAATCAAGATGCCCGATGTCGGCGAAGGCGTGGCCGAGGCCGAACTCGTCGAATGGCATGTGAAGCCGGGAGATCCCGTGCGCGAGGACATGGTGCTCGCCGCCGTGATGACCGACAAGGCAACCGTCGAAATCCCCTCGCCCGTGACGGGCACCGTGCTGTGGCTCGGCGCCGAAGTGGGCGACACCATCGCCGTGAAGGCCCCGCTCGTTCGCATTGAGATTGCCGGCGAAGGGGAAGCAGCGGCTCCGGCGGACGACAAGCCGGCCGCCAAGACGGAAGAAAAACCCGCCGTAAAGGCCGAAGCGCCCGCGCCGGTCGCCAAGCCTGCTCAGCCGGCCAAGGTCGAGGCGAAGGCACCGGTGGTAAACGGCGTTCAGCCAGCGGGCGAGCGGCTGGAAAAGGCGCTGGCATCACCCGCCGTGCGCCTGCGCGCCAAGGAAAGCGGCGTCGATCTGCGCCAGGTGTCAGGCTCCGGTCCGGCCGGCCGCATCACCCATGACGATCTCGACCAGTTCATTGCCCGCGGCGCCCAGCCGGCGCTGGCGCCTGCCGGCCTGCAGCGCAAGACCGCCGTCGACGAAATCAAGGTGACCGGCCTTCGCCGCCGCATCGCCGAGAAGATGTCGCTTTCGACCTCGCGCATTCCCCACATCACCTATGTGGAAGAGGTTGACATGACGGCGCTCGAAGACCTGCGCGCCACCATGAACCGCGACCGCAAGCCCGACCAGCCGAAGCTGACGATCCTGCCCTATCTGATGCGCGCGCTCGTGCGCACGATCGCCCAGCAGCCGGCAGTCAACGCAATCTTCGACGACGGCCCCGGCATCATCCACCGCCATCACGCCGTCCATATCGGCATCGCCACCCAGACGCCAGCCGGCCTCACCGTTCCGGTCGTGCGCCATGCGGAGGCGCGCGGCATTTGGGATTGCGCCAACGAACTCAATCGTCTGGCGGAAGCCGCACGCACCGGCACCGCCACCCGTGACGAGCTCACCGGCTCGACGATCACCATCTCGTCGCTCGGCGCGCTCGGCGGCATCGCCTCCACCCCGGTCATCAACCATCCGGAAGTGGCGATCGTCGGCGTCAACAAGCTCGCCGTCCGCCCGGTCTGGGACGGCACGCAGTTCGTGCCGCGCAAGATCATGAATCTGTCCTCGAGCTTCGATCACCGCGTCATCGACGGCTGGGATGCAGCCGTCTTCGTGCAGCGGCTAAAGACCCTGCTCGAAACGCCGGCGCTTATTTTCGTGGAGGCCTGAGGCGATCATGAAGGAAATTTCCTGCAAGCTGCTCGTGATCGGCTCCGGCCCCGGCGGTTACATTTGCGCGATCCGTGCCGGCCAGCTCGGCCTCGACACGGTCATCGTCGAGAAGGCCAAGGCCGGCGGCACCTGCCTCAATGTTGGCTGCATTCCCTCCAAGGCACTGATCCATGCCGCCGAGGAGTTTCACAAGTTGCGTGCGGCCGCCTCCGGCCGCAGCCCGCTCGGCCTGTCGCTCGCCAACCCGTCAATCGACCTTGCCCGCACCATCGCCTGGAAGGACGGCATCGTCGGCCGCCTGAACAGCGGCGTCACGGGGCTGTTGAAGAAGGCGGGCGTCAAGGCCGTGATCGGCATCGCCCGTTTCGTTGACGGCAAAACGGTCGATGTCGAGACCGAAACCGGAGTGCAGCGCATCCGTGCCGAGGCAATCGTGATTGCCACCGGGTCCGCGCCGGTCGAACTGCCGGACCTGCCCTTTGGCGGGCCGATCATTTCATCGACCGAGGCGCTCTCGCTGAAGAGCGTGCCGAAGAGCCTCGCCGTGATCGGCGGCGGCTATATCGGGCTTGAGCTCGGCACTGCCTTTGCCAAGTTCGGCAGCCATGTCACCGTGCTCGAAGCGCAGCCCCGCATCCTGCCGCAATATGATGCCGATCTTTCCAAGCCGATCGCCAAGCGCCTCGGCGAACTCGGTATCGAGGTCTTCACTCAGACGGTTGCCAAGAGCTACTCGGCCGAGACCGGCAGCCTGCAAGCCGAGCACAATGGCCGCGCCATCGACGTTGCCGCCGACAAGGTGCTCGTCACCGTCGGTCGCAAGCCGGTGACCGAAGGTTTCGGGCTGGAAGAGATCGACCTTGACCGCACTGGCCGCTTCATCCGCATCGACGACCAGTGCCGCACCTCGATGCGCGGCATCTACGCGATCGGCGACGTCACCGGTGAGCCGATGCTGGCGCACCGTGCCATGGCGCAAGGCGAAATGGTGGCGGAGATCGTCGCCGGCCACAAGCGCAGCTGGGACAAGCGCTGCATTCCGGCCGTCTGCTTTACCGACCCGGAGATCGTCACATCAGGGCTCTCGCCCGACGAGGCGCGTGCCAACGGCATCGAGGTCAAGATCGGTCAGTTCCCGTTCCAGGCGAACGGCCGCGCCATGACGACGCTTGCCGAAGACGGATTCGTGCGCGTCGTCGCCCGCGCCGACAACCATCTGGTGCTCGGCATCCAGGCGGTCGGCCACGGCGTCTCGGAACTCTCGGCAAGCTTCAGCCTGGCGATCGAAATGGGCGCACGCCTCGAAGACATCGCCGGCACGATCCATGCGCATCCGACCCAGTCCGAGGCTTTCCAGGAATCGGCGCTGAAGGCGCTGGGGCACGCACTGCATATCTGACGCCGCGCGTTGTAAACTGGCCCCTCATCCGGCCTGCCGGCCACCTTCTCCCCGCCACGCGGGGAGAAGGACCCAAGCGGCGCTCGACCGCTTCAAAACTCGCCTTTTGCCGTATGGGAGAAAAGACATGAGCAGAACTGATCCGATCGTCATCGTTTCGGCGGCACGCACCCCGATGGGCGCCTTTCAGGGCAGCCTCAGGGATTTGACCGCGCCGGAAATCGGCGCCATCGCGCTGAAGGCAGCACTGGGTCGCGCCGGGCTCGAAGCTGTCGACGAGGTGCTGATGGGCAACGTACTACCGGCAGGCATCGGCCAGAACCCGGCGCGCCAGGCAGCTCTTGGCGCGGGCCTCGGCAAGGAAACGCCCTCAACGACCGTCTCCAAGGTTTGCGGCTCCGGCATGAAGGCGCTGATGCTCGGCCATGATGCGTTGCTGTCAGGCAGCGCTTCGGTGCTTGCGGTCGGCGGCATGGAGTCGATGACCAACGCCCCCTATCTATTGCCCAAGGCGCGCGGCGGCTTCCGCCTCGGGCATGGTGAGGTCAAGGACCACATGTTCCTCGATGGCCTCGAAGACGCCTACTCCGGCCGGCTGATGGGCACCTATGCCGAGGATACGGCCGAACACTACCAGTTCTCGCGCAGCGATCAGGACGCCTTCGCGCTGCGCTCGCTGGAGCGCGCCAACCGGGCGGCCGAGGATGGTTCCTTTGCCGAGGAAGTCGTGGCGATCAGCGGCGCCGGCAAGCGCCAGACTGCCAATCTCGATCGCGACGAACAGCCGACCAAATCGGATCCGGCAAAGATCCCGAAGCTGAAAGCCGCCTTCCGTGATGGCGGCAGCGTGACGGCAGCCAATTCCTCGTCGATCTCCGACGGGGCTGCGGCGTTGATCCTGATGCGCGCAAGCGAGGCGGAAAAGCGCGGTCTGACGCCCCTTGCCATCGTCGCCGGACATGCCGGCCATGCGCAGGAACCGGCCTGGTTCACCACCGCGCCGATCGGCGCGATCGAGAAACTGATGGCCAAGCTCGCCTGGGAGAAGGGCAGCGTCGACCTCTACGAAATCAACGAGGCCTTCGCCGTGGTGGCGATGGCAGCAATCCGCGACCTCGGGCTGTCCGACGACATCGTCAACATCAACGGAGGCGCCTGCGCGCTCGGTCACCCGATCGGCGCGTCGGGCGCCCGCATCATCGTGACGCTTCTGCATGCCATGCGCGCCAAGGGCGTCAAGCGCGGCATTGCCTCGCTCTGCATCGGCGGCGGTGAGGCGACGGCGGTCGGGCTGGAACTGTTGCAATAAAATAAGAGCGCCACCGGGCGAACCGGTGGCGCTTGTCGTTTTCAGCGGTCGATTTACCGCTCGCCCCTCTCCCCGATTGGCGGCGAGAGGGTTAGGTGCGGGTCAGATCGCCCGCTCCTCAGCCCATGCGCTCGGAGGCATAGGAACCCGGGCTCGGCGGGAAGACCACGACGCGGTTGCCGTTGATGAAGCAGCGATTGTGGATATGCGCGTGCACGGCGCGCGCCAGCACCTGGCTCTCCACGTCACGGCCGATCGAGACATAGTCTTCCGCGCTCTGGGCATGGGTGATGCGGGCGATGTCCTGCTCGATGATCGGACCTTCATCGAGATCGGCGGTGACGTAGTGCGCCGTGGCACCAATCAGCTTCACGCCGCGCTCATAGGCCTGCTTGTAGGGATTGGCACCCTTGAACGACGGCAGGAAGGAATGGTGGATGTTGATGATGCGGCCGGACATCTTCTTGCAGAGCGCATCGGACAGAACCTGCATGTAGCGGGCAAGCACGATCAGTTCGGCGCCGGTCTGGTCGACGAGCTCCAGGAGCTGGGCTTCCGCTTTCGGCTTGTTCTCCTTCGTCACCTTGATGCAGTGGAAGGGAATGTCGTGGTTGACGACGACCTTCTGGTAGTCGAAGTGGTTGGAGACGACGCCGACGATATCGATCGGCAGCGCGCCGATCTTCCAGCGATAGAGCAGGTCGTTGAGGCAATGGCCGAAACGCGACACCATCAGGAGCACCTTCATGCGCTCCTCGCTGTCGCGGATCTCCGCATTCATGTCGAAGCGCTTGACGACCGCTTCGAAGCCCGCCTTCAGCTCGTCGAGCTTGGCGCCTTCCTGGCTGATGAAGGTGAGCCGCATGAAGAACAGGCCGGTTTCGAGATCGTCGAACTGCGAACTGTCTGAGATGTAACAGCCCTTTTCGGCGAGATAGCCGGTGATCGCGGCGACGATGCCACGGGTGGTCTTGCAGCTGACGTTCAGCACATAGCTTTTCATCGGTAGGTCTCTCGCTCCAGAGGTTTTTCCGGCCCCCCTTATACGGCCAGTCCGACAAAAACTAGCGCGGCCTTTCCCCCGCCGTCGATCCATTCGCGACATTCGCTTGACGGAACCGGCCAGACCGGGCCGGCGGCACGATGCGGTTTGCCGCGAAGGTGCTTGGAGAACGGATCGGAGCCGCGCGACCTTAGCGCGCCGTGCGGTCCGGGTGCGCACGGGCGAAAGCCTCGATCTCCGCACAATTCTGATCGATCGCCACGAGCCGCGGGCAGGCGCTGAGGTCCACCTCCCAGCGGCGGGCATTGTAGACCTGCGGCACCAGGCAGAAATCTACCATCGTCGGGCTGTCGCCATGGCAGAACCGACCGGTCGCGGAATGATCGAGCAGCCGTTCGAAGGCGGCAAGTCCCTCGCCGATGAACTTGCGCATCCAGTTGCGCCGCGCCGCCTCGCCGTCCTCGGCATTGGCCATGACATAGGAAACGACGCCGAGATTGCAGGTCGGGTGGATGTCCATGGCGATCGCGTAGGACAGCATGCGCACTCGCTGCCGCCCGATCGGGTCGGTTGGCAGGAAGCCGGCATGGCTCCGCGTTTCGGCGAGATATTCGATGATGGCGAGCGATTGCGTGAAGCGCTCGCCATCGATCTCGAGAACGGGCACGAGGCCCTGCGGGTTGCGCGCCAGATGCTCCGGCCCCTTGTGCGCCTTGGCCAGCAGATCGACCGGCACCGAACGATAGCTTTCGCCGAGGCTGTTGAGCGCAATGCGCACCCGATAGCTCGCGGACGAACGCCAGTAGTCGTAGAGGACGGTCTCGCTCATACCCGCAGTCCCTGTCATTTGGCCGGCTTAAGCCTTGCCGTAATGCTCGACCGTCTGTTCGATCGCACCGAAGATCGAGTGGCCGGCCTTGTCCTTCATCTCGATGCGCACCACGTCGCCAACCCTCAGGAAATGCGTCTTCGCCGCACCGCCGACGATCGTTTCGATCATCCTGAGTTCGGCGATGCAGGAATAGCCGGCGCCACCTTCTGCGACCGGCTTGCCCGGGCCGCCGTCGAGCTTGTTGGAGACCGTGCCTGAACCGATGATCGTGCCGGCGGAAAGCGGCCGGGTCTTGGCCGCATGCGCCACCAGTTGCGCGAAATCGAAGGTCATGTCGATGCCGGCATTGGCGCGGCCGAAGGGCTTGCCGTTGAGGTCGACGCAGAGCGGCAGATGCAGCTTGCCGCCGTCCCAGGCGTCACCCAGTTCATCGGGCGAAACGGCAACCGGCGAGAAGGCGGAAGACGGTTTCGACTGGAAGAAGCCGAAACCCTTGGCAAGCTCGGCCGGGATGAGCCCGCGCAGCGACACATCGTTGACGAGCATGACCAGGCGGATCGCGGCGCGCGCCTCGTCGATCGTGGCTGCCATCGGCACGTCGTCGACAACAACGGCGACCTCGCCCTCCATGTCGACACCGAAGCTTTCGTCGGCAAGCGGGATCGGATCCCGCGGCGCGATGAAGCTGTCGGAACCACCCTGGTACATCAGCGGGTCGGTCCAGAAGCTCGCCGGCATCTCGGCGTTGCGGGCCTTGCGAACCAGTTCGACGTGATTGACATAAGCCGAACCGTCGGCCCATTGGTAAGCGCGCGGCAACGGTGACAGAGCGTCGTGTTCGTGGAACCGGATCGTCGGCTGCGAGCCGGTCTCGATCCCATCGGCCACGCGCGCAAGTCGCGGACCGGCATGCGCCCAATCATCGAGTGCTGCCTGCAGCGTGCGGGCGATGTGCCCGACCTCCGAGCAGCGAGTAAGATCGCGGGAGACGACCACGAGCTTTCCATCGCGCGAACCGTCCTTGAGTGTTGCCAGTTTCATGCAGTCCTCCCTCTCAATCTTCTCATTGTTCCAGACCGGAGACCGCTTCGCGGCCTTCGCGGAATTGCTTTACGCGGACGAATCGTCCGCAATCTTCACAACAAGGCCGTCGGCGGCGATCGTCAAGGCACCTGCCCAGCTTTTGCGGGCGGCCGCGATCCAGTCGGCTTGCGATATCTCAGGGTCGTCAGCGGGAATGAGGTGATGCAACACCAGTCGGCCGACACCGGCCGCTGTCGCGATCGCGGCCGCCTGTTCGGCGAATGTGTGGCTCGCAAGCAGATGCTCCTTCAGCCGCGCGCCGTTGCCGGTGCGCGCCACCAGCCGGTCGACCCCTTCGGCGAGCATCGCCTCGTGGACCAGAATGCCGGCATCCCTCGCGAAATCTGCGAGTGGCGGGAAGTAGGCGGTATCAGCGGAGAAGACGACGGAGCCTTCCGCGTGGTCGAAACGCAGCGCGAAACAGTCGGTCACCGGCGGGTGATCGACACGCAGGGCCGAGAGTGTCAGGCCGTTGTCGGAAAAGACCTCCCCCTCAGAAAACTCAATCACCTCGACAAGAGCGCGCAGATCCGGCCGGCCTTCGTCGACGATGCGAATGTCGATGTCGAAGGCCATCGCTTGAAGGAAGCCCTGCCAATAGGCGCGGGTTCCGGCCGGACCGAAGACTCGCACCGGGTGCGCCAACCCCGCCGTCCAGGCGGTATGAATGAGCGGCCCAAGCTCAAGCAGGTGGTCCGAATGCAGATGGGTGATGACGATGAGATCCAGCGCCTTCAGCGGCACGCCGGCATCCGTCAGTCCGCGGGTAACGCCGAGACCGCAATCGACGACAACAGTCCGGCCACCAAGTTGCAGCAGCGACGAGGTCGGCCACGGACCGCCCGGCCGGATCGCCGGACCGCCCTTGCTGCCGAGCAAAACGAGGCGTGAACTCAAGACCAATCGCCTTCCGGCGTTCCGTTGAACCGCTTCTTGAGATCCGTCCAGCAGTCGATGTAGTTGTCCTGCAACGTCTCCAGTTCGGCGGCGAAGCGGGTCAGCTGCTGCGGGAAGCGGGTCTCGAACATGAAGGCCATCGTATGGTCGAGCTTCACCGGTTTCAACTCACTGTTTGTCGCCTTGTCGTAGCCCGACGCGTCCGGCCCGTGCGCCAGCATCATGTTGTGCAGGCTCATGCCGCCGGGCACGAAGCCCTCTTCCTTGGCGTCATAGCGGCCGTAGATCAGACCCATGAACTCGCTCATGATGTTGCGGTGGTACCAGGGTGGCCGGAAGGTGTGTTCGGCCACCAGCCAGCGCGGCGGGAAGATGACGAAATCGATATTCGCCGTGCCTTCCTCGCCCGAAGGTGCCGTCAGCACCGTGAAGATCGACGGGTCCGGATGATCGAACAGGATCGCGCCAACAGGCGAGTAGGTCTTCAGGTCGTATTTATACGGCGCGTAGTTGCCGTGCCAGGCGACCACGTCGAGTGGTGAATGGCCGATCTCGGTCACGTGGAAACCGCCGCACCACTTCACATGCACGCGGCAGGGCGTCTCCTTCTCCTCGAAGGCAGCGACCGGTGTCTTGAAGTCACGCGGATTGGCAAGGCAGTTGGCGCCGATCGGGCCGCGGTCGGGCAGCGTGAACTTGGCGCCGTAGTTTTCGCAGATGTAGCCGCGCCAGACCTTCTCCTCGCCAAGCCGCGTCACCTTGAACATGGTGCCGCGCGGCACGATGCAGATTTCCGAGGGCTCGACGTCCATCCTGCCGAGTTCCGTGAACACCTGGATCGCGCCCATTTCCGGAACGATCAAGAGCTCGCCGTCGGCATTGAAGAAGTAGTCATCCACCATGTCGGCGTTGAAGGCATAGGCATGCGCCGCCATGCCCGTCTGCGTCGGCGCGTCGCCCGCCGTCGTCATCGTGCGGATGCCCTCAAGGAAATTCAGCTTTTCCGTCGGAACCGGCAACGGATTCCAGCGCAGCTGGCCGAGCGCCAGCGAGTGTTCGGCCACATGCGGCGCCGTCTTCCAGAGCGGGTAGTCGATCTTGCTGAAGCGTCCCGTATGGCGAACGCTCGGGCGGATGCGGTAGAGCCAGGAACGCTCGTTGGTGCCGCGCGGTGCGGTGAAGGGTGAGCCGGACAGCTGCTCGGCATAGAGCCCATAGGCGCATTTCTGCGGGCTGTTCTGTCCCTGCGGCAGCGCGCCGGGCAGGCTTTCGGTCTCGAAATCATTGCCGAAGCCGGGCATGTAGCCGAGCGCTTCGCCTGCCTTTGCCTTTGCATCGGCCTTTTGGCCTGCCTTGTCGAGCATGGTTCGATCCTCCTCCCGTGGGCACCTGGCTCCAGCTTTGAAGCGACCCGAAGAAAGGGTCCGGCGCGATCCCAAACACCGCCGCAATGGCTCGATCCCGAGTGGACGAGACCATCACCTTCGGCATATTAGTTGCAATCGTAACTATCGATTTTGTAACTATCAAGGACACCACGATGGCCACCGATGGCTTCGAGCTCAATGCCTTTCTGCCCTACCGCTTGAACCGCGCGGCGGAATTCGTCGCCTTGCGCTTCGCCGCGCAATACAAGGTGCGCTACCAGCTCACGCGCCCGGAATGGCGCACGCTCGCGGCCCTTGGCAGCACCAGTCGCCCGATGACGGCAACCGAGGTGGGAGCCCACTCGGCCATGCACAAGACCAAGGTGAGCCGCGCGGTCGCGGCGCTCGAGCACCGTCGCTGGTTGACCCGCAATGAAGACGAAGGCGATCGCCGCTCCGAACATTTGGAACTGACGAAGGCGGGCGCTCGCGCCTATGCCGACCTGACGGCACTCGCAGCCAGCTATCAGGCCGAATTGGGCACACTGATCGGCCCGACCGGAATGCAGGCGTTGGCTGTCGGCCTGCAAGCGGTGGAGCGCGCCATCGGCAAGCTGGAGAGGCGCGCCGCACGGGACACGTGAAGACTTAGCCTTTCATCCGCTCCGGAATCGGCACGCCTTCGAAGCTTTTCAGCGTTTCGAGAACGATCGAGGTCTTGACGTGCTGCACGCTGTCATGCGGCAAAAGCACGTCGTTGACGAAACGCGAGAGGCCCGCGAGGTCAGGGGTTACCACCCGCAGGTGGTAGTCCATCTCGCCGGTCAGTGCGTAAGCCTCCAGCACCTCCGGCAGGCTGGAGACGAGCTTGCCGAAGCGCTTGGCATTGTCGCGGTTGTGGGTGGCGAGCGTCACCGAGATCACCACCATCAGGTCGAGACCGAGCTTCTGCCGGTCGATCTGCGCCTGATAGCCGATGATGTAGCCTTCCGCTTCGAGCCGGGTACGTCGCCGCGAGCATTGCGACGGCGAAAGCGCGATGCGTTCGGACAGTTCATTGTTGGTCAGATGCCCGTCGCGCTGCAACTCGCTGAGAATCTTGAGATCGAAGCCGTCAAGCTGCTCCATTCGTGCACCCTAATACAGTATTTTGCATGTTTCGTGCGGCATCCTGCCAAAAACGCGCAAGAATACAAGCATCATGCATGGGATTTGCGTCATACTCCAGCAAAGTTTGGAAGAATAAGAGGAGACTTCCGATGGGCCCCTTCCCACATGACGCCCCGCCGGCAACGATCACGGCTGAAAACCCCGCCGGCACAGACGGCTTCGAATTCGTCGAATTTGCCCATCCGGAGCCCGAAAAACTCGCCGAGCTCTTTACCCGCATGGGCTACAGCCCGGTTGCCAAGCACAAAAGCAAGAACATCACCGTCTGGCGGCAGGGCGACATCAATTACATCCTGAACGCCGAGCCCGGTTCGCATGCCATGCGCTTCGTCGATGAGCACGGCCCCTGCGCCCCGTCCATGGCCTGGCGCGTTGTCGATGCCAAACATGCCTTCGACCATGCGGTCTCAAAGGGCGCGGTGCCCTATGAAGGCAACGACAAGTGTCTCGACGTTCCGGCAATCGTCGGCATCGGCGGCTCACTGCTCTATTTCGTTGAAACCTACGGCGCCAAGGGCTCGGCCTATGAGGCCGAGTTCGAATGGACCGGCGAGCGCAATCCGAAGCCCGAGGGCGTCGGCTTCTACTATCTCGATCACCTGACCCACAACGTCTATCGCGGCAACATGGACAAGTGGTGGGCCTTCTATCGTGAACTGTTCAATTTCACCCAGATCCACTTCTTCGACATTGACGGCCGTATTACCGGCCTCGTCAGCCGTGCGATCACCTCGCCCTGCGGCAAGATCCGAATTCCCTTGAACGAGTCCAAGGACGATACGAGCCAGATCGAGGAGTATCTGCGCAAGTACAAGGGCGAAGGCATCCAGCACATCGCCGTCGGCACTGAAGGCATCTATGATGCCACCGACAAGCTCGCCGACAACGGCCTGAAATTCATGCCGGGCCCGCCGGAAACCTATTACCAGATGTCGCACGACCGTGTGCACGGCCATGACGAGCCGATCGAGCGGATGAAGAAACACGGCATCCTGATCGACGGTGAAGGTGTAGTGAACGGCGGCATGACGAAGATCCTGCTGCAGATCTTCTCGAAGACCGTGATCGGCCCGATCTTCTTCGAATTCATCCAGCGCAAGGGTGACGAGGGCTTTGGCGAGGGTAATTTCCGCGCGCTGTTCGAATCGATCGAGGCCGACCAGATCCGTCGCGGCGAACTGGGACCGCAGGCGGCCGAATAATCCGGCCAGACGGTCGCACCTCGATAGCTGTGCGCTATTCAAACTCGAGCCTCTCGCCTTCAAGCGAGGGGCTTTTTTGTGGGCGGAGGCTTCGCCGCTATCGCGACTTCAGTTCGTTGCCTCGTTGACCACCCGCCAATTCGGCCGGCCAAGGTCGTGTGGCCACTCGATGACGTCACGGTCGTTGAAGTAGACGACTTCGGTGAGATTCGGGAACTGCGGATCCGCTTTCGTCGCGGTGTCCATCCAGGGCTGCATATAGGTCTGGCTGCCTTCCCACCCGAGTTCCGCCACCCAGATCGGCTTGTTGTACTTGGCTACCAGATCGTAGCCGGGTTTCAGCGCCTCGGTGAACGTCCTTGGCGCCCCGTATTCGATCTTGTCGTACGGCTCGAGCCCGAAGACCGATAGACCGACGAGATCGACATAGTCGTCACCGGGATAGTAGTCATCAAGGTTCGGCAAGCCCTTCGGCGACCACATGATCTGCACCTTTGGCGTCTTCTTGCGCACGATGTCCATCGCGTGCTTGTAGGCTTTGATCCAATCCTGGGGTTCCCAGCCTGCCCAGGAGAACCGCCCGGAGGTGTCCTCCATTTCCTGACCCCAGCGCACGATGACGGGGCTCTTCAGCTCAGCGATCATGTCGGCGATCGCCTCCATGTTGGCATCATATTCGCCTCTGAGCATCCGGTCGCGAAGCTGGGCCGGCGTCAGCTTCCAATCAAGCGACCAGGACCAGGGCTCAATGGTGATGAGCAGTTTGCGACCGCGCTGAAGCGCATACTCGTCAGCGGTGCGCAGGGATGCGAGATCGACGTCTTCCCAGGGCAGGAACAGAGCCTCCGTCGAGACATCGCTCTGGGCGCCGAAATCACCGTGCGGATCATACGCGCCGAATTTCGTTCCGCCCGGGTGAATGACGGGACGCTTGTCGATCATCATCTGACCGGCATTCACCGCAGGATTGGCTTGCTCCTGCGCCAACACCGATACGAAGCCGCCTCCAAACTCCAACTGCAGAGCCAGGGCAGTGCATAGGGCGAGTGCCAATTTGCGTTTCATTTCATCCTCCTGCGGCAGCAGATCTATTTTTTGGCAAGGAATTGTTCCTTCAGCCGTAGTGCCTTTGTCGTGATGTTGTCGTGGGCGACAAAGCGGTTGTATTCATCACCGGCGCGGGGCTTGGAATGTCTGAAGACGTACCACTTCCCGTTCGGCACCTTCCGCTGATAGATGGTGTCACCGATCCTGGCGTGCCCGAAGCAGCTGCGGGCGTTGCCCGCATCGGCAGAGGTGGTCCAGGTGGCCTGCATGCACATCATGCCGCGGTCGCTGACATACCAGTTGCCTTCGGCAAACGACCGATCGCCCTTGCCTTTATCGACATAGGCGACGAGCTTGCGATCGTGCGCGGTGAAGCGAGCGCCACCGGTCGACCATTCCCATGTCTTGTTTCGATAGAGCGAATAGACTTCATAGGCGCTCAGTGGCGTCGGCTTGATTTCCATCTTCGCCTTGACGGGTTGGGCACCCATGTAGAACGCGGCGGCTGCAAGCGGCAGCAGCAGCGGCAGAACAATGACTTTCAACGACCCTTTCATTGCGTTACTCCTCGCGTTGGAGACCTTACAAACTCGACTGCTCGCCGTCGTCATGACGGCACATGTAACCGGGCGACCTTCCTGGTCGTCGTCACGTCCCCTGTCCCTGGTTGACCGAAACTCGATGCATTGGCTTCAACGCGCGGACCGTCGTCGGACGGTTGTGAAAACCCTTTCCACTTCAAGCGGAAGCGGACGATCTTCAGATTTGTGCCGTGCCCGGCGCCGGCAACGGTGTATTTGGTCTCGGTGAAAGTGACGAAGCCCAGGCCATGGGAGAGGGCCTCCGTCGCTTCGGCGCCATGGCGCACGGCCGACTGGGCCGACAACACTGAGACCAGCACCAGGCAAGCGGCCGTTGCCGCCGTCATCGTTGAACGCGGGACCAGCGCCAGCCG
The DNA here is from genome assembly GCF_001695835.1 of Ensifer sp. LC11. Lineage (GTDB taxonomy): Bacteria > Pseudomonadota > Alphaproteobacteria > Rhizobiales > Rhizobiaceae > Ensifer. Next base: position 26,790 of record NZ_MBSO01000020.1, on the reverse strand, counting down.
GTTTTCACGCGCATGGCAGATGTGGATCACCGCCACCAATCCCGCATAGATGAGGGCATTGATCCCGGAGAAGACATAGAACCCACGCGCCGTTCCGGCGTCGGATATGAACCAGGCCGCAAGTGCCGAGGTCAAGGAGAGAACGAGGTAGGGCATCAGCACCCGGAGCGGCAACGACTGGGCAGCACCGCTCCCCTTTGGCGTGATGCGAAAGTCGACGAACGAGCCCGTAAAACGATCACGGACCGCTGCGAGACAACCGAGCAACGACCACGGCCACCGCGCGAACAGGAACAAGGTGCTTTCCCAGCTCAGAACGCGTGCGTCATGGGGTCGGAAAGTGCCCGTCGAACGCCAGAAATAGGCAAGGACGACCAACACCAGCGACAGCGGCGCAAAATGCAGCAGGAAATCGGGATAGTTGACCGCAACGAAGGCGCGCCCCATGAACAGCGCGACGATCGGCATCACGAACATCAGCGCCATGAAGGACGAAAACAGCGGATACCAAAGCTGCGAGAACAGGAACTGGAAGCGCAGCCGCGGCGACAGGCGCGGCACGTAGACCGGCGAATATGTCAACAGGATCGTGACCAGGCTGCGTGCCCACTGAAACTCCTGAACGGCGAGATCGGCAAAGTTCGCGGGTCCGTCGCCATGGGCGATCGCGTTCAGTGCATGCACTCCGCGCCATCCATGGGCGTTCATGATCAGCGTGGTCGAGTGATCTTCGGCCAGTTCCGGCCCCAATCCGCCGATCTGCTTCAGAGCCTTGGTCCGAACCGCATAGTGAGAGCCGATGCACAGCGGTGCCCAGCCATTGTTGTAGCCGGCCTGAAGCGCTCCATGCATGCTCGCCTCGGCGTAGAGGCGCCCGCGCGCCGCCCAGCTTGTCGCAGCGTTGGCATCGCAAATGCTCGGCGCTGAAACATAACCGACCGCCGGATCATTGAACGGGCGCAGGATCTCGACGAGATAGGTGGTTTCGGGCACGTGGTCGGCGTCGAACTGGGCGACGAAATCATAGCGTTCGTAGCCGTAATGATCATAGAAGTAAGCAAGGTTCCCCTCCTTGCAGCGGGTCCGGCGCGGCCACGCCGAGCGATGGTAGTCGGCAACGCCCTTTCGCGTGGAAATCAGAACCCCGTGCACCGCGCACCACTGAGCCGTTTCGGGAGACGGATCTTCGTCGGCGAGCCACACATCGAACTCGCAGCCGGTCTGGTCGAGCATGGCGAGCAATGTCTTGCGCACGACGGCAAAGGGCTCGGAAGGAGCCTTCGTCACGACCATGGCAATCCGACCTTGCGGCACCGGACCCGTGCGCGCTGTCGCCACCTTCGCACCGGAAAAGATCACGATGAAATAAACCGGCAGCAGGGTGATCCAACCGATCACGATCGTGATGAGAACATAGGACGGCCACGCCACGACATGGGCAGGATCGAGCCACCACCGCCAGAAATAAAGGAAAGCCGCAAACCACGCTGCAACACCCAGACCATGAAGGAGTTGCCGCCGCCCCGAGAACAGGGCCGTCAGCCGCGGCCGAACTTGCCGGGCACGTGTGACGTCGACATTGCGATCGCGGCCAGCGGTTGTCGTTGATCCGGTCATGAGCGCACCCCCAGCCCGAAGCCCGGCGCAGCGGTCGCGATAATGGTGTCGATGTCGGAGAGCAGCGGGCGAAACCCCAGCTTTTGCCGCGCCCAATTCGTGTCGGCAAAGAGCACCGGCGGATCGCCAGGCCGGCGTGGCAGCATCTGCACCGGAACCCGCTGTCCGGTCACCCGGTCGATCGCCGAGAGAACCTCTCGTATCGAGGTTCCATGACCAGACCCCAGATTGGCGTGCAAAACTTCGCCGCCTTCGCTCAGATAGTTCACCGCCGCGACGTGCGCGTCGGCAAGATCGGTCACGTGAATGTAGTCACGGATGCAGGTGCCATCCGGCGTCGCATAGTCGTCGCCGAAGATATCAAGCCGGTCGATCCGGCCGGCAGCCGCCATCAAGGCGCGGGGAATGAGATGGGTTTCCGGATCGTGCTGCTCGGTGAGCTGACCCTCCGGGTCTGCGCCCGCGGCATTGAAATAGCGTAGCGACACCGACCGTATGCCATAGGCGCGGGCATAGTCGGCAAGCATCAGTTCGATCATCAACTTCGTGCGCCCATAAGGATTGATCGGCACTTGGGCCGTATCCTCGGTGATCGGCAGACGCGGAGGCACGCCGTAGGTGGCACAGGAGCTGGAGAAGACGATGTGTCCGATCCCGGTCGCGCGGCAGGCTTCGAGAAGCGAGATGCTGCCCGCGACATTGTTGCGATAGTATTTTCCCGGATCTTCGACCGATTCACCAACATAGGCAGACGCGGCAAAGTGGATGAGACATTCGGGCGAAAAGGTCCGGATCGCCTCAGCCAGTCGCTCCGTGTCCTCGATCTCCCCTTCCACGAAGGGTCCCCATTTCACGTTTGACCGGTGCCCCGTCGACAGATTGTCGTAGACGACGGGAACAATGCCCTGCTGCGACAGCCGCTTGCAGGTATGACTTCCTATGAAGCCGGCTCCGCCGGTGACGAGTGCGACGCGGGACATGTCATACCGCCTCTCCCGCCATCGCGCGGCCGACCACGCTCAGGCGTTCGTCGAAGTAGGCAATCGTGCGTTCGAGCCCTTCCCGCAACATGACCTTCGGCTCCCATGCGAGCTCGGAAAGCGCCTGCGAGATATCCGGCCGTCGCTGGCGGGGATCGTCGACGGCAGCCGTCTGGTGCACGATGCGCGAACGCGAACCGGTCAGCGAGCGCACCATCTGCGCAAGCTCGAGAACCGTGAACTCTCCCGGATTGCCCAGATTGACCGGCCCTGTGCAGCTGTCAGAGGAAACCGAAAGACGGAGAAATCCGTCGATCAGATCATCGACATAGCAGAACGATCGGGTCTGCTGTCCGTCGCCATAGATGGTGAGATCCCGTCCGAGCAATGCCTGCACGACGAAATTGGAGATCACCCGACCGTCATCCGGACGCATCCGCGGACCGTAGGTGTTGAAGATACGCGCAACCTTGATCTTCACCCCATGGGTGCGGTGGTAGTCGAAGAACAGTGTCTCGGCTGATCGCTTGCCCTCATCGTAGCAGGCACGCGGACCGATCGGGTTGACGTTGCCGAAATAGGTTTCGCGCTGCGGGCTGAGAAGCGGGTCGCCATAAACTTCCGAAGTCGACGACTGAATGACCGTCGCGCCGGTGGCGCGCGCATTTTCCAAAGCATGGAGCGCACCAAGGACATTGGTCATCAGGGTGCCGACCGGATCCGCCTGATAGTCGGGCGGCGATGCCGGCGAAGCGAAATTGAAGATGACGTCGGCATCGATCAAATAGGGCTTGCGAACGTCATGATCGATGATGTGGAGATGGGGGTTGCGCGCCAGATGAGAGAGATTTTCGCGGCGCCCGGTCGAAAAATTATCAATACAAATAACTGTATGACCAAGGGAGAGAAGTCTTTCGCAAAGATGAGAGCCCAGAAAACCGCTTCCGCCCGTTACCAGAATTCTCTTTGGTATTCCTGCGAGTTTCTTCAGAAATTCCCGCTGTCTGACGACAGACAGCGGCCCAGAAACGACCTTTCGCATGCGCACCTCCAATTATTTTACACACCATTTCTTTTGGTGATTTGGAGACGGACTGCGAATGAATAATATAATAAGGAAAATTCTCTTTATTACACAGTCACGCACAACCCGTTTGAAAACGAACTATACAATTCGATCTAATAGTTTACATTATTTCAAATTCAATATTAGATAACTATCAAATAACGTGTATTTCGTCAAACACAAAGGATGGTTAACGGCAATTTGTAACCCAAATTTACAATAAAACGCGTTCCGAATAATCCGATATGATTATAGATTCTGCTGACCAGCAGCGAAAATGTAACGCTTCATTTACCAATGTAATCTTTCGAATATCGCCTGTATTTTAAAGACGAGGGCTTGTGTTGAATGACGCCAGGCTTGCGGCTGCGGCGGTTTGCCGGCATCTGTTACAGTCCGCGCAACCCTCCACGGGAAGCGGCCAAGGGCGAAGGATGTCGGGAACTGCCCCGGGAAGTTCGCTCCGGAGCCAGGACGGCGATCGCGCCCTGCATCACAGACACAGGGCGCGGGATCATTTCACTCTTGCAGAACTCAGTTCTTCCAGCGCGATAGAAGCACGTCGCCGTTCCGTTCCGTGGCCGCATCGTTGGTGAAGTAGCGCGACGCCGCTTCCGTGCGGTTGCGAACGTTCATCTTCTTATAGATGTTGCGAACATGGACCTTGACGGTGTTTTCCGAGAGCCCGAGGCGGTCTGCAATGATCTTGTTCTGTGTTCCTTTGCAGATCAGATCGAGGATCTGAACCTCGCGCGTCGTCAACCCGTCCGGGCCAGCATCGCGCTTGCGCCGGCCCGTTCCCGAAGCCGCACCCGGCCCCGACATTTCCACGCGCCGACTATAGAGGCTGCTTGCCGAGAACGGCTCGGGAGAAAGCCGGCGCAGCAGGGCGGCCGGAAAATGCTCGCCCCCTTTCATCAGTAAATCGATGGCTGCGAGGCAGACATCCAGATTGAGGTTCAGCGGCAGGACCCCATGGATCAGACGCTCCTCCACGAAACCTGCAATCGAAGGATCGAGTTCCTCGGCATTCTCCACCACCAGGCCGATCGAAGCCCTCGGGTGAAACTCGTGTATGGTCCGCAGGATTGCCGGAAAGGACTTGGGAGGCATCCGATACAGCATGATCAGCGTCACATCGACGAGGTTTCCGTCCAGCAGATTGTCGGGATCGGGTAAGCAGACGATGTCATGCCCTTGGAACCTGGCGCCGACTGCCTGCATCAGGCACTCGGCGAACAGGTCGATCTTTGCGAGCATGACGATCTTTTTCTTTTGTGACAAAGCCTTGTTGTTATCTTCAAAATCACTCACTTTGGAGCTTCCAGGATACATTACGCCCTCCTAGGATTTTTCCATTTATTTTTATGGGTGCTCCGGGTTGACCGCAGGGCACCCCACTTTCAGAAAATTTTTTCGGATCCACTAAGCATCGCGATTCTTCCTGCGCGGGGAAAATTCGCGATAGCTAATGTAACGTAAAGATTTGCGCAACGAAACAGCCCAAAAGGATTAGAGAAGCGCGAGATGGGCACTTAAATCGTTATAAATCGAACCATCTTTGGGTTATACCGCAAACATTCTGTTTACCGAGACTCGGTAAGCCCCCTAAAACAAGATGATAGGGCACCCTTGCCGCCCGAGCTATTCCGGCCATTTCTGCGACGACGAGCCCCACAGAATGCGAAATGGATTAGTTGCCCGGACCTTCGAGACAGGCGTTTCGCCACTTCCTACGCCCCGATATACCCAAGGATACTTAGTTCGGACTACCGGACGCGCCTTACTAATCGGCAAGCGTTTACGTTCCCAGCCCAAACGAATGGTGGCGATCGGGGTATGCGTGCGCCATGGCGTCTGAGGAAGATTGAAATTCTCTTGCCGCAACAATGGCTTGCCACTGATTAGAAGGTCGGAAACTCTCAGTAATTACAAACCTCTAACCAAAATTGGTATCTTCCGCGCCGCTGCATTTGGAGTCAAATTGCACGTTCGTTCCGGGAAGTTTAAGGGTAACCGCTGGGTCTCAACCAGAGCTTCCACGAAGAGGCGCAAAACAACTCGGAGTGTTGCGTCCGCGTTCCAACGAGTAAGCGTAAAGTAAGTACATATATTTTGCGGGTCACAACCCGCACGCGCATTCCAGAAAAATGTAAAAACTGAAATTCATTTAACAAAAAAGCGAAAACATCTGCATTAGAATATTGGCCATTCCTCAAAAGAAGCCAACACTAGAAAAATACCGTAAAAGTTAAGGGTATTTGGTGTTGGCTTCCCTTTGGTTGAAAACCAGTTCCGGCACTGGCGACCACCTCCCCGCCCCGCTCATGTCACCACACCCCTTAATGCGGTCTCCTTCAGTCGTGGTCGATCAAGGCCGGGCAGCGCCCTGTCTCTTTGGCATTGGCACAGATCGAGCGAACAGACGTTTCACCCTCGGCGCCGCATCTTCAGTTCTCGCTCTCCGCCCAGTCGAGCACTTTCAATTGCTCGCGAAACGCAAAGCGGATGATGTGACTTTCGATGATGTCCCTGCCCCGCGCCAGTCCTTCGGCATCCGCCGCCTCAACGATGAAGGACAATTGATCGCCGCGGGCAGCCATTCGGCCCGTCACGCCGCCGGGTAGTGTCACGACCGAGTCCGTCTCGTTGTACTCGACCGCCGTTTTGTGCGCGAAATGCTTGGACATCTGCTGGAGATAGCGCGACGCGCGATCCGTCGTGAACCCGCTGACCGCCTTCAGCATGCTTTTCTCCTTTTTCTCGACGGCGCCGCACGTCCGATCAGACGCGCAAAGCTCGCTACAGCACTCTGAAGTACCCACATGGTTTGAACTGTCATCGGCAACGACGGAGCGGAACAGGTAGCCGGCGGCGCCCGGGCGCCGCCGCGACAATACCAATCAACCGACGACATCGCAGGAGCGCGGTCGTCGGTGCGCCGGCTACTTCTTGCTCAACGCCTGCGTCAGCTGATCAACAATGTCCTGCTGCGACTTCAGGCCGGAAGCGGTCAGATAGAGCTTGGCGGAGTCGAGATAGACGACGTGGCCGTCCTTCCAGGCTTTCGTTTGGCGGACGAGTTCGTTGTCGAGCAAGGCCGCTGCCGGCTGCGTCTGTTGGCCGATGGCCGCGTCGCGATCAACGACGAAGATCCAATCCGGATTGGTCTCGAGAATATACTCGTAGGAAACCGCCTGGCCGTGCGTTGCAACCTGCAACTCGGGATCGGCCGGCTTGATCCCGAAGACGTCGTGCAATGCGCCGAAGCGCGATCCCTTGCCATAGGCGCTGATCTTGCCGCCGGTGGTCAGCAGGATGAGACCAGTTCCTTTTTCGGCTGCAAGGCCACGCAGCGCCTCGATCGAGCCATCAAGCTTGGCAATGCTCACCTTGATTTCCGCGTCCTTGCCGAAGATCTGACCGAGGATTGCTGCGTTCTTTTTAACGCTGCCGATGAGGTCGTTATCGTCGGATGTCAGGTCGATCGTCGGCGCGAGCTTGGCAACATCAGCATACTTGGCCTGCGATCGGCCGCCGACGATGACGAGGTCAGGCTCGGCTGCGTTGATGGCTTCGAAGTCGGGCTCAAAAAGCGTGCCGATCTTCGGATAGCTGTCAGCCTTGTATTTTTCGAGCGACGGCGGGATTGCCGAACCGGGAACGCCAGCGACGGGAATGCCGAGCATGTCCAGGGTTTCCAGCATGCCGAAGTCGTAGACCAGCACCGTCTTCGGATTTTTCTCCACCTCGGTGGTGCCGCTGCTGTGTTCGATCTTCAGGGTTTCGGCCATGGCCAGCGACGCACCGCCAACCGCTAGCGCCACGGCAACGACCAGGCTGCGCAGACCATTAGAAAGTGGAGATATATTCATGACTAATTCCCTCATGTTTTCTCGATCCTCCTAGCGCGATTTCGTCACGAGGGCAACGTGTGCGTTCCGGCCCGGTCCGCCCGCACATAAACTTGACGAACCCGGTCATATATATGACTAAGGCGGGCCTTCGATTTTGCATCTTCCCTGCGGCGACGGACGCGGGGGCTTTGATGCTGTGGTCGACGGCCGGATGCAGTCTCGGGAAGTGAGAGCCGTGATCAAAACGAACAAAAGGCGGAGCGCGGCGAAGCAATGAGACCAGTCCTGCTTGCGATCCCGATCGTCCTGCTGCTTGCCGCCGTCAGCGTCTTCACCGGTGTCGGCAGCCTTGCCGCTAGCGACGATGGTCGCGGCTGGTTGCTGATCGTCGAGAGCCGCCTGCCGCGCACGCTGGCGCTGATGCTCGCGGGCGCCGGCCTTGCGGTTTCCGGAACGATCATGCAGATGCTGGCGCGCAACCGTTTTGTCGAGCCCTCGACCGCTGGCACGGCCGAGTCCGCAGCCCTCGGCATGCTGCTGGCCACGCTGATCTCACCGGGCCTGCCGGTCGCCGGCAAGATGGCTTTTGCGGCGCTTGCGGCGCTGGTCGGGACCGCCCTGTTCCTTCAGATTCTGCGGCGGGTCCCCTTGCGCTCTCAACTGATGGTGCCGCTCGTTGGCCTCATGCTCGGCGGCGTCGTCAATGCCATCACCACCTTCATCGCCTATCGCTACGATCTGATGCAGTCGATGGGCGCCTGGATGTCGGGCGATTTCTCTGCGGTGCTGCGCGGCCGCTACGAACTGTTGTGGATTGGCTTTGCGCTCACCCTTGTCGCCTACGCGACCGCCGCGCGCTTTACCGTCATCGGCATGGGCGAAGCGATCGCACGCAATGTCGGGCTCGACTACGACAAGGTGGTAACCCTCGGGCTCGCCATCGTCTCCATGGTCACGGCAACTGTGGTTGCAACCGTCGGCATGATCCCGTTTCTCGGCCTCGTCGTTCCCAACATCGTCAGCCTGATCCTGGGCGACAACCTCAGACGCACATTGCCCCTGATCGCGGCCGCCGGCGCCGGGCTTGTGCTCGCCTGCGATATCGTCGGGCGCGTGGTCATCGCTCCTTACGAGGTTCCAGTCGGCACCGTCATGGGCGTGATCGGCAGCCTGGTCTTCCTTCATCTCTTGCTTTCGAGGCGAGCCCATGCAGGCTGAGGCGAAAAGGCTCTCCCCTTCGATCGTGCTGCTCCTGTCGGCAGCGCTCGCCCTGGCGTCGGTGCTGGCCTTCATGACGCTCGGCGCCAAGGGGAGCTGGTCCTTCATCCTCTCCTTCCGCGGCGCAAAACTCGCGGGCATGGTGCTGGTCGCCTATGCCATCGCCGTATCCACCGTGCTGTTCCAGACGATTTCCGGCAACCGCATCCTGACCCCGTCGATCATCGGTTTCGATGCCATGTATGCATTGCTGCAGACGATCGCGGTGTTCTTCCTGGGCGCGGCGGGCGCTGTAGCCGTCGATCCGAGGCTGCAATTCGTCGTCGAAACCATAGCCATGGTCGGCTTCTCGTTGCTGCTGTTTCGGGCCCTCTTTTCCGGAGCCAGCCGAAGCCTGCATCTCCTGATGCTGGTCGGCGTCATCCTGGGCGGCCTGTTCCGCAGCCTCTCGTCGTTCCTGCAGCGCATTCTCGATCCCAACGACTTCGTCGTGCTGCAGGACCGGCTCTTTGCAAGCTTCAACACCGTCGACGCCAACCTTCTCGGCATTGCCACCGTTTCGACCGTCGCTGTGACCTTCGCGCTGTGGCGGCTGTCTCCGACATTCGACGTGCTCTCGCTCGGGCGCGAGGCGGCCATCGGCCTCGGCGTCGATCACCAGCGCGTCGTTACCTTTCTCCTGGTGCTGATCGCCATTCTCGTGTCCGTCTCCACCGCGCTCGTCGGACCGGTGACCTTCTTCGGCCTGCTGGTCGCAAGCCTCGCCTGGCAGCTGACGCCGACAGCCAGCCACCGCTTCGTGCTGCCGGTCGCCGTCTGCATCGCGATCACCACCCTCGTCGGCGGTCAGGTCATCCTCGAGCGGCTGCTTTCCTTCAACACGGCGCTCAGCATCGTCATCGAATTCTTCGGTGGCCTTGTCTTCATCTTCCTGCTTGTCCGAGGCTCCGCCCGATGATCGAAATCCAAGAGGTAACGAAATCCTATGACGGCAACGCGGTCGTGGACCGGGTGTCGCTGACGCTGCCCGCCGGTGGCCTGACCTCGATCATCGGCCCCAATGGTGCCGGCAAGTCGACACTGTTGTCGATGGTCAGCCGGCTGATGCCGATGGATCGCGGCAAAGTGCTGGTCGATGGCCTCGACGTCAGCCGCGCAGCCGGCGACGTGCTTGCCCGGCGGCTTTCGATCATGCGCCAGGACAATCACATCACCGCCCGCCTCAGCGTGCGCGACCTCGTCGCCTTCGGCCGCTACCCCTATTCCAAGGGGCGGCTGACGGTAGTCGATGCCGAGCACATCGATCGCTCGATCGCCTATCTCGGGCTCGAACCCTTCGCGAACCGCTTTCTCGACGAACTCTCCGGCGGCCAACGCCAGCGCGCCTTCATCGCCATGGTGCTATGCCAGGACACCGACTACATGCTGTTCGACGAACCGCTCAACAATCTCGACATCAAGCACGCGGTCGAGACGATGAGGCTTCTGCGCCGTCTCGCCGATGATTTCGCCAAGACCGTCGTCGTCGTGCTGCACGACATCAACTTCGCCTCGGCCTATTCCGACCGCATCGTTGCGATGCAGGGCGGTCGCCTCGCCTTCGAGGGAACGCCGGAAGATATGATCGTGCCCTCCCGGCTGGAGGCGATCTTCGGCGTCGACTGCCGCGTTCACGCCGTCGGCGAGACGCGGCTCGTCAATTACTTCGAATAGACCGAACGCTTGAAGCGCGCCGCACGGATTGAACCCGTGCGGCGCGCTTCAAGGTTTGTCGGCGGCCATGCCACGCACTTCCGTGCGGCAGGAGCATCTAAGTGGCGGAAAACCGTTCACGGGTTTCCCGGCATCGCTTTCTAGCCGGCAACGCCGTGTGCGCCCTCCCGACCAATTCGGGCGGCATCCGCCGCGTGATCCTCGTCCGTCACCGAGGAAAACCGCTTCAGTCGTCGCCCGAGCTTCGAGTTGATGTCGTCCATCACGGTGAACATCACAGGCACGAACACAAGGCTCAGAGCGGTCGAGGTGATGAGCCCGCCGATGACGGCGATCGCCATCGGCGCACGGAAGGCGGCATCGGCACCGACGCCGATTGCGGCGGGCACCATGCCAGCCACCATGGCGATGGTGGTCATGATGATCGGCCGGGCACGGGTGACGCCCGCCGTCAGCAACGCCGTGCGCCGATCGGCACCTTCCTTGCGGCACTCGATTGCATGGTCGACGAGCAGGATCGAGTTCTTGCAGACGATCCCCATCAGCATCAGGATGCCGATCGTCGAGGACAGATCGAGCGCGGCGCCGAAGAGCAGCAAGGCCAACGCAGCGCCGCCGATCGACAGCGGCAGGGCCACCAGAATGGTGACCGGCTGCAGGAAGTCCTTGAAAAGCAGCACCAGAACCGCCGCAACCATGAGGATGCCGGCCAGAAGCGCGAGCGCGAAGTTGCGGAACATCTCCGACATGTACTCCGCTTCGCCGTAATTGGCCTGCGACACGCCCGGTGGCAGCTCGGTCATCGCCGGCAGTGCCGAGATCGCTTCGAAGGCAGTCCCAAGCGTAATGCCGTTGAGGTTGGCCTCCACGGCGATCAGCCGCTTACGGTCGAGGCGTTCGACACTGCTTTCCTCGGCGCCGAAGGAAATGTCGGCGACGGAGGTCAACGGCACCACGGTACCGGCGTTCGTGCCGACCCTCAGATTGCGCAGCATGTCGAAGTCGCCGCGCGCCGACTGATCGAGCATCACCCGGATCGGCACCTGACGATTGCCGAGGTTGAAGCGCGCCGAGTTGCTCTCGCTGTCGCCCATCGTTGCGATGCGGGCGACGGTGCCGATCGACGTCACGGAGACGCCGAGCCTGGCCGCCTCGTCGAAGCGCGGCTTGACCAGCAGTTCGGGCGAAAGCAACGGCTCCGTCGACCGGACGCTGACCAGCCCTGGCAGCGCCTGCATCTCCTTTTCAAGCCGCCGCACCGATGCCATCAGAGCTTCCGGGTCGTCGCTCGTCAGGTAGATAGAAAGGTCCTTCGCGCCCTCAACCGAGGAGAAGGTCGCCTGGATATCGGGGGCGGACGCCAGCAAGGGCCGTAGCGACAGCTCGAAGGACTTGCGGTCGAGTCCGCGCTCCTTGCGCGGCTTGAGCTTGATACGCAGCGACACCTCGTTGAGGTTTTCTGCGGTCGCCAGGACGCTCTCGACCTCCGGTCTTTGCCTGATCTTGCCGACGAGGTCGTCGGAAATGCGAGCCGTTTCTTCGAGCCTCGTTCCCGGCGGCAGCGTGATCTTGAGCTGCGACACGTTGCTGTCGCTTGTCGGAAGGAAACCGGTCGGCAGCATGGTCAGGAGCGCAATCGAGCCGATGAAGATCAGCGCGACCAGCGACAGGGCGGTCTTGCGATGGTCGAGCGTCCAGCCGAGCAGGCGGCGATAGGCATCCGCGGTGCGCGAAGGCTTGCCGGCGTGGCCGTGCCCGGCCCGCGGCCGCAGCAGGTAGGCCGCCATCAGCGGCGTCAGCAGCCGTGCCACCAGCAGCGAGAACAACACGGCAATCGCGACGGTCAGGCCGAATTGCTTGAAATATTGCCCGACCGCGCCGCCGATGAAGCTGACCGGAGCGAAAACCGCGACGATCGTCAGGGTCGTCGCGACGATCGCGAGCCCGATCGCATCCGCCGCGTCGATCGCCGCGATGAACGGGCGCTTGCCCATGTCAACGTGGCGCTCGATATTCTCGATCTCGACGATCGCGTCGTCGACGAGAATGCCGATGACAAGCGTCAGCGCCAGAAGGCTGATGCTGTTGAGCGTGAAACCAAGCAGGTCCATCACTGCGAAAGTCGGCAGGATGGAGAGCGGCATGGCAAGGGCGGAGATCAGCGTGGCACGCCAGTTGCGCAGGAAGGCAAAGACCACGACGACCGTCAGGAGCGCGCCTTCGATGAGGGCGGTCACGGCGGCATCGTAGCTTTCCTGCGTGTACTCGACGAGCGAGATCAGCTCCGTCATTTCGACGCCGGGCGTGCGCGCCTGGATCTCCTTCAGCCGCTGGATGACGGCCTCGGCGACGACGGTGTCGCTCGCCCCCTTGCTGCGCGAAACGGCAAAGCTGACGACAGGCGCGCCATCGACGCGCGCGAAATTGCGCGGTTCGGAGGATGTGTCTTCGATGGTCGCGATGTCGGAGAGCTGCACCCATCGGCCGCCCGTGAGCGGGATCGACAGCCGCGAAAGCTCTTCAACCGAACCGGCGCTGCCGACGGTACGAATGGACTGCTCGCGCCCGCCGATTTCGCCGCGCCCGCTCGGGATGTTCGTGTTGATTTCCCTGAGCGCCGTGTTCACCTGGTCCGCCGTCACGCCAAGCGCCAGCAGACGCTCGGGGTTGAGTGAAACCCTGACCTCCCGGTTGACGCCACCCAGTCGCTGCACCTTCTGCACGCCGGGCAGCGTCAGCAGTTCACTGTTGATCGTGTCGTCGACGAACCAGGACAATTCCACTTCCGACATGTTCGGAGCGCGGACGGCGTAATAGACAATGGCACTGCCGTCGACATCGAGGCGCGAGACGATCGGTTCCTGGATGGACTGCGGCAGGTCTGCCCGGATCTGCGCGACGGCCTCACGCACGTCGTTGGCCGCGCGGTCGGGATCGGTGCCGATCTTGAATTCGACCGTGGTCGTCGAGACGCCGTTGGCAATGGTCGAGCGGATGTGACTGACACCGGCGAGGCCGGCGGCAACCCCTTCGACGCGGCGCGTCACCTGTGTTTCCATTTCGGCCGGCTGCGCGCTCGGCTGGGTGACCGTCACTGTGACGATCGGAAACGAGACGCTCGGATTGGCGTTAACCGGCAGCCTGATGAACGAGGCAATTCCCATCAGCGTCAGAACGACGAACAGGACGATCGTCGGAACGGGCTTTCGGATCGCCCAGGCGGATATGTTGCTGGTCATTGCGCGTTGCCCGTCTGCATAGGCTGAACGTCTTTCGTTGCCACCGCCTCGCCTTCGCGAAGCGACACGCCGGCCTTGAGAACGACACGATCGCCGGCTGCAAGACCGGAGACGATCTCGACCTTTCCGCCCTGGCGCATGCCCGGCTTGACCACCTTGCGAACGACGTGACCGTTTTCGACGACGAAGATCGAGACCGCTCCGTCGTGTGCCCCGTAAAGCAGCGCGGAATCGTCGACCATGATGGCGCTGCGCTCGGCGATCACGATCGCAGCGCGGCCGAAGGTGCCGGCGAAGGGCGGATTGCCGGTGTCGAGCGTGATCTGGGCGTTTCCAAGCCGGGTTTCGCGGTCGATCTTCGGATTGATCACCCGCACCCGCCCTGCGATCCAGTCGCTCCGGCCGGAGAGCTTGACCTTCACCGATTGGCCGACGGCAAGCAGCGACAGTTCGGTCTCCGGCACTTCGGCGGCGAACTCGATCTCGCCATCGCGGATCAGCTTGACCAGGGGATCCGTCCCCGCAAGTGCACCGGCGCGGGCAAGCCGCTCGGAGACAATGCCGGCTGCCGGCGCCAGGATGACAGCCCGTTCGAGCTTGCGGCGCGCCTCGGCTTCGAGTGCCTCCGCCTGCTCGTAATCGGCGCGTGCCACCTTCACTGCCTGCTCGGCGATGGCGAGGGCCGAGACGCGCTCCTCGAGCGTGGTCGCAGCCTGGAGGTGGCTGAGCTGACGGGCGCGCGAGAGCTTCCTCTGTTCCTGCGTAACCGTCTCCTCCTCCCGCGCCATCGTGGCGCCGGCGCGTGCCACCCGCCCCTCGGCTTCGCGCAGCAGATTTTCCAGCATTTCGGTTTCAAGGCGCGCAAGCACCTGGCCGGCTGCGACCCGGTCGCCGATCTCGACCTCGACCTTGGCGATGCGCTGGTCGGTGAGTGTCGTACCGACGGCGATTTCCTCGCGAGCGACGAAGATGCCGGCGAAGGATCTGGTCCATTGCTGCGGGCGGCTATCGGCGACAAGCGTCGATACCGTACGGGCCATGGCGGCACTGTCGACCGGAACGGAAGCAGCCGCCTGCCCGGAGGCATGGGCCGCGCTCCCGGTCATGGCGAGCACAAGCCAGGCGGCAAGCACGACGTTCAACTCATTAGTGCATCTCATTTCATTGGCTTTCCATGGGGTGGCGGATCGCAGCCTGTCGGTGCGGCCGGACCAAAGGTCGTACGAAACACGCTCTATAATTATTAGATTACTCGATCTAATAATTTGATCGACCAAACGCGTCAATTGTAAGGCAAATTGCACACTAGCATTGCGGGAAGATGGCGGCGCTCCGGGCCACAGGCAAGCTTGACACCGACCGCCCTCCATACGAAATCAGAGTGCTTAGTCTAATAAAGTGTCTGCCCCACAGGGAGAAATGCTGATGCGCAGGGTCGACCCCGAAAAACACGCCGCCAAGCGTCGACTGATCCTGGATGCGGCGATCACCTGCTTCTCGCGCAAGGGCTTTCATGGCACGTCGACCGCCGAAATCTGCGCCGAAGCGGGCATGAGCCCAGGCAATCTCTTCCATTATTTCCCGACCAAGCACACCATCATCGCCGCAATCGTGGAGGAGGAACGTCAAGAAACGGCGGAGATCTTTCGAAAACTGAGTGAAGAGCAGGACCTGTTGGCCGCATTGCTGGGCTTTATGGACACGGTTCTCGAACTTGCGAGCGATCCCACCTTTTCAAGTCTTGCGCTGGAAATCGCCGCCGAAGCCATGCGTGACGAGCGCATCGGAACGCTTGCCGCGAGGAATGATGCGGAGTTGCAGGCGGCGCTCGCAGCCTTGCTTCGCGGTGCGGCGAGCCGGAGCCAGATCGATCAGACTATCGATGCCGCTGGTGCCGCTCGCTGGATCGCCGCGATCATCGACGGTATTTTCAGCAGGGTCGCGGTCGATCCCGGTTTCAGGCCGAAGGACGAAGGCTTGATGCTGCGCCGTCTGCTAACCCGTTTTCTCCGTCCATAGCGTCAATCGTCCGCAAAATAGAAAACCGCAGCGAGTAACATCTCGCTGCGGTCCTGGTTTCAAGCCCCGGCTTTCGCCCGATGGAGGCGTGCACGGAAGCAGTGTCAGGAATGCTTCTGGATGATGCCGTAGACGATGTTCCTGTTAGCACCGAAGAAGACGCGAGCGTCGATCGCAGCCTTGCCGGCACTCTTGTGGATGATGTTCCACATGTCCGCCTCGGAGCGCAGCAACAGCGCCCAGTTCATGAACGATTCCATGTAACCGTCGACGCCGATATCCGTCGCGAAATTGGCAAACAGGAACACGCCATTCGGTTTCAGCATCTGCAGGCAGCGATGCGTCAGCTTGATGGCCACCTTGTCGGCAAGATAGTCGTAGAGACCGGCAGCATAGATGAAATCGAATTTGCCGAGCTTCTGGTCCCGGCCGAGCAGGCTGCGGACGGAACCGTCAACCGCTTCAATCGCCGTGCCCGCGAAATCGCGGCTGATCGATCCGACACTGAGCGGATCCTGATCGAGCGCCACCCAGCGCTTGATCCGCCGCTCCTGCAGCGCCGCCGAGCGATTGGCTTCGCGAAGGTGACCGGCGGCAATCGTCAGGATCTCCGCCTCGCCTCCGCGGCCTGCCGCGATCTCGTCGACATGGCGCGTCAGGAGATCGCGACGCTCACGCACAGCCACCGACGAGGACGCGTCCTTGGTATAATCGTAAAGGGCACGCCCGACGGGTGACGCCCGCTCGATTTCCCCGGCAACGCTGGCGTGGCCATAGATGAAGTCGAGCAACTGTGCGTCGCCCGAATAGCCCCTCGGCTTTTCGAAGGACCAACGCGTGAAGGGATCTTGCAGGAAGTATTCCGAGACCGGGTGATCCTGCGCAATCTGGATTAATTCCTGCCACACGGTCGGGTGGTATTTGGCACGAACTTCGTGGAGAGCGGCCGCAAGGCGGTCGATGATCTTCGCCGGCTCCGTTCGTTGAATAAATTGTTCCTGAGCGACCCTGAGTATCAATGCAAGCTCGGCCTTGCCGGTCGAGAGCTGTTCATCATGCCGCTCGCCGCGGGGCGAAACGAACTCATCGGCCATAGCCTTGGGAGTAATGAGGCTCTGACCGTCGAAAACAGTCTGAAATTGGCGCACGCGAGACCATCCGTTAAAGGTTTGTTAACAATAGTCGCGAAGATGCGCGCATTACGGCTCGGATTGCAAGTTTTTGTATATAATAAGGTAAATTCCTGTGTCTCATCCCTTTGGGTGATGCCGAATCACAGGCTTCCTAGCCCATTAATTTAACAAAACTTAATGGACACCCCCTATCATGCCTCGCAGCGTTTCCCGCCCTTGTTGCATCTTGCGCGCGGAGAGCACGCAGGGAGTGTCCGAAACAGCGTCTATTGATGGAAAAGCGACGACAAATTCCGTTGACCGTGACGCAACTCGATGGATCAGTGCATGAAGCACACGTTGGCCGACGTAGTTGACATCGACCTACACAAGCAGCCGCACAGGCCGCATCTGGCTGAGCTTCAGACCCTCTATCGCATGGAGGGCGAGGCCGGCCGGCGCGCTGCGACGAGACAAGGGTTGTGGGTTGCCGTCGTCGTCTATCTGCTTTTCTTCATCCCCGACATCCTGCTCATTCCCGACGTCGCGTTCTATACGATCGTCGCTCGCCTCATCGTCGGTCTTGGTGCGCTTTTGACCTTTGAGATCCTGTTCCGGCTAAAGGCCCGGACCAAATGGCTCGATGGCACTTGCGCTGCAGCTCTCGTTTTCGGCTACGTCGGCTGGCTCGTTCCTGCGATGATGACCGCCGACACGGGCAGCATGTCCTACTACATGATCTTTGGCGCCATCTTCATGATGGGTGCCAATCTCTTCTTCAGCTTTCGCTTTCGCCTCTCGGTGATCGCGTCCAGCATCGTCCTGGTGACCTTCTTCATCGCGCTCTCGTTCTTCTCCGAACACGATCCGTCCTATCTGATCGCCTTCGGGACGTTCTACGTCTCGTGCTTCGTCTTCACGTCCTATGTGAATTGGAAGCTCAACCGCGAGCGCTACAAGGTTTTCCTCAACGCCTTCGAGGCGAAGATCCAGCAGAACGAAGCCTCCGAACGAGGCATGGCCCTGCTGCGACTGTCCAATACCGATCCCTTGACCGGTCTCGACAATCGCCGCGCCATCGATCAGCAGCTGCGTGACTACTGGAACGATTGGCAGAAGCTCGGAAAGAACTTCGCTGCCATGCTGATCGACGTCGATTTCTTCAAGAAATACAACGACTGTTACGGCCATCAGGAGGGCGATCGCTGCCTCATTCTTGTGGCCAATGCGCTGGGCGAGGCCATCAAGGACTACAACGGCTCGATCGGCCGTTACGGTGGCGAGGAGTTTATCGTCCTCGCTCGCCTCGACACCCGGGAACAGGCGGCCGAGCTTGCAGAGGTCATCTGCCGAACCGTCGAAAACATGGGACTGATGCACGAGCAGCGACGCGACGGCGTCTCGATCGTCACCGTCAGCGTCGGCGCTGCCTTCACCCGCAACCACACCGGCGCCAAACTCGAGAAGATCATTCACGAGGCCGACCGCGCGCTTTACGCCGCAAAGGCGAGTGGCCGAAACTGCGCCAAGCTGTTCGATCCGAACGATCCGCAAAGCAGCGACGAGAGCGAGAACATCGCAGCGCTCCTAAAGATCGCGATCGACCAGAACCTCGTGTCCCTCGTCTACCAGCCGATCAAAAACATGATGACCGGAGAGGTCGACGCGGTCGAGGCCCTGATGCGCCTGACAATGCTGGACGGCACCTCGGTTCCGCCGAGCCTGTTCATCCCGGTCGCCGAGCGGACCGGCGCCATTCTCGACCTCGGTCGCTGGGCGATCAAGACCGTGTGCCGCGAACTGCTGGTCGACAACCACGTTCCTCTCGTCAGCGTCAACGTCTCGCCGATCCAATTGAAGACCCCGGGCTTTGCAACATCGGTCGCCGCGATCCTGGGAGAGACCGGCGTTGCCGGCAGCCGCCTCGCCTTCGAGATCACCGAGGGACTAGAGATGGAAATGCATTCAGGCATCCTGCGCTGCATCAGTGATCTGGAGACGCTCGGCATCCGGATCTGGCTGGACGATTTCGGAACCGGCTTCGCCGGTCTTTCCTGGCTGCGCCTGATCGACTTCGACACCGTGAAGATCGACCGATCGTTCCTGCACGATTGTGCCACGCCGAAAGGTCGCGCCATGCTCCAGGATATCATCGGGCTTGTGCGCAACCGAGGTCACAAGATCCTGATCGAGGGCGTGGAGACCGACGAGCAGCTGGCGCTGATGCGGCGCTTCCGGATCGATCACGTGCAGGGCTTCCACGTCGGTCGTCCAGCACCTGCAGCGACGTTCCATACCCCCACGCACACACCGCGCATTCCAGTAAGAAACGGCGTTCGATCCTAAGCGTCAGGCCCGTTAGCCGTGTCACCGGCCGTCAGTCGTGGCGAGGGTGGTCGATCGACGTTGCGAGTGCCGTTGCGCTCTGCCGTTGCCACCGTCTCGCAAACCAGTCTTGTGACCGCAACAATTCCGCTCCTTGGAGACTGTCCAGACGACCACGCACGCACTGGCCCTGCGAACCAAGCGCAACCCCAACGCAAACCGCGAATAGATATTGCGCTCCGGCCGGGCAGAGACGTAGGATACGGGAACTTACAGTGCCGCCGGATACAATCTCACATTGTGCCCATGGAGGCGCGCGATGGCCATTGGAGACCAGCAGGACGTCGGCGTCGAACCGACAGCATCCCCACTCAGCGACGCGGAAGTTCTGACGCAACTCGATCGAATTCGCCAAAGCGCCGAATTCGATGCCCCGGACCGGGACCGCAAATTCCTGGCTTATGTCGTCGAGGAAACTCTGGCCGGCCGCGGCGACCGCATCAAAGCCTATTCCATCGCGACCGAGGTTTTCGGTCGCGATTCGTCCTTTGATCCGCAAACAGATCCGGCTGTTCGCATCGAGGCGGGTCGTATTCGGCGGGCGCTCGAGCGCTATTATCTGGTCGCCGGCCGCAGCGACCCGATCGTGATCAAGATGCCGAAGGGTGCCTATGTCCCGACCTTCGAAAGGCGCACCGATGCACGGCCCGCAACCGGGCGGGGCAGCGTCACAGCCCCTGGCCCGATCGCTTTCATTCAACGGTTTCGCCGCCGGATCGTGCTCGGGGCGGTGGCGCTCGCCTGCGGGCTTGCCGGGTTGTCAGCCACTGTGCTCCTCTTCCCAGCGGAGAGCGAACCGGCCGGCGGTATCGGCCGACCAAACATCCCCTTGCTGGTTGTCAGTCCGTTCGAGGACCTCTCCGGCACGCAACAATCGGCAAGGATGGCGCGGGGGCTCACCGAAGAGGTCGTCGGCAACATCGCCAGGTTCAAGGAAATCAACCTCGTATCCCGTCCAGGCTCAAAGGATGCCCTGCAGACACCGGACGACCCGACCTATGCCCTGGAGGGACAGGTGAGACTCGAGGGCGAGCGGCTGCGGCTGGTCGTGAGGCTCGTGCGGCGTTCGGACGGATCGGTGCTATGGGCGAACGCCTACGACGAGCGTCTGCAATCCCAGGAGATCATCGACCTGCAGGCGAAAACTGCCGCTGCGGTGGCGGGCGCGGTGGCCCAGCCCTATGGCGCCGTCTTCCAGGCGAAGGCTGCCCAGTTCAAGCGGTCGGTCCCGGATGAGTGGCGAGCCTATGCCTGTACCCTGGCCTACTATGACCAGCGCGGCGACTTCGACCTGCAATCGCATCGTTCCGTCCAGGAATGCCTGCAGCGCACGACCCGGCAATTCCCGACCTACGCGACGGCCTGGGCGCTCCTGTCGATGACCCATGTCGATGCGTTCCGATATCACTTTGATCGCTTGGCATCGCCTGGGGCGCTGGAGCAGGCAAGCGAGGCGGCATCGCGCGCGCTTGATCTGGCCCCCCTCGACGTGCGCGCCCTCGAAGCGCAGATGCTCGTTTTCTTCTTTCGCGGCGATATCGATGCCGCACTGGCGACAGGCGCGCGCGCCCTTGCCATCAATCCCAACGACGCAGAGCTTGCCGGTGAATACGGTCTGCGGCTCGCGTTGTCGGGCCAGTGGGACACGGGCTGCAAGCTTTTGTCGGAAAGTGCAGCGCGCAACCTCGGCCAAGCCGGATACTTCGAGGCGGCGCTCGCCACCTGTGCCTATTTCGGCAACGACTATGTCGCCGCCGAGCGCTGGGCGCGCCTTGCCAATCTTCGTGCCAATCCGGCCTATCACGTTCTGTTGCTCGCAATCCTCGGCAAGCTTGGAAAGATCAGCCAGGCGCAAGAGGAGCGGACGTGGCTCGAAACGAACGCTCCGCGCTTCCTCGACAACATTGGCGCAGAAGTAGCCTTGCGGCTCCGCCGTCCGGAGGATCAGCATCGTCTTCTCGACGGCCTGCGCGCAGCAGGGGTCCCGGTTCCCGACGCGGAGTTTCAACAGGCGCGCACCGGAACTCCGATGCGCTGATTGCCCGCAGCGCGATGTCGCGGTCCCTCAGTGTCAGGCGGCGCTTTTTCCTTCCGGTTGCGACCGCATCCAGAACATCAGCAGGTCGTGCACGACGCTTAAAACGATTGGTCCCAGAAAAAGTCCGATTAGGCCGTAGGACAACGTGCCGCCGAGCACCCCCAGCAAGATGACCAGCGTCGGCGTCGAAAGCCCGCGCGCCACCAGGATCGGCTTCATGACATTGTCGATGACGAAAAGCGGGACCAACAACAACGTGAGCAAGGCTGCCGGGCCGAAGTCCATGGTCACCCAGGCCCAAATCATTACCGGCAGGAGAACCAGCGCCGGGCCGATCTGGATAATGCAGAGGATGAGCACGACAAAGGCGATCGCACCTGGTGCGGGAACGCCGAACAGGCTGAGCACCAGGGCCGAGAGAAACGCCTGCAGCAGCGCGACGCCGATGACGCCCCGTGCCACGTTGCGGATCGTCGCTGTCGACAGCCGCAGGAAGCCGACGCCTCTGTCTCCACCGATCCTGCCGGCGAACCGTTGGGCCACCTGGGCAAGCCGCTCTCCGGAGCCGAAGAGAAACCCGGCCACCAGCACGGAAACCACGAAGCTCAACACCTCGGCGCCAACGCTCGCGATCTTGCCGAGAGCCTTGCTGCCGGCCTGTATCAACGAAGGTTCGAGCCTGCCAAGAAGGGCCTCGAGATTGCCCGACGCCATGCTCCAGGCCGCATGGACCCGGTCGCCGATGATCGGCCAGGTGCGAACGCCTTCCGGTGGTACCGGTATTCTCAGCGAACCATCGCCAAGTCTTGCCAGCAACGCCTGAGCGCCTTCGGCAAAGCTCAGCGCAATCGTCGTCAACGGCGCGACAATCACGGCGAGGCAGGCAAGCGTGATGAGAGCCGCCGAAAGGCGCCGCGAGCGAAGTACCGCCCCAAGGCCGGCATAGGCAGGATAGAGGGCCACCGCCAGGATGGCCGCCCAGACGAGGATGATTGCGAATGGTGCAATCAGGGTGAGCGCCAAATAGGCGAAAAGCGCGACGATGCCTATCCTGGCAAGATCCGTGATCCTTGCCTCGATCGAGGAGGGCCCGGCAGACCCGTCGCGGTCAACGCCCGTTCGGGAAGGATCATCGTCCACTCTCATCCCTTCCCCTCTCCACACGGCAAACCAAGAGGCTGCCGCAAGATCTCGGTTGCACCACTGTCCGCGCACCACCGCCGACCGCTCGGGTCTAGCCTCCCGTGGATGCTAGGCCTACGGCAATCGCGCGGCGGTAACATACCGTAGCATACGTCAGTCGGGCTTTCCCATCGCCCGACCTCCCCTAGAGATTCTTGTGACAGATGGCAGCAGGAGCACGGGCTGCAGCACGATCAAATTCTAGTTGCAGCATGAGAGGCGTCGACAGGGGGCTGTCACGCGCGCTTGTTCAAGCGCCCGCGCGCACCACCCAATATAAAAGGGAGGCTGGATAGATGATCAGGCAAACGATCATCGCGCTCGGCAGCGCAATAGCATTGCTGGTAACAACGCCCATCACGGCGGCCTTGGCGCAGCAGACCGCGACAGCACCCGCGGATCAGGCGCAGACCGCGCCGGAACCGCTCAGCGACGACGAACTCGAAGTTCTGGTCGCCCGCATTGCGCTTTATCCGGATGAATTGGTGGCGCTCGTTTCCGCAGCCGCTCTCTACCCATTGCAGATCGTCGAAGCGGAACGCTTCCTGGAGGCCCGCGAGAAAAAGCCCGACATGAAACCGAAGGACGACTGGGACGGCAGCATCGTTTCGTTGCTGAACTATCCCCAGATCGTCAAGATGATGAGCGAAGACCTCGAATGGACGCAGTCCTTCGGCGAGGCGATCGCCAATCAGCAGAAGGACGTGCTGATCGCGATCCAGCAACTGCGTGACGAGGCGGTCGCCAAGAACATCATCAAGACCGACGACAAGGTGAAGGTGGTTCACGAAGGCGACAATGTCGTCATTCAGGCGGCAAATCCGGAAACCATCTACGTGCCGCAGTATCCGCCGGAGATGCTCTACGAACCGGATTATGCACCGGCGCCGATCGGCTACTACGACGAGCCCTATCCCGCCTATTGGTATCCGGGTGCCGCCTTCTTTGCCGGCGCTGTCACCGGCGCTGCCTTTGCCGCGATCGTCGATTGGGACGATTGGGGCGTCTGGGGTGGAAACTGGGGTGGCGACGTCGATATCGATTGCAACAAATGCTTCAACAACATCGATTTCAACGGCAAGCTCAAGATGAGCGACATCGACTGGAAGAATGTCGACCGGAGCAAACTGAAGCTCGACCGCAGCCAGCTGCAGAAATTCGACCGGACCAACATCAAGAACAACATCAAGGCGAACGGCAACAACAACCTTCGCAACCGCGCCGCCGCGATCAACCGCGACCGGCCGAACGCCCGTCCGGGCGGCGCAGGAGGCGGCCAGATCAGAGATGTGCGCAAGAGCACGCTCGAGGGCTTGAAGGCGCAGCAGAGACCGGCGGCGCGACCTGGCGGCGCTGGCGGCGGTCAGGCGATCGCGAATGCGCGCGCAGGCGACGGAAAGCCGAGCATCAATCGCCCAGGCGGCAACAAACCTTCCCAGGTCAGCCGCACCGGCGGCAAGAAGAAGATGGCGGCCAAGGCGCAGAACCGATCGCGGAAGCCGTCAGGTCTCGGCAACGTCAACCCCGGCCGCCGGGAGATGGCGTCGTCACGCCGCGGTGGACATAGCATGGGCGGTGGCCATCGCGGCGGCGGGCGGCCACAGATGAGCCGTGGTGGCGGCAGACCGCAGATGCACCGAGGCGGTGGCGGTGGACGCGGCGGCGGCCGCAGACGGTGACGGGATCACGGGAGAACGACCATGACTAAGCTCTTCAATCCGCTTCTCCTGGGAACTGCGCTGGCTCTGGCGGCCATGCCGATCGGCGCCTCGTTCTCGCAGACGCAACCACCGGAAGATCAGCCACCGGCCTATCAGATGCCGACCGAAATCGACGCCTACGCCGCTGAGGAAGACCCGCCGGCATTCGACGATCCAGCCAAGGCGGTGGAGGAATTCAAGGCGAAGCTGGCAGCCAACGATTTCGACGGCCTGGCAAAGCTCCTGGGGCTGAATGCCAAGAAGCTCAAAGACAGCGAAGGGGTGAAGGATACCTTCACTCTTATTCGCGAGGGGGCCGCCCGCAATGTCGTCGTACGGGACCTTGAGGGGCGCAAGATCCTTCAGATCGGCGACAGGCTTTGGCCCTTGCCCTTCCCGCTCACCAAGGGCGAGGACGGCAAATGGGCGTTCGACACCTATGTCGGGCTTGAGGAAATCGTTAACCGCCGGGTCGGGGAAAACGAGCTCCAGGCAATCGAAACGGTGCAGGCCTATGTCGACGCGCAAAAGGACTATGCCGCCCAGGATCGGGACGCGGACGGCGTTCTTGAATATGCGCAGAAGCTGATCAGCACGCCGGGCCAGACTGACGGGCTTTATTGGCCGGCCAGCCAGGGCGATGGCGAAAGCCCGGTCGGCGACGCGATCAGCGAGGCGGCCCTGGAGAAGGCGAAGGCGGGCGAGGGTTATTTCGGCTACCGGTTCCGCATCCTGACGTCGCAGGGCGACAACATCGCCGGCGGCCGCTACGACTACGTAATCAATGACAATATGATTGGCGGCTTCGCGCTGATCGCCTGGCCGGTGACCTATGCCGAGACGGGGGTGAAAACCCTCCTCGTCAACCAGCAGGGCATCGTTTACGAGCGCGACCTGGGGCCGAGCACCGAAGCGATCGTGCCATTCATCGACCGGTTCGACCCGGACGACAAATGGAACGTCGTGGAAGATTGATCGAGCGGTTACAAAAAACCGACCACGTCTTGCGGAGATGCCTGATCGGGCGTCTCCCCGAACCGACCTTGAGGCGTGAAGCTCAGTCGGCCAGACTGCGCTGCATGCTACATGTTTTCAAGGCGCACTTGATTGGTGGCAATCCCCCCCAAGCCCGAGATCGTTCCACAGGCGCCGGACCTGTGCGGCACCTGTGATCGGAGCAGCCGGCGCCGCCGCCCCCCTTGCCTCCCGTCCCAATTTGTGGCGCCATCAAAAGTCTTCCTGCCGCAACAGCTCGGAGGCCTCCATGACTGACACACAGCCGGCAACGTTTGACCAGGTCCTGGCGGACCTGATCAATGGCCAAATTGAGCAACGCCACACAAACGAACTCCGGGCAATTCTCTCGACTGGCAATGAGATCACCATGCACGGATCGTTCACCGTCGGGCGAGACTTCATCATTTACAAGACGTCAAAGGACAACACCGGCAAGTGGGCGATGACGCCCTTCGCCCACATCGTGCAACTGGTCATTTGACGCACAACACCTGCGCCCGCTTGGGTGCGACCACGCGCAAGAACTGTGGTATACTTGCCGTGTTGCCATGCGGCGACCGGACCTATCAAACCTTCCCTAACCCGCACGGACCGTGAGGCCTCAAAGAGGGCACTTGCGCGTCCCATTGCCAGAAATGTCGAACTGACAATGGCGACGAATGCGAACCAGCATTCACAGCACTCCAAGCAAGGAGGAATGCGCCATGTCAAATCGTCTGATGCTCTCGCTTGCGATCGTTTCCATGGGTATTCTGATGGTCTGGGCCTTCAGGCCCGCTCCAACCATCTTCACGGGCTACGAAACACCGTCCAGCGCAACCAAAACCGACCGAGTCCCGCAGTCGCAATAAGGGGGCCGAAAGACGAAGGCGCTCACGCGCAAAGGGAGGTGAGCCATGGGCGACGCCAGGACCGATGTAACCGGCCGTGTGACGAAGCTGATTGTTGAACTTCTCGGTGTGGAGGAGACCGAGGTCGTGGAGGCCGCATCGCTCATCGACGATCTGGGAGCGGACTCTCTTGAGGTGTCACAGATGGCGATGATGCTCGAAGAGGAATTCGATATCCAGATCCCGGACGAGTGGACGGACAGGCTTGTGACGGTTGGAGATGCCATCGACCTCATCAGCAACTGCAAGTCCTGACATACGGACAACAAAAAAGGCCGGGGCGAAACGCACCGACCTTCCTCATCATCGCTCTAACACCAGTGCCAGTACATCCGTGGTCAAAAGTCTAATGCGACGCCGCAATTGCGAGCGGCGAAACGTTCAGCGCTCATCAGCAAATGCGATGTCGGGTGTATAGATGGCGATTGTGTTCGAAACAAGTTCCGAGTTCGAAAAGCTGCTATGGCCGGAACAAGTTCGGGCAGGTCTGCTTGCGCTGGCATCGGCTTGCGGGTTGGATTTCGTTCCTTTCCAAGCCCTCGGGTTGCCCGGACAGCGTTTGTCGCCTGCCCTTTTCTGTCCCCTTAAACGCCAAAAGGGCTCCGCGTTTTCGCGAAGCCCTTTGATACTCTTGGACAGATTTGGTTGCGGGGGCAGGATTTGAACCTGCGGCCTTCAGGTTATGAGCCTGACGAGCTACCGGGCTGCTCCACCCCGCGCCATCGCGGTAGATCCCCATGGGATTTATCCGCTTTAT
>NZ_MBSO01000019.1 GCF_001695835.1 Ensifer sp. LC11 | reverse complement strand
AATGAAGCACTTCCGACGCTTCGCCACCCGATACGACCGCAGAACAATCCACTTCGAAGGCTTCGTCTATCTCCTCGCCGCAATGATCTGGCTGCCGTGAATGTCGATTCGTCCTAGCCGTGCGTTCTTTCGGCTTGTATGCGGCTGGATCGCATTCATACTCTTCCCGCTCGAGCCACTTTGCGAGGGTGAATCGCGGCGCATCTTGCTTGCCTTGCGCTGCCCAAGACTGCTGCCAGGCAATTGCTGCCGCCACGATGCGTGCGTGCAGATCCGCATCCGGTGCTAACTTATCGTAGGCGGCCTTGGCTTCTTTTTTCTTTTGGCGATAGTCGTATCCACGCCACAACTCTTCAAACCCACCTTTCGCCGGTCCCGCCGTGGCGGCCGACAGGCCAGCCAAAGGCGGCGCCCCAGGCGCGGCGAATTCATGTCTATCTATCTGTGACTCGGCCCTTGTGGGCCGGTCTTGTGGATAGGTAGGGGTGTCATCCGTGACACCCTTTCGAGGGACTAGGTCAAAGTTCGGCTTGTAAACAGTGGCGCTACCGCGCCGCCCTGCCTGCACTACGGTGACGAAACCTAGCCTCTCGAGGTTGCGCTTGGATCGGATGACGGTGGCCTTGCTGATGCCGGCGACCGCGCCAAGGTGCTCGTGCGTCACCCAGCCGTTGCCATACTTGCCCCAGTAGCGCTGGATGATTTCGGCCAGCACGGAGAGGTCGGCTTTCGTCGTGTCTGGGTGGAAGGACGCTAGACGCAATAAGTGGAATTGGACCCACGCGTCGACATCAAAGGCGTAGCCCCGCTGCTTACCGCTCATTGGCCGCCGCCGCATAGGCACCAACGGCAAGCTCTGCGAGTTGCTTTGCCATTTCGGCCGAGAACGTGGCTGCGCGCCGCTGGCCGGCTTGGGGGGGCATAGAGGAAGTGGTTGCCGTCAGGCTGACGCACCAGGCGCAATCCGTAGAGACGAACGTGCTCGTTGAGCTCGACGTCGACAAAGGCGATGCAATCGCGCTGCTTTGTTTCCTTAGTCGGGTGGCAGTACATAATTCGCATTGTGTTTCCTTTCGTTAGGGCGCAAGGACGCGCGCCCGTCGGCTATCGACGGGGTCGGCGGTTCGTATCTACGGCAATGAACGGCTACGAACGCGTTTTTACGTCACGTTCGCAAGCGAAAAAGCCCAGAAAACCGGGCTTTTGAGGATAATTCATGTTGTTCGGGACGTGGGGGTCGCAAGTTCGAATCTTGCCACTCCGACCAGCCAAATCAATTATTTAGCTAATCTTTCCCGCTGTTCGCGCCAGTGCGCGGACCGATTATGCATATCGCATTGACCGTTTCCGCGTTGCTCGTCATGTCCCGCACGTCACTGCCGTTTTTAGTCGTTCGTCGCCCTCTTTGAGCCATTGGTCGAATAGCCGTGCATTCACGCCCGGTTCGCCCTGTCTGCGCGCGGGTGAAGCTTCTAGTTTCCTGCTTCGATTCAACGACGACGAGGAACGGGAATGTTGATCAAGCATCTAACCATCGCGGCGGCTCTTCTTTTGGCCGGCCATTCGATTGCAGCGGCTCAAAGCTGCGAGAAGAACTTCAAGGCTTCGGGCGTGCCGCTGGTGACGCCGGTGTTCTACAAGACCTGGCAGGAGTTTCCGAAACTGAAGCCGGAGGCCGCCTTGCAAAAGATGGCGCAGGGTGTGGCGGCGGAAGGGTTTTCGGGAATCGAGATCAACAAGGCGCTCGGGACGATCGAGGCCTATCAGGATACCGCCGGCTCCGGACGCTTGCAGACGCTGCGCGTCGTTGCCCGCAAGCGCGGTTCAGGCACGCGGGTCGATGCGATGTTCGATATTCAGGTCGGGCAGGTGGCTACCAAGCAGGTCGTACAGGAAGGGCTCTGCAACATCATCCGCTCCGCCGTCGAGTAGCAGCGGCACCGGCGCCGAGCTCCGTTTGCGCGGGGTAAGGTCAAACAAACGCAGCGGGATAGAGCGCTCCCTTCTATCGGATTGGTAGCGCTCAGCCGCTTGTCAGCGTTGCTGTTCGAGCGCCTTCAACGCTGTTTGGGCAACAGCCTGCGCCTGCAGCATCGAAGTGAAATTGCCCTGTGCCGGATAGGTGACGCCACGATGCTTGATGACGAAGCACCATTTGCCGTTGCTTCGTTTCTCGACCGTCACGGTGGTATCCGGTTTCTTCTCCGTGCTCACCTTGTGTCTCCTTGATTCGGCGTGCCGTTGCGCGAAAGTCGTCCAAATACGCTGAGGAGACGGCCTCTGTCCACCTGCGCGGCTGAGGCGTCGCTGGCCAAGCGCAACGGACCGGTTTCGGGAAGGGCGCGGAAGGGAGATGGTACGACCGAGGGCGACGTTCATACCCTGACACTGTCAAGCCCACGGTCAGGGCCCACGGTCAGGCGGACTGTCCCACGATGTCCGAAAACGGTGAAACAGCCCTATCGATCGTCATGATCGACGGCGTCAACTTACGAATGCCAAGGCGGATTGAAAGGCGGGTTTGTTTCGAATGCTTGCCAAGGTGAAGTGATTGCAACGCCCGTCCCATTTTGGGACGGCTCCGGCAAAACCAGTCGAAGCGGGCGCTCCGCGTGCTCGGCGCCCTGTCCATTTCCGTGTCGGGCCCGTTCGCTGTTCCGTCACCTCTATTGTTCACTTCGAAACGGCGTGTTCACAGATCGCTGTCTTATCAGTGTGAACAATAACGGCGATATTTCCTTCAATACTTGTTTTGCCGCAGAGAGATCGAGAGGTCCAAATGTTGAAGGAACCGATATTCACCTTTCGCGAGATCGCGATATGGTCCGCCATTCTCGGCAGCGTCGTCGGCTACCAGCTGTGGCAGCGCGCCGA
Source organism: Ensifer sp. LC11 (assembly GCF_001695835.1). Classification (GTDB taxonomy): domain Bacteria; phylum Pseudomonadota; class Alphaproteobacteria; order Rhizobiales; family Rhizobiaceae; genus Ensifer. Next base: position 93,632 of record NZ_MBSO01000019.1, on the reverse strand, counting down.
CCCGGCGCCGCTGACGATGGTCCTTCCGGCGATCGAACAGCAGCTTTGATTGCCGCAAAAGGCTTTGCCGGCAAGGTGTTTCACTCTTCCGGCATGCCGTTGCGCCGGGCCGCCTGCAACAGTTCGATTTCGCCCGCGACAGGGCCGAACTGGTCTTCCAGCCGTTGGGCTTCCTCCGCATCGAGCCGATACTTCCGCGCGAAGGCCTGGATGGTTGTCGTACGCCCGCGAAAGCCTTGGTGGCTTGCCTCTTGGCCCAGATGTTCCGTCTTCATGGGCGTTTCTCCCTGCGGCAGGGAGATAGGGCGACCAGCGTATTTGAAAAGGTTCAGAGCGATCAGCACCGAGGGCAAGGGGACAATAAAAGGGGCCGCGTGGCCCCTTTATTGTGTCCTGTGGCGGTCAATCAGCCGTCGATGTCGTCGATGATCTCGACGGCTCTCCCGGCACTCACACGCCGGACTTCGGCTTCCTCGCGGCGACCGGCGAAGAGCTCGGTCGCCATCAGCTGGTCGGCAAGGTCGGCCGGCAGCGAAAGGATGACGCGGGCGTCTTCCGTATGGATGCCGCCGAGCGCCGAGCGCTTGGCCGTGATCATGCCACCGGCCACCGTGTTGTTGGTGTCCGGGTCGATCAGGATGAAGGCGCCGGTCGTGCGGTTCTGCTCGTAGCTGTCGAAGATCGCTTGCTCGTCAAAGGCGAGGTGCACCTTGCCGATCGCGTTCATCGGCAGCTGCTCGGCGTGGTTCCACTTTCCGGTCTGGAGGTCGAGCTGGCTTGCTGGCTGCACCTGGACGCGCTGGCGGCGGCTGCCGCTCTTCAGCCAGTAGCGCTTGCCGGGCTGGATGCCTTCGGCCTGCAGAGCGACGAGCTGGGCGTCAAAGGAAAGGCCGGTCAGTGGCTGGCTGTCGATCGCGACGATCATGTCGCCACGAGAGACGTCCACCTGGCGGTCGAGCACCAGCGTGATCGCGTCGCCGGCAACGGCCGCATTGCGCACGAGGTCGAAGGTGACGATCTTGGTGACGTTGGCAACCATGCCCGAAGGCAGGATGACGACGCTGTCGCCGGGCTTCACCGAGCCGCCGGCAACGGTGCCCTGATAGCCGCGGAAGCTCTCGCCAGGGCGCGAGACGCGCTGCACCGGCAGTCGGAAGCCGACGGTCTGGGCCGAACGGGTGGTTGCCAGTTCCAGCACTTCGATCAGCGTCGGGCCGTCATACCAGGGCATGGAAGCGCGGCCGTCATAGACGACGTTCTCGCCCTTCAGAGCCGAGACCGGGATAGCCGTGACCTGGCGTACGCCGAGCGACAGCGCCAGTTCGCGGAACTCGTGGCTGATCTGCTCGAAGCGGGCGCGGTCGTAGTCCGTCAGGTCGATCTTGTTGACGGCGAGCACGAACTGCTTGATGCCCATGAGCGTCGCGATCGTCGCGTGACGGCGGGTCTGCTCGAGCAGGCCGACGCGGGCGTCGACCAAGAGCACGGCGAGATCGGCCGTCGAGGCGCCGGTTGCCATGTTGCGGGTATATTGCTCATGGCCGGGCGTGTCGGCGACGATGAAGGAGCGCTTGTCGGTCGAGAAATAGCGATAGGCGACGTCGATGGTGATGCCCTGTTCGCGCTCGGCCTGAAGGCCGTCGAGCAGGAGCGCGAAATCGGGCAGACCGAGATCGTTCTGCTTGCCCTTGGAATCGCGCTGCAGTGTCGCAGCCTGGTCTTCCTTGACCGCCTTGGTGTCCCAGAGCAGGCGACCGATCAGTGTCGACTTGCCGTCGTCGACCGAGCCGCAGGTGATCAGGCGAAGCGGGCGGCTGTCACGCGTGGCGCGCGCCGGTTCTTGCGCCGGAAAGGCCAGAACCTCGCCGGCAGCAACGTGCTCAACGGCATTCGCGGTTGCGGGTGCGGTCATCAGAAATATCCTTCGCGTTTCTTCTTTTCCATCGAGCCGGACTGGTCGCGGTCGATGGCGCGGCCCTGGCGTTCGGAAACGGTCGCGGTTTCGAGTTCGGAGATGATGTCGTCGAGTGTCGTGGCGTTCGAGCGGATGGCGCCGGTCAGCGGGAAGCAGCCGAGCGTGCGGAAGCGGATGACTTCCTCGCGCTTGGTCTCGCCCGGCAGAAGTTCAAGGCGCGGGTCTTCGGCAAGGATCATCATGCCGTCGCGTTCGACGATCGGGCGCTTCTCGGCGAAGTAAAGCGGAACGATCGGAATGTCCTCGGCCTGGATGTAGCGCCAGATGTCGACTTCGGTCCAGTTCGACAGCGGGAATGCGCGCACGCTCTCGCCCTTGCGGATCATGCCGTTATAGACGTTCCAGAGCTCCGGGCGCTGGTTGCGCGGATCCCAGCGATGGTCGGGCGTGCGGAAGGAATAGATGCGCTCCTTGGCGCGGCTTGCCTCCTCGTCGCGCCGCGCACCGCCAAAGGCCGCGTCGAACTGGCCGGCGTCGAGCGCCTGGCGCAGGGCCTCGGTCTTCATGATGTCGGTGTAGAGCGCTGAGCCGTGGGTGAAGGGCGTGACGTTCTCGGCCGCACCGCGCGGATTGACGTGTTCGATCAGGTCGAGGTCGTAGCGTTCGACGATCTCGTTGCGAAACGCGATCATCTCGGCGAACTTCCAGCCGGTGTTGACGTGAAGCAGCGGGAAGGGCACGCGGCCGGGATAGAAGGCCTTGCGCGCGAGATGCAGCAGCACCGAGGAGTCCTTGCCGATCGAATAGAGCATGACCGGGCGCTCGAACTCAGCGGCCACTTCGCGGAAGATGTGGATCGCTTCGTTTTCCAGCGCCTTCAGATGCGGATCGAGCGGCGGTTTGGCGCTCTGCGGATTGTGCAGTTCCGTTTCCGGATGGATATGGGGCATTTCAGTCTCCGGGAGGATTTGTCTTGAAAGGAGCGCGCCAGCCTCAGGCGGCGCTGCTCGAATTCGGGATGATTGAGCTGGCGGCGGCTTCCGGAACGTGCAGACCACATTCGCGCTTCTCGTCGTTCTCCCACCACCAGCGGCCCGCGCGCTCCGGCTCGCCGGGCTTGATCGCGCGGGTGCAGGGCTCGCAACCGATCGAGGGATAGCCGCGGGCATGCAGCGGATTGACCGGAACCGCATGGGCAGCGACGAAGCTGTTGATGGTCTCGATGTCCCAGTCCACCAGCGGGTTGACCTTGATCAGGCCACGTTCGAGATCGGCCTCAGCAAAAGGGGTCGAAGCGCGGTTTCCCGACTGGCCCCGGCGCAGGCCGGTGATCCAGAAGGTTGCCCCTTCGAGTGCGCGCGCAAGCGGCTTCAGCTTGCGCACGTCGCAACAGGCATGCCGGGCCTCGACGCTCTCGTAGAAGCCGTTGAGACCGTAGCGCGCCGCATAGGCGTCGATATCTGCCTGTTCCGGATGGTAGCGCTTGATCAGGATGCCGTAGGTTTCTTCCGTCTTGTCGATGAGGGCGGCAGTTTCATTGAACAGACGACCCGTCTGGAGCGTGACGACGTCGACGGCAAGCTTGTTCTTGCCGATGGCGGCGGTGATCACCTGATCCTCGATGCCGAGCGAGGTCGTGAAGACGGCCCGCCCGTCAAGGCTTGCGACAAGTGCGAGACGCCCGGCCAGATCCAGGCCTTCGAGCCTCTCGTTCAGAGCCTTGGCAGTGGTTTCGAGGGATGACGTGGTCATGGCTGCGTCCTGTTCCAACTTGGTCGGAATATCGCAGCCGAACACGACTATGGACAGAAATAGCGGTTTCTAATGCTGTTTGTTTGGAGCAAATCTGCCTCTCAGATCGAAAGGCAGTGAAAAAGCGAATATAGACTAGTAATTTACTAGATTTAATACTTTATATCGGGCGGCAGAGTGCTGTTGGAGATCTGGAGGCGCGGCTCGTCGGCCACGCCTCCTCGGTCTGCGCGTGAGAACGCAAATGTCAGAACTCTGCCCAGCCAGCCTCTTGCGCCTGCGGAGCACTGCGAAAGGCCGAGGCGAGCTTGCGGTTCAGCGCGCGGGCAGGCGAGGGGGCAGCGGTCGCCAAGGCTGCGCTCGCCACGCCACGCGGCGAAGCCGAAGCGCCGCCATCGGTCCTGAAGCGCAGCAGCAGGTCGTTGAGCGCGCTCGCCTCGCGTGCGAGGCTGTGGCTGGCCGCGGTCGATTGCTCGACCATGGCGGCATTCTGCTGCGTTCCCTGGTCGATCGCGTTGACGGCCGTGTTGATCTGCTGGATGCCGGCTGCCTGTTCGCGCGCACTCTCGACAATTGCTGTCACATGGCTGCTGATCTCCTTGACTTCGACAATGATGCTTTCGAGCGCAGCGCCGGTCTCGCGCACCAGCGTGACGCCGGATTTCACCTGTTGGCCAGATGTCGCGATCAGCACCTTGATCTCCTTGGCCGCTTGGGCCGAGCGCTGGGCGAGCTCGCGCACCTCCTGGGCGACGACGGCAAAACCCTTGCCGGCTTCGCCGGCGCGGGCCGCCTCGACGCCGGCATTGAGCGCCAGCAGGTTCGTCTGGAAGGCGATGTCGTCGATTACGCCGATGATGCTGGAGATTTCGCGCGACGAAGCTTCGATGCCGCTCATGGCAGTGACCGCATTGCCGACGATCTCGCCGGATTTCTCCGCGGCACCACGGGTACGGGTGACCAGCGTACCGGCTTCTTCTGCCCGCCGGCTCGCGTCGGCGACGGTGGTTGCGATCTGATCAAGCGCGGCCGCCGTTTCCTCGACCGAAGCTGCCTGCTGTTCCGTGCGCTTGGAGAGGTCACCGGCGGCAGAGCGGATCTCGCCGGCGCCGGCATTGATGCTGCGTGCGTTCTCGCCGACCGAGCGGAGCGCGTCTGCGAGATTGGTGACCGAGCTGTTGAAGTTGGTGCGCAGCGCATCGAGCCGTTCGGCGAGCGGCGTGTCGATGCGGTAGGTGAGGTCGCCTTCGGCAAGGCGATCGAGGCCAAAGCCGAGCGCGTTTACCGCTGTCTGGACCTCCGCCGCATCTTTCGCCCGCTGCGCCTCGCGCTCTTCGCGCTCGTGCTGCGAAAGCGTTCGGCCTGCTTCAGCCTCCTGCTCCAACCGCTGGCGTTCGAGCGCATTGTCGCGGAAGACGGCGACGGCGCTCGCCATCTGACCGATCTCGTCACGACGACCTTCGCCAAAGATCATGGTCTTGAGATTGCCGGCTGCGAGTTGTCGCATGGCCTCGCGCAGTTTCGTCAGTGGCCGGAAAAGGCCCGAGACGACGAACCACACCGTAGCGGCGAGGATCGACAGGGCGAAGGCGGCTATGACCGTTTGCCAGAGTGTCAGGTTGTCTTTCGCCGCTCTGGCCGCTTCAAGCTCCTTGTTGGCTTCGGATAGCTGCAGCTTGATCAATTCGCTGATCGGAGCCGCGAGTGGATCCACGGAGGCATAAAGCCTGGTATCGACGAAACGTTCGAGTTCCGTCTGGTCCTGCCGTTCCAGGACCTGAATGAGATCCCGGATCGAGGCGTCGCTTGCGAAACGCGCGTTGTCGAAGGTCTCCGTGAGTTTCTTTTCCTCAGGCGTGAGGCGCGTTGCCTCATAGGTGCGCCATCGCGTGTCTATGGTGGAAAGAGCGGTATTGATCGTGTCCTTGCCTGCGGCCCAGCCAAGCGCGCCGCTTCGGACCTTGTGGGTGGTGTCGACGATCTCGACGGCATACATGTCCGAGACTGTTTTTAGATGGTCGACGGGCAGCAGCCGGTCGGCGACGATTGATTCCGTGCGCTTGGAGATTGAGCTCATCGCATTGAAGGCCGTGGCGATCATGACCAGCATGGCGACGGCGAGCAGAGGCAAACACACGAGCAGGCGTGCCTTGATTGTCATGAAAAACGCTCCGCGGTTGCCCGCAAGGCAAATCATCCTCGGCCGATGGCCGCGGACAGGCCGCGAAGGCATCGGGAAGCGAGCTCGCCTTGGCAGGGGAGTGATGACGATGATGGGATGGAGCACGCGATATTACGCGGCGAAACTGCCGTCATGGCACGTTCGCCCAGCGTTCACTCCGTCTCATATAGACATAACAACCGGAGATTAAGAATGGCTAAATTTTAAGCTGTTGAATAATATTCGCGCAACCCTTGGTAACGACAACCACAAGCAGCAATCAGGGCGGCGATGCTCAAGAAGTGTTGAAGACCACGTGCTTTCGCAAACGCATCTTCCGGCGCAAGCTGCCGGTTCTTTCGAAACAGGCGAAGGAGAAGGCAGATGTTGAAGGCCATTTCGCGCCGTGGCGTCACGGCGGGCATCATCACGGTGCTTCTGGTCACCAGCACGTACGCCCATCATGGGTGGTCCTGGGCCGAGGCCGACCAGATCGAGCTGAAGGGCACCATTCGCGAAATCTCGATGGCGCCGCCACATCCGACCCTTCAAGTCGAAACATCAGCGGATGGGATGTGGCGGGTCGAACTCGGTAATCCCCGGAATACGGAGCGCTCAGGCTTCGTCGAGGGATCGGCCAAGGTCGGCGATGCCATCGTCGTTCTCGGTAACCGATCGCTCGACCCGAACGAAAAGCGCATGAAGGCGGTGCGCATCACGGTCGCGGGCAAGACCTATGACATCTACCCGGAACGCATACAGACGAACTGATGGAAGAGCTGCTGGCCTGGATCGGGACACTGCCCTTCGCCCTGGCGATACGGCGTTCCGCGACGCTTTACATCTTCGTCAACGCCGCCCATATCCTGTCGTTCGGGATCATTATCGGCGCGATCCTTCCGCTCGACCTGCGGCTTCTTGGCCTCGCCCCGGCGGTCCCGATCGCCGTGGTCGGCCCATTCCTCTCGCACGCCGCAGCGGTCGGCGTTGCGCTGACGATCGTCACCGGCTTCTGCCTCTTCAGCGTCAATCCGCTTGAATATTCCGGCAATGTCGCATTTCTGACCAAGATGACGCTGCTCGCCCTCGGGGTCGCCAACGCGGTCCTGTTGCACGTGACACCGCAGTGGCGCGCTGCCGTCAAAGGCGGACCGCTCACCCTGAGGGTCCGCCTTTCAGCATTTCTTTCGCTGATGATTTGGACCGGGGCGGTGGTTGCCGGCCGATGGATCGGTTTCCTTTTGGAGTAGTTTTACCGATCGCTGACCTCCCAACGCGGGTTGATCCACGGCTCCTGGTTGGAACGCGCCAGCGGCTGCTTGCCGAGAATGTGGTCGGCTGCCTTTTCGCCGGTCATGATCGAAGGGCTGTTCAGGTTGCCGTAGGTCACGTGCGGGAAGATCGAACTGTCGGCGACCCGCAGGCCATCGACACCAATCACCCGTGTTTCCGGATCGACCACCGCCATCGGATCGTCCTTGGCGCCCATCCTGCAGGTGCCGCAGGGGTGATAGGCGCTTTCGAGATGTTCGCGCAGGAAGTCGTCGATCGCATCGTCGCTCTGTACTTTTTCGCCCGGCTGGATCTCCGGGCCGCGATAGTGATCGAAGGCCTTCTGGCCGAAGATCTCGCGGGTGAGGCGCACGCAGTGGCGGAACTTCTCCCAGTCCTCCGGATGGCTCATATAGTTGAAGCGGATTACCGGGTCGGCCATCGGGTCGGAGGAGCGCAGCGTGACGTTGCCGCGCGACTTGGAGAGGTTGTAGCCGACATGGACCTGGAAGCCGTGGGTATTGGCGGCAGCCTTGCCGTCGTAGCTGATCGCCACCGGCAGGAAGTGGTACTGGATATCCGGCTGCTTGACGCCAGGAGCTGAGCGCAAGAAGGCGCAGGCCTCGAACTGGTTGGAGATGCCGAGGCCCTTCTTGAAGAAAAGCCACTGCGCGCCGGCGACACCCTGCCAGAACCAGGGCAGCCAGGAATAGAGCGACACCGGCTTCGTTGAAATCTGCTGGAAATAGAATTCCATATGGTCCTGCAGGTTCTGGCCGACGCCCGGCCGGTCGACCTTCACCTCGATGCCCATGTCCTTCAGATGCTCAGCCGGGCCGATGCCGGACAGCATCAGCAGCTTCGGCGAGTTGAACGAGGACGCGGAGACGACCACCTCGCGGTTCGCCCTGACGATCTCGATCTTGCCGCCGCGCTCGATCTCGACGCCGGTCGCCCGGCCGTTCTCGATGACGATCCGGCGGGCGAAGCAGCGCACCAGCGAGACGTTCTGCCGCTTCATCGCCGGTTTCAGATAGGCGTTCGCCGCGGACCAGCGCCGGCCCTGCCAGACGGTCTGCTCCATCAGCCCGAAGCCTTCCTGCTTCGAGCCGTTATAGTCGTCGGTCACCTCGAAGCCGGCCTGTTTCCCTGCCTCGATGAAGGCATGGAACAGCGGATTGTGCACGGGGCCGCGTTTGACGTGCAGCGGACCATCGGTGCCGCGCCAGCCGGCTTCGCCGCCATGCGAATGCTCCATCCGCTTGAAGTAGGGCAGCACGTCCGCGTAGGCCCAGCCGCGCGCGCCGAGCTCTTCCCAGCGGTTGAAGTCTTCCGCATGGCCGCGCACATAGACGAGACCGTTGATCGAGGACGAACCGCCGATCACCTTACCACGCGGCGCTGTGATGCGCCGGTTATTGAGGTTCGGCTCGGGCTCGGAGAGATAGCCCCAATTGTAACGCTTCATGCTCATCGGCCAGGCGAGGGCCGCCGGCATCTGGATGAAGGGGCCGACGTCCGATCCGCCATATTCCAGCACGAGCACCGTGTTCTTGCCGTCCTCGGACAGGCGGTAGGCGAGTGCCGAACCGGCGGAGCCGGAGCCGATGATGATGTAATCTGCCTGCATTAGCGTGGTCTTTCTTTTAGTCGTTGCCCCTCGGCATGCCCCTCATCCGCGGTGGGTATGCGCCCCTCATCCGCCTGCCGGCACCTTCTCGCCGCAAGCGGGGCGAAGGGACGTTGCCGCACCGTAGCGCGCTCGAACCGGGCGTGTGCCACGTTCCTTCTCCCCGCCTGCGGGGTGAGGGCTAGGGGTGAGGGGCAACCGCGGCCAGCCGACCCTCAATCCTCAATACGGCGCCTGCACCGGCCCCATGCCGACATAGACCGTCTTCAGCTCGCTGTAGTGGTTGAGTGCGGCCACCGAATTCTCGCGGCCGAAGCCGGATTGTTTCGAGCCGCCGAAGGGGATCTCCACCGGGCACAGATTGTAGGTGTTGATCCAGAGCGTGCCGGCTTCGAGCTGATCGACGACACGGTGCGCGCGGGTGATGTCGGCAGTGAAGACACCGGCTGACAGGCCGAACTCGGTGGCATTTGCCCGCGCAATCACCTCGGCCTCGTTATCGAAGTCGAGCACGCACATGACCGGCCCAAAGATCTCCTCGCGCGCGATCGTCATCTCGTCGGTGACGTCGGCAAAAACGGTCGGCTGGATATAGGTGCCTTCGGCGTTGACGGCATTCGGGATACCGCCGCCGGTCACGAGCCGCGCACCTTCGGCCTTGCCCTTCTCGATATAGGAGAAGACCTTGTCACGCTGCGGCATGGAGACCATTGGCCCAAGCTGCGTCGCCTCGTCCATGGGATCGCCGATGACGATCGCCTCGGTGCGGGCTTTGAGCCGCGTCAGGAACTGCTCCTTGATGCCCTTGTGCACGAAGACGCGGGTGCCGTTGGAGCAGACCTGGCCGGTCGAATAGAAATTGCCGAGCATGGCCCCGCCGATGGCGCTTTCGAGATCGGCATCGTCAAAGACGATCAGCGGCGACTTGCCGCCGAGTTCCATGGTGACGTGCTTGAGTTCGGCCGCAGCCGCACCGGCCACCTTCTTGCCTGTCGGCACCGAGCCGGTGAGCGACACCTTGGCAACGTCAGGATGATTGACGAGCAGCGGGCCGGTCGAACGATCGCCCTGGATGACGTTGTAGAGGCCCTTCGGCAAGCCGGCCTCGATCAGGATTTCGGCGATCTTCAGCGCGCCGAGTGGCGTGTTTTCAGACGGCTTGAAGACCATGGCGTTGCCGGCGGCAAGCGCCGGAGCGCCCTTCCAGCAGGCTATCTGCTGCGGATAGTTCCAGGCGCCGATGCCGACGCAGACACCGAGCGGCACGCGCTTGGTATAGGCGAAGTCGCCGCCGAGCGGGATGTAGTCGCCGTTAAGCGCCGTCGCGATCACGCCGCCGAAGAACTCGAAACTATCGGCGCCCGAGGTCGGATCAGCGACGATCGTCTCCTGGATCGGCTTGCCGGTGTCGAGGGTTTCGAGCTCGGAAAGCTCGCGGTTGCGTTCGCGCATGATCTCGGCGGCGCGCTTGAGGATTCGGCCGCGCGCCGTCGGGCTCATCGCCGCCCATTCCGGCTGGGCGCGCTTGGCTGCCGCGATCGCCTTCTCGACGATATCGGGCGTTGCCGCATGCAGCCGCGCGATCACTTCGCCGGTTGCCGGATAGATGCTCTCGATGACGGTGCCTTCGATGTCCTCGACATATTCGCCGTCGATGAAGTGCGAGGCTTGCGGTTGGGCTCTCATGTCATTCTCCTCGCGGGTAACGTTTGGATTCCTCGAGATTGTCGAGGTTCATGTGGTTGCGCATGTAGCGCTCGGATGCCTTCAGCAGCGGCTGGTGATCCCAGGGGTAGTAGGCGCCGTTTCGAAGCGCCTCGTAGACCACCCAGCGCCGCGCCTGGCTTTCGCGCACGGCCGCATCGAAAGCCTCCATGTCCCAATGCGCGACGCACATGTCGCGGAAGGCTTGAAGCGTCGCCGTTTGCACAGGGGTTTCCGGATTGGCCGCCAGGTTTTTCAACTCCAGCGGATCGGCGTCGAGATCGTAGAGCTGGTCCGGATCGAGCGCGCAGTGGATGTATTTCCACTTGCCTTCGCGGATGGCGACGAGGGGGGCGTAGGAGGCTTCCGCCGCATATTCCATCAGCACCGGCTCGCTGCGCTCTTGGCCGTTTATCATGGGCACGAGGCTGATGCCGTCGGTCCAGGGCTTCACCTCTTCCATGGAAATGCCGGCGAGATCGGCAAGCGTCGGCGTCACGTCGAGATTGGAGGTCGGTGCCACGTGCAGGCCGGGCGCGACACCGGGGCCGGCAACCATCAGCGGCACGCGGGCCGAGCCTTCGAAGAAGTTCATCTTGAACCACAGGCCGCGCTCGCCGAGCATGTCGCCGTGATCCGAGCAGAACAGGATCAGGGTATCGTCGAGCATGCGGGTGCGCGTCAGCGTGTCCACGAGCTCGCCGACCTTTTCGTCGAGGTAGGAGATGTTGGCGAAATAGGCACGACGCGAGCGGCGGATGTTGTCTTCCGTCAGGTCGAAATTGACGTAGTCGCAGGAATGCATGATGCGCCTGGAATGCGGATCCAGCTGATCTTCCGGCAGCATGCCGATTTCGGGCAGCAGGTGTTCGCAATCCTCATAGAGATCCCAGAACTTCTTGCGCGCCACATAGGGGTCGTGCGGGTGGGTGAACGAAACGGTCAGGCACCAGGGGCGGCGGTCCGCATCGTCGTTTTCGCGCGAAAGCTGGTAGAGCTTCTGGTTGGCGAGGAAGGCGACCTCGTCGTCATACTCCATCTGGTTGGTGATCTCGGCGACGCCGGCGCCGGTGACGGAGCCCAGATTGTGGTACCACCAGTCGATGCGCTCGCCGGGCTTGCGATAGTCGGGCGTCCAGCCGAAATCGGCCGGATAGATATCGGTCGTCAACCGTTCCTCGAACCCGTGCAACTGGTCCGGTCCGACGAAGTGCATCTTGCCCGACAACGCTGTGTAATAGCCGGCGCGGCGCAGGTGATGTGCATAGGTCGGGATTGAGGACTGATACTCGGCGGCATTGTCATAGACGCGGGTGCGGCTCGGCAGTTGACCGGCCATGAACGAGGCGCGGGCAGGCGCACAGAGCGGCGACGAGGTGTAGTTGTTGCGGAAGCGGGCCGAACGGGCAGCAAGCGCCTTCAGGTTCGGTGCATGCAGGAACGCCGCCGGTCCGTCCGGAAAGAACTTTCCGTTCAGCTGGTCGACCATGATGATCAGGATGTTCGGTCTTGCGGTCATGCGGCCGTTCCCTGGTGATTGGACCCTTGGCGATTGAGCCGATCGATGTGCGAGGTGACATAGTCTTCCGTGAGCGCGATCGAGGCTTCGATGCCGATCGGCGCAGAGCGCAGACTCTGGCGGATATAAAGTCCGTCGATCATCGCAGCAGCGCCTTCGGCGATGCGTTCCGCGTCATCGGCGGCGCAAAGCGCCTTCAGGCTTGCCAGCAGATTGGAACGCAGTCGCCGGGCATAGACGACCAGCAACCGCCGCACCTCTTCCGAGCGTTGCGCTTCCGAATAGAAGGCGAGCCATGCGGCGATCGTGTCGGGGGCAAACTGGCTTGCCTGGAAGGAAATGCGGATCAAGACGCTCAGTCTTTCGCGCGGACCGGCGACCACGCGAAGCGCCGCCACCGTGTCGTCGCGCAGTTGCCGTAGAAGGCTTCGGATCGTCTCGATCAGCAATTGTTCCTTGCTGCCGAAATAGTGATGCGCGAGAGCAGGGGAGACGCCGGCATGGCGGGCGATCTCGGACATCGTGACGGCCAGCGTGCCCTGATCGCCGATCACGCGAAGTGCTGCGTCCACTAGCGCCTTGCGGCGCACCGGCTCCATCCCGACCTTCGGCATTGGTCTCTCCCTTGACGATGGTCAGTTTATTTTTGATTGACTCATCAATCAATAAAAATCTGAGGCGTTTTTTCTTTCCTTTTCCGGAGAAATCCGGCTCAATCTTCCCGGTAGCGATCCTGCGTTCCGAGGGACTGGAGGTTGAAATGACCCATGCATTCGATCAGGCCGACAAGACAGCGGTTGCCGGCAAATGGGGATGGTTCGTGGCACTCGGCGTGCTTCTGATCATGTGCGGCGGCCTTGCCTTCGGCAATCTGCTGATGGCAACCGTCGCCTCGGTCTACTACGTCGGGATCATCATGCTGATCGGCGGGCTGTTCAATCTCGCCCATGCCTTTCAGGTGAAGGGTTGGGACAGCGTGCTCTATTGGGGACTGAGCGGCGCCTGCTATACGATCGCCGGGCTCTTTGCCTTCATCAACCCCTTGCTCGCGTCATCCTTCCTGACCTTTGTGATGGCCATCGCCCTGATCGTCGCCGGCTGCTTTCGCATCTGGGTCGGCCTCAAGCTCCGGCCGCTTCAGGGCTGGGGCTGGGTGGCGCTCGGCGGCCTCGTCACGTTTGCCGCCGGTCTCATCATCGCCGCCGGTTGGCCGGTCAACAGTCTCTGGATCCTCGGCCTGTTCCTGGCCGTCGACCTCGTCATGCAGGGGTTGTCGCTGATCGCCTTCGGCGTGCTGGCAAAGGGCTAATTACGCGCTTTCGCGGCTGAGGAGCAGGGCCTCCAGCAGCCCCGCCAGATCGGCGCGAAGATCCGCAAGGCCATTTGCGGCGAGCGCCTCAAGGCCGATCAGGGCACCGTAGAGCGCATTGGCGCCGCTTCGGCTGCGGCTTGGTGCAAATCCGCATCGTCCGAGCAGGTCGGCGACATAGCCGATCCGGCGTTCGTCAACCGATCGGAGGGCCGTTGCCGCCAGGGCATCAAAACGGGCCCATTCGCGCACCGCACTGTCGGCAAGCAGCCCGCCATAAGGGAGGGTGCGTTCGTCCGTCGCGGCGTGGACCAGCAGCCGCAGCCGGTCTTCCGCCGGTAGCTGCGAGGCTTCGACCTCGGCGATGATGGTGTCGGTCGCTTCGCGCGCCCAGTGGGCGAGCATCTGGGCCTTCAGATCCGGCACGTCCTTGAAATGCCAATAGAACGACCCCTTGCTCACCTTCAGGTCGCGAGCAATCGCCTCGGCGCGGATTGCCTGCACGCCGCCCACGGTCAGCGCGCGGAAGGCGGCCTTGATCCAATCGTCGCTCGTCAGGGTGTTTTTCGTCACCATGTCTTTCCATACGCCACCGTATTGACTGGCGCAAGCGATCGACGTACATACGCTGCCGTATGGTAAAAATTGGAGACGGATCATGAGCAGGTGGCTTCTGGCGGCGGGCATTCTGTCCCTGGCAACAACAGGCACTCATCTCTTCGCCGGCGGGCCGGAGGTGCATGTGCCCTTGCTCGCAAGCAGCCCGTCGCCGCTGCTGCAGATCTATGTCTCGCTACTCTGGCATGCGACCAGCGCCGTTCTCCTGATCAACAGCCTCGCTCTGCTGTTTGCCGCCGTCGACCGACGCTACCGCGTACCGCTCGCTGGCGCGGTGATCCTGCAATACCTTGCCTATGCGGCTCTGTTCTTCGGCTACGGGCTCGCCTATCTCGGTTCGCTCTGGTCGACGCCGCAGTGGGTTGCATTCATCCTCATGGCCGGGTTTGCGGCGATTGGCGCGCGAGCGGGGGCCAAGCCTCTGTCAAACGTGTCAGCCTGACGCTGCACCCATCGACTGGCAAAGAAGGTACCACTGATGTTGACCGCGATCGCGATCCTGATTTTCTTGGTTCTTGCCGGCATCGCCGGGCTGCATGCCTATTGGGCGCTGGGCGGGCTTTGGCCCTGCCACGACGAGGCGTCGCTGGTGCGCACGGTGGTAGGCACAAAGCGCCGTTTGCTGATGCCCCCGGCTTGGCTGACGCTGATCGTCGCCGCGCTCATCTTCGCCGCGGCGCTCCTGCCATTGTCGGTCACGCCTTTGATGGCGGGCGTGCTGCCGGCGACATTGGCCGATGGTGGCCTTGCGGCGCTCGCGGCAATCTTTATCGCCCGCGGATTGTTCGCCTTTTCGGCAATCTTTCACCAGCGCCATGGTGCGGAGCCCTTCGTGACGCTCGACCGCCAAATTTACGGCCCCCTCTGCCTGACGATTGGTGCCGGCTATCTGGCTCTGCTCGTTCTCGCTTGACCATCCGCGCCGGACCAGGACGAAAGGCGGGCAGCGGAAGGGATTGCTTATGAAACCACTGATTTCATTAGAGTGTTTTCATCTGACTGATGCGGTTGCGACTGTCACATAGCTTTCATCAAAGCTTCACAGAGGGGAAAGACTTCGTTGACGGTTGGTGGCCATGCTGCCGTCGTCCGATCGTCCGTTCCCCTGTCTCTGGAGCCCGGCATGTCCGCCGCCCCCGCCGAAATCCTGTCGCTGCGCCGGTTCGGCGACGACCAGATCGTCACGCTCGCCAAGCTGGTGATCGAAAGCGCCTTCCAGCCGATCGCCGAGGCGGCGACCGGAACCGTGTTTGGTTATGAATCGCTGATGCGCGGCTTTCACAAGCTCGGCTTCGCTTCGCCGCTGGAGTTGCTCGACAAGGCCGAAGAGGCAGGCCAGTTGCTGGCGCTCGAGCATATGATCAACAGCCGCGCCGTCGCCGGCTTCGCGACGCTGCCCGATCATGCGGCCCGCACCCTTTTCCTCAATTTCGACTCGCGCCTCGTCGGCGGCGAGGGCGATATTGTCGAGCGGCTCGTCAATCATCTGAAGCGCGCCGGTATTGCTCCGTCGTCGCTCTGCTTCGAGCTTTCGGAACGTTTCGACAGCGGCAAGATGCCGGATTTTTCAGCCCTCGTGCGCGATCTCCGGCTCGCCGGTTTCAAGCTCGCCATCGATGACTTCGGTGCCGGCTTCAACGGCCTGAAGCTGCTTTGCGACCAGCCGGTCGACTATGTGAAGATCGACAGGCACTTCATCTCCGGCATCGAAGCCGATGCCCGCAAGCGCCATCTCGTCCGCCACACCGTCAACACCGCGCATGTGCTCGGCACACGCGTGATCGCCGAAGGCGTCGAGACCGAGGCCGAATTCCTGACCTGCCGCGATCTCGGCTGCGACCTCGTGCAGGGCTACTACGTCGCCCGGCCGACGACGCATCTCAGCGAACTTCTGCCGGCCTATCCGCATCTCGACCATAGCGTCATCAGCCGGCGGTCCTCGTCTTCGCTCGACGGCATCCTGATCCGCAAGCAGATCGAGCAATTGCCGAGCGTGCGCGAAAGCGACGATCTCGATTCCGTCTTCGATCTCTTCCGGTTGAACCCGCGTCAGGGCTTCTTCCCGGTCTTGAACGCCAATGGCGAGCCGCGCGGCATCCTGCACGAATATCACGTCAAGGAACTGATCTATCATCCCTTCGGCCGAGACCTCCTGAAGAACCGGATCTACCAGCGGCGGATCTCGCATTTCGTCAGCCCGGCGCCGATTGCCGATCTCGATACGCCGGCGGATGAAATGCTGAAGATCTTTGCTGGCATGGACGGCAGCGACTGCCTGATCCTGACGGAGAACATGCGCTACGCCGGCACACTTTCGGCCTCATCGCTCCTGAAGATCATAAACGAGAAGCAGTTGAAGATGGCGCAGGAGCAGAACCCGCTGACGGGCCTGCCCGGCAACCGGGCCATCCGCGATTACGTTCAGGATGCGATCCTCGACGGCGATCAGGCGCGTTATTTCTGCTATTGCGACTTCGACGACTTCAAGCCCTTCAACGATACCTACGGGTTCCAGAAGGGCGATCTTGCGATCACATTGTTTGCGGCACTGCTGCGGCGTCACTTCATCGGCGAGGAGAAGTTTCTCGGCCATGTCGGCGGCGACGATTTCTTCGTCGGCGTCAGCGGCTGTTCGGTCGAGGAACTGGAGGCGGTGCTGAACCGTCTGCTCGATGATTTCCGCTCCGACGTGCGCCAGCTTTACTCCGCCGAGCACCAGGCCGAAGGCCGTATCAGCGGTCACGGCCGCGACGGTTCGCCTCGTGATTTTCCGCTGATGCGCTGCTCGATTGCGGTTCTCGGTTTGCCGGAAGGCTTCGTCTTTTCCGACGCCCAGGCCGTCAGTGCCCGGATCGCCGAAATCAAGTCCCGCGCCAAGGCGAGCGATGCCGGGCTCGTCATGGACGCGCTCGGCGGCTGAGATCGAGGATCGCCTAGGCCTCTGGCACGCGGTGGGCGAGATAGTCGCGCATCTGCGCAAGCGCGATGTCGCGGGTCAGCCCTTCCGACTGCAGTCCGAGCCTCAGCCAGAGGCCGTCGATCAGTGAGGTGATGCCGAGCGCCACAGCCTCGCATTCCCCTGCCGGCAACAGATCCGTGAGTGCTGAAAGCAGGTTTGAGCGCATGCGCGCGTGGATCACCTTCTGGATGCGGGCAAGTTGCGGTTCACGCGGAACTTCGGCGCAAAGCGAAAGCCAGGCATGGCAGACCGAGGGTTGGAAGAAGCGTTCCTCGAAGTTCGCCTCGATGATCGCCTCCAGCCGCTCGCGCGGCGTTCGCGCGCGGTTCAGCCGGTCGACCACCGCTTCCTTGAGCGCAACGTTCGCCTCGCGCATCGCATGTTCGAAAAGCTCCTGCTTGTTGGCGAAGTAATGCAGCACAATGCCCTTGGAGGCGCCGGCATGGGTCGCAACCTTCTCCAGCGTCGCCCCGGCCATGCCCTCTTTCTGCAACACCTCGAAGGCCGCCCGGCGCAGCTCGCGCCGCCTGATCTCGCTAATTCTCGTCAGTCGCATCTGCCGCCTCCAAACGATTCCCACATTGACAAACTTTCCGCAAAGATCAATTGTTGACCCATGGGTCAGTTTTTAGTCCAAAAGGACAAATTTGGAGGATGCGATGCCGAGGCTGAAACTGTTGATCTCCACCGTCACCCTAATCGCTGCGGCAACTCCGGCGCTGGCCGGCGACGTGGAATCCTGTCGGCAGGTTCGGTTGGCTGAGCCCGGATGGAACGATCTGGCGTTTACAACGGGCGTCGGACTGACCGTGCTGAAGGCGCTGGGTTATGAACCGGAGAGCAAGCTGCTCGGCATCGATGTCATCTATACCAGCCTGCGCAGCGGCGATCTCGACGTCTTCCTCGGCTATTGGGACCCGGCGATGGTCTCCTACTACAAGCCCTACAAGGACGATGGTTCGGTCGAGACCGTCCGCATCAACCTCGAGGGGGCGAAGTACACTTTCGCCGTGCCTGATTATGTCTGGGAGGCGGGCGTCAGGGATTTCGCCGACCTGAAGGCCTATGCCGACAAGTTCGAGAAGAAAATGTACGGCATCGAGCCTGGTTCCAACCAACTGATGCTGGATGCCGTCAAGGATCAGAACCTCGGGCTCGATGGCTGGGCAGTGGTGGAATCAAGCGAGCAGGGCATGCTGGCGGAAGTCACGCGCCGGGTACGCGACAAGTCCTTCATCGTCTTTCAGGGCTGGGCGCCGCATCCGATGAACACGGCCATGTCGATCAAGTACCTGACAGGCGGTGACAAGTTCTATGGGCCGGACTTTGGCGCGGCGACCGTGTCGACCCAGGTGCGCAAGGGCTATCTGCAGCAATGCCCGAACGTCGCCAAGCTGCTCAACAATCTCGCCTTCGATATCGACTTCGAGAACCGCGGCATGGCCTACCTGATGAATGACGGACTGGCGCCGGAGGAGGCGGGCGAGAAGGCGATCAGGCAGGAGCCGCAGCGGCTCGACGTCTGGCTTGCCGGCGTGACGACCTTCGATGGACAGCCGGGCCTTGCAGCGGTCAAGGCCGCGCTCGGGCTGTGACCGCCACCATCGACCAGGACGACTGGTCGTCGCTGAAGCGGCGGCTCGAACTGCCCGGCGGGCGTCAGTTCGCCTATATCGATCGCGGCGAGGGGCCGGTGCTGCTGTTGCTCCACGGCTATTCCGACAGCAGCCGTTCCTTCTCGCTGCTCGCGCCTTGCCTGACAGGCCATCGCCTGATCATTCCCGACCTTGCCGGCCATGGCGCGTCCGGGCTAGGGGCCGGGGCAACAGTCGCCGATTTCGCCCGGGATATCGACTGCCTGGCGGAGCGATTGGCACTCAAGGATTTCGTCGTCATCGGCCATTCCATGGGGGCAATGACCGCCGTCATGCTTGCCGCCCTTCGCCCGGACCTGGTCCGGGCCCTCGTTCTGTTGTCCGGCAGTTTGCAACCGGGCCTTGGTGCGACCCATCCGACGGCGCGGGCGATCCGTGCGCTGAAGGATCCGCTTTGTCAGGATCATCCCTTCTTCGATGTGTGGCACGCCTGCAGCTCGCCGGTCGACGGCACCTTCCTTGCCCATATGCGCAAAGAGGCCGCGCAGATATCGACGCAGACGTGGCAGGCCATCCTTGATGGCCTTGCCGCGACCGATCTCTGCGCCAGCGCGCGGAGCTTGCGTTTGCCGGTGCTTGCGATTGGCGGCAGCGAGGATCCGCTCTTCGATGCCGGGCATCGCAGGCTGCTTGCGGATTCCATCGGTTCGGCGCGCTCGATCACCTTGGACGGCCATGGCCACAATCCGCACTGGGAGAGCCCGGCCCAGGTGGCTGACCAGATACTCGCCTTCCTGTCGGCCGAAATCTGATCGGCCAGTTCGGCGGACACCCTTTTCGCGGCGCACCGCCAGCGCTAGATGTGGCGCATCAGCAGCATGAGGTGATGCCATGTCCCTTCCGTCAGAAATGACCTTCGTCGACCTTCCATCTCCGGGCGGGCCGGAAAACATGATCCTGAAGACGGGACCGCTGCCGGCGATCAAGCCGGGTGACGTCCTCGTTCGGGTCGAAGCATCAGGCATCAACCGCCCGGATGTCCTGCAGCGCAAGGGCGACTATCCGCCGCCGCCGGGTGCAAGTCCCATCCTCGGCCTCGAAGTGGCCGGCGAGGTCGTGGCGCTGGGCGAGGGGGCTGAAGGATTTGCGATCGGCGACAAGGTCTGTGCGCTCGCCAATGGCGGCGGCTATGCGGAATATGCGGCGGTGCCGGCAACCCAGGCGCTTGCCTGGCCGAAAGGCTATGACGCGGTGCGGGCGGCGGCGCTGCCGGAAACCTTCTTCACCGTCTGGGCCAATGTCTTCGACATGGCGGGCCTCAAGGCCGGCGAAACCATCCTCGTTCATGGTGGCTCGAGCGGCATCGGCACGACGGCGATCCAGCTTGCCAAGGCCTTCGGCGCCGAGGTTTTCGTCACGGCCGGCAGTGCCGAGAAATGCCGGGCATGCGAGGCACTCGGCGCCCGGCGGGCGATCAACTATCGCGACGAGGATTTCAAATCAGTCATTCTCGAAGAGACGGACGGTCGCGGCGTCGACGTCATTCTCGACATGGTCGGGGGCCGCTACTTCGATCGCAACATCGCCTCGCTCGCAAAGGACGGCCGTCTGTCGATCATCGCCTTCCTTGGGGGCGCGAAGGTCGAAGCGGCCAATATCGCCCCGATCCTGACGAAGCGCCTGCATGTCATGGGTTCGGCGCTTCGCCCGCGCACGGCAGCGGAAAAGCAGGTGATCCGCGATGGCCTGATGCAGAAGGTCTGGCCGCTGCTCGAAGCGGGCAAGGTCGCACCGGTGATCCACTCTGTGCTGCCCTTCGCGAAGGCGGCAGATGGGCATCGCGAGATGGAGACCGGGGATCATATCGGCAAGATCATCATGTCCATGTGATCTGCGCCACTAAACCTTAGTCGGTCTTGCAATTGCCGGCGGATCGCCTACCTTGTGTCCATCTGAAACGAACAGAAAGGAAGGTGGTCCAATGTCGAATGAGATTTCGGTCTTGGTGACAGGCATGGGAGAGGTGAACTCGTCGGGGCAGCCCTCGGCCTGATCCCCGCCTTCCTTCGGGTCCAAAGCCCGGGCCAGCCACATGGCCAGAACTCATGGAAGGGTCGCCTCGGGCGGCCCTTTTCCATGTCCGGTATTCAGCTGCCTGCTCCGACCGGGGACGTTTCCTGGATCAGCAGCCACGGGTTCGGTTCGTTGTCGATGAACTCATCCCGGATATGCTTCAACACTTTCCGTTGCCCGGCAAAGGGCACCATGCGGATCGCTTCGTCAAAACTCATCCAGCGAAAGTCGCTGTGCTCGGCGTTCAGCCGGACCGTAGCGTTCGCGGTCGCGTAGCCGACAAAGACAGGCAGCAAACTGATGGCATCGCGGTCGGCCTCGTAGAATTGTTCGCAGATGTCGGCGGAATAGAAGCGATCGAGCCTGAGGCCTGTTTCCTCCTCGACCTCGCGCAGGCCCGCCTGCCAGGCCGTCTCATTCGCTTCGATCGCGCCGGCGACCTGGCACCACGTTCCCGCAAGTGTTCCAGTGCGGCGAAGGAGGAGAACCTCCCAGCCGCTCCCGGCAGAACGCAGAACGACGACGGAAACAGCAAAACTTCTGATCGGAATCTCATGCATCTGGCGTCCTCCTGGTTTGACGCCGGACCATGCAACGCGGCAAGCGTTGCTTCAACCTGAGATGCTGCAGTTGTCCTGGTTCTGCGCGCCTACACCCCGAAGCGCCCAAGGGCCGGGATCTTGATGGCGGGTCGTGCGAAATCGAAGCCGGCGACCAGGCCGAAGAAATGCAGCTCGAGCCCGCTGCGAACGCCCGCTGAAACACCTGCGAGCCCATAAAGGGTCGCGTGCATGTCCCGTCCGTCCGCATCGATCTGGAACAACTTGCCTTCCGGCAGGTAGTCCCGGCCGACGGCGTCCGGCGGCAGCACGGCGCCGAGCTCCGGCACGGAGCGCAGCACGTGCGCGACGAAGGTGTTGGAGTTCGGGCCCGGCCAGATCCGGTAGCCGCCGGGCGAGGCGTAGGGATAGCTTGCGATCGCCGCTTCGATTTTCGGGATCATTCGGCTGGCTTCGGCCCCGGTCACCGAGACGACCAGCCGGGGTTCATTCGAGTACCAGCGCGCATCCGCCTGATAGGCGTTCTGGCGGATAGGCTTGCCCCAACCGACCTTGTCGTAGCGGTTGTAGGAGAGGGCTCCCTGTTCCTTGGTCACGATCCAGGCGTGGCTGGCAACCGCGCCTTTCATCCCGCCTGTTGTTGCCGAGAAGACGTAGATAGCCGCATCGGCACTTTCCGCTGCCTTTGGCAGGATGCCGGCCGACGACCAGTCCGCATCGCGCCAGCTCTGCGGTCGGGCCTGCATGTACCACCAGCCGGCGGACGCCAGCGCTGGCAGCAGGTAGATGACGAGAAAGGCGGCGATGAGCCTGCGGGCGAATTTCATGAAAACTCCGTTTCCTGTCGGTAGATTCCTGCTAAATGCACGGACCAATTTCGGAAATTTGAGGGCAAGGCATGTCGAATCCCGTTCTCGTCGAAGTCACACGCGGAAACCTCGTTGAAAGCCGCCATCGCGGCCTTGTGATCGCCGTCGATGGTGACGGTCGGACTGTCTACTCGCTGGGGGATACCGACGCCGCCGTCTTCCCGCGTTCCGCCTGCAAGGCGATGCAGGGGCTGCCGCTGATGGAGAGCGGCGCTGCGGACGCCTACGGCTTCGGCAGCAAGGAGTTGGCGCTCGCCTGTTCCTCCCATTCTGGGGAGCCTGAACATGTGGAGCTTGCCGCCAGGATGCTCGCGGCCGCGGGTCGCGACGTCTCGGCGCTTGAGTGCGGCGCCCACTGGTCGTCGGACCAGAAGACGCTGATCGCGCAGGCCCGCAGCCTCGATGCGCCGACAGCGCTTCACAACAATTGCTCGGGCAAACATGCCGGCTTCATCTGCGCCTGCTGCCATTCGGGCACCGAGGTGAAGGGCTATGTCGGATATGAGCACCCGCTGCAGCGTGAGATTCGCGGTGCGATGGAGAGCCTGACCGGCGCGATCCTGGCAAAGGACAATTGCGGCGTCGACGGTTGCTCCATCCCGACCTATGCGGTGCCGCTCAAGGGCCTGGCACACGGCTTTGCGAAGATGGCGACCGGCGTTGGTCTGGCACCGGAACGCGCGCGTGCGTCGAAGCGATTGATCGAGTCCTGCATGGCTGAGCCCTTCTATGTGGCCGGCACCAAGCGCGCCTGCACACGGCTGATGAAAACGGCCCCCGGCCGCATCTTTGCCAAGACCGGCGCCGAAGGCGTCTTCTGCGCCGCCATTCCGGAAAAGGGCATCGCGATCGCGTTGAAATGCGAGGACGGCACGACGCGTGCGGCCGAAGCCATGGTGGCGGCAACGCTTGCCCGCTTCTTCAGGGATGAGCCGGAACTGCACGCAGCGCTGATGGCGCAGGCCAACCACTCCATGCACAACTGGAACGGCATCCATGTCGGCGACGTCAGGGTGACCGAAGCCTTCGCGGCCTGAGCTGTCTTGCCGGACGGCTGGCGCCTCGGCCGGGAAGTGACCGATGGTTCCGACGCGTCAGGCACGGACAATCGTGATGCCTGCGTCCTCATAGGGCGCAAGCGTCGCGCCCTCGATCTCCTTCGGTACGATAAAGCCGGCCAGCTCGGCGATTTCAGCCGCGCGGTGCGGCGAGACGGTGCCGAACTTCTCCACAGTCGCGAGCACGTAGGTTTCGGCGGCCTGGTTTAGGATCGCACGCTTGACAGCCGCTTCCTCGAAGTCGCCGGTCGAAACACCGTGAACCGGGTGAATGGCGGTGACGCCGAGGAAGAACAGGTCGACGCGAATGCCGGCGATGGCCGCCAGCGCCGCCGCCCCGGTCGCTACCATCGAATGCTTGTAGAGCCGGCCGCCGATCAGGATCACCTCGGCGTCATGCCGTTCGAGTTCGGCGGCAATGGTCGGGCTGTGGGTGACGACGGTGACCCGCATCGCCCGTGGCAACGCCCGTGCAATCTCGGCATTGCTCGTGCCGCCATCGAGGAAAATCGTCTGTCCGGCGCCAATGAGGGTCGCAGCCTTTTGCCCCAGGCGGCGCTTGACGTCACTGCCAATCTCCTGTCGCGCGGCAAAATTCGGAAGCGGTGGAACCAATGGCAGTGCGCCGCCATGCACGCGCTTCAACAATCCTTCCGCGGCCATCTCGCGAAGGTCGCGCCGGATCGTATCCTCCGACAAGTCCAGTTCGTCCGCCAGTCGCTTGGCGACAATTTCGCCATCGCGCGCCAGTCGTGTCGAAATCAAAACCCGTCTTTGCGTTGTCAGCATGAAAGCCTCCTTGACTCTTCACGATATTGCACGAATTATCGAGAAGATTCCAGAATAATCTGGATTTTTCACGTAGTCTTGTGGAGAGCAACATGCTGATTTTGATCGCAGGTCCCTATCGCTCCGGAACCGGGGACGATCCGGTGAAGATGGCCGCCAATCTGAAA
Source organism: Ensifer sp. LC11 (assembly GCF_001695835.1). Classification (GTDB taxonomy): domain Bacteria; phylum Pseudomonadota; class Alphaproteobacteria; order Rhizobiales; family Rhizobiaceae; genus Ensifer. Next base: position 69,682 of record NZ_MBSO01000019.1, on the reverse strand, counting down.
CGATTGGAGGAGCCATCCTATGCGCTGTTCAGGGCTGGCCACGTGCCTGTCATCGGAGAATGGGTGGCGCTGCCGGTCTGGCACGCGGCTGGCGGTGAGCGGATCGGCGACGATCTCTACGAAGAGATTTTCCACCCCGTGGCCGGCCGCTTGCTGGCGCTTTGCGATGCGGTGCTGCGCCTGCCCGGCGACAGCAAGGGCGCCGACAATGACGTGCGCATTGCCCGCGAGCGCGGCATCCCTGTCTACTATCGGCTGGAAGATGTCCCCGGTTGCGGCGAGGCGAAGGTTGCCTGAGTGGCAATGCCCGGCAGGGTGATCTGCCGGGCCATGAATGAAAGAGCGATGATGCGCCCGGCGCGGATGCTGGGGCCGCGCGGGGCGCAGTTTTACTCGTGCACGTGCGGTTCGGCGACGAAGGTCAGCGTTGCCGTCAGCCCCTTCTTGTCGGCGGCTTCGTTGCCGTCGAGCGGGATCGCGTGGCTGACGGCGAGAATGTTGACCCCGGCGTTGCGCAACGTCACTTCGGCTTCGCCATTCGCGTCCGTTTTTTCCGAAACGAGGTCCGGCAGTCCGGCGTAGTCAAGGGTGATTTCCTTGCCTTCGAGCGGCTTTCCATCAAGCAGGAGGCGGACGCGAAATTTCTCGCCCGGCTTCAGGCCGATCGGGTTGTCGAGCGGAACGATCTGCAGCGGCTGGGCCGGGAAGGCGGGCAGATCGCCGTGCGCATGCACGAGCGCGATGCTGTATTTGATCGAGTGGCTGGCCTGCTTGGCGCCCGGCACTTCGTTTTTCGGCTGGTTCACCCATTTGCCGTCAGCGCCTTCGCTCCAGTAGCCGTTGTCGAATTCGAGCGCGACGAGGGCCGGTTCGCTGTCGAGTTTCAGCACGGCATGATCCTTCGCCGGCTCGACTGTCACCGGTATGGCCTTGCCGTCCTCACCAAGTGCGGAGACTGATTTTACCTTGGCCGGATCATAAGCCTCATCCGCCGGGCCGTGGCCGTAGACGACGGCGAGCGTGCCCCAGCGCTCGGCGATCCAGGCGCCGTGCGAAGAGGCAGGGGTCGCAGCGGCAATCAGCAGGCCGGCGGCGAGCAGGGGAGAAACGAACGTGTTCATAAGCAACTCCAAATAATGTTATAACGTTACGCTCACGTTGTATTGAAACCTTGACTGTCTTGTCAACGGCGCCGACTTCATTTCTTCTGCTGACGCGTGACGGGTGCTCGGGCAAAGCGGGAGCGGATAAGCTTTTCGAGGCCCGTTTTTCGATCCGGCGCGGCTCGCGTGCGACTGGTCCGGCCAAGGCATGTTATCGCGGGCGGAGACAGAATTGACTGCAGAGGAGAGTTAAAGTGTTGAAATTGTTCTACGCACCGGGAACCTGTTCGCTGGCCGCGCACATTGCGCTGGAGGAGACCGGCGTCCCTTATGAGGCGCGTCGCGTCGATTTCTCCACCGCCGAGCAGACCAAGCCGGACTATCTGGCGATCAACCCGAAGGGCCGGGTTCCGGCACTCGTGACCGATCGCGGCGTCATCACCGAAACGCCGGCGATCCTCACTTACGTCGCGCAAAGCTTTCCTGAGGCGAAGCTGGTGCCGAATGGCGACGCGTATGCCTTCGCCCGCGTCCAATCGTTCCTGAGCTATCTCTGCTCGACGGTCCATGTCGCCCACGCCCATGGCCGCCGCGGCGCGCGCTGGGCCGATGAACCGGCCGCGCATGAGGCGATGAAGGCAAAAGTCGCCTCCAACATGGCGGCCTGCTTCGAACTGATCGAGAATACGATGTTCGAGGGGCCCTTCGTCATGGGTGAGGCCTATTCGATCGCCGATCCCTATCTCTACACCATAGCCGGCTGGCTCGAGCCCGACGGTGTCGATCCCTCGCGCTTCCCGAAAGTGCTCGATCACCGCAATCGTATGACCTCACGACCGGCAGTGGCACGGGTGCTGGCGGCACTCAAGGCCTGAGACGCACCGCGCCTACATCAGAATGTAGTCCTTGGGCCGTGGTAGCGGCGGGAGGTCGGTTTCGCCGAGCGCCTCACGAAGGTTGATCTCGATAATCTCGGCAAGTGCCATGATCGGCAGGTCGTTCGGCAGCACGCCGAACGGCTCCTCCAACTCGTCGCCGAGCGCATCGAGGCCGAAGAAGGTGTAGGCGACCAGCGCGGTGACAAAGGGCGTCGCCCAACCCAGCGCATCGGCAAAGCCGAAAGGCAGCAGGAAGCAGAAGAGATAGGCGGTGCGGTGCAAGAGCAGCGTGTAGCCGAAAGGCACCGGCGTGTTGCGGATGCGCTCGCAGGCGGCAAGCACCACCGACATCTTGCCGACCGTACCGTCGAGCAGTACCCATTCAACATCGCTGATCGCGCCGGAGGTTCTAAGCTTGGCCGCCTCGCGACCCATTTCGCGAAGCAGGTAGTCCGGTCCATTGCGGCTCGCCTTGTAGCCTGGAGAGAGATCGTCTGGCAGCCGCGTCAGCGCTCTGGATACATCACTGCCCGGCCGCAAGTGGTAGACCAGAGCGTGAGCAAAGGCGATCGCGACATTGAGAAGCCGCTGCCGCGCCTGCTTCCCTGATTCGTGGGCCGTATCGGCGAAGATCAGCGTCTGGCGGGCGAGATCGCGCGACGTGAAGATCAGTTGCCCCCAGTCTTTGCGCGCCTCCCACCAGCGGTCGTAGCAGGCATTGTTGCGGAACCCGAGGAACACGGAGAGCGCGATGCCGAGCAGCGCGAAGGGGCCGCTGCTGACGCTTGGAACCAAACCGGGATCGACGCGGTGAGCCCAGACGACGAGTGCGGAAAGGCCAAAGACGAACAGCACCTGCGGAAAGATCCGCTGAATGACCGACCCGCGCAGGATGAAGAACAGTTTCAGAAGGGTGGGGCGGTTGCGAACGATCATGGAAGAGCACCTGTCCGGCTTGCAGCACCCACCGGTATAGGCGTCGGATGGGAATTGGAAGAGATGGCGTCGTCAATCGCGCCGTTGCCGCAGCAGAGATTTTTGCGCCCGCTGTCGGCTGATCCACCTGTCGCACGTCCTTGTTGAGGAACGTCAACAAGGAGATGACGATGCGCAAGATGGTTGCCGGCATGCAGATGTCCATCGACGGGAAGATCGACGGACCGGATGGCTACGCCGATTGGGTCGATTCCTGGTCGGACACGTTTGACCTTTTGCCCGAGATCGATGCCTGCGTTCTGGGGAGCGGCATGTACGCAGGCTACGAGCAGTACTGGAGTGCGATCAAGCGTGATCCGCATTCGCCGCTGGAGCTCACCGGAAACATCCCGACACAGGAAGAAATCGAATATGCGGATTTTGCGCTTCGTACGCCGCATTATGTTCTGTCCAAGAGCCTCGCCAGCGTGCAGTGGGCCAATTCCACCATCATTCGCGACGCTGCCGAGATCGAACGGCTGCGCAAGGCGCCTGGGCGAACGATCTATGTGGTCGGCGGTGCGCAAACGGTTTCGAGCCTGATGGATCGGGGGCTGATCGATGAGTTGCGCCTCACCATCCATCCGCTTGTCGTGGGTAGGGGCAAGGCCCTGTTCGAGACGATCGCGCGACGCCATCACGTGGAGCTGGAAGACGTAAGAAGGGTCAATGGCAAAGCCTGCCTGGTTTACAAGGTCGGCGGACGGGCCTGAAAGGTCACATCCGTGTGGGCAGTGCTTGCGGCACGCGTCCGCTCAAACAAGAGGAATTTCAGCCCTCAGGCGGCGAAGCTTGCTGCGAGCTTCTTCGGCGCCTTCTCGCGCCAGGCGGCGACCAGTCGCCCGGTGAGGCTCGCGTCGTCGATGGCTGAAAGCCGGACGAGCATGGCCGGCCAGCCCTTGTAGTGATCGGTCTCGAAGTAGAGTTGGGCATCGAGCTCCAGCAACATTTCCTTTTCTTCGAGTGCGCACATGACCACGAGCGTTTCGCTATCCTTCATGCGCACGAAGCTCTTGTCCTTTACCAGCAGGGCAGGCGTGCCGTAGGACGTGCCGATCGAAACCTCCGGCAGGCCGGCGGCCTCCGCCAGCTTGACGACGCGCGCGAAGTTGCGGTCAAGATCCTCGCTCATTCCGTCAGCATATCACACTGCCGCATCCCGTCACCGGCCGCCGGCCTGAAGGCAATCTCCGGCGCATTCGGATGCGCGCGGCCAGGGCCAGCCGGGGAACGGCAGGTCGCCGAGTTCGCGCTCATCCATGCGCTCCAGATCCGGGTGCTGCAGCGGATCGCGCGCCCACGCTAGGGGTGCATCGTGCATCCGGTCGTCCGAAGCCCTGTATGAGGTCAGTATCGAGAGAAACTTCAGCATGGCGGACCATCCTTTCGATGTCTGGATGATCTGCCTGTCTCGCGTTCTTTGCAATTGAGAATGGCACCGAATGAGTTTAGAAAAACTATATGAGAGACCTGAACACTGTCCACCTGAATGGGCTGCGCGCTGTCGAAGCTGTCGGGCGGCTCGGCTCGCTGGCGGCGGCGGGCGATGAACTGGGCGTGACAGCCGGCGCCGTCAGCCAGCAGATCGCCAAGTCGGAGGCCCAGCTCGGCCGCACCCTTTTCGAGCGCACGCCGCGCGGTCTGGTCGCGACCGATTTCGGCCAGCGTTTCCTTGCTCGCCTCACGAGCGGTTTCGGCGAACTCGCGGAAGCCGTGGCGTCGGCGCGCCGGCGCGACGAGTCGGTGCTGACAATCTCGGTCGCGCCGGTCTTCGCTGCCCGCTGGCTGGTCTATCGGCTGAACCGTTTCGCCGAGCGTCACCCCGACATTCGCCTGCGCATCGATGCGACGACAAAGCTCGTCAATCTCGACACATCGGACGTAGATGTCGGCATTCGTGTCGGTACGGGGGAGTGGCCCGGCGTCAGATCCGAGCCGCTTTTGCAGCAGGAAGTCTTTCCGGTCTGCTCACCGGCCATGGCTGAGGGCCTGCGTGTGCCTGCAGATATTCTAAAACTGCCTGCTGTCATTGACGGTCACTCGATGTTCAGCTGGGAGGTGTGGTTTCGCGAGGTCGGTCTGTCGGGCGCAGAGATGCGCGTGCGCCACACCTTCAACGAGGCGTCACTGGTGCTCGACGCCGCGATCTCCGGCCAGGGGGTGATGCTCGCCTGGCAGACGCTTGCCGGTTTCGCGATCACGCAAGGTAGCCTGGTCGTGCCCTTCGGTGTGCGCGCCAAGACCGGTTACGGCCACTACTTCGTCAGCTCTCCGTCGCGGCGCGAAAGCAAGGCTGCGATCGCCTTCAAGCGCTGGGTCCGCGACGAGGTGGAAGAGGGCATGCGTCTGCTGGACGCCAAGGCGCCGCGTGTCCACTTTGACGCGGCGACCATGAGCTGATGACAATCGGGCGCGTCGGTCCTTCGGCGGCCGCCTATTCCGGTTCGCCCAGGCGCACGTCCATCATCGCCTTGAACGCGGGCCTGGCCTGGCAGCGGGAAAGCCAGGCGGCGACGCGTGGATACTTCTCGAAAAGCTGCTTCTGGCTCATGGCGTAGCGGAAGACTTCCGCAAGGTTGAGATCGGCCACGGTGAAGCGGTCGCCGACGAGATAGTCGCGCCCATCGAGGTGGCCATCCATGTGCGCGAAGACCTTGTCGAGCGCCTTGGCGCATTTTGCGATCGTCGCTTTGCCTGCTTCGGTTCCCTCCGCGCCATAGTCAAAGGTCAGGATGATCTGCACCGCATGGGGCTCGACCTCGGTCGCTGCCCACATCGTCCAGTTGCCCATCAGGCCTTCCTCGCGCACGTCGGCTGGCGCCAGCGGGCCGCCATATTTGCGGGCGAGGTAGAGATTGTTGGCAAGCGACTCCGTCAGCACCACGCCATCGTCTTCGATCGCCGGGATCAGGCCCATTGGATTGACGGCGAGGAAGGCCGGCGACTTGGTGTTGATGGGGGCGTCGGTGGCAAGTGGGTCGGCAACGCGGCGGGCCTGGACGACCGGCACCGATTTGAAGGGGATGCCGAGCTCCCCCGCCATCCAGTAGTTGCGCGATGCGCGTGAGCGGTAGACCCCATAGATCGTCAGCATGCCGAATTCCTCCCGTCGTTGCCGTGGCCTGTCTTAGGCAAGGACGTGGGGATGCGGAAGCAGATCGCGCTGATATCAGACATGAAATGTTTTGATGCGGGCATGCGGCTCATTGCCCGCTTGCCTTTCTCGTCGGCGGACTTTAGCTGTCGCTCTCGGTTTTCGGGGGCACAATTGGCGCGACGGTTTCTGGGAGATCGGCTGACGGATTTGGCGGCGCGCATGTTGTGCGCGCTGGTCCTCGTCGTGTCGGCCTTCGTCCAGCAGCCTGCCGCCGCCATGCCGGTCGCACCGGCTATGGCCGCCTACGTCCTTCCCGATGGCACTCTTGCCGATCTCTGCCTCACCGGTCACGACGATCCCGATGGCAAGGGCGGCACGAAAGGCCATGGGTGCCAGTCCTGCTGCCTCGTTGCGCCGGGCGCGCTGCCGACGTCCTATCGGATATCGACCCCGCCGCATTTGCCGGCTTTGCCGCCGTCCCTCCAATCCAACGAGCTTGTGCTCGTTCACGCCGTTCTGTTGACCGGTGCGGGACCAAGGGCGCCTCCATCAGCTTTCTCCGCCTGATATCCGCCTGATGGCGACCAGTCGGCCGCAGCCGCGTCGAAAGCGTTTCGATGCGCTGCGCTAGCGTCCGGAGCCGTCCCGCCCCTCAAGAGGCGAAGTCGCGCAAAGCGGAACTTCCCCGGAGAACATCATGACAACCGCATCCTTTACCGGCGCCGCAATGCAGCCGGTCGCCGCCGAGCGCGGCGTTTCGCTCTATCGTGCCATCTGGCGCTGGCACTTCTTCGCCGGCCTGCTCGTCATTCCCTTCATGATCAGCCTCGCTGTCACCGGCGGGCTTTATCTCTTCAATGACGAGATCGATGACACCGTCTTTGCCTACCGCAACGTCGTGCCGGTTGGTGCCGAACGGCTGGCCCCTTCGGCGATCGTCGCCACCGCCGTCGAGTCGGTGCCCGGCAGCGCAGCCGTGTCTTACCGCACGCCCGCCGACACCGATCGCTCGGCGCGTGTCACCGTCGGCATCGGCAAAGCCCGCATGCTGGTCTTCGTCGATCCCTATTCGGGCGCCATCCTCGATCGGGTCGCGCCTTCAGAGGAGTTCAACCAGGTGGTCGAGGACCTGCACAGTCTCGATTACTTCGGCAAGTCGGTCGAAAAGATCATCGAAATCGTCGCGGGCTTTGCCATTCTGCTTGTCTTCACCGGCATCTATCTCTGGTGGCCGCGCCAGCAGACGGGCGGCGTGCTGACGGTGCGCGGTACCCCGAAACGTCGCGTTTTCTGGCGCGATCTCCATGCCGTGACCGGCATCGGAGCAGGGGTGCTGATCGTTTTCCTCGCCTTCTCCGGCCTTCTCTGGTCTGGCTACTGGGGTGCGGCCGTCAACGGCAAGCTGACGGCGATGGGGCTCGGCTATCCGGCGCAGCTTTGGGATGAGGTTCCGACCTCGAGCAAGGTTTCGACCGACGTGCTGGCCAAGGCCAACTGGCTGATGGAGAGCGCACCGGTTCCGACGTCGGACGTCGATGCTTCGGTCGGGGCGGTCGGGATTGACCGCGCCGTGGCGATTGCCGATGCCGCCGGCATGCTGCCCGGCTACGAGCTGGCGATCCCCTCAGACGAGACCGGCGTCTATACGGCTGCGATCTTTCCGGCCGATCTCGCACGGGAACGCACGATCCACATTGACCAGTATTCCGGAAAACCGCTCGTCGACATTGCCTTTGGCGACTATCCGGCGCTTGGAAAGGCGATTGAGTGGAGCATCAACGTGCACAAGGGGCAGGAGTGGGGACGGTTTAACCAGCTGCTGATGCTTTCCGCCTGCATCGCCATCGTGCTCGTCTCGCTTTCCGCCGTCGTCATGTGGTGGAAGCGTCGCCCGGCCGGGCGCATCGGCGTGCCGCCGATGCCGCCGCGACGCAGCGTCTATGCAGGATTGTGGATCATGGCCGTACTCTTCGGACTAGCCTTCCCGCTGACGGGGCTTGCGATCGTCGTGATGGTGATCGTCGATCAGCTCTTGATGCTCATTCCCCCGGCGCGCCAGCGCCTGTCCTGAACAGGCACAGGGGTGGCGTCGCCCACCCCTTCTTTGGGCTCGTGCAACTTGGCGATTGCAACCTCTGCACGATTTTTCTACAAGTTATTTAGGAAGGGCTAACTCTTGCTCGTCTAACGTGAAGTGGGGAAAGATCGCAGCGACGCGACGAAAAGCGTCGGGAGGCCTTGCTTGGCGAAGAACACGTCCCGCAATCCACGATACGCTGCCATGAATGCCGGCGGCAACGAGGACACGCGTCGCCTGATCGATGCCAGCAACCGTCTGGCCGAGGAAGTCGCGCGCATCTTTCCGAATGAGCCAGACATCGCTGACCGCCACTACTGGTTGGAAACGATGATCAACCACGTCCCCGACTACATCTACGCCAAGGATGTCGAAGGACGGTTCCTGATCGCCAACCAGGTGACGGTTGCCGACAACGGTCTCGAAGCGCTGAAGGATATCGTCGGCAAGACCGACTTCGATCTTCACCCGCCGCACATGGCAAAGGCGATTGCCGACATCGAGCGTCGTGTGATCGAAACCGGCGAGCCGATCTTCGGCATCGAGGAGCGGGCGATCGTCAGCAAGGGGCGCGACCGCTGGCTGATGACCTCCAAGGTGCCACTGCGCAACAAGCGCGGCAAGATTGTCGGCGTCGTCGGCGTATCGCGCGATATCTCCGATCGCAAGGCGGCCGAACGCCTGCTCGAGGGGCAGGCCCGCCTGCTGGAGATGATTGCCAAGGGCCGGCCGCTCGACGAGTTCTTTCGCGACATGATCCTGCTGATCGAGGCACTGATGCCCGGGATCAAAGGCTCCGTGCTGTTGCTTTCGGCCGATGGCCGTTATCTCTTCCATGGCGCGGCGCCGAGCCTGGATGAGTCCTATTGCACGACGATCCATGGCGTCGAGATCGGACCTCGCATGGGCTCCTGCGGTACGGCCGCCTGGCGCGGCGAGCAGGTGATCGTATCGGATATCCTCGTCGATCCGCTCTGGGACGACTATCGCGAGCTGGTGCGCCCCTATGGCTTCCGCTCCTGCTGGTCGACCCCGATCCACTCGCGCGAGCGCAAGGTGCTCGGCACCTTCGCGCTCTATTCCGGCTCGGTGGGCGTGCCCGATGACGGACAGAAGGAACTGATCGCGATGGCGGCGCATCTCGCCGGTATCGCGATCGAGCGCAAGCAGGCGGAAGACCGCATCAGTTTCATGGCGCACCACGACGCGCTGACCGGTCTGCCCAACCGGGCGCTGTTCGAGGAGCAGGTCGCCGAGGCACTCGAAGCCCTGCGCGGCACGGGGCAATGGGCGGTTCTTGCCTTCCTCGATCTCGACAATTTCAAGCTGGTCAACGATACGCTGGGCCATGCCGCCGGCGACGAACTGCTGAAGGTCACGGCCTCGCGCATGCGTACCTCGGTGCGCAAGTCCGATATGGTGGTGCGCGTTGGCGGCGACGAGTTCATCCTGCTTCTGAACGGGCTCCCCTGCGAACGCGACATCGTGCTGGCGAGGCTCGAGGACATCAGGCGCGCAATCGCCGCGCCGATGCAGATCGAAGGCCGGAGCCTGCAGGTGACCTGCAGCATGGGTGTCGCCTGTTTCCCCAATCAGGGCAAGACGGTCGGCGAGCTGCTCGCCAATGCCGATATGGCGATGTATCGCGCCAAGGAGCTCGGCCGCAACAATCTGCAGGTCTTCACCGAGGAAATGGCGGCCAAGGCGCATGAGAAGCTCAGGCAGCAGGAGGAATTGCGCCGGGCGCTGGCGCGTGAGGAATTCTTCCTGCAGTTCCAGCCGCAGATGAACCTCGCCAACGGCCGCGTCTTTGCGGCCGAAGCTTTACTTCGCTGGCGCCATCCGGAGCGCGGCACAGTCTCGCCCGGCGACTTCATTCCCCTTGCCGAAGAAACCGGGCTCATCGTGCCGATCGGCGACTGGGTGCTGCGCGCCGCCTGCCGTCAGGCGAAGGCCTGGCAGGATGCCGGCCTGCCGCCGCTGATCGTCAGCGTCAACGTTTCGGCGCGCCAGTTCCGGGAGCGAAATTGGGCGGGCCACGTTGCAGCGATCCTCGCCGAAACCGAGCTTGATCCCTGCTGCCTCGAACTCGAACTGACCGAGAGCCTGATCATGCAGGACGTGCCGGGTGCGATCGCCACCATGCACGAGTTGCAGACGATCGGGGTCCACTTGGCCATCGATGATTTCGGCACCGGGTACTCGAGCCTCAGCGCCTTGAAGCGGTTTCCGGTGCGCCGCCTGAAGATCGACAGATCCTTCGTCGCCGATATCCCTGCAGATCTTGACGACAAGGCGATCACTGCAGCGATCATTTCGCTCGCCCAGAACCTGGGGCTGCGCGTCATTGCCGAAGGCGTTGAAACCCAGGCGCAGGTCGAATTTCTCCGCCAAAGCGGCTGCGACGAGATTCAAGGGTATTTCTTCAGCCGGCCGCTCTCGGCGGCAGACTTCGAGACGCTGATGCGCCAGCCGCGATTCAACGCTCATAGCGTTTGAACTCTGCTTTGCACCGCGACGCAAGCTTCGTTCCAGCCGTAAATGCAAGCATCGCCCTAATCCGTGGGGGCTGTGCGTAGCATTTCGTTAAGCAAATTCATGCAGCACTCCTCATGCCGCACTCAAGCCCCCAGAGTTCGATGTCCTCTTCAGTTCTCTTCTCCCGCCGTCAGTTTCTTCGCTCGTCCGGAGTGGCGCTCGCCTCTGCCGGACTTGCAAGCTGCACCTCGTCGATGAACACGGATGTCTTCCGTTATGAGACGGCGCCGGTCTTCCGCAATCCAGCGCTCGAAGGGCGCTTTACCGATCCGCGCGCCGAGGGTGTTTATGAAGGTCCGGGCGGCGAGGGTCCGCTTCCGACCGGTCTGCCGCCGCAGGGCCTCTATGTTTCGGACATTTATGCCTCCATCAATGATGGCGGCTATCAGGTGCCGGAGGTACCCTTCCGTCAGATCGACGCACGCTTCTACCGGCAGGAAGTCAGCGATCCCTTTGGCGAGCAGCCTGGAACGATCGTCGTCGATACCGGCGATCGCTATCTCTACCTGATCCAGCCGGGCGGCAGGGCGCTGCGCTACGGTGTCGGCCTTGGCCGCGAAGGTTTCGCCTGGTCGGGCCGCGGCGTCATCCAATGGAAGCAGAAGTGGCCGCGCTGGACCCCGCCCGACAGCATGATCGCCCGCCAGCCGCAGTTGAAGCCCTATTCGGCCAGCAATGGCGGCATGGCGCCAGGCCTCAACAATCCCTTGGGTTCGCGCGCGCTCTACATCTTCCAGAATGGACAGGACACGCTCTACCGGGTCCACGGGACACCGGAATGGAAGTCGATCGGCAAGGCCGTGTCGTCCGGTTGCGTGCGCATGCTCAACCAGGATGTGATGGATCTTTATGGTCGCGTGCGCGGCAAGGCGCCGATCCTCGTCATCTGACGATCCTGCAGTCGCTGCAATTTGCGGATCTCACGCTTTGAATGACGCAACTCCGGACGGAAAGCCGTTGTCGACGTTTCCTGGAATTGCCCTAGACGGTTGCCTGCCGATGCGGATGTCGGCGGCAAGTCAGTCCGTGCCGTGGCTGGTGTTGAGCTGTCGCGTCAATTGATGCAGCGTTTCGCGGATTTCTCCGGCGTCTTCCAGGCTGCATCCCGATGCCTTGCCGATATCCATGAGAATGCCGAAAGCCTCGCCCTTCAGGTCCCGGCCCTTGTCCGTGAGGCGTACGATCACCTGGCGCTCGTCGCCCGGATCCCGCTGTCGGCCGACATAACCCGCCGCCTCCAAGCGCTTGAGAAGCGGCGACAGCGTGCCGGAATCGAGCCCGATCTCCTCGCCGATGCGTTTGACCGTCATTTCGTCCTGTTGCCAGAGCGCCAGCAGCACGAGATATTGTGGGTAGGTGAGGCCGAAACGGTCGAGCAACGGCTTGTAGGCGCGGTTGAAGGCATGCGCCGCTGAATAGACGGCAAAGCAGAGTTGCTTGCCGAGCGCCAGTGCCTCCTCGGGGATGTCGTGAATATGTGCCGCTTTGTTCGCCATGGCTGCATTCTCGCAAAAACCTGCTGAAAATGCAATTTGCAAAATTAATTTGCGTGCAATTGAATTTTGCGCTATCTAAATTCGCATCCAACGGGAAACGCAAAGGAGAACGCCAATGCCCATTCTTTATCGCACCACTGCATCCGCAACCGGCGGCCGCGCTGGCCAGGCCAAGAGCGCCGACGGCGTTCTCGATGTGACCCTCACCGTGCCGAAGGAACTCGGCGGCGACGGCGCCCGTGGCACCAACCCGGAGCAGCTGTTTGCGGCCGGCTACTCGGCCTGCTTCCTCGGCGCGCTCAAGTTCGTTGCCGGCAAGGAGAAGGTAAAGCTTCCGGAAGACACGAGGGTGACGGGAACGGTCGGCATCGGTCCGCGCGAGGATGGCGCCGGCTTCGGCATCGATGCGGCACTTGAGATCTCATCTCCGGGCGTCGACAAGGCCGTGCTCGAAGACCTCGTGCAGAAAGCCCACATTGTTTGCCCCTATAGCCACGCGACCAAGGGCAACATCGACGTCAAGCTCACGGTCGCCTGAGACCGCGGCGACAAATGAAATCAAAGGGCCCGGTGGAGGATCCGCCGGGCTCTTTGCAGATTTACCGCAGGACTTCGATCACCTGTCGGCTTTGCGGGTCGACCAGCACGCGCTGCTGGTTGAGGACGACATAGCCATAGGTCGGCTGCTGAGGGATCGGATAGATTTCGACGGTTTCGGGCAACGGCTCGCCCACGACCACCGCCCCGTCATACACCACCGACGGATTGGTTTGCTGCAGGACATAGGTTTTGACCTCGCCTGGGACCACGACCGTGGTTTGGGCGAAGCCTGCGGCAACGAAGGTGAGGCTCGACAACAGTGTCGCTAGAATGAGTTTCTTCATAACGCTACCTCCTGCCTTACCCAACAAATCGAGAAATGATTGGTTCCATTCGGCCGATGGGGTCCCGCCATGGCAAGGCCGCAGGGCGAGGGGAGCATGCAAGCAACTGGAACCCTGTGTGTCGTCACGGCGTTGATAGCGCAAAAGGAGCTGCGTGATGATCGCTCGACCAAAGAAAATGCAGTCGTCCGCGGGACGCGAACTCGAATGCCAAAGCGCCATTCGAGATGAGTTCGAACTGCTGACGGATATTGCCGAGCGCTCGGGGTGGCGATGGGACGAGATCGCACTTGCCCTGCTGGAACTGACTGACGAATACGCTTCGGCGCACCGCGCCGGCCTGGTGCCGATCGCTCGTCCCAGCGGCTTGTGCGTATTGACCAAGACGCGGCATTGAGCGGCAGCTGCCAACTCGATGCCAGCCGCCACAAGTCGCGTTCGATAGGTGGCGCCGAATGTAGGGCGCCCTCGGCTCTAGGCTTTCTTCAGAAATTCAGTGCGCAGCACCAGGCCTTTGATCTTCTCCACCCGGCACTCGACCTCGTCGGGATTGTCGGTGAGGCGGATACCCTTCACCATCGTCCCACGCTTCAGCGTCGTCGAAGTCCCCTTGACCTTCAGGTCCTTGATCAGTGTGACATTGTCGCCGTCCACCAGAATGGCGCCGTTCGAATCCTTCACGTCCATGTGCGTGTTCCTTTTAAGAAAAGCGATGCGCCCCGATCGGGATCAGGGCGCGCAAATTGATCCTTTGTGTTGGCGCTGCCGACCGGCTCTTAACGCCGGCTGAGGCTGCCAAGGATGCCACGCACCAATGCGCGGCCGACCTGCGTGGCAACGGTGCGGGCGACCGATTTCATCGCCGCCTCGACCACCGTTTCGCGCTGATAGCCGGAACTGCGCGGCCGCGCCTGCTTGCCTGCTGGTGCGGCCGGCTCGTCGTCGCCGAAACCGGGAAGCGTCCAGCGGCTGCCGCCGGTGCTCGCCTCTGTTGTCTGCTGCTCGGCCTGCGCTTGCGCTTCAGCCGCCTTCTTGGCGCGCGCCGTCAGCATTTCATAGGCCGACTCGCGGTCGAAATCCTCGTCATAAAGGCCGCGGACCGGGCTGACATCCATGACTTTCTGGCGCTCCGCCTCCGTCAGGGGGCCGACACGCGATTGCGGCGGACGCACGAGCGTGCGCTCGACCATCGAGGGCGCACCCTTGCCTTCGAGCGTCGAGACCAGCGCCTCGCCGGTGCCGAGATTGGTGATGACCGTGGCGCAGTTGAACTCCGGGTTCGGACGGAAAGTGTCGGCAGCCGTCTTCACCGCCTTCTGGTCGCGCGGGGTATAGGCGCGCAGCGCGTGCTGCACGCGGTTGCCGAGCTGGCCAAGCACCGTATCCGGCACGTCGAGCGGGTTCTGGGTGACGAAATAGACGCCGACGCCCTTGGAGCGGATCAGGCGCACGACCTGTTCCACGCGCTCGATCAGCGCCTTCGGCGCGTCATTGAAGAGCAGATGTGCTTCGTCGAAGAAGAAGACCAGCTTAGGCTTCTCCGGGTCGCCGACCTCAGGCAGTTCCTCGAAGAGTTCCGAGAGCAGCCACAAAAGGAAGGTCGCGTAAAGCCGCGGGTTCATCATCAATTTGTCGGCAGCCAGCACCGAGATCGCCCCGCGCCCGTCATTGGTGGTGCGCATGATGTCGGTGATCTTGAGCGCCGGTTCGCCGAAGAAATGCTCGGCGCCCTGCTGCTCGAGAATCAGGAGTTCACGCTGGATCGAGCCGACCGAGGCCTTGGAGATGAAGCCGAACTGGTTCGAAAGCTCGCTGGCATTTTCGCCCATGTAGTTGAGCAGCGCCTGCAGGTCTTTCAGGTCGAGCAGCGGCAGGCCGCCCTGGTCGGCGATCTTGAAGGCGATGTTGAGAACGCCTTCCTGCGCGTCGGTCGCATTCATCAGCCGCGAGAGCAGCAGCGGCCCCATCTCCGATATGGTGGTACGGACACGATGGCCTTTCTCGCCATAGAGATCCCAGAAGATGACCGGGAATTCCTGGCACTCGTAGGGGTTCGTCGGCAGGCCGATCTGCTCGGCGCGCTTCACGATGAAATCCTTTGGTTCGCCGATCGCGCCGATGCCGGAGAGATCGCCCTTGACGTCGGCGCAGAAGACCGGGACGCCGGCGTTGGCAAAGCCTTCGGCGAGGATCTGCAGAGTGATCGTCTTGCCGGTGCCGGTGGCGCCGGTGATCAGGCCATGGCGGTTGCCGAATTTCAGCTCCAGATACTCGCCCTTGTTGATCGAATCATCAGGCTTGCGGCTGGCGCCGATAAAGAGCTTGCCTTCTTCCAGCATGTGGGCTTCATCTCCGTTTCATCAATGAAAGCGGGCGGTTCGCAGCTTTGCACAGGCGCCCGTCATCGAAATGTGCCTGATTTTCTGTTATAGGTGGTGCGGTTGCGCCCGGCAACAAGGCTGTGCCCGCCCGTGATCTTAAAGCTGCCGGATCGATGGGGTTGATAGTCATGGCGCACGGCTTGTTATTTGGGCAACGATCATTTACCTTGACGTCAACGTCAAAAATTCAATGAGGGAGTTTGTCCATGAATGAACTGGTCACGCGCGTCGCGGAGAACGTCGGCATCGAGCCTGCGACGGCCGAAAAGGCTGTCGGCATGATCCTCGGCTTTCTGCAGCGCGAAGCCGCCGACGGCCCGGTCGCCCAGATGATCGAAGCGATCCCGGGCGCGTCCGAGCTGATCGCCCAGTACAATGGCGAAGGCTCGGGCGGTGGCGGCCTGCTCGGCGGCCTGATGGCAGCCATTGGCGGCGGCGGCGTCATGGCGCTCGGCCAGCAGCTGATGAGCCAGGGCCTCGGCATGGGCGAAATCACCTCGCTCGCCAAGGAGACCATCGCGTTTGCCAAGGAAAAGGCTGGCGACGAAGTGGTCGACGAAGTCGTCGCCTCGGTTCCGGGCCTCAGCCAGTTCGTCTGATTCGGACCGGATAGAATCTCTGGAAATGCCGAACCCACCGGTCACCAGCCGGTGGGTTTTTCGTTGCCGCGCTGTCGGCGGCGGCTTTGCACTTTTCAGTGCGCTTGTGATTTGGCGCGCAGGGTTCGATCGAGCGTCAGTGCCAGGACGATCGAGAGCACGGCGCCGACGCCGATGAAGGCCGCCCCTGAGCCCCAGCCATAAAACTCGATCGCCGTGCCGACTGCGACGGGGCCGACGAGCTGTCCGAGATTGCTACCCTGCATCAGCAAGCCCATCGCCATCGGCACAAGGGCCGGGCGAGGCGAAAGGAGCGGTACCGTTGATATCAGCGTTGCCGGGATGATGCCGCCGATTGCGGAAAACAGGAAGCAGAGCCAAAGCGTGAGAGCGTCGCCGGATCGGCCGAGAAAGATCCAGATGCCGGACAAGCCGATCAGCATGGCGGCGGCGGCGATGAGCCGGGCGCGGGAGAAACCGCGAGACAGCATGTGGCCGGCGGCGAGGTTGCCGCCGACGTTTGCAAGCGTGATGACAGCGCTGAAGAGGCCGACGGTGCCGAGCGAAACCTTCAGCCGCTCGACAAGCAGGATCGGCAGGAAACTGGAAAGCGTGAAACTTGTCAGGCTGTAGAGAGAAAACATCACGAAGAGCAGGACGGGGCCACCACTCGCAAGCGTCTCTTTCACATCGTCGCGGAAAGCGCTGACCCTCAGCTGACCCTCACGCGACGGCGACACCACGAGAAAGACTGAGAGGAGACTTGCCAGCGTGATCAGGCCATTGCTCCACCAGATCGCCTGCCAACGGCCGAAGAACGGGCCGGTCAGCATGGCGATAGCCATGCCTGCGGGCATGAAGCAGCTCCACAGCGAAAAGACGAAATCGCGGCGGTCGGAGGTCACCAGGCGCGTCAGGATGGCCGGCCCGGCGACGACGACGAGCAGGAAGCCGAAGCCTTCGACGATGCGCGACAGGAGAAGCAGGGTGAAGGTCTGGCTTGCCGCGCCGGCGAGCGTGCCGGCCGCAAGCATTGCCATCCCAATCCCGAAAAGGCGGCGATCTCCTGCCGCCGGAACGATCGCGCCGGCCGGCATGCCGCCGACGACGCCGACGACGGCGAAGACGGACGTGACCCAGCCGAGTGCCGCCAGATCGAGCCCGAGGTCGGACTGCAGCATCGGCCCCGCGATCAGCCCTTTGCCGACCTGCATCGCTGCAACGATACCGGCGGCAACGACAGCGGCCACGCCGGCCCAATCGGTTCTCTCCCGAATGAAGGTCGCAGCGGCGGGCATCACGCGGTCTCCATCACCCGCGCGCGCCCGGCAACAAGTGCTGTTGCCAGTTCTGCGACGTGGCGGCCCTGGAAACGTGCACCGTCCAGTTCGTTGGCGCTTGGCTGACGGTCGCCGCCATTGCCGTCGTCGGCAAGTGTCGAGGCACCATAAGGGGATCCGCCGGTGATTTCGTCCATGCGCATCTGCCCCTTGAAGCTGTAGGGCAGGCCGGCGATCACCATGCCAAGGTGGAGCAGCACCGTGTGGGTGGCGATAATCGTCGTTTCCTGGCCGCCGTGCTGGCTTCCGGTCGAGGTAAAGACGCTGCCGATGCGCCCGACCAGCGCATCGCGCGCCCAGATGCCGCCGGCCTGATCGAGAAAGTTCTTCATCTGAGCTGCCATGTTGCCGAAGCGTGTCGGCGTGCCGATGATGATCGCGTCGTAGTCGGGCAACTCCGCAGCGCTCGCGACCGGCGCGTCCTGGTTACGCTTGTAACCTGCCCTGATGGCAACGGCCTCGGGGACGATTTCCGGGACACGCTTGAGCGTGACGGTGGCGCCGGCGGCGCGTGCTCCCTCGGCGACCGCCTCCGCCATGGTCTCGATATGGCCGTAGGAGGAGTAGTAGAGGACGAGCACCTTGGTCATTTGCATTCCCTTTTCTGATGAGCTGTTCACCGAAAAGATGGGTACTTTCCTTGATCTCTTGGAGTGATATAATTTTCATCAAGTTGATCTATGGAATCGATCATGCTGGATGCCCTGACGCTCGACCAGATGCGGACATTCGTGACCGTCGCCGAAAGCGGGAGCTTCCGCGCCGGCGCCGGCAAGCTTTCACGCGTGCAATCCGCCGTCAGTCACGCCATCGCCAACCTGGAGGCCGAACTCGGCGTCCTCCTGTTTGACCGCTCCGGCCACCGGCCGGTACTGACGTCGGAAGGGCAGGCGCTGCTGGCGAACGCACGCGACATCCTGCTGCGGGTGGACGCGATGCGAGCCCGGGCACGCGGGCTCGGCGAAGGCATCGAGCTGGAGCTTTCGCTGATCGTCGACACGCTCTTCCCGATCGAGACGATCGGGTTGGCGCTGAACGAGATGCGAACGATCTACCCCAATGTTTCCATCAGGCTCTCGGTTTCGCCGCTGGGCGGACCGCTGGATGGTCTCGTCGAACGCCGGTTCACTCTCGGTATCATGGTTGGCGAAGATTTCCGCGACCCGGCAATTGCTCGACAGGCGCTCTCGACGGTTCAGATCGTTGCGGTCGTCGCTGCGCACCACCCCCTTGGGCGCAGTGCCGGCGGCGGCGCGCTCGAAAACGCCGAACTTGCCGATCACCTGCAGATCGTTCAGTCCGATCCGTCGCAGCGGACAGTGGGCCGGGACTTCGGGGTGCTTTCGCCGCAGACCTGTCGGGTCAACAGTCAGGATGCCAAATATGCGATGATCCGGGCGGGGCTTGGCTGGGGCCGGCTGCCGCTCTGGCAGGTGGAGCGCGATCTCGACGAGGGCCGGCTCGTGCGCATGCCGACGGCAGCCCTTGGCCGCAACAGCCAGGTCGGTGCCGAGTGCTATCTCGCTCATCGGATAGACGAGCCGCTCGGGCCCGCCGCCCGCGTCTTTGGGGAGGCGCTTGCCCGGCTCTGCGCGGGGAGCTACAGCGCCGCGCGTCTTACCAGACGCGCATAGGTCGCTGTAGCACTTTGATTTGCTGCATGTTTTTGTCCTTTGATCGGCTACGATTAAAGGAAACATGCAGTGGTGCAGTGTGAAACGGTTTCCCGTCCGACATTGCGTCATTTCAACAGCTAGCGTCGCCCTGCCACCGCGAATACCAGCGTGAAGATGACGAGGACGGAACCGACGCCGATCGGGCCTGCGACTGGGGTGATGAAGTTCATCAGGGCGCCAGTGGCGCCCGAGCCCGCCGCACTGCCGGCGGCATAGGCGAGTGAGAAGGCGGCACTGCCGGCAACCAGCATGCTGCCGCGGTATTCTTCGCCAAGCATCGTCAAGGCGGCCGTATAGAGCGCAAAGCTGGCGGCACCGATGAAGGCGAATGTCACAAGCAGCGCGATATCGGAAGACAGGAACGGCACGAGAAGATAGCCGGTCGCGGCAACGGCGGCGGCCGAAATCGCCACCTGACGGCGTGGTAGCCGGTCGAGAAGCACGCCGATGAAGGGCTGGGCGAGCGCCGTCGGGATCGCAAGCGCCGTGACGCTGAGCGCGGCGAAGGCCTGGCTGTGTCCCGTCTTGACGAAATAGACGGGCATGGCCGAGATCGCCGCGATATCGGCAAAGCCGAACATCAGCACCATGAGAATCAGGATTGGCGCCTTCGCGAGGAAGGCGAAGGGGTCGCGTGTCGATGAAGGCTCGGGGCGGGTGCGGGCGCCCATGGTCAGGAGCCCGGTGAGGAAGGCGACGAGCGCGATATAGATCGCCAGGAGCGCAAAGCCGAGCCCGCCGGCGGTGCCGAGCAGCGGGATCGCCAGCGGACCGGCGGCAAAGCCGCCGCACATGCCGGCGCCATAAAGGCCGGAGACACGGCCGCGCAGCCGATCCGGGCAGGCAGTGTTGAGCCAGGCTTCGCCGAGCATGAAGACCATGCTGACGAAGAAGCCGAGCGCGAAGCGGGCGACGAACCAGATGGCAAGCTCAGACGTTGCGGCAAGGGTCGCAAGGCAGATCGAGCAGCCGCAGAGGCTGGCGATGATCAGCCTGTCGGCGGAGGCGAGCCGGGTCAACCGGCCGAGCAGCAGCGTTGCGGCACCAAGGCCGGCGGCAAAGCCCATGGCGTTGAGGCCGATCATGCCGGCAGAGACACCGCGGCCCTCGAGCGAAAGCGAGATCAGCGGATAGGTAAGGCCTTGAGCCACCGAGAAGGCGGTAACGCCAAGCACCACGGCAACGATCGCCGGCCAGTCTGGAGCAAAATCGTTCGCCTTCGCGCCATGCAACGACATCGCCCCCTCCCTCTGTTCGGTGTCCTCAAGGCGATGTCCATAGCCGATCCGCCGCCGGCTGGAAATGGACCGGCGGCGAAATGATGGCTGTCGGACTAGGCAGCCTTGTCCCAGACAGGCGCGAGGCCTTCCGGATTGACGATCCGGCCATCGGCACGGGCAAGCGCATGGATTTCGGCCATCTCACCGTCGCCGAGCGCAAAGTCGAAGATCGCGAAGTTCTCCTTCAGGCGCTCGATCGTCGCGGTCTTGGAGAGCGTGATCACGTCCTTCTGCTGCACCAGCCAGCGCAGCGCCACTTGCGCGGCCGTCTTGCCATGACGCGCGCCGATGTCCTTCAGCCGCGGATCAGCAGGCACCTTGCCGTTCGCCATCGCATAATAGGCGGTGATCGACATGCCGTGCCTGTGGGCGGTCTGGAGCACCTTGGTCTGGTCGAGATAGGGATGGTATTCGACCTGATTGGTGGCGATCGGCGCGTCGCTGAGCTTCACGGCCTCTTCCATCTGCGCCGTGTTGAAGTTGCTGACGCCGATGTGGCGGACCTTGCCGGCCTTCTGCACCTCATTGAGGGCGCCAATGCGCTCGGCCATCGGTACGTCGCTGCCGCCCGGCCAGTGCAGGAGAAGCAGATCGACATGGTCGGTCTTCAGCTTCTTCAGGCTCTCGTCAACGGAGGCGAGGAAGTCGCGGTGCGCATATTTGTCGACCCAGACCTTGGTGGTGAGGAAAATATCGGCTCGCGACACGCCGGATGCATGGATGGCCTGTCCGACCTCAGCCTCGTTGCCATAGATCTGCGCCGTGTCCACGTGGTGGAAGCCGAGTTTCAAGGCCTCCGGCAGGACGCGAAGCACGTCGGCGCCGGGCATGCGGAAGGTGCCGAAGCCGAGCGCCGGAATATTGGCGCCGTTGGAATTGACGGAATGCATGGTGGGTAACTCCTTGTGCTTGGCACGTTGTTCTGGCGTGCGCCCGGCCGATGGCCGGGCGGGAAGGGAACGATGTTATAGGTGGTCTTCCGGGGCGACTGTTCAAGCCGGTTGGTAGGCGGCGCCGGCCCGACGATCAAGGGCGCCGCTTAAGAGCGTGAGCAGCAGGGCGGCGGCGACGAGCAGGGCGCCGATGACAGGCGTCATGCCAAGGCCGAGCGGCGAAGCGACGATCACGCCACCAAGCCAGGCGCCGACGGCGATACCGAGGTTGAAGGCGGCGATGTTGAGCGCAGAGGCAACATCGACGGCGCCCGGCCGGTACTGTTTGGCGAGCTGCACGACATAGAGCTGCAGGCCCGGAACATTGGCGAAGGACAGGAAACCAAGCGCAGCAAGCGTCACCAGCGTCAGCACCGGCGAGGGAGCCGTGAAGGTAAAGAGCACGAGCACGGCCGCCTGGGCGATGAACAGGCCGACGAGCGCCTTGACCGGATCGCGGTTGGCAATCTTGCCGCCGGCGATGTTACCGATCGCGATGGCGAGCCCATAGAGCACGAGGATCAGGCTGACGGCACTCTCGGAAAAGCCAGTGATCTGTTGCAGGATCGGAGCCAGGAAGGTGAAGGCGACGAAGGTGCCACCATAACCGAGCGCGGTCATGGCAAAGACGATCAGCAGGCGGCCGGAACCGAGCACCCGCACCTGGTCGATGAGCCTGGCCGGCGCCGCCTTCTTCAGCGTGTTCGGCAGCAGCGCGGCGATGGCAAGAAGGGCGATGACGCCGAGGCCGGTGACCGCCCAGAATGTGGCACGCCAGCCGAAGGTCTGACCGATCCAGGTGCCGAGCGGCACGCCGGTGACGATTGCGACCGTGAGCCCCATGAACATCATGGCGATGGCGGACGCACGGCGATCCTCCGGAACGAGATCGGCGGCAATGGTGGAACCGACCGAGAAGAACACGCCATGGGCAAAGGCGGAAATGACGCGCGCGACGAGCAGCGGTTCATAACTCGGCGACAGTGCTGCAGCGGCGTTGCCGGCGATGAACAGCGCCATCAGGCCGATCAGGAGCGGTTTGCGCGCGATCCCGCCGGTGAGCGCGGTCAGCACCGGTGCGCCAAAGGTGACGCCAAGCGCGTAGACGCTGACGATCAGACCGGCCAGTGGCAGGGTGATGTTGAGGTCGGTGGCGACCGTCGGCAAGAGGCCGACGATCACGAATTCCGTCGTTCCGATCGCATAGGCGGCGATCGTCAGGGCAAGGAGTGCAATGGGCACGGCAATACCTTTCCCGCCCGGCTGGGAGGAACCGGGCGCGTTGGTGGTTGAGGAAGTCGAGCGGAATATGAGGCTTGGCACTCTATAGGAGAATACGCATAATCGGACAAAGGATCATGAATTGAATTCAAAGGATGGTGCCGCATGGACAATCGGGCGGGTGAAATGGAGGTCTTCGTTGCCGTTTCGGAGACCCGCAGCTTCTCCGCCGCTGCGCGGCGGTTGAAGCTGTCGCCATCGGCGGTCAGCAAGCTGGTCACCCGCATCGAGGATCGGCTCGGCACGCGGCTCGTCGTGCGCTCGACCCGGACGTTGCAATTGACACCGGAGGGGGAGGTCTATCTCCAGCGGGCTCAGCGGATCCTTGCCGAAATCGTCGAAACGGAACAACTGGTGGCCGCCGGCGGCCGCACGGTGCCGCGCGGGCTCTTGCGGGTGAACGCCGCGGTCGGCTTCGGCGAGCGCTACATCATGCCGCTCGCACCGGAGTTCCTGGCACGCTATCCGGAGGTGCGGCTCGATCTGACGCTTACCGACAGCATGATCGATGTCGTCGGCGAGCGCGCCGACGTGGCGATCCGCACCGGACCGTTGCGGGATTCATCTTTGAAGGCGCGCAAGCTGATGGAGAGCCGTCCGGTGGTGATCGCTTCGCCCGCCTATCTTGAAAAGCATGGCGTCCCCCAGACGCCCGACGATCTCGACGGCCATAACTGCATCCGCTTCAACTTCCGCCGCAGCGTCGACGAATGGGCGTTCCGTATGCCGGACCAGTCTTCGGAACTCCGTTCCGTGTTCGGCAACATGCAGGTATCGAGCGGCTCGATCGTCCGCCAGCTTTGCCTGGCCGGCGTCGGCATTGGTCGTATCGGACGGTTCCACGTCGAGCCGGACTTCGACGCCGGCACACTTGTGCCGCTGTTGGAGGACTATCGCTCGGGCGAGATCGAGACCGTCTACGCCGTCTATGCCGGCCACGAACATCTCGCCGCCCGCATCCGCGCCTTCATCGATTTCCTGGCCGAGCGTATGTAGCCGGCAGAGGCGTTACGCCTTCACCGCCACGAGGAAGAATCTCGGGAAGCGCAGCAGTACCTTGCCATCGCCCATGGCCGGATAGGCGGAACGGATCCGGTCGGTATAGGCTGCGAGATAGGCATCCCGTCGCGCTTCCGGCAAGGCGTCGAGATAAGGACGCAAACCCGTCCCCTTCACCCATTCGACGATCGCCTCGGCATTGGCAAGCCTGTGATAGTAGATCGTATGCCAGACCTCGATGTTTGCGGCCTGCGGAGCGAGGCATTCGACGTAGGTCGCCGGCGCCGTCAGAGGAGCGCGGCGAATGGTCTTGCCGGCAAAAGCATCGGCGAAGGCCGGACTGCGCGCGACGTCCTCCATCAGAAGATGCGTTGGCTCGTCGGGGTTGTCGGGCATCTGGACGGCGAGCGTGCCGCCTGCGGCAAGGGCAGTCATCAACCGTTCGAAGATGGCGAGATGATTGGGAAGCCACTGGAATACGGCGTTCGCGTAAAACAGCGAAGCGCCATTGGGTGGGCTCCAGTTTGCGAGATCGGCCCTTTCGAACGTGATGCCTGGCAGCCGCTTGGCCGCGGCGACGAGCATGTTTTCATCGCTGTCCAGACCGGAAAGCGTGGCCCAGGGAAACCGGTCGCGGATGAGTTCGGTGGAATTTCCCGGGCCGCAACCGAGGTCGAATGCAATGCCTTCGGGGAGCTCGGGGACTTGGGCGAGGAGGTCTCGGGCGGGTCGTGTGCGTTCATCTTCGAATTTGAGATATTGCGCTGGCGACCAGACCATGGGGAAATCCTTCAGATACCGAATTGCAGGCTTTCGAGAGAGGGCAGGATCAGGGCCGGTCCGTGATCGCGATACTCGTCGGGCATGTCGGCCCGGTTGATCCAGACTGTGCGGAAACCGAACTTCGTCGCTCCGGCGATATCCCAGCGGTTCGACGACTGGAACGAGACGGCATGCGGATAAAGCCGGTAGCTGGTGGTGACGAGGTCGTAGACTGCAGGTGCCGCCTTGAAGGCCTTGACTGCGTCGACCGAGAAGACGTCGTCGATGACGATGTCGAGCGCGGCATTGCGGACCGCCGAGGCCAGCATGGCTGGGGAGCCATTGGAGAGGATGGCGATCCGCGCGCCACGCTCTTTGAGCCCCTTCAGGACCGCCGGTACTTCAGGGTAGCAATCGAGCGTCCAATAGGCGTCGAGCAAGCGCTTGCGAAGCTTTGGGTCGGCCGACGGAAAACGCGCGAACGCATAGTCGAGCGACTGTTCGGTCAACTGCCAGAAATCCTGATAGCTGCCCATCAGCGAGCGCACCCAGGAATATTCGAGCTGCTTGGCGCGCCAGAGTTCGGAAAAGGCTTGCCCGTCCGGGCCGATCTCCTGCGCGTGGCGCCTGACGGCTGCGTGCACGTCAAAGAGCGTGCCATAGGCGTCAAACACATAGGCCGCGTGGGACATCTTTTCCTCCCGTCTTTTGTCCTCGGCGCCGTCGGAGACGTCAACATCATCCCGTCAAAGGCCACCCGAAAACAAAGGCTTACAGCATCATGCCCGCTCGAGCATCGAACTGTCTCCGTTCTTTCCTGAGATCATGTCAAATCTTTGTGCAATGCACAACGGGTGGCGGCACCGTCGCATGTACTTGCCTCAACTTTTGGCCGGTTTCCAAACCTTGGCCGGGAAGCGCAGCGCCTGCTTTGAGAGTTTGCCCTTGAGGCCAAGGGCCGTGTCACAAAGGTTGACCACATGACGGTTCGGCTTGGCCTCGGGGCGCAATGCATGGAGTGCTGCGGCCGCCTCTTCCGGCGGCATGTAGCGCGCAAGGACGCCGAGAGTGAGCGCCGTCGCGCGGCCGATGCCCCTTAGGCAGTGCACAAGGAGATGCGCGTCTTCCGGCAAGCGATCGACAAAGGCGAAGACCGCATCGATCGTATCCGGGCGCGCCGCATCCGGCTCGTCCGGATCGGTTGTGTCGCCGAAATAGAGTTCCAGATGCCGTTCCGGCGGCAGCTCGATCATCGACAAGAGCCGGCTGCCGGGCGCGCGGATCGAGATCAGATGCGTCGGCGCCCAGAGCGCCCGGTTGTGCCGCGCTTCTGTCTGCGAGCTGACGATTGCCCGGATCGGCCAGCCGGATGGATGCACCGGATTGGCATTGAGAACGGGATGGTAGAGTTCATCCGCGGTGACGGCTGCCGCAAGCGCCATGACAGGACCTCGCTCGTGATTCTTCTTTGCGGATTTTGCCCTGAAACCTGGCCGGGCTTAAGGGCAAAATCTTGGGAAAAGCGAAAAGCTGCCGCCGGTGCTGCTGGCTCAGCCCGGATTGATGTAGCGCTTCGACCAGCGGGACGGCACGAGAATGGTGGCAAGCGCGAGCCCGGCACTGAGCGCGAAGGACGCCCAGAGCGATGCCGCGCCGAAGTGGCGCTGCAGCACCGCGCCGGCGACCGCGCCCGAAAACATGCCGAGCCAGGGCACGATCTGCACCAGCCATTGGCGGTTCCTGTTTCCAAGCAACCAGCGGCCGAGGCCGCGGCCGAAGCGCGAAAGCGCGCCAGTGACATAGGTGAGCCCGATCGGCAGGCCCTCGATATGCTCGACAGCCGCGTTGACCAGGCCCATTGAAAGCACGATGCCGTAAAAGTAGCAGGGCGGCGGCATCCAGGCGCCAAAGCCGGCGCAGGTCATCAGCACGAGACTGACAGTCGTGAGGACGCCGACGACGCCACGGCGCGCAGCCACGATTACGCCGAGTGCATTGCCGACGATGAAGGCCACCAGTGCCCCGAGCAATATCAGCGCGCCGGCAAAATTGCCGTCGCCGAGCGCAATCGCTGCTCGGGTCGTATTGCCGCTCATGAAGGAGACGAAATCGCCGATGCTGAGCAGCCCGATGGCGTCAGTCATGCCGGCGAGAAAGGAGATCGTCGCGGCAACCGCCAGCGCCGTTCCCGTGCGCTGACGCCTGATCAGTTTTCGTCGTCGTCCAATCGTCATATGCCTGGCCCTCGATCTGGAGCAAGGCTAACGCATGGGGCCGGTGAGTCGGAACGGGCAATGACGGCGTCCTCCGTCAACCATGCGTGCCGCTCCATCGCGGCGCTTCAGAAGCGCGTGATGACGCTGATGCCGAGGTCGGTCGCACGGTCCATGGAGGTCAATGCAGGGATTGCCTCGGCAAGCGAGATCTCCCGCCCGATCAGCTCCTGTGGCTTCAGCTTGCCGTCGGTGATCATCGTCAGCATGGCGTCATAGCGCCAGGCCTGCATGCCGTGGCTGCCGTAGATTTCGAGCTCGTGGCCGATCACCTGCGCCATCGGGATCTGTGGTGTCGCCTGGTCGCCGAGCATCAGCCCGACCTGAACGTGGCGGCCGCGCCGCCTGAGGTTCTTGATGGAGTTGAAGCAGGTCACCGGATTGCCGAGCGCGTCGATCGAGACATGGGCACCGCCGCCGGTAATGTCCTTGACGGCCGCGGCCACATCATCAACCTTTCGGCCGTTGATCGCCGCGACCGCGCCGAGTTTCCGAGCAAATGCAAGCTTGTCCTCAGCGATGTCGATCGCGATCGGCTGGGCGCCGAGTGCGGCCGCGATCATGATCGCCGAAAGCCCGACGCCGCCGCAGCCGTGCACCGCCACCCATTCGCCGCCCTTCACCTTCGCCTGGTCGGCGACGGCCCGGAACGAGGTGGCGAAGCGGCAGCCGAGGCTTGCGGCTGTGGTGAAGTCCATGCTTTCGGGCAAATGCACGAGGTTCTGGTCGGCAAAGTCGAGCGCCACATATTCGGCAAACGAGCCCCAATGGGTAAAACCCGGCTGGAATTGCGCCTCGCAGACCTGCTGGTTGCCCGAGCGGCACTCGCCGCAGCGGCCGCAGCCGGAAACGAAGGGCACGGTCACCCGGTCGCCGACCTTGTAGCGCATGACGCCGCGGCCAGTGGCGGTAATCACGCCAGCGAGTTCGTGGCCCGGCACATGCGGCAGGCGGATATCGGCGTCATGGCCCATCCAGCCATGCCAGTCGGACCGGCAAAGCCCCGTCGCCTCGACCTTGATGACCACGCCGTTTTCCGTCGGGGTCGGATCGGCAAGCGTGCGGATTTCCGGTGTCTTCTCGAAGGCGTCGTAATACATCGCTCTCATCGGGGTGCTCCTTGAGATGCAGGCGGGGCGCGACCGTCGATGTGCCGCGCCATGAGAAATTCATCGACCTCTTCGTCGCCATCGAGCAGGCCGCCCGGGACGTGGCCGATTTTGTAGAAACCTTCACGCTCATAAAAGCGGATAGCCGCGTCGTTGTCGGCACGGACGACAAGTTCGAGCAGTCGGGTGCCGGTCGATCGGGCGTGATCCGTCAGGTGGGTGAGAAGCTGGCGCGCCACGCCGGACCCGCGTGCCTCGTCGCGTACATAGACCATGATGATCGTGGCGCGATGCGCCAGCCGGCTGGCGCGCTCGCGCATCAGTCCCATGATCCCCAGTGGCTGGTCGCCTTCGAACGCGACAAAAACGGCATTGGCGGTCAATCTCGCACGCCACTCCTCCGGCGAAAGCCGCTCCCAGTCGGCCGCCGTCGAAGCAAAGGCCTGCGGCTCACGGTTGAGCGCCTCCAGCCTGATGCTGCGGAAGATGTCGACGTCATCAGGATCGAGATGTTTGATACGCACGGCTGCTCCCTTTCTGTCTGCGCGAGACTAAGCGAGAGACAGCGCCGGTGCCAGAATGGCCGCCATGACATTTTTTGATATACCCATTCACCACGATGCTGTTTTTTCGGGTTATGCCGAATGCTGAGAACAAAAAACCTGAAGGAGACGCCGATGGCCGTCGATACATCCCCCCGCTCAGTGACCTGGACCTATGTCGATGGCGAATGGCTCTCAGGCAACCCGCCACTGATCGGCCCGACTTCGCACGCGATGTGGCTAGGTTCGACGGTGTTTGACGGCGCCCGTGTCTTCGACGGCGTTGCACCCGATCTCGATCTTCATTGCCAGCGCGTCAATCGCTCGGCGATGGCGCTCGGCCTGAAGCCGACGATGACGGCCGAAGAGATCGAAACGCTGACCTGGGAAGGCGCCAAGAAGTTTGACGGCAAGACCGCGCTCTATGTGAAGCCGATGTATTGGGCCGAGCATGGTGCTGCCGGCGTCGTCGCCATCGATCCGGAATCGACACGCTTTGCGCTGTGCCTGTTCGAGGCGCCGATGGGCAACGGCCATGGCGGCTCGTCGCTGACGCTCTCGCCTTTCCGCCGGCCGACGCTGGAATCAATGCCGACCGATGCCAAGGCCGGTTGCCTCTACCCGAACAACGCGCGCATCCTGACTGAGGCCCGCTCGCGCGGTTTCGACAATGCGCTGGTGCGCGACATGCTCGGCAACATTGCCGAGACCGGCTCTTCCAACGTCTTCCTGGTGAAGGACGGCGTCGTCTACACACCGGCCGCCAACCGCACTTTCCTCGCCGGCATCACCCGCTTCCGCGTGATGTCGCTGCTGCGCGAAGCCGGTTTCGAAGTGGTGGAGGCGACGCTCACGATGGCCGAGTTCGAGGCTGCCGACGAGATTTTCACCACGGGCAACTATTCCAAGGTGCTGCCGGTCACCCGGCTCGAAAGCCGCGACCTGCAGGCAGGCCCGGTCGCCGCCAAGGCGCGCGATCTCTACATGGACTGGGCGCACGCGGCGCGCGATATCTGAAACGCCCCTCAAGCGAAAACACCGAGCGCAGGTATCCTACGCTCGGGGTCTCCGGCAATTGCGTTGAGGTCGCGCGCCAGTTGCTTTTCCGCAATCAGCGGGGAAGGGGAGCGCGCGCCCTGGCGGCTGCGCGCTTGTGGATCAGATAGGTCTGGACCGAGACACCCGACAGGAAGATCACCAACCAGACGAGCAGTGTCGTCTGCACGATCGGCGATTCCGGACCGCTTGCGAGCGGCTGCGAGACCGGAAGCCGGCTCAGGGTTTCGTTGATCCCCGGTACCATCAGCAGGAAATAGGTGAAGGAAAAGCCAAGCGTCGTCAGATAGGGTTTGAGGCGACCGAAGACGTTGAGCCGCGTAGCGGCCAGGCTTCCGGCAATCACCAGCAGCGTGACGATGCCAAGCGCGTGCCCTTCGTTGAAGCCGCCGGTGCTCGACAGCCCCGCGGATGTCAAGACGGCGAGGACGAGAGTGGCGAGATAGATCTTGCCGGAACGCGTCGCCGGAGCGATCGCGCCGTAGCGGGCAAAGCCATAGAGACCCGCAACAACAGGCGCCAGGCTGACGGCCGTATGAATGATACCGAGCGTGGAAAGCGGATTTGCCATTGTCTTGTCCTTTCAATTGTATCGACCGACTAGTTGGTCGACTCCGGTTCAAAAAAGAGATGCGCTGGTTTCTGCCGGCGCATCGTGTTTGTCGATGATCAGTTTTATGGCCCGCGCGCGCCGCCTGCCGTTACCGTGGGAACAGCCTGCGATTCTGCCGGGCTTTGGTCGCCGGTCGCGGCGGTCAGCAATTGATCCACTGCTCGGCGGGCGATAGCCGAAAACACTGCTGGATCGGAGCCGGCAACGCGTGCGGCCAGCATGGCGCCGTGGACGGACGCCATCAAGCACTCGGCCGTTACCGCTGTCCCTTGCTCGGCTTTGAGCCGGCCCTTGGCGACGCCATCTTCAATGACCGCGCCAAGCCAGCTCGAAAGGTCGGCGAAATGGCCGCGTACCTGCTGGACGACGGCGTCGGGTAGGGAGGGTATCTCCGAAGCGAGCAGGGCACCGATACAGAACGGCATGTCCTGCCGGCGGATGCAGTCCTCCCAAAAGCCGATATAGGCTTCGAGCCGGGCAACCGGATCGATAACAGCCGTAAACAGACCCTCGACGTGGCGGCGATTGTTCTTGCGGTAACGGGCAAGCACCGCGGCCGCCAGGTCCGCCTTGGTCGGGAAGTGGTGATGGATCGTCGCCTTGCCGACACCCACTTCGGGCGCGATGTCGGCATAGCTGAAGGCGTTATAGCCCCGCGACACCATGAGGCGTTCGGCCGCGTCCAGGATCTTTTCGTAGGTATCGCTCACCATGAGCTTTCTCTACCAACTGGTCGGTTGAAGCTCAAGCGACTGGCGGCATCCTAGTGGCTCGCGTGCAAGCCAAAACCCACGCAGCGTGTCCGCCCCCTGAGCCTTGCTCACTTGGCCTTTGCTGGCGCCGTGACGGTCACCGTCTCCACGGTCAATTCGCCGCCGAGCTCGACGGTCTTCTTCTGCTTGTCGAAGACGCAGATCTGGGTAACGGCGGTGTCGGCTCCCTTGGGGGTGCCAGTCACGAGCGCGAGGCCGAAGCTTTCGGAGCCGAATGGATCGACGACGGCGCTTGCCTTTTCGAGCGAGGTGGCCGCCGCAAGGCACTTTTGCGAAACCTCCGCCCGGAAGCTCTCCCATGCGTCGCCGGAGGAGGCGGCGGCACTGGAGGCAGCGAGCGCGGCTGCGGCGGAGAGGGCTAAGGCGGGGATCAGGCGCGATGGCATGGACAGTCCTTTATGCATGGTTGCAGCGGTCGGCAGGCTGCAAGCAAACCGCGGCATGAATGTGCTCGAAAGTGTCATGCTTTCAAAATGATGTTGAAAGTATATTCCGTGGGTTGAGGAAAAATTGGCATTGCATCGGTTGCCTCCATGGGGGCCGGTGCCTATGTTCCCGCTCACGGATTTCCTGACGAAATTCCATGCCAAGAGGAGATGCCCACATGGCTTTCGAATTGCCGAACCTTCCCTATGACTACGATGCACTGGCGCCCTACATGTCGCGCGAGACGCTCGAATA
Organism: Ensifer sp. LC11; assembly: GCF_001695835.1. Lineage (GTDB taxonomy): Bacteria > Pseudomonadota > Alphaproteobacteria > Rhizobiales > Rhizobiaceae > Ensifer. Next base: position 38,337 of record NZ_MBSO01000019.1, on the reverse strand, counting down.
CCACCACGACAAGCATCACCTGGCTTACGTGACCAACGGCAACAAGCTTGCCGAAGAAGCCGGCCTCTCCGACCTGTCGCTCGAAGAAGTCGTCAAGAAGTCCTACGGCACCAACCAGCCGCTGTTCAACAATGCCGGCCAGCACTACAACCACATCCACTTCTGGAAGTGGATGAAGAAGGGCGGCGGCGGCACCAGCCTGCCGGCCAAGCTTGACGCGGCCATCAAGTCCGATCTCGGCGGCTACGACAAGTTCCGCGCCGACTTCATCGCCGCCGGCACCGGCCAGTTCGGCTCGGGTTGGGCCTGGCTCTCGGTCAAGAACGGCAAGCTTGAAATCTCCAAGACCCCGAACGGCGAAAACCCGCTCGTTCACGGTGCTTCGCCGATCCTCGGCGTCGATGTGTGGGAACACTCCTATTACATCGACTACCGCAATGCCCGCCCGAAGTACCTCGAGGCCTTCGTCGACAGCCTGATCAACTGGGACTACGTGCTCGAAATGTACGAAGCGGCTTCCAAGTAAGTCGCCTTCGACAGTGCACGTTATCAGACCCGGCGCTTGCGCCGGGTCTTTTCGTTCGTCGGTCTTTGCGTGGCGCGTCAGGTGGGCGTCGGCGGCGTCTGCCAGCCACTGACCCAGAGTTCGCGGAGGCGGTTCCCTTCGCCCGGGAAGTACGCGTCGGCCGCTTCGCAATGTTCGACGCGATCGGCGCGGAAGTTGCGGATCGCCTGGCGCAATTCGCACCAGGCGACGATGTTGGCGGTTTCCGAATAGTAGATCAGCGCCACCGGCCGGATCATCCTTTCCGTCGCCCGGCCAAGTTCGTCGCGATAGTCGAGCGCAAGTTTCTGTTCGTCTCGGATGGCACGGCGCACCAGTGCAAGGTCGATGCCGGCGGGCGAGGGGGCAACAGTGCCCCAGACATGCAGCGCCTGGGAACGAAAGGCGAGCCTGAGCGGCTCGGGCACCGCGGCAGTGATCTTCTTGTTGACGCGGCCGGCTGCCGCCTTCAGCTCCTCGTCGCCGGTGCGCGACAGCAGCGCCAGCGCCACGGCGATCGCCTCCGTCTCTTCGATCGAAAACATCAGCGGCGGCAGGTCGAAACCGGGCCTGAGGATATAGCCGATGCCGCGGCCGCCCTCGATCGGCACCCGCATCGCCTGAAGTGCTGCGATATCGCGGTAGATCGAGCGCACGGTTACCTCCAGCGTCTCGCCCATTTGGGCCGCTGTCACCGGCTTCCTGGCAAGCCTGAGGATCTGGATGATCTCGAAAAGTCGCGACGCCTTGCGCATCGAAAACTCCACCTGTCGCCAACGCTCCTGACAATACCTTGTCAGTTGCGCGGATTTATACCATCAGCCAACGAATTGAAAAAACAGCAATTCGTCCAGGAACCCATGAAATCGAACGACGGACAACTGACATGACCTATACGGAAAATCTCTGGCTCTTCTTCACGCTGCTTTTCGGCATCATCATCGTGCCCGGCATGGATATGGTATTCGTCCTGGCGAACTCGCTGACCGGCGGTCGCGCCTCCGGTCTGTCGGCGACGGCCGGCATCATGGCGGGCGGTGTGCTGCACACGCTCTACGCCGCGCTCGGCGTCAGTGTCATCCTGCATCTGGTGCCTGGTCTCTTCAATGTGCTGCTCGTCGCCGGTGCCGCCTATATCGCCTGGATCGGCTTTTCGCTCGTCAGGAGCTCCATCACCATTGGCGGCATCGAAGGCTCAGGGCGGCTCTCGCGCTGGGCAAGCTTCCGGCAAGGGGCGCTGACGAGCCTGATGAATCCCAAGGCCTATCTCTTCATGCTGGCGGTCTATCCGCAGTTCCTCAAGCCGCAGTTCGGGCCGATCTGGTCCCAGGCGCTGGTCATGGCTGCGATGATCGCGACGACGCAACTCGCCGTCTATGGCGGCCTGGCACTTGCCGCCGGCCGCGGTCGTGATTTTCTGGTGGGCAGTCCCGGGGCGACGGTGTGGATCGGTCGCGCCGCCGGGGTCGTGCTCGTTCTCGTCGCGGCCTTCACAGTTTGGCAGGGCTGGGCAATGACGTGATGCCGCCGGGCAGTTGTTTAAAGTATAAACATGAGTTAAATAGTCATATTATTAAGTCGATCAGCTGAAATCCAGGAATTGCGGCGATCAACGGAAATTCCTCTGTCGTAACAAGCACATCAAAAAAATGTTACTTCCGTCGAATACTCAAGATGACATCATGCCGGCGCATTGGACATGAAGGCCAGCCAGGCGGATTCGCCAAATAGATTTCATTGACCGGGAGATCCTGATGAAAATACGCGCACTCATGTTGGCTGCCGCTCTTGCGGGCCTGGGTGTTACTGCCGTGACGGCAGCCGACGAGCCGCAGGTGGTTCGCCAGCAGACGATGAAGAAGGTGGGTGGAGCGACTGGCGCTCTCGCCGGTATCGCCAAGGGCGAGAAACCCTATGACGCAGAGGTGGTCAAAGCATCACTGACCACGATCAGCGATGCGATGAAGACCTTCCCCGACCACTTCCCGACCGGCTCGGAAACGGGACATGAGACCGAAGCGAGCCCGAAGATCTGGGAGAACATGGACGACTTCAAGGCCAAGGCGGCCAAGCTTGGCACCGATGCCGCGACGGTCCTCGCGCAGCTTCCCGCTGACCAGGCCGCTGTCGGCGCTGCGCTTGGTGGCATCGGCAAGGATTGCGGTAGCTGTCATGAGAGCTATCGCCTGAAGAAAAATTGACGGGCGGGGATAGCGCTTCCTGATGAATTGAGGGGGCACGCGACGTCAGCCGCGTGCCCTATCCGCATTGAAGGCCAAGACGCGGCAGGGGAAACAATGGGTCGTCGGACGAGAAAGTTCATTTCGGGTCTTCTGGTGCTGGGTGTCGTCGGTGGCGCGGCGTTCTGGTGGCTGACGAAGCCGGCGCCCTGGAGTGCGTCGCACTGGGAAGGGCTCGGGGCGCCCGACCTTGCCAACGGTGAACAGGTGTTCTGGGCCGGTGGCTGCGTCAGCTGTCATTCGAAGAAGGGCGCCGAAGGCGATGCTCGCCTCGTGCTATCCGGCGGCGCACCGCTGAAGAGCCCCTTCGGCACCTTCCATGCTCCGAACATCTCACCTGACGAGACCGCTGGTATTGGCGGCTGGACGCTTGCCGAGTTCGGCAACGCGATGACCCGCGGCGTGGGGCGCAATGGCGAACACCTCTATCCGTCCTTTCCCTACGGTTCCTATTCCCGGCTGACCGCGAAGGACGTCAACGATCTCTGGGGTTACATGAAGACCCTGCCGAAGAGCGCCGACGTGGCGCCCCCGCATGAACTGCCGTTCCCCTACAACATCCGCATGGCGCTCGGCGGCTGGAAACTGCTGTTTCTCACGGACAAGCCTCGTGTTGCCGTGGACGTCAACGATCCGAAGCTTGCGCGCGGTCAGTATCTCGTCGAGGGACCAGGGCACTGCGGCGAATGCCACACGCCCAGAAATGCGATCGGCGGCTTCGAACCGGATCAATGGCTTGCCGGCGCGCCGAACCCGGAGGGCGAGGGCCGCATCCCTGATATTACCCCTGGCTCCAAGAGCATCAGCGGTTGGAGCGCGTCTGATATCGCTTCTTATCTGGAAACCGGCTTCACGCCGGAATTTGATTCCGTCGGCGGCTCCATGGTCGAAGTGCAGAAAAACATGGCGAAACTGACGCCCGCCGACCGCGAGGCGATCGCCGCCTATCTGAAGGCGATCCCGGCGCTCTGACGCTTGATCTTCGCTGCAAGGCGCGGTCAAACTCGCTCCCGCAACGAGGAGGAGACTGAATGCGCCCACATCAAACCGCACCCTATGACCAGTGGATCGAACGCAGCCCCGAGGAGATGGCTGCGCGCGCCAACGCGTTTTATGAAGAGGTCAACCGACGTCGTACAACGCGCTATTTCAGCGACCGGGCAGTGCCGCGTGAAGTGATCGAGGCATGCCTGATGGCGGCTGGAACCGCACCCAGCGGGGCCAACCATCAGCCTTGGCATTTCGCCGTCATCGAGAGCGCTCAGATCAAGGCCGAGGTGCGGCGCGCGGCGGAGGAAGAAGAGCGCGTCTTCTACCGGGAGAAGGCACCGCAGGAGTGGCTCGATGCGCTGGCGCCGCTCGGCACCGACGAGGACAAGCCCTTCCTTGAGACCGCGCCCTATCTCATCGTCGTCTTCTCGCAAAAGCGCGGTGGCCCCAATCCGGGCGACCTGAAGAAGAACTACTACATCAACGAAAGCGTCGGCATCGCCACCGGTATCCTGATCACCGCGCTGCATCACGCCGGGCTTGCGACGCTTACCCATACGCCAGCACCGATGAACTTCCTCAACGAGATCTGCGGCCGGCCTGATAGCGAAAAGCCGTTCCTGATCCTGGTGGTTGGTTATCCTGCGCCGGATGCGACTGTGCCTGTGGCGGGCAAGGTCAAGAAGCCGCTCGATCAGATTTCGAGCTGGCTCTGAAGCCGTTTCGGGAAATGTGAGAGGATCGCCAGCCGGCAGTTCGGCGGGCCTTCTTATCCGGCGCTCGCCGCGGCTTCATGCTCTCGTCCGTAGAGGGCGAGAAAGCCGTCGAGTTCCGGTGAGCCGAGGCCAAGGCCGCGCAGGATCTCGCCGGCGAAACTGATCGGCGCAGTGCCGGCGGCCGTCACGACATGGCCGCTGCGCAGCGCCTGCGGTTGGTTGCAATAGTGAGTTTGCCCACGATAGCCGCGGAGCGGCGCAAGGCTGTCGGCGCCATTGCCGGTGTGGTCGATGCGATCGAGAACACCGCTTGCGGCCAGCGCACTGACCCCGCCGCAAATGGCTGCAACGAGCCGCCTGTCGCGGTCGAAGGCGCGGATCGTGGCGGAGAGATCGGGAGCCTCATCCGTCTCCCAGATCGAGCCGCCTGAGATCACCAGCCCGTCGAAACCCGCAGGATCGAGCGCGTCGATCGACAGATGCGCCGAAACGTCGAGGCCGCCCATCGACGTCACCCGTGCGCCATCGGCGGTCGCGACGTCGATCTCGACGCCGAGATGGGTGCGCGCCGCCGCCATCAACAGCGCGCATTCCCAATCGGCGAAACCTTCGTAAAGCACGATCGCAAGGCGCATCGTTTCATCCTCACCCAAGTTTCTGCATATAGCGCATGCCGGTGACCGGACGAGGTACGAAGCGCTCGGATTCGTAGAAATGATGCGCCTGGAAGTTGCCCGTGGCGGCACTCACGGAAAGATAGTCGCAGCCGGCCATCTTCGCCTGCTCGCGCGCCTTGGCGACGAGATGGCGGCCAATGCCGGTGCCGCGGCTCTCCGTACGCACGAAGAGATGATGCAGTTCCATGCCGCGCGCACCTTCGGCAGCCCTGTAGATCGGTACCAGGATCGCGTAGCCGATCAGCCGGTTTCCGGCCTCGGCGACGAGCGCGGTGATCCAGGGCGTGCGGCCGAAGAGGTCGCGCTCAAGCTGTTCCGGCGTGATCGCTGCGGCGTCGCCGTGATGAGCGGACAGCTCGGCGATCATGTCGCGCAGTTCCGGCAGGTCACGCGGTTTGGCGCAGCGGATGGTGACCATCGGCGGTCGGGTTGCCGGTGTCGAATGAAGGGTCGGGATGGCGGTCTGTAGCATGTCTGGGCTCCTCGGGTTTTCTCGCCATCAGGAGCCGGAAAAACAAAAGCCGCCTGATGGCGGCCTTGTTGAATACGATCAGCAGGCCGCTCCTATCGGAACAGCCAAAAATACGCGCGGCAAATGGGTGCGTTCTTGATCATGGGCGCTAGATTGTTCGTTTTCGCCATTTTGTCAACGGGGAATTTTGCGCGCGTGGTCGAAGCCGGCCGCCTCAGTGCTCGCTGTCGCACATCGAGTGATCGGCCAGCGCCCGGATGACATAACAGTCGCCGACGGTGTGATTGCCGTCGCAGGCAACGATCCGTTCGAGTTCCTGTTCCAGTTTCCTCAGCCTGGCAATCTTCTCGCGCACGGTCGTCAGATGCTCACTGGCAATCCGGTCCGCCTCGCCGCAGGGGCGCTCCGGATGCTGGCTGAGCGCGAGCAGGTCGCGGATCGATTCGATCGACAGGCCGAGGTCGCGTGCATGGCGGATGAAAGTCAGCCGCTCAAGTTCGCGTTTCTCGTATCGCCGCTGATTGCCTTCAGAGCGCTCGGGCGCTGCGATCAGCCCCATCTGCTCGTAGTAGCGGATCGTCGGTATTTTCACGCCGGTGCGGCGGGAGAGATCACCGATGGAATACATGTATGCCTCAAACCTATAGCTTCTGGAGCAATAGGTAATGGCTTGCTGCCGGGTGTCAATGGTGGCGAAGAGGGGAAGGCCCGATCGCCTTTCCCAAGTGCACGCGAATGACGCTCCGCTTCAATTCCTGCTTTTTCTACGCGCGCCCATCGACGGGGCCTGGAAAGGAAAGCAGCACCTCGCCGAAGAGGTCACTTTCCTCCAGTTGCGGCGTGTGTACGCTCTTGTCGAAGATACTCACAGTTAGATCCGCGAAATCCGCGCGATATCAGGCGATATCGCTGTCGCTATTGGCGATGTCGGCGGCGGCATCATCGCGCTGCTTCTCAACGCCCATCGCCCGCTCGATCGCCTTGCGGATTTCCTCCTCGACGGCCTTCCGCTGTTCGGGATCCATCGCCTTCAGGTCCTCTTCGCTGAGGCCGAGCGATTCGAGGATCTGGGCTCGGATCTGCTCCGCCAGGCTCATCTTCGCGCGTTTCAGGAACTCGTCACTGACCGAATTGCCGGATGGGGCCGCTCCCTCCTTGTCGGTGATCGAGGCGGTGCCTGTTTCTTCACGGGTCGCCGTGGCCCACAAGGCGTTGGAGAGTGCATTGGACGTTGAAGGTGGTGCGATGGTGGGAGCAAGGCGTGGGCGCGCGTCGCTGCCGCTTTCCTCGATCGGGGCAACCGTCCCGGCCTGGGCGCGGCGCTGCGAGAAATAGTAGCTCGAGATGCTGTTGTCGATCTTCATGGGAATCCCCCGGAATCTTTCGTCCGGGGGAGGCTGCTTTCGTGGGCTTGCGTGGAGCTTGCTTTTGCAACCTTCTAGCGAGAATTAGGGATGCCTCTCGCGCTTCAGGGCAGGGTGTAGGCGATGATGTAGTCGCCGGGTCTGGTTCCGACCGAGCCGTGGCCGCCGGCGACGATCAGCACATGTTGCTTGTCGCCGACCGCGTAGCTCATCGGGGTCGACTGACCGCCGGCGGGCAGGCGTGCTTCCCAGAGTTGGCGGCCGGTCGTCAGATCATAGGCGCGCAGATAATCGTCGACCGCGGCTCCAAGGAAGGCGACGCCTCCCTTTGTGATCATCGGCCCACCGATCCCAGGTACGCCTACCTTGAATGGCAGCGGCAGCGGCGTCATGTCCTCGACCGTTCCATTCTTGTGCTTGTACGCGATCTTGCCGGTTCGAAGATCGGCGCCGGCAACGTAACCCCAGGGCGGCGCCTGGCAAGGGATGCCGAGTGGTCCGAGGAAGGGACCCATAAAGACACCATAGGGCGCACCGTCATTGCGGTTGAGACCCTGCTCGGAGCCTTTTTCGTCCTGCCCCTTCGGCGGGATCTGGTCGCGAGGTACGAGACGCGAGGTGAAGGCAAGGTAGGTCGGCATGCCGAACATGACCTGCCTTTCCGGATCGATCGCGACCGAGCCCCAGTTGAACGTGCCGAAATTGCCGGGATAGACGAGCGTGCCTTCGAGCGACGGCGGCGTATAGCGGCCCTCGTACTTCAGCGAGCGAAAGGCGATGCGGCAGGCAAGCTGGTCAAAAAGCGTGATGCCCCACATGTTCTTCTCCTGCAGCGGTGCAGGCATGAAGGTAAGGTCCGAAACCGGTTGCGTCGGCGCGGTGAAATCCTCCGGGATCGCTCCACCCGGCGCCTTGACTTCCTCGATCGGGATGAGTGGTTCGCCACTGCGCCGATCAAGCACATAGATGTCGCCCTGCTTCGTCGGCCCGACGAGCGCTGGCACGACAGTGCCGTCCTCCCTGGTGATGTCGAGAAGTGCGGGCTGTGCCGGCACGTCCATGTCCCAGAGATCGTGGTGCACGGTCTGCTGGACCCAGCGCACCGCGCCTGAGTTGATGTCGAGCGCGACGATCGAGGACGAATACTTCTCGACGTGTTCGCTGCGGCCCATGCCCAGCTGGTCGGGAACCTGGTTGCCCATGGGTATGTAGACGAGGCCAAGGCCCTCGTCATAGCTGAACACCGACCAGCTGTTCGGCGAGTTGGTGGTGTAGGTCTGGCCCTGGGGGAGCGGCGTCGTCACGTCAGGATTGCCGCTGTCCCAGTTCCAGATCAGCGCGCCGCTATTGACGTCGAAGGCGCGGATGACGCCCGACTGTTCCTGGGTGGAGTAGTTGTCGTTGACCGCACCGCCGATGATGAGCTTGCCGGCGGCGGCCACCGGCGGTGATGTCGAATAGTAGTAGCCGGCCGGGTTGTACTTCATACCCGCTTCGAGATGCAGCACGCCGTTGTCGGCAAAGCCGGTGCAGACGGAGCCTGTTGCCGCATCCAGCGCGATCAGCCGCGCATCCGATGTCGGCAGGTAAACCCGCTCGGCGCAGGGGCTGCCCGCAGCGGCTGCCGGGTCGGCCCAATAGGTAACGCCCCGGCAGGTCTGGTGCTGCCGGTCGGGGTTCATGCCCGAATTGGAATCATACTTCCATTTCTCCTCGCCGGTCGCCGCATCCAGCGCGATCGCCCAGTTGTGCGGCGTGCAGGCATAGAGCGTGTCTTTGATCTTGAGCGGCGTTACCTGGTAGGTCGTTTCGCCAACGTCGTCCGGCCGCTTGACGTCGCCGGTCTGATACTGCCAGGCAACCCTCAGATTGGCGACGTTGTCAGGAGTGATCTGGTCGAGGGGCGAATAGCGCTGACCAAAGGGCGTGCGCCCGTATTGGTGCCATTCACCTGGTGGTACCGAGCCGCCAAGGGGAGGCTTGGCGGCAACGATACCGTTTGGCAGGTCGCCGCGGATATCGTGCGGATCCTGCGTCATCGCGTAGCCGGCGACGCCGACCGAAACCAGAACTGCAAACGCCAGCGGCCAGGCGCTCGCAGCATAGCGCTCGCCCGTCGGGCTTTCGAAGCCGAGCGGCCGGCGGACGGCCGGCAACAGCAGCCAGAGCCCCAGCAGCACGATGATGCCGCCGCGCGGGCCGAGTTGCCACCAGTCGAACCCGACCTCCGAGATCGCCCAGCCAAGCGAGCCGACAATGATCAGCACATAGAGCCAGATCGCGACCGATTTCCGCATGAACAGAAGTGCGGCCGTCAGCAGGAAGCCGATGCCGGTGACCAGATAGTAGGGGCTGCCACCAAGCATCACGAGCTTGGCGCCACCGCCGCCAAGCACCAGGCCGATGAGAGCAAAGGCGATAGCCGTCAGAATGAGCATGCTGGAAACTCCCGCAAGAACGGTGCCGCGGCACGGTTTTTTCATTGCGGCGGCCCTTGGGCCAGGGCCGCGTGAGACAGGTGGAATTCTGGTTTGGTGGTCGCGAGCCGTGCCGCGGCTACCCGGTCAGGGAGGCGCATAGCGCCTGTCCTGCTTGCACCTAACGCGCGGCGCCTGCCTTTCAATAGCCACAATTCCGCAATGCGGAAATTTTAGAAGGCCGCAATGAGTTTGTGCTCAAGCGGTGGCGGGAAACTTGCTTCGCGCTCTTGCGCGGGCCGCGCCCGAGATATCCGGGCAGGGCGAACCCTGCGCCCAGACACGCAAAAACAAAGAGATGGAGCGATCCGGTGAATCTGCCTGGCAACAGAATTCCGCATGCGCCTGACGGCAACATGCTGGGCTCTTCACGTTCCGCAGAAGGTTCGCTGGACTTCTTCTTGCGGTTTTGGTGGGGCTTGGTAAGCGGAAAACTGGAGCTGGTCGTCAAAGGGTTTTGCCGTGACGTCGAGCAACGCCTCAAACAGCGAGAAATCCGCGTCATCGGTCGCAGCGGCGATGGCCTGTTCGATCCGGTGGTTGCGTGGGATATAGGCGGGATTGACGGCCTTCATGGCCGTCGCCCGCTCTTCGGGATCCCTCTTTTCGCGGGCGAGCCGTTGGCGCCAGTCGTGAAGCCATGGCCCGATCGCCTCGGACCCGGTAAACGACGAGCTGAACACGGCATCCTCGGCCGGATCACGCGCACTGTCGCACAGCCGACGGAAGGTGAGGGTGAAGTCGGCTTCGCCTTTGTGCATCGCCGTCAACAGCGCTTGCACCAGATCGAGATCGCCGTCCTCGCTTGTCGAAAGTCCGATCTTGGCCCGCATGCCGTCGAGCCAATGGCGTTGGAAAATCGCGCCATACTCGCCGAGTGCATCGTTTGCGAGTTCGACCGCGGTGCCCTCATCGTCGTCGAACAGCGGCACCAGCGTTTCTGCCAGGCGCGCAAGGTTCCATTGGCCGATGGCCGGCTGGCTTGCATAGGCGTAGCGGCCGACCTGGTCGATCGAGGAAAAGACCTTCCTGGGATCATAGGCGTCCATGAAGGCGCAAGGTCCGAAGTCGATCGTCTCGCCAGAGATTGTCATGTTGTCGGTGTTCATCACGCCATGGATGAAGCCGACATGGAGCCAGCGTGCAATCAGTTCCGCCTGGCGCGCCGTCACCGCCTTGTAGAAGGCGAGATAAGGTCGTTCATCGCCCTTGATCTCCGGGTAGTGACGGTCGATCGCATAGTCGGCGAGCACCTTCACCGAGGCCATGTCACCGCGCGCGGCGAAGAACTGGAAGGTGCCGACACGGATATGGCTTGCCGCAACGCGGGTAACGATGGCGCCGGGCAGGATCTGCTCGCGGTAGACGGGTTGGCCGGTGACGACGGCTGCAAGCGCCCGCGTCGTTGGGATGCCGAGCGCGAACATCGCCTCACTGACGATGTACTCGCGCAGCACCGGCCCCAGCGCTGCACGCCCGTCGCCGCGCCGCGAGAATGGCGTCTGGCCGGGCCCCTTCAACTGTATGTCTCGACGCCGCCCGTTGCGATCGACGACTTCGCCAAGCAGGATCGCCCGGCCGTCGCCGAGCTGTGGCACGAAGGTGCCGAACTGGTGGCCGGCATAGGCCATGGCGAGTGGATCGGCGCCTTCAGGAACGCGGTTCCCGGAGAAGATCTGCGCGCCCTCGCGCTCGAGCGCGGCGAGGTCGAGCCCGAGTTCCTCGGCCAATGGCCCGTTGAGCTTGATCAGCCAGGGTTCGGCGACCGGGGTCGGCGCGACGCGCGCGAAGAACTGCTGCGGCAGTCGTGCATAACTGTTGTCGAAGCTGAAGACCTCGACATTTCCGGTCGATGAGGGGGGGACGTAGTTCATGGCAGAGCGGTCAACGGCCTTTGCCTGGATGATCCGGCGGCCGTCCTTTCGGCCCAAGTCTACACGAGCGCGGCAGCTTTCGCGAGGGCGTCAAGACGTGCGGCGCCCTCCCGCGATTGCTCGCGAGAGGGCCGGGAGGGCGAGGCCGCGTGCCTCAGGCGCTTAGCGCCGTCGGTGGAAGGCAGGCCTCGCAGATTGCCGCGATATGCCGATGGTCGGTGCCGCAGCAGCCGCCAAGGATGCGCAATCGTGGCAAATGCGTCGTCAGGGTTCGATAGCGCTGCCCGAGGTCGGCGGGATCACCGGCGTCGAGCGTTTCGCTGTCATCAAGCTCGGCATGGCTCATCCTCGAGGCATTGGCCCGGATACCGGCGATGCGTTGGGCCCAGGCGCTGCCGGCGTCCAGGCTCGTCTCGAAATGATCAGGATGGGCGCAGTTGATCATGTAGTAGTGCGGATAGCCGCCGGTCGCCGCATCGACAGTCTCGATCGCGACCTGAAGTGTCCGGCCGTCTGGGAGCCGGCCGTTGGTTTCCACCGTGAAGGCAATCGAGCAGGGCATGCCATGGCTCTGGGCCGCCCGGACAATCCCGGTCGCCTCGTCGATGCTGGTCAGTGTGTAGGCGCCGACGATATCGGCGTCGCTGGCGGCAAAGGAGGAAATCTGCGGCGCATGATAATCCTCGGCCTCCTCGGCACTCATGCGGCCCAGGCGGTAGCCGTCGCCGCGCGGTCCGATGGCGCCACTGAGGATGATCGGCGCTTGCGGACGTTCGTATTCGGCGCGCAGTTCCGCGAGCATGTAGATGGCGTTCTGGTTGGCCTCGGTGAGGGCGGCACTATCATAGCCGAGCTTCACGCCCCAGTCGGCGCTGGCGCGCCAAGTGGGCGTGTCGAGCACGAAGCCGGTGGCGTGTTGCTGCGCGATCGCCAGGTAGCGCCTGTAGTAGTCGAGCAAGCGCCGCCGTCCGTCCGCCGTCGCAAGCAACACGAAGGCGGCGAAATGCGGAAGAGCGATGCCCTCATGAAAAATCAGCGTCGTTTCGATGCCACCGTCACTCAGGAACAGTCCACCCTTCAAGAGCGGCAGGTTGCGTCTGTATTTGGCCATATCGGTCTCCACCCGGTTCAGTCTTGCTGATGGGGCCCGGGGACGCCTCCTTTCCCGCAGAACCAAGTAAATTTCTGCCTTATTAACATCTTCTAAACTAGGCGACTTGCGGTATACTATTGCTAATACACCAAATTACTGCCGTAAAATCAGTGACTTACTGTTTGGCTTCCGTCACGGCGCTGCAGGCTGACTGTCACGTTGCTCCTGGAAACCGCACCAATGGTAGGGAAGCGGCTAATGCGAAAGGGTGAGGAAACGCGAGCGAGGATCCTCGACGCTGCGGAGGCGGCGGTGTTGGCGAAGGGTTTCGGTGCGACCTCGATCGATGAGCTGATCGCCGAGACCGGTATTACCAAGAGCGGATTCTTCTACCATTTTAGGGACAAGAACGAGCTCGCGCGGGCCTTGCTTGAACGCTACATCGAGAACGACGAGCGCATCTACGACGAGATCTTCGGCCGTGCGCATCAATTGGCCGATGACCCGCTGCAGGCCTTCTTGCTCGGCCTCAAGCTGCTGTCGGAAGTTCTGGGCGACCTGCCGAACGGCCACCCCGGCTGTCTGGTTGCTGTCATGTGCACCCAGGAGCGCGCGTTTGATCGCGAGATCCAGGAGATCAACCGGCAGGCGGCACTGATGTGGCGCCGGCGTTTCGGAGCGATGTTTGCGGAGATCATGCGTGTCTATCGGCCGCGTGAGCCGCTCGACATCGACCAACTCGCCGATATGGTTTCGACGGTGCTCGAAGGTGGCATCATCCTGTCGAAGGCGCTGAAGCAGCCGGAAAGCCTGCCGCAGCAACTGCTGGTGCTCCGGTCCTTCGTCCGCCTGCTGTTTCAGCCGGCAGCTGCCTAGTGCAATTCCAGGAAAAGGGCGAAGCGGTTTTCCCGTCCGCAGTTGCGTCAGCCTTCCATTTCAAGCGCTAAACTGGCGAGCTTGCGCACCGTGTTGAGATTGCGGGCGGTGCCCGGCTTCGCCGCCGGTAGCTTGAACTTCGACCGGCCGGAGCCGCTCGGGAAGTGGATGTAGATCTCGCTCCCGGCCAGTTGCACTTCTTCCCCGTCAGGCGCCACGAGCTTTTCGAGCGCATCGGCCGGCGCGGGCGCGCTCAGGAAGACGACATGCAGGAGGTTGGGCTTGGCTTCGGGGAAGGGCGCGCGATCGGCGATCGCCTGAAGTTCGGCGCCGGTCCGGATCATCACGCCCGGCGCCTTCCCGATTTTCTTCTCAAGGGCGCCGTCCAGCATCGCTGCTACTTCCGCCGAGGGCAGATCCGACCGGAACAGCACATTGCCGCTCTGGATGTAGGTCTTGACGTCGGCAAAGCCGAGCCCCTCGCAGATCGCCTTGAGGTCGGCCATGGCGAGCGGCGTCGTCCCGCCGACATTGACAGCGCGGAGCAGGGCGACATGGACGGGCATCACGAGACCTCCCAGATCACGATGATCTTGGGTCGGGTCGACCCAAAATCACGAGCGTGATCGATTCTAAAAAGCTGGAGCGGGATGCGGGCGGAAAGCCGCATACACGTTTCCTCATCCCGCTCTGATTACATCTTGCCGGCGACCTTGATCGCGAAGGCATATTCGAAGGCGATCTCTTCGAGCCGCTGGAAGCGCCCGGAAGCGCCGCCATGGCCGGCATCCATGTTGGTCTTCATCAGGATCGGTTCGCTGCCGGTGGTCTTTTCACGCAGCCTTGCGACCCATTTTGCCGGTTCCCAGTAGGTGACGCGCGGATCGGTCAGGCCGCCAAGCGCCAGGATCGCCGGGTAAGGCTTTGCGCCGACATTGTCATAGGGCGAGTAGCCGGCGATGATGTCGTAGAATTCGCGGCTCTCGATCGGATTGCCCCATTCCGGCCATTCCGGCGGGGTCAGCGGCAGCGTGTCGTCGAGCATGGTGTTCAGCACGTCGACGAAGGGAACGGCTGCGATGATGCCTGCGAATTTTTCCGGGGCCATGTTGGCAATTGCGCCCATCAGCATGCCACCGGCCGAGCCGCCCTCGGCGACGATCTTTGCGTAGGACGTGAACTTCTGTTGATTCAGATAGTCAGCGGCAGCGATGAAATCCTTGAAGGTATTGGTCTTCTTGGCCATCTTGCCGTCTTCGTACCAGGCAAAACCGCGATCCTTGCCGCCGCGGATATGGGCGATGGCATAGACGAAGCCCCGGTCGGCGAGCGACAGGCAATTGGTGTTGAAGCCGGCGGGAATGGTAATGCCGTAGGCGCCATAGCCATAGAGCAGGCACGGCGCCGAACCGTCGAGCGGCGTGTCCTTGCGATAAAGCAGGGTCACGGGAATTTCGGTGCCATCCCAGGAGGGGGCGAAAACACGTCGGGTGACGTAGTCATCGGGATTGTGGCCGGAGGGCACTTCCTGGGTCTTCAGCAGCGTGCGTTCGCGCGTGGCCATATTGTAGTCGAAAAGCTGCGACGGCGTCGTCATCGATGAATAGGAGAAGCGGATGACGTCGGTATCGTATTCGGCAGCGCCGGAAAGGCCGAGCGAATAGGCTTCCTCGGCAAAGGCGATCGCATGTTCCTCGCCGGTCTTGCGGTCACGGATGACGATCTCCGGCAAACCCTCGCGTCGCTGCAGCCAAATGAGATGACGGGCATAGGCCATATGGCTGAGGATCAGCGTGCCCGGCTTGTGCGGCACCACCTCACGCCAGTTTTCCTTGGCTGGCGCATCAACGGGTGCTTCGACGATCTTGAAATCCTTGGCGCCATCGGCGTTGGTCAGAATGTAGAAGACGTCGCCGCCTTCCGTCATCGAGTACTCCAGCCCGGTCACGCGCTCGGCGACGAGCTGCGGTTCTGCCATCAGGTCCTTGGTCGAGAGCAGCCGGTATTCGCTCGTCTCGTGATCGTGGATGTCGATATAGATGAAGTCGTCGAGCAGTGAACCGCCGACCGACATGAAGAAGCCCGGATCCGTCTCCTCGAACACCAGCCTGTCGTCCGCCTGTGCCGTGCCGAGGACATGATGGAAGATCTTCGACGGGCGATGATTGTCGTCGAGCACGGTATAGAAGAAACTCTTGCCGTCGGGCGCCCAGGCACCGCCGCCGCCGGTGTTCTCGATCACGTCGGCCAGGTCCTCCCCGGTGGCGAGGTCGCGGACCCTGAGCGTGAAGTACTCCGAACCCTTGTCGTCGTAGCCCCAGATGCCAAGGCCATGGTCGGTCGAATGGTCGAGGCCGGCGAGGCGGAAGTAGGCTTTGCCTTCCGCTTCCCTGTCGCCATCGAGCAGCAGTTGCCGGATCGTCTCGTCCTTGTGGTCGCCATCGCGCGGGATTCGGAAATAGCGCGGCTGCTCGCCACCGGTGACATAGGCATGGCCATAGGCGAAGCGACCGTCCTTGACCGGGATCGAGCTGTCGTCCTCCTTGATCCGGCCGCGCATCTCGGAAAACAGCGTCTTCTGCAGCGCCTTCGTGTCATCCATCGCCGCGTTCATGTAAGCGTTTTCGGCTTCCAGATGCAGGCGGATACCCGGGTCGAGGATCGAGGGATCACGGAACATGGCCTGCCAATTGTCCGCGCGCAGCCAGGCGTACTCGTCGGTGCGGGTGATGCCGTGGCGCGTGTCGCTCACCGGCTTCCTTGCGGCAACGGGAGCTTCGGGAAGGTTTTTGAATACGGACAAGATGCGTCTCCGGGATCGATGCGGTGGGAGACCATGAGATAGAGAGCCTGGTGATGGGGATCAAGCGCAAAGGAGCCGCCCGACGGGTGGGGTTCGCATTCGGGCGGCCGAGTTGCCCCTTCCTCCATGGTGGGGAAGGGGCTTCGTGCCGCTAGGATTTCTCCCTGGCCTTCCGTCGATATTCGTCGACCGGCAGTCCGCCGACGCCCCAGTCCTCGAGCGCCACTTCGTCGATGACGACAACGGTGGTGGCCGGGTTCTTGTCGAGCACGGTGACAAGCAGATCGGTGACGCCTTTGATCAACGCGGCCTTCTGTTCGGCGGTTGCTCCCTCCCGGGTGATCTTGATGTTCACATAGGGCATACGTCGCTCCTCAGTTCGAAGGTTGGATGTCGTAGTGGAAGACCTTGGCGATCACCTGCCAGCGCCCGTCGACGAAGACGAGCGACAGCAGGTCGGTAAAGGCCTTCTCGCCGATGGCGCATTGAACCTTCGCGAGCGCCGTCACCGGCCCCGCGAACTCGATGGAGACGATCTTCTCGGCAAGTCCCTCGCCGCGGCTTGCAGGCGAGGGGCGCTTGTCGACGATCGGGAAGTATCGCTCCATGTCGAGTTCAAGCAGGGTACCGTCCGTTGCGGTGGCGTAAAGTGCCTTCGGGTGGAAGACTTGCCTGAGGATGCTGGTATCGCTCCGATGGAGCCCGTCGAAATAGAGCTGCAGCACCTCGATGACGGCAGCGAAGCGCGGATCGCTCGTTGACGCGCTCATGCTGCGATCAGCCCTTCGGCCTGCATCGCGGCGCGGACGGCGGGTCGTGCGCCGATCCGTTGCATATAGGCGGTCAGGTGCGGCCAGGGGGCGAGCGAGACGCCGGTGACGCCGCTCCAGTTGACGACCGTGAAGAGATAGGCGTCGGCGACCGAGAACGCCTCTCCGAGCAGATAGGGGCGTCCGTCCGCAAGCAGACTTTCTACGTTGCCGAAGCGTTTCGCCACTTGAGCTGCGGCCGCTTCCTTCGCCTCTGCGCTCGCCGTCTTGTTGAACAGCGGCGAGAAGGCCTTGTGCAGTTCGGATGAAATGAAGTTCAACTGTTCCTGCAGGCGGGTGCGCGCGAGCGTGCCGTTTGCCGGCGCGAGCTTCGCCACCGGAAAGCGGTCGGCGATATACTGCACCACGGCTGCACCTTCGGTGACGACGTCGCCGCTTTCCAGCATCAGCGCCGGCACATAGCCCTTGGGATTGATCGCCTTGAAATCGGCGCCGTCCTCGGTGCGATGCGTCTGCGTATCGACCCGGACGATCTCGAAATCGGCGCCGGCCTCATGCAGGCTGATATGGGGGGAAAGCGAGCAGGCGCCGGGGGCGTAATAAAGCTTCATGATCAGGCTCCTTCTGAAATGACTGTCCCTTGTCGGGGACGGCGGAACCTAAGCGGAAGCGATAACCTTTGTATATCAGATAACCATATGTTACTTCCTATTGCAGTTTCCCGACGGTAACTGGAAAATTCTGCCGATGAGCTTGAAAATCCGAAAAAATCGGGCGGCTGCCTTGCCGCCCACGTGCCCGGTCGGCGAATGCATGGTGCTGCTCGGCGGCGCCTGGACACCGAACATTCTCTGGTCCTTGAGCGCAGGCCCGCGCCGCTTCAGCGAACTCAGGATCGATGTTCCCGGCATCTCGGCCAAGGTGCTGAGCACGCGGCTCAAGGAGCTTGAGGAAAAGGGAGCGATCGAACGGCGGATCATGCCGACGTCGCCGCCTTCAGTCGAGTATAGTCTGAGCGATCTCGGCGAGGAATTCATCCCGGCCATACACGCCATCGTCGAGGTGGGCTATCGGCTGAAGCAGAGGCGAGGCGTCGAGGTCGTGCGCAGCGAAAAGGCTGCCGTTGATGCCGTGGCCGGCGACGGGTGAGGCTTACCAGCGCCCCTTCAGTGTCTGCACGGCGTGTTCGATGAAAGCCCGGACCTTCGGCGTTTCCGCCTGGCGGTCGGCAAAGCAGGCATAGAAGTCGAAGGGCTCGTGGTCGGTACTGGCGACCCCCTCGCGCGGCAGTCCGCCGAACAGCGGCACCACCAGTCCCCGTTCGATCAGCGGTGCCGCGATGAAGGCGCCGAGCCGGGTGATGCCGGCGCCGGCGATCGCCATTTCCGCGAGCGTGTCGATGTCGTTGCTGACGATCGTCGCCTTCAGTTCCGGCTCGAAGCGCAGGCCGTCGCGGGTAAAGGCCCAGCGGAAGATGCGGCCGTGCCCGGCGTAACGATAGACGAGGCAATCGTGGTGGACGAGATCCTCGGGCCGTTGCGGGCGGCCGCGGCGCTCCAGATAGGACGGGGCGGCGCAGATGATCATCGGCACCGAAGCGAGCTTGCGCGCGATCAATCCCGGCTCGAGCTGCAGGCCGAAGCGCACGCTGATGTCGATGCCTTCGCCGATATGGTCGATCTCGCGGTCGGTGACGACGAGTTCGATCGAGACATCAGGGTACCTGGCCGCAAACGACGGCACGAGCGGCGCCACGACATGGCGGCCGAAGGCGACGGATGAGGCGATCTTGAGCGGCCCGCGCGGCTCGGCGCTAAGCGCTGAGACGGCCGCGGCCGCGAGTTCCAGTTCATGCACGACACCACGCACCCGTTCGTAATAGATCCGGCCGCTCTCGGTGAGGCCAAGCTGGCGCGTTGTCCGGCTGAGGAGCCGGCTGCCGAGCGTGCGTTCGAGCCGTGCAATGTTCTGGCTCGCAGAGGCCGGCGTGATGCCCAGCTTTCGTGCCGCCGCGGCAATGCTGCCCTCTTCGACACTCCTTACGAAACTCTCGACTCCGCGCAGGGTGTCCATAATGTCATCCATCGAATGCTTGTGTCTATTCGATAGTTTTGCCTACTTCTGAAGGAGGCTGCAAGGGTCTACTTCGCGTGTGCGTGATCCGTATAGTGCAATCCGAAGCGAGGGGATTTTCCCCTCGGTCATTTGCTGGAGATTTGCTCATGGAAGACACGTTATCCGCTCCGCGGCTCGCCCGCAGCCGCAAGCTGCCACCGCGCGCCGCACCCATAGCCTTTGCCTTCTTCATGTCGGCGATCATGGCGTTCCTGATGTGCTGCGTCATCGTCGGCGCCAATACCGGCATCAACGGCGGCTATCCCTTGCGCGTGCTCAGTGCCTACGGGCTCGCCATGCCCGTCGCCTTTGTCTGCGTACTCCTTGTTCGCCCCTTCGTCGCCAAGCTCGTCGGCACCGTTTGCCGCCTGCCTGGCTGAGAAAGCACCGTCCCGGACGTCCGGGACGGGCAGCCTGACGCGTGCCTTTCAACGATCGCGATGGGACGCTCTCGGCACGTTCACTTGCAATTCAGCCTTGCAGTCGCATCTTCTTCCTTGCCGTCGATGATCGGCGGCTCCAAGCAAGGGGTTTCGCGATGGGCATGCTGAAAAAACTGGTATCGGCCGCCGTTCTGGCCTCGGCTCTCACCGCGGCGATGCCCGCGAGCGCAAGCACCTTCGTCGCTTGGGAAGTCGCGGGAGTGGAGTGGAACGATGTGCTCAATGCGCGGGCCTGGCCATCCTCGTCCTCGGCCGTTCGCGCCGGCTATCCCAATGGTACGCGGCTGCAGATGACCGGCCGCTGCATGAATGGCGTCGACCTCAGGCGCATCGCCCGCTGGTCAGCCTTGGCGCAGAGCCGGGCGGTGCGCGCGACCTGGTGTCAGATCTGGCACGACCCGCAACGTAGCGGTAACTGGCAGGAAGGCTGGGTCTACGGCAAGTTTATCCGCCCGGCGCGCTTCTGAGATGCAGCCCATTTGAGCCGATGAGGGACGGCTGGCGTCGAGCGAACTGGAATTCTTCACCATGCTGGTGGGGCGTTCAGGAAATGGCGCTGACCCTGGTAGCGGCCGGTTTCACCGATCTTGTCGTGTCCGGTAACTATGCCTGTGGCCGTACGCCGCGCGATGGCGATCACGCCGTCACCTTCGAGTGCCGCCGCCCAGAACAACGTTCGACGCGCTCGCGTAAGAGCGCCACGCCCGGTTACCCGGGCGTGGCTGAGAGCCTTTAGCGGCAACGGGCTGCGGCGTTGCCCTGGTCAAGCGGGGTGCCGTTGACGGTCAACACCGAACCCGCCGACTGGGTGATTGTCCCGGGCGACCAACCGGTATCGAGCACGCAATCCGTGGGCGTGTTGGTGACGGTGACACTACCATTGATGTCTTCAGCCGGGCCCGAGAAGTGCAGGCCCGCGATGCCGGCCTTGTCGACTGACATGTTCTTCAGCACGACGTTGCTTACCGGCCCGCCCAGGAATCCATAAGGATCGCCATAGATGTGGGCTCCATAGGTACCGGCATTGGTGACCGTAACGTCCTCCAGCGAAATGCCGGAGACCGGGTTGAAGAAGATGCCGGCCTTGAGCGTGCGGTCGACCTCTAGGCGCTTTACGTTAACGTTCGTGGTCTGCACGTTGAGATTGGGGCTTGCAACCAGCATCAGTCCGTTGATGCCGCCTGATAGCCGCATGTCATTGATGGCGACATTCGAGGTGCCCTGGAGCACGACCAAGTCCATGTCGCGATCCTGCTTGGAATTGTCGACTGTCACCCGGTCGAGCCTGACGCCGTTGCCGGCGACCAGCAGCACGCCTTCGCGCCGCGAGTTGCCGACGTTGACATTGTCGAGCGTCACATTCTCCGTGCTGCTGACGAGTTCATGTTCGGTCCGGCTGATCTTCCTGAACTCGCCGCTGGCGAACACACCGTAGGTAACCCTGTCGATCGTCGTGTCTCGAACCGTGATGTTGCGGCCACCGACCGAGCTGATGGCCGCATAGGGCGCCTTGTTCGGATTGGAGATCGAGAACTCGCAACTCGTGTTGTTTTCGCAGATGAAGAGGTCGTGGATGCGGCTGTTTTGAACCAGCGCGCCATTGACCCGGGTGAAGCGGATGCCGTCGTGGTTGGTGGCAGAAATGTCGACGTTATCGACGATGACATTTGCGGCATTGGTGGCCGAAATGCCGGCGAGGCCCCCACGGATCGAGAGCGACGAGACAGTGCTTGCCGACGCCATGGCGATCACGTCCTGGGCAGGGTTGTAGCCGGTGATCGTCGTGGCGGCGCCCTGGTTGACGAAGCTCGCGGTCGCGCCGCTTCTTGCGCCGCGCACCGCGATAACGCCGCCGCCGCCGAGAAACGTCTGGCCGTTTCCGAGTGCGAGCGTGCGGTCGAGGCCGAGGTCTCCGTCGGCAAGGATCAGCGCGTCGGCGCCGGCCGAGCCGATCAAGGCGTTGATATCAGACGCGTTGCCGGAAGCGGACGAAACGGTGACGACCCGCCCGGCGTCACGGCCGCTGGCGGCGAGCTGTGCCGCCTCGATGTCTCCGGTTGTGCCAGCCTGGGTGCGGATCCTGGTCGCACGTTCGACGCGCTGGGTCATCGGGTCGAACGCGTCGCTGGTCGAGCCGGTCGCGCCGAACGGGATGCGCAGTCGCGCCATGACGGCGCCCTTCAGTTTGTCCTGGTTGTCATAGGTTCCGGTGACGCCGAGCGAAACTGTTGAACCCTCCGACAGACCGGGCAGATCGGCAAACGTCAGTTCCGCGCGCAGTTTGGCGCCGAACATGTCACCGAGGTTGCGCCCGCCATACCAGTAGCTGCCGCCGAAGACCTTGAGCTGTACGTTGGAGCCTTCATCGAAGACAGGAAGGCGGCCGCCGATTTCAGCGTCAAGGCCGCGCCGGGCACGTTCCTTGCCTTCCTGGAAGACGAGCACATGATCGCGCACATAGGCGGCGTTGAAGGCGCTGAGTGCCTTGGCGCCGGTCAGCGGCAGGTAGAAGTTGCTGCGCATTTCGAGGTCGCCGTTCAGCGCCTCGACACCGAAGGACAGTTGGCTGAAGGAGTTGCCGTAGTCGCTCTTCAGATAGTCGTAGTAGCCATAGGCACCGACGACCCATTGCTCATTGGCGCGGAAGCGATAGCCGGCACCGATTGAGCCCTGGCGCACGGAGCCATTGGCAATCGTGCCGTGTGTATCGATGAAAATCGCATTGCCCGAATCGAGCACGAAAGGCAGGAAGAAACCGCCGCTCACATCCGAGCCGCCGCTGAAGAAACCGCCCTCGATTTCCGCCTGTGCACGAAGATCGACCGCCAGCGCGGCGCTCGATAGCAAGGTGCTGCTTGCCAGGGAAGCCAAGAAAATGTTCTTATTTTTCATATCATTAACTCCGCATGTATGCAGCCTTGGGCGAGGCCGCTTGGGCATGCGGTTAAGATATGTGAGTATCATACTCAAGTTTATTGATCGACAAAATGGTGACTATCCAGCGGCGTGTTGACGCAGGCGGGTGGCGGCGATTGCCTGCAACTTTAGGAAGGCGGCTTCAAGCTTTGAGTGCGTCGATGTTGTCCCTCGCATAGACCTCCACGCTGCGCGGCTCATGGCCCGTCAGCGTCTTCACGTCGCCGGTCGGTTTCGCCACCCAGCCCTGGCGCACCGGATAGAAGATCGAGGCGAGGAAGCGTGCGTGGTCCGAAGGCACGCCGGCGCCTGTCAGAATGCCGACGAAGGTCTCGTCGTCGACCGGCGCATAAGCGATCGGCCTGCCGGTGACGCGTGACAGGATGGCGGCGGCCTCGTCATAGCCTAGCGCTTCCGGGCCGGTCAGATTGTAGGCGCGGCCGTTGAACGCATCGCTCGTCAGCGCGGCCGCCGCGCATTCGGCGATGTCGCGGGCATCGATGAAGCTCGTCTTGCCCTCGGCGGCCGGTACGGCGATCGCGCCATGGCGGATGCCCTCGATCCAGTAGGTCTGGAAATTGTCGGAGAACCAGTTCGGTCGGAGAATGACGAAGCGCGCACCGGTCCTTTCGAGCAGCAGTTCGACCTGGCGGTAGGGGATACTATCGTCGGCGTCGACGCCGATGACGCTCATCAGCACGATCTTGAGACCGCGTGCGGCCGCAGCAGTGATGATTGGCGACAGCAGTCCGACCGGGTCGAGGTGCCCTGACGGCGCAAGGACGAACAGGCGATCGGCGCCATCAAGGGCGGGGCCGAAGGTTGATGCGTCCTGAAAATCGAAGGCGACGACTTCGGCGCCATCGACAGGCGTCGCCTTGCGTGTTGCAGCCTTGACCGCTTCACCTTTTTCGATCAGGGCGCGGACCACCTTGCTGCCGACGGTTCCATTCGCCGCCAGAACCAATACCTTTCCCGACATAGCGCGTCTCCTAAGTTTCCATTGGATACCATATTTCCTATGGGTACTGGATATAGCCGACGAAAAATGCTGTAAAGCAGGCAGTTTTTGGTCACATGGTTTCCCCATGGAAACCACGTTTGGAGCCTGCGGCTGATGGAATACGACGTCTATGTCCAGACCTGCCCGACCCGCCTGGTGCTTGATCGGCTCGCCGACAAGTGGGCGGTTCTGGTGCTCGGCAAACTTGATGACAAGCCGGTGCGCTTCAATCAGCTGAAGCGCGAGATCGACGGCATTTCACAGAAGGTGTTGTCGCAGGTTCTAAAGAAGCTCGAGCGCGATGGCCTCGTCAGCCGCAGCGTTTTCGCCACGGTGCCGGTGACCGTCGAATATGCCATCACGCCGCTCGGTCGCACCCTGGCGTTGACCGTCACGGCCCTGACCCGCTGGGCGGAGGAAAACATCGAGGCCGTCCTTAAGGCGCAGCAAAAATACGACCGCAGCGCCTGAGGCAGCTGCGGCCGGTAAGTATCTGCAGATGCTCTGCAGTCGGGAGAAGGCTCAGGCGACCAGCTTGAGGCCGATGCCCCAGGGGTCGATCAGGCTGTGGGCATTGCCGTCGCGATTGACCGGAATTTCCAGAGCGTCGAGCTTGGCGAGTGCCGCGTCGAGTTCCGCCGGTTCCCTGAAGTGGATCGTATAGTCCGAAAGCCCGGTCATGCGGCTTTCGCGCTTTGGCGCCCCCCGCGAGTTCCAGATATTGGCGGCGACGTGGTGATGGTACTTGCCGGAGCCAAAGAAACTGGCGCCGGGATAGCGCGCCATCAGCCCTAGCCCCAGCACATCGCGGAAGAAGGCATCGGCCTCGGGGATGTTGGAGACCTGCAGATGGATGTGGCCGATAGCGGTGCCATCCGCCATGCCGTCCCAATTGTCCTTGGGGGCTTCGTCGTACAGCGCCTGGAGATTGAGCGGCAAGGTGTCCATGCCGACGGACCCATCCGCCATGAACGTCCACTCGGCGCGCGGCCGGTCGCGATAGACTTCGATGCCGTTGCCTTCCGGGTCGGCGAGGTAGATCGCTTCGCTCACCAGGTGATCGGAAGCGCCCTGCAGTCTGATGTTGTGGTGTGCCGCATGCGCCAGCCAGCGCCCGAGCTCCTCGCGGTTCGGCACGAGAAAGGCGTTGTGGAAGAGACCTGGCGCATTGCGTGGCGCGCGCGCCGCGTTGCCTTGGGTCGTCAGGGTCAGGAGCGGCCGGCCACCGGCGCCGAGCGTCTCGCCGCTCGTGCTGGTCTCAAGCGGCTTGAGGCCCATGATCTTCTGATACCAGGCGGAAACGACCGGCAGATCCTGGACGACCAGGTGTGCGCGATCGACATGGGCAGGCATGGCAAGCGCGTGGTCGGTTGGGATATCGGACGTCTGGTATAGCGTCATGTCTGGCTCCTAGGCATCGAAGCTGCGACCGGCTTGCGCGGTCCAGTTTCGCTGAAACTGTTAGCGGGAATATGGGCCGCCTCGTCCGTTCACGGAAGACCGTCAGTCACTTGATGTTGTGTTCGATGAGCGTTGACAGTGATTGTCGTCGCCCTACCTCATTTTGAGTGAGGCCACGCGAGCGCAGCGCTTTCGATTTGATTTCAGTCAATGACGATCTGGCGGGCCGCATGCAATCTCCAGGCGAGGGATTGGTCTGTCGCATCGGGCGCCGGCGATCCGTGGGGCAACAGAAGGAGTGCAGCATGTACAAGAAGATCATCGTCCCGATCGCGATGGATCAGCTCGAGCACGGCGAATCCGTCCTGGGCATCGCCGAGAAGCTGATCGATGAAGGGGGCGAGATTATCCTGCTCAACGTCGTCGAGGATCTGAATGCCTATGCACAGGGCTACATGATCGTCGATTTCCCGCTGGAAATGGTCGAGGAATCGCGCAAGCAGGCCCAAAAAACGCTCGACGCGCTGAAGAGCAAACACGGGATCAATGGTCGCGTCGAAATCCGCACCGGCGGCGCCGCCGGCACCATCAACGCCTTCGCCAGTGAAGAGAATGCCGATCTGGTGATCATCGCTTCGCACCGGCCGGGTCTGATCGATTACTTCATCGGATCAACCGCAAGCCGGGTCGTCAGCCATTGCGCTTGCGCCGTTCTCGTCGACCGGTAAGCCACCAACAAAAAGAGCGCCTGCGGCGCGCAACTTTCGCGCCGCCACCGCCAAGGAGTGTTCAGATGGACAAACATGCGCTTGACGACTTTCGCGATCGCCTCACCCGCCGCAAGGAGGAGCTTCAGGGGCGCCTGGTCAAGATCGAGCACGATCTCGATGAGCCTATGAACGCGGACGTGCCGGATCGCGTGACCGAGCGGGAAGGTGACGAGGTCCTGGAAGGCCTCGGTCTTGCCGGGCAGGAGGAGATCCGTGCGATCGACGCCGCCCTCGACCGGATCGGGGCAGGCAGTTTTGGCACCTGTGTTCGCTGTGGTATGCCGATTTCGTCTGCGCGCCTGCACGCGGTACCCCATGCGCCACTCTGCCAGGAATGCGCAGCTGAGGTTGCTCGAGGCGGCCGGTGACTGCCCGCCTACGGCAGCACTTTGGTCAGCGGTTTGCCATCGAACCGCCATTCAGTTCCAGCTTCAATCTGGGCAGAAAGCGGCCCGGGATCACAGTAGAGACGATCATGCCGTCATCGACTGCGCCCATACGGCGATAGAAATCGGCCGCCCAGGGATCCGCATCGATCGTCATGACCGTGGCGCCACGAGCGCGGGCGGCCTGTACGCACCAGCCGAAGAGCTTCCTGCCGAGGCCGCCCGCCCGTGCTGCGGGCTCAATGAAGAGCTTGTCGAGCTCGGCAATCCGCTCGTTCGTGCGGACCTGCGCCATGCCAAGGATCCGGTCGCCATCGACGGCAATCTGCAGATCCGAA
Source organism: Ensifer sp. LC11 (assembly GCF_001695835.1). Taxonomy (GTDB): domain Bacteria; phylum Pseudomonadota; class Alphaproteobacteria; order Rhizobiales; family Rhizobiaceae; genus Ensifer. The sequence continues at coordinate 12,069 of NZ_MBSO01000019.1, read as the reverse complement.
TCCGCCCAGTCCTCATCCGTTAGTGTCAGGGCCGGACGGCACGCCTCAAGGAAGGCGGCGTCGTATCCCCACACGGCTTTCGATCGCAAGCAGAGATCGCTGAGTGCGGCCGCCTGTTGCGGGTGAGGGGCACGCAGGATTGTCATGGTTGTCCTCCCAATCGTCGTCTCGTAGTCCCCTCATTTGGTCACTGCCGAACCCGCGGACAAGCCAAGCCGGACTTCGCAATCATCTCATGCGATTATTGTAATGCGTTGCAAAAGTTGATGCTTTTGCCGCGCCAATGTGTCTTTGCCATAACGTGGCGCTGTGGCAGGATACTTTTGATGCGATGGTGCGACACGCAAGAGCGCGCCACGGAAAAGACAGGAGCGGGGAGAGGGATCGCGTGGAGTTTGCTGGCGTCAAGTGGAACTATGACCGCTCGGAGCTGATTGCCGACGGCATCGTGCATGGCATCGGCCTGGCCGCCGCGCTGGTCGGCGTCACCGCGCTGATCTTCTACGCGACGCTCTGGAGCACAACCGGCCAGCTCGCGGCTGCCGCCGTCTATGGCGCAGGGTTGCTGGCGACGCTGTCGATCTCGTTCCTTTACAATCTCTATCCGGTCTCGCGGACCAAGTGGTTTCTGCGCCGCTTTGACCATTCCTCGATCTTCGTTCTGATCGCCGCCACCTACACGCCGTTCCTGCAGCGCGGCCTGGATGACCCGTTCCTGTTTGTGATGCTGATCGGCATCTGGGCGATCGCCGCGCTCGGGGTTGCGATCAAGTGCCTTTTTCCCGGCCGCTTCGACCGGCTGGCGATCCTACTCTACCTCGCCATGGGATGGAGCGGTGTGCTTGCCGTTGGCCCGCTTCTGTCGGCCCTGACGGCAACGACGCTGGTGCTGATCCTGGTGGGCGGGATCATCTATTCCGCGGGTGTGATCTTTCACGTGTGGGAAAAGTTGCGCTTTCAGAATGCGATCTGGCACGGCTTCGTGGTCACCGGTGCAGCGGTGCACTATTCGGCGGTTCTGACCTGCTTCAGCAACGCGACGGCGTCATGAGCCGAGCGCGACGAGAGACGGCGATCGCGTGGTCAGTTCGGAGCTTCGCCCGCCGCAGCCGCGACGGGGGCGTGCTGACAGCCTTCTGATGGCCTCAACGCTTCCGCCATGCGCGAAATCACGCCGTCGAAACTGGTGAGCCGGCTCTTGCGGTATTGCAGGCGGAAATAGGCGGCGCTGCCGTCGCAGAGCGCGACGGCACGGGTATAGAACACTTCCTCGCCGCGCGAGCCAGAAAAGCTTGCCCAGGCTGCCGTCACGCGGGAATAGACGATTCGCCATTCGCCCTCGCGCTCGAAACCGATGCGGTCGTTGACGTCGGTCTCAAAGTCGCCATCGAGCAGTGTGCTGCCGAAGACCGAGAGCGTCGCGCCATTGTCGTTGGCGTGGAAGCTCGCACCGTCAGCGTTGTCGCCTTCGCTTTGCAATTCGAAGCCGGGCGGAATGTCGAGCACATAGCCGAACCGCGCATTGGAATAGGGCTGCCAGTCTTCGGCGGCCATCGCGATGATGGCGGACGGGAAGCAAAGCACGAGTGCAGTCAGGATGCGTAGCATGCGGACCTCCTCTCGGCTCGCTCTACCCTTTATTCTTTCGATAACGCGACTACCGGCACAGGGCCTGTTCCCAATGGAACAGCAAACCCTATGCCACTCCTTCCGCGCGCCAGTGTCAATCCTCGGTAAACGTCATTGCATGGCCGTTGAGGCAATAGCGCATGCCCGTCGGCGGCGGGCCATCGGGAAAGACATGGCCGAGATGAGCATCGCAATCGGCGCACCGGATTTCGGTGCGGACCATGAAATACGAGCGGTCCTCGATCTCCCGGATCGCCTGGTCGTCGATCGCCGCGAAGTAGCTCGGCCAGCCGCAACCGGAATCGAACTTCGTGTCGGAGCGAAACAGGGCCCGGCCGCAACAGACGCATTCATAAGTGCCGGTCTGCTTGTTGTTGAGGAAGGGGCCGGTGAACGGACGCTCGGTGCCCTGTCGTCGGGTGATGCGGTATTGCTCCGGTGAGAGTTGCGCGCGCCACTCCGCATCGGTCTTCACCACCTTGGGCGTCTTGACGGTCGTCATTGAAGTCTCCTGCCGCTACGGCGATTATATAGGGATGCGGTCGGGTCGGCGCAAACCAGTGGGCGCAGCCTGTCCATGTGCTTCTGGGCTGTCGTTTCGGGAACTCGACCGGCGCGGGCGTGTCGTGGACAACCTCAAACGGCTTCGCGCCCAGCTCGATGCGGAAGTGCCTGCCAAGGAGACAGCGACCAGTGCGCATAGCCAACAACGAGGCATCGACCTATCTCGACAGTCTTCTGACCTGAACAAAGCCTGTCCCAGGTCTGTCACGCAATCTCGCGGCGGATAACCTTGGGTCCGGCGCCACGCCTGCGTTTGCTGTCGTTGTAGAAGGCGATGAACTCCGCCGCCGGCAACGGCTTGGAAAACAGCCAGCCCTGGCCGTAGTGCACACCGCGCTCGAGGAGATAGTCGGCCTGCTCCTGGCGTTCGATGCCTTCCGCGACGATGTAGAGATCGAGCGATTTGGCGATGTCGATGATATGCGGCGTGATCGAACTGGTGGCCGAATCCGTGCCGACAGTATCAATGAAAGATTTGTCGATCTTCAGCGCGTCGAGCGGTAGCTCCTGCAAGTATTGCAGGCTCGAGTAGCCGGTGCCGAAATCGTCGATCGCCACCGAATGACCGCGTCGGCGCGCCTCCTCGATCGTCGCCCTGGCCGATTTCACATCCATGAATCCCCGCTCGGTCGCCTCCAGCCAGATCTGTTGGGTGCGTATCTCGGTGTTTTCGAGCGCGGCCTGGATGACGGGCAGGATGCGTCCCGACTTGATATCGTTGGCGGCGAGGTTGACGGCGATATGCAGCGAGCGGTCGGCGACGAGTACCGCTTTCAGCTCTGCGATTGCGGCACGAATGACCTGATCCGTGATTTCCTCGATCAGGCCGTTTTCCTCCGCCAGCGGGATGAAGAGATCAGGGCGGACGAATTGCCCATCCGGCCGACGCCAGCGCACGAGCGCTTCCGCACCCACGCAGATACCGGTCTTCAGCTCGATGAGTGGCTGATAGTGCACGACGAACTCGTGCCGTTGGACGGCGATCGAAAGCTCGCCGAGTGGCGAGAGCCGGCGTCGGGACAGCCAGACGACCAGACCAACCATGAGTGCCGCCACCAGGGCGCCAACCGGCAGGAGCAGCAGGCGTTCACGGTCCATGTCCTTGAGCATGGCGATATCGGGTGCACTCGCAACGGCGATCCAGTTTGTTCCCCGGGCGGTCGCGAACAGATCGGCGGCATCGCTTCCGGTCCTGGGAAGTTCGGCGAGCCGTGCCGTAAGCGAAGTATCAGGGTCGTTCAAGGTGCTGACCACGACACCATTTTTTGTCGCCACGGCGAGCCGGGTGCCAGGCTCCGCAATCACGTCGACAAAGCGAGCCGGGTTCGTCAGCACGGTGTAGGACCGGTAGCGAAACGCCGTCATGGCGGTGCCGGTGCTGATGGTGGGATACATCCGCGGAATGACTTCTATGCCGTTGTCCGCAAAAAAGTCCGCGGGCTGGGAGCGGGTGAGGCGACGGGGTGGATAGCCCCACGAGGTGCATCTGAGCAGCCCATTCTCGAAGTAGCCGATATCCTCGATCGAGGTCGTGTTGACGACGAGGGATCGCATCGCCGCGATGTGCGCCGTCATACAGGGCGGTACATCGAACCGGTCCGCGGTTTTAAGTGCACGGGCGGCCTCTTCGAGGGCCGCGTCGGCGCGCATGATGGCGTAGTCTGCAAGGCGCGCCAGCCGCGTCTGTTCGCTGCGTACCGCAATCGACCAGGATAGGTAATAGGCTGCCAGCATCGGCAAGATAGCGCCGAACGCAGCCAGGATACTGGCGATGACGACTATCCGAGATCGTTCCAATCAGGCCTCGCCCATTCGAGATGGTGATCTTCAGTTTTGTGCTGCTTGCGGCAGGAAGGGTGGCAGGTCAACCGGCGCCATGCAGTCATCGATGTCGTCGTGGCAGGTGCTTTCGAGCTGTTACACGTTTCCGCCGCCAGCGGCGGCTGTTCTTGTTGATTCTGAATTGAGAAACTCTGCAAATACAACTATCACGCCTTGCTGTGCCGTTTCCAGGACGTTCGATCTATGCGCAGCGACGGCATGAATATTTTACTAACAGCATTTTTAATTGTTGTGGGTCGCCGCAACATAGGGCCCGCGAATCTGGTAATGCAGAGGCTGCCGCTTCGGTTCGTCTGGCTGATCTGACGGGCACATAACGCCGATGTTATCTGGATAAGGCTTGAGACACCAATACCCTTCTTCTATGTCGGGTGTTCGTTCGATTGTACGTTGAAAAAAAGGAGCAGGCCAGAACGATGGACGTTGCGGCCCTGACATTGCTGGCTCTCGCACTCCCTTTCGTCGCGGCATTGGTCGCGCCGCTTCTCACCCGTGTTCTCGGGCACAATGCGGCTTGGGTGCTGGCGCTCTTTCCCGCGGCGATCGTCTTGCATTTCACCCGCTTCTGGCCGGAAATCGAGAAAGGTGAGGTTGTAACCGGCGGCTATGCCTGGATTCCGTCGTTCAACGTCAGCTTCTCCTGGTTGATCGACGGCCTGTCGTTGACCTTTGTCCTCTTGATCGCCGGTATTGGCACGTTGATCGTGCTTTACTCGGGCGGCTACCTGAAAGGGCATCCGCAGCAGGGGCGGTTTTTTTCGTTCATCCTGATGTTCATGGGGTCGATGCTCGGGATCGTCGTTTCCGACAGCTTCCTGATGCTCTTCGTCTTCTGGGAACTGACCTCGATCACCTCGTTCCTCTTGATCGGCTTTGATCATTCGCGTGAAGCCGCAAGACGCGCCGCCCTTCAGGCGCTGGTCGTGACCGGGGGCGGCGGGTTGTTCCTGCTCGCCGGACTGTTGATTATCTGGAACGTCAGCGGCGTCACCCAGCTCTCGCTGCTATCGGCGTTCGGGCCGGAGATGCGCGAAAGCCCGTTCTATCTCGCTGCACTCCTTCTCGTTCTCGGTGGTGCCTTCACCAAGTCGGCGCAGTTTCCGTTCCATTTCTGGCTGCCAAACGCGATGGAGGCACCCACGCCGGTCTCGGCCTACCTGCATTCGGCAACGATGGTGAAGGCCGGCGTCTATCTGTTGATGCGGCTCAATCCGGTGTTCGGCGGCACGCCCGAATGGCAGATCCTGCTGCCGCTCTTCGGCGGTGCCACGCTTGTCATCGGCGCCGTGCTTGCCTGTCGCCAGACCGATCTGAAGCTGATGCTCGCCTATACGACGATGGCGTCGCTCGGTCTGCTTGTCATGCTCACCGGTCTTGGCGTCCCACATGCAATCGAAGCGGCGACGGTCTATCTCGTTGCGCACTCCCTGTTTAAGGGCGCCTTGTTCATGGTCGCCGGCATCATCGACCATGAGACCGGCACGCGCGACGTGACCAGGCTTGGCGGTTTGCGCTCCGCCATGCCGCTCACTTTCGTGATCGCGCTCACTGCCGCATTCTCAATGGGCGGGCTGGTTCCCTTCTTCGGCTTTATTGCCAAGGAGGAGATTTACTATGCGCTGTCCGGTTTTGACCGCCGCACCATGGTCTTTGCGGCGCTTACCATTTTCGGCAACGCGCTGATGTTTGCCGTGGCTTTCGCCGTCGCCTTGCGGCCCTTCATCGGCCCGCATGTCGATACACCGAAGGCGGCGCACGAAGCGCCTGTCCTGCTTTGGCTTGGCCCCGCACTGCTGGCGGCCAAGGGGCTTTCCGCCGCGTTGCTCTCGGGGCTGACACACGAACTGGTGTCGACGCCGATGGCCTCGGCGATATCAGGCGCCCCCCGCGCGGTCACGATGTCTGTCGTACCGCATATCGGCCTTCCCCTGGCCATGTCGGTCGCGACCGCGGTGATCGGCGTTGTCTTCTATCTGAAGCTCGACCGCCTTCGCGCCTTCATCGCCACCGTGCTTGCTGACATCGGCTGGGGCCCGGACCGCGGCTTTGATCAGTTCATCCGCGGGCTCGTCCGTTTCTCCGTCGCCTTGACGCGCCGACTGCAATCAGGCCGCCTTGAGGTGTACATGACAGCGACCTTCGTCCTGGTTGCCTTCGTGCTGTTGATCGTGCCGCTTTCCTATGGTGAGTTTCCGCGCGCGCCATACTTTGCGGCCGATGTGCCGCTGCACGAACTCGCGATCATGGCGATCGCCGTCATCGGTCTGGTTGCCGTGATGGTCGCGGCCGACCGGCTGACAGCGATCGTCTCGCTCGGCATCCAGGGCTTTGCCGTCGCCGTCATCTTCCTGCTCTATGGCGCGCCGGATCTCGCCTTTACTCAGTTCATGATCGAGACGCTGTCGGTCGTCGTCCTGGCGCTGGTGATGACCCGCCTCAGGCTCTCGCCCTCCGACCATCGTCCGCTCGCCCAGAAAATCCCGGATCTAGCCATTGCGCTCGCCTGCGGTCTCGGCTTCGGCCTGATGCTCCTGAAGGTGACAGGCGTTCCCTTCGATGCGACGCTCACCGATTTCTTCAATCTCTATTCGAAGACGATCGCCCACGGCGCCAACGTGGTGAACGTCATCATTGTCGACTTCCGTGGCACGGACACGTTGGGCGAGATCGCCGTGGTGATGGTCACCGGTCTCGCTATCCTGTCGCTGGTTCGCTTGCGGGCCGGTTCGCTCCGCCGCATCGCCGATAACGATCCGGATGCGGAGGAGCGCGCATGACGTCGGTGATCTTCCGTGCCGTCGCGCCGTTTCTCACCAGCCTGATGGTGCTGTTTTCGATCTTCGTCCTGCTGCGCGGCCACAATGAACCCGGCGGCGGCTTTATCGGCGGATTGATTGCGGTTTCGGCGCTCGCGATTTACGGCATCGCCTGCGGCGTCGAGACCGTGCGCCGCGCCATCTACATCCACCCGATGGCGATCTCTGGTGCGGGGCTTTTCGCAGCGACGATTGCGGGGCTGATATCGATTGCGGCCCGCGTCCCTTTCATGACCGGCCTCTGGATCTACCCGTCAGTTCTCGGCGTAGAGATACCGCTGTCGACGGTGACGCTGTTCGATTGCGGCGTCTATCTCGTGGTCGTCGGCGCGATCAGTTCGATTGCGCTGTCGCTCGAAGAGCGGGGAGGCGAGTGATGGAAGCCTGGTTTGCCTTGCTCGTCGGCATCTTCTTTACGGTCGCCATCTATCTGCTGCTGTCGAAATACATCATCCGTGTGCTGCTTGGCGTGGCGATCCTCGGCAATGCGGTCAATCTCTTGATCTTCACCGGTGGCCGGCTGACCCGGGGCGTGCCGCCCGTCATTCCCGGTCACCAGGACGCGCTCACCGGTCTGGCTGCCAATGCCCTGCCGCAAGCGCTGATCCTGACGGCAATCGTCATCTCCTTCTCCTTCTTCGCCTTCCTGCTGGTTCTCGCCTGGCGAGCCTACGAGGACCTGCAAACCGACAATACCGACGAGATGCGCGTCGCCGAGCCGAAAGACGAGCCGGCCCCGCCGCTTGGATACTGACTGACCCATGGCCGCTTCGACTCCTTCCCCCGCAGATCTTTCCGCCGCACTGGTGCTCGAGCCGGTCGCCTCTGCCGATTGGCTGGTGATCCTGCCGGTCGCCTGGTGCCTGGCGATCGGCGCACTGCTTGTCATGCTGCGCCGACAGATCGACTGGCACCCTTACATTGCGGTCCTTGGCCTTGCCGGTCTCGTCTTGATAGACGTTCTCCTGCTTCGGCACGTGCTTGCGAGCGGTCCGGTGACAATGGTCATGGGGCGCTGGCTGCCGCCCTTCGGCATCGCCTTCACCGTCGATCTGACGGGCGCGCTCTTTGCGCTGACCGCTTCGGTGGTGGCGCTTGCCGGTGCTATCTATTCGCTCGCCGACATCAATGACAGCGGCCGGCGCTACGGCTTCTATCCGTTCCTGATGTTGCTGATGGCGGGCGTCTCCGGCGCGTTCCTGACGGGCGACGTCTTCAATCTTTACGTCTGGTTCGAGGTGCTGTTGATCTCGTCTTTCGGCCTGATCGTACTCGGTTCCGAGCGTGAGCAGATCGATGGCGCGGTGAAGTACGGCTTCCTCAACCTTGTCGCCACAACCCTGTTCCTGATCACGACCGGCTATCTCTATGCGAGCTTCGGCACGCTGAACATGGCTGATATCGCCCGCAAGGCGGAGGGGCTTTCAGGCACAGCGCCGTTGATGACGCTGACGGCGCTCTTCGTGCTTGCCTTCGGCATGAAGGCGGCGGCCTTCCCGGTGAATTTCTGGTTGCCGGCGTCCTACCACACGCCGCGCGTCGTGGTGTCGGCGCTCTTTGCCGGGCTGCTGACCAAGGTCGGGATCTACGCCTTGATCCGCATCACCGTCATGCTGTTGCCGCTCGAACGCGAGCAATTGAGCTTCGTGATTGCCGTGGCCGGCGCGTTGACCATGCTTGTCGGCGCTTTCGGCGCTCTGGCGCAGTCGGATTTCCGCCGCATGCTGGGCTATCTCGTGGTCTCCGGCATTGGCTCGATCCTCGCCGGTGTTGCCGTTGGCGGGCCGGGCGGCATCGGTGGCGCGATCTTCTACGCTTTGCATTCGATGCTCGTTATGACCGCGCTCTACTTCGCATCCGGCGTTGCGGCCAAGCTCGGCGGCAGCTTTTCGCTCGCGTCGCTCGCTGGTCTCTATCGTCGCCACGCCGGCTTCGCGGCGTTGACGCTGATGCTCTGCTTTGCGGTTTCGGGCCTGCCGCCATTTTCGGGATTCTGGCCGAAGGTCATGCTCGTCAAGGCCGCGCTCGACATCGGTGCCTGGTGGCTGGCAGCGGCGTTGCTTGTGACCGGCTTCCTGACGACTGTGGTCACAGGGCGTTTCTTTTTGCTTGCCTATTGGCGCGATCGGGCTGACACCACGGACACGCCGCATTCCGTGACGATTTCGCCCGCCGCTCTGCTGCCACTCACGGCACTGACGATGCTGGTCCTGGCGATCGGCCTTTATCCGGAGCTGCTGCTGTCGACCATTCAGAGTGCAGCGGCCGGGCTTGGCGAGCCTTCGGCCTACCTGAACTCGGTCTTTCCGGGAGGTGCCCCGTGACCAAGTTTCTGACCATCAACCTGGTGTTCACGGCGATCTGGGGCGCAATCAGCGCCAGCTTTTCGCCAGCCAACCTGGTCCTTGGTTTTGCCGTCGGCGCGCTGTCGCTCTGGCTGATCCGGCGCGAGCTTCAGCCGGTCGCCTACCCGGTGCGCCCGCTCAGGCTCTTTCTGCTGACGGCGCTGTTCTTCAAGGAGCTGGCGATCTCGGCGACCAAGGTCGCCTTGATGGTGATCAAACCGAAGATGACGCTGAAGCCTGGCATCTTTGCCTATCCCCTGACGGTCAAGAGCGATTTCGAGATCGCGCTGCTCGCAAACCTCATCACGCTGACGCCGGGAACCCTGTCGGTCGACGTGTCCGATGACCGCCGGACGCTCTATGTCCATGCGCTCGACTGCGCCGACCCGGGCGGCCTCAGGCGCGACATCGCCAATGGCTTTGAACGCCGGATCAAGGAGGCGTTCGAATGAACCTGCCTGATCAGATAGAAGCCCTTGCCACAGGTTTCGCGCTTGTCGCGCTCTCCGCGGCGCTGCTGATAACAGTTTGGCGCATCATCCGTGGTCCGACACTGCCGGATCGGGTGCTTGGCCTTGATATGCTGGTGGCGATCGCCATCGGTCTGATCGCCGTCGTCGCTATCCGTACGGGTTTCAACCTTTACATCGACATCGCCATTGCGCTCGGTCTTGTCGGCTTCCTGGCCACGGTTGCCTTTGCGCGCTTCATTCTCGCGCGCGGCCTTTCGCCGGAGAAGGCGAGCGCCGATGACGGCGCGACACAGGCGAAGCGGGCGCCGGCAGCTCGGGCCAGCACCGCGCATCGCAAGCGAAAGGGAGGCCGCCGATGAGCCCTGCAGTCGATTTGGCCATCGCTGTGCTGGTCGCCGTTCTGCTGGTCGTCGGCGCGATGTTCTCGCTGCTGGCGGCGATCGGCATCCTGCGTTTTCCCGATCTCTATACGCGCATGCATGCAGCGTCCAAGGCCGGTACGATTGGTTCGGGCCTGTTGCTTTTGGGGGCGGGTGTACATTCCCTGGACGCGGCGATTTTGATGCGGGCGCTTGCGGGCTTTTTCTTCTTCGTTCTGACTGCTCCAATCGCGGCTCATCTCTTGGCAAAAGCCGCTCATCAGGCAGGTTACAGACTGGCAAAGCTATCTGTCATAGATCAGCTTCCGCAAAAGGAAGAGCCACGTCGTGGCTGATCGACCGCATTTCTGACTCTGTATTTCAGAACTTTGCGATGCAGTGTGGCCATTTTAGCAATTTGGAGATAAAGTTGCTAAGCGTCGATAAATTTATGTTTGGACTTTTTGCGCATCGATGTTAATCGAGTAAATGTAAAGTGTCGTCGTGGAAAATACTTTGATCTGAAATTCCAGCTTGAGTTGTGAGTGTTGGTTGTTGCTTTGAGTGTTCGGTCGTCACCGGTGACTCGGCAGCAGGTTCGTAATCAAAATTCCAACTCTTGATGTCGCGGCCGGTGTTTCTCCTTGCCGCGTTTGATGGTCTATCCCAAGGCAGAGAAGGCTTCCTCACGACTATTGCAAGCGTTCCTCCCCCGAAGCGTCGTTTCGGGTTGTGCTGAAGTCCGATAGGAGAAAGAAATGACTGAAACAGCGCTTGGCGCGAGCCATGAACTTCTGGTTGAGCTGACGGCGGAAATCGTTGCCGCCTATGTCAGCAATCATGTGGTTCCGGTCGCCGAGCTTTCCACGCTGATCGCAGACGTGCATTCGGCGCTCAACAACACGGCAGCCCCGGCGCCGGTCGTTGTTCCCGTCGAAAAGCCGAAGCCGGCCGTGTCGGTTCGCAAGTCCGTTCAGGACGATCAGATCACCTGCCTCGAATGCGGCGGCACCTTCAAGTCGCTGAAGCGTCACCTGATGACCCACCACAATCTTTCGCCGGAGGAATACCGCGAGAAGTGGGACCTGCCGACCGACTACCCGATGGTCGCGCCCGCCTATGCGGAGGCCCGCTCGCGCCTTGCCAAGGAAATGGGCCTTGGTCAGCGCCGCAAGCGTCGCGGCAAGTAAGCGCCTGACGCGTCCCGCGCAGGAGCCAGCTGGTCTCGCGCGTTGAGGGGCGTGAACAATTCACAAGGGCCGGGCCGGAGCGTCCGGCCTTTGTGTTTGGTGCTATTGGAAAGGAAAGTGCCCGCAGACGCCGCCACTCTCAGGCCGCGAGGCGAAGCTCCGCTTCGGTCTTGATGCGGCGGATCATCGAGCGCAGGCCGTTGGCGCGCTGGGTCGACAGGTGCTCGATCAGGCCGATCCGCCCGAAGGTGTCGATCGCGTCAATCCTGGCAATTTCGGAGGCATGTTTGCCGGAATAGATGGCCAGCACGATGGCGACGAGGCCGCGCACGATATGGGCGTCCGACTCGCCTTCGAAGGTGAGGACAGGGTCCTCGGGATTGCCGGCCGCATCGGTGACGAGCCAGACCTGGCTGGCGCAGCCCTGAACCTTGTTTTCCTGGGTGCGCTTGGCTTCGGGCATGTCTGGCAGCGCCTTGCCGAGTTCGATCACATAGCGATAGCGATCCTCCCACTCCTCGAGGAAGGCGAAGTCGTCGATGATCTGGTCAAGCGTCGTCATGGTCCGGTCCAGTTGTCAGGAGATTATACGCCCGCCAGGTCATGCTGCGAACGTGGTTCATCCTTATCCATGCCCTTTGCCGATCCGGCGTCCGGGCTTCCAGCCTTCATATAGGGGATGGCAAGGTCATTGAGAACCGACAATTGCGGTGCGCGTGGAGTTCGGCTCCTTTAAAGCATCGTACGTTTAATCAGACGCCTACCCTGCCGCCTTGAGATAGTTCCAGCACTCGGTTCTGTTGAAGAGGTTGCAGATGGACCCGAGGGCGTTTGAGAGCGTGTCGAAGGTT
>NZ_MBSO01000018.1 GCF_001695835.1 Ensifer sp. LC11 | reverse complement strand
CCATAAAACCTCCGTTCTATGTCTCGGCCAGCCTAGCGGTCCAAGCACGGAGGTCTCTCAAGGAAGATGTAGAACTCGTCCAGTCCTCCACCGGAGGTGGAGGTTTACTTGCTTACAAGAAAGGGCGACCCGAGGGCCGCCCTTCCGATCCGGATGGATCGTTAATGCAAAAAGGCTGTTGCCTTTATCACATCATGTCCATGCCGCCCATGCCGCCCATGCCGCCCGGCATTGCCGGAGCGTCCTTCTTCGGCAGTTCGGCAATCATGGCTTCCGTCGTGACGAGGAGGCCGGCAACCGAAGCTGCGTCCTGAAGGGCGGTGCGAACGACCTTGACCGGGTCGATGATGCCCATGGCGATCATGTCGCCATATTCGCCGGTCTGGGCGTTGTAGCCGAAGTTGTCCTGGTCCTTGTCGAGGATCTTGCCGACAACGATCGAAGCTTCGTCACCAGCGTTCTCAGCGATCTGGCGGGCCGGAGCCTGCAGAGCGCGGCGAACGATGTTGATGCCGGCTTCCTGGTCGTCGTTGACACCCTTGACGGTGATCTTGACGGAGGAGCGCAGCAGGGCAACGCCGCCGCCCGGTACGATGCCTTCCTGAACAGCAGCGCGCGTCGCGTTGAGAGCGTCGTCGATGCGGTCCTTCTTTTCCTTCACTTCGACTTCCGTCGAGCCGCCAACGCGGATCACGGCAACGCCGCCAGCGAGCTTGGCAAGACGTTCCTGCAGCTTTTCGCGGTCGTAGTCGGAGCTGGTTTCTTCGATCTGAGCCTTGATCTGTGCAACGCGGCCTTCGATGTCGCTCTTCTGGCCGGAACCGTCGACGATCGTCGTGTTTTCCTTGGAGATCGAAACCTTCTTCGCACGGCCGAGCATGTCGAGCGTGACGTTTTCGAGCTTGATGCCGAGGTCTTCGGAGATCACGGTGCCGCCGGTCAGGATGGCGATGTCTTCGAGCATGGCCTTGCGGCGATCGCCGAAGCCCGGAGCCTTGACAGCAGCGATCTTCAGGCCGCCACGCAGCTTGTTGACGACGAGCGTTGCAAGAGCTTCGCCTTCGACGTCTTCAGCGATGATGAGGAGCGGCTTGCCGGTCTGAACGACAGCTTCGAGAACCGGGAGCATGGCCTGAAGGTTCGAGAGCTTCTTCTCGTGGAGGAGAACGAAGACGTCGTCGAGGTCAGCGACCATCTTTTCCGGGTTGGTGACGAAGTAGGGCGAGAGGTAGCCGCGGTCGAACTGCATGCCTTCGACGACTTCGAGTTCGGTTTCGGCGGTCTTGGCTTCTTCAACCGTGATGACGCCTTCGTTGCCGACCTTCTGCATCGCTTCTGCGATGTCGAGGCCGATCTGACGCTCGCCGTTGGCCGAGATCGTGCCGACCTGTGCGACTTCTTCCGACGTGTTGATTTTCTTGGCCTTGGCCTGGAGATCCTTGACGACTTCGGCGACGGCGAGGTCGATGCCGCGCTTCAGGTCCATCGGGTTCATGCCGGCAGCAACGGCCTTTGCGCCTTCGCGAACGATCGCCTGGGCAAGAACGGTTGCAGTCGTGGTACCGTCACCGGCGATGTCGTTGGTCTTCGAAGCAACTTCGCGGACCATCTGGGCGCCCATGTTTTCGAACTTGTCTTCGAGTTCGATTTCCTTGGCGACCGATACGCCGTCCTTGGTGATGCGCGGAGCGCCGAAGGACTTGTCGATGATGACGTTACGACCCTTCGGGCCGAGGGTGACCTTTACAGCATCAGCGAGGATGTCGACGCCACGCAGCATCTTTTCGCGCGCGGTGCGGCCGAACTTGATTTCTTTTGCAGCCATTAGAGAAAACTCCCGGGCTCATTGCCCATTGGTTGTCATGAAAAGGGGTGGACGACGGCTGATCAGCCGATGATGCCCATGATGTCGGCTTCCTTCATGATCAGAAGGTCTTCGCCGTTGATCTTGACTTCGGTGCCCGACCACTTGCCGAACAGAACGCGGTCGCCAGCCTTGACGTCGAGAGCAACAACCTTGCCGCTTTCGTCACGGGCGCCCGAACCGACGGCGACGATTTCGCCTTCTTGCGGCTTTTCCTTGGCGGTGTCCGGAATGATGATGCCGCCCTTGGTCTTCTCTTCAGACTCGACGCGGCGAACGACGACGCGGTCGTGCAGCGGGCGGAAATTGGTGCTTGCCATTAGTCTAATCCCTCGATCAAATGACATTACGGATCGCTGATCGACCCGATGGATGGGTGTTAGCACTCTCGTTTGTCGAGTGCTAGCGACGCCGAGATAAGGCTGGCTATGAAGCGAGTCAAGGATCGGGGCCAGATTTTTTGCCGTTGGCAGGCGCCTTCAGCGCGTGCATTGGGCGGGGTGCAGGGAGCCTAGCGCCATTCTTGGCGAAATGTGGGCGCTCGGGTTCTCAAATGGCAAGGGCGAGATTTTTCGCGGTGGATAATCGGTGCGGCGATGGCGCTATGCCGGTTGAGCGGCGAAGGCCGGTGGTTTTGCAAGAGCTGCTCCTCAAGAGCGCAGCGGCGACGCCGGAATCCATGGGAGGGCGCGCCTTTTTCGGGCACCGAGACTTGTATTCTTCAGCCTTCCTTGCCATGCAAGCCGGAAACCGTGTTTGCAGGAAGCCAGGATGGCCGTAAGGATCAACAGTTTTCGGGAAATCGCCGCGCGCTACGACGTCGTGCTGTGCGATGTCTGGGGTGTTCTTCACAACGGTGTGCAGGCCTTTGCCTCCGCCTGCGAGGCACTGGCCGAGGCGCGTGCCGCCGGCTTGACGGTCGTGCTTATCACCAATTCGCCGCGGCCGAGCCCGATGGTGAAGGTCCAGATCCGTGGCCTCGGCGTTCCGGATGAGGCCTACGACCGGATCGTCACGTCGGGCGATGTGACGCGTGGGCTGATCGCTGCCGCGGACAAGAAGATTTTCTTCATCGGCGCCGAGCGCGATCTGCCTTTGCTGGAGGGGCTCGGAACGCAGATCGTTTCCTCCGAGGATGCCGAGACGGTCGTCTGTGCCGGCTTCTACGACGATGAGACCGAAACGCCGGAACATTACCGTGCCACTTTGACAGGCCTTGCCAAACGCAAGATCCCGTTCATCTGTGCTAATCCCGATCTCGTCGTCGAGCGCGGCCACCGGTTGATCCCGTGCGCCGGTGCGATCGCCAAGCTCTACGAGGAACTGGGTGGCGAGGCGCGCATTGCCGGCAAGCCCTATATCGCGATCTATCGTGCTGCGCTCGGTGAGGCTAAGGCCGCACGTGGCGCAATCGATCTGTCACGGGTGATTGCCGTCGGCGACGGTATGCCGACGGATGTGAAGGGCGCCCAGGATGCAGGCCTGGATCTGCTTTACATCAGCGCCGGCATTCACGCCCAGGAGTATATGAACGAAAGCCGGACCGACGAGGCGAAGCTCGCCGCTTTCCTGAAAAAGGAAGGCGCCTCGCCGAAGTGGTGGATGCCGCGGCTCGCCTGACGGGAAGACGACGGAGATGACGGTTTTTCATCGCAACGAGACCCGCGACCCGCTTCCCGAGCACTTGCGCGGCGGCGTTGTCGCCATCGGCAATTTCGATGGCGTGCACCGCGGCCACCAGTCGGTGCTGAACCGGGCGCTGGAAGAGGCGGCGGCTCGCCGGGTGCCGGCGCTTGTCTTGACCTTCGAGCCGCATCCGAGAACCGTGTTCCGCCCGGAGACCCCGGTCTTCCGGCTGACGCCGGCGCCGCTGAAGGCCCGTATCCTTGAGGGCATGGGCTTCGGTGCGGTCATCGAGTACCCCTTCGATCGCACCTTCTCGCAGTTGTCCGCATCGGATTTCATTCATCGCATCCTGCTCGAATGGCTGCATGCCTCGCATGTGGTGACCGGCTTCGATTTCCATTTCGGCAAGGGTCGCGAGGGCGGTCCTGCCTTTCTGATGGCGGCCGGCGGCGAAAATGGTTTCGGCGTGACGCTGGTCGATGCGTTCCGCGACGAAAATGCCTCGGTCATTTCGTCGAGCTACATTCGTGCGCTGCTCGGCGAAGGCGATGTCTCGCAAGCCGCAGGCATGCTCGGCTATCGCTACATCGCCGAGGCGGAAGTGATCGGCGGCAAGAAGCTTGGCCGCGAACTCGGGTTCCCGACAGCCAACATGCGGCTTCCGGCCGAAGTTGAGCTCAGGCCCGGCATCTATGCGGTGCGTTTCCGTCGCCCGGACGGTTCGCTGCACGATGGTGTCGCAAGCTTCGGGCGCCGGCCAACGGTCGACAGCGACGGCGAGCCTCTGCTCGAAACCTTCGTCTTCGATTTTTCCGGCGATCTTTACGGTGAGGTCTGCTCGGTTTCCTTCTTCGGTCACTTGCGTGACGAGCTGAAGTTCGACGGGCTCGATCCGCTCGTCGCGCAAATCCGTCAGGACGAAGCCGAAGCAAGGGCGCTGCTCTCCGGCGTTGTGCCGCTCGGCGACATCGACCGCAAACTCAACTTCGCCTGACAAAAGAATTCGGCGTTCGCGCCGTGGCGGACCTTTTCAAAAGGCGGAAAACGCCTTAAACAACCGGCCACCATGACCCGGCACCGTCGATTGATCATCGATCAGCGAATTATTGGCCCGGCCTTCCGCGCGCTTTAGTCAGCCGGAAGGTCCGGGATTTCGGCGTTTCCGACGCCCCAGTCATCTCTCGATACCGAGCCCATTTCGTATGCGCGGACCCTTCGCGCGAAGAAGCGATTGCAAAGACCATGACCGACACCGCTGAAAAGATCGACTATTCCTCGACCCTCTACCTGCCGCAGACGGAGTTCCCGATGCGCGCCGGCCTGCCGCAGAAGGAGCCGGAAACGGTGGCCCGCTGGCAGAAGATGGGCCTCTACAAGAAGCTGCGCGCCTCGGCCGCCGGCCGCGAGAAGTTCGTGCTGCATGACGGCCCGCCCTATGCCAACGGCAACATCCATATCGGACACGCGCTGAACAAGATCCTCAAGGACGTCATCAACCGGTCGTTCCAGATGCGCGGCTTCGACGCCAACTACGTTCCGGGCTGGGACTGCCACGGTCTGCCGATCGAATGGAAGATCGAGGAGAA
The DNA here is from genome assembly GCF_001695835.1 of Ensifer sp. LC11. GTDB lineage: Bacteria > Pseudomonadota > Alphaproteobacteria > Rhizobiales > Rhizobiaceae > Ensifer. Next base: position 91,452 of record NZ_MBSO01000018.1, on the reverse strand, counting down.
GTACCGCGAGAAGGGCCAGAACAAGGACGAGGTTCCGGTCAACGAATTCCGCAGGGAATGCCGCGACTTTGCCGCCGGCTGGATCCAGGTCCAGGCGGAAGAGTTCAAGCGCCTCGGCATCGAGGGCGACTTTGACAACCCCTATACGACGATGAACTTCCACGCAGAAGCGCGCATCGCCGGCGAACTGATAAAGATCGCCAAGCTCGGCCAGCTCTATCGCGGCTCGAAGCCGGTGATGTGGTCGGTCGTCGAGCGCACCGCGCTCGCCGAAGCCGAAGTCGAATATGCCGATGTCGAAAGCGACATGATCTGGGTGAAGTTCCCGGTCACCGAGGGGCCCGACAGCCTTGCCGGCACCTTCGTCGTGATCTGGACGACCACGCCCTGGACCATCCCCGGCAACCGTGCCATCGCCTTCTCCTCGCGTTATGCCTATGGCCTCTACGAAGTGGCGACCGCCGAAAACGACTTCGGTCCGCAGCCGGGCGAAAAGCTGATCTTCGCCAAGCGCCTTGCAGACGAATCTGCGGCCAAGGCCAAGCTCACCTTCAATTTCGTTCGTGACCTCGAGGCCGACGAACTTGCAGCCGTCACCTGCGCCCATCCGCTGCACGGCCTTGGCGGCGGCTACGCCTTCAAGGTGCCGCTGCTCGACGGCGACCACGTCACCGACGACGCCGGTACCGGCTTCGTGCACACCGCACCCAGCCACGGCCGCGAGGACTTTGACGCCTGGATGGACAACGCCCGCGCGCTCGAAGCCCGTGGCATCTCCTCGGCGATCCCGTTCACCGTCGACGACGCCGGCTACTTCACCGCCGATGCCCATGGTTTTGGCCCGGACTCCGAAGGGGGCGCCGGTCGCGTGCTCGACGACAAGGGCAAGAAAGGCGACGCCAACGACCGCGTCATCAAGGCACTCATCGGCCGCCATGCGCTGTTTGCCCGCGGCCGCCTGAAGCACTCCTATCCACATTCCTGGCGCTCGAAGAAGCCGGTGATCTTCCGCAACACGCCGCAGTGGTTTGTCTACATGGACAAGGGCTTCGGCGACGGTACGACGCTGCGCTCGCGCGCGCTTTCGGCGATCGACGACACCCGCTTCGTTCCCGGCGCTGGCCAGAACCGCCTGCGCGCGATGATCGAAGGGCGCCCGGACTGGGTGCTGTCGCGTCAGCGCGCCTGGGGCGTGCCGATCGCCATCTTCGCCGACGACCAGGGCGAGATCCTGATCGACGAGGCCGTCAATGCCCGCATCCTCGACGCCTTCGAGCTTGAAGGTGCCGATGCCTGGTTTGCCGAAGGCGCCAAGGACCGCTTCCTCGGCAACGACCACGACCATGCCAAGTGGCACCAGGTCATGGACATCCTCGACGTCTGGTTCGACAGCGGTTCGACGCACACCTTCACGCTCGAAGACCGCCCGGACCTGAAGTGGCCGGCCGATGTCTACCTGGAAGGTTCGGATCAGCATCGCGGCTGGTTCCATTCCTCGCTGCTCGAGGCTTGTGCCACGCGCGGCCGCGCGCCCTACAACGCCGTCGTCACCCATGGCTTCACCATGGATGAGAAGGGCGAGAAGATGTCGAAGTCGAAGGGCAACACCGTCACGCCGCAGGAAGTGATGAAGGATGCCGGCGCCGACATCCTGCGTCTGTGGGTGATGACGACCGACTATTGGGAAGACCAGCGTCTCGGCAAGACGATCATCCAGACCAACATCGACGCCTATCGCAAGCTGCGCAACACGATCCGCTGGATGCTCGGCACGCTCGCCCACGACAAGGGCGAGGAGATCGCCTATGCCGATATGCCGGAACTCGAGAAGCTGATGCTCCATCGCCTGTCGGAGCTCGACCAGGTCGTGCGTGAAGGCTACGACGCTTTCGACTTCAAGAGGATCGCCCGTGCGCTGATCGATTTCTCCAACGTCGAACTGTCGGCCTTCTACTTCGACGTCCGCAAGGACGCGCTCTATTGCGACGCGCCGTCGAGCCTGCGCCGCCGTGCAGCGCTTGCCGTCATCCGCAAGCTTTTCGATTGCCTCGTTCTGTGGCTGGCGCCGATGCTGCCCTTCACCACGGAAGAAGCCTGGCTGTCGCGCAAGCCTGACGCGGTCTCGGTGCATCTCGAACAGTTCCCGGCCATCCCCGCGGAATGGAAGAACGACGCGCTTGAAGCCAAGTGGGACAAGATCCGTGCGGTTCGCACGGTCGTCACCGGCGCGCTCGAGATCGAGCGCAAGGACAAGCGCATCGGCTCGTCCCTGGAAGCCGCGCCGGTCGTCCACGTCGCCGATCCGGAGCTGTTGAAGGCGCTGGAAGGCCAGGACTTCGCCGAGATCTGCATCACGTCGGCAATCGCCATTGAGGCCACCGAAGGTCCCGCGGACGCGTTCCGGCTGCCTGAGGTTGCCAAGGTGAGCGTTGTGCCGAAGCTCGCTGAGGGCCAGAAGTGCGCGCGTTCCTGGCGTATCACCACGGACGTCGGTTCCGACCCGCTCTACCCGGACGTGTCTGCCCGTGATGCGGCTGCGCTGCACGAGCTTGGTTTCAAGGCGTAAGCGATTGTTACCGGATGAATTGCACTCGTTGCGTTCATCCGGTAAAACCTGCCCGAAATTTGGCGGATTTTTCCGTCATGGGCGCTTGGGTGGCCGCGCTGACCGGTGGCCGGCTGGAAGGAAATTCATGGAAATGACACGAGAGTTGCGAGTGTTTGCCAGCGTAGCCGCCATTCTGACGAGCGGCCTGGTGCTTTCGGGCTGCATCGGCGGCCCGACCTATGGCACGGACAAGACGGCTGGCGAGCAGCTCATGGACGACCTCGGCAGCGTTGCAAGCTTGGGTCCGACGAAGCGCGACCCGGTCAAGTATCAGCCGCGTCCTGGTCTCGTCCTGCCGCCCTCGGCCCAGCAGACCGCACTCGTCGAGCCGCAGAAGTCGCTCGCCACCCGTGAAGCAAACCCGGAGTGGGTTGAATCGCCGGAAGAAGTCCGCGCCCGTCTGCGCGAGGAGGCCGACGCCAACAAGAACAACCCCAACTACGTTTCGCCGCTCGCCAAGGCGAGCGCCAACGGTCGCCGTCTCTCGGCGAAGGAACAGCAGGAAGCCTATCGCGAAGGGCGTAAGATCGAGATGGGCGCCTATTCCGATAAGCGCCGCTTCCTGAGCGATCCGCCGCTTGACTATCGCCGCTTGCCCGAGGGTACGGAGACCGATCTCGGCGAGCCGGAGAAGGACAAGGAGCGCCGCCGCAAGAAGGAGGCCCAGATCAAGAACACCGGCACCAAGTGGTACTGGCCCTTCTAAGATCATCTCGTCGGTTCGTCGAAAACAGAGCTGACCCAACCCCTTGTATCAATGCGGCTCCAGCGAGAGGCTTGATTGGCCCTTCTCCAGGAATTGCCTTAAGCAGCGTCTGACCATGACCATCAGCATTCGCGACGCCCGTCCGGAAGACGCCGAAACCATTCTGCGTTTCATCACCGAACTTGCCATCTATGAGAAGGAACCGGATGCAGTCGAGGCGACGGTCGAGATGTTGCAGGCCTCGCTCTTCGGTCCGGGCGCCATCACACGCGCGGTGATCTGTGAGAAGGACGGACGGCCGGCGGGCTTTGCCATGTGGTTCTACAACTATTCCACCTGGCAGGCGCGCAAGGGCCTGTACCTTGAAGACCTATACGTCACACCCGATTGCCGTGGCTCCGGCGCCGGCAAGATGCTCCTGAAGCACCTTGCAAAGATTGCCGTCGAAGAAGGCTGCGGCCGCTTCGAATGGAGCGTGCTCGACTGGAACGAGCCGGCGATCCGGGTTTACGAAGCGGTTGGCGCCGAGCCGATGTCCGAGTGGACGCGCTACCGGCTCGCCGGTGCAGCGCTCGAAAGCTTCGCTGCAGACTGAAGCGGGCACGGGAGCTGTGTGAAACGCTTTTCCGTTCGCAAGCGCGGTAACTCAAAAAACGCAGGACCCGCCTATCGCTTTCCGGCGAAGAAATCCTTGAGCAGATCCGCGGCCTCCCGTTCGGCCAGCCCCGAATAGACATCCGGCACATGGTGGCAGGTGGGGGAGCCGAAGAAGCGCACGCCACTGTCGACAGCGCCGCCCTTCGGGTCGTCGGCGCCGTAATAGAGGCGGCGGATGCGCGCGAATGAAATCGCTGCCGCGCACATGGTGCAGGGTTCGAGGGTGACGTAGAGATCGGCACCTGTCAGCCGCTCATCGTTGAGGACGGCAGAGGCTTCGCGGATGGCGACGATTTCGGCATGGGCGGTCACGTCGTTGAGTTCGCGGGTGCGATTGCCGGCGCGGGAAATGATCCGGCCGTCGAAAACCACCACGGCGCCGATCGGGACTTCGCCGCGATCAGCTGCTTTCCTGGCCTCCTCAAGGGCCGCATCCATGAAGCGTGTCGTCTCAGCCATCGCTCAAACAATAATTTCTCTTAACCCACGGGCCACGACCTGATAGGACAGCCGCAAAAGGCAGGCAACACAAATGACATCCAAAGACAAGCCCACGCGGCCTGGCGGCAAGTCCGCCGGCCGGGACAAGAAACCGCATTTCGCCGACAAGAAGTCCGCGTCACCGAAAAACGCTGGCGGGCCAAAGGCATCCGGCTTCAAGGCTTCAGGGCCTAAGCCCGGCGCCTCGCGGCCGGCCAAGGAGCGCCCGAGCGCGGCGACGGCTGCTGCCGACGAGCCGCAGCGCATCTCGAAGATCCTGGCGCGCGCCGGCGTGGCCTCGCGCCGTGACGTCGAACGGATGATCATGGAAGGCCGCATCAAGCTCAACGGCGTCGTGCTCGACACGCCGGTCGTCAACGCGACGCTCGCCGACGCGATCGAGGTCGACGACCAGCCGATCCGCGGCATCGAGCGCACCCGCCTGTGGCTCTACCACAAGCCGGCCGGCCTCGTGACCACCAATGCCGACCCGGAGGGACGGCCGACCGTGTTTGAGAACCTGCCGGAGGAACTGCCGCGGGTGCTGTCGATCGGTCGCCTGGATATCAATACCGAAGGCTTGCTGCTGCTCACCAACGATGGTGGTCTTGCGCGCGTGCTCGAATTGCCGTCAACCGGCTGGCTGCGCCGCTATCGTGTGCGCGCTCACGGCGAGGTCGATCAGGCCGATCTCGACCGGCTGAAGGACGGCATTGCCGTTGACGGCGTGCTCTACGGCGCGATCGAAGCGACGCTCGACCGCGTCCAGGGTTCGAACGTCTGGATCACCATGGGGCTTCGCGAAGGCAAGAACCGCGAAATCAAGAACGTGCTCGGCGCGCTTGGTCTCGACGTCAACCGTCTCATCCGCATTTCCTACGGACCGTTCCAGCTCGGCGAGCTGCCGGAAGGCCACGTCCAGGAAATTCGCGGCCGCACGCTGCGCGACCAGTTGGGTCCGCGCCTAATCGAAGACGCCAAGGCGAACTTCGACGCACCGCTTTACAACGACCAGGCGGCAACCATTGCCGGCGACGCTGAAGGTGATGCTGAAGACGGCCGCAGGGCTGAGCGCAGCAGCCGCTGGGAAAAGCCTGAGGACAAGCGTGAGCGTGCGCTGGCCCGGCTCGACACCCGCCGCGATGATCGTCGCGACGGTGGCCGCAAGGACGGCGCCCGTGGCAAGGGTGGTCCCCGCGAAGACCGTGACGCCAAGTTTGAAGACCGGCCGAAGCGCGCTCCCGCACAGCGTGCCCGCACGGCCAATGTCTGGATGGCGCCGGGTGCGCGCCCGCTGGCAGAAAAGAAGCCGAAATCCGCTGAAGGCGATGTCTCCGAGAAGCCCGCTCGCCGCGAGCGTCCGGAAGGTGCGCCGAAGACCAAGCGCTACGGCCGCACCAAGGATGGCTTTGCCACGAAAACATCCGGAAAGTTCGATCCCGATCGCAAGGGCGGTTCGCCAAGAGACTTCGATCGCGCCGACCGTCCAGCCTCTGCCGCGCCGATCAAGCGTCGCGACGAAGAGGGCGAATGGATCAGCGCGAGCGAGCCTGCCCGTCGCGGCAAGGACGAGGGCCGGGATGGCGGCTTCGGCCGGCGCAAGGCGGGCGACGCGGGAGACCGCAGGTCGCGCGATCACGGTGACCGTCCTGCGCGCCGTGAAGGCGGTGACCGTCCGGCTCGTTCTGAAGGCGGCCCGCGCAGCTACTCCGATAAGCCTCGCTTCCCGCGTGCAGACGGCGATCGGCCTCAGCGTCGCGAAGGTGGTGACCGCCCGCGCGGCGATCGTCCTGCCCGCGCCGAAGGCGGCCCACGCAGTTACTCCGACAAGCCGAGAGCACCGCGCGCCGAGGGTGATCGCCCTCAGCGTCGCGAAGGTGGCGACCGCCCGCGCGGCGATCGTCCTGCCCGCGCCGAAGGTGGCCCACGCAGCTACTCCGACAAGCCGAGAGCGCCGCGCGCCGAGGGCGATCGCCCTCAGCGCCGCGAAGGGGGGGACCGACCGTTCGGCGACAAGCCCCGCGGTAAGTCCTTCGGCGGCAAGCCGTCCGGTGGCAAGTCCTTCGGTGAACGCTCTGGTGGACCGCGCGGTGGCAAGCCTGGCGGCGGCAAACCCGGCGGTGGACGTCCCGGCGGCGGACGCTCCGGCGGTGGCGGACGCCCGGCCGGCGGCAAGCCGCGCGGCAGAGGAAACTAAGCGGTCGTGCGTATCGTCGGTGGAGAGTTTCGGGGTCGCAGTCTGGCGACCCCAAAGTCCAACGATATTCGTCCGACCACGGACCGGACGCGCGAGAGCCTGTTCAACATCCTGAGCCATTCCTATCCGGAAGCGCTTGATGGAACCCGGGTGCTCGACCTTTTCGCCGGGACCGGCGCCGTTGGCATCGAAGCCCTGTCGCGCGGGTGCCGGCAGGCGCTCTTCGTCGAGCAGGGCGTCGAGGGCAGGGGGCTACTTCAAACCAACATCGAGGCGCTCGGCCTGCAGGGCCGGGCCAAGGTCTTCCGGCGCGATGCCACCAGGCTTGGTGCCGTCGGCACCATGGAGCCGTTTCATCTCGTCTTCGCCGATCCGCCTTACGCAAAGGGTCTGGGCGAGAAAGCGCTTGCGTCCGCTGCCGCCGGCAACTGGCTGGTTCCCGGCGCGCTGATCGTGCTGGAAGAACGGGCAGACGTTCAGCCGGCGCCCACGGCCGTCTTTGAGCGCCTCGACATCCGGGTCTTTGGCGATACGCGCATGCATTTCTACCGGTTTCATGGAGCCTGACGCCGTAATTTCGGTTCCCTTGCCGGGATAGGCTGCCGCTGGATCTCGCCGTTTTTCTCAACCCGCCCAGCGCGGAGGGCATGCCGATGAAGCAGGACCTTTCGATGACGTCTAGTGAACTCGACGCAACGAGCCAGCCGACGGTGGCGCTGGCACTAGGCGGCGGTGGCGCTCGCGGGCTTGCGCATATTCATGTCATCGAGGCGTTGGATGAGCTCGGCATCCGCCCGGTCGCCATCGCCGGTTCTTCCATCGGCGCGATCATGGGCGCCGGCATGGCGGCCGGTCTCAGCGGCGAAGAGATCAAGGCGCATACGCTCTCGACCGTCGGTCATCGCCGCGAGGTCGTCAACCGCCTGTGGCAATTGCGACCGGCAAGCCTTTCCGAAGCCATGGCAAGCCGCTTTGGTTTCGGCCAGTTCAATATTGAGCGCGTTCTGAGAGCCTTCCTGCCCGCGGCGATTCCGCCGAAGTTTTCCGATCTCGAAATCCCGCTGAAGGTCGTCACCACTGACTACTATGGTCAGACCGAGCACATCTGCGACAAGGGCGACCTGTGGCAGGCTCTGGCTGCCTCCGCCGCCTTGCCTGCGATCTTCAAGCCTGTGAAGATTGCAGGGCGGGTGATGATCGACGGCGGCATTTACAACCCCATTCCCTTCGACCACCTGCGTGGCCTCGCTGATATCGTCGTTGCCGTCGATGTCGTCGGCGGTCCCGATGGTGACGGCAAGACGATCCCGAGCCGCATCGACAGCCTGTTCGGCGCAAGCCAGCTGATGATGCAGTCAATCATCGCGATGAAGCTCAAGGAGGGCGCGCCAGACATCTTGCTGCGGCCGGATGTCGGCAGATACCGGGTGATGGATTTCCTGCGTGCCCAGGATGTGCTGAACGGGACCGCGGCGATCAAGGACCAGCTGAAACGGGCGCTCGACGAGCGGATGCGGTTGCCGAAGATCAGCTGACCTTCGAAGCCTTTCGCTGCGCCAACGCGCGCTGCTCGCGCAATCAGGCGCTCTCGCGTTCGTCGGCGGGCAGCCCCGGCAGGATCCGCTCGCCCGTCTCCTGGGTGTGATCGACCTCGCGCTTCGGCTTGACCAGCGGTTCGGGCCTCACCGGCCGCGAATGCAGCATGTCGCGACCGGCCGTGATGCCTTCGGCCTCCTGCAGCACAAGCCGCGCCTCGTCGCGCTTGCGGATGTCATCCATGATGGCGATCGCCTCGTCGTCGCCAACCCCGAGCGCTTCGAGTGTCTTGCGGCCGAAGAGCAGGCCGGACTCGAAGGTCTCCCGCAGTTCGTAGTCGACCCCCTTGGCGCGCAGCTCCAGCGTATGCAGGCGGTCGTAGGAGCGGGCGTAGATGCGGGCGTTTGGATACTCCGACTGCACGAGATCAATGATGTGGTCGGTCGTTTCCTTCTTCTGCGTGCACACCGCGACGATCTTGGCCCGTTCGATGCCGGCGGCGCGCAGCACGTCGAGGCGGTTGCCGTCGCCGAAATAGATGCGGAAGCCGAAGGTCGCGGCCTGACGAACACGGGCGGCGGAATGGTCGATGATCGTCACGTCACGGCCACCGGCAAGCAGGATTTGCGCGGCGATCTGCCCGAAGCGGGAAAAGCCGATCATCAGAACGTCGGCATTGGCGCCGTCGAAATCTTCCTCGATCTCCTCGTCCATCTCGTCCTGCTCGCGCATCAGCTTTCCGGCTAGCATGGAGGCAATCGGCGTCAGCGCCATCGACAAGGTCACTATCGCCACGAGCAGCGAGGCGTCGCCACCCGAGAAGACGCCGGCGGTGGCCGCTGCCGTAAACAGCACGAAGCCGAATTCGCCGCCCTGCGGCAAAAGCAGGCTGATGCGCACCGCGTCGTTGTGGTGCGATCCCGTGAGCCGGCAGAGCCAGTAGAGCACCAGGCTTTTCAAGGCCATCAGGAGCGGCACGGCTATGATGATCAACTGGTAGCGCTCGACGATGACATCGAGCTCCAGCGACAGTCCGACGGCCATGAAAAACAGCGCCTGCAGGATACCGCGAAACGGCTCAATATCGGCCTCGAGTTCGTGGCGATAGGAGGATTCCGCAAGCAGAACGCCTGCGAGGAATGCTCCCATGGCCATGGACAGGCCGGCGAGCTGCATCATGGTCGCCGCGCCCATGACGACAAGCAGTGCGGCGGCGATCATGACGTCGCGGGCGCCCGTGCGGGCAATAATCTGGAACAGCGGGTTCACGAGGTAGCGGCCGGCGGCGAAGAGAACGACGATCGCCGTGGTGGCGATCGCGAAATCCTCGAGCGGTGGGGTGGTGTCTTCAGGGGCCTGCAGCGCCATGAGCGGGATCAAGGCAAGCAAGGGGACGATCGCCAGATCCTGGAGCAGGAGGATCGAGAAGGCGCGCTGCCCGTAGCGCGTGTTGCGGTCGTTGCCTTCGTCGAGGATCTGCATGGCAAAGGCCGTCGACGACAGTGCCAGGCCGAAGCCGGCGATGATGCTGCCGCCATGCCCGAGAAGCCCGAGCGCATAGATGATGTAGGACAGCAGGATGCCGGTAATCAGCACCTGCGCCGTGCCAAGGCCGAAAATGTCGCGCCGCATCTGCCAGAGGCGTGAGGGCTTGAGTTCGAGGCCGATGATGAACAGCAGGAAGACGACGCCGAGTTCCGAGACGTGCAGGATCTGCTCGCCTTCGGTAATGCTTTGGGCGACCGGGCCGATCAATATGCCGGCGGAGAGGTAACCGAGGATCGTGCCGAGGCCGAGCCGCTTGAAGATGGGGGCGGCAATGACCGCCCCGCCGAGCAGCATCAGGGCCTGGGAATAGATGATCGGTGTCGTTGCCATGCCTCAGGCTTTCACTATTGCAGCACCGGGCTCCTCACGGGAGCTTCGAGAGCGCTTCATTTGCGGTGTTTGAGCGGGAATCAGGCCGATGCCCTTGATGCCTGCTTCGCCGCACAATAAATGGGGCAGGAATGAAAGGCCACACCATGTCAGACACGATCGATTCTGCCGACCTCGAAAAACGCGCTTCCGAACTCGTGGACCTCGCCCGCAAGGCTGGCGCCGACGCCGCCGACGCGGTGGTGGTGCGCGGGCGCTCGCGCTCGGTCTCCGTCCGCCTCGGCAAGGTCGAAGCGACGGAAGCCTCCGAAAGCGACGATTTCTCGCTCCGGGTTTTCGTTGGCCGGCGCGTTGCCAGCGTCTCGGCCAATCCGGGCTTTGACCTGACGCTGCTCGCCGAACGCGCCGTTGCCATGGCCAAGGCCTCGCCGGAGGACCCATTTGCGTCGCTCGCGGATGCCGGCCGGCTGGCGAGGTCCTATCCGGACCTCGATCTTTTCGACCCGACAGCCGTTTCCACAGAGACCTTGACCGAAGCCGCACTCGCTGCGGAAGAGGCAGCGCTTGCGGTTTCGGGGGTCACCAACTCCAGCGGTGCCGGCGCCTCCGCCGGCATGGGCGGCCTGGTGCTTGTCACCTCGCATGGCTTTTCCGGTTCCTACATGGCCACGCGTTTCGGCTGCTCCGTCAGCGCCATCGCCGGCGAGGGCACCAAGATGGAGCGCGACTACGATTTCGACAGTCGCCTCTACTTCGCAGACCTGAGGGCCGCCGATGAGATCGGTCGCGTTGCCGGCGAGCGTGCGGTTGCCCGCATCAATCCGCGCCAGGTATCGACCGCCAAGAACGTCACCGTCGTCTTCGATCCGCGCATGGCCCGTGGTTTCGTCGGGCATTTGGCCGGGGCCATCAACGGTGCCGCTGTCGCGCGCAAGACGAGCTTCCTGCGTGACATGATGGGCAAGCAGATCCTGAAGTCGGGCCTTTCGGTGACGGACGACCCGCTGGTCGTGCGCGGCTCCTCCTCGCGCCCCTTCGACGGCGAAGGCGTCAGCGGCGAAAAGCTTGTCATGGTCGAGGACGGCGTGCTCAACCATTGGTTCCTTTCGAGCTCGGCCGCGGCGGAGCTTGGGCTCGAAACCAACGGCCGCGGTGTTCGCGGCGGTCCGACCGTCAACCCGGCCTCGACCAATCTGGCACTCGAACCGGGATCGATTTCGCGTGACGATCTGATCCGCAGTGTCGGGACCGGCTTCTACGTCACCGAGCTGATCGGCCAGGGCGTCAACATGGTGACCGGTGAATATAGCCGCGGCGCCTCCGGCTTCTGGATCGAGAACGGCGAACTGACCTTCGCCGTCTCCGAGGTCACGATCGCCTCCAATCTCAAGGAGATGTTCATGGCGCTGACGCCCGCCGATGACATCGACCGCAAGTTCGGCGTTGCTGCGCCAACACTCGCCATCGAGGGCATGACGCTCGCCGGCATCTAGAGAGACCAGGAAAAAGCGCGAAGGATCCGCGCTGATCCCGCTCTCGTGCTATGGAGCGGCGGGCTGACGGAGTTTTGAATGTCTGAAACTGCACCATCGGGCGCGGATTGGACGGCGGATCTTGAGTTGATCCGCGCCGCCGCGGTCGTGGCCGGCGAAACGGCGCTTGGCTATTTTCGCAAAGGCCCTGACGTTCGCTGGAAGAACGAAGGCCGCTCGCCGGTGAGCGAAGCGGACCTGGCGGCCAACGATGTGCTGAAGACGCGGCTGCTTGCAGCCAGACCCGACTATGGCTGGCTGTCGGAAGAGACCGACGACGATCAGAGCCGGCTTTCCCGCGACACGGTCTTCGTCGTCGATCCGATCGACGGAACCCGCGCCTTCATCGCCGGCAAGGAGCTCTGGTGTGTCAGCGTCGCTGTCGTTCACCGTGGCCAGCCGGTCGCCGGCATCCTCTACGCCCCGGCGCTAGATGAGCTCTTCGAGGCGGGCGCGGGAAGGGCTGCGCTGCGAAACGGCACGCCGATCTCCGTGCGTGAGGCGAAAGCCGGAGAGACGCTGCATCTTGCGGCTGCCGAAGATACGATCGGCAAGTTCGCCCCTGCCTATCGCAGCGCCGTGGCGCGCGTGCCGCATGTGCCGTCGCTTGCCTATCGCCTGGCGATGGTGGCGGACGGGCGGATCGATGGCACGCTGGTGAAAAGGAACTCGCATGACTGGGATCTGGCGGCCGCCGATCTCATTCTCGCTGAGGCGGGCGGCGCCCTTGTCGATCTCGATGGGAAGGCTCTGTCCTACAATCGTTCAACGGTCATCCACGGTGTCCTCTGCGCGGCCGCAAGACCGCTGTTGCCGGGCCTGATTGCCGCCTCGAGGTCACTGGAGCCCCATTGACCTTTAAGGCCGAATGCCTCAAATCAACGCCCACACCCAAATAAGAAAAAGTGGAATTCCGATGGCTCACGACACCGAGAAAAAACAACGTCTGCATCTCGTCTTCGGCGGCGAACTCACCACGCTGACGGATGTGCATTTCCGCGATCTGGACAAGCTCGATATCGTCGGCATTTACCCGGACTACGAAAGCGCCCTTTCTGCCTGGAAATCCAAGGCGCAGATGACCGTCGATAACGCACATATGCGTTACTTCATCGTCCACATGCACCGTCTGCTCGATCCGGAAAACGGCTGATGCCAGTGCGGTCGGGATGCGCGGCGCATACCCGCGCGTCGGTCCCCCTTGAGTTTCCCTGGGCCGGGATGGCTGGGCAAGGTGTCTCGTCATGAGCAGCTTTCGCGCGCGTCTGGCGCTCTCCAGCTACCGCTGGATCGGCTCGGCTATCTACCCATTGGTCTGGTCCTACCTTGCCATCCGCGCCGCGAAGGGCAAGGAGGACCCGGCCCGCCGCCGTGAGCGTTATGGTCATGCCAGCGCACCGCGGCCTCAGGGGCCGCTCGTCTGGTTCCACGCTGCAAGCGTCGGCGAGACGAATGCGGTCATCCCGCTGATCAAGGAAATCCGCAGACGCGGCATCCACGTCGTCCTGACCACGGGAACGATGACATCGGCGCGCGTCGTTGCCGAGCGTCTCGGGACAACCGTTATCCACCAATACGTCCCGCTCGATTTCAAGCCGGCTGTCAGCCGCTTCCTGAGCTACTGGGAGCCGGATCTGGCAATCATCGCCGAGTCCGAAATCTGGCCGATGACGATCCTGGAGCTCGGCCGTCGCCACATTCCACAGGTTCTGGTGAATGGCCGCCTGTCCGATCGGACCTTCGCCCGCTGGAAGCGGCGACCGGCGCTCGCCGACGCTCTGTTTGAGAACCTGGCGCTGGTCATCGCCCAGTCCGATGTCGACGCGGAACGCTTTCGCACGCTCGGCGCCCTGCCGGTGATGGTCTCGGGTAACCTCAAGGTCGATACCGATGCACCGCCGCATGATCCGCAGGCGCTTCGGGAGTATCGCCAGCAGATTGGTACACGCAAGACCTGGGCGGCGATCTCGACCTTCGAAGGCGAAGAGAATGCCGCCGGCGTCGTGCACCGCGCGCTGAAGGAACGCACCGGCCTTCTGACGATCATCGTGCCGCGACATCCGGACCGCAGCGATGCCATCGAAGCCGCGCTGACGGCAAAGGGACTGAAGGTCGCGCGCCGTACGCGGCGCGATCCGCTGACGCCGGATGTCGATATCTTCCTCGGCGACACGATCGGCGAAATGGGTCTCTATCTTCGCCTGACGGAAGTCGCCTTTGTCGGCCGTTCGCTGTTTGCCGAAGGCGGCCAGAACCCGCTGGAGCCGGCGATGCTCGGCTGCGCGGTCCTGTCTGGCGGCAACGTCCAGAATTTCCGCGAGACCTATCAGACGCTTGCGAAAAACGGCAGCGCCAAGATCGTGCGCGATGTCGAGATGCTGGCCAAGGGCGTCAACTATCTGCTCGCCAACGACGACATGCGTCGCTCGATGATCGATGCCGGCCTTGAAACCGTGCAAGAGATGCGCGGCGCGCTATCGGCGACGATGAAGGGGCTTGAGCCCTATATCAATCCGCTGATCGTCAAGGCACGCCTCAATCCGCCGACCGAAAGCTGACACAGCAGGAAGCGAAAGCCCATCCATGACCGCAGCCAAAGCCATCGCCGGTATTCTGTTCGACAAGGACGGAACCCTGCTCGACTACGCCAAAAGCTGGGTGCCGGTGAACTACGAGCTGGCGCGGATCGCGGCGAGGGGTGATGAGACCCTGGCCCGAGCGCTGCTGAAAGCCGGCGGCATGGATGCCGACAGCGGCCATGTTCTGCCTGATAGCCTGCTTGCCGCCGGCAACACGGTCGAGATCGCGACTGGCTTTGTTGGCGCGGGCGCGCCGTTCACCGTCGCCGAGCTGACGACGCTATTGGACGGCCTTTTTGCGCGCTCGGCGGAGTATGCGGTGCCCGTCACCGATCTCGGCGCCTTTTTCGCAGGGCTGCATGCCAAGGGCTATCGTCTCGGCGTTGCCTCCAGCGACAATGAAAAATCGATCCGCGAGACCGCAAGGCGTTTCGGCTTTGATGGCTACCTGCACTATGTGGCAGGCTATGACAGCGGCTATGGCGTCAAGCCGGAGCCGGGCATGGTGCTCGGCTTTTGTGCCGCCACCGGGCTTGAACCGCGCCAGGTCGTCGTCGTCGGCGACAACAACCACGATATGCACATGGGGCGCAGCGCCGGCGTCGGCATGACGGTCGCGGTGCTGACCGGAACCGGTTCGCGCCAGTCGCTTGCCGCCGCCTCCGACCATTGCCTTGCCGACATCACCGAGCTTGAGGCTGTCCTCTAGGGCAAATCTGGGCACGGGTACCCCTGTCCTCCCTCCATAGCTGCGCGGTGCAGCGGCCGATAGACGTGTCTGCCAAGGCTGCAACCGCATCCATAGCTTGCGTTTTTTCGCGTTCTGACGTTTTTTGTGGCGGTTCGCCGGGTTCACCTCGGCGTCCGCAAGCAACCGTCCCTCCCGGAGAGGAAGGACTTTAGCGGCCGGGAGGCCACGGAAGGAAGATGGTATCGGAAGCGCCGCCATTCTGGTGGACCAAGGCGGATTGGCGTGCTCGTGCGTTGTGGCCATTTTCATGGGTCTACGGACGCATTGCCGGCATGCGCATGGATCGCGCCCACCGGGCATCGGTTCCCGTACCGGTCATCTGCATCGGCAACTTCACTGTCGGCGGCGCCGGCAAGACGCCGACCGCAATCGCGCTTGCCCGCGCCATCCGCCAGAAGGGGTTGAAGCCAGGCTTCCTAAGCCGTGGTTACGGCGGCTCGCTCGACGTGACGACGGTCGTGGATATCGAGCATCACCGGGCCCGCGATGTCGGCGATGAACCGCTGCTTCTCGCGCGCGAGGCGCTGACGGTGGTCTGTCGCCGCCGCGTCGATGGCGCCCGCCGTCTGGTCAAGGAAGGCGTCGACATCATCCTCATGGACGACGGCTTCCAGAGTGCGCGGCTTGCTTTTGATTTTGCGCTGCTGGTGATCGATTCGCGCCGTGGCATCGGCAACGGCTATCTGGTGCCGGCGGGCCCGGTGCGCGCGCCGCTTGCCAACCAGCTGCGTCACGCCACGGCGTTGCTCAAGATCGGCGGCGGCGTCGAAGCCGACGCCTTGATCCGCCGGGCCGCGCGGGCCGGCAAGCAGATCTACGAGGCGGATGTCGTGAGACGGGACGACGGATCGTTGAGGGGTGTCAAGGTTCTTGCCTGGGCCGGTATCGCCGATCCCGAGAAGTTCTATCGCACCGTGCGCGAGACCGGCGCCGTGATCGAGGAAACCCGCAGCTTTCCCGACCATCATCATTTTTCCGACGACGAGATCGGCGACCTGCTCGATCGAGCATCCGCCCTGGGGTGCACGCTGGTCACCACGGCCAAGGACATGGTTCGCCTGGAACCCGGCCATGGACGCGCAGCGGAGCTTGCCTCGGCAAGCAGGGTGATCGAAATCGACATACGCTTCGATGACCCGACGGCGCCCAAGAAAATTATCGAGACGGCACTTGCCGTCGCGCGTGGTCGCAAGCTGCGCGAGGGCGCGGGCAAGTAATCACTCCATCGGCGAGGGAAAGGAAACCGGGCTGAGCCTAGCGACGCTGGTTCGGCAGCGCGCCGGCGCGTTTTTCCGCTTCCAGCGAGGCTTCCGCATCGATGTAGGCCTCCTGTCGCGCAACACTCCAATAGCGCAACTCGTCGACAGGAATGGTCTTGCCGGTCATCGCACAGACCACATGCGAGCCGGCAAGCACGATCTGGAAGTCGCCGTCGAGATAACGGATCTTCGCTTCGCGCGATGTGTTTCCTTCAAACCGGTTCATCATGCTCGGCGCCTACTTCCGTCGTCCTTTTGCGTGTCTCTCTGGTCTAGCTTGCGACCGCGCAAAATGCCAGCCGCATTTCATGCGGTCGGATCCGATCAGCTTCTGCCGAACAGCCGCTCGATGTCGGAAAGCTTGAGTTCGATATAGGTCGGCCGGCCGTGATTGCATTGGCCGGAGCCGGGCGTTGCCTCCATCTGCCTGAGCAGCGCGTTCATTTCCTCGGTGCGCATGCGGCGGCCGGAACGAACCGAGCCATGGCAGGCCATCGTCGCGGCCAGATATTCGAGCCGGCTCGTCAGTCCGTTTGCCGTATCCCATTCGGCAAGCTCGTCGGCAAGCTGGCGCACAAGGCCGACGGCGTCCATTTCGCCGAGCATGGCCGGCGTTTCGCGCACCGCGATCGCGCCCGGGCCGAAACGTTCGATGGCGAGGCCGAGGCGAGAAAACTCCGCAGCGTGTGCAATCAGCCGGTCGCAATCATCCTCGGCAAGATCGACGATTTCCGGGATCAGCAGTGCCTGGGCGGCGACCGGTCGCGAATGCAGCGCGGTGCGCATGGCCTCGAAGACCAACCGTTCGTGCGCCGCGTGTTGATCGACGATGACCAGGCCGTCATTGGTTTGGGCGACGATATAGTTTTCGTGGAGCTGTGCCCTGACCGCGCCCAGCGGGAAGGACTGCGGCGCCGGTGCCTCCGGTGCTGCGACGGGCGCTTCCCGCTCGAGCGGGGTGGCGGTGCGCGCCGAGGGCGCCGAAAAGGCCGCGAAGCTTGCCTGCGGCGTTTCCTCGAGGCCCCGCAGCATCGCGTCGAATTGCGTCGGCCGGGAAGGGGATGTCTCGGCAGTCCAGGGCTGCGGGCGATAACTGCCGGAGCGAAAGGCCTGCATCATGCCGCGCGCGCCGGTCGTCGCGGCGCGGTCGCCTTCCCGCGTCAGTGCCTCGCGGATCGCGCCGATGATCAGCCCGCGGATGAGGCCGGGGTCGCGGAAGCGCACGTCGGATTTGGCCGGATGCACGTTGACGTCGACGAGGGCCGGGTCGAGTGTGATCGACAGCACCGCCACCGGGTAGCGCCCGCTCGGGATCGTTTCGGAATAGGCGGCGCGGATCGCCGATAGCAAGACCTTGTCCTGCACGGGACGCCCGTTGACGAAGACATATTGCTGCAGCGAATTGCCGCGATTGTAGGTCGGCACACCGGCAAAGCCGGTGAGTTCAACGTCTTCGCGCGCCGCATCGATCTCGATGGCGTTGTCGCGAAAGTCTTTGCCGAGCACCTGAGCCATGCGCGCCAGGCGATCCTCGCCGGTGGCCGGGAACTCAAGCGTGGAGCGGTCGCTGCCGGAAAGTACGAAGCGAACCGCCGGGAACGCGATCGCCATGCGGCGCACGACTTCCGAGATCGCTGCCGCTTCGGCCTTCTCGGTCTTCATGAATTTGAGACGCGCAGGCGTCGCAAAGAAGAGATCGCGGACCTCGACGACGGTGCCGGTGTTGGCTGGCGACGGGCGGACCGGGTCGGTCTTGCCGCCGGTAACCGCGATGACAGCGCCTTCGCCGGCCCCGGCCGTCCGCGTCGTGATCGACAGCCGGGCGACCGAGCCGATCGAGGGTAGCGCCTCGCCGCGGAAGCCGAGCGTGCGGATGTCGAAGAGGCTGTCGTCGAGCTTCGATGTGCAGTGCCTGCGTACGGCCAGCTCGAGGTCAAGCGGCGTCATGCCCGAGCCGTTGTCGGTCACGCGCAGCAGCGTCTTGCCGCCGCCGGCGGTCGCGATCTCTATACGGGTCGCACCGGCGTCGAGCGCGTTCTCGATCAGCTCCTTGGCGGCGCTGGCGGGGCGTTCGATCACTTCGCCGGCGGCGATCTGGTTGATGAGTGTCTCTGAAAGCTGCTTGATGGCCATGCCCTATTTTCCGGGATTCGCTTGGGAAACGGAAGGGGGGATGACGTGTCGTCCCCGGCCTCTCTGTCTTCTGGCTGCTGCGCCGGAAAAATGAGCGAGGGTTTAATCGGCCCTTAACACTCTGCTGCGATTTTCCACAACAACCTGAATGATCACGGGTTTTGTCTTTTGAGCATTGCGACGTAGCTGGACGCCGTACTCCCTCCGCTCGAAGAGACGCCTGCCAAGGCCATCCCAGCATGTCCCGAAATGAAACCGCCGCTACAGCGTCGCGTGTCTTACCGGACGCGCTACGCACGCTGTAGCACTTTGATTGGCTGCATGTTTCATCCTCAAATCGGAGACGATTGAAACAAACATGCAGTAGGCGAGTGAGGACAGTGCGATGAACGATGGGGCGTCGAACGGCGCGGACATCAACAGGGTCATTCTTGAGTCGAGTTGCGACGCACTCGGCATCGCTATGCTTGTCTGCAGCCGGGACGATACGATTCTTTTCGCCAGCCGCACGATGCTGCAGTATTTCCCGGTTCCCTCGGAAATCCTGATGCCCGGCACGCGGCTCAGGGATTTTCTTGGCGCCGTGTACGACACCGGCGTTCGCCCGGGCACCGTTCCGGAAAGCAGCCGGCGGCGTACCAATCGTGAGGAGTGGATTGCCGAACACATGGCGCTGCATTGGCGCGAGCGCTATGAGAGCATCGAGCGTGCCGGTCGTACGCGCTGGGTTTCGATGCGCAAGCGCCGCCTGTCGAGCGGCATGGGCATACTCTCGATCATCGATGTCTCCGATCAGAAGAAGCGCGACGAACAACTGCAGACGGATCTGGAACGCGTCGAACTGACCGAGCAGATTCTCGACGCCCAACCCAATCCCATCTGCGTCAAGGACCGAAACCTCAACTACATCGCGGTCAACAAGGCGTTCTGCCTGATCCACGATCAGCCACAGGATGCCATCCTCGGCCGCTCGGCCTGGGATCTCGTCGAAAGCGAGTTGGCCGAGCGCTTCGAGCAGTCGGATCGCCTGGTGCTTGAAACCGGCAAACCGCATTCGCAGGCTGAGCACATCGTGCGCGCCGATGGCAGCGATCTCTGGGTACTGACGCGCAAGTATCGCGTCGGCATGCCTGGCCGCCATTTCGTCGTCAGCTGCATGAACGACGTGACCGATATCGCTGTCTGGTATCAAAACAGCGGGGAGCCTTCACTGGAGGGCGGCCTGCAGATCCGCGATTACAGTATCTTTGCGGCAGCGCAGAATTTCTACGATCCGTTCCGGGCGCTCAATGTCCAACAACTTGTCGAGGCGGGGTCGATGATCGAGACCTTGCCTGCGCGCGGCCTGCGCGTGCTGCTCGCGACGGCTGACCGATTGCTGGAAGAGCGGCTTGTCACCCGCCTGCGTGGATCAGGTCTCGATGCCTGCGCCGTTCGCGATGCCAACGAACTCGATGCCTTTTGCCTTGCCGTCGATGAGGCGGGTCTGAAGCTTGATATCCTGTTGCTCGACACCGCCTTTCCGGAGCGGCAAAAAATCGGTTCCACCTGGCGGGATAGCCCTATCGTTCCGGTTTCTGCCGAACAGGACGGTGCTGCCGTGCTTACGGAAGTCTTCCGCGTCTGCTCAGAGCGCGGGAGCGTTGCGGCGCCGCTGCAATCGGAATGGTCGCTATCGTTCGAGGCCGAGGAGATTGCTCCTCCGCCGCCGGCATCACAGGTCGATGTACTCGTTGCCGAGGACAACCAGATCAATCAATTCGTCTTCACCCAGATCCTCGAAGGGCTCGGCGTTTCGCACCGGATCGCCGCCAACGGCCGTGAAGCCGTCGAACTCTGGCACGAATTGCAGCCTTCTCTCGTGCTCATGGATGTGTCGATGCCCGTTATGAACGGCTTTGACGCAACCGTTGCCATACGATCGGCCGAAAAGGCGCGGGGACAGAAAACGCCGATCATCGGGGTCACCGCCCAGGCGCTGGAAATCGACCTTCAGCAGTGCAAGGCGTCGGGCATGGACGACCACATCATGAAGCCGGTGAGCCCGGATATGATCGAGGCGGTCTTGAGAAAATTCATGCCGGTAAAGGCAATACGCACGGCAGGTTGAGCGAAGGGCGTGTCAACTCGCTAGAATTGGGGAGGCCAGTGGCAGATCTTGGAGCGGCGCGATATCGGATTGTTAACCGCCGATTGCGATCGTCTGCACCGAATTGCCGCTAAAGTGTAGAGCCTCATCCGTATGCATTGCGCCTTCCTCGTTGCCCAAGCCCCGGCCGTGTCGGAACGGTGCCGCCGGTCCGCGCCGTGGCATGGGCATTTGCGGGGGGCAAGGCTCTCCTTGCATGCGCCGTGGCAAACCGGTGGAGGACGGCGATGATGATCGCGGAGACACCCCTTCACCCTATCGGCCACGAGATACCAGCGCTGAGGGCCGACATCGACCCGTTGACGGGGCTCGGCAATGCCCGTTGCCTGCGCCAAACCGTCATTGATCTGGCGAAGGAACGCGCCAGCGACCCCGCCCCCTTCACGATCGGCCTTGCCAATATCGATGGTTTCAAGCCGATCAACGATTTGTTCGGACCGGCGGCCGGCGACGAAATTCTCTGCCAGGTGGCCTATCGGCTGCAGGCCTGTGCGCCCGAGGGCGCAACAATCATTCGTTCCGAAAACGATGAATTCGCCTTCGTCCTGCCGCTCGTCTTCGAGCGCAAGGGCGCCGAGAAGATCGGCCAGATGCTGAAGGAGGTGCTGTCGGCGCCCTTCGACCTCGGCGATCGCCATGTGCGCCTTTCAGCCTCCTTCGGTTTCGCCGTCTATCCCTTTGCCGGCGAAGTGTTCGACGACCTCTTGAAAAGCGCCGACACGGCGCTCTATCGCTCCAAGCGGCGCGGCCGCGGACAGATCACCGTCTATTCGCAGGAAATCGCCCAGGAGATGAAGCGCGCCACGCAGCTGGAACAGGCGTTGCGCAACGCGATCATTGCCAATGAAGTCGACGTGCATTTCCAGCCGATCGTCGACCTGCGCAATGATGCCGTCGTCGGCTTCGAGGCCCTGGCGCGCTGGTGCGATGCCGATCTCGGCTATGTCTCTCCGGCCGTCTTCGTGCCGCTCGCCGAGGAGCGCGGGTTCATCGATTCTCTGGCTGAGGTCCTGTTGCGCAAGGCAGCTCACGCAGCGCTTTCCTGGCCGAAGGAACTCTTCCTGTCCTTCAACTTGTCTTCGGCGCAGCTCATGGACCCGGCCACCAGCCGCCGCCTGCTGTCGATTATCAGCCAGATCGGACTCGACCCGCGCCGCCTGGAGCTGGAGATCACCGAGACGGCAGTCATGGCCGACGCGGATATCGCCCAGAAGATCGTCTCGGAACTGCGCGCCGCCGGCGTGCGCGTCTCGCTCGATGATTTCGGCACCGGTCAGTCGAGCCTTGGCCGGCTGCGGGACTTCTCCTTCGACAAGGTCAAGATTGACCGCGCCTTCGTCTCGCGAATCTCGGCTGATCGGGCTTCGGAACACATCATCAAGGCGATCGTCTCGATGTGCGAGGGGCTTGAGCTCGAGGTCGTCGCCGAAGGCATCGAGGATTTTTCCGAGGCCTTGAAGCTGAAGGCGCTCGGCTGCGGCCTGGGGCAGGGCTATTTCTATGGAAAGCCAGCCGACGCGGTGGCGACGATGCGCTATCTCGCCGACCGCTATCGCGACCTTCCGGGGCAGCCTGATCGGGCCTAAGCTTCGCTTTCCGACAAGGCGGCGCGGTCACGCCGCCCTTCTTCCAGCAGCCAGTCACGCACCCGTTTCGCCTGGGCGTTGAGCTCGCGCGAGCGCGGCCAGACGACATAGAAGGCCAGCCCCGTCTTAAGCACATGTCGGGCGACCGGAACCAGGGCTCCGGAGCGGATCTGCGGGTAGATCAGGTGTTCCCAGCCGAGCGCCACGCCTTCGCCCGCCAAAACCGCCTGGATCACCAGCACATAGTCGTTGATCGAGAGACGCCGCGCCTGTTTCGGATAGCTAAGGCCGGCGCTCGCAAACCATTCGGTCCAGTCACAGGCGCGCCGAACCGGCTCTTCGAGGTGAATGAGATTGTGCCGCGGCAGATCGGCAGCTGTCTGCGGCAGCCCATGTTGCTCTATATAGGCGGGTGTCGCGACGGCATTGATGACTTCTTCGGCCAAAAGGGCAGCGTGATACCGTGGCCAATGGCTGGGGTCGCCGCCGCGGATGCCAAGCGGGATCGGTTCCTCCTCGAGGTCGAGATCGCGCACGCTGGTCTGGATCCTGAGGTCGATCTCCGGCAGGTCCTCGCGCATGCGGTTGAGGCGGGGCAGCATCCACATCGAGGCAAAAGCGGTTGACGCCGCCAGCGTCACATTGGTTTCGCGGCCCTTGGCGCGGATATCTTCGGCCGATTTCTGGATCCGCGACAGCCCGACTGACACGTCAGCATGGAATTTTTCACCCGCCTCGGTCAGTTCGACGGCCCGATGCACGCGATGAAACAGCGGCACGCCCAGCTGTTCTTCAAGGCCGCGAATGGCGTAGGAGACCGCGGCCTGGGTCATGCCGAGCTCGTTGGCGGCGCGGGTGAAGTTCTGGTGGCGACCGGCGGCCTCGAAGACGACGAGGCTTGCGGCGGAGGGAAGCAGGCGGCGTAGATTTTCCATAAATCAAGCTTATCGCATGGCTCGAATTTTTCCAGCGTTACAGCGGGATTATTCGCCCATAGCATCATCCTGAGTGATGGGAGGATGCGCGATGGATACGGCATTGGCAGCAGGTGAGGCGGCACCGAGACGGACGCGAGGTTCAAGGCCGCATCGGCGCGAAGGCTCCGGCCGAAGCCTTGGCGTTCCCTTTATTGTCCGCAACATTCCGACCTACGACATTCTCGGCGAGGAAAGCCTGCTTCGGATCGAGGCGGTCGCCGACCGGATCCTGGCCGAAGTCGGTATCGAATTTCGCGACGACCCTGAAGTGCTCGACCATTGGAGGCGGGCCGGCGCCAAGGTCGACGGCGTGCGGGTGACCTTCGAGCCCGGCATGCTGAAGGAGATCGTCGCCTCGGCGCCGCGGCAGTTCACCCAGCACGCGCGCAACCCGGCGCGCAGCGTCGAGATCGGCGGCAACAACGTCGTCTTTTCGCCCGCCTACGGCTCCCCCTTCGTCATGGACCTCGACAAGGGCCGGCGCTACGGCACGATCGAGGACTTCCGCAACCTGATCAAGCTGGCGCAGTCGAGCCCCTGGCTGCACCATTCCGGCGGCACGATCTGCGAGCCGGTCGACGTTCCGGTCAACAAGCGCCACCTCGACATGGTCTATAGTCACATCAAGTATTCCGACCGCGCCTTCATGGGCTCGATCACGGCGGAAGAGCGGGCGGAAGATTCGATCGAGATGACGCGCATCCTCTTCGGCCGCGATTTTGTCGACCGCAACTGCGTCATCCTCGGCAATGTCAACGTCAACTCGCCGCTCGTCTGGGACGGGACGATGACGAAATCGCTGCGCGCCTATGCGCGGGCGAACCAGGCGGCGGTCATCGTGCCCTTCATTCTCGGCGGCGCCATGGGGCCGGTCACGAATGCCGGTGCGATTGCCCAATCCTATGCCGAGACGCTCGCCGGCTGCGCGCTGACCCAGCTTGAACGCAAGGGGGCGCCGGTCATCTTCGGGAACTTCCTGTCTTCGATGTCGCTGCGCTCGGGCTCGCCGACCTTCGGCACGCCGGAGCCGGCGATCGGCAGCATGGTCGTCGGCCAGCTCGCGCGCCGGCTCGGACTGCCGCTGCGCTGTGCCGGCAATTTCTCCAACTCCAAGCTGCCCGATGCGCAGGCGATGCAGGAAGGCGCGATGTCGATGTTGTCGGCGGTCCATTGCGGCGCGAACTTCATCTTGCACTCGGCCGGTTTCGTCGACGGGCTTCTCGCCATGTCCTACGAGAAGTTCGTGATGGACACGGACTTTTGCGGCGCGCTGCATTCCTACCTTGCCGGCGTCGTCGTCGACGACAACACGCTGGCCATGGACGCTTTCCTGCAGGTTGGGCCCGGCAGCCATTTCCTCGGCTGCGACCATACGATGCGCAACTACCAGACCGCCTTCTGGGATTCAGCCCTTTCCGACAACGAGCCCTTCGAGAAATGGGTCGAAGAGGGCGAGACGGACATGGCGACCCGCGCCAACCGCGCCTGGAAGAAGACGCTTGCCGAATACGAAGTGCCGCCTTTGGATGTGGCGGTCGACGAGGCGCTGGTCGACTATGTCACACGCCGCAAGGAGAGCATGGCGGATGCCTGGTACTGATGAAACGGCCCCGATCCGTCGCGGACCCGCTATCGCTCCGAAACCCTGACGCCAGCTTCGACATGTTCCGCATCGGCGACGCCATTGCCAGCCGCAACATCCACGCCGGGATCTATGATGCCTTGCGCTTTGGGATGCTCGTCTGAACGACAGCGCCACGCGCCTTATCAGGCGCGCAAACGTCGGTTTAGCACTGTGAATTGTCGCATGTTTTTGTCCTTTAATCGGCTGCGGTCAAAGGAAACATGCAGGAGCGAAAGCGGCGGTGCCAGGCACCGCCGCTCGTTGGAAGGCGTACTGAACAGCTTAAGAGCAATTCCCGGAAATGTGTGAAACGGTGTTCCGTTCGCACTTGCGTCATCCAAAGTTACTGCTGCGGCTGTTCGGTACCTTGCTGCATCGGCTGGGCCGGTACAGTCGTCGTGGTCGAAGAGGTCGTCGAGGTGTCAACCGGCTGGTTGGCGATCTGCTCGGCCACCTGCTGCGCCTTTGTCTTGAACTCCGGGGCCGCCTTCAGTGTGTCGGCGGTTTCCGTTGTCGTCAGTTTCAGGTCGTCGGTGTTCGGCTGTTCGGCGATCGTGATGCGATCAAACGGGACCGCAACGTTCTTTTCGCCGATACCCAGGAAGCCACCGACGCCGATCACAGCCGCCTCAACGGCGCCATCCTTCTTGATGATCAGGTCGTTGATCTCGCCGATGCTCTCGTCACCGGCATTGTAGACGGTCTGGCCCATATAGGTGCTGGCTGCGATCTGGTCGCTCGCCTGCTCGGTCAGATAGGTCGCGTCCGACGTGGCGACAGCACCCGGCGCTTCCTCGCTGATCGGCGGCTTGGTCTGAGCCTGATCGGCAGGCGCTTCGCTACCTGGAACCGGCTGCATGGTCTGCGGCTGATCCATCGGCTTGGTCGCATCCTGCGCGAAAGACACCGGGGCGACAGCGAGGCCTACGAGAAGCGCGCCCGCCGCGACGGTTGTTGCGAGTTTCTTGGTCATGTCAAACTGCCTTTCCTTGACGTTGTCGATCAAGGCGCGGGTCTGGCCCTTTCCGCCAGGTACCGCACCGGTGATACGGTCTCAACGCCCGGAATCAGGAACGGTTCCGAAAAAACAGTCAAAAAATTCAGAGGGAAGGGCGTGCCCACGTTCAATGGGGCGTCGCTCCGGGAAAGTGTTGGCGAAGATCTATGTTTTCTGGAGAAATTTACTATCTGCTTCAATATATGTATTTTAGTAGTTTATAATAGTCTTCCGCTCGTTCATGAATTCTTGATTGTTCGTATTGATACTTGGGGAATGGCAGGAAATAGCGTGCAGCTTCTTCATCCTGTTATTCTGGATGGTCTCACGATGTTTCTGCCGCGGCGTTTTCTTTCGGTCTCCCTGCTTTCGGCTCTGGCGATGGCCGGCCTCGTTTCGATCGAGCGCAATCTCTTCGGCGTGTACTATTTCTCGGAGCGGGCGCCACAGGTCGAGCTCTACAATCTCTGGCATGCCTGGATCGCGCTGAGCCTCTCGCTTGCGGCCGTCCAGGGCTTTACCCGCGATGCCGCGGGGCTCGGGGCGCCGGTGCTGCGCCTGGCATCGCGCCGTGAGCTTGGGATCTGCATCGTGACGTGGGCGCTCGCTACGCTCATGGCGGTGGTTTTCGTCATCGATCCGGTCGACTTCAGCCTTCTGGCACGCGAAGACAGCCTGATCGAGTGGGTGTCGGCTCTGCTGATCTTCATCGCCAGCGGGTTCTTTGCGGCCGTTGTCGCCGGCCAGCTGCGCGCCGCCCGCCGCGGGGCGGGGCGTTCGGCCTGGATCGCCGCGGGTGCTGCAGCTCTTCTGGCCGCCGGCTTCTTCGTGATCGGGATGGAGGAGATATCCTGGATGCAGCGCGTCTTCGGCTTTGCCACGCCGGAAGGATTGCTGGTCCTCAACAAGCAGCAGGAGTTGAACCTGCACAACATCTCCACCGGCCTCTCGGAACTGCTCTACTATACCGGCAGTTTCCTTCTCTTGACGCTCGCGCCGTTCATCTGGCTGTACCTGCGCAAGGGCATCAGCTTTGGTCGGCTCGACGCCTTCGCGCCGAGTGTGCTGGTGCTTGCGGCAAGCGCCCCGATGGCCGCCTTCAACAGCGACAACTGGAGCATGCTGCCGACGCAGATGATGGTGATCATGACCGTGATCATGCTGCTGGCGATCGCGGATATGGCACTGAGGGCGGGCCACTGGCGCGAATTCATTGTGCTGACGGCTGGCGCCATTCTGATCGTCGCCATCCAGGAACTGTTCATCCTGCAGGCGTGGCAACTCGTGCGTCTCTGGGACCCGACCGAATACAAGGAGCTCTTTATCGCTCTCGGCCTTGCGATGTATGGTGTCGAGACTTGGTCCCGGCTGCGCTTTCCGGCGGCAAACGTCTCGGCGGCGGCTGGCGGCACCCCCAATGAAAATACCCCGCCAGGCGACGGGGTATCGGAGCTTTCTGAAAATCAGCGCTCGCAGGCGGCTTAAAGCCGTCAGAGCGCCGTGGGCTCATATGAACGCACCAGGGGACGCTCTCGCACCTTCATTCTAGAGCGTCGTTCCGCCTCGTGATTCCACTTGAGAGCCGGATGCTCTAGTGGCTTTCGCGCAGGACCTCGCTGCCGCTGCCGCCGACGAGGAAGTCGAGATCCGCGCCCTTGTCAGCTTGCAGTACGGTGTCCTGATAGAGCTTGTAGTAGCCGCGCGTCCATTTCTGCGGCGGCGCCTGCCAGGCGGCCATGCGCGACTGGAATTCTTCGTCGCTGATCATCAGGTTGAGTTCACCCTTCATCGCGTCCAGGCGGATGCGGTCGCCGGTCTTGACGATCGCAAGCGGTCCTCCGGCATTCGATTCCGGGCTGACGTGCAGGACGACGGTGCCGAAGGCCGTACCCGACATGCGGGCGTCCGACACGCGCACCATGTCGCGCACGCCCTTTTCGACGAGGCGACGCGGGATCGGCATGTTGCCGACTTCGGCCATGCCCGGGTAGCCCTTCGGTCCACAGCCCTTGAGCACGAGGATGGTATCCTCGGTCACCGGCAGGTCCGGGTCGTCGATCTTTGCCTTCAGCTCCTCGATGGTCTCGAACACATAGGCGGGGCCCTCGTGAACCAGCAGATGCTCGCTCGCGGCCGAAGGCTTGATGACGGCGCCGTTCGGCGCAAGATTGCCCTTGAGCACCCGGATGCCTGCGGCAGCCCGAAGCGGATTGTCGAGCGGGCGGATGACGTCGTCGTTGTAGACCTCGGCGTCTTCCCAGTATTTGCTGATCGGTACGCCGAAGACCGTCGGCGCATCGGCGTGCAGCAGGTGCTGGATGCGGTTCATGACCGCCGGCAGGCCGCCGGCATAGGCGAGGTCTTCGATCAGATACTTGCCCGATGGCATACAGTTGACGATGCAGGGCACCTGTCCACCGACGCGATCGAAATCTTCAAGCTTGAGGTCGACGCCGGCGCGGCCGGCAATGGCCAGCATGTGCACGACGGCGTTGGTCGAACCGCCGACGGCGGCATTGGCGATGATGCCGTTCTCGAAGTTCTTCCTCGTCAGCAGCTTCGATAGCCGCAGGTCTTCGTGCACCATTTCGACGATGCGTTTGCCCGTCATGTGCGACAGCGCCATGCGGCGGGCATCGACGGCGGGCAGGGCAGCATTGGTCGGCAGAGACAGGCCCATTGCCTCAACGATCGAGGCCATCGTGGTGGCGGTACCCATTGTCATGCACACGCCCGGTGAGCGCGACATGCCGCTTTCGGCGGCCATGAACTCCTGCATGCTCATATCACCGGCGCGTACGGCTTCGGAAAATTTCCAGACGTCCGTGCCGGAGCCAATGTCCTTGCCCTTCCACTTGCCGTTCAGCATCGGGCCGGAGGAAACAACGATCGTCGGCAGGTCGACGGAGGCCGCCCCCATGAGCTGGCCGGGGGTCGTCTTGTCGCAGCCGCCGAGCAGCACCACGCCGTCGATGCCATAGGCGCGGATCGCCTCTTCGACATCCATCGCGAGCAGGTTGCGAAACAGCATTGCCGTCGGTCGCATCTGCGTCTCGCCGAGCGAAGATACCGGGAACTCGACCGGAAAACCACCGGCCTCCCAGACGCCGCGCTTTACGCCTTCTGCCAGAATGCGCAGGTGGCTGTTGCAGGGCGTCAACTCCGACCAGGTGTTACAGATACCGATGATCGGACGACCGTCGAAGACGTGATCAGGAAAGCCCTGGTTCTTCATCCAGGAGCGGTGGATAAATCCATCCTTGTCGGTGCCGCCGTACCAGTGGCGGCTGCGCAGTTCTTTTTTCTTGTCGCTCATGCGAGCACTCCCTCTCCATGCGATTCATCGCTTGGATTAATTGTATGACTTTTTCTTGGCGTTGCGCCAGTGCTGTCGTTCATCAGAGCCGGAATGCCGGCTCGAAGCGTCCCTTGACCGTGATGCCGAGTTCAAACGTCTTTCCGGCGTGCGGGTCGGCCGCCCGCGTTGCGTCGTCCAGGTCCTGCCAGGCCGACGTCACCAGCATGCGGTCGGCCTTCGGTCCGATGAAGGCCGTGCAGCTCGGTTGCGTCGTCGGGACGGCATAGCGTGCGATCCGCGCACCATCAGGGCGGTATACGTCGACCGTGCCGCTGCCCCAGCGGGCGTTCCAGATCAGGCCATCGGCATCGCACACCGAGCCGTCGATGCCGCCGGCTTCGCCGCTGCCGTCGACGAGCAGGCTTGGTTCACCCTTCGGCAGCCCCGTCTCGGCATCGATGTCGACGCGCATCAGGTGGTTGACGTCGGTATCGACGAAATAGGCGACGCTACCGTCAGGTGAAAAGCAGATGCTGTTGGGAATGGTGATGCTGTCGTAGAGTTTCGTCACCTTGGTGCCGGCCACGTGATAGATCGCGCCGGCGCCCTTCTCGGCACTGCGGCCCATGGTGCCGATCCACAGCGAACCGGACGCATGGACGCGGCCGTCGTTGGAACGATTGCCGGGCTTGTCCTTGAGCGTGACAAGCAGGCTGGATGCACCGGTCCGCGTATCGCGGACAAACAGCCCCTGGTCGGTCGCGATCAGTTGCCGGGCCGGGTCGATGACGGCCAGCACGCTGCCGAGGAAGGGCAGGGCATGCACGGTCTTGCGCCCGCTTTCGAGGTGCAGCTCGTGCAGCTTCTGGCCCTTGATGTTGAACCACCAGGCGGTGCCGGTGGCCGGGTCATAGGTTGGGCCTTCCCCGAGGAGCGAGGTCTCCTCGCAAAGGATGCTGCCGGAAAAGGGAATGGTATCGCTCATCATCGTGCTCCGTAGACGGCGTCATAGGCCTTGACGGTTGCGACCGCGCGCTCGCGGACTTCGGCAGCGCTCATGCCAGGCTTGTAGAGGCTCGAGCCGAGACCGAAGCTGCGGATGCCGGCCTTGGCGTAATCGCCGAAGTTCGCATCGGAAACCCCGCCGACGGCGGCGATCTCCAGTTCCGGCGGCAGGATGGCGCGGATGGCGGTGATACCCGATGGCCCAAGCACGCTTGCCGGGAAGAATTTGAGACCGGTCGCACCGGCGGCCGCCGCCGAGAGCGCCTCTGTCGGCGTCAGCACCCCGGGCATGGTGACCATGCCCTTGCTTGCCGCAAGCGAGATGACCACCGGTTCGACATTCGGGCTCACCATCAGTCGGCCGCCGACATCGGCGAGCTGTTCGACCTGTGCTGTGGTCAGCACCGTGCCGGCGCCGATGAGGCAGCCCTCGGGTGCCATCTTTACGGCCGTCTCGATCGAGCGGAACGGATCGGGCGAATTCAGCGGGATCTCGATGGCGGAGAAGCCGGTCTCGATCAGCGCACCGACGACGCCTTCGGTTTCCTCCGGCTTGAGGCCGCGCAGGATTGCGATCAGCGGATATTTCATCGGCGGAAAGGGGATGCGGTTCATGGGAGTGTCTTTCGTTCAAAGGGGCCAGATGGCCTGAGCGGCAGTCGACAGACCGGTGCGCACAGCCGCATCGGCATCGACGATGGCAAGAGGGCAATCGAGGCTTTCGAGCGCTGCCTGATAGAGTGTGCCGAGTGATCCGGAGGCAACCAGGCAGATGCTGTCGATTGTCTCGGCCGCCGTTGCCAGTGCGCCGGCGATTTCGAGACCGATCAGCGTGCCGGACAGCAACGCCTTGGCATCGGTGGCACTTGCCCCATGCAGCAGCTGTCCGGCGCGCGCGCCAAACAGCAAGCTGGTTCCAAGCGCCGAATTGGTCCGCGCTTCGGCAACTGCCGCCGCAAAGGCGGGATGATCGCCGGAAAAAATGTGCGCGTCCGCGATCGAGTGGCTGAGGATCGAGTGCTTCGAGATCACATCGAACAGTTCGCCGGTCATGAAGGTGGCAAAACCGCTGACAGCGCCGTCTTCGAGCCGAACCCACTTGCTGTGGGTTCCCGGCATGCAAACGAGGTGCCGACCGCGGCCGAGTTCAGCAGCTGCGCCAAGCAACTGGGTTTCCTCGCCGCGCATCACGTCCGGATGCCGTTTGTCGCGTTGTGCAAGACCCGGCAGGATGCGGATATCGCGGTCGAGATCCGGAACGGCAACGGCGTGGGAGGCGATGTCGGAAAGCGCCGCCGGGGTGTCGAGATAGCCGGCCTCGACCCACCCCTGTTTGGCCCCCGCCATGCCGCAGATGATCGCGGGCAGATGGCTTGGCGCATCGACGGCGGCAAGATGCCGCTCCAGGATCGCATGGAAGCCGGTCTTGTTGGCTGTGGTCATGCCTTCGCCGCTGCGGCGTTCGGCGAGCACCGAGCCATCCTCGCCGATGATCCACAGCCGGAAACTCGTGGTTCCCCAGTCGACTGCGGCATAATAGGCTGCCGTCATCAAAGTGCGCCTCCATCGATGATCATTGTTTGCGCGGTCATGCCCAACGAGCATTCCGACGCGAGGTACAGGCAGGGGCCGACGAGGTCGTCCTCAGTCAGGCTGCGTTTCAGGCATTGCCTTTCCTGCATGCCGGCAATTGCTTCGTCACTGAGCCACAGCCGTTTCTGCCGTTCGGTGACGATCATGCCAGGCAGGATCGCGTTGACGCGGATATTGTCGGGGCCGAGCTTGCCGGCGAGCGATTTGGTGAGGCCGACTATTCCGGCCTTGGCGGTCGCGTAGGCCGGGATCTCGGCCATGTTGAGCAGAAAGGCGATCGACGAGAAATTGACGATCGAGCCGCCGCCAGCCCGACGCATATGCGGTGCAACCGCCTGGCTCATGAAGAAGAAATGGCGCAGATTGACGGCCTGGCTCTCATCCCAGCTTGCTTCCGTTACCGCTTCCATTGCCTCGCGGTCGTCGCGCGCGGCATTATTGACGAGCACATGGATCGCGCCGAGCGACGCTGCGGCGGTCTCTGCGGCTCTTTGTACCGCTTCGACGTTGCGCAGGTCGGCGAGAATGAAATGCGGTGCGGCACCGGTTTCCTCGCCAAGCCTTTCGGCAAGTGCGACGCTCGCCTGCTCGTCGATATCGACGAAGGCAACGCGTGCGCCTTGATGGGCGAAGCTCTCGACCAGCGCAGCGCCGATACCGGAGCCGCCGCCGGTAACCAACACACAGCGGTCCCTCAAATCGTGAAACTGTGCTCTAGGCACCGGCATTGTCCTGCATCCCCAGAAAGCCGCGTGGTGTCTCGTATAGTTCCATTATTTGGAACTTGATTTTAATATATGGAATTATCGCGTTGAAGCGTCTATCTTGTCAAGGTCGAGCGCGCGATGCGGCGATGACTGTCGGAGACGAGTGAGCCATGATGACCAATGAAGCGACAGGCGCAATGGATGAAAGCCGGACCGAGGCGGGCACCGGCACGCTCGGCAAGGCGATCGCGGTGCTGGAGGCGGTGGTCACGGCCGATGGCCCGCAGCGTTTCACCGATATTCTTGCCAGGTCCGGCCAGCCGCGCGGCACCCTGCACCGATTGCTTAGCCACCTTGTCGAGGAGGACTTGCTGATCCAGCGACGCGACCTTTCCTACGAGCCTGGCCTTCGTCTGCTGACGCTTGCCTATCGTTCCTGGTCCGCCAACCGGTTTCGCGACGTGGCCGAGCCCCATCTGCAGCGCCTGCACGAATTGACCGGCGAGACCGTGCATCTTGGCATCCTGCGCGAAACGGAGATCGTCTATGTGGATAAGGTGGAGAGCCGCCAGACGGTGCGCATGAGCTCGCAGATCGGCAAGGCGTCGCCGGCCTATTGCACCGGAATAGGTAAGGCGGCGCTGTCCCTGCTTGGGCAGCCACAGCTGGAGCGTGTGTTGGCTCGGACCGAATTTCACGCATTCACGTCGCATACGCACCGGTCGGCCGCCACATTGCTGGCGGAGATCGAGGAGATCCGGCGCGACGGCCATGCCTTCGATCGCGAGGAGCATGAGGCGGAGATCCGCTGCGTTGCGGCACCGATCTCCATTCCCGGTGGTGAACTTGCGGCCGGAATCTCCGTGACCGGTCCCGCCTACCGGGTCACCATGGAGCAATTGTCGGCCTGGGCGGCGCCGGTTCGGGAGGTCGCAAGAGCGATTGGCGAGGAGGCGGTGATCCGTCTCGGTCCCGGGCGCGGTGGACCTTGAATTCACTTTACGGTAAATTAGAAACATCGACTGGACGTGGCGCGTCAAGCTCGATAGCTTTTAATATATCAGACTCAGGTTCGTGGATGGTCTTAGTCTGGTTTGATTTTGGTATTGGTAGAAATTTGACGTGATCTTCATGCGGCGTCAGCGGCCGGTTCCTGCGCGGTTCCGGATGTGGAGAAGGGCGGAAGATGATCGATTTCAGCGCGAATTTGTCGGCGTTGACGCTTCCTGATGGGCGGACCATCCGGGGGCCGATCTGTTGCGAAGACGATATAAAGCGTGTGATCACGCAGGTTGCGGATGCCTACGGTTTCCGGGGCTTCCTGGTGCTTGCCGTCCCCGAGACGGATTGCAACAGCCTGTCGGTCAACGCGCTGATGACGAACTACCCGGCCGCTTTCCTCAAGGGGTATGACAGTGCCGGGCTGATCAATGGTAGCCCGGTGATCCAGCGGCTGCGCCGCAGCACGATTCCCTTTACCTACGATGCGCATCAATTGGCGCGCCGCCGCTCCGACGGCAAGGGCGATGCGGCCATCTGCGTCTTCGAGCAGGCGAACATGCCGCGCGGACTCTATTTGCCGGTGCACGATGCGGGCGGGCATCGCGCGGCGATCGCCTTTGGTGGCGACCGCCCCGTGGTCTCGAACGACGAGCTTCAGGAGCTCAACCTGTGGGCCGGCGTGCTCTACAGCAAATATATGGAAGTTCGTGATCGCGACCGGCGCGGTGCGGGAAGCCTGTCACGCCGCGAGGTGGAGTGCCTGCGCTGGGCGGCAGCGGGCAAGACCACAAGTGAAATGGCGAAAATCCTGGCGTTGTCCGAATACACGGTCAATCACTATCTGAACCGTGCGACGCGCAAGTTGGATTCGGTCAATCGGGTCCAGACCGTTGCAAAAGCCATGCGTGCCGGGTTGATCAATTGACAATCTTTACGCGCCGTGCGCGATGCCGATGACGGCGTTGGCCCTTCGCGGGGGGAAATACACAGACTTTTGGGTCGAGGCGGCGGGGAAACTCGAACATCTGTTGGCATTGGCGGCCGGCTCGGTCTATTTGATACTCGATGAATGCCATGGAACGCGCGAATGCAGGATACGATGACGACCGGGATGACTGACGCAGATCTGCCCCGGGGCGGTGATTTCGCGTCCGAGATCGCAAAGCTTGAGACCCAGTTCGATATCATCCGCTACATGCGGAGGGTAACGCAGGTCTTTGGCTTCAAGACCTTTCTTATCTGCTCGATCCCCTCGATCGATGTGGAGCGTCTGGCTGCAAGCACCGTCATCTCCAACATGCCGGCAGAACTGTTGAACAAGTATGACAGCCTGTCGATGCTGCGCTTCAGCACCGGCGTGCGCCGGCTGCGTGAGACGACGACGCCGTTCCAGGTCACGCTCGCAGACTGGGAGGGCGAGGGCGGCAAGCCGGAATCGGCGGCCGAATATATCGCAATGCTGCGCGAAAACGGCATCTTCCAGGCGAGCTACTTCCCGGTCCACGATGCCGAAGGCGGGCGCGGTGCTGTCATCTTGATGGGACCTCTGGTCGAGCTGCCGATGACGGTCACCATGGAACTGCAGATGATCGCGATCCATGTCTACAACCGTCTCGCCGAGATCGGCTCCGTATGGAAGAGCAGCGGTGCCGCCCTTTCGGAACGCGAGATCCAGTGTTTGAGCTGGACGGCCGCCGGAAAGACCAGCGCCGAGATCGCCGGCATCCTCGGGCTCTCCGAGCATACGGTCAATCACTACCTCAATCACGTGACCAAGAAGCTTGACGCCGTCAACCGCACCCAGGCGGTCGTGAAGGCGATGAAAAAGGGCTACATCAGCTAAGCCCCAAGGTTCCCGCTTTCGCCGTTGCCTCGGCGACGGCCGGGCCGATTGCCGTGCGGCTGTGCAGTTGCGATGCAGGTCGCGCGCCAGCTCTATTCTGGCGCGTCCCGTTCTCATGGTGAAACGACCGCGAGCGAAAGGTTTTCCCGCGCTCTCAGTGCGTTCAGAACGAACGCGCGATGTGGCGAAATGCTCCAAAGCTGAGCGATTTCTCAGGCGATGCTCAGAAACTGGGCACCTATTGTCAGCGCCGGGCCAGAGCCTAGGCAGGCTATCTGATTGAATCTTCTATCTATATCTGTGTTCAGCGAAGTTGGCACGCATCCTGCATTTCTATTGGCATGTCCAGAGGGGACTAAAAAGAAGACAGCGCCCACGAAGGTCGCGAAGAAAAGGGCCACTGCTCGCCTCCAGGTGATCCCGGATGTACGGACACCAGGGCGAGTGGTGGCCCTTCCTTTTTCCGTTATGTCGCATTGGCGAAGCGCCCCGCCTCGACTATCTAAGGAATTAAGAAAAGAATGAGAGGGCGCGATGCCGGAAGTCACCAGAGAAGTGGTTCTTGAGAAGCTGCGGGCGGTTCGCGGCCCGGACATGGAAGGCAACATTGTCGACCTTGGGCTCGTGTCGGACGTCTTCATTTCCGACGGCAAGGCCTATTTCTCGATTACCGTGCCGGCCGACCGCGCCAAGGAACTGGAGCCGATGCGGGCCGCGGCCGAGCGCGTGGTGCGCGAAATCCCGGGAATCACGGCGGCCATGGTGGCATTGACCGCCGACCGCAAGGCGGCTCCCGGCGGCGCGCCGGTCCAGCGTCCGCAACCCTCGGCGCCATCTCATGCCGGCCACTCCCATGCCCAGCGTCCCGCAGGCGGGCCTCCCGCCAAGGCCGGAATCCCGGGTGTCGGTGCGATCATCGCGGTTGCTTCGGGTAAGGGGGGCGTCGGCAAGTCGACGACGTCGGTCAATCTGGCGCTGGCGCTGAAGGCAAACGGCTTGAAGGTCGGTTTGCTCGATGCCGATATCTACGGCCCGTCGATGCCGCGTCTGTTGAAGATTTCCGGCCGGCCGCAGCAGATCGAAGGCCGCCTCATCCGCCCGATGGAAAACTACGGCCTCAAGGTCATGTCCATGGGCTTCCTCGTCGACGAGGAGGTGGCGATGATCTGGCGCGGCCCGATGATCCAGTCGGCGCTATTGCAGATGCTGCGCGAAGTCGCCTGGGGCGATCTCGACGTCCTGGTTGTCGACATGCCGCCGGGTACCGGCGACGCACAGTTGACCATGGCCCAGCAGGTCCCGCTTGCCGGTGCCGTCATCGTCTCGACGCCCCAGGACCTGGCGCTGATCGATGCCCGCAAGGGCCTGGCGATGTTCCGAAAGGTTGAGGTTCCGGTTCTCGGCATCGTCGAGAACATGAGCTACTTCATCGCCCCGGATACGGGCAACCGCTACGATATCTTCGGCCATGGCGGCGCCCGCAAGGAGGCCGAACGCATCGGCGTCCCGTTCCTCGGCGAAGTGCCGCTCACCATGGGCATTCGCGAAACATCGGATGCGGGCACGCCCCTGGTCGCATCGGATCCGACTGGCGAAGTCGCGCGGGTCTATCGGGATATCGCGTCCAAGGTCTGGGAACAGCTGTCTGCCCAGCAGCAAGACAAGAGCCGCGCGGCACCGACCATCGTCTTCGAATGATCGCCCCCGCGGCGATCCTTATCGGCGTTGCTCGGCTCGATTCGTTTTGCCCTTGAATCGGTTTTGATTTAAGCGAACATGGGATAGGGTGGCGGCGGAGCGGCCGTGTGCGCCCGCGTGTCGACAAGCAAGAGGGCATTGATTTTGCGTCTGCGTTGCGCCATATGCCTTGCCTCACTTACGAAGGTGCCCAACCTCACGCCTTCTCGCCGGAGATTTCGGCCTCTCGCGATGACTGAGTTGAAGACTTTGTCCTGACTGGCGGAACGCTGCATCCGATGGATTTCTATTGTGGGTATTTTGTGGCGCACGACCTTTCGCCTTCGCTGTTCGGCACTAAGGTTTGCATGACGAGGACGGTTGCATGATCACCGGCTATTGCGCCGATGGGACTGCCGTCGCCCCGCCGACCCTGGTTGCCTCGGTCTATGGCATGAACTTCCGCGTCATGCCCGAACTGGAATGGCAACGCGCCTATCCCTGGGCACTCGCGGCGATGCTGACATCGGCTGTGATCCCCTTCTTCTTTTCCGCTGGAAAGGCTGGCTTTGATGGCCAGTAGGTTTGCATGACCCAATCGCATGCCCCCTCTCACGAGCCGAAGGATCTGCGCCGCCTGCTGATCCTCGGGCTTGGCTCGATCGGTGTCGTCTACGGCGATATCGGCACCAGCCCGCTCTACGCCTTTCGCGAAGCGCTGCGCCCGGTTTCCCATGACGGCTTGACCGACGTGGAGATCATCGGCCTGATCTCGCTGATGATCTGGACGCTGACGATCATCGTCACGATCAAGTATGTGCTGTTTCTGTTGCGCGCCGACAACCAGGGGGAGGGTGGCACGCTGTCGTTGCTCGCTCTTCTGATGAAGTCCGCCAACGGACACGCATCGATCCTCTTTTTCATGGGCATCGCCGGTGCAGCCCTCTTCATCGGTGACGCGATGATCACACCGGCTCTGTCGGTTCTTTCAGCCGTCGAAGGTCTCAAACTGGTGACGCCAGCGCTATCGGAATATGTGGTTCCAATCGCGGTGGTGATCCTGCTCATGCTCTTTGCCGTGCAGTCAAAGGGAACGGCGGCCGTCTCCAACTTCTTCGGGCCGATCACGCTCGTCTGGTTCCTGGTGATGGGCGGCATCGGCCTCGTCCACATCGCCGACGACATGGCGATCTTCAAGGCCTTCAACCCCTACTATGCCGTGAGCTTCATGCTGACCGAAGGCTATGTCGGCATCATCGTGCTCGGCGCCGTCTTCCTGACGGTGACGGGGGCCGAGGCGCTCTACGCCGACCTTGGCCATTTTGGTCGCCGCCCGATCCAGTGGGCCTGGTTCCTGATCGTCTTTCCGGCGCTGACGCTCAACTATCTCGGTCAGGGCGCCTTCGTGTTGAGGAACCCGGAAGCCATGTCCGATCCGTTCTTTCTGATGTTCCCGAAATGGGCGCTGTTGCCGGTGGTTATTCTGGCGACGGCGGCGACCATCATCGCCAGCCAGGCCGTGATTACCGGCGCCTTCTCGCTGACACGTCAGGCGATCCACCTCGGCTTCCTGCCGCGCATGGCGATCTTCCATACATCCGAAACCCACACCGGCCAGATCTACCTGCCCAACGTCAACACGCTGTTGATGTTCGGCGTCATGGCGCTGGTCTTCGTCTTTGGCTCTTCCGAATCGCTGGCGACCGCCTACGGCATCTCGGTGACCGGCGCGATGGTGGTGACGACCGTGCTTTCCTTCGAGTTCCTGCGCATGCGCTGGAACTGGTCGGCACTTGCGGCAGCGGCAGTGCTGGTGCCGCTTTTTGCGCTGGAGTTCATCTTTCTTGGCGCCAACATGCTGAAGGTCCACGACGGTGGTTATGTGCCGGTGCTGATCGCCGCCACATTTATCATCATCATGTGGACCTGGAGGCGCGGCACCGAGATCCTGCACGCCAAGACCCGCCATATCGACATACCGCTGGCGAGCTTCATCAAGTCGATCGAGCGCAAGAGCGAACACGCGCCGGTCGCTGTGCCCGGTACGGCAGTGTTCCTGACGAGCGATCCGGAATCGACCCCGGCGGCGCTCTTGCACAACATCAAGCACAATCACGTGCTGCATAATCAGAACTTCATTTTGACGATCCGCACGGCGAATACCCCGAAAGTGCCGAAATCAGAGCGGGTGAGCATGCAGCCCCTATCGGATCGCTTCACGCTGCTCGAAATGCGCTTTGGTTTCATGGAGACGCAGAACGTCTCGCAGGCGCTTGGCCTTTTCCGCAAGTCGGGTCTGAAGTTCGACATCATGTCGACGTCGTTCTATCTCGGGCGCCGCAAGCTCGTGCCGGATGCCGAATCCGGTATGCCGCACTGGCAGGACCGGCTGTTCATCGCGCTTGCCAATGCCGCGATCGATCCTTCGGACTATTTCCGACTGCCGACCAACCGCGTCGTCGAACTCGGGTCGCACGTCATCATCTGACGTCGCAACGCCGATCATCGGGCAGGGCGGCCGACAATCGCTTTCAACGGGGCCGCTTCGAAACCGAGGCGGTCCCGTTTGCATTTGCGAGGCAGGTGTTCTTCAGCCAGGCTGCATTAACCAAACATCAAGGTTAATGCTTCATTTTCAAGGCTCGAACGGAGCGGTGCCGGCGGAGTGTCCGGCTGCTTGATTGTCTAAGCTTCCCCGCGCGGAATCCCTGACGCTGGCCTCTCGCCGGCGCTGGCGAAGCCGTGCCGCCTGTTAGCGTTGCGTGGAGTCGGTTGGTGCGTAAGAGTCGGAACCTGCGTCAAAAGTCTCGCCTGAACGTTTCTGCGTGGACGGCGCCTGCGATCATCGGTCTTGCCCTTTATCTCGGGTTTCCCTCCGTTGCCGCCTATGCGGACCTCGCAACCTTTCTGTCCGGGATCAATCGTGGCGGCGAGCGCTGGCGCATGTACATGACGCCGTCGCCGGCAGGCTCGATCCACGAGGTCGAGATGGTCTTTTCCGACCCGATCACCACAGGCGCGCTCGATGGCGGCGCCGGCATCAACATGCCTGATGGCAGCCGCGTGGCCCTGACCTCCGAAACCAAGCATTCGGGCACCCCTGATGAGGATCGCGTCAACCGCAATGCCAAGAAGGGCCGCATCGTCGCTGTGACCCCAGTGACGCCGCCCAAGGATTTCACCGCCGGCTCCATCCTGCAGCGAACGAGTTCCTTGACGGAGCCGCGCTTCGAGGAGGGGGAGAAGATGGTTTTTGCCAAGTCCCGCCTCAAGGGCAAGGAGATCGAGATCGCCACGGCCTTCTATCGGAAGAAGCCGCCAAAAGCAGATCCCGGTGTTTCACCGATGCTGGCCAAGCTCGTCACCAACGACAGGCCCGACATTCTTGCGACTGCTTACGTCCGGCCCGAGCCGGACTATGCGCGTGAATCGCCCTTTGATTCGATTCTGCGCGAAGACAAGAACGCCGGCCGCTTCATCCCCGAGATCGCGCCGGACGATCACGCCTGGGCCGCCACCCCGCTGCCGGCGTCGGCTTTCAGCAAGGAAGAACAGACCTGCCTCGCCGAAGGCATTTATTTCGAAGCGCGCAGCGAGCCGCTCAAGGGCCAGGCCGCGGTCGCGCAGGTGATTCTCAATCGTGTCCGCAACCCCACCTATCCAAAAAGCATCTGTGGCGTCGTCTATCAGAACAAGAGCTGGCGCAACCGCTGCCAGTTTTCCTTCGCCTGCGACATGATCCGCGACCTCATCTATTCGCGCTCGCACTGGAAGACGGCCAAGGAAGTGGCTATGGCAGTCACCGCCGGCAAGATCTGGCTGCCGGAAGTGGGCTCGGCGACCCATTACCACGCAACCTACGTCAATCCGCCCTGGGCGAAGACGATGAAGCGTGTCGGCAAGATTGGCCTGCACATCTTCTACCGGACCTATGGCGGCGGCTGGAGCTGATCGGCGTCCGACGCGATTCCGCCGTCTTTCGTTTCTTCTGAGCGAATGAAGATTCCCGCCGGCCAAATGGCAGGATTCCTGCGCGGAGCATGCGCCGGAACAGGTGGAATGAGCATATCCATTTGAATTCATTGTAAAATATTGTCCACGCTCAAGCGGTCCGCATGCCTTGACTATGCGGGTGCCTAAAACTATGTTGCGCGCGACTTCAAATGGGGCCGAAACGTGGCTTGAACGGCAGCTTATTGTGTGGCCGAAATCGCGGTCGAAGACCCCGGTGAGGACGACAAGGGAGTAGCCACGTGGCGGAGAAACCTGAAGACAGTCTGGAAGCACGGCTGAAGCAGCTCGGCGATAAGATTGAGGCCAAGAGGCCTCATGCGCCTGATGTAGCGGAGGCACGAGCCGCCGAAAGCCGCAAGGGCTATGCGGCGGCGATGAAGCTCTCGAGCGAGTTCATCGCCGGCATCGTTGTCGGGGCGTTTCTGGGCTATCTTTTGGACCACTTTGCGGGTACAGGGCCGTGGGGCATGATCATTTTCCTGCTCCTTGGCTTTTGTGCCGGTGTGTTGAATGTACTGCGTTCGGCGGGGATGGTGGCAACACTCGACTCGGTCAAGCGCAGTTCAGGAAATGACAAGACGGACGGAGATGACGCCTGAGGCGTCGCCCGAAAAACACGGTATCCGCTCTCAAGGCGGGCAGAACGAAAGAGAAGCGCGGTGTCAAACGATCCGACCCACCAGTTCCTGGTCAATAAGATTGTCCCGATCGAAATTGGCGGAATTGACTTTTCCTTCACCAATGCGTCGCTGTTCATGGTTGCGACCGTGGGTGCCGCGGCCGGTTTCCTCTACCTGACGACATCGCAGCGCGGGCTGGTCCCGACGCGCCTGCAGTCGGTTTCGGAAATGTCCTATGAATTCATCGCTTCGATGCTGCGCGAAGGTGCGGGCAACGGCGGCATGAAGTTCTTCCCGATGGTGTTCTCGCTGTTCATGTTCATCCTGACGGCGAACCTGCTCGGCATGTTCCCTTACTTCTTCACCATCACCAGCCAGATCATCGTTACGTTCGCGCTTGCGCTGTTCGTCATCGGTACGGTGGTGTTTTATGGTTTCTACAAGCACGGCTTCGGCTTCCTGAAGCTCTTCGTGCCTCACGGCGTGCCGGGTGTGCTGTTGCCGCTGGTCGTGGCGATTGAAATCATCTCGTTCCTTTCCCGTCCCATCAGCCTCTCGGTCCGTCTCTTTGCCAATATGTTGGCCGGCCACATCACGCTGAAGGTTTTCGCTGGCTTCGTCACCTCGCTGAGCGCTCTTGGAGCGCTGGGTATCGGTGGTGCGATCCTGCCGCTCATCATGACCGTCGCCATCACCGGTCTTGAATTCCTCGTCTGCTTCCTCCAGGCCTATGTCTTCGCGGTACTGACCTGCATGTACCTCAACGACGCTGTGCATCCCGGAAGCCACTAAGGAATAACAGTCGCTTGCTTCCGGCCGGCTCTCCGCCGGAAGCACAATCCTAAGCCGCAACACCATTCGAAGGAGTTCAATCATGGAAGCGGAAGCAGCAAAGTACATCGGCGCAGGTCTCGCTTGCCTCGGTATGGCCGGCACGGCTCTCGGCCTCGGCAACATCTTCGGCAGCTACCTGTCCGGCGCACTGCGCAATCCGTCGGCTGCTGACGGTCAGTTCGGCCGCCTCGTATTCGGCTTCGCCGTTACGGAAGCTCTGGGCATCTTCTCGCTGCTCGTAGCCCTGCTCCTCCTCTTCGCCGTCTAATAACGGCTGGAGTTTCGGCCGCGGCCCGTCAAAAGGCCGCGGCCGCGCATATTCTTGAGTGCACCTGGAGGTGAGCATGTTTGTGACCGCGGCCTATGCCCAGCAGTCAACCACCACTGAAGGCGCCGAAGCACACGATGCCGCTGCGGCCGGTGAGGTGCACACCGAAACGGGTGTGGCCCACGAAGGCGAGGCTGGCTCCGGCGTGTTCCCGCCCTTCGATTCGACCCATTTCGCATCGCAGCTGCTTTGGCTCGCGATCACGTTTGGCCTCTTCTATCTTTTGATGTCGAAGGTCATCATTCCGCGTATCGGCGGAATTCTTGAAACCCGTCACGACCGGATCGCTCAGGATCTCGACGAAGCGTCGCGCCTGAAGGGCGAAGCCGACGCCGCCATCGCATCCTATGAGCAGGAATTGGCAACGGCCAAGGCCAAGGGTCATCAGATTGCCGACGGTGCGCGCGAGGCTGCCAAGTCCAAGGCTGTCGCCGATCGCAACGCTGTCGAAGCCGATCTTTCCAAGAAGATCGCCGCTGCGGAAGACCGTATCGCCGACATCAAGACCAAGGCACTCGCGGACGTCGGCGCGATCGCCGAGGAAACTGCGACCGCCGTCGTCAAGCAGCTCATTGGCGGCACCGTCACCAAGGCTGAGATCGTCGCTGCCGTCAAGGCATCGGCCGGTAACTGAGGAGCACTGAACCATGCATCTTGATGCGACCTTCTATGCCCTCGTCGGCTTGATCCTGTTCTTCGTCCTGATCGCCTATCTCAAGGTTCCGGGCATGATGGGCAAGGCGCTAGACGCCCGTGCCGACAAGATCACCAACGAACTGGCCGAAGCCAAGCGCCTGCGCGAAGAAGCCCAGGCCCTCGTTGCCGAATACCAGCGCAAGCGCAAGGATGCCGAAGCGGAAGCTGCCGGTATCGTTGCCGCCGCTCAGCGCGAAGCCGAAATGCTGACCGCAGAAGCCAAGCAGAAGACGGAGGAATTCGTCGCCCGCCGGACCGCGCTGTCGGAGCAGAAGATCAAGCAGGCCGAAAGCGACGCGATCAACGCCGTTCGTTCGGCCGCCGTCGATCTGGCTATCAGCGCTGCCGAAAAGGTTGTTGCCGCCAAGGCTGACGCCGGTGCCCAGAGCGAATTGTTCAAAAAGGCGCTTGGCGAAGTCAAGGCACGCCTGAACTAACAAATTCGGACATTCCGATTGAAGAGCCCCGCCTTGCGCGGGGCTTTTTGTTTGTAGGTCGACCCGTGCGAGGGGTGCGCTTTCTGTCGCGCTGAAGCGGCAAAACGCCGTGGCGCTGTGGAAAGTCGCGTTGGCAGGGCCGCAGAGCATACGGCGCGACGTCCGCGCGGCGGATCGAAAACTACCTTCAAGATTTGGCGCTGTACGGTTCCTGCAGCGTTCTGCGTGCACGTGAAACCACCGGCCGCGGAAGATGGCCAGGCACACCGAGCATCCCTAGGTGCGCTTATAGGAACGCTCGGTGCTTCAGTCCTGGCGTAGGGGCCGGAAGCTCATGCGATGGAGTGCGCAGGGCCCTTGAGCCTCAATGGCGCGGCGATGCGTCACCGTCGCGTAGCCCGCATGCAGCGCGAAGCCGTAGCCCGGATGCGCCAAGTCGGCGCGCGCCATCATGCGGTCACGCGTCACCTTGGCCACGATCGAC
Organism: Ensifer sp. LC11; assembly: GCF_001695835.1. Taxonomy (GTDB): domain Bacteria; phylum Pseudomonadota; class Alphaproteobacteria; order Rhizobiales; family Rhizobiaceae; genus Ensifer. The sequence goes on along the minus strand of NZ_MBSO01000018.1, from coordinate 47,265 downwards.
GCCGCGGCGATCGACAGCGAGCGAGCATCGCCCTTCACGGCGGCTTTGGCGCGGAAGGATCGCCTAGGCACACAGTGCGTCCCTTGGTGCGCTTATAGGAACGCTCGGCGCTTCAGTCCTGGCGCAGGGGCCGGAAGCTCATGCGATGGAGTGCGCAGGGCCCTTGGGCCTCAATGGCGCGGCGATGCGTCACCGTCGCGTAGCCCGCATGCAGCGCGAAGCCGTAGCCCGGATGCGCCAGGTCGGCGCGCGCCATCATGCGGTCACGCGTCACCTTGGCCACGATCGACGCCGCGGCAATCGACAGCGAGCGAGCATCGCCCTTCACCACGGCTTTGGCATGGCAGGACAGTCCCGGCGGCACGTCGCGGCCGTCAACGAGCACGAAGCGGGCGGTTGAGGGGAGGCCGGCCACGGCGCGGCGCATCGCTTCCAGGCTTGCCTTGCGAATATCGGTGGAATCGATCGTGCCGGCCGAGGCCGACGCGATCGACACATCCGCAGTGGCAAGGATTTTCTCAAAGAGCGTCTCGCGGGCCTGAGAGCTGAGCTTCTTGCTATCGTCGAGCCCGTCCGGAATGGCATCTGGATCGAGAATGACAGCGGCGGCAACGACCGGCCCCGCGAGCGGTCCGCGGCCGGCCTCATCAGCGCCGGCGACCGGCCAGAAACCGTCGCGCTTGGCCGAAAGTTCAAAACTGAAATCGGGCGCTTCGATGATATCGGGAAAAAGGGGAGAATCGGGCGATCTGCGAGACATACGTCAAATTCGCACGATCGACCGATTCTCTTCAAGCCCCCAAGTCCGAGTGCGGCGGCGGACGGGGGGATGGCCGGTGCCCTGAACGGGGGACGGGGCACCGGAACTGCGATATGGCTTCAGACACTTTGGGCCAGCAGGCCTGTAGGTGATCTCACGTCGCCGTCGGCATATCCTGCTTCTGGCCGGTCACGCGCTTCGGCAGCCTTGCGTGGCCACGCGGGGAAGCTTTCAAAGAAGCGAGAGCTGCACCCCCGTTCCAAGCGGCGGCACGAACAGATCGTCACGCAACTGCCGGCGTGTCGGATTGAAGCCCAGCCGCTTGACCGCCAGATCGAAGCGGCGTCCGATCTGCCAGGCATAGGGACCGGCACCCTTCATGCGCTTGCCGAATTCGGCGTCGTAATCCTTGCCACCGCGCATCGAGCGGACGAGCGACATGACATGCCGGTAACGGTCCGGGTAACTGCGCAGCAGCCAGTCGCGAAAGAGTGGGCTCACCTCCAGCGGCAGCCGCAAAAGAACGTAGCTCGCCTCCGTCGCGCCGGCCGTCCTTGCCGCTTCGAGAACCCTTTCGATCTCGTGATCGTTCAGCGCCGGGATGATCGGAGAAACGAGAACGCCGGTCGGGATGCCGGCCTCGGCGATTGCACGCATGGCATCGAGTCGCTTGGGCGGGGTCGCCGCGCGCGGCTCCATGGTCCGAGCCATCTTCCGGTCGAGCGTCGTGACCGAGATGCCGACCCGCACCAAGCCCTTTTCAGCCATCGGCGCCAGGATGTCGATGTCGCGGGTGACCATCGCTGACTTGGTGACGATCATGACCGGGTGATTGGCGTCCCGCAGCACCTCAAGGATCTGACGCATGACGCGCCATTCCTTCTCGATCGGCTGGTAGGGGTCGGTGTTGGTGCCGATGGCGATCGGCCTCACCTTGTAATCCGGCCGCGCCAGCTCGCGCTCCAGGAGCCGCGGGGCATCCGGCTTGGCAAAGAGCTTCGCTTCGAAGTCAAGTCCGGCGGACAGGCCCATATAGGCGTGGGTTGGCCGGGCGAAGCAGTAGATGCAGCCATGTTCGCAGCCGCGATAGGGGTTGATCGAACGGTCGAAGGAGATATCCGGCGACTCGTTCCTGGTGATCACCGAACGTGGTTTCTCGACCTGGACTTCGGTTTTGAACGGCGGCAGATCCTCAAGGCTTTCCCAACCATCGTCGAAAGTTTCGCGCGATTGCGGTTCGAACCGGCCGGACATGTTCATCCCGGCGCCGCGTCCCCGGCGACGGTCGATGTCGATCCGGAGGCCCGTTGCGCTCATCATCGCTTCGGCCACATCTGCCGTGTTGGCGGGCGCAAGCGCGCCCTGCCTGATCTGAGACAGCTCGGTCATTGGAATCTCCCCGGAATCAGATATCTGATCCCGTTTTGTTCTGATTGTTTTCCTATCGCGAAAACGAGAACAATACAAGAACAAAAAATGAGTCTTCGGCCCTGTGCCGTCTTTCGAGCTGCGCGCGCGGAGCGGGAGGGGCGAGGATGTAGCAATCCCGGCCTTGATGCGGTAGGAGAGACCATGCTGACCATCATCATGGAAACACGGGACAACGAAGCCGAGCTGGCACAAACGCTTTCGGTGCTGGTCGCCGGTGCGGTGGAGGGGCTCGTCAGCGACGTGATTATTCTTGATCACGGATCCAAAGACGGCTCATCGCACGTCGCGGACGCGGCCGGATGCCGCTTCTGTCAGGATTGGGACCTGGCTGACGTGGTCCGTTCTGCGCGTGGTGAATGGGTGATGTTGCTGGAGCCGGGCGCCCGCCTGCTCGGCCGTTGGGTCGACGAACTGGCCGAATATGTCTCGCTCAACAAGGCCCCGGCACGCTTCTCCCATTCCAGAATGCACCGAAAGCCGTTCCTCCGTCGCCTGGCGGGGCGAAAGAAGCCGTTGGAGACTGGCTTCCTCATGCACAAGCACGATGCACTTGCGGCGGCACGCGGCAACATGTGCCTTGGTGACATGACGAATGTTCGGGCGGTCCGCAAACTTTCGACCGAGCTCGTTCCGGCTTGGGTCGCGCTTGAGGGCAGACAGGTGGCAGTGCGCTCCTGAGCGCATCGACAAACAAAAAAGGTGCCAGTCCGGGGACGGCACCTCCAAGCGGCTCTCAAATCACTTTGTTTGATAGATTTCTTGCCGGGCAGCATTCTGGCTGCACGTCGTATCCTACAGTTCTCCCCGCTTAGGGACATAGGCGGAAAGGCGTCTTTGCAGTGCGAAGAGTGGATGGTGCGGCGTTGGTTCTTCGCTGGCTGACGGTCAGAAGCTAACGGGACGAAAAGCAGCTGTCAGTTACAAAGGTAACAGGGACGGCTGCGCCAGAATGCCTGCCATCATCAGCCGCGTTTCAGGTGTTCGTCGAGCCTCGGCATGATCTCGACGAAGTTGCAGGGCATGTGCCGGTAGTCGAGCTGCTGTTTCAATATGCCGTCCCACGCGTCGCGGCAGGCGCCGGGTGAGCCGGGCAGAACGAAGATGAAGGTGGCGTTGGCAACGCCACCGGTCGCGCGCGACTGAATGGTCGAGGTGCCGATCTTCTCGTAGGAGATCCGGTGAAACACCTCGGAGAACCCGTCCATGCGTTTTTCGAAGAGAGGTTCCAGCGCCTCCGGTGTCACGTCGCGGCCGGTAAATCCCGTGCCTCCTGTGGTGATCACCACGTCGATGGCCGGATCGAGCGTCCAGGCCTTCACCTGATCATGGACCTTGGTTTTGTCGTCGGGAACGATCGTGCGCGCCTCCAGCCGGTGTCCCGCGTCGCGGACCCGCGCTTCCAGCGTGTCGCCGGATTTGTCGTCGGCAAGCGTGCGCGTGTCTGACACGGTGAGGATGGCGATGCCGACCGGAATGAAGGAGCGGTTCTCGTCGATGCCAGCCATTTTATGCTCCTTTTCCTGTCGTCTTGCAGGCGAGAACGTACCATCCGGGATGTGCGACAGAAAGAGCGCCCGCCGCGCGCTCAGCGCCTTCGTCGTTCTCGAAAATGCCGAAGCACGTGGCGCCCGAACCGGACATCCGCGCGAGCGCTGCACCGGTTTCCCCGAGGGCCTGGCAAACCGCCCCAATGACGGGCTCCAGGCTCTCGGCTGGTGGCTGCAGGTCGTTGCGCATCGAGGCCATGGCAGAGAGCCATTCGCTTCCCGTCTCTGGAGCGCGGGGCAGGGCGAGCCGTGGGTTGGTCTTGTTCTTGAGCGTCCGGAAGACCACGGGCGTCGAGACTGCGACCAGCGGATTGACGAGGACCATTGCCAGCGAGGGAAAGTCGCTGAGCGGGGAAATTTCTTCGCCAATCCCTTTCGCCAGAAGAGGGCTGCCGTTGAGGCACATCGGCACATCGGCCCCAAGTCTCAGCGCGATAGCATCGAGACGCGAAGGTTCGATCGCCGCTCCCCAGAGTTCAAGAAGCGCGCGAAGTGTCGCTGCCGCATCGGCAGAGCCGCCGCCGATGCCCGAGGCGAGAGGCAGGTTCTTTTCCAGATGCAAATGGACGGGGCCGGCGGCTGCCGGATCAAGCAAACGCAGCTCCGCGCGCAGCAGGTCCCGGGCCTTCAGAACCAGATTGCCGCCTTGGGCGCTGGCATCCAATGGCAGCTCGGCCGCAAAGGGTCCGGACACCGTGAAGCGATCCGCGACGGCCGGCGAAAGGCCGATCCGGTCGCCGCGATCGGCAAACGTGACGAGACTTTCGAGAAGATGGTGGCCGTCGGCCCGCTGGCCGACGACGTGCAGTGCCAGGTTGATCTTGGCGGGTGCTGCGCGCGTCAGCGCGAAGCCCGCAATGCCGCCTTCCGACATGGGATCGTCAGGACTTCTTGTCCGGTGCGGGGGCTTCCGGGGTCACTTTCTTCGGCGCCGTCTCCTTGGCGTCGGCCGAGGCAGGAACCGTTTCCTTCAGCGGCGGCAGACCGTTCTCGATCTTTGCCTTGATCTTCGGGATCTCAGCTTCCTCGGGCTTCAGCTCAAGCGTCTGGGTCCACTGGAACACGGCCTCGAGCTTGCGGCCCACACGCCAGTAGGCATCACCAAGGTGATCGTTGATCGTCGGATCGCCGGCCATGAGCTCGGCCGCCTTTTCCAGCTCAACGACGGCCTCATCGAAGCGGTTCATGCGGAAATAGGCCCAGCCGAGCGAATCGACGATGTAGCCGTCATCAGGCTTGAGCTCGACCGCCTTGCGGATCATCTCGAGGCCTTCGTCGAGATTGGTGTTCATGTCGACCCAGGAATAGCCGAGGTAGTTCAGCACCTGCGGTTGGTCCGGGTTGAGCTCCAGCGCCTTGCGGAAGTTCGGCTCGGCCTTCTCCCAGAGCTTCTGGCGCTCGTAGGCGATGCCGCGCTGGAAGAATACGGTCCAGTCGCTGCGCTTCGGCACCGGCCCGATCTGGTCGACGGCCCGGTCGTAGAGTTCGCCCATCTCCTTGTAGTCCTTGGCGTCGGAGAGCACGCTGCCATAGGCGAGATAATTGCGGATGTTCTTCGGATCGACGTCGATCAGCGCCTTCAGGTGCTTCTTCGCCTCGTCGACCTTGCCGATGCTCGCCAGGCTGAGGCCAAGCTGCAGTTCGGAGACCCGCCGCATCGGTGAGTTCTCCGGAATAGCCTTGTAAAGCTCGATCGCCTCATCCGGCTTCTTCAGGTTTTCGGCAATGCCGCCGAGCATGACCAGGATGTCGGCGCTGTCGGGGTCGAGCCGGCGCGCGGTCTGCAGATAGAGCGAGACAATATCTTCGGCGCCCTCGCGGTTGAGCGCGGCGCCGATCGAGAAGAGCACCGCTGCGGCACCCTGAGTGGCGTTCTTGACCTGCTGTTCCTGCGGTACACCGTTTTCGATGTTGGTCCGGAGCGCCTGCAGCGGCGTGTAGTTGTTGACCATGTTTTCGCCGACGGCGATGGTGTCGAGCGCTTTCTGCTTGTTGTTTTCGCGCGCCTCGAAGCGGGCGAGTGCCTCGACCGCCCGCATGAAGGTGTCAGGCGCGGCACTTCCGCCTTCGCGATCCAGAATGGCGTCGTTGAGCCTCGTCCGCGCCGTCTGCTTATCGCCCGCGGCAACGGCGATCGCTCCCGCGTGATAGTTCTTGAACACCCGGAACCATTCGGGGCCATCCAGCCCGTTGATCTGCGCCAGCGCTTCCTTCGGCTTGCCCTGACCGAACTTTGCCCAGGCGGAAAGCAGGCCGTTCATCAGCCGGTCAAGGTCGTTGGGGCCCTGGTAGTTCAGGAGTTTCTGCGCATTGCGATACTCACGCTTGCGGATCGCTTCGATCGCGCGGATGACCGTGGTGATGCGCTCGACAGCCGGGTCGGATTTGAGCTGCTCGGCAATTTTTGCGCCGTCGTCGAACTGACCGGCCATCAGCAGCGTGATCATCAGCCGCTGCTTGACGTCATTGTTGTTGGGCTCGAACTGCAGCGCGATCTTGTACAGTTCGGTGGCCGAGGCGAAATCGCGATCCGTGTCGGCGGTGCGGGCGGCAAGGAATGCGCCGGCGAAGGTGTTCACCGTCTTGATGTCGAAGGGTTCGCTTTCCTCGGTGGCGGCAGCCTTCTCCTCGGCGAAAGCCGGGTAGCTGGTGCTGACCGCGGCAAGAGCCAGCAGTGCAGCGCCGCTGAGGAGGCGGAGGATCGTCATTTGCCGCATGTCAAACCTTTCGTGCCGATCGCTCGGCCTTGCGCACCACTGAGGGTTGTTTTCGGAGTCAGCCGCATTGGCCAGCACAACTCTTGAGGAACAGAATGGCTTTTTTGGCGCAACGCGGCAAGAAAATCCTGTCGTCTGTCCTGGCCCGGCTGGCGTCCCGTCAGCTCACCCGGTCGATGCAGAAGTCGATGACTTCCGTCAGCGCCGATTTCCAGGGAGAAGCCGGTAGCGGCGCCAGCGCGTCGCGGGCAATCGTGCCGTAGTGCTGGGCCCGCGCGATGGTGTCGCTGAGGCCACCGTAGCGCTTGATCAGGCCGAGCGCCTTGTCGAGGTTCGCATCGCTGCTGTCGCCGCCTTCGATCGCCTCGCGCCAGAAGGCGCGGTCTTCCGCCGTGCCGCGGCGGTAGGAAAGGATCACCGGAAGCGTGATCTTGCCCTCGCGGAAGTCGTCGCCGACGTTCTTGCCGAGATCGCTCGACGAGCCGCCATAGTCGAGCACGTCGTCGACGAGCTGGAAGGCGAGGCCGAGATTCATGCCGTAGGATTTCAGCGCATTGCGGTCGGATTTGCTGGTCTGGGCGACGATCGGCCCGACTTCGGCGGCGGCGGCAAAGAGCGCTGCCGTCTTGGCACGGATCACCTGGAGATAGTCGTCCTCGGTGGTCTCCATGTTCTTGGCGACCGACAGCTGCAGCACTTCGCCCTCGGCGATGACGGAAGCGGCCGTCGACAGCACGTCGAGCGCGTCGAGCGAGCCGACGTCGACCATCATGCGGAACGCCTGCCCGAGCAGAAAGTCGCCGACGAGCACGCTCGCCTGGTTGCCCCAGATCGTGCGCGCAGTGGACTTGCCGCGGCGAAGGTCGCTTTCGTCGACGACGTCATCATGCAGAAGGGTCGCCGTATGCATGAACTCGACGCTGGTGGCGAGCTTGACGTGGGCGTCGCCCTCGTAGCCGAACATCGAGGCGGAGGCGAGCGTCAGCATCGGGCGCAGACGCTTGCCGCCGGAAGAAATCAGGTGGTTGGCGACCTCGGGAATCATCTGAACGTCGGAGCCGGCCTTCGACAGGATGAGCTGGTTGACGCGCTCCATGTCCGCTGCTGTCAGGTCAACGAGAGGCTTTACGGACGCCTGTTTGTTTTTGCTGTCTTCCAGCGGTATCACTACGCCCACACCGGGACTCCTGTTTTCATTGTCGCTTTCGACAATAGGAAGGGGTGTCCCGTGCGGCAAGAGGCGAATTGTCCCGCTTGCTGAAATAGGACAGGAAAAACCGCCGGATGAAGGAATTGATTCGTACCAACGATGTCGTCGTGCTCTCCTTTGCCGAGAGCCTGATGAAGGATGCCGGTATCGCCAGCCTCATTGCTGATCAGGGGATGAGCATTCTCGAAGGTTCGCTTGGCCTGCTGCCGCGCCGTTTTCTGGTTGCGGAAGAGGACGCGGACGCTGCGCGCCGGATCCTGATCGACGCCGGTCTCGAGGCGGAGCTGCGGCCGTGAATCCGCATGCAAGGTGGGTGGGCACCACAGGCTTCCTGCGGATGCTGCGGGCAACTGCGCTATGACCGCTGCGGCAACCGAAACCGTCGATGCCTTCCATCGCGGCAAGTTCCATGTCGTGCAGCCGCTGGGGCAGGGGCATCGGTCCGGCATGGACGCGATGCTGCTGGCATCGCTCGTTTCTTCGGACCGTCTTCCCTGCCGCGTCGCCGATCTTGGCGCCGGTGCGGGGGCAGCCGGCATGGCCGTGGCCTCGCGAATGGATGGTGCGGAGGTGGTCCTGGTGGAGCGCTCGCCGATCATGGCGGACTATGCCCGCCGCAGCCTGAAGCTCATCGAAAACGCCCGCTTTGCGGCGCGGGTCTCGGTGCTGGAGGTGGATGTGTCGCTGGCAGGCAAGGTGCGCGTGGCAGCCGGCCTTGCGGACGACAGCTTTGACCATGTGATCATGAATCCGCCCTTCAACGACGCGTCCGACCGCAAGACTCCTGACAGCCTCAAGGCCGAGGCCCACGCGATGAGCGACGGGCTCTTCGAGGTCTGGGTGAAGACCGCCGGCGCGATCATGAAACCGGGCGGGCAATTGTCGCTGATCGCCCGGCCGGAATCGATCGCCGAGATTATCGCCGCCTGTGGCCGCCGCTTCGGTGGTATCGAGATCACGGCGCTCCACCCGCGGGTTGGCGAAAACGCCGTGCGCATCCTGGTGACCGCGATCAAGCAGAGCCGCAAACGGCTGGTACTGCGCGCACCGCTCGTCATGCATGAAGAGGGGCATCGGTTCGCGGATCATGTCGATGATCTCAACAATGGCCGGGCGGCCTATCGTCGCCGCTGATTTACCGTATGTGGCATTGCGTTTGCCACGTCAGTGCATACATGGGCATGGACGGGTCAGAACACGTGGCCATCGGAGTGGATGAGGAAAAGTGTATGCGGTTTGCCGCCAGAATCCCGCTCTGATTTATGAGAACCGATCGCGTTTGTGATTTTGGTCGATCGGACCCAAAATCATCGTGATCTAGCAGGCAGGAGTTGAAATGAAGGCGTTCCTGAGACGGATGTTGCCCAAGCGTTTTCGCAAGGAGGGGGTGACGATCCCCGTTGTCCGGCTTCACGGCGCGATCATGGCTGGCGGCGGGCAGTTTCGGCCGGCGCTCAACCTGGCAACGGCAGCACCTCTGCTTGAAAAGGCCTTTGCGCTGAAGGAGGCTCCCGCGGTCGCGATTTCTGTCAATTCGCCCGGCGGTTCCCCGGTGCAGTCGCGACTGATCTACCAGCGCATCCGAGACCTCGCTCAGGAGAAGAAGAAGCGCGTCCTCATTTTCGTCGAGGACGTCGCGGCCTCGGGCGGCTACATGATTGCCCTTGCCGGCGATGAGATCATCGCCGATCCGACCTCGATCGTCGGCTCGATCGGCGTCGTCTCCGGCGGCTTCGGTTTTCCGGAACTGCTGAAGAAAATCGGTGTCGAGCGGCGCGTCTATACCGCCGGCGAAAACAAGGTGATGCTCGATCCGTTCCAGCCGGAAAAGGAACAGGACATCGCGTTTCTGAAGAACCTGCAGCTCGATATCCATGATACTTTCATCCAGATGGTCAAGGCGCGGCGCGGGCAAATGCTCGCCGACGATCCGGATATCTTCTCCGGACTTTTCTGGACCGGTCGACGTGGGTTGGAGCTGGGGCTCATCGATGGGCTTGGCGACTTGCGTGGCGAGGTGAAGAAGCGCTATGGCGAGAAAGCACGGCTCGAACTCATCCAGCCGGTGCGAAGCCTTTTTGGCCGCCGGCAGACCGGTACAGCCGTCGCTGGCGGCATTGCCGCGCCTCTGGCCGCATCGGCAGCGGCGGGACTTGCCGAAGCAATCGAGGAGAGGGCATTGTGGGCGCGGTTCGGGCTCTAAGCCCCAAGCAATTCCGGCGAAAATGCCGCACGGTTTCGCGTCCGGAAATTGCGTAAGACAAATGAGATAGGGCGCCCGACGACGTCATTGTGATCGGAAACGCCCTCGCGCGCGCCCTGGGAGGAAAAATGCCGCAACTTATCCTGCTCCTGATCGCAGGTTTCATCTTCTGGCTCGGCTACCGCAAGTTCGTGTCCGATGCGCAACGGCTGACGCGCCAGCGCGAACAGGCACGCCGTCAGGAGCAGACCGGTGCGCAAGGGACGCTGGTTCAGGATCCGGAAACCGGTGAATACAGGCTGAAGCGCGACGACGAGTAGGCAACGCACGTATCCTGCGAATTGAAGGGCGGCGGACTGCTGCGCGCCTATTTGGCATCGCGGCGCCGTAGCGCTTGACCCTCGTCATCAGGCATGGCACCTGTCCGGCTCATTTTTTGGAAGAATTCGGACGCGATCCATGACCACTCTGCCCGATCATATGAACCCGAAGCGCTCGTTTCAGGCTCTGATCCTGACATTGCACAACTACTGGGCCGATAAGGGTTGCGCCGTGCTGCAGCCCTACGACATGGAAGTGGGCGCCGGCACGTTCCATCCGGCAACGACCTTGCGTGCGCTCGGGCCGCGTCCCTGGCGCGCGGCCTATGTGCAGCCGTCGCGCCGCCCGACCGATGGCCGCTACGGCGAAAACCCCAACAGGCTGCAGCACTACTATCAGTACCAGGTGCTGCTGAAGCCGAATCCGTCCAATCTGCAGGAGCTCTATCTCGGCTCGCTGGAGGCGATCGGTCTCGATCCGCTGCTGCACGATATCCGCTTTGTCGAGGACGACTGGGAAAGCCCGACGCTCGGCGCCTGGGGCCTTGGCTGGGAGTGCTGGTGCGACGGTATGGAAGTGTCGCAGTTCACCTATTTCCAACAGGTCTGCGGTATCGAATGCTCGCCGGTCTCCGGTGAACTGACCTATGGTCTCGAACGCCTCGCCATGTATGTGCAGGGCGTCGACAACGTTTACGACCTGAACTTCAACGGCCGCGAGGGCGCCGAGAAGATCAGCTATGGCGATGTCTTCCTGCAGGCCGAGCAGGAGTACTCGCGCTACAATTTCGAATACGCCAACACCGCCATGCTGCATCAGCATTTCATCGATGCGGAAGCCGAGTGCCAGGCGCTGCTTGCGGCCGGCGCGCCGGGCGATCACAGCAACAACCACCTGCACAAGTGCGTCTTCCCCGCCTATGACCAGTGCATCAAGGCGAGCCATGTGTTCAACCTGCTCGATGCCCGTGGCGTCATCTCGGTCACGGAACGCCAGAGCTACATCCTGCGTGTGCGCACCTTGGCGAAGGCCTGTGGCGAAGCTTTCCTGCTGACCGATGCAGGCGGCGCGAACCTTAACCGGGACGCCGCTTGAGCGCACAGCCAACGAGCCTCGTCGTTCACATCAACGGCTGGCCGGGCACCGGCAAGCTGACGATCGCGCGCCATCTGGCCGAAAGGCTCGGCGCGCGGCTCGCCGACAACCACACGCTGATCAACCCTGCCGAGGCTCTGTTTGCGCGCAGTGACCCGCTCTATCGCTCGCTGCGGTCTGCGGTCCGCGCAAGCGTGTTCGAGCATCTGGCGATGGCGTCGTTCAAGCAGTCCTTCGTCTTCACCGACGCGCTCTCCGATGACGTCGCCGATACCCGCGCCTTCGAAGACTGCGCCGAGCTCGCGCGAGAGCGTGGCGCCCGCTTCGTTGCGGTCGTGGTCGATTGCGATGTCGCGGAAAATCTCAAGCGTCTGACACGTGCGGGCCGAAGCAAACTGCACAAGCTGACCGATCCCGATGTGCTTCTGGGCTTGCGCGGAAGACATCGCCTGTTGCGTGGCAGCAGTGACCAGCTGATCGAAATCGACGTGACTGCGCTTGGTGCGGATGCGGCGGCCGAAGCGATCGCGGCACGGATCGCTGACCCATCGGCGGTCAGATGATCAGGGTTACGCCGGCGTTCCTCTTGCAGACCGGCTTCAGCGTGGGATAGGCACCGGTATAGACTTGGCCGGAATAGGTCTGCAGAGCGCGGCGAACCCCGGTCGGCCGCTCAGCGGAAGCAGCGCTCGCATAGGCAACGAAGAGCGCCGTAAAGGCGATCACGTTGATGAGAGTTACGAGCGTTTTCATGGTCTTCACTTCGTTTCCGGGTTTGTTCGATGGATCGACTATCGCCGATCATCGGTCCGGCCGCCGTTCCCGATGGAACAGGAATCGAGGTGTTTGGGTCTGAGTGCGTCTCGCGGCGGTGAACAGTGCGTTCACGAAGCGCGCGACAGTTGGGGAGGAGAGCGTTTCTCCGGCCGAATGCTGCAGAAAGCGCTTTGAAGCTGAGAGGCGAATGCTAATCTCTGCGCGAGTTTTTTGGAGGGTACCCTATGATCGGCCTGGCAATCGGCGTCGTCGTGATCCTGTATCTGGTTTTCGTCTATAACGGCCTCGTCAAGGCGCGTCAGGTTGCCGAGGAGGCCTGGTCCGGCATCGACGTGCAGCTGAAGCGCCGCGCCGATCTCATCCCCAACCTGATCGAAACGGTGAAGGGTTACGCAGCGCACGAGAAGTCGACGCTCGAAGAGGTGATCGCCATGCGCAATCGGGCGCAGGCGGTTCCGGCAGGTGATGTCGAAGGTCGCGCCCAGGCGGAAGGGGCACTGTCCCAGGCGCTCGGCAAGCTGTTTGCGCTCGCAGAAGCCTATCCGGACCTGAAGGCGAACGAGAATTTCGCTGAGCTGCAGCGCTCGCTGGAGACGATCGAAGGCGAGATCCAGATGTCGCGCCGCTATTACAATGGCGCTGCCCGCGATCTCAACGTCAAGGTCGAGAGCTTCCCGTCGAACCTGATCGCCAACACCTTCCGCTTTGTCAAAGCCGGCTATTTCGAGATCACCAACGAAGCCGATCGTGCCGTACCGCAGGTCAGGTTCTGATCCTGTATACGTAGCACGCCTCCCGAGTATTCCGCGCCGCGGGTTCCCGCTGCGGCGCCCTTCGCATCAAGAGACCCAAGCCATGACCTCCGATACCATGAAGAAGCTGACCATCCTGCCGATCGATCACCCACTCCGCGGCCATGTGCGCCCGCCGGGCTCGAAGTCGATCACCAACCGGGCGCTGCTCTTGGCCGGTCTTGCGAAAGGCACGAGCCGGCTGACCGGCGCGCTGAAGAGCGACGACACCCGCTACATGGCGGAAGCGCTCCGGGCGATGGGTGTCGAGGTCAGCGAGCCCGACGACACGACTTTTGTCGTGACAAGCACGGGCAAACTCCTGCCGCCGGCGGCCCCCTTGTTCCTCGGCAATGCGGGAACCGCGACGCGCTTTCTGGCGGCGGCCGCCGCCCTTGTCGACGGCACTGTTGTGGTCGACGGCGACCAGCATATGCGCAAGCGACCGATCAAGCCGCTGGTCGAGGCTCTCGGTACCCTCGGCGTCGAAGTCACCTCCGAAACCGGCTGCCCGCCGGTGACGGTCAAGGGGACGGGCGGCTTCCCGGCCGGTCGCGTCGTCATCGACGCCGGCCTTTCCAGCCAATACGTTTCGGCATTGCTGATGGCGGCCCCGGGCGCCAAAGGACCTGTTAGCATCGAGCTTGCCGGCGACGAGATCGGCGCCCGCGGTTACATCGACCTGACGGTTGCGGCCATGCGGGCCTTCGGCGCCGAAGTGGAGCAGGTGAGCCCGTCGGTCTGGCAGGTTGCGCCGACCGGATATCGCGCGGCGGACTATGTCATCGAGCCGGACGCGTCGGCTGCGACCTATCTCTGGGCGGCCGAAGTGCTGACCGGCGGTGCCATCGATCTCGGCGTTCCGGCGACGGCCTTCTCGCAGCCGGATGCGCGCGCCCATGCGGTGATCTCAAGCTTCCCGAACCTGCCTGATGTCATCGACGGTTCGCAGATGCAGGACGCGATCCCGACGATCGCCGTGCTCGCCGCCTTCAACAAGACCCCGGTGCGCTTCGTCGGCCTCGCCAACCTGCGCGTCAAGGAGTGCGATCGCGTGCGTGCGCTTTCGCTGGGTCTCAGCGCGATCCGGCCCGGACTGGCCCATGAGGAAGGCGACGACCTGATCGTCTCGTCCGATCCTGCGCTTGCGGGGCAGACCTTGCCTGCTTCGATCGACACCTTTGCCGATCACCGCATCGCCATGAGCTTCGCGCTTGCCGGCTTGAAAATCCATGGCATCACGATCGAGGATCCGGGCTGCGTCGCCAAAACCTACCCGGCCTACTGGGACGCGCTCGCCTCCCTCGGCGTCGAATTTACCGGCGACCGGCCGTGAGCGAGAGCGGGATGAGGAAAAGTACATGCGGTTTTGCGCCGGCATCCCGCTCTGACCGATCAAATCGCCGCGCCTTGATCCTCAACCGGAAGAAAGCTTGATCCGCATGGCCCGTCTCGCTGCCGCATTTGCCTTTTTGGTGTTTTTGCTGGCGACGGCGGGCATCGGGCGGGCGGAGGAAGCCTTCTCCGCCTATCGCTCCGTCATCGATCTTGGCAAGGACGGCACGATGACGGTGACCGAGACGATCACGGCGACGGTCGAAGGCAACAAGATCCGTCGCGGCATCTATCGCGACCTGCCCATGACCTTCACCGATGCGAAGGGCAAGCGCAGCAAGGTGGACTTCACGCTGCTATCGGTCGAGCGCGACGGCGCGGAGGAGCCCTACCGCACGGAATCGATCAGCGGCGGCATCCGCATTTACACCGGTTCGGCCGAGGTCTTTCTCGAGCCGGGCGAACACACCTTCCAGTTCACCTATGAGACTGGCCGCCAGATCCGCTTCTTCGACGACCACGACGAACTCTACTGGAACGTCACCGGCACCGAGTGGGACTTTCCGATCGACGAGGCGAGCGCAACGGTGACGCTGCCGGAGGGCGTCAGGGCGGAGGCGCTCGATTATTTCACCGGCGGCTATGGCGCGACCGGCAAGGACGCCCGCGCATCGCGGGACGGCAGCGAGATTTTCTTCGCCACCACCCGCCGTCTCGATCCGCGCGAAGGGCTGACGATCGCCATCAAGATGCCGAAGGGCAGTATCGACCGGCCGTCCTCCAGCCAGGAGAACGCCTGGTGGCTGCGCGACCATCTCGCACTCGTCATCGCCGGTGCGGGGCTTGCGCTCGTCCTGCTCTACTACAGCCAGGCCTGGCTGCGGGTCGGGCGAGACCCGGACCGCGGCGTCATGGTGCCGCGCTGGGATCCGCCTGAGGGGATCTCTCCGGCGCTGGTCAACTATATCGACAACAAGGGCTTTTCCGGCGAGGGCTGGACCGCGCTGTCGGCGGCAGCACTTAACCTGGCGGTCAAGGGCCACGTCGTCCTCGACGATCTGAAGAGCGCCATCGTCATCGCCGCGACGGGCAAGAAGAGTGACGAAAAGCTGCCGACCGGCGAAGCGGCCGTGATGAAGGCGGTCAATACTGCCGGCGGCAAGCTCACGATCGATCGCGCCCACGGCACGCGGGTGCAGGCGACCGGCGCGGATTTTCGAAATGCGATGGAGCGCGAGCATCGCGGCAAGTACTACCACGCCAACAGCGGTTACATCATTGCCGGCGTCATCCTGTCGGTGCTGTCGATCGCGGCGGTCTTCCTCTTCGGCGATCTCAGCGAGGACAGCCTGCCTCTGGTAATCGTTCCTGTTTTCATCGCCTTCTTCGTTTCGATCCTTGCGGTCTCCGTCGGCAAGTCCCTTCGCCGAGAGAAGAGCCTGATGATCCGGATCATGTCGATCGTGGTGGTCGCCTTCATCGGCTTTGTCGCGTTCACGATCTTCTCGGCGATCCTTGCCGCCGTCTTCTATTCGGCGGCCGAAACCGACGAACTGCCGCTGTTGTTCGTGATCGGTGCCATCGTGCTGGCCAACGTGCTGTTCTTCTTCCTGATGGGCGCACCCACGCCGCTTGGTACCCGGATGATGGATGGCATCGACGGGCTCCGCCAGTACATGACGCTCGCCGAAAAGGACCGGATGAACATGCAGGGCGCGCCGGAGATGTCGCCCCGGCATTTCGAAACGCTTCTGCCCTATGCCGTGGCGCTCGGCGTAGAGAAACCCTGGACCGAGACCTTCGATCGCTGGCTGCTTGCTGCGGCGGCCGGTGCGGCCGCGGCCGCCGCCTATCAGCCGAGCTGGTACCAGGGCGATGGTTTCGGCTCGAGCACATTTGGAGACCGCATCGGCGGCTTCGCTGGTTCCATGGCCGACACGATGACCTCGGCACTGCCGCCCCCGCCCAAATCGTCTTCGTCAGGGTTTTCGACCGGCGGCGGCTTTTCCGGCGGCGGTGGCGGTGGTGGCGGCGGCGGCGGCTGGTGAAACCGCCTGCGGGCCCGCGCATAGACAGCCAAATTCATCATCGGGCTTGGTGACATTCTTGCCAGAGATTGCTAAGTCCGCCGCAACCGTCAGGAACAGAAAAAGTCAGTGCCATGCCCGATCTTCTTATCGAACTCCGCTCCGAGGAAATTCCTGCCCGCCTGCAGCGCAAGGCGGCCGGCGACCTCAAGAAGCTGCTGACCGATGCATTGGTCGAGGCGGGCCTGACCTATGAGGGTGCGCGCGAATATTGGACGCCGCGCCGGCTGACGCTCGACGTGCGCGGCCTCAACGCCCGTTCCGCCGATGTCCGCGAAGAGCGCAAGGGACCGCGCACCGACGCCAACGAAAAGGCGATCGAAGGCTTCCTGCGTGGCGCCGGCCTTTCGTCGATCAGTGAGGCGCATGTCCACAGCGACCCGAAAAAGGGCGATTTCTACGTCGCCCATATCGTCAAGCCGGGGCGTCCTGCCGAAGAGATCGTCGCCGAAGCGATGCCTGATATCATCCGCAATTTCCCTTGGCCGAAGCCGATGCGCTCCGGCGTGGCATCGGCCAAGCCGGGTGCGCTGCGCTGGGTCCGCCCGCTGCAGTCGATCGTCTGCACCTTCGGCTCGGAAACCGATGAGACCAAGGTCATCCCGTTCGAAGTCGATGGTATCGTTGCCTCGAATGTCACCTACGGCCATCGTTTCCATGCGCCGGAGGCGATCACCGTTCGCCGCTTTGCCGACTACGCCGAAAAGCTTGAAAAGGCGAAGGTCGTTCTCGACGGCGAACGCCGCAAGGAGATGATCGTTGCCGATGCGCGCAACATCGCCTTTGCCAATGGTCTGGAACTCGTGGAAGACGAGGGCCTGCTCGAAGAAGTCTCCGGCCTCGTCGAATGGCCGCAGGTGTTGATGGGCAGCTTCGAGGACGCCTATCTCGAAATCCCCTCGGAAATCATCCGCCTGACGATCAAGACCAACCAGAAGTGCTTCGTCACCCGCGCGCCGGGCGCCGAAACGCTCTCCAACAAGTTCATCCTCGTTTCGAACATCGAGGCGAAGGACGGCGGCAAGGAGATCGTGCACGGCAATGGCAAAGTGGTGCGCGCCCGCCTTTCGGACGCGGCGCATTTCTGGCACCGTGACCAGGGCAACCTGCCGGATCTCGAAACGCTGGAAGCGTCGGCGGAGAAGTTCGGCCTCGATCTCAAGAAGCCGCTCGACCAGCGCATGGCCAAGCTCGATGCGCTGAACGTCACCTTCCACGCCAAGCTCGGCACGCAGGGCGAGCGTGTCGCCCGCATCCGGGCGCTGGCCGGTGAACTCGCCAAGGTGACCGGCGCGGATCCTGATCTCGTCGACCGTGCCGTCGTGCTCGCCAAGGCTGACCTGCGCACCGAAGCCGTCGGTGAATTCCCCGAACTTCAGGGCATCATGGGCCGCAAGTATGCCTTGCTCCAGGGCGAGAACGATTCTGTCGCCACCGCGATCGAAGACCACTGGAAGCCGAATGGCCCCTCGGACCGCGCGCCGACCGATCCGGTCGCCGTCACCGTCGCGCTCGCCGACAAGCTCGACACGCTGGTCGGCTTCTGGGCAATCGACGAAAAGCCGACCGGCTCGAAGGACCCTTTTGCGCTGCGCCGTGCCGCGCTCGGCGTCATCCGTTTGATTCTGGAAGGCAAGGCGCGCCTCGCGCTGCTGCCCGCTTTTGAAACGGCACTGATTGCCCTTCGCGCGCAGAAGCCGGCACTTTCGGCCGATGTCTCGGCTGACCTGCTTTCCTTCTTCCATGACCGTCTCAAGGTCTATCTGCGCGACCTCGGTGCCCGTTACGACCTGATCGACGCAGTGCTGACGCCGGACGCGGACGACCTTTTGATGATCGCTCGTCGTGTCGAGGCGCTGACGGCCTTCATCACCGATGAGGAGGGCCGCAACTTGCTCGCCGGCACCAAGCGCGCGACCCAGATCCTGGCTGCCGAAGAGAAGAAGGGAACGACTGTCGCCGACGGCGTCGATGCCGGTCTCTTCCGTCTCGACGCCGAAAAGGCGTTGCATCAGGCTGTTAAGGTCGGTTCCGGTGAAGCGCGCGACGCTATCGCCAAGGAAGATTTCCGTTCGGCGATGCAGGCATTGGCCAAGCTGCGCGAGCCGGTCGACCAGTTCTTCAACGACGTGCTCGTCAATGACGATGATGCCGCGATCCGCGCAAACCGTCTGGCGCTGCTCGGCCTCATCCGCTCGGCCACCGGCACGGTTGCCGACTTCTCCAAGATCGCCGGATAAGGGGCGCGGCTGCCTGCGGCCGGCTGAAGCTCCCGCTTGCACAAACGTTCAAGCGGGGCACCTCCCGGCGCTCTATATGCTGTCCCCATCAAACCGATGGAGACAGCCGATGGATACCGCGACGAAGACCCACAAGCCGATCAATTTCGCCGAGAAGCTCTCGCTCTTCAGCGATCAATGGCAACCGCGTGTGATTGCCGAACTCAACGACTACCAGTTCAAGATCGTGCGCATCGAGGGTGATTTCATCTGGCATGATCACAAGGACACCGACGAGGCGTTCATCGTGCTCGAAGGCACGCTGCGCATCGATTTTCGCGATGGCGCGGTAACGCTCGGCCCAGGTGAAATGTACGTCGTGCCGAAGGGCGTCGAGCACAAACCCTATGCCGAAAGCGAGGTGAAGATGCTGCTGATAGAGCCGCGCGGCACGCTCAACACCGGCCACGAGGGTGGTGCGCGCACCGCGGAAAATGACCGCTGGGTCTGATGCGACGCTGCGGCCGCCTGATCGCGCTTGATGACGGGACGAGGTCGGGGTAGGAGAGGTCCATGCCCGCAAAAATCCTCGTCAGCGCCTGTCTCATGGGCCATGCCGTCCGCTATGACGGCCAGTCGAAGCCGCTGCTTCACCCGGCGGTCGATCGTTGGCGCGCTGAGGGCCGTCTTGTGACCATCTGTCCGGAAATGTCCGCCGGCATGCCGGTGCCGCGTCCGCCGGCAGAGATTGCCGCCGGCGCCGTCGGCAGTGATGTGCTCGCTGGCAGTGCCGGAGTGATCGAGATCAACGGCCGCGATGTGACGGAGGATTTCGTCCGTGCGGCGGAAAATGCCCTGTCGCTGGCGCAGGAGACCAACTGTCGCTTCGCGCTGCTGATCGACGGCAGCCCGTCCTGCGGGCCCGGTTTCGTCTATGACGGCAGTTTCTCCGGAGCGCGTCATCCGGGCGCAGGGGTGACGGCCGCGCTGCTCGCCACACATGGCGTAGAAGTCTATTCGGACAAGCAGATCGACGCGTTGGTCGCGCGGATCGAAGGATTGGAAGAGCCCCGATAAAAAGATTGCGCCCCCGCTTCTCTCAGGGGCGCAATCTCTCGCTGTGCAGCGAAACGCCCGTCAGCCTTGTATGCAGGGGGACGGCTGAGCGGGGCAGGGAACTTTCCCGATAGAGGGTCAGTTTAGCCGAAGTTCGAAGGTGGACGGATCAAAATGCTGTGAGCCCTCTTCGACCACGGGCGCACCAGCCACCGACGCGCCGATCGGTGTGACGGCAGCGGTCTTTGCCGTCTGATCGATCGAGAGCATGTGTGGGTCATCGGCTTCGGCGTTCTCGACGTCGGCGTTCGACGAGACGGTTACGGTCGGCGAAGGGGCGCTTTCGGCGGCCGCCGTTTTGATAACCTCTTGCGAGGGCTTGCTAACGAAGACGACCGGTGAGCCACCGAGCCAGGCCTCGGTGCGCACCATCTTCATTTCGCCGTTGATCTTCTTGAGTTCGATGGTTTCGTCGCCCGCAGCGATCGTGGGCACGACATAGGTCACCTTCTTTTTCGATTGCAGCGGCGGGCATGCGGCGCAAGAGACCGTCGAAACACTGGCGTTGTCGGTCGTGCCGGATGCGACCGTGTCGATCGATGACGCCTGAGCGTTGCCCGCAGCAAGCCCGAGTACGGTGGTGATCAGCAACAGGCGCATAGATTTTCTCCCGCATTGTTAGCGCGAGAATATGTGCTCTCCCTTACTTTCCCGTCAGGAGAATTGGTAAAAATAGAATGATCCGGGACGAGTTCGGTTCGCCCCGCCGTGGATCAGGCTTTTTCGCGCGCAACCGCGCGCCAGCCGATGTCATTCCGGTAGAAGCCATTGTCCCAGGAGACAGCAGACACCGCGGCATAGGCCCTGTCCTTGGCCGCACTGACACTTGTCCCCGTTGCGGTGATGTTGAGGACGCGGCCGCCGGTTGCAACCAGTGCGCCGTCCTTCATCGCCGTGCCGGCGTGAAACACCTTGGTGGTGTCGGACGCTGTGGGAAGGGCATCGATCGGCGTGTTCTTGGCGTAGCTCCCCGGATAACCCTTGGAGGCCATGACCACGGTCAGCGCCGTCTCGTCGCGCCATTCGGCCGACATGCCGTCAAGCGTGCCGGTCGCGGCCGCGTAGAGCAGCGGCAGCAGGTCGCTCTTCATTCGCATCATCAGCACCTGGCATTCCGGGTCGCCGAAACGGACATTGTATTCGATGAGTTCCGGTCCCTTGGCCGTGATCATCAGCCCGGCAAAGAAGACGCCGGAGAAGGGATGGCCGCTTTCCGCCATGCCGCGCATCGTCGGCTCGATGATTTCCTTCATCGTGCGTTCGATCACTTCCGCCGTCATGACCGGCGCGGGCGAATAGGCACCCATGCCGCCGGTGTTCGGCCCGGTATCGCCGTCGCCGACACGCTTGTGATCCTGCGCGGAGGCAAGCGCCAGCGCCGTCTTGCCGTCTGAGAGGCAGAAGAAGCTTGCTTCCTCGCCGTCGAGATAGGCCTCGACCACCACTTCGGCGCCGGCAGCGCCAAAGGCGCCGGAAAAACAGTCGTCGACGGCGGCGAGCGCCTCGTCGAGGCTCATGGCAACAGTTACGCCCTTGCCGGCGGCCAGACCATCGGCCTTGATGACGATCGGCGCGCCCTGGGCGCGCACATAGGCCTTGGCGTTGTCGGCATCGGTGAACCGGCCATAGGCTCCAGTCGGAATGTCGTAGCGGGCGCAGAGGTCCTTGGTGAAGCCCTTGGAGCCTTCAAGCTGGGCAGCGGCGGCCGACGGGCCGAAAACGGCGATGCCGGCTGAGCGCAGCACGTCGGCGAGACCTGCAACCAGTGGTCCTTCCGGGCCGACGACAACGAAATCGATCGCTTCGCTGCGGCAGAAGTCGGCGACAGCCGCATGATCTTCGGTGTCGAGCGCAACGATGGTCGCTTCTTCGGCGATGCCGGGATTGCCCGGCGCCGCATAGAGCTTCGTCAGCTTGGGCGACTGCGCGATCTTCCATGCAAGAGCGTGTTCGCGCCCACCCGAACCGATCAGAAGAACCTTCATTGCAGCCCCCGATATCCCGAAATTGCTGCGCTGCGGTTAGGACGACAGGGCGGCGAGGTCAAGCGGAAACGGGACTTCAGGCTGCGATTCCCGCAATTGGCGCCGTTCAGGCGATGGCTTGCCGGCTTGGCAGGTCGTCGTGGCCCTCATCGTTTGCGTAGCGGGCGGTGCGCGTTAGCGCCCAGATTGCCAGGTCTTCGATCGGCAACGGCTTGCTGATGAGATAGCCCTGGAACAGATCGCAACCGGCCGCGGTCAGCATCGAGAGCTTCTCCGGCGTGTCGATGCCTTCGCCGACGACCGCGACATCCTTGGCGTGGCAGAGCGCGATCAGAGCCTTCAGCACCGGCAGCGACTGCGACGCCGTGAGGTTCGACACGAGCGCCCGGTCGAGTTTGATCGTGTCGGCGGTGTATTCGATGATCTGCTGGACGGAGGTGTAGCCGGCGCCGAAATCATCGATCGAAAGGCGGAACCCTCTCTGGCGTAGGGCATCGATGTTGCGGCGCAGCTGGTCGCTGAACTTGACGGCGAAGGTTTCGGTGAGTTCGATTTCGATCGAGCGCGCTTCAAGCCCGTGCCGCTCCAGGCACTCCGAGAAATGCTCGGCTATCGCCTTGGAGTGCAGTTCGGCAGAGGAGATGTTGATCGCGAGCACCGTTTCCGGCCCGAAGAGCGCCTTGAGCTGCCCACAGTCCGACATCGCCTTGTTGATCACCCACCAGTCGATCTTGGTGAAGAGGCCGGAGCTTTCGGCAATCGGCACAAATTCGTCAGGCGTGACGTTGCCGAGAACCGGCGAGTACCAGCGCAGCAACGCCTCGCAACCGGTCACGCGGCCTTCGGCATTGACCATCGGCATATAGACGAGATGGAACTGTTCGTCCGGATCAAGCGAGCGCAGCTCATCCTGGATCTGGCGCAGCCGCGTGCGTTTGTCGTGAAGGGCGCGCGAGAAACGGGAAGACCGGTTCTTTCCGCTCACCTTGGCCTGATACATCGCCGCATCGGCGTTCGAGATCAGCTCGGCGAGATTGGTCGCATCATCCGGGCAGATCGCCGCGCCGATGCTTGCGGTGACCGGGTAACGCTTATCGGAGACCTCGAAGCCGTCCTCGAACAGCGAAAGAATGGCGGCCGAGATTTCTCTGACCGTCCCGTCGCCCGGCCGCGAACGCACCAGCACGGCGAATTCGTCGCCGGACAGGCGCGCGAGAATGGCGGGTTTCTGTTCGCGCCGCTCGGTGATGGCGTCAACGTGCTCGGCGATGCGGGTCGCCAGCGTTTTCAAAAGTTCGTCGCCGATCTCGTGGCCATGTTTGTCGTTGACGAACTTGAAGTTGTCGATGTCGATGAAGAGCAGGCTGCATTTTTCGCCGGCCGCGATCGCCTCGCGCACGGCGCCGGCGGCAAGCGCATTGAAATGTCCGCGGTTGCTGATCCCGGTCAGGGTGTCGGTCCAGGAACTGCGCTGCACCAGCTTGAGCGATTGCACGGACTGGCGGTGCAACTCGCGGATGTTTTCGGTGAGGCGCCCGATCTCACCCTTTTCTTCCATATCGCGGATCTCGTCACGTGCCCCGACCATCACCGCCATGACGTTGGCGTCGAGGGTCGCGATCGGATCGGTGATGAAACGGCGGATCAGCATGATGATCAGCCAGATCGAAAACAGGCTCATGGCGACGGCGCCGAGCGCCAGCAGGAATCTCTGCCGAGCCATGAGTGCTTCGAAATGGTCGCTTGAAACGGTCAGCGTAGCATAGAGCGAAGGGCCGAGATGAACACTCGCCGAAAGGTCGTCTGTGATTGCCAGCGGCCAGGGCTGGAGGAGGATGTCGGAGCCGTATTCCTTCTTCAGTGCCTGCTGCATGTCGAGGAAGCGGTCCGGCTGGATCGCGACTTGCACGAGCAGCGCACTCGATTTCTTGCTCGGCAGCGGCCGGGTGAAGGCAACCGGATCGAGGAAGAAGGAATAGACGATGCGCGGTCTTTGTCCGGCTTCGTAAAGATAGGTCCAGTCGGTGAGCGTGTCTTCGCGGATCAGCCTGCGGGCGAGGTTGAGCTGGGCGTCGTCGATCTCAGCGAAGGGATCCCGGCTGTTCTCGAAGTAGTATTCGGATTGCAGATCGGAGCTTAGAAGCGCCAGCGAGACGTAGCCGGTCGGATCATCGAGCAGCGACTTGACGCTTTCCTGCAACCGGACGCCGAGCGCATTGGCCCGGTAGCTCGCATCCGTTTCAGAAACGTACTGGCGCAGCGAATTGCCATTCAAAAGCGCGTTGAGAAAACCTTTGCTGCGGCCGATCTCGTTCTGGAAGACGGCGGCCGCATGCTCGAGGCGCTGCGACAGCTTGGCATGTTCAAGCGCCCGGATGGAGCGGCTTTGCGTGACGTGGACCGAGACCGCCGCCAGCAGATAGCCGGCAAGCACCACGGGAAAGATCAGGATGAGCGCGCGTTTGCCGAGGTTCACTGGAAATTCGCCAATGTGCTGATGATGCGTCGGCGCAGCTGCACCGACTCTGTGGACAGTTCCTGTTGATACTGGCTCTTGGCCAGGATGTCGGGCGAGGGGTAGATCGCGGGGTCTGAGCGGACGGCTTCCGGCAGAAGCGCATAGGCGGCCTTGCTTGCCGTCGGCATGTTGAGGGCGAGTGCATTGGCGGCAGCGCTTCCCGGCGAACCGAGATAATCGAGCAGCGCCAGCGCCCGATCCTTGTTTTGCGATTTGGCAACGACCGACATGCAGTCAAGCCAGGAAAGCGTGCCTTCCTTGGGAACCGTGTAGCGCCAGACACCCGGAGTGCCGGCCTTGCCGTTGAGGACGTGCTGGTCGCCGCTATACCCAAGCGCCATGTAGATGTCCTTGCTCACCGCCGGGTTCTGGATAGAGCTGATGATGTACTCGTAGGTGAGGACTGAAGGCGCCTGTTCCTTCATCATCGTGAAGGCGGCTTTGAGTGTCGCGCTGTCGTTCGTGTTGATCGATTGACCGAGCAGCATGAGCGGCGCGACGAAGGCCTCGTTGTGGTCGTCGTACATGGCGACATGCTTGGCAAGCGACGGAGCCGGACGCATGAGGTCTTGCCAGGATGTCGGCGCGTCGGACACGACGTCCGATCGGTAGAGAATGCCCATCGTGCCCCAGAGATAGGGCAAGCCGCGGCCCGAGCAGCGCTTGCGCCAGCTTTCGTCGTAATCTCTGAGTGAAGCGACGTTGCTCTCATCGAGCTTTTCCAGAACGCCCTTGCGCCCGAAGAGGGCGGCGCTGTTTTCGCCTGTTACCACGAGGTCGACGCGGCTGTTCGGATCGGCCAGCACCTCGTCGCGGGTGTCGCCGCTGTCGTAGTAGACCTGATGCACCGCGACGCCTGTTATCGACGTCCAGCGGTCAAGGATCTTCTGGTCGATGTAGGATTCCCAGATCAGGAGGTTCAGCGTCTCGGCCTTTACCGCCGTCGCAAGAAGCAACGTCGCCAGAAAGGCGGGAATCGCCGATCGCCCCTGCATAATACACCCCTGCCCAAGCCCTTCGAACGACCGTAGCGCGCAAAAATTGATGAATGATTACGTAGGGCTGCGACCGCGACGACGGGTTTTGATCGCCGCTTGCGAAACGGACGCAAAACCGGGCGCCGCATGGCGGCGCCCGGTGGAATTCATGCGGATTTTGGCAGGAAACGCTACTTCGCCGGGAGTCTCGGCAGCAGGATTGTGAGGATCCCGAGCAGCGGCAGATAGGAGCAGATGGTGTAGACGAACTCGATGCCCTGTCGGTCGGCGAAGATGCCGAGCACGGCCGCGCCCATGCCGCCGAAACCGAAGGCGAAACCGAAGAACACGCCGGCAATCAGCCCGACCCGACCCGGTACCAGCTCCTGGGCGAAGACGACGATCGCCGAGAACGCCGAGGAGAAGATCAGGCCGATGATGACGGAGAGGACGCCGGTCCAGAAGAGGTTCGCATAGGGCAGCATCAAGGCGAAGGGGATGACGCCGAGGATCGAAAACCAGATGACGAAGCGGGCGCCATAGCGGTCGCCGATCGGGCCGCCGAGGAAGGTTCCGGCCGCCGCTGCGCCAAGGAACAGGAACAACATCAGCTGCGCCTGTTGCACGTCGACCCCGAACTTCTCGATGACGAAGAAGGTGAAGTAGCTGGAGATGCTCGCCATGTAGACATTCTTGGTGGCCGTCAGCAATACGAGCACGGCGACCGCCCAGATCACCCGGCCCTTCGGCAGGGGCAGGGCACGGCTCGGTGCCGGCCGGCTCATCGTCGTGCGGCGATGGCGAACGTACCAGGTGCTGACCCAGGAAAGCACGAAGAAGCCGATGATCGCGACGATCGAGAACCAGCTGAGGCTGCCCTGGCCGAAGGGAATGACGATGAAGGCGGCGAGCAGCGGTCCCATGGCGCTGCCGGCATTGCCGCCCACCTGGAACAGCGATTGCGCCAGACCGTGGCGGCCGCCTGAAGCGAGGCGGGCGATGCGTGAGGATTCCGGATGGAAGATCGCCGAGCCGACGCCGATCAGGCTTGCCGCGATGAGCAGCACCCAGAAATGTTGGGCATTCGCAAGCAGGATCAGGCCGCTGCAGGTCGACAGCATGGCAAGCGGCAGCGAATAGGGAAGTGCCCAGCGATCGGTAATGATGCCAACCGCCGGCTGCAGCATCGAAGCCGTCAGCTGGAAGGTGAAGGTCAAGAGGCCGATCTGCACGAAATCGAGCGAATAGTTCGCCTTGAGCAGCGGGTAGAGTGCCGTCAGAAGCGACTGCATGATGTCGTTCAGCATATGGCAGAAGCTGACGGCGAGGATGACGGAGAAGGCCGTCTTTTCCGGGGTGATCCCCGTGGTTGAAGTCACTGATGACATGGGTGTTTCCCTGCCGTGTCGATGGTTGTGTGCGGCGTGGCTATCTGTACTGGGGTTGCGGTTGGCCTGCTTTTGTGATGTGGTCGATTTCTTTCGTGAGTGGGCCAAATGTCGATCCGCCGGTTTCCCTTGCCTCAACTGCCGGACGAAGATCATTTCCGGAACCTCGACTGGATCGAGACCGGAAATGCTCCCGTGCTGGCCCTCGGGCGCGACTACAACGCGGGTCTCCTGGTTCCTTTCCATAGCCATACGCGCACCCAGCTCTGGTGGGCGCGCGGCGGCGTGGTGCTGATGCGCACCGAGCGCGGACGCTGGATGGTGCCGCCCGGCCACGCCCTGTTGATCCCGGCAGGCATGGAACATTCGGCCGAAATGATCAGCGACGTGCGCATGCACTCGATCTATTTTGCGCCGGAGCTGCTGCGCGCCGAGCGGCCGATGGTGATGGAAATCAATCCGCTGGCCGGAAGCCTTGTCGATGCGCTCGTCAGCGTTGAAAACGAGACGATGTCGGCGCGGCGCGAGCAGCTGGTCACGGATCTGTTGCTCGAGGAAATTGGCCGATTGCAGGAGCGCCCGCTCGGCCTGCCGTTCCCGCGCGACGAAAAGCTTGCCTCGCTCTGCCGCCAGTTCCTTCAAGCGCCGTCGGCGGCAGCGAGCATCGACCAATGGGCGGATCGGATGGGTCTCAGCCGGCGATCGTTCACGCGGCTGTTTCGCAACGAGACGGGGGTCAGCTTCGTCACCTGGCGGCAGCAGGCCTGTATCTTCGCCTCGCTGCCGCTTCTGGCCGACGGCGAGCCGATCACCAATGTCGCGCTCGATGCCGGATATGAGAACGTGGCGGCCTTTACGACCATGTTCCGCCGCATGCTCGGCAGCCCGCCGAGCGCCTATCTCAAGACCTATCTGGGGCAGTAGTCGGCGTTGACGATCGGGTATGGCAAAGGAAGGCTGAATTGACCTGGTTAACGGAATCGTAGGAACAAGCCGCAATAACTCGCCCTCGTGTCGTTCCTGCCCACATCCCTCCCTCGGCGCAGCGGCACGGTCAAACTTCGCCCCGGCGAATGATTCTTCCGGAGTTGTTTCTTGCGTATCCGTTCTCTTTTTCTCCTTTCTGGAACCCTTTTGCTGTCGGCGAATGCCGCGTCGGCCGGTGACGGCCAGCATTTCTGGTCCGGCGACTGGTATCTGAAGGTTGGAGCCACCGGCTTTTTCGGCCCGAAATACGAGGGCGCCTCGAAGCGCATGTTTCAGGCCGCACCGCTGATCTCGCTCGGCAAGAGCGGTAGCACCGTCCGTTTCTCCTCGCGCAACGACAACATGTCCTATGCGTTGGTCGATCAGGGGAGTTTCCGCGCCGGTCTCGTCGGCAAGCTGATCTTCGAACGCGACGCCGGCACGTCGAGCGACCTGAGCGGGCTCGACCCGGTCAAGTTCGGCGGTGAACTCGGCGGCTTCGCGGAAGTCTACCCGACCGATTGGCTGCGCGTGCGCGGCGAAGTCCGGCAGGGCATTCGCAGTCACCACGGTGTCGTGGCCGATGTTGCGGCCGATGCCTTTGCCGATGTCAGCAGCAATGTCCGCATTTCCGGCGGCCCGCGGCTCACCGCCGCCACCAGCGGCTATTACACGGCTTACTACGGCGTGAACGGTAGCGAGGCTGCTGCATCCGGCCTCAGCACCTACAGCCCGCATGGCGGCGTCGGTTCCGCCGGTGTCGGTGCCGCGATCACCTGGCAGGCGACGGAAAAGCTCGAGACCAGCGCCTACGCCGAATACAAGCGCCTGCTTGGCCCCGCCGCCGATTCCAGCCTCGTTCGGGAGCGTGGCAGCCGTAACCAGGTGCTCGTCGGTCTGTCGGCGACCTACCGGTTCGACTTCAGCCTTCCCTGATCTGGCACCTGTCCCCAAGGTCTGCGGCGATCTCGCCGCTTGACCGGCCGGGCGCCCGGCGTCAAACAGAGACATGAACACGTTCTCCGCCGATTCCGGGCGCGTGCATGACGCGCCGTCCAACAACTGGGTCTATCGCGTGCTGCCGCGCGCGCTCTGGCCCTATGCGCAGCTTGCCCGCTGGGATCGTCCGATCGGCTGGCAGTTGCTGCTGTTGCCCTGCCTGTGGTCCGTGGCGCTGGCCTCGGGTGCGGCGGTTGGTACCGGCCAGTTCTCGTTCGGCCGCTTCCTGTTCCATTGTTTCCTGTTCGCGGCCGGCGCCATTGCCATGCGCGGTGCCGGCTGCACCTACAATGACATCGTCGATCACGACATCGACATGGAGGTGGCCCGTACCCGCTCGCGGCCGCTGCCGTCGGGACGCGTCTCGCGTCTCCAGGCGAAGGTGTTCATGGTGTTGCAGGCGCTTGTCGGCCTTGTTGTGCTGCTCCAGTTCAACACGTTCTCGATCGCGCTCGGTATCCTGTCGCTGGCGATCGTCGCGATCTATCCCTTTGCCAAACGTTTTACCGACTGGCCGCAGTTCTTCCTGGGCCTGGCCTTTTCCTGGGGCGCCTTGATGGGGTGGTCGGTCGAATTTGGCACGTTGTCCTTGGCGTCGGTGCTGCTTTACGGCGCGGCCATCGCCTGGACGATCGGCTACGATACGATCTATGCCTATCAGGACAAGGAGGATGACGAACTGATCGGCGTGCGTTCGACGGCACGGCGCTTCGGCGAAAATCCGCGGCCGTGGCTGATCGGTCTCTACGGTATCGCGACGCTGCTCATCTTCCTGTCGTTCATCGCAGCCGGTGCGGGTGCCGTCGCCTATGTCGGCCTTTTGATCGCCGCGGCGTTGTTGACCTACCAGATCCTCGTCCTGAACATCCACGATGCGGCGCAGTGCCTGGCACTGTTCAAGTTCAACGGGATCGTCGGTCTGATTGTCTTTGCCGGATTGGTGCTGGCGTTGTTTCTGCGCCTGATATGAAAAATCCTCCGTCGCTGCGGAGGATCGTCTTCATGCGTTCTGTCGCCCGCGCCATGGCGGGCCGATAGACCTCACGCCCAGCTGATCTCGCGGGCAGCCTTGCGCTTCTTCGCCTCGTGACGCGCACGGAAGCTGGACAGGATGACGGCAACGGCTGAGGCGATATGCTTGCGCATCGGGTTTCTCCTTCTTTCGTGGTCTTGGCTATGGAGCCGATATGGCACGAAGAAGGCGAGGCTGCTGTTTCCGCGGGAACATCTCGAGCAATTCCAGGAAAAGTGGGAACCGGTTTTCCGTTCGGAATTGCGTAAAGGAGCGGGCCAATTCCGGGAAAAGTGTGAAACCGCTTCCCGTCCGCAATTGTGTCCGTGAGGGCTGGAGCGGAGCAGGCAAAAAACCGTGCAAACTCATGGTAGATACAATAGCTCAAACGCCGACAGCCGGCCGCAGGGAACGGCCGGCTGTCGCGCTGGAGGTATGCAGAGAATTCAGCTTCGGGCGATGATTTCGCGCCCGTCGATTTTCATGTGAACGCCAAGTGTGCCGGTGGAGCGGCGCACGAGGAAGCGCGGCCGGCGCTCCGCGAAAAAGGAGTGGCGGCGCCGCGGCTTGACGGGCGCCGTGCGCACGTCGCCCAGATGCTCTTCGAGCGGCCTTGCCACGCCATCGGCTTCGACCATCAACATCGGAATGCGGTATGCCTCTGCCCAGGCGCGCCAGTCGGCGGCAATGTCGGACAGGTCGTGTGCGACGAGCAGCGGAACGCAGAGGTCCGGGTCGTCGTGATGAAGTTCCAGCGTCACTGTAACGTCTCCGTCGCCGTGATCGATCGCGCGAGCCGCGACCCCTTTGAATGCCCGCGCCGGCAGTGCGATCGAAAGCGGCAGGCCGCTCGATGGTAGCACCTTGCGCAGAACTGCGCCACGCTCGTCCAGGCTGATCGTGACATTACCCGTGTGATCGCGCAAAGCGTAGCTTGCTTGCTGTGGAAAGCGCTTCGGATCAAGACGGAGCGTGTTTTCGACCCATGCGGGTTGAGAGAGTGTGTTGCGCATTTCAATCGCCCTTGTTTTCCTTGAGAGCCGGTATCCGGTCTTCTCGTCGGGACTTTTCGTCCTCTATGGCGGGAGAATAGGCGGCCCCCTTTCCGAACGGCTTAAAAATCGCGGTTAAGAAAACTTTGCGTTTTTCGATGGTTAGCAAAAGCCGACCGGCCAGGGTTTCCGTTTCGTCAACGGCGCTGGCAGTTCTGTTCCGATCCGGGCATCGTGGCGCGGATGAGGGGACCCGGCAAAAGCCACACACAAGCCAGTCCTGCAATCATAGCGCGTCAGAATTCTGTTTCGGGGGCCGGTCAAACCTTCCCCGCGTAATCCGGGGCGCCAGGCATGGTATCGACCTATCTCGACTTCAGTCGCATCACACGGGACTTGAGGAGCAGCCTCAACCGGATCGCCCAGCAGCCACAGATCGCGCGCGAGATCGAGTATTATAAAGAGAACATCGGCAAGGTGAAAACTGCCGAGGAGTTTCTCGACGACTACCGTCTCTACTCCTACGCGATGAAGGCGCATGGTCTCGAGGATATGACCTATGCCAAAGCCTTCATGCGCAAGGTCCTGGAAAGCGACCTCTCGGACGATAACAGCTTCGCCAACCGTCTCAACGATGAACGCTACCGTAATTTCGCAGCCGCCTTCAGCTTCAGTTCGTCGAAGCCGGTGGCCCAAACCAGCGCACAGTTGGACGCGCTGATCGGTCTTTACAACGATCGCATCAACAACCTCGACACGGTCATGCGCGGCGAGATGGCTTATTTTGGCGCGGCGATGGATCTGGTCACCGATGTCGATCAGTTTCTCGGTAACGAAAGGCTTCGGGAGTTTGCCTTCCCGCTGTTCGATCTGGACCCCAAGACGTACTCCCACGCAGAAATTCGCAGTGCCTTGACCCGCGAACCAGCGGACCTGATCGCGGACCGAATGGCTGCCGTGGCGAGACAGGACGAAGCGACCAAACTGCGGACGGATCTCGGCAATCGGATTACGGCCCTTCGGGAAATTGACAGCCTCACCGCCCAACTGGCTGACGCGCCCGCTGCCGACAAGCCGGCGATCCAAGCGAAAATCGACGAGCAGAACGCGATCGTTGCCGATCTCGACGCGAGATTGCCGCCACGCGATCAGGCACCAGCGCTGATGGCATCGCTCAAGGACGAACTTGATACGCTCGCCCGCCGTATCCGCGGTGTCGAAACCTACATCAAACTGGCCGAGACCTTCAATTTCAATAGCGATGGCACTGTGCCGGCCGGTGAGAAGGCGATAAGCGACGCAAAGAAGACGATGCTTAACGAGCGCTATGTGTTCACCCGGCCCGGGACTACGCCGCTCGGCTCAGATCGTCTGACCGGGGCTGGAGCGCTTCTCAACAAGGATTACTACGAAGGGAAGATCGGCAGCATCACCAATGTCTCGGACCTCGTCAACGACAGCCGGATATTCACCTACCTCGTGACCGCCTTCGGCTTGTCGTCGACGACGACGGTCAGGTCGACCATCGAAAACATCCTTACCAGCGACATCAATGACCCAAACAGCTACGTCAACAAATTTGGCGTCGGAGATAATGCCGCTTACAAGGACTTGCACGCCGCCTTCAACTTCCAAGCGGACGGCACGCTGCAGCCCGGTAAGACGGCGCAGGACGCCGACCAGATGAAGAAGACGTCCGACGGCTACATGGTGCGCTACAACGACAAGGGCGACGCCGAGGACGCGGCCCAGGCCAAGAGCTTCAAGCTCCTGGTCAATACGATGACGTCGATCGACAGCCTGCTCAACAACAGCAGCATGCGGCAATTCATGCTGCGCGCCTTCGGACTCGAAAACGAGGAGTTGAGCTCGCGAACGCTGAAACGGATTCTGACCAGCGACCTCAATGATCCCAGGAGCTACGCCAATACGCTTCGCGACGAGCGCTACGTGAAGCTCGTCAAGGCGTTCAACTTCAACCCCGACGGTACCCTTGGCGCGCCGAAGCTGGCGCAGAGCCAACCCGATATCATGAACACGGCCAAATCCTATGTCATCGCCATGTCGCGTTTCGGCACGGATGACGAGAAGAAGGCCGCCAAGGAGAAGGCACAGGCGGAAGCGAAGTACTACGCCACCGAGATCGAGAAGGTCGAGACGCTCGACGCCTTTCTCAAAAACCGGCGGCTGGTCGATTTCGCTCTTGTGAGCAGAGGTATTGATCCTGAAACGGTCAAGGTCGGCTATCTCAAGGACATGTTCACGTCCGATCTCAACGATCCCAAGAGTTTCATCAACACCGACCCGGACGGACTGAAGTATCGCGAACTCGTATCGTCGTTCAATTTCGACAAGGACGGCAAGATCGTCCGCGGCGAAGCCGGCCAGATCCAGACCCGGCGCGGCCTCGTCACCACGGCCGATCTCTTCCTCAACCAATCGCTCGAAGAAAGCGAAGGCGCCGACAATGGCGGCATCCGCCTGGCGCTCTATTTCAAGCGCAAGGCCCCGGAGATCAACACGGCCTACGATATCCTGGCCGATCGGGCGCTGTTCGAAGTCATCAAGACGGCCTACAGCATGCCCGAGGGCCTTCAGAACGCCAAGATCGATGCGCAGGCCGCTTATCTTGAGCGCGCCGTCAACATCAAGGATCTGCAGGACCCGGAAAAGCTCGAAAAGCTCTTGCAGCGCTTTACCGCGCTTTATGACGTTGAAAACAACACGGATGTCTCACCCGGCCTGGCGATCCTGACCGGTGCTGGCGGCGGCGGAGTGAGTGCCGAGACGCTCCTGTCGCTCTCGCAACTGCGCACCGGCGGCCGCTAGAGCGGAAGAAGGCTCTAGGTTCAAAGTTCGAGTGCGTCCTTTGTGCGTTCTCTTGAACGCGCAACTCTGGCCAGGGCGCGGTGGGGAGGATTGCGCGCAAACGTCAGTCTGCGCGTAGCACCTTGTCCGGGTTCATGATGTCCGCCGGATCGAAGGCATGCTTGATCCTTTGCATCAGTGCGATCTCGATCGGCGCCCGGACTTCGGCGAGCTCGTCGCGCTTCAGCTGGCCGATACCGTGTTCGGCCGAGATCGAGCCGTTGTAGCTGAGAACGATGCCATGGACGATGGCGTTGATCTCGCGCCAGCGGTCGAGGAAGGCCTGCTTGTCGGCGCCAACAGGCTGCGAGATGTTGTAGTGGATATTGCCGTCGCCCATGTGGCCGAAGGAGCAGATGCGCGCGCCAGGTATCGCTTCCATGACGGCGGCATCCGCCTCTTGCATGAAGGCGGGAATGCTGGAGATGGGCACGGAGACGTCGTGCTTGATCGAGCCACCCTCCGGCTTCTGGGCCGGCGACATGCTCTCGCGCATATGCCAGAGCGCCTTGCCTTGCGCCTCGTTGGCGGCGATCACGGCGTTTTCGATGAGGCCGGCGGCAAAGCCCTGCTCCATCAGATCCTGCACCATCTGCGCGGCGCGTTCGGCAGAATCGGACGTCGAGATATCGATGAGCGTGTACCAGGGGTGGGTCGTCTCCATCGGGTCGCGAACGCCGGGAATGTGTTTCGTCGTGAACTCGACGCCCAGCCGCGGCATCAACTCGAAGCCGGTCAGCGCCGGCCCGCAAAGGCTGGACGCCTTGTCGAAGAGTGCCAGCGCATGCTCGACGCTGCCCACGCCGGCGAAAGCCACCTGGTGTCCGAGCGGCTTTGGAAAAAGCTTGAGCACCGCGCCGGTGATGACACCGAGCGTGCCCTCGGCGCCGATGAAAAGGTCGCGCAGATCGTAGCCGGTATTGTCCTTCTTCAGCCGGCGCAATCCATCCCAGATCTCGCCGGTCGGCAGCACGACCTCGAGGCCGAGGCAGAGCTGGCGCATGTTGCCGTAGGCAAGCACGGCGGTGCCGCCGGCATTGGTGGAGAGATTGCCGCCGATCCGGGCGGAGCCCTCCGAGCCCAGCGACAGCGGAAACAGTCGGTTGTGATCGTCCGCCGCCTTCTGGATGTCGGCGAGGATGCAGCCGGCGTCCGCGACGATGACGTTGCCGACCGGATCGATGTCGCGGATGCGGTTCAACCGTTCGAGCGAAAGCACGATGTCGGCCTTGCCTTCGCGCGGGATCTGCCCGGCGACGTGGCCGGTGTTGCCGCCCTGCGGTACGATCGCCGTGTGTGTCGCGCTGGCGAGCTTCATGATGCGCGCGACCTCGTCGACCGATCCCGGTCGAAGCACCAGCGGCGTCGTGCCGCGGTAAAGCCCTCGGGATTCGACCAGGTAGCGCGCCTTGTCCGCCTCGGCGGTAAACGCGTTGGCGCTGCCGACGATCTCGACGAAAGAGGCGATGAGTTCGGGAGAGGGGAGGGTCGTCATGGGCCTGCCTTCGCGCTGCGCCTTCGGCGCTCTATCCGGTCGGGATCACGATGATCCGCGGACCAATCGCCACGATCATAATGGTGATCGTGGCTGTTGGGACTGGACGCGCGCAAGTTAGCGCGCGCCCTATTCTCGCGGGGCGGCCGCTCTTTGCAGCCGGTCGATAATCGCCTCGCCCAATCCGTCCGAGGGGATCGGCCCGAAGGCAATCGTCGCGGCGCCGCTGGCATCCGCCCGCTTCATGTAGTCGAAAAGGTTGGCAGCGGCTTCCCGGAGATTGCCGGTCGGGCTGAGGTCAAGCACGATCGTCGCCTGTGCCTCGCCGGTGATCCGGCCGCCACCGAAGCGGACCAGTGCCTCGCCTGCGCGCACCTCGACGGCATCGAGCCGCACAGCGGCGCCGGGGGCATAATGAGAGGCGAGCATGCCCGGCGCTTCGATGGTTGCGCCGGCGGTTTCGGGGCGCATCACAGGGAGCCCGAGCAGAGTTTCGATTTCGGCCGCATCAAGCCCGCCGGGCCGAAGCAGGCGGATCTCGTCGCCGTCGACCTTGATGATCGTCGACTCCAGCCCGATCTGAGCTGGACCGGCATCGAGGATCAGTCTCAGCTTGTTGCCGAGATCGGCTTCGACGTGAGCGGCGCTGGTCGGGCTGATTTTGCCAGACGTGTTGGCGCTTGGGGCGGCGAGGGGCCGCGCGAAACGGGCGATCACCCGGCGCGAAAAGCCGTCGGGCATGCGGATGCCGAGCGTGTCGAGACCGGCCGAAGCGAGCGCGTGAACGGTGCTGTCGGCGCGTTGCGGCAGGATCAGCGTCAACGGGCCTGGCCAGAAGGCCTCCGCCAAGCGTCGGGAAATCGGATCAAAGCGCACATGGACTTCAGCCATCGCCATGTCGGAAACATGCGAGATGAGCGGATTGAAGCGGGGCCGTCCCTTCATCTCGTAGATGCGGCTGATTGCATCCGGATTGGTCGCGTCAGCGGCAAGCCCGTAGACCGTCTCGGTCGGAATGGCGACCGGTTCGCCTTCGGCAAGAACGGTGCAGGCACGCTCGATCGCGCGCTCCGGTTCTCTGCCTGTGTCGATGATGTCAGCCATGCCGTTTCCTTTCCGTCGCTTCCTTAACGGACGCGCCGGGAAAACAGAACGATTTTCTTCGCGTGACCGGGGCTCAGGGCTCAGAGGCTGCGAATGATGCGGCGCAGCGCGGCGTCCCGGGCGCCGAGCATCAGCACGTTCTTCAGTGCGACCTTGGGGTCGTCAGTGCGGAACAGGAGCCCATTGTCGCGGACGTTGCGGTTGATGACCATCTGCCCGCCTTCGCTGTCCGGCTCGATGGCGACGGCGAAGTACATGCGCGAGTAGCCGCTCTGGATGCGGTCGAAGAAGTGCGTTTCGTCGCCGAGGTCGCTGAAGAAATTGGCGAAGTAGAAGGACCAGGTGATGTCCTTGGACGGCGTGACGGGCGTTCGCGCGGCGGTCACGTGACAATAGCCAAGGTGCGGCCGCCCGGCGAGGGTGCGGTGGAAGATCATCTTGGGAAACTGGATCGAGGTGTGGAAACCGTTGATCCGCTTGTGCGTGGTGTCGCCGGCAGTCGTGAGCTTCTTGCCCGTCCTGTCTGCGACCTCCTCATAGCTCAAGTAGCGGCGTTCGCTCGCAACCCATTGGCGGCGAGTGATCCGTCCTGTGCGCAGGAACTCGGTGTGAACTGCCGTTTTCGGCATGACTGCCGGCGGCTTCTCGGCCGCCGCATCGTAGTATCTGAACTTTGCCATGATCGTCAGCGCGCCATCTGCCTGCCTGCCGGACCTGTCGTCCGCCGCGCAAGGCTAATGGTTTATGGTTAATGAAAGATTTCCTTTCGGCGCTCGGCCAATTCATCCCGCTGTTGGACGGTATGTCGCAAACGGGCGAAACTCTTCCGTGCCCGCGGCATGCCTGGCCTAAAACGCGGCAAATGCTCAAGCTTTAATCTATCTGTCTGTTTACAAAAGAAAATATCTGCGAGTTCGGCTCTGGAAAAGAGTTTTTTCCGTGTCGCCATTCTGGAATTGGATGTCGCTATTCGGCAGCTCCCGGAAGGCCTTCCGCGCTTACATATCGCTACTCAAGGTGCCGCCTTTAGGGAGGGCGGAGAATTGGGAAGCCGGTCAAATCCCGGCGCTGCCCCCGCAACGGTGGTGGAGCGAAAGCCTCGGCAGAAGGCCACTGGACGGTTTCGTCCGGGAAGGCGCCGGGCTGGTCCGCAAAGGACGGCTCCTGAGCCCGGAAACCAGCCTTGACGGACATAACCGTAACGGGTTGCGGCGGGCAGCCGGATCGGAGCCTCAAACGCATGGGCGTGCGCCTGTGTGGGTTCCTGTCCTGCCTCTCCGAAACATGGCGCATGAGGACAGGACATGGACACCAGGAACGATATGCTTCGCAAGCTCAAGGGCAAGCGAGACGGCTACAGCCTCGATCGGGCCTTCTACATCGATCCCGATTACTACCGGCAGGATCTGGAAAACATCTGGTACAGGGATTGGCTGTTCATTGGCCATGACTGCGAGATCCCGCGGGCCGGCAACTATTTCACCGTTCAGGTCGGCGACTTTCCCGTCGTGATAACCCGTGATCGTCAGGGCACGGTCCGCGCATTGCACAACTCCTGCCGTCACCGCGGCTCGCGTGTCTGCACGCAAGCAAAGGGTTCGTCGGCAAAGCTTGTCTGTCCCTACCACCAGTGGACCTATGAGCTTGACGGCTCACTGCTCTTTGCGCGCCAAATGGGCGAGGATTTCGACAAGGCGGCCCACAGCCTGAAGCCGATTCATTGCGAAACGGTCGGCGGCTACATCTTCATCAACCTGTCGGAAAAGCCGGCGGATTTCGCGGCGTTTCGTGAGTTGGCATTGCCCTATCTTGCGCCGCATCGCCTCGGCGAAACCAAGGTCGCCTTCGAAAGCACGATCGTCGAAAAGGGCAACTGGAAGCTCGTCTGGGAAAATAACCGCGAGTGCTACCATTGTGCCGCCAACCATCCTGAACTCTGCCGGACCTATCCCGAGGCGCCGACCGCGACCGGCGTTCAGGGCGCCAAGGACGATCCGGTCATCGCCGCCCACTGGGCAAAATGCGAGGCGGACGGGCTGCCGAGCGAGTTCCGGATGTCGCCGACTGGCCAGTTCCGCGCCGCCCGGATGCCGCTGATCGACAATGCCGAAAGCTACACCATGTCGGGCGCGCGCGCCGTCAGGCAGGCGCTGTCGGCCGATGTGCATCAAAAGCAGATCGGCACGCTCCTGATGTTCCACTATCCGACGACCTGGAACCATGTGCTTGCCGACCACGCCATCACCTTCCGGGTGTTGCCGCTTGGGCCTGAACTAACGCAGGTGACGACAAAGTGGCTGGTCCACAAGGATGCGGTCGAGGGTGTCGACTACAACCTCGAAGACCTGACGCATGTCTGGACCGAGACCAATGACCAGGATCGCCAGATCGTCGAGGAAAACGCCTTCGGCATCCGCTCACCGGCCTATGAGCCTGGCCCCTATTCGCCCGAGCACGAGGGTGGCGTGATGCAGTTCGTCGAATGGTACTGCAAGTTCATGGAGCAGCGCCTTGAGGGCGATGCGGCTCCGCTTTCAAGGGTCGCCTGACATGCAGATGGCATCCTCCTTCCACCATTTCGACGCGCTGCATGTCTGGATCGACCGGCAGCAGATGCTGGAATGCACATCGGCTGTCGTCGAGACCGCCGATGTCATGACCTTCACCTTCCGCGCCGAAAAGCCGGCCTGGTTCCGCTACCTGCCCGGCCAGTTCGTCACCCTCGAACTGCCGGTCGCCGACGAGCCGGTCATGCGCACCTACACGCTGTCGTCGACGCCTTCGCGGCCGCTGTCGATCGCCGTGACGGTGAAGGCGCAGGCCGACAGCATCGGTACCCGCTGGATGTTCGATCATCTGAAGCCCGGAATGACGCTCCGCGCCTTCGGCCCGCTCGGCGATTTCAGCTTCGTCCGACATCCGGGCGACAAGTATCTGTTCATCTCCGCCGGCTCTGGCATCACCCCGATGATGTCGATGACGCGCTGGATGGCCGACTGTGTGCCGGAAACCGATGTCACCTTCATCTCCTGTGCCCGCCGGCCGGAGGATCTGCTGTTCCGCTCCGAACTCGAGGTGCTGGCCACCCAGATGTCCGGGCTGAACCTCGGCTTCATCGTCGAGGGACATGAAGCGCGCCACGGCTGGCATGGCCTGCGCGGTCGCATCGACGGCGCGAAGCTGCCGCTGCTTGCGCCGGATTTCATGGAGCGCACCGTGTTTTGCTGCGGTCCGGAACCGTTCATGCGCGGCGTGCGCGAAATGCTGAAGACGGCTGGTTTCGACATGAGCCGCTATCACGAGGAGAGCTTTCAGCCGGCGGCGGCTCCGGCGGCCGAAGAGATCGCCGTGCGCGCCGGCGCGAGCGACGACGGCGAGGTCCAGGCGGCCAAGATCGCCTTCACCATGAGCGGCAAGGAGATTGAGGCCAAGCCTGGCCAGACGATCCTGCAGGCGGCACGCGCCAACGGTGTGCGCATCGGCGCCGCCTGCGAAGGCGGTATCTGCGGCACCTGCCGGGTGATGAAGGTCGCCGGCGAGGTGGAGATGAACCACAATGGCGGCATTCTCGATGACGAGATCGACGAAGGCTACATCCTTGCCTGCTGCTCGCGGCCGCTCGGAGATGTGCAGATCGAGGCCTGAACGTCGATCTGCGTAGGGGTAGCGTCAGGGTTTCAGGGGCACGTTATTGCGCATTGCTGCATAGGGGCAGCTTGACCGCGACGCGCCGCAGGCTGTCGGTAAGGGCAGCCGCTTCGGCGCATCCGCGCCGGGTGACGTCATCGGCAGCGGTTGCCACGTGCAGGGCGCGCTCCTGGCGGGCAAAATCGATCGAGCCGGTGACCATGCTGTCGACGCCGCTGCCGGCGCCGCCTGTCGCTTCCGCGCGGCTGACGAGCAATGGCGCCTGTTCGATTGTTGCCGTCGCGCGGGCGGTCGCACGCGCACCGGTTCCTTCTTCGACCTTCGCGACGAGGATCAGCGGAAGCGGTTTTTCCGGAAGCAGCGCGCCCTGCGCCCAGATCGCCTTCAGAGCGAGCGGCGACATCGCCGCGACATTGACATCAATATCGTCAAGCGTGCCCGGCACCCGATAGGGGCAGCGCCTCTTGCCGCAGTTGATGCCCGAGGAGAACTGCCAAAGCGCATAGCTCTCCCAGTTGCCCATCGGGAAGACCTGGCGGATATCGGGCTTATAGCGCGCATACCAGAGCGGCAGGCGCGACAAAAGCCGGTGCTTGGCGCGGTGCGTCGCAATATATTTGGCGGTGATGTGATTGGTGTAGAGGATAGGGTAGCGCCCGGTCCGGGTCTTGATGTGGCCGGCGAAGACGGCAGCATCCTCGAGCGACATGTATTTGTCCGGATCGAGGCCCTCGACATCGAGCACCATCAACTCGTCGTCACGCGGCTCGGCATAGTCGAGGAAGTGGTTCGCCTGATCTACGGGATTGCCTGGCCGAGCGAGGTGATAGGCGCCCCAGAGCAGCTTGTGCGAGCGGGCGATCATGCGGCGTGTCTGGTAAAGCTCGCGGCTGACGGCGTATTTGCGCCACATGGTCTTGCAGTGGGCGAACGTGTCGCCATTGTGGTCGCCGGTGCAGGAGAAGCTTTCGGGCAGGCCGTCGGAGGCCTTGGCGATGAAGCCGGAAACGCGCTTATCCGAAAGCATCGTTTCCCAGTCGATGCTGTTCATCTCGTAGGCATCGACGACGATGGCGTTCGATTTGGTCTTCCATGGCTCCAGTTCACCGGCGCGAGCGATCGTCGCCGCGAAAGCCAGACCTAGAAAGGTCGCGAGGCGCAGAATCATCCGTGTCGTGGAGATACACCGCTTTGCCATTCTCTGAGATTGCCGACAGTATCGTTAACGCATCGTAAATCCCAGCCCCCGTGCGCGACTGTGCGGGAGCCGGGCGCGAATGTATACCGATCTGCGGCTGTATATGAGTGATGTCTTACATGATGGCGTTGTATCGATCCGCCGATCTCTGCCGACGTGTGGGCGACGCGAGGCAGAAGCCCTTCTTTGCCAACCCGCTGACATCCGTGCGCCTGCGATGTGACGCGGCTCCGGTCGAACGAGACCGGAAGATGGAACAAAACCGGTGTCTTATGCGTTGTCGAGCGATTTCGGATTTCCCGGCTGAGGGGCATCTCGGGAACCGCGTTTGATCCCGGTGAAATCATGCTGAGGTTGAAATGGCAGTTGCGGCACGGATTTCTCGGGCCCTGTTCGAGCGTGCTTTCGGTGATGGAGGGATTGACGAAGAGTTTCTTGAAGACCGGGACGAAAAGGTGGCTTTGCTCGATGATAGCCGCCGCGGCGCTGGTGACGTCGGCCGCACCGTCGCTGGCGTTTATGCCGGCACCGCCGCGGGTGGAGCAGCAGAGCGAGGCGGTGAACGTCCAGTATCGCCGTCCGGGCATGGAGCGTCGCGGCGGCTATTACTATTACAACGGCTATCGCGGCTATAACTATCGCCGCCCCGGCTATCGTTACTATAACGGCTGGTGGTATCCGATGGCGGCGTTTGGCGCCGGCGTGATCATCGGTGGGGCGATCGCCCAGCCGCCGCGTTACACGCGTCCCGCTCCTGCCTATGGCAGCCGCCATGTGCAGTGGTGCTACGATCGCTATCGCTCCTACAGGGCCTCAGACAATACCTACCAGCCCTATGGCGGCCCGCGCCAGCAGTGCTACTCGCCCTATAGCTGAGGTCGACAAGGGCCGGGGCTTCCGCTTCCGGCCCTTTCTCTGACAATCAGAGTATGCCGATCCGCCTCAGGATCCACCAGGCAAGTCCCATGGAAAGCGCGATGAACAGCGCTGCATAGAGCGTGCCGGTGCCATCGGCGAAGGGCAGGGCGCCGGTGTTCATGCCGAAGAAGCCGGTGACGAGGGTCGGCGGCAACAAGAAGGCGGTCATCAGCGACAGGATATAGAGGTGCCGGTTGGTCTCCGAGGAGATCTTGCTGTCGATTTCCTCGTGCAGCAGTCGCGCCCGCTCCTGGAGTGCGAAGACGTCGCGGTCGACCGCTTCGAGCCGGTCGGACAGTCGCTCGGCCGCATCGATGAAACCCGGCGGCACCTCGTCCTCGTCCGACGCGGCGGCGCGCCTCAACAAGGCGAGAATCGTGCGCAGATGCCGGTGAAGCCTGACGACCGTGCGCCGCAACGGCGCCAGGCCCGGCTGCTGGCGATGCCCGGCTTCGCCATAGACGTGATCCTCGATGACGTTCAGATCCTCGGTCAGTTCGAGAACCAGCGAGATCAGCGTGCGCTGGAACTCGACCACGATCATCTCGAAGAGATCGATCGGGCGCGCGCATTTTGAGCTCTTTTCCACCGCCGCCTTGACCCGGTCGATGCTGCGCAAGGGATGCAGTCGGGTGGTAATGATGATCCGGTCGCTGACGGCGAAATGCAGCCAGCCGATCGTCTTCGTCACCGCATCGAAGGTGCGCTCGAAGTCGACGAGCGTCCCGTGTACGATATCGTCCGAAACGGTGATCGCGGCCTGGGTGTCGTGGCTGGTCAGCGTCGCGACCGCGAGCGGCGGCAGGTTGCTGATCCGCTCGATGAGAGCCGGCGTTCGCGCATCGGAGAGCGCCAGATGAACCCACACCCATCCTTCACCGGACTGCAGGCTGTCGATCGAAGCGTCCGTGGCGATGCGCTGGCAGCGGCTTTCGCCGGGCAGGAAACGATAGGCCCAGACGATGCCGGGTATTTCGGGGGAAATCAGGTTCATCGGAACGCCTTGGCAAAAGCCTTATGCCTTGGCTTCTATGC
Source organism: Ensifer sp. LC11 (assembly GCF_001695835.1). Classification (GTDB taxonomy): domain Bacteria; phylum Pseudomonadota; class Alphaproteobacteria; order Rhizobiales; family Rhizobiaceae; genus Ensifer. The sequence continues at coordinate 4,553 of NZ_MBSO01000018.1, read as the reverse complement.
GCCGTTGATGACAGTTTTGTTACAGTCGGACACGGCGTCGCGTTCCTAAAGGCGTGCGGGATTGACGTTGACGTTTACGTAAAAATCAATAGTGTTCGGCGCAACGAGGATGCGCTCTCGCGCGACCTGGCTATCTGGGAGGATCATCATGTACAAGGCACCCGTCGACGAGATCGCGTTCACGCTGAAACACGTGGCAGGCATGGGCGACGCGCTGCAATCGGGCGCGCTTGGCGACCTCGGCGAGGACCTTGTTGATGCCATCCTCTCGGAAGCCGGCCGGTTCGCAACCGACGAGGTCGCGCCGCTCGGTGACGTCGGCGACAAGCAGGGCTCGCGGCTCGTCGGAGGCAAGGTTGAGACCCCGGATGGCTGGCGCGACCTTTATCACAACTGGATCGGCGGCGGCTGGAACGGGCTGACGGCGCCGGAAGAGTTTGGTGGCCAGAACCTGCCGCACATGCTGCACGTCGCCGCCATGGAAATGTGGAACGCCGGCTCCATGGCCTTTGCGCTCGGGCCCACGCTCACCATGGGCGCGGTCGAAGCGTTGGAAAAGCATGGCTCCGAGACGCTGAAGGCCACCTATCTGCCGAAGATGGTTTCCGGCGAATGGACCGGCACGATGAACCTCACGGAGCCGCATGCCGGCTCCGACCTCGGTGTGCTCAAAACCCGCGCCGAGCGTCGTGACGATGGCAGCTACCGCATCTTCGGCCAGAAGATCTTCATCACCTGGGGCGAGCACGACTTCACCGATAACATCGTCCATCTGGTCCTGGCGCGGCTTCCCGATGCGCCGGCCGGCACCCGGGGCATTTCGCTGTTCCTCGTTCCGAAGTTCCTGGTCAATGCGGATGGATCGCTCGGGGAGCGCAACGACCTCTTCTGCCACTCGCTCGAACACAAGCTCGGCATCCACGGTTCTCCGACCTGCACGATGATCTATGGCGACGGCAAGTTCGGCACTGAAAAGGGCGCGATCGGTTACCTGATCGGCGAGGAAAACCGTGGCCTCGCCTGCATGTTCACGATGATGAACAACGCCCGCCTTGCCGTCGGCATGCAGGGCGTCGCCATCGCTGACGCCGCCACCCAGAAGGCGATCGCTTTCGCCAAGGAACGGACCCAGGGCAAGGCGCCCGGCTGGGCCGGGCAGGGCATGAGCCCGATCATCGAGCACCCCGATGTCGCCCGCACGCTTTTGACGATGAAGGCGCTGACGCAAGGCTCGCGTGCGATCTCCTACGCCTGTGCCCACGCCGTCGACATGGCGCAAGCGGCCGAAGGCGAGAAAGCAAAATACTGGCAGGAGCGCTCCAGCCTGCTGACGCCGATCGCCAAATCCTTCTCGACCGATGCCGGCGTCGACGTCGCCTCGATGGGCATCCAGGTCCATGGCGGCATGGGTTTCATCGAGGAAACCGGTGCCGCCCGCTACCTGCGCGACGCTCGCATCGCCCCGATTTATGAAGGCACCAACGGCATCCAGGCGATCGACCTTGTCACTCGCAAGCTGCCGCTCTCGGACGGTGGGCATGTGCGCGGCTTCATCGCAGAACTGCGAGAGCTTGGCGATGCCGTGCGAGCGTCGAACCGGAGTGGCTTCGGCGAGACGGCAGTTCGCCTCGATGCGGCGCTTGACGACCTCTCCGAGGCCACAGAATGGCTGATCGCAGCCGTCGCTGGCGGGAAGCTCACCGAAGCGCTCGCTGGCGCCACCGCCTACCAGCGCCTGTTCGGCCTGGCGCTGACTGGCGCCTATCTCGCCAAGGGTGGTCTGGCCGAAGCGGCCGACGGTAAGGAAGATCAGCGCATCGCGCTTTGCCGCTTCACCGCGGAAAACCTTCTGGCGGAAACCGCTGCCTTGAAGGATCGTGTCGTCAACGGCGCCGACAGCCTGGCCGTCGCCCGCGCCGTTCTCGCTTGAGAGGAATTGTCATGACCGACCACGTGCTCATCGAGCGACCGGAAGCCTATCCCGGTGTCCAGGTGATCCGCTTCAACCGACCGGAAAAGAAGAACGCCATCACCCGCGACATGTACGCGAAGATGACCAATGCGCTGACGGTCGCCTCAAGCGATCCGGCCGTGCGCGCCACCGCTTTCCTGGGTACGGACGGCTGTTTCTCGGCTGGCAACGACATGGCGGATTTTCTTGCTTTCGCCATGGGCGGCTCCATGGGCGTGGAGGTGATCGAGTTTCTGAAGGCGCTCGCGACCGCAGCCAAGCCCATCGTCTCGGGCGTCGATGGCCTCGCGATCGGCATCGGCACGACGATCCATCTCCATTGCGACCTGACGATTTCCTCCGAACGCTCGCTGTTTAAGACGCCCTTCGTCGACCTGGCGCTGGTGCCTGAGGCCGCCTCGAGCCTGATCGCCCCTCGCATCATGGGCCACCAGCGCGCCTTTGCATTGTTGGCCGCGGGCGAACCACTCGACGCCAGGGGCGCGCTGGATGCGGGGCTGATTTGGAAGATCGTCGACCAGGATGCCGTGGAGAGTGAAACGCTGGCGCTTGCTGCCCGTCTTGCCAAGAAGCCGCCGGAGGCGCTTCGCATCGCCCGCGATCTCGTCCGCGGCGACCGCAGCGATGTCCTGGCACGCATCGACGAGGAGGCGAAACACTTCGCAGCGCAGTTGAAAAGCGCCGAAGCGCGTGCGGCCTTCGAGGCCTTCATGCGCCGCTGACACATTCGCTCCGCACATTTGCGAGGTGAGATACGGGTGCCCTTGTGGCGCCCGTTTGCGTTCGGGGGCAATGTCCTAGCCTCCGGAGGGTAAAGATCGCGTTGCCGCCGGCATCGCGAACTTGCATAGATCAATTTTAATTTGTTCTTAAATAGCGATCGCTAGCGTGCGGCGCGATAGGCCTATCCTCATTTCGAGTGGCCCCAGCCGCATGAAGCATGGCTGGCTCCGCCTTCTGGCATGTTCAACGTTTTCCGTAGACATCTGCGCGCCGTCATCCTGACGGACGAGGGATGCTGCGCGAAAATCATTAAGAGCTCATGTCCGGCGGCCACCGCCGGCACCCATTGGGAGCCCATCTTGTCCAAGCGATCGAACCTCATGACGCGCATTCTGGTTGCCGCGTCCTGTGTCGTCGTCGGCGCCTTTGCCGGCTTTTCCGTTTACATCGACACGCTGCAGCGTGGCACCACCACCAAGGCCGTCGAGGAGAACATTGCCTCCTCCGGCACGCAGGCCGCCCAGAGCGTCGCCAAGTGGCTGAACGGCCGCGTCACGCTGACGGCGATGGTGGCCGACGCCACCGGCAACCTCGCAGACGACGGCGCTATCCAGCCGATCCTGAAGAATGACGTTCTCACCAGCGAATTCATGTCGACCTACGTCGGCAACGAGAGCGGCAAGTTCATCACCTGGCCCGACAATCCGATGCCGGCCGGCTACGACCCGCGCCAGCGTCCCTGGTATCAGCAGGCGGTCAAGGCCGACGCCCGCGTGCTGACCGAGCCCTATGTCGACGCCTCCAGCGGCGCGCTGATCATCAGCGCCGCCGTGCCGGTCAAGCGCGACGGCAAGCTCTATGGCGTTGCCGCCAGCGACTTTTCGCTCGATACGCTGGTGTCGATGATCAAGGGCGTCGACGTCGGCGGCGAAGGTTTTGCCTTCCTCGCCAGCAAGGACGGCCAGATCCTCGTCCACCCGGATGCCAAGCTCGTCACCAAGTCGCTCGCCGACGCTTTCCCGGTCGACACGCCGACGATTGGCTCGGGTATCATGAACACCGAGCTCGGCGGCAAGCCGATGCTGGTGAGCTTCGTTCCGGTGCAGGGCCTTCCCTCGGTCGAATGGTATGTCGGCTTCGTCATCGACGCCGACGCTGCCTATTCCGCAATCGACCAGTTCCGCATCGCAGCCACCATCGCCACGATCCTCGCCGTCGGCGTGATGCTCGTCTTCCTCGCGACCTTCCTCAACCGCCTCGTCATTCGTCCGGTGACGGACATGACCGGTGCGATGGAGAAGCTTGCGGCCGGCAACCACCACGTCGAGATCCCCGGCGAAGACCGTCGCGACCAGATCGGCTCGATGGCCGCCGCCGTCGCCGTCTTCAAGGCCAATGCCGTCGAACGCGCCCGTCTCGAAAGCGAAGCGGACGCGAACCGTTCGCTGTCGGAGCGCGAACGCCTGGAGCGCGAGGCGCAGAAGGCGCGTGATGCCGCCGAAGTGCAGCAGGCCGTCGATGGTCTCGCGGCCGGTCTTGGCCGTCTTGCCGAAGGCGATCTCGCCTACCGCATTGACAACCCGTTCTCCGACCGTCTCGACCGTCTGCGCGCCGACTTCAACAACTCGGTCGCCAAGCTGCATGACACGCTCTGCGCTGTTGGCGCCAATGCCCGCGGCATCGATGCCGGCGCGGCGGAAATCCGCTCGGCCGCCGACGATCTCGCCCGCCGCACCGAACAGCAGGCGGCCTCGGTCGAAGAGACGGCGGCAGCGCTTGAAGAGATCACCACGACCGTCAAGGACTCCGCCCGCCGGGCAGAAGAAGTCGGCGCGCTCGTTGCCCGCACCCGTGCGGG
>NZ_MBSO01000017.1 GCF_001695835.1 Ensifer sp. LC11 | reverse complement strand
CGATCGAAGACACCTGGCGACACATCGGCTCGCTCGTCGCAACCATCCAACCCGGCGAATGCAGCAATTACTTCGCAAACGCCGGCTACGCTTCCGTCAAAACATGAAACGCTCTAGAGAAATCGCGAATTGCGAAGGGGTGCTTTGCGGCCGAGCGAGCGCCACGGGGTCCTTCTCCCCGCCTGCAGGGAGAAGGTGGCGGCCACCGGATGAGGGGCTGACGCCAGCCGCTGAGGGTTCAGAAGACGCCTCACGCCAGGTGGCGAGACCTCACCGGAGCGCCCTTGGTCGAAAACAGCCGGACATCGACGCCGTTTTCGCCGACGATAACAGCGGTTCCGTCTGGGATTTCGACCCAGGCGCTATCGTCGTCGTTGAGCGGCTCGGAGACGAGGCAATAGCCGCCGCTCGGGCCCATCGGGGCTGCATAAAGCGTCGGCGCCTTCCAGTCGGAGGCATAGCGTACCGCGTAGAGATCGTGGCCGTCGGAAAAGGCAGCCGTGAAGCGCACCAGCACCTGGCGCTCCAGGTGTTCGGCAAGCTGCTCGATGAAGGCCAGCGCCTCGGCGATCGCGCCGAGCGGGTCGCGGTCGAGCCCGAATTGCATGGCAAGCAGGAACAGAAGCTCCGAATCGGTCGTGCCGGTACGGGCCGAATAGAGGTCGTTATCGAGCATGCTCTCCATCGGCCGGCGCAGATGCTCGAAATCGCCGATCTGGCCATTATGCATGAAGGACCAGCGACCGAAGACGAAGGGATGACAATTGTCGCGCCGGGTGCCGCCGCCGGTCGCCGCGCGCACATGGGCAAGAAAGAGCGGCGAGCGGATCTGCCTTGCGATGCTCTTGAGGTTGCAGTCAGACCAGGCGGGCAGGATATCGCGGTAGCGGCCGGGCTCGGGGTGATCGCCGTACCAGGCCACGCCGAAGCCATCGCCGTTGGTGGCGGTCTTCGCTCGCGTCGCGCAATGGGACTGTTCGATCAGCGAGTGCGCCGGGGAGGTCACCAGTTCCTCGAGATAGAGCGGCTCCCCGCGATAGGCTGCCCAGCGGCACATGCTGATTTCACTCCAGCTTCGCCCCGTTCAGCCCGAGGCGATTCGTTAACCATGACGAAGCGCGATGTTCCAACGAAACATGGTAAAAATGCGTTAACACATTCCCCCTTCGTCAGGTCGAGCCTAGCTGGAATCCACAGATCTGGCTGTTTCCCTTGGCACAAATCCGGCATCGCCGCCGCATTTCGAACAAATATTCCATATTGACAAATCATGCACAAAACATTTCATTTCGAGCCAATACGGCGACGGAGGAATTCAGCATGGGCAGCAAACGCAAACTCGGGATCGGCCTGATCGGCACAGGCTTCATGGGCAAGGCCCATGCGCTCGGCTTCACCATTGCGGCGCGCGTCTTTGACCTGCCCTTCGAGATCGACCTCGTTTCGGTCGCCGACGTCACCGGCGAGAGCGCTGAACGGGCTCGCGGCCGGCTCGGCTTTCGCAAGGCGACTGCCGACTGGCGCGAACTCCTGACGGACCCGGACATCGACATCATCGACATCACCACGCCGAACCTGCTGCACAAGGAGATGGCGCTGGCGGCGATCGCCCATGGCAAGCACGTCTATTGCGAGAAGCCGCTGGCGCCGACGGTTGCCGAGTGCCGCGAGATGGTCGAAGCCGCGGAAAAGGCCGGCGTCGTCACCCAGGTCGGCTTCAACTATCTCAAGAACCCGCTGATCTTCCTTGCCAAGGACATGATCGAAAGCGGCGAGATCGGCGAGATCCGCTCGATGCGCGGCATTCATGCGGAAGATTTCATGGCCGACGCCAGCGTTCCGTGGGGCTGGCGCCTGAACCCGGCCAGCGGCGGCGGCGCGCTCGCCGATATCGGCAGCCACATCATCGCCTCCATGCGCCACCTCGTCGGTCCGATCAAATCGGTGCTCGCAGAGACCGTCATCCAGATCCCGGAACGCCCGGTTGCCGCTGGCTCCAGCGAAACCCGCGCCGTCGAGGTCGACGACATCACCCGCGCATTCGTGCGCTTCGAAAGCGGCGCCACCGGCAGCTTCGAGGCCAGCTGGATCGCCACGGGCCGCAAGATGCAGCACGATTTCGAGATCTACGGCTCGAAGGGCAGCATCGTCTTTACCCAGGAGCGGCTGAACGAAATCCGTCTTTACAAGACCGGCGACGACATCCGCACGCGCGGCTTCCGCACCATCTGGGCGGGGCCGGAACATCCGCCCTATGGCGCCTTCTGTGTGGCGCCCGGTCACCAGATCGGCTTCAACGACTTAAAGGCGATCGAGGTCAAGGAGTTCCTCGACGCCATCGCCGGCGGCAAGTCGCCATCGACCGATTTCCGCGAAGGCTTTGAGGTGCAGAAGGTGCTTTCGGCCACCTATCAGTCTGCCAAGTCCAACGAGTGGGTCCATATCTAGCGCGGTCCCGACGGAGCCTCAGGAACCGCATTTCCGGACGCAAAACCGCTGCGCACTTTTGCTGGATATGCTGGCTATTTTTCAACGCATTTCCGGACGCAAAACCGCTGCGCACTTTTGCTGGATATGCTCCAAGAATAAAATGGAATGCCTGTTCTATCCCGTTCCCGATTATTCGATTAGGGTGAGGTCACAACGACAACTGAGGGAGATGAGCGAGACATGGCCATGCCGGAAACGACCACAGAGGTGCCGCAGGATTTCGAGGCGCTGAAGGCCGCCATTCTGGAACGCAAGGCGCAGCTGCCGAAACGGCTGCGCCAGGTAGCCGCCTACTCGCTCGACAATCCCGATGAGATCGCCTTCGGCACGGCGGCAAGCATCGCGACCTCCGCCGAGGTGCAGCCGTCGACGCTGGTGCGCTTTGCCCAGCATTTCGGCTTCGAGGGCTTTTCCAGCCTGCAGCAGATTTTTCGCGCGCGGCTGCGTGAGCGGACACCCGGCTATGAGGACCGGCTGAAGGCGCTGAGCGCCAACGACCACAGCAGGCTCGAAAGCGGCTCGATCTTCAACGGCTTCGTCGCCGCCGCCCATCGCTCGCTCGACAACATCGCCACCTCGGTCGACCCGGAGGCCTTCGAGCGCGCCGTCGATATCCTGGCCAAGGCCGACACGGTTTACCTGATCGCCAAGCGCCGCTCCTACCCGATCTCCAGCTACATGGCCTATGCGTTCGGCAAGCTGAAGGTGAAGTACCAGCTCGTCGGAACGGCCGCCGGCATCGACGACGACATGCTGGCGATGGCAACGAAGAACGACGCAGCCTTTGCCGTCAGCTTCTCGCCCTATGCGTCCGAAAGTGCGGCCCAAGCGCGGCTGCTCGCCGAGCGCAAGGTGCCGGTCGTGTCGCTGACGGATTCGGCCTTCTCGCCGCTCGCAGAGTCTTCGAAAGTCTGGTTCGAACTGGTCGAAGCCGACCATGCCGGCTTCCGCTCGCTGTCCGCCAGCATGGCCTTTGCCATGGCGCTGACCGTTGCCATTGCCGAGAAGCGCCAGCGGCTTGCCGAGGCCGAATAGGCAAACGGAACGAATAGAATGAAAATTCCATATTGACGAAACGTCGGAATTTATGTTTCATACCGCCATCACCCACAGTACGAAAATGGTCGGGCCCGCCAAGGTGTCCGCGGGGAGGAAGCAGTGAGCCAGAACGTTTCGGCACAGGGAGCAAAGCCGCTCGACCTGATCACCATCGGCCGGGCCTCGGTCGATCTCTACGGCCAGCAGATCGGCACGCGGCTTGAAGACGTTTCGAGTTTTGCCAAGTCGGTCGGCGGTTGCCCCTGCAACATCTCGGTCGGCACCGCCCGCCTCGGCCTGAAGTCGGCGCTCCTGACGCGCGTCGGCGACGAACAGATGGGCCGCTTCATCCGTGAGCAGCTCACCCGCGAAGGCGTCGAGACGCGTGGCATCGTCACCGATCCGGAGCGGTTGACGGCGCTCGCCATTCTCGCGGTCGAAAACGACAAGTCCTTCCCGCTGCTCTTCTACCGCGACAACTGCGCCGACAATGCGCTCTGCGAAGACGACGTTTCGGAAGAGTTCATCCGCTCGGCGCGCGCGATCCTCGTCTCCGGCACCCATTTCTCCAAGCCGAACACCGATGCCGCCCAGCGCAAGGCGATGCGCATCGCCAAGGAAAACGGCGCCAGGATCGTCTTCGACATCGACTACCGCCCGAACCTCTGGGGTCTGGCCGGCCATGACGCCGGCGAAAGCCGCTACATCGCCTCCGATCGGGTTTCGGCCCACCTGAAGACCGTTCTTGCCGACTGCGACCTGATCGTCGGCACCGAAGAGGAAGTGCTGATCGCGTCCGGCGAAAGCGACCTCTTGCAGGCGCTGAAGACGATCCGTTCGCTTTCCAAGGCGACGATCGTTCTGAAACGCGGGCCGATGGGCTGCATCGTCTATGACGGTCCGATCTCCGACAATCTCGAAGACGGCATCGTCGGCAAGGGCTTTCCGATCGAGGTCTACAACGTGCTTGGCGCCGGCGACGCCTTCATGTCCGGCTTTCTGCGTGGCTGGCTCAGGAACGAGCCGCACGCGACGTCTGCCACCTGGGCCAATGCCTGCGGCGCTTTTGCCGTCTCGCGCCTGCTCTGTGCGCCTGAAATCCCGACCTGGACGGAACTGCAGTTCTTCCTTGAGAACGGCAGCAAGGAGCGGGCGCTGCGCAAGGACGAGGCGATCAACCACGTCCACTGGGCGACCACCCGCCGCCGCGACATTCCGCTGCTGATGGCGCTCGCGATCGACCATCGCAGCCAGCTTGAAGACATCGCCGCCGGCGACCCGGCGCTGCTTGCCCGCATTCCCGCCTTCAAGGTGCTGGCCGTGAAGGCCGCCGCACAGGTCGCTGCCGGTCGCCCCGGCTTCGGCATGCTGATCGACGACAAATATGGCCGCGACGCGCTTTATGCCGCCGGCGCGCATCGCGATTTCTGGATCGGAAAGCCGATCGAGCTTCCAGGCTCCCGGCCGCTGCAGTTCGAATTCAGCCAGGATCTCGGCAGCTGGCTGATCGACTGGCCGGTCGACCATTGCATCAAGGTGCTCTCCTTCTACCACCCGGATGATCCGGCCGATCTCAAGGCGCAGCAGGTGGCAAAGCTCCGCTCGGCCTTCGAGGCAGCCCGCAAGGTCGGCCGCGAAATCCTGATCGAGATCATCGCCGGCAAGCACGGCAAGCTCGACGACCAGACCATTCCGCGCGCGCTCAACGAGCTCTACGATGCCGGTCTCAAGCCCGACTGGTGGAAGCTCGAGCCGCAGGCAAGCCGCGGCGCCTGGGCGGCGATCGACGCCGTCATCGAGACGCGCGATCCGCTCTGCCGCGGCGTGGTGCTCTTGGGCCTCGAAGCGCCCTATGAGCAGCTCAAGGACGGATTTGCAGCCGCCCGCACCTCTAAGACCGTCAAGGGCTTCGCCGTCGGCCGCACGATCTTCGCCGATGCCGGCAAGGCTTGGCTCGGCGGCACGATGAGCGACGAGCAGGCGATTACCGACATGGCCGGAAAATTTGGGGCGTTGGTGGATCTCTGGCTGCAACTGGGTGAAACGAAAGCGGCATAGGCTCGACGTTACCCGTCGGACAATGCGGCAAGCAGGGTGGAACCGGATCAATCCGCCACGAGGAGGAAACAGACAATGAGCCAGAAGACCGTGCGCCTGACCATGGCACAGGCCGTGGCGCGGTTCCTGACCCGCCAGATGACCGTCATCGACGGCAAGAAAGTGCCGATCTTCGGCGGCGTCTTCGCCATCTTCGGCCACGGCAACGTCGCCGGCATCGGCGAGGCGCTGCACGCGATCAAGGACACACTGCCGACCTACCGCGCCCAGAACGAACAGGGCATGGCGAATGCCGCGATCGCTTTTGCCAAGGCGAGCTTCCGCCGCCGCTTCATGGCCTGCACCACCTCGATCGGCCCCGGCGCGCTCAATATGGTGACCTCGGCGGCGCTGGCCCATGTCAACCGTCTGCCGGTGCTGTTCCTGCCCGGCGACGTCTTTGCCAATCGCCGACCCGATCCGGTGCTGCAGCAGGTCGAAGGTTTTGGCGACGGCACGATCTCGGCCAATGACTGCTTCCGTCCGGTGTCGCGCTACTTCGACCGCATCACCCGTCCCGAGCAGATCATCCCGGCGCTGCGCCGCGCCATGCAGGTGCTGACGGACCCGGCCGACTGCGGCCCGGTCACGCTGTCGCTCTGCCAGGATGTGCAGGCGGAAGCCTATGACTACCCGGAGAACTTCTTCGACGAGAAGGTCTGGGTGCCGCGCCGCATCGAGCCCGATCTCGACGAACTGGCAACCGCGATCGCGGCGCTGAAGCAAGCGAAGAAGCCGATCATCATCGCCGGTGGCGGCGTGCTCTATTCGGAAGCAACCAAGGAGCTCGGTGATTTCGCCGAACGGCACGGTATCCCCGTCGTCGAGACCCAGGCCGGCAAGTCGGCGCTGCCGCACTCCCATTCGCTCAACATGGGCTCGGTCGGCGTTACCGGAACCTCCGCCTCCAATGCGCTTGCGGAGGAGGCCGATGTGGTTCTCGCGGTCGGCTCACGGCTGCAGGACTTCACCACCGGCTCCTGGGCGCTCTTCAAGAACGACGACCTGAAGATCATCGGCCTCAACGTGCAGCCCTTCGATGCCGGCAAGCACAACGGCCTGCCGCTGATTGCCGACGCGCGCGCCGGCCTCAACCGCATCTCCGGCGGGCTCGGCAGCCACAAGGCCGATCCGAGCTGGACCACCAAGGCGAAGGCCGGCAAGGCCAAGTGGCTCGCCGCTGCCGACAAGGCGACGGCCACCACCAATGCCCCGCTTCCCTCCGATGCCCAGGTGATCGGCGCCGTCCAGCGCGCCCGCGGCGGCAAGAACACGACGCTTGTCTGCGCCGCCGGCGGTCTGCCCGGTGAACTGCACAAGCTCTGGCAGGCGGAAGAGCCCGGCGGCTATCATATGGAATACGGCTTCTCGACCATGGGCTACGAAGTGGCCGGCGGCCTCGGCGTCAAGCTCGCGAAACCAGAGAGCGATGTCATCGTCATGGTCGGCGACGGCAGCTACATGATGCTGAACTCGGAGATCGCCTCCTCGATCATGCTCGGCGCCAAGTTCACCATCGTGCTGCTCGACAATGCTGGCTACGGCTGCATCAACCGGCTGCAGATGGGCACCGGCGGCGCCAACTTCAACAATCTCCTGAAGGACACCCACCACGTCGAGCTGCCACAGATCGACTTTGCGGCCCACGCCGGCGCGATGGGTGCAGTCACCCGCAAGGTCGGCTCGATCTCCGAGCTCGAGGCAGCACTCAAGGAGACTGCGAGCGAGCCGCGCACGACCGTCATCGTCATCGACACCGACCCGCTGATCACCACTGATGAGGGCGGCCACTGGTGGGATGTGGCCGTGCCCGAGGTTTCGGACCGTAAGCAGGTGAACGACGCGCGTGAGGGCTACGAGAAGGCTCTCATCGCCCAGCGCTTCGGATGATCGAGAACACAGCGCTCGCGTTTTCTGCGCGGGCGCTCTTGCCTGTTGCGACTTCCGGACGAAGCGCACCGAACGGCCCTCCTCGAGTTAAACCCGAGGACTAACCCTCTCCCCGCTAGCGGGGAGAGGGGACTGCGGAGAGCACGGCGCTTCCCTCCCCCCAAGAGGAAAGGAGGTGCAGAGGGCACGGCATTTCCCTTCTCCCCGTACGCGGGGAGAAGGTGGCGGCAGCCGGATGAGGGGCCATTGCCCCCTCCTTCCGCGCCAAAGAGACAACACGAACGATCCGCCTGCGCGGACAATGCTATAGGAAACGACAGACCATGATCCGCTACGGAACCAACCCGATCGCCTGGAGCAACGACGACGATCATTCGATCGGGGCGCATCTGACGCTCGAGGACTGCCTCAGCGATTGCCAGAAGATCGGCTTCGACGGCATCGAGAAGGGTCACAAGATGCCAACCGACCCGGAGGCGCTGAAGCAGAAGCTCGCCTCCTACGATCTCGTCTTCGTGTCCGGCTGGCACTCGACCAACCTGCTCACCCATGACGTCGAGGCCGAGAAGAAGGCGATCCAGCCGCATCTCGACCTGCTGAAGCACAATGGCTGCAAGGTGGCGATCGTCTGCGAAACTTCGAACGCCATCCATGGTGACGACACCAAGTCGGTCACGGGCGACAAGCCGGTGCTGCCGGCCGATCAGTGGAAGAAGTTTGGCGCCGACCTCGAAGCGATCGCTGAGTATTGCGCCGACCAGGGCATCGACCTCGTCTACCATCACCACATGGGCACGATCGTCCAGACCGGCGAGGAGATCGACCTTCTGATGCAGAATACCGGCCCGGCGACCAAGCTGCTGCTCGACACGGGCCACGCCTGGTTCGGTGGCTCCGATCCGGCCGAAGTGGCGAATAAATACATGCACCGTGTGCGCCACATCCATTGCAAGAACGTACGCACCGCGGTGCGCAAGGTCGTTGAGGGCGAAGGCCTCTCCTTCCTCGAAGGCGTGCGCCGTGGCGTCTTCACCGTTCCCGGCGACAGCGAGGGCGGTGTCGATTTCCTCCCCGTGCTGAAAATCGCCGCCGAGCACAATTATTCCGGATGGCTGGTGATCGAGGCGGAACAGGATTCGGCCGTGCGCAACCCGTTCGAATACCAGTCGCTCGGACTGAAATCGCTGAAGGCCTTCGCCAAGGAAGCCGGGCTCGACAAGTAAGCATGCGCTTTCGGTCGCCGGGTTTCGCGGGATTACCCCTTATCCGGCTGCCGCCGCCTTCTCCCCGCAGGCGGGGAGAAGGCATATGCTGCAACCGCGCGAACTTCTCAGTAGCGGTGATAGTGCGCAAACGGTGTTCCCTCTCCCCGCGTGCGGGCAGAGGGTTAGGGTGAGGGGCAAGCCGCAGGTTCGGCGGGCCCCAGGAAAAGAGTTAGGGAGATCGACATGTCCAAGCTGCTCGTCAAACCGAAGGCCAAATCAGGCCTGATGCAAAACGTGACGCCGGAGAGCGCCGGTTGGACCTATGTCGGTTTCGCGCTTGAGCGACTGAAGGCCGGCGAGACGACCGAAGGGGAAACCGGCGACAAGGAAATCTGCCTGGTGCTGGTTTCCGGCAAGGCGAAGGTGTCCGTCGATGGCGAGGCATTCGGCGAACTCGGTGAGCGCATGACGCCATTCGAGGGCCAGCCCTATGCCGTCTATGTGCCGAAGGGCAGCCACTGGCAGGCAACCGCAACCTCCGACCTCGATCTCGCCATCTGCTCGGCGCCGGGCGGCGACGGCTTCAAGGCGAAGGTCATCCCGCCGGGTACCCATCCGCAAATGACCCGCGGCAAGGGCACCAACACCCGCTATGTCACCAACATCATGCCGGAAGACGACGGCTCGGCGCAGTCGCTGCTCGTCGTCGAGGTGATCACACCTGGCGGCCACACCTCCTCCTACCCGCCACATAAGCACGACCAGGACGACCTGCCGGCCGAGAGCTATCTGGAAGAAACCTACTACCACCGGATCAACCCGCCGCAGGGCTTTGCCATGCAGCGCGTCTACACTGACGACCGCTCGCTCGACGAGACCATGGCGGTCGAGGACGGCGACGTGGCACTGGTGCCGAGGGGCTATCACCCGGTTGCTGCCGTGCACGGCTACGATGTCTATTATCTCAACGTCATGGCCGGACCGAAGCGCGTCTGGAAGTTCCACAACGCCCGCGAACACGAGTGGCTGTTCACCGGCGTGTAAGCTTCCGCTTACGTACCGGAGTGCGTTCCGCGCCTTGCTCCCAATCGCCGCAACCTGCGGCGGTTGTCTGCGGCGACAGTCTCACCTGAGCCGTCCCGAAGGCGCATGTAGCGAGCCGCATACACTTTTCCCGTTCCCGCGCTAGCTTCTCCCCTTTCAGGGAGGTCTCCATGCACATCGATGGGCAATGCCACTGCGGTTTCGTGACCTATGAAGCGGAGATCGATCCAGCCGACGTCGCGATCTGCCACTGCACCGATTGCCAGCAACTGACGGGATCTGCCTATCGCGTGACGGCCGGCACGGCGCGCGAGAATTTTCGGCTGACCGGCGGCGAACCGAAGCTCTATGTGAAGGTCGGCGCCAACGGCCGGCAGCGGCTGCAGTTCTTCTGCCCCAACTGCGGCTCGCCGATCTATACGACCGGTACGGACGAGGATGCCGAAGAGGTTGGCATCCGCGTCGGGACGATCAACCAGCGCCGGGAGCTGAGACCCCGGTCGCAGATCTGGTGTTCCTCGGCCCTGCCCTGGATCGGCGATGTCAGGAAATTGCCGGGGCGCGACCGCGACGAAGCTCCCTATGCCTAGAGAATGCCGCTCTCAAGTGGATTCACGTGAGGCGGAAAGATGCTCTAAAATCAAAGTGCTAGCGCGTCCTTGCTGCGTTCATATGAACGCACGGCGCTCTCGACGATCGCGGTCGTGCCATCACGCCGCAGCAAGCAGGCGCTCCTTCAGCGACGCCCAGGCTTCGTCGATCACGAGGGTTGCCGGCGTTGCCGTCATCTGCGACGGGCGGGCGTCTGGATTAGCCGCAAGATAGGTTCTCACCAGATGATAGCCGATCGTGTAGCCGGCCCAACGCGGTAACGCACGATCGCTGCCGTAGAACCAGCCGGCATGATCATAGGTCTCTGCCCAAAGTTCACGCTCGGCCCGCTCCAGCACCCCAGCCCAATCGCTTCCAGCAATTGCGTGGTTCCACGGGTGGCCGTTGCCACCGTTGATTTCGTCGTCGAAGGCGTCCGCAAGTCCTTCCGTGACCAGAGCCTCTCCGAGCCTGGAACCGTAGCCGCAGGTGGCGTGGCGAAAGGAATGATGCAGTTCATGCGTCAGCAATTTCTGCACCTCTCCGGCGGCAAGACTGGCTTCGAAATTGTCGTTGCCAGGGTCGAGCGTGAAAAAGACCAGCGCCCTGCGATAGCAGGCGCCTGCGATACCGAGTTCGGGGATCGTCTCGCCCGGCCGATACTCGACGAGCACATCGATCGGAGCTACGCTGTCTGCGGCAGAAACCGACGCACCGACGCGCTCGGCAGTCTCCCGCACCGCCTCCAGCATCTGTTCACGCCACGGCGCCAGAGACCCGTCCGCCTCGAGGAAGTGAACACGCAGATCCAGCATTTCGACCATCTCCCATTGTCGGCGTCGCCTGGCATCGCAACGTAAACCTGCGGCTGGTGATTGCAACGCCGGAGCAATGAAAGTTTCACGTGCGGGTCCCAATGTCCGCGGCACCACCACGGCGCCCGCTCAAGCCGGCAGCACGATGACCATGGCCCGATGCGTCGCGGCAGTGTACAAGACAAGCTGGAGGATCAGGCGCGGATGGCAAAAGGTCAATTCAGGATGCTGCGCAGCGCGGCCGCGGGCATCGACGCGGTCGAGGCGGAAACGCGCCATTCCTTCGCCCGCCACACCCACGATCAATTCGGCATCGGCCTCATTTACCGGGGAGCACAGAAATCGCTCAGCGGCCGAGGCATGGTCGAGGCTGGGGCCGGCGACATGATCACGGTCAATCCCGGCGAGGTGCATGACGGCGCGCCAATCGGCGACACCGGCCGCGCCTGGCGCATGCTCTACCTCGATCCCTCCGTGATCTCAGCTGCCGCCGAAGACATCAGCCAGGGGCGCTCGACAGCCGCTGAGTTTACCGCGCCAGCATTCCACGATGCGGAAGCGGCAAACCAGTTCCGTGCACTCTTCGCGGCGATCACCGCCACCACGACACCGGACGAAGCGATCCGCCGGGAAGAGCGGCTCCTGACGCTGCTCGGTAGCCTGCTCGCCACCGGCAAGGCGCAGCGATCCGAAAGCCCGGCGGCCGTCGCTTCGGCAAAGACCATGATCGACGACGACCCGACGGCCGCGATCACGTTGGCCGATCTCGCCGCCGAGGCGAAGCTCAGCCGCTTCCAGCTGGTGCGCAACTTCGCGAGAGACGTCGGCTTGACGCCGCATGCCTATATCGTCCAGCGCCGCATCGACCTTGCCCGCGACCTGATCGGCAAGGGCACCCCGCTCGCAGAAGCGGCAATCGCTGCAGGCTTTGCCGACCAGAGCCACATGACGCGTGTGTTCGTCAGCAAGTACGGTCTTTCGCCCGGCGCCTATTCCAACGCGAGCAAGTAGCACCCGCAATTCCGTTCAAGACCCGCGTTCTCCTCCGGCGCATTGCTGGCGTCCGCTTACAGGCGCAGCATTCCAAAGAGGACGACATGTCGGAAAAGTTTCGAGGCTATCTCTATCTGTCGCTGGCGATGATCCTGGTCGGCAGCACGGTGATTGCCAGCAAGATCATCGCCACAGGCCTGCCGCCGTTTTCGGCCACAGCCCTGCGGTTTGCCATCGCCTTCCCACTCTTCCTGCTGCTGATGCAGCTGACGAAGGCGACATGGCCGAAACTCGAGCGACGGGACTGGTTGATTCTCATCGCACAGGCGGGCGCCGGTAGCGTCGGCTACACAACATTGCTGATTGCCGGCCTGAGCCTGACGTCGGCGACAGACGCCGCGGTGGTGATCGGCACCTTGCCGGTCGCCTCCGCCGCGATTGCCATCCTGCTTCTCGGCGAACGCCCTGACCGGCGGTTGCTTGCGGCGATCGCGCTTGCCGCCTTCGGCGTGCTCACCATCGTCTTCAAGCCCGGCGATGGCGCGGCCCATTCTCCGCTCGGCATCGCTTTGATCTTCGGCGCCGTTGTCTGCGAGAGCCTGTTCATCCTGATCAATAAGCGGGTGAAGGCCGAGATTACCCCGCTTGCCCTCTCGACGCTGATGGCGGGCCTCGGCTTTGCCGTCGCCCTCGTCCCTGCTCTTTTCGAGGCGCCGTGGAACACGCCGCTTGAAATGAACGCGATTGGCGCCGTTCTTTACTACGCCCTGATCCCGACGGTCGCTGGCTTCCTGCTCTGGTATGCCGGAGCGGCGCGCGTAAGCGGCACGGAGGCTTCGGTCTTCACGGCGCTGGCGCCGGTTTCTGCGGTCGCCTTCGCCTTCCTGCTGCTTGGCGAGCCGGTCGGGACGTATCAGATTGCGGGCATCGGCTGTGTACTTGTCGCTGTTCTTGGGTTGAGCCTGCCCCAGATCCGCGCAAGCCGGAAAACCGCAAGCGCCATTGCGCACCGGGCACGGAAGGCATGAGTATCATGGACCAACCGGAAGAGAGGATTTCCATGCATTTCCAGCACACGGACGATATCTGGCGCGACTTCCAGGAACTCAGCGCCGGAGCGCTCGTCATCGACCGCGTGCGCAGCGACGTATCGGTCCATGAAGCGGTCCTGTGGTTTCAGGCGACCGCAACCGATCGCCTCGGCACCGGCTCTGAAAGCGATCTGCCGGAGATCCAGGCCTGGCGCCGAACCTTCGCGAAGATGGGGCTGAAGCCAACGCAATACCGCTCGGCCTCCGAGGCGCTGTTGCGACGCTTTCGGAAGGAGGGCGACCTGCCTTCGATCCATCCGCTGATCGATCTCTGCAATGCCGCCTCGCTCGCCTTCGCGATCCCGATTGCGGTCTTCGATTTGGCACAGGTTGCCGGCCATCTGCATGTGCGCCGCGCGCTTGGCGCCGCCGAGACCTATCTGACCTTCGCAGGCGAAACAGAAAATCCGGAGCCCGGCGAGGTGATCTTCGCCGACGCCGAGGGGCGGGCGCATGCCCGGCGCTGGACCAACCGGCAGAGCGGCCTTTCGGCGATTAGACCGGAGACGTCACGCGCGCTGATCGTCGCCGAAGCGCTGCATGAGACGGCGCGGGCGGATATCGAGCGCTTGATTGCCGCCCTTTCGCACGCGATCGAGGCGACCTGGGGCGTTCGCCCGAGCATGGCGATGCTCGACCGTTCGTCGCCGCGTTTCGATTTTTGGGTCTAGGGACGTCGTTTCGACGGCGTCACGCGCCGGAATGCCGGCCGATGCCTCGGGCACCGGCCGGAACAGGAAACCGATCAGGCCGCCTTGGCGACGTGGTATTCCTTGATCGCGACCATCTTGATCGCCGGATAGCGTTCCGCTTCGTAGCGCAGAGAGAAGCTGTCTTGCGCCAGAAACACCGGATCGCCGTCGAGATCGCGGGCGATATCGCCGCGGCGGGCCGTGACGAACTTGTCGAGTTCGGCCGGCTGATCGGCCGAAATCCAGCGGCAGACGGAGAAACGCGACATTTCGAAGGAAACCGGCAGGCCGTATTCGGCGCTGAGGCGCTCCTTCAAGACGTCGAGCTGCAGCGCGCCGACGACGCCGACGATCGCCGGTGAGCCGTCTTCGGGCGAGAAGAGCTGCACGACGCCCTCTTCGGCCATCTGCTGCAGGGCTTCCTTGAGCTTCTTCGCCTTCATCGCGTCTTCCAGCCGCACGCGGCGCAGGATTTCCGGCGAGAAGTTCGGCACGCCCTGGAACACCAGTGGCTCGCCCTCGGTCAGCGTGTCGCCGATCCGGAGCGTACCGTGGTTGGGGATACCGACGACGTCGCCAGCATAGGCCGTGTCGGCAAGCTGGCGCTGCGAGGCGAAGAAGAACTGCGGGGCGCTGAGGCCCAGCTGCTTGCCGGTGCGCGACAGGCGCGCCTTCATGCCGCGCTCGAGCTTGCCCGAGCAGACGCGGGCAAAGGCGATGCGGTCACGGTGGTTCGGGTCCATATTCGCCTGGATCTTGAAGACGAAGGCCGTCATCTTGTCGTCGGTGGCGTGCACCGTGCGGATATCAGCCACCTGGTCGCGCGGCGGCGGGGCAATGTCGCCGAGCGCGTTGATGAGGTCGCGCACACCGAAGTTGCGCAGCGCCGAGCCGAAGAACACCGGGGTCAGATGGCCTTCGAGGAAGGCTTTCTTGTCGAAGGGCTTGCAGGCCTCGATCGCCAGCATCAGTTCTTCGGTGAAGGCGTCGCGCTCGTTTTCCGGCAGGCGATGGGACGCCATTTCCGGACCGTTGACCTTGGTCGGGATTTCCTGCGTATCCGAGCCACGCACGGTGTTGTCGGCGAGGTTATAGGAGCCGCAAAAGGTCTTGGAGCGACCGATCGGCCAGGTGACCGGCGCGCAGTCGAGCGCCAGCTTTTCCTCGACCTCGTCCAGGATCTCGAAGGGATCGCGGCTCTCGCGGTCCATCTTGTTGACGAAGGTGATGATCGGGATATCGCGCATGCGGCAGACTTCGAAGAGCTTGAGCGTGCGCGGCTCGATACCCTTGGCCGCGTCGATGACCATGACTGCGGCATCGACAGCCGTCAGCGTGCGGTAGGTGTCGTCGGCGAAGTCTTCGTGACCGGGCGTATCGAGAATATTGAAGACGTTGCCGTGGTATTCGAAGGTCATCACCGAGGTGACGACCGAGATGCCGCGCTCGCGCTCGATCTTCATCCAGTCCGAACGGGTCTGGATACGATCCTTCTTGGCCTTGACTTCGCCGGCAAGCTGGATCGCACCGCCGAACAGCAGCAGCTTTTCGGTGAGCGTCGTTTTACCAGCATCCGGGTGGGCGATAATCGCAAATGTGCGGCGGCGGGAGACCGCCTCGGCAAGAGTTTCAGCCATGTCGTAGAATCCTGTGAGTTGCCGCGTCCTTTACAGGCTTGGCCCCGATTATGCAATTGACCGGGACGCCCACCGCCCGGCTTATGCGGTCATGAGCACGCACATTTCCGATTCCCGCCCGCCCCTCGACCTCGTTCGCCTGCCGCATGGCGAGGGCCTGGAGCTGCCCGCCTACGAGACATCCGGTGCGGCTGGCATGGATCTGCGCGCGGCCGTCGCGGCCGATCGGCCAATGATGCTGACCCCGGGCAAGCGGGCGCTGGTGCCGACCGGCTTCGTCTTCGAAGTCCCGGCCGGCTACGAAGCCCAGATCCGGCCGCGTTCAGGCCTCGCCTTCAAGCACGGCATCACCTGCCTCAACACACCCGGAACGATCGACAGCGACTATCGCGGCGAAGTGAAGGTGCTGCTCGTCAATCTCGGCGACGAGGACTTCATCATCGAGCGCGGCATGCGCATTGCCCAGATGGTGATCGCACCCGTCACCCAGGTTGCGGTGCGCGAGAGCGACAAGGCCAGCGAGACGGCACGCGGCTCCGGCGGCTTCGGCTCAACCGGGGTTTGATCCGCGCAACTCCAGACGGAAAGCCGTTTCACACTTTTCCTGGAATTGCTTTCCTCTGCGCAATTCCGGACGGAAAACCGTTTCACACTTTTCCTGGAATTGCTTGCTAGACCAACGGCGGCAGACGGCGCTTCACCGGCGACGACTTCACGATGGAGGTGTTGGTCTGCGCCTTCTCGGCGATCCGGTCGAGGATCGTGTCCAGCTGCGCCATGTCGCGTACGAAGAGCTTGGCGATGAAACAATCGTCGCCGGTCACCTTGTCGCATTCGACGATCTCGGGTGTGTCCTGGATCAGCCGCTCGACTGTGTGCAGCATGCCCGGCATCGGACGCACGCGGATGACCGCCTGCAGGGGATAGCCAACCTTCGCGGGATTGAGGGCGATGGTGAAGCCATCGAGAACGCCGCGCTCTTCCAGCTTGCGGAGACGATCCGCAGCGCTCGGCGAAGACAGTCCCGCCTCCTGCGCCAGCTCCTTCAACGACACCCGCGCATTGGCTGCCAGGATATCGAGGATTCGTCGGTCAATCTCGTCCAGCATCTCAACACCATAAGCCATAGCAACAAACAGAACTTCGATAATTAGGCAATCTAACACAATTGCCTTCGTTCATCCATGGGAAAGGCCGCGTGCACCGGCTATTCTCCAATCATCAAGATGGAGCAGTGACCATGAACAACGAACTCAAGCGTGGCAGCATCGAGATGACGGCAGCGATGCTGATCTCCGGAACCATCGGCTGGTTCGTGCTGATGTCCGGCCTGCCGGTGACGAGCGTGGTGTTCTGGCGCTGTGTGTTCGGCGCCATGACGCTCGTCGGCATCGCCTGGTATCTCGGCCTCTTCGACCGTCGGCATTTCAGCCGGCGGATGCTGCTGCTGTCGGTCGTCGGCGGCATCGCGATCGTCGTCAACTGGCTGCTGCTGTTTGCCGCCTATTCCCACGCGTCGATCTCGATCGCGACCATGGTCTACAATACCCAGCCTTTCATGTTGCTGGGGCTTGGCGCCTTGTTTCTCGGTGAAAAGATCACGGCAACGAAAATCTTCTGGCTATCGGTTTCCTTCGCCGGCATGCTGGCGATCGTCGCGGCCAAGCCCGGCCAAGGCTTTGCGCCCGAGAGCTATCTGATCGGCATTGTGCTTTCGGTCGGGGCCGCCTTTTTCTATGCCATCGCAGCGATCGCGACGAAGCTGCTCAAGGGCACGCCGCCGCATCTGATCGCACTGATCCAGGTGATCACCGGAACCCTGATGCTGGCGCCGATGGCCTTCACTGGCCCCGCACCGTCAGGAGCCGCGCAATGGTCGATCCTCCTCACGGTCGGCGTGATCCATACCGGGCTGATGTATGTGCTGCTCTATGGGGCAATCCAGCGGCTGCCGACGCACATGACCGGGGCGCTCTCCTTCGTCTACCCGATCGCCGCCATCGTCGTCGACCGGATTGCCTTTGGCCATCAGCTGCAGCCGGTCCAGATCCTCGGCTCCGTCGCGATCCTCTTTGCCGCCGCCGGCATGAATCTCGGCTGGAAACTTCGCCTGCCCTCTTCTATCAAGCGGGAGCGCGAAGGGAGAACCGCATGATCACCTGCTATCTGAAATACGTCATCGACCCCTACAAGGCCGCCGAGTTCGAACACTACGCCAAGCTCTGGATTCCGCTCGTCAACCGCCTCGGCGGCACGCACCACGGCTACTTCCTGCCGCATGAGGGGGCCAACAACATTGCGCTGGCGCTCTTCAGCTTCCCGAGCCTTGCCGCCTACGAGGCCTATCGCCAGGAAATGGCGCAGGACCCGGAATGCCAGGAAGCCTTCGCCTACGCCGAAAAGACCCGTTGCATCGTCCGCTATGAGCGCAGCTTCATGCGGCCGCTGTTCGAGTGAGCCATTTCGGGAAACCTGTGAAGCGGTTTTGCGTCCGGATTTGCGGCATCCTAGAGAGCGGAAGCGCCGGTTAGCGCCGCGCTTCCGACGCCATGCTCAGCGCGAAGCCGAACAAGGCCGTGCCCATGGCCCAGCGCTGGACGACCATGAACAATGGCCGCCCGGCGAGAAAGGCCGCAATGCCGCTGGCGGCAAGGGCGATCATCGCGTTGACGGTAACGCTGGTCACGATCTGTATCGAGCCGAAGACCAGCGACTGGCCGAGCACGTTGCCAAGTTCCGGACGAATGAACTGCGGCAGCAGCGAAAGATAGAGAACCGCCACCTTGGGATTGAGCAGGCTGGTGAGAAACCCCATGACGAAGAGCTTCTTCGGGCCATCTTTCGGCAAGTGCTTGACCTGAAAAGGCGAGCGACCACCGGGCCGGACCGCCTGCCAGGCAAGATAAAGAAGATAGCCGGCTCCGGCGAGCCTGAGCACGTCATAGGCAAAGGGCACCGCGAGAAGCAGCGCGGTGATGCCGAGCGCTGCCGAGACCATGTAGACGACGAAACCGAGCGCCACGCCGCCGAGCGAGATCAAGCCCGCCGCCGGCCCCTGGCTGATCGAGCGCGAGATCAGGTAGATCATGTTCGGGCCCGGCGTCAGCACCATGCCGAGTGCCAGGAGGGCAAAGCCGATGAGGTCTTTCAATTCGGGCATGAGAGGGCGCCTTTTGCTCGTCTCAACAAGCTCTAACCATCCAGAAGCGCTGGACAATGCCGGACTTGTCACCCGGTCAATTTTGTCACGAAGCGTCGACTGCGATACACGTCTGATCAGATGCGCAAAGCTCCCTGCAGCACTTCGAATTGTGGCTTGTTTAATCCTTGGATCGCCCAGGATTTAAGGAAACGCACGGCAGGGGCCGACAATCTGTGATTTCCGTTTCTTGCCGATCTGCGCTAGAAGTCGGCACCACATCGGAAGGATCGTTCATGACGCTCGCGGCTCTCATCGCCTATAGCGGCGCTCTCTTCATCGCCGCGGCCATCCCAGGTCCCGGCGTGACAGCGCTGGTCGCCCGTGCCCTCGGCTCCGGTTTCCGCGAAACCTTCTTCATGGGTCTGGGCATCGCGCTTGGCGACATGGTCTATCTGACTGCCGTCATTCTCGGGCTGGCCCTGATTGCCCAGACCTTCACCACGGTGTTCCTGGTGGTGAAGTTCGCCGGTGTCCTCTACCTCGGCTACATCGCCTGGAAGCTCTGGAGCGCAGGCTTGCTGCCGGAGGACATCAAGGCCAAGCCCTCGACGAGTGCCGCCATGTCCTTCCTGTCCGGCCTGCTGATCACGCTCGGCAATCCGAAGACCATGCTGTTCTATGTGGCACTGGTACCGACGCTGATCGACATTCAGGCAATTGGCCCCAGCGACTACGGCCTGCTTTTGACGACGACCTTCCTGGTGCTTCTGACGGTGCTCGTGCCCTATATGCTGCTCGCGTCGCGGGCGCGCCTGTTGCTCAAGCAACCCAGAGCACTCAGAGCGCTGAACCGCGTTGCGGCCAGCGTGCTCGCCGGCACGGCCGCCTACATCGCCGTCCGCGCAAGCTGAAAAAACTTTTCCCAAACAACGACTTCGCCGGTGGTTTTTCCTCCGGCGGATCGTCATGCGGTTTTTACCGTTCTGGAATTGGGCAGGCGTCGTCCCTATTCTCATAGGCCAAGAGTTCACGTCCAAGGGAGAATCTTATGTCCGATACACGCAAGCCCGGCCGCGGTCGCGTCTATTCCTCGATCACGGAAACGATCGGCGACACTCCCATCGTGCGGCTCGACAAGCTTGCCAAGGAAAAGGGCGTGAAGGCGAACCTGCTCGCCAAGCTCGAATTCTTCAATCCGATCGCCTCGGTCAAGGACCGCATCGGCGTGGCGATGATCGAGAGCCTGGAAGCAGAGGGTAAGATCGTCCCCGGCCGCACCACACTGGTCGAGCCGACCTCGGGCAATACCGGCATCGCGCTTGCCTTCGTTGCCGCCGCCAAGGGCTACAAGCTCATCCTCACCATGCCGGAGACCATGTCGGTCGAGCGGCGCAAGATGCTGGCGCTGCTCGGGGCAGAACTGGTGCTGACCGAAGGCGCCAAGGGCATGAAGGGCGCGATCGCCAAGGCGCAGGAGCTGGTCGAGGCCCTGCCCGACGCCATCATCCCGCAGCAGTTCGAAAACCCGGCCAACCCGGAGATCCACCGCAAGACGACGGCCGAGGAGATCTGGAACGACACGGAAGGCGCCGTCGACATCTTCGTATCCGGCATCGGCACCGGCGGCACGATCACCGGCGCCGGGCAGGTGCTGAAGGCGCGCAAACCCTCGATCAAAGTCATCGCGGTCGAGCCGGAAGAATCTCCGGTACTTTCCGGTGGCGCGCCCGGCCCACACAAGATCCAGGGCATCGGCGCAGGCTTTGCACCGGCGATCCTCGACACTTCCGTCTATGACGAGATCGTCACCGTCAACAGCGCCGAAGCGATCGAGGCCGCACGCCTCGTCGCCAGGCTCGAAGGCGTGCCGGTCGGGATTTCCTCCGGCGCCGCACTGACCGCCGCAATCGAGATCGGCCAGCGCGAGGAAAACGCCGGCAAAACCATCGTCGTCATCATTCCGTCCTTTGCCGAGCGCTACCTTTCGACGGCGCTGTTCGAAGGCCTCGGAGGCTGACGGACTTGCATCGCCGACGATCGGAAGGGGCGCCGCGGGCGCCCTTTCCACTTGAACATAACGCTACGCCGCCGCCTGCAGGCGCTCGCCGGCGATGCGGTAGGAAATTGCCTCGGCCAGATGGATACGGCCGACGGTTGGCGCGCCATCGAGGTCGGCGAGCGTGCGCGCGACCTTCAGCACACGATGGTAGCCGCGCGCCGAAAATTTCATCTTTTCGGCGGCGTCCCTGAGGAGCTGCAGACCCGCAGCGTCTGGCTCGGCGATCTTCTCGATCATCGAGGTGGATGAGCGGGCATTGCTCGTCAATTCCGGGTGGCCAAGCGTCGCGAAACGGTCGATCTGCAGGGCACGGGCGCGTGCAACGCGGCGGGCCACGACCTCGCTGCTTTCGGCTGCCGCCGGCTTCAGGAGATCTGCGGCGCTGACGGCCGGGACGTCGATGCGGATATCGATGCGGTCCATCAGCGGACCGGAAATACGCGCCTGATAGTCGGCCATGCAGCGCGGGCCGCGGGCGCATGTGCGGCCGGGCTCACCCGCCATGCCGCAGCGGCAGGGGTTCATGGCGGCAACGAGTTGGATCGCGGCGGGGTAGCTCACGCGATGATTGGCGCGGGCAATGATGCATTCCGCGGTTTCGAGCGGCTGGCGCAGCGCGTCGAGCACCTGCGGCGTGAACTCCGGAAATTCGTCGAGGAACAGGACGCCGTTGTGGGCGAGCGATGCCTCGCCCGGTTTGGCGCGCAAACCGCCGCCGACCATGGCTGCCATGGTGGCGGAGTGATGCGGGGTGCGGAACGGCCGCCGGTCCGACAGCTTGCCGCCCGGCAATTGTCCGGCGATCGAATGGATCATCGACACTTCGAGGAGCTCGGCCGGATTGAGCGGCGGCAGGATCGATGGCAGGCGTGCCGCCAGCATCGACTTTCCCGATCCCGGCGGACCGACCATCAGCAGATTGTGGTTGCCGGCGGCCGCCACTTCGAGCGCCCGCTTGGCGCTTTCCTGCCCCTTGATATCACCGAGATCGGGCAGGTTGGCGGCGCCTGACCGGATGGCCGCCTGAGGCCGCGAGAGCACCTGCGTGCCACGAAAATGGTTGCCGATCGCGATCAGGCTGCGCGGCGCGAGAATATCGATCTCGGCACCCGCCCAGGCCGCTTCCGGGCCGCTTTCGGCCGGGCAGATCAGCCCCTTGCCAAGCGCATTGGCGCCGATTGCGGCAGGAAGCGCGCCGGCAACGGCGGCTATCGTGCCATCGAGATTGAGTTCGCCGATCACCACATAGGGCGCCAGCGCGTCGCCGGGAATGGCGCCAAGTGCGGCCATCAGGCCGAGTGCAATCGCCAGGTCGAAATGGCTGCCTTCCTTGGGAAGGTCGGCGGGGGCAAGATTGACGGTGACGCGTTTGGCCGGCAGCGCCAGACCCGAGGCATGAAGTGCGGCCTGCACCCGCTCGCGGCTTTCGGCCACGGCCTTGTCCGGCAAGCCGACGATCTGCATCCCGACCTTGCCGGGCGCGATCATCACCTGCACGTCGACCGGCAAACCCTCGATACCCTGAAATGCCACCGTACTGACACGCGCGACCATGTTTGCTCCCTCGCCCAGGCAGCCCATACTCGCGGGCGCCGCAACCGCCTTGGGTTGCAGAACAAAGCCTTGCACGGTTCACGCACAAAAACAAGAACAATTACAGAACATCCAGGAAGGGGTCGACGCGCTGCCGTTGGCAAGCGCGCTCAACCGACCGGTTGTAGGCGCGAGCCCGCAGCAATCTCCGCCGAACGGAAGTACGTTCTGCGGCCAGCCCGGGTCAGGCGCGCTTGCGCTCTATCGCGTCCCAGAGCAGGCTCGCGACGTCGGCGCCGCCGAATTTTTTCACTTCGCGGATACCGGTCGGCGACGTCACGTTGATCTCGGTCATGTAGTCGCCGATGACATCGATGCCAACGAAGAGGAAGCCACGGGCCTTGAGCGCCGGGGCAATGCGGGCGCAGATTTCCTTCTCTCGCGCGGTCAGATCGGTCGGTTCGGGGCGACCGCCGGCATGCATGTTGGAGCGGGCGTCGTGATCGGCCGGCACGCGATTGATGGCGCCGACCGGCTCGCCGTCGACGAGCAGGATGCGCTTGTCGCCCTTGCGCACCGCCGGCAGGTATTCCTGTGCGATGAAGGGCTCGCGGAACATCTGCCCGAACATTTCCAGGAGCGACGACAGGTTGCGGTCGTCGCGGGTCGAGTGGAAGACGCCGGCGCCGCCATTGCCGTAGAGCGGCTTCAGGATGATGTCGCCCATTTCCTGGCGGAAGCTTGCGATCTCTTGGGGATCGCGGGTGATCAGCGTCTTCGGCATCAGGTCGGCGAATTCGGTGACGAAGATCTTCTCCGGCGAGTTGCGCACCCAGGCCGGATCGTTGACAACAAGCGTCTTTGGATGCAGGCGCTCGAGCAGGTGCGTCGAGGTGATGTAGGCCATGTCGAAGGGCGGGTCCTGGCGCAGCAGGATGACGTCCATGGTCGAGAGATCGACGCGCTCGGCTTCGCCAAGCGTGAAGTGGTCGCCCTTGACGTCGCGCAGTTCCATCTGCTGCACGCTCGCATAGACCTTGCCGTCGCGCAGCGACAGTTTTTCGGGCGTGTAGTGGAAGAGGCGGTAGCCGCGCGACTGTGCCTCGAGGCTCATCGCGAAGGTGGAATCGCCCGCAATGTTGATGCCCGACACATGGTCCATCTGGACCCCGACATTGACGATTTTCGCCATCTTCCCGTCCCCTGTGGATCACGGACATCCGTGATCGATTTCAAACCGCCGGAACGGAAGAGGACGAGAAAACCGCGGCCCTCTCCCGCACTGGAAAAGCCCTCGACATGTAGAATGCGGGCGGGGCTTAGGCAAGGAGAGGCGAGGCTATTTGAAGCCTTCGACGACGCAAGCGATGAGGTCGTGATCCGAGAGCGGCCGGCCAGACGGATCGAGCGACGGAATGATACGGGTTTCGCCGATGTTCAGCCCGCGCGACAGGAACCAGTCGAGCTTCATCGAACGCTCCGGCCAACGGGTAATCAGGCTCGGACGCGTGGTCATCACGTCGAGCGGCCCTCCGTGACGGGTAAAGCCCCTGATAGCGCTCATGGCAAACAACCCCTCGGCCTCGAAATCGCCGCCGGCATGGTTGCCGGTGTTGAGATCGCCGCCGATCAAAACCGGCAGGCCCGGGAAGGCCCCGTCGATCGCATCGATCAGCTCCTTGACCTGGCGCTCACGATAGGCGGCGGTCGTCGCACTTTCGAGATGGGTGGAGACGGCGACGAAGGGACCGGCGTCCGTCTCGATCACGGCGCCGATCGCAAGACGCTCGCCAAGGCGCGGCTGCTCACCATCGGTGAACCAGAGCCGTTCGCCCCAGAGCCGCAGCATGAACGGACGGTTCAGCGGCACCGAGGCCATCAGTGCGTTGCCGTGAAACCCCTTGGCGTTGAAATCGTCCTCGCAGAATTCGCGCTCGGTGTCGGAGCCGAGACCGAGCTCGATGAACTCGATGCCATAGGCATAGTGCATGCCGAGCGCGGCGGCGACCTCCGCGGTTGGGTGGCGCTGGCCGGTACGGGCCATGCCGTTGTCCATTTCCGAAAGCAGAACGAGCGGCGCGTCAGTCGCCGCGAGATGCGCCGCACTTTCGCGCGCAAACAGGCAGCGCTCCAGATTCCAGGCGGCGACGGTGAAGGGAAAGGCAAGCGGCGCAGTCGAGGCCGGCACGCCGCCGACCTCGATGCTGTTCATCTCCGGTCGTGCGGCCATGGCTGCGTCATGGGCCACGATGGTGCGCACGACCCCGGCAAAGCCGGCGCGGATTTCAGGCGCCGGAACGGTTAGCTGCGCGACGGTTTCGCGGATCACGAGGCCGTCTCCAGACGGAGGGTCTGAGCCGGAGCGTCGCTTACGAAAGACGTGCCGCGCTCCAGCCGCTTGCCGGTCTCCGGCGAGAAGAAATGCAGGCGGTCGACGGCGATCGTTACCGCGAGATCGCCGGAGAGCGGCGTTTCCGGCGAAAGCGCAATTGTCAGTGCCTGGCCTTCGATGGTGCCGTGCACGAGCCGCTGGGCGCCTAGCTCCTCGACGTAATCGACCTGGAACAGCATGGCGTCCTCGCCGACACCGGCAAGCTTCAGGTCTTCGGCACGCAAGCCGACGGTGACCGGACCTTCGACCGGCGCGCGGCCGCCGAGTTCTATTCTGTAGAGGCCGATCTGCAGGCTGCCGCCTTCGATCTGCCCCTTGACCAAGTTCATCGCCGGCGAGCCGATGAAGCTCGCGACAAAGGTCGAGGCCGGACGGTGATAGACATCGAGCGGGCGGCCGATCTGCTCGATGCGACCGCCGTTCAACACCACCAGCCGGTCGGCAAGGGTCATCGCTTCGAGCTGGTCGTGGGTGACGTAGAGCGAGGTGGTGCCGAGCCGCTTCTGCAGGCGCTTGATCTCGCCGCGCATGGAGACGCGCAGCTTGGCGTCGAGGTTGGACAGCGGCTCGTCGAAGAGGAAGGCCGCCGGCTTGCGTACGATGGCGCGGCCCATGGCGACGCGCTGGCGCTGGCCGCCCGAGAGCGCGCGCGGCTTGCGGGACAGATAGGGCTCGATCTCCAGCATGCGGGCGGCTTCCGCCACCCGGGCATCGATCTCGGCCTTCGGCGTCTTGCGGTTCTTCAGGCCGTAGGCAAGGTTGTCGTAGACGGTCATATGCGGATAGAGCGCGTAGTTCTGGAAGACCATGGCAATATCGCGCTCGGCCGGATCGACGTCGTTGATGACGCGCGAACCGATCGTCACGGTCCCCTTCGAAATTGTCTCCAGCCCCGCGACCATGCGCAAAAGCGTGGACTTGCCGCAACCCGAAGGGCCGACCAACACGATGAACTCGCCGTCCTCGATATCGATCGAAACGGATTTCACCGCCTCGACATTGCCGTGATAGATCTTCGAGACCTCGGCGATGGTAATGGCCGCCATGGCTGCCTCCGTAAAATTGGTGTCGTTTCAGGAGCGGGCGGGACCTCTGTCCCGCCGCCGCTCCGCTTACTTGTCGCTTTCGGTCAGGCCCTTGATGAACCAGCGCTGGAAGATCACCACGATCATCACAGGCGGCAGCATGGCGAGGATCGCCAGCGCAAAGGCCTCGTTGTAGTCAGGGATATTCGAGCCGACCCAGACGAGCAGGATCTGCTTGATGCCACGCACCAGCGTGAAGAAGCCTTCATCGGTGGTCATCAGCGTCGGCCAGAGATACTGGTTCCAGCCGTAGACGAACATGATGATGAAGATCGCTGCCATCATGGTGCGCGACAAGGGCACCAGCACGTCGATGAAGAACTTGAATGGCCCGGCGCCATCGATGCGCGCCGCCTCGAGCAACTCGTCCGGCACCGACTTGAAGAACTGCCGGAAGTAGAAGGTGCCGGTCGCCGAGGCGAGCAGCGGCACGATCAGGCCGGTATAGGTGTTCGTCAGCTTCAGCGTGTTCATCACTTCGTAGGAAGGGAGAATGCGCACTTCGAGCGGCAAAAGCAGCGTGGTGAAGATCACCCAGAAGAAGAAAGTCGCGAGCGGAAAGCGGAAATAGACGAGCGCATAGGCCGCCAGCATCGACAAAACGATCTTGCCGACGGCGAAACCGAGACCGAGGATCATCGAATTCAGCATCATGTTGAAGCCGGTGATCTTGCCGGTGAAGCCGCCCTCTCGCGTCAAGACCGTCTGATAGGTCTCGACGAAATGGCCGCCCCAGGTGAGGCTGAGGCCGTTGCGATGGATGTCGGCCGCCTCATGCGTCGAGGTCATGAAGGCGACGACAACAGGCGCCACCATGATGAAGACGCCGAAGAGCAGGATGACGTGGTCGAAAATCTTGGTGCGATACATCGGCCCCACCTCAGTTGTAGTGCACGCGCCGCTCGATGAAGCGGAACTGGAAGATGGTGAGCACGAAGACGATCAGCATTAGGATCACCGACTGGGCAGACGAGCCGCCGAGATCGTTGCCGCGGAACCCGTCCATGTAGACCTTGTAGACAAGGGTGATCGGGTTGTTGGCGGCCTTGTCCTTCACCATCACGTCGATGACGCCGAAGGTGTCGAACAGCGCGTAGGTGACGTTGATGATCAAAAGGAAGAAGGCGGTCGGCGCCAAGAGCGGCAGGATCACCGTCCAGAAGCGGCGGAAGCCGGAACGGCAATCGATCGCCGCCGCCTCGCGCACCGAGACCGGAATGCCCTGGAGCCCTGAGAGGAAGAAGATGAAATTATAGGGGATCTGTTTCCAGACCGAGACGACCACCATGGAAAAGGCGGTGTCGAAATAGTTGAGGCCGACCTTGATGTCCCAGCCGAACCAGCGGGCAAGCTCGACGATCGGGCCGATATGCTGGTCGAAGAACATCATGCCGATGAGGCCGGCAACCGGCGGCGCGATGGCATAGACCCAGATCAGCAGCGTCTTGTAGGCGGCGTTGCCGCGGATGACGCCATCGGCCTTGACCGCGAGCAGCAGGCCGATCGACAGCGCAAAGAAGGTGACGAGCGCCGTGAAGACGGCGGTGAAGCGGGCGATGCCGAGATATTCGCCTGACTTCAGCACGTCGGTATAGTTGGTCATGCCGACGAAGGTCGAGCCGAAGCCGAAGGGGTCTTCCAGGTAGAAGGACGACTGGATCGCCTGGACGGACGGCCAGTAGAAAAAGATGAAAATGATCGCGAGCTGTGGCGCGAGGAAAAGATAGGGCAGGAACGGCGAGGAGAACTGCACGCGCTTGGCGGCACCCTCACCTCCGCTATTCGACTGGCCACCGAAAAACCGGAAGGCGCCGAAGCGACGCCCCCCGGTCTTTGTTCCGGTCCCTCCCCGCGATGCGGGGAGGAGATCTGTCGCGGTCGTCATCGAGATCAGCCGGCCGTCTTGGCGAAACGAGCGAGCAGCTCGTTGCCTTCCTTCTCGATCGTGTCGAAAGCGTCCTTGACGGTCGTTTCACCCGAGAAGATGCGGCCGTATTCGCGTTCCATGATTTCGCGGATCTGCGGGTAGAAGCCGAGGCGGTAGCCCTTCGACCATTCGCCGGCCGGCAGCAGCAGCTGCTTGATGCCGACTTCGGCGACCGGCTTCTCCTTGTAGTAGCCGTCCTTCTGGGCAAGCTCATAGGCTGCCTTGGTGATGGCCACATAGCCGGTGGCCTTGTGGTAGAAATACTGGATCTCAGGCGAGGTCAGGAACTGGAAGAAGTCGGCAACGCACTTGTTCTCTTCATCCGACTTGCCGGACATGGCAAACAGCGCCGCACCGCCGATGAAGGAGTTGGTGCCAGCGCCCTTGATCGAGCCCCAGTAGGGCAGGAAGGTTGCCGAGAACGGCATCTGGGCCGTCTTCTGCAAGCCGCCGAAGGAGCCCGACGAGCCGATCCAGAAGGCGGCCTTGCCTTCTTCGAAGACCTTCTGGTTGTCGTTCCAGCCGGCGCCGTAGAAGGCGAAGTAGCCTTCATCCTTCCAGGCCTTCAGCTTGTCGAACATCATGATCAGGTTCGGGTCGGTGACCTTCAGCTCAGTGTCGACGACGGCATCGTAGCCGTTGTTGTTGGTGGCGAACTGGATGTTGTTGCGCGAGAAGAAGTTCTCGGTGAACTGCCAGGTGAGCTGCGACTGGACGAGCGGGATGTAGCCGGCTTCCTTCAGCTTCGGAGCGACGGCCTCAAACTCTTCCCAGGTCTTCGGCGCTTCGACGCCGGCCTTCTTCAGGGCCTCGTCATTGATGTACATGATCGGCGCCGACGAGTTGAACGGCATGCCGACGAACTTGCCTTCGCTGTCGGCGTAGAAGTAACGAACACCGTCGATGAAGGCGTTGCGGTCGAAGGTGTGGCCGGCCTTGATGATCAGGTCTTCGGCCGGGATGACTGCGCCCTTGGCGTTGATGATGGTGGCGGCACCGGCGTCGAAGACCTGCAGGATGTTCGGCTGTTCGCCCGAGCGGAAAGCGGCGATGCCGGAAGCGAGTGCTTCCTCGTAGGTGCCCTTCGAAACCGGGGTCAGCGCGCAGGCGCTCTGGGCTTCGTTGAATTTCTTGGAAACTTCATTGATGACTTCGCCGTTGCGGCCGGCCATACCGTGCCACCAGGTAATGTTGGTTGCGGCAAACGACGAGGTCGCCGAAAAAGCAAAGGTAAGGGCTGCGAGCGAAAACTTCTTGAACATGATTTGTCCTCTCCACCGGGTTGCGGATGGCAGTGGACTAGTGACCTTCAATGACAGGCTGGTTACGCTTTTGTGTCGGAACGATTACAAATTCGCGAATATGTTCCAAAATAGAATGCGAGTGGAACGTCGCAATCATTTCTCCTCATTCGCGCCGTTTCAAAAGGCATCCGGCAGATGCCGCGGCCAGCCCCAGGGTGTCACGGTGACGATGTCGTAGCGCACGGAAAGCCTTGAGAAATCCGGCTGCCTGGCCAACCACAGGTCGCTCGCTGCGCGAATTCGCCGTTGCGCTGTGGCGGTCACTGCGAAGACGCCATCCTCGGCCGTGCGACGAGCCTTGACCTCGACGCAGGCGATGAGGTCGCCGCGCCTTGCGATGATGTCGATCTCGCCAAGCCTGGTGCGATGGCGCATGGCGACGATGCGGTAGCCCTTGAGCAGCAGGCAGAGT
Organism: Ensifer sp. LC11; assembly: GCF_001695835.1. Taxonomy (GTDB): domain Bacteria; phylum Pseudomonadota; class Alphaproteobacteria; order Rhizobiales; family Rhizobiaceae; genus Ensifer. The sequence continues at coordinate 69,626 of NZ_MBSO01000017.1, read as the reverse complement.
GCTGCGCGATACTCGGCGAACCGCCCCCGCTGCAGCGCTTTCAGCCGCCGCCTGTTGCCGCCGTCAATCGCCATGGCGCTCCTTCAGCTGAAGCAGCCGGTCATAGAGCTCCTTGCGCGGCAGGCCCGTCTGGCGGGCGGCCTCTGTCGCCGCCTTGCCGGCGGGCATGTCGGCGACAAGGCTTAGCAGCAGCGCGTCGACGTCAGCGGCTTCCGGCTCGGGTGCAGCTTCCGGCGGACCGATCACCAGAACGATCTCCCCTTTGACCGCGCCTGCGCCTTCATAATGGACGGCGAGCTCACCGAGCGTGCCGCGACGAAACTCCTCGAAGGTCTTGGTGAGCTCACGGCAGACGGACGCCCGTCTGCCCTTCCCCAGCACTTCGGCCGCAGCTGCGACCGTCGCCGCGATGCGGTGCGGCGACTCAAAGAACATGATCGTCGCCGGCACGGCCGCGAACTCCCTGAGGCGATCGCGTTTGGCCTTGTCCTTGGTCGGCAGGAAGCCGGCAAAGAGGAAGGCATCATTCGGCAGGCCGGAACCGACGAGGGCTGCAAGCGGCGCGGATGCGCCCGGGATCGGCACGACACGGTGCCCGGCCTCGATTGCCGATTGCGCCAGGCGGTAACCGGGGTCGGAGACCAGCGGCGTGCCGGCATCGGAGACGAGCGCGACCGACCGGCCCTCGCCGAGTGCGGCGAGCAGCCGTGGTCCGACCTCGTCGGCATTGTGTTCATGGTAGGCGAAGGGGCGATTGGTTATGCCGTAGCGATCAAGCAAAACGCGCGTCACGCGGGTGTCTTCACAGGCAAGCACATCGGCACCAGCGAGCGTTTCGAGCGCGCGCAGCGTGATGTCGCCCAGATTGCCGATCGGGGTGGCGACCAGATAGAGTGCCGCATCGAGCGGACGGGCCGGGACGCTTGCATTGTGCAGGCGAAAGCTGCGCGGCCTCTGCCCGTCTGATGGTTCGGATGTCTTCTGCTTTTCCACCTGCAACGTCCTGATCATGCTTAGCGATGAGCCTGTTCGGCCTTTATGAGTGAGCCGGCATGGCAGGGCAAGGGTCGAGCGGCGGGCCAGCACGCCGCATCTGGGGACAGAACACCTTAAACCCCTTGCTTTCCGGGCGCTGTTTCTGCCATTTTGCCGGTCCACATCTTTCCCGTCCGTCGGTCGGGACACTCGCAGTTGACGCTCAGGCGGGCGCCTCGTCCGCCGGGCAACGGTTGAAAGCGGTAGCATCCCATGCGCATTACTCTCGAGCGGTCCAACCTTCTGAAATCGCTGAACCACGTGCACCGCGTGGTCGAGCGGCGAAACACGATTCCGATCCTCTCGAACGTGCTTCTGCGCTCCGATGGCGCAAGCCTCGAGATGAAGGCGACCGACCTCGATCTCGAAATCACCGAAGGCACCCCGGCGCAGGTGGAACAGGCTGGCGCCACCACCGTGCCGGCGCACCTGCTCTACGACATCGTGCGCAAGCTGCCGGACGGTTCGGAAGTGCTGCTCGCCACCAATGCCGAGGGCACGGCAATGACCGTCGCATCCGGTCGCTCGAAGTTCTCGCTGCAGTGCCTGCCGCAATCCGACTTCCCGGATCTGACCGCCGGAAGCTTCTCGCATTCGTTCCGCCTCAAGGCGACCGACCTCAAGATGTTGATCGATCGCACCCAGTTTGCGATCTCGACTGAAGAAACCCGCTACTATCTCAACGGCATCTTCGTGCACACGGTCGAGAGCAAGGGCGAACTGAAGCTGCGCGCCGTTGCCACCGACGGCCATCGTCTGGCCCGCGCCGACGTCGAGGCCCCCTCGGGCTCCGAAGGCATGCCGGGGATCATCATCCCGCGCAAGACCGTCAGCGAATTGCAGAAGCTGCTCGACAATCCGGAACTCGTCGTGTCCGTCGAGGTCTCGGACGCCAAGATCCGCCTGACCATCGGGTCGATCGTCATGACCTCGAAGCTGATCGACGGCACATTCCCGGACTACCAGCGCGTTATCCCGGCCAACAACGACAAGGAACTGCGCGTCGATTGCCAGTCCTTCGCCCAGGCTGTCGACCGCGTTTCGACGATTTCGTCGGAGCGTGGACGCGCCGTCAAGCTGGCGCTGACCGAGGGCCAGATGACGCTGACGGTCAACAACCCGGATTCCGGCAGTGCAACCGAAGAACTGCCGGTTGGCTACGACCATGACCCGCTCGAAATCGGTTTCAACGCGAAGTATCTGCTCGACATCACCGGGCAACTCACGGGCACCGATGCGATCTTCATGCTCGCAGACCCGGGCTCACCGACGCTCGTTCGCGATCTGGCCGCCGAAGACGCGCTCTATGTGCTCATGCCGATGCGCGTTTAACCGGGCCTGACGTGGCGCGAAATGCGAACCCGTCACGCCCGTGCGTGGCGGGTTTTTTGTTTCCGGCCAAACTCGCCCCCTGTTGATAAGAGGACGCTTTCAGGCGCAGACAGACTTGTTTTTGCCGCAGATGGGGGCACATTATCATTACTGCCGCCGCAGCCGGCTCGAATCAGCGAGCGCGGATCTTAGCGGGCGGCCCGAATGAGGAGAGGACAACGGTTTTGAGGGGCTCAATGAATTTGCGCGTGAAGGTGAAGGAACGGCTCGGACGGAAGTTCGACGAGGAGATCCGCTTTTTCAAGGGATGGATGAGCAATGCCAAGGCCGTCGGTGCGATCCTGCCGACATCCTCCATCACCGCGCGCCGGATGGCGAGCGTCATCAACCCCGCCTCGGGCCTGCCGGTCCTTGAGCTTGGTCCCGGCACCGGCGTCATCACCAAGGCGATCCTGGAGCGTGGGCTTGAACCGTCCAGTCTCGTGTCGATCGAGTATTCGACCGATTTCTACAATCAGCTCAAGACCAACTTTAACGGCGTCAATTTCATCAACGGCGACGCCTTCGATCTGCAGCATACGCTCGGCGCATTGAAGGACCAGACCTTCGACAGCGTCGTTTCCGCCGTCCCGCTTTTGAACTTCCCGATGCACCGGCGGGTCGAACTGATCGACGATCTCCTGTCGCGCATTCCGGCCGGCCGGCCGGTCGTCCAGATTTCCTACGGGCCGCTTTCACCCGTCGTCGCCATGCCCGATCGCTACAGCATCCAGCACCTCGACTTCGTCGTGCGCAATATTCCGCCGGCGCAGCTCTGGGTCTATCGCCGGGCGCACTGATAGAATGTTCGGCATCTATGTTGCCCACCCGCAGGTCCGGATCGATCCGGACGTGCCTGTTCCCCAATGGGGACTGTCGGCGATTGGCCGCGAGCGGGCGACACTGACCGCATCGTTGCCCTGGGTGCGTTCGCTCGGGCGGGTCATTTCGAGCGACGAAACCAAGGCGATCGAGACGGCGCAACTCCTGGCCGACGCGGCCGGCGTAACGGTCGAGGTCCATCACGACATGGGCGAGAATGATCGCTCGGCGACTGGCTTTCTGCCGCCACCGGAGTTCGAGAAGGCGGCTGACTGGTTCTTCGCCAATCCCACCCAGAGCTTCAAGGGCTGGGAACGGGCGGTCGATGCTCAGGCCCGGATTACGGAGGCAGTCTTCCGCACGCTCGACCAGCACGATCCGAAGACCCCGATCGCTTTCGTCGGCCACGGCGGCGTCGGTACCCTGCTCAAATGCCGGCTGCTCGGCGCGCCGATCTCGCGCGCTGCCGACCAGAAGGGTGGCGGCGGCGGCAATGTGTTCGCTTTCCACCTTGCGGATCGGACCGTCGCATGCGACTGGACCGCGATGGAACACTGGCAGGGGATCTCGACATGACCGAAAGCGCGCGTGACAGACTGATCGTAGGCCTCGACCTTCCGACGATCGCTGACGCCGAGAGGATCGTGTCGACGCTCGGGAACGATGTCTCCTTCTACAAGATCGGCTACCAGCTGGTCTTTGCCGGCGGACTGGAATTCGCCCGCGACCTTGCCGGAAGCGGCAAGAAGGTCTTCCTCGACATGAAGCTCTTGGACATCGACAACACGGTCGCCAAGGGCGTCGAGAACATCGTCAAGATGGGCATGTCGATGCTGACCCTGCACGCCTATCCGAAAGCGATGAAGGCGGCCGTCGAGGCCGCCAAGGGCTCCGACTTGTGCCTGCTCGGCGTCACCGTGCTCACCTCGATGGACGAGCAGGACGTGATCGATGCCGGCTACGAATACGACCCGCATACGCTGGTGCTGCGGCGGGCCGAACAGGCGCGCATAGCCGGCATGGGCGGCATCGTCTGCTCGGCGGAGGAATCCGCCGCAGTCCGCAAGATCATCGGCCCGGATATGGCACTGGTGACACCGGGCATCCGCCCGGCCGGTGCCGACAAGGGTGACCAGAAGCGGGTGATGACGCCTTCCGAGGCGCTCAAGGCCGGATCCAGCCATCTCGTCGTCGCGCGCCCTATCGTCGCAGCCGCCGAACCGCTTGCTGCCGCCCGCGACATACTTGCGGAAATGAACGGCGCGCTTGCCCGCTGATACGGGCAGCACTCCGGATATCTTGGCACCCTGTGCCGATCCGCTTGACCTCAACCAAAATTTGCCGGAAGTAACACTCCCGTCGGTCTTGATTGGCGAATGACGAGGAGGTCACCATGGCCAAGGGATACTGGATCGCACGGGTCGATGTCCGCGACCCCGAGCGCTACAAGGACTACGTGGCGGCTGCAAAGCCGGCCTTCGAGAAATACGGCGCGAATTTTCTGGCGCGCGGCGGCGAGTATCAGCGACTGGAAGGGAATGTCCGCGCACGCAACGTCGTCATCGAGTTTCCGTCGCTGCAGGCGGCGGTCGACTGTTACAACTCGCCCGAATACCAGATTGCCGCCGCCATCCGCCAAGAGGTCGCAGACGCGGAAATGGTGGTCGTCGAAGGCGTCTGACCGGCAGACGACACAACCTGCCTGCTGCTTGGCAAGCCGCGTGGATTGGCCTTCACCTCTCGCGGCACTTCAGCTATGTAGCAATCAATTCTTCCCTCTGCGATCAGGAGTGCCTATCCCATGACCTTGTCCAACCTTCCGCCGCTGGTGACGATTTTCGGCGGATCCGGGTTCGTCGGCCGTCATGTGGTGCGCGCGCTCGCAAAGCGCGGCTATCGCATTCGCGTCGCCGTTCGTCGCCCTGATCTTGCCGGCCACCTGCAGCCGCTCGGCAATGTCGGACAGATCTCCTTCGTCCAGGCGAACCTGCGTTACCGCAAGTCGGTCGACCGCGCCGTCGAAGGCTCCGACCACGTCATCAACTGCGTTGGCGTGCTGTTTGAAAGCGGCCGCAACACCTTCGACGCCGTCCAGGATTTTGGCGCCCGCGCGGTGGCGGAAGCTGCGCGCGGCGTCGGCGCGACACTGACGCACATCTCGGCGATCGGCGCGGACGCTTCTTCGCCGTCGGCCTATGCCCGCAGCAAGGGCCGCGCCGAGGCGGCCATCCTGCAAACGATGCCCGAAGCCATTATCCTGCGTCCGTCGATTGTGTTCGGACCGGAAGACGGCTTCTTCAACAAGTTCGCCGAGATGGCGCGGTTCTCGCCGGTGCTGCCGCTGATCGGCGGCGGCCACACCAAGTTCCAGCCCGTCTACGTCACCGACGTCGCCGAAGCAGTGGCGCGCGCTGTCGACGGCAAGATCGCCAAGGGCAAGATCTATGAACTCGGCGGCCCGGATGTCTTGAGCTTCCGCGACTGTCTCGAGATCATGCTGAATACGATCGATCGCAAGCGCACGCTCGTCTCATTGCCCTTCGGCATCGCGTCCTTCATCGGCAGCGTCGCGTCCATGGTCCCCTTCATCACGCCGCCACTCACCGCCGACCAGGTGGTGTTGCTGAAATCCGACAATGTCGTCTCGGCAAAGGCGGATTCTGAAGGACGCACGCTTGCCGGTATCGGCATCGATGCGACGATGCTGGAGCCGATCCTGCCGACCTATCTGGTGCGCTACCGCCCGCAGGGCCAGTACACCCGCAGCGGACGCTCCTCCTGACTTCTGCAGATCATCGCCTTTCTACGAACGGTCGCCGGAACCACTGGCGGCCGTTTTCTGTTGTATTGCGGTAACAGCGTTGCAGTTCTGCCTCAGTTGCAAAAGCGAATGGCATTTACCGCAGATTCAACATGTCCTGATATTGATCATGACATACCCAGCGAATAAACACCGCCTCGCGCCACGATCCCAAGTACGGCGGCGGCAGCATCAATCTCGAAAGGCATAGCGTCCATGGGCAAGTCGATCGCAATCTTTTTTGCGTGTGCGGCACTGATCATTCTGGCTGGCTCATTCATCGCGCCGAACACGGTCGCGAGCAGCGGCAAGGATTGCGCGCCGGCCTATGGCGTCGATCCGTGCACGACCGCGTCGATCGATCTTTCCGGCAACTAAGGCCGGCGCCCTTCAGGTCACGCAATTCCGGACGGAAAACCGCTTCGCACTTTTCCTGGAATTGCTTTGGAAGGGCATATTAGAGTTATTGGCGGGGGCCAGTGGCCGCGTGCGTTTCTCCTTGAGACGCACGCGGCTTTGTTTTTGGCGGACCCTTGAGCTCAAAGAAAAAGGCGCGTCGGAAACGCGCCTTCTGTCGTATTGAGCGCCTGGTTTTCGCTCAGCCGAGCAGCCAAAGGCCGATCAGGCCGGCGGTGCCGACGATGATGCGCCAGATGGCGAATGGCGTGAAACCGCGGCGCGAAACAAAATCGAGCAGCGAGCGCACGACGAAGATGCCGGCGGCGAAAGCAGCGATGAAGCCGACGGCGATCAGGGTGAAATCGTCGAAGGAAAGCGCGTCGCGGTTCTTGTAGAGGTCCAGCGTGAAGGCGCCGAGCATGGTCGGCATGGCCAGGAAGAACGAGAACTCCGCGGCCGACCGCTTGTCGGTCCCCATCAGCAGCGCGCCGGCAATGGTGGCACCCGAGCGCGACGTGCCGGGGATCATCGCCAGGCACTGGAACAGGCCAATCTTCAGCGCCAGCGACGGCGGATAGTCCATCACGTTCGTGTAGCGCGGCTGCAGCGGCAGGTGGTCGATCGCATAAAGGATGATGCCGCCGATGATCAGCACGACGCAGATCAACATCGGCGTTTCGAACAGCACCGTCTTGATGAAGTCATGGGCGATCGCGCCGATGATCGCCGCCGGCAGGAAGGCGAGCAGGACGGACACGACGAAGCGGCGCGCCTTGACGCTCGTCGGCAGCGCCAGGGCAATCGACAGAAGCTTCTGGAAATAGACCAGCAGGATCGCCAATATCGCGCCGAGCTGGATGAGGACGGCAAAGGTGTTGCCCGGCGATTTGAAGCCGAGGAAGTGGCCGGCGAGAAGGACGTGCGCCGTCGACGAGACGGGGATAAACTCCGTCAAGCCCTCGATGAGCCCGAGGACAAGCGCGCTGATGATCGATTGATCCGCCATATATGAGATTTTCCTGACGAGTTTTGGAGTGGGAGGAAAAGGCTGATTCGCTTGTGTTTGCCACCACAAATTTCTATAGCTCTAACACATGAGCCGTGGCCAGACGCTTGCGCCGCCACGCTGACGCCCCCAGCTAAAAGCCACTGAGAAGCCAGATCATCGATGCCGACACTGTACCACCACCCCATGTCCGCCGCTTCACGGTTCGTTCGCCTGATCCTTTCGGAATACGGCTATCAGACGGAACTGACGGAGGAGCAGCCGTGGGAGAACCGGCGCGACTTCCTGGCGTTGAACCCGGCCGGCACCCTACCTGTCTATGTTGACGACAGTATGAGGGCGCTCTGTGGCGCCACGATCATCTCGGAGTATCTCGACGAGACGAACGGCATCATGAAACGAGATCGCCGGCTTCTGGCCGAGGACCCGTTCCAGCGCGCAGAAATCCGCCGGCTGGTCGAGTGGTTCCTGCACAAGATGGAAGCGGATGTGACGCGCCCGCTGGTTCGCGAACGGATCTTCAAGCTGCAGATGACGCCCGACCAGGGCGGCGGCGCGCCCGACAGCAAGGTGCTGCGCACCTCCCGCGCCAACATCCGCCAGCATATGAAGTACCTGTCCTGGCTTGCCGGCTCGCGCACCTGGCTTGCGGGCGACCGGATTTCCTATGCTGATCTTGCCGCGGCCGCGACTGTATCCGTGCTCGACTATCTCGGCGAAATCGACTGGTCGGATGCCCCGACCGCCAAGGAGTGGTACCAGCGGCTGAAGTCCCGCCCCTCCTTCCGCCCGCTGCTTGCCGAGCGCGTCCGCGGCGTGACCCCGGTTCCGCACTATGCGGATCTCGACTTCTGAGGCGAAAACCGTGCCCGGCATCGTTGCCAAGGCTGACATTGGGGATCGACGGCGGCTGAAGCTGACGGAGTTCCTGAAGGCCGAGGCGGCCGACAAGGGCTTCGACCTCTGTCGCGTCACCCGGCCCGACGCCATTCCGCAAGCTCCGGCCCGGCTCAGGGACTTTCTCGACGAAGGCTTCCACGGCACCATGGACTGGATGGCCGAGACCGCCGAGCGGCGCTCGGACCCGCGCGTGCTCTGGAGCGACGTACGCTCGGTCGTCATGTTCGCGATGAACTACGGCCCGGACGACGATCCGCGCGGCATCCTTCAGCAGACCGACCGCGGCGCGATCTCGGTCTACGCCCAGAACCGTGACTATCACGACATCATCAAGGGCAAGCTGAAGGAAGTCGCGACCCGTTTTGCCGCCCGCGCCGGCGAGGACGTCAAGGTATTCGTCGACACGGCGCCCGTCATGGAAAAGCCGCTGGCGGAACAGGCCGGCCTCGGTTGGCAGGGAAAACATACCAATCTGGTCAGCCGGGAATTCGGCTCCTGGCTGTTTCTCGGCAGCCTGTTCACGACGGCGGACCTCGTCGTCGACGAGCCCGAGCGCGACCATTGCGGCTCCTGCCGCGCCTGCCTCGACGCCTGCCCGACCGGCGCGTTCCCTGCTCCCTATCAGATCGACGCGCGGCGCTGCATTTCCTATCTGACGATCGAGCACAAGGGTTCGATCGATCCGGAACTTCGCCCGCTGATCGGCAACCGCATCTACGGGTGCGACGACTGTCTCGCCGCCTGCCCCTGGAACAAGTTCGCGCAGACGGCCTCCGAGATGAAGCTGAAGGCGCGCGACGATCTGAAGGCGCCTTCGCTCCAGACCTTGCTCGATCTCGATGACCCGACCTTCCGCAGCCTGTTCTCGGGCTCGCCGGTCAAGCGCATCGGCCGAGACCGTTTTGTCAGGAACGTGCTGATCGCCACGGGCAATTCCGGCGACCAAGCGCTCGTGCCCGCGGTCAAGGCGCGCATCAGCGACGCCTCGCCCGTGGTGCGGGCGATGGCTGTCTGGGCCCTGTCGCAATTGGTCGCGCCGGCAGCGCTTGCGCAAATTGCTGAACAATGCGAGCCAGAGACGGACGAAGACGTCCTCAACGAATGGCAGATGGCGGGAGTGAGCCGATGCATGTCCTGATCCTTGGCGCCGGTTATTCCGGCCTGGCAATCGCACGCGCAATGGCTCCGACAGCGACAAGCGTTGTTGGCACCACGCGCACCGCGGAGAAAACGGCAAAGCTCGAGAAGGCCGGCGTCCGTCCGATCCTCTTCGACGGCGAAACGATTTCCGACGAACTTGCCACCGCCCTCGGACGGGCGACGCACCTGATCCAGTCGATCGCACCGGGGCGCGACGGCGATCCGATGTTTCGCGCCTCAAGCCCCGACCTCGCGCGGCTGGCACCGAACCTCACGTGGATCGGTTACCTCTCGACGGTCGGCGTCTACGGTGATCATGGCGGCGCATGGGTCACCGAGGATATGCTGCGCAAGCCGGTCTCGGCCCGCTCGGTCGAGCGGGTGGAGGCGGAGGACGCCTGGATCGCCTTCGGCGCCAAACGGAACATCCCGGTCGCCGTGCTCCGACTGGCCGGCATCTACGGTCCCGGACGCAACGCCTTCTGCAACCTCGAAAACGGTACCGCCCGGCGACTCATCAAGCCCGGCCAGGTGTTCAACCGTATCCGCGTCGAGGACATCGGCGCAGCTACGCTCTACCTCGCCGACCATGGGACTGCCGGTGTCTTCAACATCACCGACAACGAACCGGCGCCGCCCCAGGACGTGGTAACCGAAGCCGCCCGGCTGATGGGCGTCGAGCCGCCACCGGAGACCCCTTTCGAACAGGCGGAACTCTCGCCCATGGCCCGCTCCTTCTATGGCGAGAACAAGCGGGTTTCGAATGCGCACATACGCGCCACCGGCTTCGAATTCGCCTATCCGGATTATCGCGTCTCGCTTGCACAGCTCTGGCAGTCCGGCACCTGGCGCGGACAGTGAAACGCAACTCCGCGCCCGCGCGATAGCATAACCCCTAGTGCCTATAGAAAACCGGCAGTCAGTTCGTCAGTAATGGCAACGGCGGCTTCACCGGAATTGTGACATTCTTGGGATATTCGTTCGATACTTGGTGAATTTTATACAACCTGTGCGTTAGTAATGAATTTTCGACCATCCGGATTCCGGAATTTTCGTCCAATTCGAAATTTTTAATGAAATTTTTCGTTTACCGGCACGCTGCGCTCACGTGCAGGCGACCTCCAACGTTCAACCGCTGATTCCAAAGACCTTCCGGGCTCCCTTTAAACTATTTCAAACGATCTTCGTTTTTGAATTTTCGTCCTTTTTTAATAAAGCCTAATAGATCGTAAATGGTTGAAGCACGTTTTCGCCATTTTTCGCCCCAATTAGCGGTTCCCAGAAGATTTTAACCAAGCATTGACCGAGGGGATCGCCAGTTTGTCGCCAGCGAAGATCAAGACTGCTGCTGCTGCAGCGCTGTTCACGGCCGCCATCGGTCTCGTTTCCGTTTCCGATAGCCATGCAGCCGGCACCGGCTGCGGCGGCGCATCCTGGTATGCGCTGACCTCCAAGACCGCTTCCGGCGAGCGTATGAATGCCGCCCGCCTGACGGCTGCCCACCGTAGCCTGAAGTTCGGCACCAAGGTTCAGGTCACCAACAAGCGCAACGGCAAGAGCGTCATCGTTCGCATCAACGATCGTGGGCCGTTCATCCGGGGCCGTGTGATCGATCTTTCCAAGGCAGCAGCCTCGCAGATCGGCATGATCCGCTCCGGGCACGCCAGCATCTGTTATCGCGTCGTCAATTCCTGAACCTGAAATAATACTGGCACCCGGCCAATCGTCGGGTGGGTTACTTGAGAAAGACCGTTCTCGGCGGTTAATCTCCTCCGCCGTCTTGCTCTTCGATGCTATCGCCGTTACCACGGCGAAAAAGGAGTTGATCGAAGATGCGTTTGGGCGGCAGGCTCGCTGGAGCCATTGAGGTTCTTGAGGATATCGAAAAGCGGAAGCGCCCGGTCGCAGACGCACTCAAGGATTGGGGCCTTTCCCACCGCTTCGCCGGGTCCGGCGACCGATCCGCGATAGGCAACATCGTCTACGACGCGCTTCGCATGAAGCTCTCCCACGCCTATCTGATGGACAGCGACAGCGCCACGGCTCTCGGCCATGCGGTGATGTACCGCCAATGGGGCTTTTCGCCCGAAACGCTGGCTGCCGAACTCGACGGCGACAAATTCGCCCCGGAAATGCCGTCGGCCGATATGGCGCAAGCTTTTGCCACGCGCCGCCTCGAAGACGCCGCCGCCCACATCCAGGGTGATATCCCCGAATGGGTCCAGGCTTCTTTTGAAGAGAACTTCTCCGACGACTGGCTCGAGGAAGCCAAGGCGTTAGCCGGCCGCCCGACGCTTGACCTGCGCGCCAATACGCTGAAGGCCTCGCGCGCCAAGGTGTTGAAGGCGCTGGAGCGCAGCGGCGCCGAGCCCGCGACGATCGCCCGCAACGGCATCCGCATCCCCGCCGGCGAAGGCGCCTCGCGCCTGCCCAACGTGACCGCCGAGCTTTCCTTCCAGAAGGGCTGGTTCGAGGTTCAGGATGAAGGCTCGCAGATCGTCGCCGACCTCGCTTTCCCGCAGGAAGGCGAGCAGGTGCTCGACTATTGCGCCGGCGGCGGCGGCAAGACGCTCGCCATGTCGGCGGCGATGAACAACAAGGGCCAGGTGCACGCCTACGACACCGACCGCAAACGCCTTGCGCCGATCATCGAGCGGCTGAAGCGCGCCGGCACCCGTAACGTACAGGTGCATGAATCGACCGACAGCCTCGCGCCGCTTGCCGGCCGCTTCGACCGCGTGCTCGTTGACGCCCCCTGCACCGGTACCGGGACCTGGCGCCGCCGCCCGGACACGAAGTGGCGGCTCAACCAGAAGAACCTTGAAGAGCGCATCTCCCAGCAGGAGGAAGCGCTTGCGAGTGCGGCACAGTTCGTCCGGCCGGGCGGTCACCTGATCTACGTCACCTGCTCGGTTCTCCCTGAGGAAAACGAAGCCCAGGTCTATGGCTTCTGCGAGGACAATCCGGAATTCGCAATCCTGTCGGCGGCCGACATCTGGGCGACCCTCTTCGGCACCGACAAGCCGCAACCCTGGTCGGCGGACATGAAGACGGTGACGCTGACGCCCGCCTCGACCGGCACCGATGGCTTCTTCTTCTGCCTGATGCAACGCAAGGGTTGATGCCAGTTTTGACAACCGTCAAAAGGCGCGCATCAGATTGAATACGTTCTAAACTATACACTTTGACACCAGTTTGCTTTTGGTTCATGAGAGGCAGGCCCGGCGGGGCCTTTTCTCATGGCCCGACGCCTGAACGACGCCGCGTTTGCGGGCTCGCTCGGCTGCGCCGAAGGAAGCAACAGGAGAGGGTCATGACCAAGAATTTCTTCCGCGGCGCCGCGCTGGCGCTCATGACGGCAACGTCGGCGCTGGCCCTGCAGCCGGCCCACGCCGCAACCGATGCCGCCGCGGTGGTAAAGCACTATGCCGCCGTGGCGCATGCCAAGTTCGAAGACGCCCTGACGACGGCGGAAGCTCTCGATAAGGCGGTTGACGCGCTGATCGCAACGCCGAGCGAGGAAACGCTGAAGGCGGCGCGCGAAGCCTGGCTCAAAGCCCGCAACCCCTATCAGGAAACCGAAGTCTATCGCTTCGGCAACGCCATCGTTGACGAGTGGGAAGGCAAGGTCAACGCCTGGCCGCTGGACGAGGGCCTGATCGACTATGTCGACCCGAGCTATGGCAGCGAGAGCGACGAGAACGCCCTCTTCACCGCCAACGTGATCGCCAACAAGACGATCAAGATCGACGGCAAGGACGTCGATGCCTCCAACATCACGCCGGAATTCCTGGCGGGTACGCTGCAGGAAGCTGGCGGCATCGAAGCGAACGTCGCGACGGGCTACCACGCGATCGAATTCCTGCTCTGGGGCCAGGACCTGAACGGCACCAAGGCTGGCGCCGGCAACCGCCCCTATACGGACTACGACACCAAGGCCTGCACCGGCGGCAATTGCGATCGCCGCGCCGCCTATCTGAAGGCTGCCACCGAGCTTCTGGTTTCCGACCTCAAGGAAATGACCGCCAACTGGACGGTAGATGGCGCCGCGACGAAGGCGGTCGAGGCTGATCCGAAGGCCGGCCTCGTCGCAATCCTCACCGGCATGGGTTCGCTCTCATACGGTGAGCTTGCAGGCGAGCGCATGAAGCTTGGCCTGCTGCTGCACGATCCGGAAGAAGAGCATGATTGCTTCTCCGACAACACGCACAACTCGCACCTGCATGACGCGATCGGCATCCAGTCGGCCTACACGGGTGAATACACCCGCGTCGACGGCACCAAGATGACCGGCCCGTCGCTCTCCGAACTCGTCGCCGCCAAGGATGCGGCACTCGACAAGGAGATGACCGGCAACCTCGCGACCACAGTCGAGAAGATGCAGGCGATGGCCAAGCGCGCGGAAACGACCGAGGCCTACGACCAGATGATCGGCGAAGGCAACGCCGAGGGCAACGCCACGGTTCAGGCTGCGATCGACGGCCTGATCGCCCAGGCCAAGACCGTGCAGCGCGTCATTGCGTCGCTGGATCTCGGCACCGTCGAACTTGAAGGTTCCGACAGCCTGGATAATCCTAACGCCGTCTTCCAATAAGCTGAAAAGGCGGGCCGCCCGGAACCGGTGCGGCCCGATCCTCCACCGATGAAACCAGGCGCTCCTCGCATTCTCGCGCTTCTTTTTGCGCAGGCGCTCTTTACCGCCCTGCCCGCCGCTGCCGGCGACGATTTTCCGATCAAACGCACCGATCTGAGCAACACCGACCGCGACCGCGTTGAGGCGATAACGCGGACGACGACCGATTTTTCCAAAGCCGAGGCTTTCGAGGCCATGTCCGGCGGTGCGGCGACGTCGATCGCGCCCGTCAATGCCGACAGCTTTTCGCAGTTCTCGGCCAACCTCACTTTCCAGGAAGAGGAAGGCTTCAAGCTCGGCAATGCGCTGTTCCGCAAGCTCTGGGTTTCCTCGCCCTCCTCCACCCAGGCCTCCGACGGGCTCGGCCCGCTCTACAACGCCCGCGCCTGCCAGAGCTGCCATCTGAAGGATGGGCGCGGCCGCCCGCCCGAAGGCGCCGCCGACACGACCTCGATGTTCTTCCGGCTGGCACGCCCACCGCGCGACGATGAGGAACGCCGGTTGGTCGAGGCGCATCAGACCGTCAACTTCCCGGATCCGGTCTATGGCGCCCAGCTTCAGGACAGCGCCGTGCCCGGGCTTGCCGCTGAGGGCCACCTGAAGATCCGCTATACCGAGGAGCCCTTCACCTTCCCCGATGGCGAGACCGCTTCGCTGCGCCGACCGATCTATTCTGTCGCCGAGCTTGCCTACGGACCGCTCGATCCGACGACGACGCTTTCGCCGCGCGTAGCCCAGCCGATGATCGGGCTTGGCCTGATCGAAGCGATCCACGAGGCGGATATTCTGGCACATGCCGACCCTGATGACGCCGACGGCGACGGCATCAGCGGCCGCCCGGCGCTGACGCGTGACGCGAAGACCGGCAAGCTGATGCTCGGGCGTTTCGGCTGGAAGGCGCAGAACGCCACCGTTCGGCAGCAGAGCGCCGACGCTTTTGCCACGGATATCGGCATCTCCTCCCCCGACGCCGATCGGCCGCATGGCGACTGCACCGCCGCCCAGGCGAAGTGCCTGACGATGGCGACCGGCGTGCAGACGCGGCTCGGCCCGACCGAGGCGCCGGACCCGGTGCTTGACCTCGTGACCTTCTATTCAGCGAACCTTGCGGTGCCGGCACGGCGCAAGGCGAGCTTTACCGATACGCTGCGCGGCAAGAAGGTCTTCTACGACCTCGGCTGCACCAGCTGCCACACGCCGAAATTCGTCACCCGTCGTGACGCCGCCAACAAGGCGCAGTCCTTCCAGCTGATCTGGCCCTATTCCGATTTCCTTTTGCACGACCTGGGCGAAGGTCTCGCCGACGGACAGCAGGTGGGGGTTGCGAGCGGCCGCGAATGGCGCACCCCGCCGCTCTGGGGCATCGGCTTGACGAAGACCGTCAGTGGGCACACTTTCCTGCTGCACGACGGACGCGCCCGCAACTTCACCGAAGCGATCCTCTGGCACGGCGGCGAAGGGCAGACGGCCCGCGACGCCTTTGCCGCCCTTGCGGCAAGCGATCGCCGCGATCTCCTTGCCTTCCTGGAGTCACTCTGATGTCCCACCTACGTTCGTTTGCCCTTGCTCTCACGCTGAGTGCCGCTGCCCTACCGGCGATGGCGCAGGAAGGAAGCGCGCTTTCCCCGCGGGTCGTCAACGAGGCCGCCGTGCCGACCGTCATGGCCAAGGCCGTCGACGCCTTCATCATCCCCGGCTACCGCAACCTGTCGCAGAAGACTGCGGCCGCGACGGAAGCGACCACCAAGCTCTGCCAGGCGCCCTCGGGACCCGCATTGGAAAACGCTCAAGGCGCGTTTTCCGATCTGGTCGGCGCCTGGTCGGCGATCGAGGTGGTGAGGCTCGGTCCAGCGCTCGAGCAGAACCGCTTCGAACGCTTCCTCTTCTACCCCGACCGCAAGAGCACGGGCCTCAAGCAGGTGCAGGCGATCCTTTCGAAAAAGGACGACGGCGCCACGGATGTGGCAAAGCTCAAGGGCAAGAGCGTCGCCGCGCAGGGGCTCGGCGCACTCGAATACGTGCTTTACGGCACGGGCTCAGAGGTGCTTTCGGGCAAGGACGGCGATTTCCGCTGCCGCTATGGCCTGGCGATTACAAGGAACCTCGACGACATCGCCAACGAATTCCTGGCTGCATGGCAGAAGCCGGACGGCATCCAGGCCGCCTGGAAACATCCGGGCCCCGACAATCCCGAGTTCCGCGACAATCGCGAGGCGGCCACCGAACTGCTCGGCATTCTCGTGCATGGCGTCGAGACGGTGAAGGATCAGCGGCTGAAGCCGTTCTACGAAGGCAGGGACGACAAGGGACGTCCGAAGCTGGCGATCTACTGGCGCTCCGGCAACACCATGGCGTCGATCGCCGGCAATGTGCGGGGGCTGAAGACGCTGTTCGACGTCGCCGACATGCAAAGCCTGCTGCCGGAAGACAGCCGCTCGGTCGCGGGCTCTGCCGATTTCGTCTTCAAGTCGGTGATCGGCATGGCCGGCAACATCGACGGGCCGATCGACGCGGCACTTACGGACAAGGACAAGCGCGCGAAACTCGCTTTCCTCTCGCTCAACACCAACGACCTGCTCGACCGGTTGAACAAGGATTTCGGCGGCGCGATCGGGCTTGGCGCCGGCTTCTCGTTTGCCGACGGCGACTGACAAAAACAGCCCTTCGGACCGGGTGTTGACAATCACGGCTTTTGGGCGCAAAGCGCTTCCCGTGTCCGCTCTCGTGGGCACGTTTCACCACAAGGACCAACTCACTATGAACCCCGACAGTCGAAGTCGAGCCTTCACGCTCACGACCGTCCGGTCCTGATTGATCAGGGCTTCAGGCGGTCGGATGACTCGCCCTATGGAGCCCAATATGCTGCGCATCTACAAAAGCCAGAACAGCCATCTCGTGCTCGTCGACATGATCGACGGCATTGCATCGCCAGTGCCCGCCATCTGGTATGATCTCTACAATCCATCGGCCGAGGAAACACGCCTTGTCGAGGGCCAGCTCGGCATCGAGATCCCGACCCGCGACGAGATGCAGGAGATCGAGCTTTCCGACCGCCTCTATCAGGAGGACGGCGCCGAATTCATGACGATGACGGCCGCCGCCAAGCTCGACAGCGATTACCCGGTCAAGGTGCCGGTGACCTTCATCCTCAAGGGGGCGACGCTGGTGACGGTCCGCCATGCGGACCCCAAGCCGTTCCAGAATTTCTCCAACCGCATCCAGAAGGCCAACGGCCAGATCTGCGAGAGCGGCGAGCTGGTGATGCTGGGGCTTCTCGAAGCCATCATCGACCGCACCGCAGATGCGCTGGAGCGCGCCGGCAGCGAGGTCGACGCCATCTCGCGCGAAGTGTTCCGCAAGACCAATGCCAGCGCCACCAAGAAGACGCGCGACCTGCAATCGCTGATCGAGCAGATCGGCCAGAAGGGCGACCTTCTGACCGTTATCCGCGAAAGCCTGGTCAGCATCGGGCGGCTGGTCGCCTATCATGTGGCGCTCGAAGGCATGGGGCCGCGCAAGGCTGGAAAGGAAAGCCGTCAGCGGATCAAGCTGATCCAGCGGGACGCGACTTCGCTTGGCGATCACGCGCTGTTTTTGTCGAACAAGATCAACTTCCTGCTCGACGCGACGCTCGGTCTCATCAATCTCGAGCAGAACCAGATCATCAAGATCTTCTCGGTTGCCGCCGTCGTCTTCCTGCCGCCGACGCTGGTCGCTTCGATCTACGGCATGAACTTCGAGGTGATGCCGGAGCTGCAATGGCAGTTCGGCTATCCTGCGGCACTGGTGCTGATGGTGATCTCGGCGATCGTGCCCTATTTCTACTTCAAGCGGCGCGGCTGGCTCTGAGCGCGTCATCCGCCATTCGCAGCCCCGACGGCCTCGTTCGGGACTGCGCGTTTCTAAAGCAAGCGAGGATGGCATGACGGCCACCACGGGACTGATCGACCGACGCAGTTTCCTGACGATGGCGGGCGCGGCCTGGGTGGCGAGCCTCGCACCCGATCGCGCCTTCGCCCTCACGAGGGCGGATGCCGTCTTTGCCTCAGCCTTCATGGCGCCGGACGGAAGCTATGGCGTTGCGACGCTGACGGAGACGGGCGAGATCATCGACCGTGCGACGCTTCCGGCGCGGGCACATGGCATGGCCTATTCGCCCGTCAGCCGCCGGGCGGTCGCCTTCGCCCGCCGGCCCGGCACCTACGCGATGATCCTTTCAACCGACAGCACGGCCGAACCGGTGGTCATCGCCGCGGCCGAGGGTCGGCATTTCTACGGCCATGGCTGCTTCTCGGCTGACGGGCGGCTACTCTACGCGACCGAAAACGACTTTGCCGGCAACCGCGGCATGGTCGGCATCTATGACGGCAGCGACAACTTCACCCGCATCGGCGAATTCCCGACCTACGGCATCGGCCCGCACGACATGACGCTTGCTGCCAACGGACGACTGCTCGCGATTGCCAATGGCGGCATCGAGACCCACCCGGACTTCGGCCGCACCAAGCTCAATCTCGACCATATGGAGCCGAGCCTGACGCTGGTCGACACCAGCACCGGAGCGCTCGTCCAGAAGCATGGGTTGCCTGACGACCTCAGCCGTCTTTCGACGCGCCACGTCGATATCGGCCCGAAGGGCGAGATCTGGTTTGCCTGCCAGTATGAGGGCGCGCGCAACGACCTGCCGCCGCTGGTTGGATCCTTCTCCAAAGGCGAGGACCTGAAGTTCCTGTCGCTGCCCGAGCGGACGACGGAAGCGCTGGCAAACTATGTCGGCGCGATCGCGGTCAATCGCCGCGAAGGGCTTGTTGGACTGACCTCGCCGAAGGGCGGTGTCGCGATGACGCTCGACGCACGGACCGGTGTGGTGCTGAGGCAAGAGCGCGTCGTCGATGCCGCGGGTGTCGCTGCCGCCGACCACGGTTTTGCCGTTTCCTCCTACGATGGTCACTTCAAGCAGCAGAAAAGCCGTGTCACCTGGGACCAGCACATCGTCCGGTTGGTTTAACCCCAAGACGATCTCAGGCCGAGAAGCGGCCCTCGCCGGCAAGCCTTGCGAGATCATTCCAGCGATAGGCGATCTGCTCATGATTTTCGCCGCCGAGGCTGACCTGGCCCTGGCCGACGGCGGTCGCACCCAGATGCTCGTAGAATGCCCTGTTCGGGTTGCTGGAAAGCACCCAGGCAAACAGCGACTTGCCGCCCAGTTCGCGGCAATGGGCCGCAACGCTGCGCACCAGCGCCGAGCCGATGCCCGCCCCTTGAAATTCTTCGAGTACATAGAGCGCATAGAGCTCGCGATCGAAGCGCGGCGGCATCGAGCGGGCCTTTCCATAATTGGCAAAGCCGATCACCCGGTTGCTGCTCATGTCGACCGCGACCATGTGGAAGACGTCGGCGACGCGCATGCGCCGGGCATGTCGCAAGGCCTGTTCCTCAACCGTCATGGCGTCGAGAAAGCCATCGGAAATCAGCCCACGGAAGGTCGATCGCCAGGTATCGACGATAACGGAGGCGATCATCATGATGTCATCAGGGCCGGCCGGCCGGATATCGATGCGTCGGATGGTCTTCATGGCCCCTGATATAGGTGCCGCAGAGCGGCTTCCAAACAGTGTTCGCTGCTGGAAAGCCTGAAAGTCTGTTCTATCTGTGGCAGCGGTGAAAAGAACCATCGTCTACGCGGCCTTCATCGCCACCGTTCTCGGCCTCGGCCTTGTTATGGGCTACACCAACATCCCCGGCGCTCACAAAACCGGCCCTCAATCTGCCCGACTGGATCTTCGCCCCGGTCTGGTCGATCCTCTACGTTCCTGCCCTATCTCGCCTGGGTGGCGTTCGCGACCATGCTCAACGGCTCGATTTTCCTCATGAATTGAACTTGTCGTACCCTGACGGCCATGCCACTGTCCGGCGACGTGCGGGGCAATGGTGCCGCCGAGCGAACAGGGTCTTGTTGACTGATGGACGATATCGATCCCCCGGATTTCCGCAGGCGCATCCGCGAGAGTTTCGCGCGCCAGGCGGCGATGCGCACGATCGGCGCGGAACTGACGCTCGTCGAGCAGGGCACCGTCGAGATCGAGCTGCCCTTCGACGACAAGCTGACGCAGCAGCACGGCTTCCTGCATGCGGGCGTGATCTCGGCGGCAATGGATTCGGCTGGCACCTATGCCGCCTATTCGGTGATCGATCCCGACGCCTCGATCCTGACGATCGAGTTCAAGGTCAACCTGCTGTCGCCCGGACGCGGCGAGCGGTTCCTGTTTCGCGGCGAGGTAACCAAACCCGGTTCGACGATCATCGTCTCGGACGGACGCGGCTACGCGATCCGCTCCGACGGTCCGGCGAAGCTGATCGCCTCGATGACCGGAACGATGATGGTGGTGCGCGGTCGCGAGGGGATCGAAGGATGAGTTTTGGCATCAAGGGCGTCGCCGGGCGCAGGCTTCTCTATGTCATGGCGGTCGATGCCGAATACGGGCCGCACCTCAAGGAGCGTATCCAGCCGCTGATGACCGGCGTCGGGCCGGTCGAGGCAGCCGTCTCGCTGACGCGCACGCTTGCCGAACTCGCAGCGCGACAGTCTCTGCCGGATCTCGTGGTCTCGCTCGGCTCGGCCGGCGCTGCCACACTCGAGCAGACGGAAGTCTACCAGGCCGTTTCCGTCGGCTATCGCGACATGGATGCCTCGCCGCTCGGCTTCGAAAAGGGCAGGACGCCCTTCCTCGACCTGCCGGCGGTGGTGCCGCTGCCGCACAGAATTCCCGGCGTGCCGGAGGCGCGGCTTTCGACCGGCGCCAACATCGTCTCGGGTGCGGCCTACGAGGCGATCGATGCCGACATGGTGGAGATGGAGACCTTCGCGGTTCTGCGCGCCTGCCAGTCCTTCGGCGTTGCCTTGATTGCGCTTCGCGGTATTTCCGACGGCAAGGCGGAACTCAAGCACGTCAGCGACTGGACGGAATATCTGCACGTCATCGACGAGAAGCTTGCTGAAGTGATCGACCGGTTGGAAAATGCGGTTTCGAACGGCGAAATCCGGCTCTGAAACCCCGGAATTGTCGGGGTGCAATTGAATTGTTGCGCTGATGGCGGCCTTTCATTAAAGGCTCGCCATGATCAAGCTTGTTTGAAGGCCCCCAATGACCCAGACAGCCCATCCCGACACCGTCCTCATCGTCGACTTCGGCAGCCAGGTGACGCAGCTCATCGCAAGGCGCGTACGCGAAACCGGTGTCTATTGCGAAATCGTACCGTTCCAGTCGGCGGAAGAAGGCTTCCAACGGTTGAAGCCGAAGGCGGTGATCCTTTCCGGCAGCCCGGCCTCCACGCTCGACATCGGCTCCCCCCGCGCGCCCCAGGTGATCTTCGATTCCGGTCTGCCGGTGTTCGGCATCTGCTACGGCCAGCAGACCATCTGCGCCCAGCTCGGCGGCAAGGTCGAAAGCGGCCATCACCGCGAATTCGGCCGTGCCTTCCTCGAAGTCGAGAAGGACTGCCCGCTGTTTGAGGGCCTCTGGTCTGTCGGCTCGCGCCACCAGGTCTGGATGTCGCATGGCGACCGCGTCACCGCGATCCCCGAGGGCTTCGAGGTCGTGGCGACCTCCGCCAACGCCCCCTTCGCCTTCATCGCCGACGAGAAACGCAAGTACTACGCCGTGCAGTTCCATCCGGAAGTGGTGCACACGCCCGACGGCGCCAAGCTGATTTCCAACTTCGTGCACAAGATCGCCGGCATCAAGGGCGACTGGTCGATGTCGGCCTACCGCGCCAAGGCGGTCGAGGCGATCCGCAGCCAAGTCGGCGACAAGAAGGTCATCTGCGCGCTTTCGGGCGGCGTCGACAGCTCGGTCGCAGCGCTGCTCATCCACGAGGCCGTCGGCGACCAGCTCACCTGCATCCTCGTCGACCACGGCCTGATGCGCAAGGATGAGGCGAAGAACGTCGTTGCGATGTTCGAGGAACACTACAACCTGCACCTCCTGCACATCGACGCCTCCGACCGCTTCATCGGCGAACTCGAAGGCCAAAGCGATCCGGAGACCAAGCGCAAGATCATCGGCCGCCTGTTCATCGAAGTGTTCGAGGAAGAGGCAAAGAAGCTCGGCGGCGCCGACTTCCTTGCCCAGGGCACGCTCTACCCCGACGTCATTGAAAGCGTCTCGTTTACCGGCGGCCCGTCGGTGACGATCAAGTCGCACCACAATGTCGGCGGCCTGCCGGAGCGCATGAACATGCAGCTCGTCGAGCCGCTGCGCGAACTGTTCAAGGACGAGGTCCGCGTGCTCGGCCGCGAGCTCGGCCTGCCAGACAGCTTCATCGGCCGCCACCCCTTCCCGGGTCCGGGCCTTGCCATCCGCTGCCCGGGCGGCATCAGCCGCGAGAAGCTCGAAATCCTGCGCGAAGCCGATGCGATCTATCTCGACGAGATCCGCAAGGCGGGCCTCTACGACGCCATCTGGCAAGCCTTTGCCGTGCTTCTGCCGGTACAGACCGTCGGCGTCATGGGCGATGGCCGCACCTATGAATTCGTCTGTGCGCTCCGCGCCGTCACCTCGGTCGACGGCATGACGGCCGACTTCTACCACTACGACATGGAATTCCTCGGCCGTGCGGCGACGCGCATCATCAACGAGGTCCGCGGCATCAATCGCGTCGTCTACGACGTCACCTCGAAGCCGCCGGGCACCATCGAGTGGGAATAGGCGCGGACGCGTTTCCGGCGTCAGCGATAGAAATTAAAGGGCGTGCTTCGGCGCGCCCTTTTTTGCTTTCGGCCACCGCCGCCTGGAAATGCGGCGTTACTTCACTGCCACCCGCATGCCCTCGCGCAGTTTGCGAACCCGCTCGTTGAGATCGATCATCTCCGGCACCGTGAAGCCTGAATGCTCAAGCAGGGAGTCGGTCAGGCAGCCGGTCTTGATGTGGAGATCGCGACCTTTCGCGGTGAGATGGACTTCCACCTGCCGCTCATCCGTGACGCTGCGATGTCGACCGAGAAAACCTGCAGCCTCAAGTCTTTTGACGGCCGGCGTGATCGTGCTCGATTCCAGGCTCAGCCGATCGGCGATCGCCGAGATCGTCAGGCCGTCCTTCTCCCAGAGCGTGCTGAGCACGAGATACTGCGTATAGGTCACGCCCAGGGCGTCAAGCATGGGCTTGTAGACACGGTTGATGGCGATCGACGCCGAATAGATCGAGAAACAGAGCTGGCTGTCCAGCGGCAGGGTCGTGGGGTCGTCGCTCATCGTGGGCTCCGGAAGGGTTGCGTGCTCTGCTCCGCGAAAATCAATATCGCGATAAAAAGTATCTTTACAACAAAATCGAGTCGGCGTACATGATGATTATCGCGATAACAATTTTCGCGAAAACAAATTCAACTCAAGGAGACCCGAAATGATCAAGACCCTCATTACCGCCGCCGCATTCGCACTTTCCGCAAGCGCACTCACTCCGGCCCAGGCCGCCCCTGCCGCCAAGAATGTCGTTCTCGTCCACGGCGGCTTCGTTGATGGTTCCGGCTGGCAGGGCGTCTACAACATCCTCAAGAAGGATGGTTACAACGTCACCATCGTCCAGAACCCGACCCTTACGCTTGCCGGCGACGTCGCCGTCACAAAGCGTGCGATCGCCGCACAGGATGGCCCGGTCGTACTCGTCGGCCACTCCTATGGCGGCGTGGTCGTTTCGGAAGCCGGCACCGACCAAAAGGTGAAGTCCGTGGTCTACATCGCTGCCTTCGCACCGGATAAGGGCGAGTCGGTTTCCACGCTCATCGCCAACCCGCCCGCCGGTGCACCGGTTCCGCCGATCCTGCCGCCGGTCGATGGTTTCCTGGCGCTCGACAAAGCGAAGTTCGCCGCCGCGTTTGCAGCCGACGTCGATCCCGAGCTTGCCGCCTTCATGGCCGACTCGCAGGTTCCGTGGGGTGTCGAAGCGGCAGCCGGTGCCGTCACCACTCCGGCCTGGAAGGAAAAGCCGAGCTTCTATCTCGTCGCCACCGACGACCACATGATCCCGCCGGCCGCTCAGCGCCTGATGGCAAAGCGTGCAGGCTCGACCGTCGTCGAGACCGCCGGCAGCCACGCCGTCTATGTCTCGAAGCCCGACGCCGTCGCCGCCCTGATCGAACAGGCGGCTCAAGCAAGCGAATAAGCGCAAGCAAAGATCACAGTTGAAAACAGAGTGGCGGGCCCTGGTGCTCGCCCCTTTCTCGGTTGAAACCGCTAAAGAGCCGAGCGTTCCGAGCTAGCTGTTCACATAGGACCGCAAACCCATTGCGAGATAATCGAAAACCAGGCGGCACTGGGGAACGTTCTTCTGATCCTCATGCATGCACAGCCACATGCCAATCTTGGGAGAAAAGACCGCGGGAAGTACTGGCGTAAGCCCCTCTCGCCGGGCGAGCGGGCCGTGGCACACGCCGATCCCGCAACCGGAACGGATTGCCGCGAACTGTCCGGTATCACTGTCGGTGCGGTAGGAGAAACGCTCCCGCGTCACAGGTCGCCCCTGCAGCTGGAATGTGCGCGTGTAGGAAAGCGGGATATCGAAGCCGACGATGGCATGCGCGTCGAGAAGCTCTTCCACGCTTTGCGGCGCCGGACGCGTCTTCAAATAGGCCGTAGCGGCAAACAGGCCGAGGTCCACGTCGCCGATGCGCCTTGCCAACAGGGCGTCCTGCTGCGGTTGCGCCATGCGGATTGCGATATCGGCATCGCGGCGCAACAGATCTTCCAGGCGATTGCTGACAGCCAGTTCCACGACGATCCCCGGATGGTCGCACTGCAACCCTGCCAGAACAGGGGCAACGACTTCCGCCGCTACGATTTCACTGGTCGCGATCCGTACCGTTCCGACGTCGTCCGCCGGAAGTCCGGAGGCGGCTCGCAACAGGGCGTCGGCCGCGGCTGCGAGTTCTTCAGCCCGGGGACGCAGCATCTTTGCCGCGCTGGTCGGAATGAGCCCGTCGGGAGACCGGGTAAAGAGCCTGTGACCGAGCGCCTCTTCAAGCGCCGCGATGTGACGACCAAGCGTCGGTTGGCTCACGCCGAGCACACGGCCGGCGCCCGACAGCGACCCCTCTCTCAGGACAGCGAGGAATGAACGATAAAGCGACCAGTCAGGCGAGACTACCATTCAAACATGAATAGCTGATCGCCAATGACATGCAATTTCTTTTCTCCCTTATGAAGGGCAAGCTCCGGCTCGACAGAATGACGAGAAGGACAAACATGAACATCGCCCCTCCGGTAGCCTTTCAGGTCGACATACCGCAAGACGTGCTCACTGACCTGCAAAACCGCCTCAGACAAAGCCGCATCAGCAGCGTTCTGACAAAGCCATCGACGAACCTTGGCGTTTCGACCGAGCGTTTGAACGAGATTGTCCAGCACTGGATTTCGTTCGATTGGAGAAAAGCCGAGACAGCCATCAACGCCGTGCCGGCGTTCAAGGCGGAGATCGACGGCGTCGACGTCCACTTCCTCCATCTGCGCGGACAGGGACGAAGCAGCGTTCCAATCATCCTGACGAATGGCTGGCCGAGTTGTTTCCTGGAGCTGATGCCGCTCATTCCGCTCCTTACGCAGGACATCGATGGCCTTTCGTTCGATGTCGTCGTTCCGTCATTGCCCGGTTACGGATTTTCCGGACTTCCAGAGGGACCCGGTCTGAACATCACCCGCATCGCCGCCCTGTGGGCCGCACTGATGAAGAAACTCGGCTACACCCGCTTCCTCGCGCATGGCAGCGACATGGGCGCCGGCGTGGTGGAGCGATTGCGGGCAAACCACGCGGCCCAGGTGCTCGGCATCCATATGGTCAACGTGAACTGGTTCTATCCGCGGCCGCACGACATCACCGCAGAGGAGGAAGCCTATCTCCAGGCCGCCCATCGCTGGCAGGCGCAGGAGGGTGCCTATGCCATGCTGCATGCCAGCAAACCGCAGACGCTTGCCGCCGCCCTGCTGGATTCGCCGGCCGGCCTCGCCGCATGGATCGCCGAGAAGCTCGACGCCTGGTCTGATCGCACCGAGCCTAGCGGCGCTCTGTCACTTGACGTCATCTGCACCCTGCTCACGATCTATTGGGCGACGGGCACGATCGGACCGTCGATGTATCTCTACTATGAAGCGTTCGCCGATGCAGGCGTGATGCTGCCGCCGCCAAAACAGGGTGCACCGGTTGCCGTCGCCGTTTTTCCTGCGGATATCCTGCCGGCACCTCGATCCTGGGGCGAGCGATGGTACGAGGTGACGCGATGGACGGAAATGCCACGCGGCGGACACTTTCCGGGATTCGAGCAGCCAGAACTTCTGGCAAGTGATCTGCGCGCTTTTGTCAAGGATCTGGGCATTCATGGCTGACACTGGCCGCGTTGCGCCACGGCTGGGCCGCCACTAAGGCGCCGTCGGGCCGTGCCGCCGGTTCCACTGCCGCAGATGCTCGACGAGCGCACGCAGCTTTGGCGGCTGCTGCTGCCGGCGCGGATAGTAGAGATAGAAGCCGGGGAACGGCGGGCAAAACGCCTCCAGAAGCGGCGTCAGCTCGCCTTTCTCGATGTAGGTCTGAAAAGTCTCGCGCATGCCGAAGGTGATGCCAGCGCCGGAACAGGCGAGGCGGATCATCGTGCTCATGTCGTTGGTCGTCACGCGCGGTTCGACCGAAACGTCGAAGTCGCGGCCGAACTCGGTAAACTCCCATCGATAGGGCGCAATGTCCGGCCTCGCCCGCCAGCCGATGCAAGTGTGCGAAAGCAGGTCGCGCGGATGCTGAGGAATGCCGCGTCGCGCCAGATAATGTTCAGACGCCACGGCCACCTGCTGCTGCTCCGCCGACACCGGAATGGCGATCATATCCTTTTCGACCACCTCGCCGAGCCGGACGCCGGCGTCGAAGCCTTCGCGCACAATGTCGTACTCCTCATCGGTAACCGTGAGATCGACGCTGATGTCGGGATAGTCCTCGATGAACGCGGTCAGCGCCGGGCCTGACAGGAAGCTCTCGGCGATCGAGGAGACACTGAGACGAAGCAGGCCCCTTGGGCGCGCGCGGAGTTCCTGCACAGTCCGTAAGGCGGTCACGAGATCCGTGAGCGCAGGCCGCGCGCTGGCATAGAGCTGCTCGCCGGCTTCCGTCAGCCGGACGCTTCGCGTGGTGCGCTGGACGAGCGCCACGCCCAAGCGATCCTCCAGCCGCTGCAAGCCCTGGCTGACGGCTGAACGGGTCACGCCAAGCCGCTCCCCCGCGAGCCGGAAACTGCGCGCTTCCGCGACTGCGATGAACGTGGACATTCCTTCGAGAGCATCGGTCATTGGTTAGCAATACTAACCACGTCATCTTCGATTGGCAACTTTATCGATCATATCCGGTTTTCTATCTTTCCTCTCACCGGGCGAAACAAACCATCGGGATCGACGCCTGCGCAAAGCGAATGGAGACAGAAATGGCAGTGTTCCCTTCCCGTCACGTCGCCGGGTTCTCGCTCGCCGCCATGGTCGCCTGCGGCGTGGCCGTTGCGGCTTCAGGTGATGCGCGACCCGGTGAGAAAACCCGACTGACGAAAGGCGAAAGCGAAATGGCAGAGCATCCTTATGTGGGAATGTGGGTGACCGATGACGGTCATGTGCGTCACGAGCTGCTGGCGAATGGACGCTACGACGAAGCGCGAGGCGATCGGGAGAGTGCCTATCAGGGGCGTTACGCGGTCAACGGGACACACATCGACTATTGGGACGATACCGGCTTCACGGCGGACGGGGTCTTTGTGGACCGCAACACCTTGCATCATGGCGGCATGATCCTTCGCCGTCGCTGAACCGAGATCCCTCGCGGCCAGCCGGATAGCCGCAACAGCCATCCATCGGAAGACCGGTACCTTACCGGCAACGACCCAACCCTTTGCAGAGCAGCGCCCACGGACGTTCGCAGCACCGGCGGAACTGCTGCTGCCGCAAACCGATCTATCCTAAGGAGAAAACGATGAGCAGTGTAAGAGACAAAGTCGTGGCGATCACCGGCGCAAGCAGCGGCATTGGCGAGGCCACCGCCAGGATGCTGGCAGCCGGCGGAGCCAAGGTCGTCATCGGCGCGCGCCGCGCCGGCCGGCTGGAGCGCATCGCCGCCGCAATTGCCGCCACCGGCGGCGAGGTGCGCTTTCGCACGCTCGACGTCACCAAGCGCGACGAGATGGTCGCCTTTGCCCGGTTCGCCGAGACCGAGTACGGGCGGCTGGATGTGATTGTCAACAACGCCGGCGTCATGCCGCTGTCCCCGCTGGCGGCACTGAAGGTTGAGGAATGGGACCGGATGATCGACGTCAACATCAAGGGCGTTCTGTACGGAATAGCGGCCGCGCTCCCGATCATGAACGCGCAGGGTTCGGGCCAGATCATCAACGTGTCTTCGATCGGCGGCCATTCCGTTTCACCGACAGCCGCAGTTTATTGCGCCACCAAGTTCGCCGTCCGCGCGATTTCGGACGGCCTGCGGCAGGAAACCGATCGCATCCGCGTTACCGTCATCTCGCCCGGAACGACGACGTCCGAACTTGCGGACACCATCAGCGATCCGATTGCCAAAGACGCAATGAAGGCCTGGCGCGCAATCTGTATCAGCCCGGACGCCATCGCCTCCTCGATCGCCTACGCCATCGGCCAGCCCGAGGATGTCGACGTCAGCGAGATCGTCGTTCGCCCGACGGCAAGTCCGCATTGAGACGAATGCGATGGCGAGGCGGGCGGCGCGCAAGGCAGCCGCCCGTCCTGGGCGCATCGATGTTTCGGGGCATGCCTCTCTGGCATGCCCTTCTTCATTTTCGATAGCGCCTCCGCATGCGTGCGGCCAAAATCAATAGCATTGACTAATCAATTAGTATCGACTATTGATTTTTACATGATGATCGAAACCGCCCCCATCACGACAGTCATGCGCGCCCTTTCCGATCCGACCCGACGGGCCGTGTTTGAGCGCATCGCCAGCGCCAACGAAATCACCGTGGTCGAACTGACCCGCGGCAGTGGGGTGACGCAGGGTGCGATTTCCCAGCACCTCAAGTCACTCAAGCAGGCCGGGCTGGTCGCCGAACGCCCGGAGGGACGGAACGTCTATTACCGCGCCGAGCCCGAGGGGCTGGCGCCTCTCGTCGACTGGATGAGCCACTATGGCAGCTTCTGGCGCGACCGCTTTGCCAATCTGCGCAATCTTCTCAAGGAGATCGATCCATGACCGACGCAGCAGCCTTGAAAATCGAGACACAGGACATCGTCATCGACGAGGTGTTGCCGCATGCACCCGAGACGATCTGGAAGACCTTGACCAATGGCGACCTAATGGGTCGCTGGATCATGCCGCCGACAGGCTTTGCACCCGTCGAGGGCACCCGCTTCACCTTCCAGACGACGCCGGCCGGCGCCTGGGATGGGACAATCCAATGCCGGGTGGTGGAGGTACGCCCCAACGAGCGCTTTGCCTATTCCTGGAAGGGGGGAGATGAGGGCAATATCGGCTACGGCTCCCGTCTCGACACGGTGTCACCTGGACGCTCACCAAGGTCGACAACGGCACGCGCCTTCGTCTCGTTCATTCCGGCTTCGTTGTGCCGAAGAACGACACGGCGTTCAGCAACATGAGCAACGGCTGGCCGAAGGTCCTGTCGCGCCTCGGCGCCGTCACCGACGAAGAGAACTAAGGCCAGAGCCGGATCGTCGTTTCGACGGTCCGGCAGCCACCAACACCGAAACAATCGAAGAGAACTGTCGCCGCCGCGCATCGCGACGCGTGCAGGCCTTGCTGTGCCAGAAACCGGAGGCAGATATGAGCAAGCCCTATATCGGTGGATGCGCCTGCGGCGCTATCCGCTACGAAATTTCAGGAGAACCGGTGTTCTCGAACGATTGCCAATGCCGCGACTGCCAGCACGAGAGCGGCACCGGACATGGCTCGCATATGACATTCCGCCGCGACGGCGTGAAACTCGAAGGTGAAGCGACGCTCTGGGACATGGTCGCCGACAGCGGCAAAGTGAAGACCCGCGGCTTCTGCCCTACCTGCGGCTCGCCCGTCTACATGACCTTCGCGGCCATGCCCGAATTCTTCACCATACGCGCGGCAAGCCTTGACGATCCAAGTCGCTACCGACCTCAGGTCGTGACCTACACCGCCCGCGGGCATGATTGGGACCGCCTCGATCCGGCCCTTGCGAAGTTCGAGACGATGCCGCCGATGTGAGAGCGCTGTAACGCCCTTGCGGCGCCGGTACTCGCCTCCCGCGAGCCTTGGCGCGGCCCGCCTGCATTCCCATCTCTGGTCGACGTACAACTGAAGTGCTGCGGTGGCGCGGTCACTTTGACTTGCGATGGAGAATGGCGTGTCTTCGGGCCAACTCGCTTTTGACCTCGGCGCCCCAGGCCGGGCGCCTGTAATCGACATCCTCTACTTCTCATTGCTGCCGGACAGAGAAGTCGCAAGGCGGGCGATGACGATTGCAGAACGAGACTTCGCCGACCAGGCCGTCTCCGGCTTCCTCTATATGCCCGACCGATTGCACCTATCCGTCGACAAGCGCTGGGAGGGAAGCGGCCTCCCCGACCTTGCCGTCGACGATGCGCTGAGACGCGGTGCGCGCGTGGATCTTCCGCCCGTTGCGATCGAGCTTGATAGACTGGAAAGCAACGGCAACGGCACGGACCGGCCGCGCGTTCTGACGACGCACGCGGCATCGCCTGGGTTCAGTGCGCTGGTCCGGCAGGTCACTGGCTTGAACCGCCCTCTAATGGCTGTTCCCCATATGACGCTGTACCGTGCCGTCAGGGCCGCGCCCGCGATCAGCCTTCCTGATCCCATTACCTTTACCGCACGCGAACTCGTGCTGATCCATGCGCGTAAGGGAACGGGCACCTGGAGGATCCTCAAGCGTTGGCCGCTTGCGGCGCCTGTTCACGTTGACTGAGGCGCATCTGCTTGCCGGTTGCGGCAGCCTCACGCCGGCGGGATGAACGGCTGGCTGATCGTCTGGAACACGGGCAGCGCCTCCAGCGTCTCCGCATGCGCCTGCAAGTGCGGATAGTTCGCGATGGTGACCAGACTTGCGTGCACGTCATGCAGGAAGCGAAGAACGACCGCGACGGCGATGTCGGCATGGCCGATGCGGTCGCCGAACCAATACTTGCTCGCGCCTTGCGAGCGGCTTGCTTCGAGCACGCCAAGCGTCTCCTCGATCTGGCGGCGGCAGCGGTCGACCCAAAGGACCGAGACCTCGCCATGTAACCGATTCTCGTAGAACAGGCTGACGGCCTTGTCGCCGAGCCCCGTGGCAAGCGTGGCGATCCTCAGCGCCCGATGGCGCTCCGGTTCGGATCGCGGAAACATGACTTGCTCGTCGGATACGAGGCTATCGAGATAGTCGAGGATGATGTGGCTGTCGGTCAAGGCAAGCCCGTCATCCAGGACCAGGGTCGGCACACGCGTCAGCGGGTTATAGGCCCGAATCTCATCGGCGTTGCCGAAGGAAGACCAGGGACGATGCTCGAACGCAATGCCGTAAAGGGTTAGGGCAATGCCCACCCGACGGACGAAGGGAGAGTCATATTGGCCGATCAGGATCATGTGCCGTCTCCTGCCTGTGCTGGCGGTTTCAAAGAACAATAGGCCCGACCCGGATGTCAAAGCCAGAGCGACAGCTGCGCAATCTGATGTGCTACCCCAGTTCTTAGCGACTTGCAGAGCGCAGCCGGAATGCCGATAAGCGCCACCAATAAACGATACGGGAGGAGCCCATGGATATTTCCGAAATCATCATCGCCGGCGATACGGCCGGCATCGAATGGCGTCTACCGGTCTTCCGCTTCAAGGGCAGAAATGCCGCGGCACCGAAGACCTACATCCAGGCGGCACTGCATGCCAACGAACTGCCGGGCACGGCGCTGGCACACTTCCTGCTTGAAAAACTGCAGCAGGCGGAAAAGAACGGCGGCATCCTCGGCGACATCACCGTCGTGCCCCAGGCAAACCCGATCGGCACGGCGCAATCGCATTTCGGCGAGTTGCAGGGCCGGTTCGATCTCGGATCCCGCACCAACTTCAACCGCGACTTCCCGCTGATTTCGCTCGCCGACCGCGACAGCCTGATCGACGATCTCGACCGCCATTCGGCGACCGACCGGCTAAAGCGGCAGCTGCTGCACGTGGCGCTCGGCGCCGACCTGATGCTGGATCTCCATTGCGACGACGAGGCACTGCAATACGCCTATATCGACGACGCCTTCTGGCCGGAAGCAGGCGACCTCGCCTCGGCGCTCGACATGGAGGCGGTGTTCCTTTCGGACGGTGAAAGCTCCGCCTTCGAGGAGGCCGTCGCCTACGCCTGGAAATACGAAACCGGGCAGAAGAAAACCCGGCTTCCCGGTCGCCTGTCGGTGACGGTCGAGCTGCGCGGCACGCGCGACGTCTATCCGGAACTTGCCAGCAAGGACGCCGAAGGCGTGTTCCGCTTCCTCGTGGCGCGCGGTGCCATCTCCGGCGACACCGATGCGCTCGCCCCATTTGCAGGCGTCATCGCGCCGCTCGACAATATCGAGATGATCCGGGCGCCCGAAGCCGGCGCCATCCTGTTCCATCGCGACATCGGCGAGAGGGTGAGGGCCGGCGACCTGCTGGCCACCATTCTTGCGCGTCCCGGCCAGACCAATGGCGCGCTCGAAGTGCGCGCGCCGCAGGACGGGCTGATCGTCACCCGTGTCTCAACCCGTCTTGCGCGCCGTCGCTCGGACCTGATGAAGATCGCCTGTGCCCAGCCCTCCGGCGCCGTGCGCAAACCGGGTCCGCTCGAGGCCTAAGACACCCGAGGAAATGTGCGGAGCGGTTTTCCGCCCCGACGTCTAAATGTTCAGCGGCCGTCACGCCACCGTGGCGGCCGTCATCTTCGGGCTGTCGAGCAGGATGGTCGAGCGCAGCGTCTTGATCTCGGAGATTTGTTCGAACTCGCTCCAGAGCAGCCGCTTGTAGTCGGCAACGTCGCGCACCGCGATCTTCAGAAGAAAATCGAAGTCACCGGCAACCGTATGACATTCGACGACCTCAGGCATGCGAGCGACCATTTCGATAAAGCGGTGGCCGACCTTGCTGGCCGTTCGCTCCAGAGTCACCTCGACAAAAGCCTGGAAGCCGATGCCGGCGGCCTTCGGATCGACCACGACCGTCTGGCGAATGATGCCCGCCGCATAAAGCCTGGCGAGGCGACGCGACAGCGGCGCCGGCGAGAGCCCGACCTTGGCGGCGAGCTCGTTGTTGCTCAGCGAAGCATCCTCGACCAGCAGCCGGATGATCCGCCGGTCGACCTGATCCAGCTCCATCGATACCTTCTCGACCATGCCCAAACTCCATGTGCGCAAATCAGCAAATGATATGCAGGATTTTGCGCAAATTGTGCGATGTCAACATTGTCTCCATGGCAAAAATCTCATCGATTTTGCGCCGATCCTGACCTAAGAAGGAAGTCGCAGGGCGGCCGGAGGAACGGCGGCCGGCAGGCTTTCTCGACCGATATCGCATCGCTGCCATTCAAGGGGAGATTTTCCGGCATGTTCGACGCTCTGACCCGCCAACCCGATGATCCGTTGCTGGCCCTGATCGGGCTCTACCGCAAGGACGAGCGCCCCGGAAAGGTCGATCTCGGCGTCGGCGTTTACCGCGACGAAACCGGTCACACGCCGATCTTCCGCGCGGTCAAAGCGGCTGAGAAGCGCCTGCTTGAAAGCCAGGACAGCAAGGCCTATGTCGGCCCGGAAGGCGATCTCGTCTTCGTCGACCACCTCTGGACGCTGGTCGGCGGCGACACCGTCGATCGCAGCCACGTTGCCGGCGTGCAGACGCCCGGGGGTTCGGGGGCACTGCGGCTTGCGGCCGACCTCATCCGCCAGATGGGCGGCAAGCGCATCTGGATCGGGCTGCCGAGCTGGGCGAACCATGCAAGCATCTTCAAGGCGGCGGGCCTTGAGCCCGCAGGTTACCCGTTCTTCGACGTGCCGTCGCAGACGGTACTCTTCGACAACATGATGACTGCGCTGCAGGGCGCTGCAGCCGGCGACGCCGTTCTCCTGCATGCGAGCTGCCACAACCCGACGGGCGGCGTCATCACCGACGCACAATGGATGGAGCTTGCCACCGTCATCGCCGAGCGCGGCCTGCTGCCGCTCGTCGATCTTGCCTATCAGGGTTTTGGCCGCGGTCTCGACGAGGACGTCGCTGGGCTTCGCCACCTGATCGGCGTTGTACCGGAGGCGCTGGTTGCCGTTTCCTGCTCCAAATCGTTCGGCCTCTATCGCGAGCGCGCCGGTGCCATCTTTGCGGTCACCAGTTCGGCTTCCTCGGCCGACACGGTCCGCTCCAACCTCGCCGGCCTTGCCCGCACCAGCTATTCGATGCCGCCGGATCATGGTGCGGCCATCGTGCGTTTGATCCTTTCCGACGCGGAACTCTCGCGCGACTGGAGGCAAGAGCTTGAAACCATGCGGCTGCGCATCACCAACATCCGTCGGGCGCTCGCCGAGGGCCTGCGCGACCGCTGGCAGGCGCTCGGCGCCGTCGCCGGCCAGGAAGGCATGTTCTCGCTGCTGCCGCTCGCCGAGGCCGACGTCATGCGGCTGAGGAACGAGCACGGCATCTACATGCCCGGCTCCGGCCGCATCAACATCGCCGGTTTGAAGACGGCGGAAGTCGACGGCGTCATCGCCAAGTTCAAGGACCTCTGAGGACAAGATGGCCGAGCGAAGCATCGACGTGCCCGAAATTCCCGCCGCGCGCCATCGCCTCTACGAGGATGCGCTGGCAATCCTGACGGGCACGCTGATCATGTCGCTCGGCGTCATCATCTACAGCAAGGCGATGCTCTTGACCGGCAGCACGTCCGGCCTGGCGCTGCTCCTGCAATATGCGACCGGTGCCGAGTTCTGGCTGGTCTTTTCCCTCGTCAACCTGCCCTTCTACATCCTGGCGGTCAAAAGGCTCGGCTGGATGTTTGCGCTGCGCACGTTCCTCGCCGTCAGTCTGGTGTCGCTGTTTTCACGGCTGACGGCCGGCTGGGTGGAAATCGCCCGGCTTGATCCGATCTATGCGGCCGTCGTCGGCGGCGGGCTGATGGGCACGGGCCTGCTCATTCTCTTCCGCCATCGCACCGGGCTTGGCGGCATCAACATCGTGGCGATCTATCTCCAGGAGAAATTCGGCATCCGCGCCGGCTACTTCCAGCTCGGCGTCGATCTTGCCATTCTCGCCGCAGCCTTCTTCGTCTTGCCGCCCGCAAACCTCGTTCTTTCGGTCGTTGGAGCCGCCGTCGTCAACATGACGCTGGCGATCAACCACAGGCCAGGCCGCTATGCCGGCGTGACCTGAGGCAACGTCTTCCCTCGAGCGCGCCGGGACGCTATCACTCCTGCCACGCTTTGAAATTGCGCGATTCCGGACGGTTTCCTGAGACGCGCGCCACGATGTTGGGACATGGCATGACGGTTACGATCTACGGCATCAAGAACTGCGACACGATGAAGAAGGCGCGCACCTGGCTCGACGGCCGCGGCATCGCCTATCGCTTCCATGACTACAAGGCCGAGGGCATCGACCGCCCGCATCTCGAAAGCTGGTGCAAGGAGGCCGGCTGGGAAACCGTGCTCAACCGTGCCGGCACGACCTTCCGCAAGCTCGATGAGGCCGACAGGCAGGATCTCGACCAGGAAAAGGCGATCGCCTTGATGCTGGCACAGCCGTCGATGATCAAGCGCCCGGTGCTTGAAGCCGATGGCAATGTGCTGATCGGTTTCAAGCCGGAGCTTTATGAGGCCCTGCTCGCCACTGCATAGTTTGCGCGCCTCAATCCGGAGCGAAGTCGATGTCAAAGACCACGCGTGCCACACAGACGCTCGCAAAAGCCGGCGTCGCCTTCAGCGTCCACACCTATGATTATAACCCCAATGCCGAGCGCGTCGGCCTGCAGGCGGCCGAAGCCCTCGGCGAGGATCCGTGCCGTGTGCTGAAAACGCTGATGGCCGAGGTCGACGGCAAGCCGGTCTGCTGCGTCGTGCCCTCCGATCGCGAAGTCAGCATGAAGAAGCTCGCCGCCGCCTTTGGCGGCAAGTCGGCCGCGATGATGAAGCCGGCCGATGCCGAGCGTTTGACCGGCTACCACGTCGGCGGCATCAGCCCGTTCGGGCAAAAGAAGGTGGTACCAACGGCAATCGAGGAAGCAGCCGTTGCCGAAGCGCAGGTCTATATCAACGGCGGGCAACGCGGGCTGCAGGTGCGGCTTGCACCGCGCGATGCCCAGGCCGCGCTGAAGGCGGTCGCGGCCCCGCTCATCGCCTGACCCTTGCCATCAAAACATCACGGATGCCCTATAGCAGCGGCTGAAGCAGGGTGAGAAGCGCGGGCGCTGCTCCGCCCGCATCCTGCTGATACGTATGACAGCGGGCCGGCCTCGGGGTTCATTCATGGCATCTGCCAATCTTCTGCGTGTGAAGCGTGTCCTGAAGCGCCTCGCCTTTATCACCGCTGCGCTTGGCGCGAGTTTGGCTCTTTACCTTGCCGGCCTGCAATGGACCGGCAATTTCCACACGCTCGTTGCCGGCGAGGTTTATCGCTCGGCCCAGCCAGGCCCCGAGGCAATTGCCGCCTATTCCAAGGCCTACGGCATCCGCACCATTCTCAATCTGCGCGGCGAGAAGACGGATGAGCGCTGGTACCGCGACGAAGTTGCGGCGGCCGCACAGAACGGTATCCGGCTCATCAATTTCCCGATGTCGGCCTCGACGGAAATCGACCGCAAGGAAACCGACGCCCTGATGGCGATCCTGAGAGACGCGCCAAAGCCGCTACTGATCCATTGCCGGGCTGGCGCCGACCGCACCGGCCTCGTCTCGACGATCTACCTGCAGCAGATCGCCGGCGTCGATGAGGAGACCGCCGAGTGGCAGCTTTCGCCGCTCTACGGTCATGTGGCCCTGCCCTATCTCTCCGGCACCTTTGCCATGGACGAGGCCTGGGAAGCGCTGGAGAAATCGTTCGGGCTCAGCAGTTGAGGCGGGCGCGGATTGCGCCACCTTGAACTGCCCCTCATCCGGCCTGCCGGCCACCTTCTCCCCGCAGGCGGGGAGAAGGGAGGTTGCGGCACCCCGCCAAACCAGATGAGAAAAACGAATAGCTAATCGTATCGTGGGTCCCCTCTCCCGGCGGGCGGGGAGAGGGCTAGGGTGAGGGGCAAATCCCAGCACGGCCGGATAACCAAGATCTACCGCAGCTTCGCCAGCAACGCAGCCAGTTGCCGCGCCTCGTCTTCGCTCAGCCTCTCCCCGACATGCGCGTCGATCGACGGGCCGTAAGTTAGCCACATGCGTTCGCGCATCGCCCTACCGGCCTCGGTGATGACAACCCATTGTCCACGACCATCGGCATCGAAGGCCTCGCGACGGACCAGCCCCTCCTTGGCCAGGCGGTCGATCAGACGCGAGAGATTGTATTGGGCAAGCAGCGTGCGCGCTTCGATCTCATAGGGGCGCAGCCGCCCGTCTTCCGCCTGAACCAGTTCCCACAGCACATCGTACCAACCGAGCGGCGGCAAGGCGGCAGCCTTGAAGTCGGCTTCGATGCGCGCAAGCACCCGCTCACGGGCGCGCATCAGCCCGATCCAGACCTCAGTGGTTTCCGGTCCGGGGCGGTTCCCGGCTGCTTTCGCTTCTTTCGTCATAGATGCAATTACATCCATCTTGAAAATCAACGCAAGCCTACATACATGCAACTGCATCTACCTACCTTGACCAGGAGACCGCACATGACCGCCACGCTTACCCTCGTCAGCCACCATCTCTGCCCCTATGTGCAGCGCGCCTCGATCGCGCTCGACGAAAAGGGCGTTCGCTTCGAACGGACCTATATCGACCTCAAAGCCAAGCCCGACTGGTTCCTGAAGATCTCGCCGCTCGGCAAGGTGCCGCTGCTTCAGGTACCGCAGGAAGGCAGCGAGGCGGTGCTGTTCGAAAGCTCCGTCATCGCCGAATATGTCGAGGAAACCCAGGGCGGCCCGAAGCTGCACCCGGCAAATCCGTTCAAGCGCGCCCGCCATCGCGGATGGATGGAGTTCGGCTCGTCGATCCTTTCGGATCTCTGGGGATTCGAAACCGCCAAGGACGCGGAAACCTACGAGCTGAAACGCCAGGCGATCACCGGCAAATTCGCGACCGTCGAGACGGCGCTCGGTGAAGGTCCCTATTTTGCCGGCGACGCCTTCTCGCTCGTCGATGCGACGTTCGCGCCGATCTTCCGCTACTTCGACCTGTTCGACACGCTCGCCGATCACCGCGTCTTCGACGGGCTCGACCGCGTTGGCGCCTGGCGCAGGGCGCTTGCGGAACGGCCGAGCGTCAGGGCGGCGGTGACGGCCGACTACGGCGAGCGGCTCATGGCGTTCCTTTCGGATCACGACGCATACCTGCTGCGCGCCGGGCGAGCCTGAGCCGATTGAGCCGAATGATGCGGCCCTTCAGTTTTGCGCTCTGCTGGCCTATGACAGGGACCAAGTCCTGCCGGAGGAGCGCAACTTGACGAATATGACATCGACCTTGACGATCCTGGAGCCCTACCCCGGCATCTACGCCTATTATGACGGGCGCGTCGCCGGGGTGCGGCTTTATTCGCAGGTGTCGAACTGGCTCGATGACGGCGCCTACGAGCTCGGCATCGCCTCCTATGCGATCGTCGGCGGCAACGAGGCGTTGGTCTATGATACCCATATCTCGCTCGACCATGCCCGGGCGATCCGCGGACATCTCGAAGGTCTCGGCGTCACCACGATCCGCGTCGTGCTCAGCCACTGGCACAAGGACCATGTGGCAGGAAATGCGGCCTTTGCCGATTGCGAGATCATCGCGCTCAACCTGACCGCGGAGCGCCTTGAGGAAAACCGGGAGAAGATCGAAGCGGCAACGCCGCCGATCCGGCCGCTCGTCATGCCCAACCGGCTGTTTGCGGAGACGCTGACACTGACCGTCGGACAGCGGCAGGTGGAGCTCCATTACTTCGCCATCCACAGCGCCGACGGCAACGTGATCTGGCTGCCCGAGGAGCGGCTGCTTTTTGCGGGCGATACGCTCGAAGACACAGTCACCTACGTCAGCGAAGCCGATCAGACAGCGACGCATATCGCGGAACTCGCGCGTCTGCGCCAATGGCCGATCGCCAAGATCCTGCCTTCTCATGGCGACCGCGAGCGCATCGCCAGCGGCGGCTATGGGCCGGACCTGATCGATGCCAACCGGCGCTATATCGAGCGGCTGACGCATGCGATCTCGGTCGGCGCCCCGGTCGGTTCACTCAAGGATTTCGTTGCCGAGGAAATCTCCACGGGCGCAATCCACTACTTCCAGCCCTACGAGGCCGTGCACCGGAGCAATGTCGAGCGGGTGCGCGCTGCGCTCGGCGCGCGCTGATTGCAACCACGCTTCATTTTCGCCGCAAAGCGCCCTAAATCTTCTTCTTCCGAATTCAAAAGACAGGCAGATCATGACCTATCCCGCCAACACGCCCAATCCCATCGACCCTGTGAAACTCGACAAGCTCGCGGAGGTCGCGATCCAGGTCGGCCTGCAGCTGCAGCGCGGCCAGGACCTGGTGATGACCGCGCCGGTCGCGGCAATGCCGCTGGTTCGCCTGATCACAAAGCACGCCTACAAGGCGGGCGCAGGCCTGGTCACGACGCTCTACTCCGACGAGGATACGACGCTGGCGCGTTACGCCTACGCGCCGGATGAAAGCTTCGACCGGGCGAGCGACTGGCTCTTCAAGGGCATGGCCGAGGCCTTTGCTGGTGGCGCTGCGCGCCTTGCGATCTCCGGCGACAACCCGATGATGCTGTCGGCTGAGGATCCGGCCAAGGTCGCGCGCGCCAACAAGGCGAACTCGATCGCCTACAAGCCGGCGCTCGAAAAGATCTCGAACTTCGACATCAACTGGAACATCGTCTCCTATCCGAACCCGTCCTGGGCGAAGCTCGTCTTCCCGAACGATGCGGAAGACGTTGCAGTCGAGAAGCTCGCCAACGCCATTTTCGCCGCCTCGCGCGTCGATGTCGCCGACCCGGTCGCGGCCTGGAAGGAGCACAATGCGAATCTCGCCCGACGTTCGGCCTGGCTGAATGGCGAGCGCTTTGCGGCGCTGCACTTCACCGGCCCCGGCACCGACCTGACCGTGGGATTGGCCGACGGCCATCTGTGGTGCGGCGGCGCGTCGGAAGCCAAGAACGGCGTTACCTGCAACCCGAACATCCCGACCGAAGAGGTCTTCACCACGCCGCATGCGCTGCGCGTCGAGGGTCACGTCTCCTCGACCAAGCCGCTTTCACACCAGGGCACGCTGATCGACAACATCCAGGTGCGCTTCGAGGGCGGCCGGATCGTCGAGGCCAAGGCGTCGCGCGGCGAGGAAGTGCTCAACAAGGTGCTCGACACCGACGAGGGCGCGCGCCGGCTCGGCGAAGTGGCGCTGGTGCCGCATTCCTCGCCGATCTCGGCCAGCGGCATCCTGTTCTACAATACGCTCTTTGACGAAAACGCCTCGTGCCATATCGCGCTCGGCCAGTGCTATTCGGGCTGCTTCGTCGACGACATCAAGCTGACGCCGGAACAGATTCGCGCCCAGGGCGGCAATTCGAGCCTGATCCACATCGACTGGATGATCGGCTCGGGCCAGGTCGACATCGACGGCGTGCGCGCCGACGGCAGCCGAGTTCCGGTTATGCGAAAGGGCGAATGGGCCTGATTTGATCCATCGGCCGCCGCATATCCTGCGGCGGCCGAGTCTTCAGCAAGTTGCGTTCGGTCAGCCGTTGGCCGCGCGCTTGAGACGCGGCATCTGCGCCGACTGATAGAGTGACAGCACGTGGCCATCCGGATCGGCGAATTCCGCCGACCAGCCGCCGGGCGCATGGCTGACCGGCGTGACGATCGTCGTCCCCTTTTCAGCGAGGCCGGTGACCACATCGTCGATGCCGCCCTCGGCGAGATCGAAGACGACGATCGGCGTGTTGCCCGGCTTGCTTTCCGCAACGAAGAAGACCAGCTCGACCTCGTCTTCTATCTTCGCCATCAGCCAGCTGCCGGCTTCGTCGTCCTCCATGCGCTGGACCTTGAGACCAAGAACATCACCATAGAAGGCTTCCGTTCGGGCGAGATCCGAGACGAAATAGCAGATGGCCCCGATACGTGGTTTCGACAGCATTGGTTGCTCCCTTTCTGTTTGTTACGCCGGCTTGTTGCCGCCGGTTGCCGTTTCGTGAGACGCGCGCGGTGAAAAATTGATCGCGAAGAGATGACCATCCGGATCGTGGCTGGCAAAAGCGGCGCGGCCGCTCCGCGTGACCGGCAGCAGTGCCTGGCGGATGCGGCCGCTTTCGAGCGGATAGCGCAGCCCCGTCAGTTCCAGACTGGTCTCGCCGTGGCCGGCATCACGCCACGCGCGGCGCAGCATCAGGATGCGCTGGCGTAGCGCGTCGTCGGAAATGCCGAGGAGATGGCGAATTTCGAGGCGATTGTGACCGGCGATCGCAAGCAGCATCACGATCCGGAGGCTGGCCGGAAGCGTGGTCGCGAAAATCAACGGATCTCCAGAACGCTCCTCTTCCGGTTCCGGCACCTCCATCTGCTGTTCGCGGCCAAGGCGACGAGCGGCCGTGCGCGCCTGCATCGTGGCGAGCTTGCGGATGACGCCGCAGAACCAGGCCCGATCGCCGCCGGTTGGAAATCGTCCGGCCTTGAGCGCGACGATCAGCGCTTCATGCAGCAAATCCTCCGCTTCGGCCGCGCGGCGACTCTGCCGCCTGGCGAAACGGAGGAGATCGGAATAATGCGCCGGCGTCAGGTGCTCGGTCATCAGGGCAGCGCTTCCCAAGGATTAAGGTTCCCGCCAATGTGAAGCGCCCGCCCTATGGTTGCAAGTCCGCACTCAAGCGCGGGCCGGCCGCACCTTCGGCAGCAGCTGCGCGCGCTGACTGAGCCAGACGCTGACGAAGACGACGAGGATGCCGAGCGCCTGGACCGGCGTCAGTTGCTCGCCAAGCACGCCCCAGCCGAGCAGGATGGCGACGACCGGGCTGAGGAACCCCAGCGGCGAGACGGCCGACGGCTCAAGGCGCGACAGTCCACGAAACCACAGCAGGTAAGTGAAGGCCGCGCCGATCAGGCCGAGATAGGCAAGGCCGAGCATGTTTGCCACCGTCAGCGACGGCAGGGATGGCTCGAAGAACAGCACCACCGGCACCAGCAGCAGACCGCCCGCCGCCAGCTGCCAGGCGGTGAAAGTGAGCGGGGGCACGGGCGGCGCCCAGTGACGGCTGAGCACTGTGCCGAAGGCCATGGAGACGGCGCCGGCAAGACCGGCAAGAACGCCGAGCGGATCGAGCGTCGCCCCAGGTGTCAGCACCAGGAGACCGACGCCGACGATGCCGGCAAGGCCGGCGACGACACTGAGGGTGCGAATGGGCGAGCCGAGAAAGACACGCGACAGCAGGATGACGATCAGTGGCTGGACGGCGCCGACCGTGGCAGCGACGCCGCCCGGCAACCGGTAAGCCGAGACAAACAACATCGCCCAGAAAAAGGAGAAGTTGAGCGCGCCGAGGATGAAGGTGCGCGGCCACCAGATGCCCTCGGGGAGGCGCCGGACGATCAGCAACAGGAGGAGCCCGGCAGGCAAGGCGCGCAGCATCGCAACCGTCAGCGGGTAGCCGGCGGGCAGAAACTCTGTGGTCACGAGGTAGGTACTGCCCCAGATGGCCGGAGCGAGTGCGGTCAAGGCGAGGTCGACGGTTCGGTTCGTGCTCATATCTTTATCTCAAGAATCTCTATATCAAGATAAATTGAACCTACCACGGTTTATCTCTATGTCAAGATACTCTATGCTGAGGAAAATGATGGAGGCTTTGATGGATCGCGTCGACAGGATACTGGCCCAATGGAACCGGGAACGGCCGGATCTGGACGTGTCGGCCATGGGCCTTCTCGGCCGCCTGTCGCGGCTCTCGGCCCATATCGCCCGCGAGATAGACAAGAGCTTTTCCGAACGTGGCCTCAACGCCTCAAGCTTCGATGTGCTGGCGACGCTGCGGCGGTCCGGCGCGCCCTATCGGCTCTCGCCCGGTGAACTCTTGGATACGACCATGGTGAGTTCCGGCACGATGACCAACCGCATCGACCAACTGGAAAAGGCCGGTCTGGTCGAACGGATCGCCAATCCCGAGGACAGACGCAGCGTCATCATCGCCCTGACGGAAGAAGGGTTGAGCCGTGTCGATGAGGCGGCGACAGCGCATGTGGCAAACCAGCACCGGGTCGTTTCGGCGCTGTCGCCGGAGGAGCGCACGGCACTCGACTGCCTGTTGCGCAAGTATCTCGCGGCGTTCGAGTAACGCAGTTCCAGGAAACATGTGAAACGGTTTTCCGTCCGGCGCTGCGTACTTTCAAGGGACCCGATCAGATGGTGGCGACCAGCCGGCGGACGCGGTCCAGATGCGCTTTGCGTTTGGCATCCGTTGCACGATCCATGTCGTGCAACGCGAGCATGCGGAAGTTCAATCCCTTGGCGCAGAAAGCGGCGATGCCGCGCTTCAGCAGCCGTTTCACCGGATTGCCCATATAGAGGTGCACCACCCACCAGGGCGAACCGGTCGTCGTCAGCGCCCAGAAAAGCTTGATGTTGTGAAGGCGCGGGATGATGCGGCCGCCGGCCGGATCATTGTCGAAGGCGACGCCGGGCGCAAAGACCCGATCGAAGAAGCCTTTCAGGATCGCCGGAAAATTGAACCACCACTGCGGAAAGACCAGAACCAGTCCGTCTGCCGCCTGCAGCCGCGCGATCAAGCCGGCTGTTGAGCTGGCATCGTAGTTGTCGGTGAAGTAGGTGCCACGTTCCGCCAAGCTCAGGCGCGGATCGAAGTCTTCCCGGTAGAGATCGAGCAGATCGACGGAATGGCCGCTTGTTTCCAAAACCGATTGCGCTTCGCGCGCGACGCTCGCGGCAAAACTGTCTTCGAGCGGGTGAGCAAGCACGAGCAGGATACGCATGGTTCTCCCTGATGATCAGTCAACGGACAGTGCCTGCGTGGCACTGGCTTTGCCGGTGCGGCGTTGTCGCC
The DNA here is from genome assembly GCF_001695835.1 of Ensifer sp. LC11. GTDB lineage: Bacteria > Pseudomonadota > Alphaproteobacteria > Rhizobiales > Rhizobiaceae > Ensifer. Next base: position 25,348 of record NZ_MBSO01000017.1, on the reverse strand, counting down.
GCGCCGGCAAAGCTTGGCCCGGCTAAAAAAGACTGCCCTGCTTCGGCGCCCCTCCCGTTGGCTCCGGGTCCTTCGCCGGCTTCTTGCGGGGCGCTGGCGTTTGCGAAACGGGTTCGCCGCCACCCTCGCCGGCGACTGCCGAGACGCGGCCATCGGCAAACTCCAGGCTGAGCGTCATGCCCGGAGCAACGGCAGCCGCCTGGCGCACCGGACCACCGTCAGCGTCCCTGACCAGCGCGAAGCCGCGCTGCAGCACGTTGCGATAGGAGAGCGACTGCAGGATGCGGTCCTGAGCGACGATGACGCTGCGCAAACGGCGAACATCGGCGCGCACGGCCGCATCGGAGCGGGCGGCAAGCCCGCCAACGCGGTCCGATGCCCGATGGATCTGGCCGACAAGACGCGACGGCAGCGCGCGCAAGGCTGCGTCTGCCGCCGACACGCGTGCTTCGCCGCGATGCACCTGGCGCTCGACGATGCGCTCGGCCTTGTGCATGGCGTCGACGATGCGCTGGCGGCGCTCCGAGAGCTTGCCCTTGAGAAGATCGGACCGCAACTCGGCCGAGACACGTTCGAACTGGCGCCTTTTATTGGCGGTGTTCATCTGAAGGCCGCGCCCGAGACCGAGCGCCGCCTCGTCAAAGCGGCGGCGCGGCAGCGCCAGCAACTGGTCGAGGGATGGCAGAGCACGCGCGAGCGCTCGCACCGCCTGACGGCGATTGTCCATCTGCCGCCCGACTGCCGCCTTGAGGCGCGCCGAAAGGCCGGAAACTCCCGCTTCAAGATCGGCCCTGACCGGCACCGCCATTTCCGCAGCCCCCGTCGGCGTCGGCGCGCGCTGGTCGGCGGCATAGTCGATCAATGTCCAGTCGGTCTCGTGTCCGACCGCAGATATCAACGGGATCTGAGAAGCGGCGGCGGCGCGAACCACAGCCTCGTCGTTGAAGCCCCAGAGATCCTCGAGGCTGCCGCCGCCGCGCGCGACGATCAGCACGTCCGGCCGGGCAATCGCCCCGCCTGGTTCGATGTCGTTGAAGCCGCGGATTGCCGCTGCCACCTCGTCGCCTGAACCATCGCCCTGGACCCGAACCGGCCAGACGACGACATGGACGGGAAAACGGTCGGCGATACGGTGCAGGATATCGCGGATGACCGCACCCGTCGGCGAGGTCACGACGCCGATCACCTTGGGCATGTAGGGCAGCGGACGCTTGCGGCCGGCATCGAAGAGGCCTTCGGCGGCAAGCTTGCGCTTGCGTTCCTCCAGCAGCGCCATCAAGGCGCCGGCACCAGCCGGCTCCATCGTCTCGATGACGAGCTGGTACTTCGACGAACCGGGGAAGGTCGTGACCTTGCCGGTCGCGATCACCTCCATACCCTCTTCAGGGCGGAAGCGCAGACGCGAGAACGTGCCCTTCCAGATCACCGCATCGATGCGCGCCCGGTCGTCCTTGAGCGCGAAATAGGCGTGCCCCGACGAATGCGGGCCGCGATAACCGGAAATCTCGCCGCGCACACGCACCTGATCGAAGGCCTGTTCGACCGTTCGCTTGATCGAGCCCGAAAGCTCGCTGACCGAATACTCGGTGAGATTGCTCGGAGAATCGCTGTCGAAGAAAGAAGCCATGGCTTCTTTTACCGCACCCTTCGTCGAAGACCAGCATATCCGTTCAGCTATCCACCCGCCAAAGGCAGGCGCCGCTCAGGGTTTCAGGGTAAAAAGCTGGATGGGCGAACCTTGCGAAACCGGCAAAGGTGACAGGAAGGCCGGGACACGCCCGGCAGCCAACGCCGCATAGAGCCCTTGCGGGGCACGGGCGACGATCAGTTGCGTCTGAACGTCGGCGGCGCAGAAGGCGAGGATCGGATGTCCAAGCCTGCGCAGCATGGCAGCTGCGTCCTCTGGCTGCGCCAGGCCGATTTTCAACTCCTCCAGCATGCCGCCCGCGTTTCGATGGTAGGGCGCGCTGAGCACGCGGTGTCGGGTGCGGCGAAGGAGTGTCGCGCCCGCATCCGACGGGCCGACAACGAGCGACGGCGCCAGGCCTTGCAGATCGGCAAGCGCACCTTTTGCCAGGCACGCCTCGCCGTTGGTGAGCTCGGTTTCTGTCGCTGCAAGTTCGCCGATCCCCGTTTCGGCGAGCGCTCCGGCAACGGCCCAAACCGCCGGAACGGAAATGACGAGCGCGCCGACGTAAAGCAGGGACGCCCCCGCACGGGCGGTTCCACCGCCGGACAACACCCGGAGATCCGAAAGCAGCAGCGAAATCGGCACGATGGCCAGCAGATTGGAGAAAGCCATGCCGCGAACCTGGACTAGCGCGATCGCGAGACTCGAGAACACCAGAGCGAAGAGGACGAGGCTGAGGCCGACCCGGTCGCGGCGCCAGATGCGCCAGATGCAGATGGCCGAGGCGAAGGCGCCGGTGAAATAATAGGCGCCGAGGTTCGCCGGCTCCTGTCCGAGCAAGGCAAGGAAGGAACGGGCCTCGATGACATGGTCGAGCCAGAGTTCGACAAGCAATGGGTCGAGACTGGCCAGCGGATTGCCCAGGCACTGCGGCGCGACCGCAAGTGCCACGGCGACGACGCCGAGGCCGCAGCCGCCGAGTGCCGCAAACCGCACCGCCCGCGAACGACCGCTTGTCAGAGCGGCTGCGAGCGACAGCAGGAGACCACCGGCCAGCGCCAAGGCATAAAAAGCGATCGAGAGATTGTCGCAGGTCACGGCCAGATAGAGCCGCGGCGGAACGGTCGCAAAGAAGATGACGCTGAGGCTCGACGCGAGCGAAAGGCCGAAGGCGACCGTCGCGCGCGCCGCCGCTTGCCCGACGATGACCCATTGACAGGCTACAATGGCGCAGACCACGGCCACGAAGGGTGTCGTTTCCGCCCCGACCGCGATTGCAAGCGCGGCGGCCGCGCCGGCAATGGCATAGCTTGAGGCGTGGAACTGCCGGTCGACCAGCATCGCCGTAAGCACGGCGGCCAGGACCAGCTGCACGTTGTGGTGATCGATCGCCCCTCCCAGAAACCGGTTCGACGTGGAGATGAAGACAGCCGTCAGGACCAGGCAGAAATGCATGGCCGCGGTGCCGCCGGCGCGTCGCCCGGCAAGGCCCATTGCCGCCAGCAGCGGAACGGCGAGGAAGATCGGCCAGACCGCCAGCGCCAGGACTTCGGCCTGCGCGGCGCCGGCAAAGGGCCGAAAGAGGGATATCAACGCGGCGATCGGCAGGTCGATCAGACGCGACCAGTGCATCAGCGTGCCGCCCTCGAGGCCCAGACGGATTTGCGTCAGGTCGAACCAGCTTTGGCCGGCCAGGAGATCGCGGACCTCGACCAACCGCATGACGTCGTCGTTGTCGCGCCCCACATAGTCGGTCGCGCCGCGAAACCGGACGACGAGCAGGAGGATGGTCGGAAGTCCGTAGAGGAGCACCATCCACGGCAGGCTCGACCACAGTCGCCCCGTCCTTCGCGTCGCCGCCATTTCCGATAGTGTCGCCGTGTCGCTCGACATAGGTCCTGCCCTCTCGATCCGGGGCCACATACTAAGAGCTCGCGATCAAGAAAGCGTAAAACCGCAGCCCGTGATCGCCCTCGTCGAACGGCCTGGCGCCCCGGCCCTTGGCGTCTTGTTAACACCCTGCCGCCTATGATGGCCGCAACCCAACTCGAACCGAGCCTTCCGGATGTTCGACCGCTTCAACATCGCCGTTCTCCTGCCTTGCTACAACGAGGCATCGACCATCGGACAAGTCGTCCTGGGCTTCCAGGCGGCGCTGCCGACCGCGCGTATCTACGTCTACGACAACAACTCGACGGACGGCACGGCTCTCAAAGCCATGCTCGCCGGTGCGACCGTCGTGCGGGAACGCAGGCAGGGCAAGGGGCACGTGGTGCGCCGCATGCTCGCCGACATCGACGCCGACATCTATGTCATGGCCGACGGCGACAGCACCTATTGCCCGACCGATGCGGAAGACCTCGTGCGCACGCTGATCACCGAACGCGCCGACATGGTTGTCGGGACGCGCCGCGGCGTTCACAACGACGCCGGCCGGCAGGGTCACGCCTTCGGCAACAGGATTTTCAACATCCTCTACCGGTCGATATTCGGGACCGATTTCAACGACATTTTCTCCGGCTACCGCGTTTTTTCGCGTCGCTTTGCCAAGAGTTTCCCGGCCGTTTCCAACGGGTTCGAAATCGAGACCGAGATGTCGGTGCACGCTTCACGGCTGAAACTGCCGGTGGCCGAACTCGAACTCGATTACGGTCGGCGCCCGGAGGGATCCCATTCCAAGCTGTCAACCTTCAAGGATGGCGCCAAGATCCTCTGGACCTTCGTGATGCTGATGAAGGAAACGCGGCCATTCACTTTCTTCGGCCTCATCAGCCTGGCGTTTCTGGCCGCAAGCACAGCCTTCATGACGCCGGTCCTGCTCGAATACTTCGCGACCGGGCTCGTCCCCCGCATGCCGACCTGGGTCCTCTCGCTGGCCCTGCTTCTGGTGTCGATCATGATGTTCACGGCTGGCCTGATCCTCGATTCGGTCTCGCGCGCCCGCACGGAACAACTTCGGCTGCACTATATCGCGACCCCCGCGCGGGTCGCATCCTCGGAGATCGGCAAGAGCGAGGACCGCGCAACCGCGACGCAGCCGATGGCAAGAATTGTTGGGGAACGCCGCGGATGAACCGGGAAACGACCAACCGCATACGCTTCCTCATCGAAGACGTCATTCCACCGATCTTAAGGGACTCGCGCCTTTTCAAGGGCATGGCGAGCCTCGCCTGGGGCAAGCATATCGCGCATCTCGCCGAGTTTCGCGCGCGGGCACCCTTCCTGTCAGCCGGTGAATATGAAGACCTCTACCGGAAACATCCGCGCGTTCATGAGGGAACGGACAATTCCGAAGCCTGCGTGCGCAAAATCGCGGCAAGCGTCGCCGGCGAGAGCGTCTGCGATGTCGGCTGCGGCACCGGCGTCCTGTTGAAGCGGATCCGCGCGGCCAACCCCAGGGTCGGGAGACTGACGGGCGTCGACTTCGCCGTCGACGACGCTGCTGCCATCGAAGGCGTGGAATACCGCGCGGCGATGATCGAAGACCTGCCGTTTGCGGACGGTGAATTCGATACCGTCGTCTGCACCCACGTCATCGAGCACATTCTCGACTACCGCAAGGCGATCGCCGAGCTGCGCCGGATCACCCGCCGGCGTCTGATCATCGTGGTGCCGCGCGAGCGCGAATACCGCTACACCTTCAATCCGCACTTCAACTTCTTCCCCTATACCCACTCCTTCCTCAGGGCGGTCCACCCCGTTCCAGCCGAGCATGAGTGCATCGATATCGGCCGCGATATCTACTATCGCGAAGACAAAGCTTCGGCGGCGTAAGGCATGGCGATGAATCTCAGTCTCGCCCCCACCGTCTGGATCGGACTGGTCTTCACACCGGTGCTGATCTCTGCCGGACAGATCCTCTTCAAGCTGACAAGTGCCAAGACCGGTGACGCCAATGCGCAAGGGCTGTTGGCGCTTGCGCTCAGCCCGACCTTGCATACCGCCTTGGCCGTCTACGGCATCGGCACCATCATCTGGATCTTCACGATCAAGTCGGTGCCGCTGACAATCGCCTATTCCTTCATGGCCCTGACGTTCTGCATCGTGCCGCTGCTTGCCGCCGTTTTCCTCGGCGAGGCGGTGACGCTGCGCTACGCCTTCGGCGCCGCGCTGATCATCAGCGGCATGATCATCATCAACGCTTAAGGGATGGCCGGGATCAGCACCCCATGATCGTCATCGCCTCGTTCCTTCTCGGTATCCTCGCATGCGGCCTCAGATCGACGCGCGCCTGCCTGTTGGCCGGCATGGCGGTGCTGGCACTGGCAGGCCTCGGCGGAGACTGGATCCAGGCAACCGCAGCAATCGGCGCCTACAATATGGGCGTCGCACTGGCGCTTTGCGGCGCCATCGCCATCGGCCTGCAGCGTGACCGCCGGTAGAACACGAAGCTGGCGTCCGCTTGAGAGCGGCATGCTCGAGAACAATTCCAGAAAAGGTGTGAAGCGTTCTTCCGTCGACGTTTCAAATGTGTTGGCTCATCCCTTCCGCTCGAAAAACGCCTTGGTCTCCTCGTCCGCCGGGAAGAAGGATTCAATCAGAACGCCCTCGACCAGGGCATCCTGGGTCGAGCCGAAGGTCTGCAGCGTGGTGATGAAGCTTAAGCGCAAGCCGCCGATATCGAGGTCGATCGGCAGCACCGGCAACCGGTCCGTATCGGGGTGGTTTTCAATGGCGCGCTCCACGGCGGGATTAGACGCGGCTTTTTCCAGGCGCTTGCCGAGGCGGCTGCGCGGCCCCTGCAGCCAGGCCTCGGTGCGCACGCGCTGCACGAGATCTGCTGCGGCCGCTTCCCAGTTCAGGACCAGCCTTTGAACATTGTCGTTGCCAAGGAAGGCATCGAGAAAATTCTCGCCCGGCTGGAAAGGCACGTCGGCTGCGGCCGCCAGGCTCGCCAGCGCCGGATTGACGACGAGCAGCGTATATTCGTGGTCGAGCACCAGGCCGGGATAGGGATCGTGACGGGCCAGGATGAGCCTGATGGCGTTGGCGACGGCCGGGGGCATGGCATCAAGCCCGGCGGCGGGCCGCGTCGCCATGCGCGGTCGATAGCCGGCTGCGGAAAACAGCGTGCCCTGGTCGCGCGCCGGGATATCCAGCACCGAAGCCAGCCGCAGGATCATGCCTTCCGAGGGTTTGGAGCGCCCGGTTTCGAGGAAGGACAGGTGGCGCGCCGATATGCCCGCCGCCACGGCCAGATCGAGCTGGCTCATGCGGCGATGCCCGCGCCATTCCTTCAGGTGATTACCGAATTGCATGCCGATTCTCCGTTTTTCCGGAGAGTGGCCCGCGCCGCGGGCAAAATCCATTACCTTGGAGGTAATTGGTTTGATGACGCCGAGCCGGCAATCTCCAGCCATCGACAAACGGACGGATCCGACCGATGACCCTCTCGAACCGCAGCCTGCTCAACAAGACCTTCCTCGCCGACGGCGCCTACTCGCTCGCCGTCGGCGCCGTGCTGATCCTCGGTGCGGCGCCGCTTGCCGCGCTCTTCAGTCCCGCCGCAACGCCGGCCATGATGAAAGTGCTCGGTGTCGGGCTGATATTCTGGGGGATCTTCCACCTTTCGGCAGCGCGCAACGGCGGCCCGGTCACGACGGCGGCGCGCATCAGCATAACCGGCGACGTGCTCTGGCAGGTGGCGAGCCTCGCGCTGCTTGTCGCGGCTTACCCATCGCTCTCGGTCGCTGGCATAGGTTTCATCGTCATCGGCTTGATCACGGTCGCCGACTTCCTGTTCTTCAAGGTACGGGGCCTGGCGCGGGAGCGGACGGCGATTGCCTTGAGAGGATGATCGCAAGAGATCAGGAAGAGGCAAGTGGCCCGCCGGCCAACCGGCGGGCCACTTGCCTGTGCGGTCAGATCGTCTCCCAACCGTCCTTGTCGCTGGCGCGATAGATGGCATCGATGAATTTCTGATTGAGCCGCGAGTTTTCGAGCGTCACGACCTCTTCCGGCTCGCCCTTGGCGGCTCGGGCGAAGGCCTCCGCCTGTAGCTTGTACTGGCGCGCGTCCTGGAAGCGGAAGAGCTGGGACTGGGCGTGGTTCTGATTGGTGAGCTCCACTTCCTCGCGACCGTAGCGATCGGCATTGAACGGCGACTTCACCTCGATGAAACCCTTGTCACCGTGGAAGACCATGATCTGGCGGCCGGCGAGTTGGGTGGAGATGTAAAAACTCAGCTCGAAGTCACCGAAATCAGCCCGCACGCTCGAATAGATGTCGGTGCCGAACTCCGGATCGCGGTCGGTGCTCGCCTGCACGCGCACCGGTTCCTTGGCCGTGACAAAGCGGGTGGTGATCGTCGGGTAGACGCCGATATCCGGCAGGCCGCCGCCGCCGAGCGCCGGGATGTTGCGCATGTTGCCAGGGTCACGGTTGTAGTAGGTGAAAGCGCCTTGCACGTGACGCAGCCGGCCGATCGCACCCTCGGCGATCAGCGAACGCACCTTGCGCCAGACGGGGCTATAGGTGACCATGAAGGCTTCGGCGATCAGCACGCCGTTGCGGTCACGCGCCGCAATCAGCGTATCGATCTCGGAGGCACGCAGCGCGATCGGCTTTTCGCAGAGCACGTGCTTGCCGGCATTGGCGGCCTTGACCGACCATTCCACATGCTGCGCCGTCGGCAGCGGGATATAGACCGCATCGATGACATCCGACGCCAGCATCTCCTCGTAGGACCCGAATGCGTGCGGCGCCGAGAAGCGGTCAGCCATGGCCCGCGCCTTGGCGAAGTCGCGGCTGGCGACAGCCGATACAACGGCGTTTTCGGCATCCTGGATGGCCGGCACGACGAGGTCGCGGCCGATCCTGGCCGTCGACAGAATTCCGAAACGTAACATGATGGAGCTCCCTGATTTGGTGAGAGAGACTAGCGCCGAGGTACGTACCTATCAAGCGGCAGACTTCGGTTCGGCGGCGATGAGCCGTGCTCAGAAAAATGCCGAAGGACGGGTGACAATGTCAGCTTATCTGCCCTATCTTTCCCTGGCATCCTCCCGATCGCAATGTGCTTTCATCCAGTCCAATGGAGCGAAACCATGGAAAAACTGAGACTTGGCCGCACCAACCTGACAATCGCACCACTCGTCTTCGGCGGCAACGTCTTCGGCTGGACCGCCGACGAGAAGACCTCTTTTGCCCTGCTCGACGCCTTTTTCGATGCCGGATTCAACGCCATCGACACGGCCGATGTCTATTCCTCCTGGGCACCCGGCAACCAGGGCGGCGAATCCGAAACGATCATCGGCAAATGGCTGAAACAGTCGGGCCGGCCGCGCGACAAGGCGGTGATCGTCACCAAGGTCGGCTCGGAACTCGGGCCCGACCGCAAGGGGCTTTCGCGGCGCTGGATCCTGCAGGCGGTCGAAGATTCGCTGAAGCGGCTCAAGACCGACCATATCGATCTCTACCTCTCCCATTGGCCCGATCCGGACACGCCTTACGAGGAAACGCTTGCGGCCTACGACGAGTTGCTGACGGAGGGCAAGGTCCGGGCGATCGGCGCCTCCAACCTGAACTCGCTGCAACTGCGCGAGGCGCTCGACGTTTCCGCAAACCAGGGCCTGCCGCGCTACCAGGTCTTGCAGCCGGAATACAATCTTTACGACCGCCACGCCTTCGAGGGGCCGCTGCGCGACCTCTGCATTTCCGAGGAGATCGGCGTCATCAGCTATTTCGGGCTGGCACGCGGTTTCCTGTCGGGAAAATACCGCACGCACAAGGATCTCGAAGGCTCGGCGCGTGGCAGCGGCGTCGAGAAGTATCTTGACGGCCGCGGCATGCGCATTCTCGGCGTGCTCGACGACATCGCGGCGGAGACCGGCGCAACCCAGGCCGAAGTTGCGCTCGCCTGGGTCCGCACGCGCAAGGGCATCACCGCCCCGATCGCCAGCGCCACCAGCCTCGCGCAATTGGAGAGCCTCATTCGTTCTGCCGAACTCGAGTTGTCGGATGAAGCGATCCGACAACTCAACGATGTCGGCGAGTGACGGGAGCAAGACCGATATAATGGCATTGACGATACGCGCTGCGGCTGATCGCGACGAGGCGGACTGGCGCCGCCTCTGGACCGGCTATGTCGCCTTCTCCGGCACCTATCTCGCCGAGGACATCATCGACCTCACCTGGAGCCGGCTCATCGATCCGTCGACGCCGCTCTTTGCACGCCTGGCGATCCTCGACGGGCAAGCGGTCGGCTTCGCGATCTGCCAGGAGCAGCTCGCCACCTTCTTCCGGCGGCCGATCTGCTACATCGAGGATCTCTATGTCGATCCCGCTTCACGCGGCCAGGGTGTCGCACGCGCCATGATCGACGACCTGATCGCGCTCTGCCGGGACAAGGACTGGGATCGGCTCTACTGGTACACCGAAGCCGACAATGCCACGGCGCGGCGGCTCTATGACCGCTACTCCGGGACCGACGCGCATGTGCGCTACAAGGTCAATTTCGGCACCATCCTCAGATCCGGGAACCCGGCGTAAGCACCGGTGTGGCTGCCGGTCTGGTTTGCCATGCCGGCTTTCGTCAGCACGCCCCGTGGCTCGACAAAACTCATGATCCGCCGCGCGGGCCGCTCGTGCCACTGGATGTTGAAAGCCCAGAGCTTCGGGAAGAAGCAGAGCGAGGCATAGGGCAAATGGTCGTGTATCCACCAGGCGATCGACTGCCAGCCGCCGATGTCGCCGCGCCGGTCCCAGACCCAGGGAATGACGATGCAAGCGGTGGCGCCGATGCATCCGTCGGCGTCGCGCATGTCCCAGATATGGTCGGCCGCAGACGCCGCATTGGTGGAGCAGTTCAGGCCATTGGCATTGCCGAAGCCGTTGACGGCACGGTTGCGGTAACCTGACCGAATGACCAGCCGGCCGAAGGTCGCCTCCAGCGGTTCCAGCAACTCCTCGCAGAGACGCCGTCCCGCCTCGATGGCCAGATCCGGATCGTCAGGAATGTTCGGGATGCGATAAAAATCGGCAATCTCCGAATGCAGGAACTCGCGGAAAAAGAAGTTCCTGGACAGCCGCACCCGACCGAGATCTTCAAGCCCCTTCATCGAGCCGGGTTTCTTCATCGTTCTCCCCTTTCGATCTCAACACGGGACCGCACGTCCGCCTGCCAACGACTTTCCAGCTCAAGCGCCAAAGCACCACCCGTTTCCTGACCGACCGCTATTTGCCGTAGCGGAAGAAATCGATGAAGGCGCGCAATGCCGGCCGCATCTGCCGGCGGCTCGGATAGTAGAGAAAGGGACCGGCATAGGGCGCGCACCAGTCCTCAAGCACCCGCTCCAGCCGCCCTTCTGCGATCGAGGTCTCGACGCGCGACAGAAAGAGATAGGCCAAACCTGCGCCGCCGATCGCCGCCTTGATGATCGGGCGATCCTCGCCGAGGATCAGCGGCCCTTCGACCGATACCGTCAGCTCTTCGCCATCCTTCTCGAACTCCCAGCGATAGAGCGTGCCGTTGGAGAAGCGCCGCCGGATGCAGCGATGCCGCGCGAGATCGCGCGGATGCTGCGGCCGGCCGTAGCGCTCGAAGTAATCAGCGGATGCGACGACCGCACTTTCGAGTTCCGGCCCGACCTTCACCGCGATCATGTCGGCTTCGAGGCTTTCGCCGAGCCTGATGCCTGCGTCATAACCCTGTTCGACGATATCGGTGAAACCATCCTCGTTGGCGATTTCCAGAACAATCTCCGGATAGAGATCGAGGAAGGCACCCAGCCGCGGCGCAAGGATGAGATCGGCAGCGAAGCGCGGCGCGGTGATGCGCAGGTTTCCGGCCGGCCGCTCACGGGCGTCGGCAGCGGCTTCCAGCGCGTGGGCAATCTCGTCGAGCGCCGGCGCCAGCCTTTCCAGCAGCCGGTGTCCCTCCTCCGTTGGCGCCACGCTGCGCGTGGTGCGCGAAAGCAGCCGAATGCCGAGGCTCGCCTCGAGGCTGCCGACGGCGTGGCTGATAGCCGACGGCGCCACGCCCAGCTCGCGCGCGGCAGCGCGAAAACTGCCATGGGCGGCAACGGCGGCCAGCACCGCGAGTTGGGAGAGCTGCGTCCTGTTCATTGATCGAAATAATAGAACAGCCTGTGAGAATTGACAGTGATTTTCAAAGTGCCGGTGGCCGTCCTATTCTTCACTCGTCGCCGACAACGGAGCAAGGAGCGCGTCCGAGCGGTGGCTACGCCGCCCGCCTGAAGGGGCGCGGCAGCACCTCGACCACCACTTCACGCATCGAACGAATGGACATGCGCTCCCAGCGTGTTTGTTTCGACGCGTGCCAGCCAGACAGGGAAACGACATGAAGACCCGCAAACTTGGGAATGACCTTACCGTCTCCACCATTGGCCTCGGCTGCATGGGCATGAGCTTCGCCTATGGCGCCACGGATGAGGCGGAATCGATCCGCACGCTCCACCGGGCCATCGACCTCGGCATCACCTTCTTCGACACGGCAGAGGTCTATGGGCCCTTTGAAAACGAGAAGCTGCTCGGCAAGGCGCTTGGACCCGTGCGTGACAAGGTGACGATCGCCACGAAATTCGGCTTCCGCATCGAGCCGGGCGTTCCTGCGGCCCAGGCGATCAAGGGTGTCGATGGGCGGCCAGAGCATGCCAAGGCAGTGGCGGAAGCCTCGCTCAAGCGGCTCGGGACCGATGTCATCGACCTCTACTACCAGCATCGCGTCGACCCTGACGTTCCGATCGAGGAAACCGTCGGCGCCATGGCGGAACTGGTGCGCGAGGGCAAGGTGCGGACGCTCGGCCTTTCGGAAGCAAGTGCCGCCACCATCCGCCGGGCCCACAAGATCCATCCGATCGCCGCCGTCCAGAGCGAGTACTCGCTGTGGTCACGGGACCCGGAAGCGGAGGTGCTTTCTACCTGCCGCGAGCTCGGCATCGGCTTCGTTCCCTATAGCCCGCTTGGTCGCGGCATGCTGACCGGCGCCATTCGCAAGGCCGAAGATCTGGAGACCGATGATTTCCGCCGCTCGCTGCCCCGCTTCCAGGCGGAAAACTTCGACGCCAACGTGCGACTGGTCGAAACGCTCCAGGCGCTGGCGCAGGAGAAGGGTGTGACCGCTGCTCAACTGGCGCTCGCCTGGGTGGTCAACCAGGGCGACTTCATCGTCCCGATCCCCGGCGCCCGCAAGCTCGACCATCTGGAACAGAATGCGGCCGCCGCGCATATCAGCCTTTCAGCCGATGAATCGAGCCGGCTTGCCGCCGCCCTCTCCCCGGCATTGGTTGCCGGCAAACGCTACACCGACGCATCCCTGGCGCTCACCAACCGTTGAGCCAAACTCTCTCCGCCCGACCAGGCGGAGAGACCCATCGAAATTCCCGTGGGACGCACTACCTCTGATCCACAAGCAACAATCGGGGAGGAGAGAGAATGTCCGACGAGCAGGCGATCAGCGCGGTGGTGCACCTCTATGTGGATGGCATGGCCTTTGCCAACGAGGGTGCCCTGCGCAAGGCCTTTCATCCCGACGCGGCAATCATCGGCAACTACAAGGGCGCGCTTGAGTGGATGACACGTGACGGATTCATCAAGGCGATCATCGAGACCGGTGCCTCGCCTCCCGGGACGCAGCCGGAGATGGACGTGCAGAAGATCGACATTACCGGCGACGCCGCAACCGTGAAGGTGGTCGACAGTTTCGCCGGCGAGCGCTTTTCCGACCATCTGTCGCTGGTGAAGATCGACGGACGCTGGGTGATCGTCAACAAGATCTACCACCTGCACGGGTGAAGGATTTGACACAGCCTCTCCAAGCCACCGGCAGGCTCGTCGCCATCGAGCACGTGCAGCTCGCAATGCCGGAAGGCGGCGAAGACGCCGCGCGCGGCTTCTATGGCGGACTGCTGGGGCTGACGGAGGTCGCCAAACCGGCCAATCTTCTCGTGCGCGGTGGCTGCTGGTTCGAGCAGGGCGGCATCCGCCTGCATCTCGGCATCGAGCGCGACTTCGTGCCGGCGCGCAAAGCCCATCCAGCTTTCCTGGCCGACGATCTCGACCGACTGATCCTCAGGCTCGAAGCCGGCGGCGTGGAGATTGCATATGACGAACCACTCGCCGGATACTTCAGATGTTACGTCAGCGATCCCTTCGGCAACCGGATCGAGCTGATGCAGCGCACGGAATGAACCACAAACGAAGCGGGCCGCTGCAATGCAGTGGCCCGCTTCGTTTGATCCCGTATCTGTGCGGATCAGGCGCGCAGCACGCCGCCGGTCGTCTTCGTCACATTGGCAACGATCTTGGCGGTGAGCGCCTCGAAGTCCTCATCGGTCAGCGTGCGCTCGACCGGCTGGATGGTGACTTCGATGGCGATCGACTTCTTGCCTTCACCGAGCGACGCGCCCTCGAAGACGTCGAAAACGCTGACGCCGGTGACCAGCTTGCGGTCGGCACCGGAAGCCGCGCGCAGGATGGCGCCTGCCTCGATCGCCCTGTCGACGACGAAGGCAAAGTCGCGCTTCACCGCCTGGAACGGCGAAAGGTCGAGCGCCGGCTTGGTGCGGGTCGCCTTCTTCTTCGGTTCCGGCATGGCGTCGACATAGATCTCGAAGCCGCAGAGCGCGCCCGAGACGTCGAGCGCTTCGAGCGTCTTCGGGTGGAACTCGCCGAAAGTGCCGAGAACGATCTTCGGCCCGAGCTTGATCGTGCCGGAGCGGCCCGGATGATACCAGGCAGGACTGCCCGGCTCGAACTGGACGTTGCCCAGTGGCACGCCGCAGGCTTCAAGCACGGCAATCGCGTCGGCCTTGGCGTCGAAGACGTCGACCGGCTTTCCGCCGCCCCTGGCCGCATTCGACCAGAGGCGACCAGCACCGGTGAGCGAGGCCGTACCGCGGCGGATGCCGCCGGCAACGCGACGCTGGGCATCCGGCGTATCGCCCTCATAGGTACCGGACACCTCGAAGAGCGCGACGTCACCAAAACCCTTGTCGGCGTTGCGCTGGGCAGCGGTCAGCAGACCCGGCAATAGCGACGGGCGCATGTCGGACATATCGGACGCGATCGGGTTGGCGAGCTTCAGCGCGGCTGAGCCGCCGCCGAAGAGCTTCGCCTGATCCTCGGAGATGAACGACCAGGTGACGGCCTCGAGCATGCCGCGGCTCGCCAGCGTGCGCTTGGCAAGGCGTGTGCGGATCTGCAACGTCGTCAGGATCTTGCCGTTGACCGTGCCGTGGCTCGGCAGCGGCGCTGCGACGATGTTGTCGACGCCGTGAATACGCATGACCTCTTCAACGAGATCGGCCTTGCCGTCGACATCCGGGCGCCAGGACGGAACCGAAACCTTGAAACGCTCGCCCGAGCCTTCGACGCCGAAGCCGAGTTTCTTCAGGATCGAGACGCTTTCCTCCGAGGAAACTTCGAGGCCGGTCAGCCGCTTCACTTCGGAAACCGGGAAATCGACGAGCTTCGGCTGGTAGCCGGCATAGCCGACCACTTCCGCCTTGGCCGCCTTGCCGCCGCAGAGTTCGAGCACCAGCTCGGTGGTGCGTTCGAGGCCGGGCACCATGTATTCCGGATCGACGCCACGCTCGAAGCGGTAGCGCGCATCGGTGATGATGCCGAGCGTGCGGCCGGTCTTGGCGATGTTCATCGGATCCCATAGCGCCGATTCGATCAGCACGTCGGTGGTGTTCTCGTCGCAGCCGGAATGTTCGCCGCCCATGACGCCGCCGATCGATTCGATCGCCTTTTCGTCGGAGATGACGACGTTGTTGGGGCCAAGCTTGTATTCGCGCTGGTCGAGCGCCAGCACGGTCTCGCCGTCCTTGGCGTGACGAACGGTCAGATTGCCCTTGACCTTGGCGGCGTCGAAGACGTGCATCGGCCGACCCTGATCGAAGGTCATGTAGTTGGTGATGTCGACCAGCGCGTTGATCGGGCGCAGGCCGATCGCCAGCAGCCGCTGCCGCATCCACTTCGGCGATGGGCCGTTCTTGACGCCGCGCACCAGCCGCAGCGAAAAGCCGGGGCAAAGATGCCTGTCTTCGCCGAGGTCGAGCGTCAACTTCACCGGTGTTTCGCCTTCGACGGCGAAGGACGGCGCCTTACGCGCCTTCAACGTGCCGAGGCCGGAGGCCGCGAGATCGCGGGCAATGCCGTAGACGCTGGTGCAGTCCGGGCGGTTCGGCGTGAGGTTGATCTCGATCATCGGATCGTCGAGGCCGGCGTAAGTGGCATAGCTCGTGCCGACGGGCGCATCGGCAGGAAGGTCGATAATGCCGTTGTGATCGTCGGAGATCTGCAGTTCCTTTTCCGAGCACATCATGCCGCGGCTTTCGACACCACGGATGGTGCCAACAGCAAGAGTGACGTCGATACCGGGCACATAGGTGCCCGGGGCTGCGAAAGCGCCGACGAGGCCCGCGCGCGCATTCGGCGCACCGCAGACGACCTGGACCGGAGCGCCGCCGCCGGTATCGACCATCAGCACCCGAAGCTTGTCGGCATTCGGATGCTGCTCGGCGGAGACGACCTTGGCGATGACGAAGGGCTTGAAGGCGGCCTTGTCGTCGACGTCTTCCACCTCGAGCCCGATCATCGTCAGGCGCGCGCAGATCTCTTCCAGCGAAGCGTCGGTTTCAAGGTGGTCCTTGAGCCAGGAAAGCGTGAATTTCATGATTTCACCTGTGTCCTTTGTTTCTGCGCGCAATCAGGCCGAGAGACCGCCGAACAGCGTCGGCATGTCGAGCGGGCGGAAGCCGTAGTGGGTCATCCAGCGAACGTCGGCGTTGAAGAAGTCACGCAGGTCCGGCATGCCGTATTTCAGCATGGCGATGCGGTCGAGGCCCATGCCCCAGGCAAAGCCCTGGTACTCGTCCGGGTCGAGCCCGCCGGAGCGCAGCACGTTCGGATGCACCATGCCGCAGCCGAGGATCTCCATCCAGTCGGTGCCCTCGCCGAACTTGACGATCGGGCCGGAGCGGTCGCACTGGATATCGACCTCGAAGGACGGCTCGGTGAAGGGGAAGAAGGACGGGCGGAAACGCATCGTCACCTGGTCGACCTCGAAGAAGGCCTTGCAGAATTCTTCCAGCACCCAGCGCATGTTGGCGACATTCGCGGTCTTGTCGATCACCAGGCCTTCGACCTGGTGGAACATCGGCGAATGGGTCGCGTCGGAATCCTGGCGGTAGGTCTTGCCGGGAATAATGATGCGGATCGGCGGCTGCTGCGCTTCCATGGTGCGGATCTGCACCGGCGAGGTGTGCGTGCGCAGCACCTTGCGCTCGCCCTTCTCGTCCGGATTGAAGAAGAAAGTGTCGTGCATCTCGCGCGCCGGATGGCCCTCGGGGAAGTTGAGCGCCGTAAAATTGTAATAGTCGGTCTCGATGTCAGGACCTTCGGCGATCGAGAAGCCCATGTCGCCGAAGATCGCGGTGATCTCGTCAACGATCTGGCTGATCGGATGAATACGGCCGCGCTCGGCGGGCGAGGATCGGACAGGCAGGCTGATGTCAACCGTCTCGCGCGCCAGGCGCTCGGCGATCGCCTGGTCCTTCAGCGCCGCCTTGCGGGCGGAAATCGCCTCGGCGACCGTGTTCTTCAGCGCGTTGATCTGTGCGCCGCGCGTCTGGCGCTCTTCCGGCGTCATGGTGCCCAGCGTCTTCAGGAGCTCGGAGATCGAGCCCTTCTTGCCGAGCGCGTTGACGCGCACCGTCTCGATCGATCCTTCGTCGCCGGCAGCATCGATGTCCGCCAGCAGTGTCCGTTCCAGTGTTTCCAGTTCGCTCATTCTGTCTGCCTCGATGCGGGAATGGGTTCGGTTCTATATCGGTTCTAGTCGTCAGGAATTATGATTGCGTGGCGTTCGCCAGATAGGCAGTCGCCGCGATGAAGCGAATGAGGTCCTGTCCCTGCCGAAGGCGCAGCAGGAAGCGCGCAAGCGGCAGCAAACGGGTGATGGCCGGCATCATTTCGCCAAGCGCGTGAACCGCCTGGGTCGGAGCAGCGAGCTTCCAGGCCGCAAATGCGCGGTCTGGCGTCTCGGGCCGCAGCGCTCGGCTCGCCACCTGCAGGAACAACAGCCACACGTCTCGCGCCTGGGCCGTCGCCAGCGGCATTACCGTTGCCGGAACTTCCTCGAAATCGAGAAAGCCGAAGGCGTCTTCGTCGATCGCGAAATCGCGCGGATGCGGTCGGCCATGGCAGAGCCCCGCGGCGTGCAGACGCCCGAGCTCAGCGGCGCAACGCACAAGCAGCTGGTCATGCGCTTCGGAATCGCTTTCGCGCAACGGGCCCATATGCTTGCTGACCGGCAGCCCGAGATGGGTGAGGACCAGCACAGTCGGGCCGCGATAAACGATCTGCGGCGTCCTGAACCCGGCCGCAGAGAAACATTCGATCTGGCGAACCTCGCGCTCGATCATGCCGTCGATGTCGAGCAGCGGAGAGGGCCGCAACATGGCGAGGCCGCCAAAGCGGGAGGCAAACGCCAGGGCCCGGGAGCCCAGGCGCGGACCGGGGCGCCGGTAGCGCTTGATCCAGACCGTACGATCCTTGAGCTCGCAGCGCTCAACACGTTCCCTGCCGGCAGCAAGCGCTGCCAGCAGAGCCTTCATATCCTCGTCGTCAAGATCTGGAACCGCCGCTGGTCCTTGTCGATCGTCGTACACTTTCGTCCCGCAGAATAAGAAAAACCCGCGCCAGCCCTGCCAGCGCGGGTTTCCCACCAAAATTTCAAGAACGGTTTTGGGAAAACGCTGGCTTAACGAACAGCGCTTTCAAATTCGTTGGCCGTGCCGGCTTCCTTGAGATAGGCAAGCGCCTTCTTGGAAGCTTCGACGAGGGCGCCGAATGCTGCCGGCTCATGGATCGCCATGTCGGACAGAACCTTGCGGTCGACTTCGATGCCAGCCTTGTTCAGACCGTCGATGAAGCGGCCATAGGTCAGGCCGAATTCGCGGACGGCAGCGTTGATGCGCTGGATCCAGAGAGCGCGGAAATTGCGCTTGTTGACCTTGCGGTCGCGGTAAGCGAACTGCTTGGAACGATCAACCGCAGCCTTTGCAGCGCGGATGGTGTTCTTGCGGCGGCCGTAGAAGCCCTTGGCTGCCTTGAGTGTCTTCTTGTGCTTGGCGTGAGCGGTTACGCCGCGTTTTACACGTGCCATGTCATGATCTCCTTAACGTGTCCAAAATGCCTGAAAGTCTTAGAGACCGTTGGGCAGGTAGTTCTTGATGACCTTCTTGCCATCAGGTTCCGCGAGAACCATGGTTCCACGTGCGTCGCGGATGAACTTGTTGGTACGCTTGATCATGCCGTGGCGCTTGCCAGCAGCTGCTGCACGAACCTTGCCGGTCGCGGTGATCTTGAACCGCTTCTTGGCAGACGATTTCGTCTTCATCTTGGGCATTTTGCTACTCCATTGTTCTTAAGAATTCGAAACGGACAGACGAGGTCCATTTCCAGCGTTAAGAACGGCCACGGCATGCCCTGCCGGACCGTTCGGACGGGGGCTTATAACCGCACATCCAAAAAAGCGCAACTGGTGAATCGACAATGCGTTTGCGTGCAACAGCCGGGGCGTTGCCGGCGCGCTGATCCAACGCATCCGGCGGCACTCCGAAGCGGCTTGGAGGCAGTCGCGTCTTAAGCCGGATCACGTGGCCGGTGACGACGGCCGCGCGCATCGAAAGCCAGCGCCGCCTCAAGACCGCCCAACGGCGATTGGCCGAGAGAAAGGACCGCCCCGTAGGCCTCGGCTATATCGGCACTGATCGCCAGCCCCAGCCCCGAGCCCGAGGCAGAGGCAGGACCGGCGGCGCTGCCATGCGCTCCACGGCGCATCACGTGTTCCCGGTCGCTCTCGGCAACACCGGGGCCGTCGTCGCCGATGGCGATCCGCACCCGACCGTGATCCTCTTCAGCCGAAAGGCGGATGCGCGCCTGCGCCCATCTGGCAGCGTTGTCGAGCAGGTTGCCGAGACATTCCGCCAGATCGGCCGGATCAACGTCGAGCGAGATCGACGGATCAACGTCTATCTCCCAGGCAACGCCACGCTCGGCGGTCACCGGGCGCAAGACACTGACCAGCTTGTTGCCAAGGCTGGCGATCGAGGTCGTTGCCATGCGCTCGACACCCATGCGGGCGGCCTGAAGTTGGCGGTCGGCGCGCTGCCGCACGAGGTCGACCTGTTCGAGGGCAATCGCGCGCTGCTCCTGTGGCAGGCTCTCGGCAAGCTGTGCAAGCACAGTCAGCGGCGTCTTCAATCCATGAGCAAGATCGCTGGCGCGGGCACGCGCCTGCGCGAGCGCCGTTTCGCGCTCGGCAAGCAGGAGGTTGATCTCACTGACGAGCGGCTGCACCTCGCTTGGGCCCGCCGAACCGAAGTCCCTCTCCTCGCCGGAACGAACGCGCGCCGCCCGCTCTCGCAGGCGTGCGAGCGGCGCGAGCCCGAGCGCGCCTTGCAGGAGTGCTGCACCGGCAAGCACGAGGGCGGTTGCCAGCAGCATTAGCCGGATCTGGCCGTGAAAGGCGGAAAGCGCATCGTCGAGCTCGCCGCGCGAAAAGCCAGCCGCAACCGCGAACCGCCGGGCGCCCACCCCTTCACCAAGCGTCAGGCTTTGCTGGTAGACCAGGACCGGCGCCCCGTCCGGCCCCTCCACCTCCAGAAAACCCAAATGGCGTGGCGCGGACGCCTGACCGATGTCGATCACCGTATCCCACAGGGAGCGCGAACGAATGGGAGCGCCGCCATCGCGGCTGAGCTGCCAGTAGCGACCGCCGGCAGGCAGGCTCAAACGCGGGTCGGCCGGCTCGCGCGGCAACACGAGCTGGTCGTTGCGCACCCTCACCTGGGCGGCGACCGTATCGACGAGGGTTGCCATTTCGGCGCGATAGCGACCGACGACGTAGCCGGTGAAGAGGCTACTTAAGGAATACCACACCACCAAAAGCACCAGGCCGATGGCAACCGACGCGCCGATTGCAAGCCGCAGCCTGAGCGAGCGGATCATGCCGTGCCATCCGGCAACACGTAGCCAAATCCGCGCCGCGTTTCGATCGCACCGCTCTCGGTTTTCTTGCGCAGGCGCGCGACCATTGCCTCGACGGCGTTCTTGGCCGCATCGTCATCCCGCCCCTGAACGTGGCTCGCCAGTTCGAGCGGGGTGACAACCTCTCCCTTGCGCGTGACCATCAGGGCAAGCATGCGGTATTCGAGCGGGCTGAGCTCAAGCGGCTGCCCGTCGAAGGTCACGCGCCGGGTGGCTTCGTCCAGCGTGAAGCGGCCGGCTGCGCGCACCGATGCCAGACGGGGACCGGCGCGCCGCAGCAGAGCCCTCATCCGCGCCAGCAGCTCCTCGGCACGAAAAGGTTTCGGCAAATAGTCGTCGGCACCGGCATCGAAGCCGTCTACCCGCTCCATCCAGGAGCCGCGCGCCGTCAGGACCAGGACCGGCGTCTCCACTCCCGCCTGCCGCCAGCGCTTGAGGATCGACAGCCCGTCCATACCCGGCAGACCGAGGTCGAGGATGACCAGGGCGTAGTTACCGCTTTCGCCCTGCTCCCAGATGTCGGGCCCATGGACAAGCGTATCGACGCCATAGCCTTCCGCCTCAAGCCTGGTTGCCACGTGCGCTGCGATGTTGGGATCGTCTTCTGCCAGAAGAATCCGCATTCCGTCCTCAGAAACCGAAGATGTTCATGAATTTGCCGGTCCGCGCGTCGATGCGCAGGTTGCGGATGGTGCCCTGTCGGTCGCGCGTGCGCAGCCTGTAGATCTCCCCGCCGCCCGAGCGCTTGAGATCGATCGCGATGACGGTGCCGTACCTGTCCTCGTCGACAAGCCGCAGAACATCCTTCAACGGCAGGATGTCACCCTTTTCGACCCCTGCCCGCGCGCGCTCCTGGTCACTCCGGCGGCCGCGGCCGGCACCGTCCCGACCAACCTCATCGTCGTCATCGGCATCATCGTCATCGTCGTCGTCATCATCGCTACCGTGACCACCGCTCCCCGAGCCGCCGCCATGACCACCCCCGCCGCCCGAACCGCCGTCGTCCGAATCGTCGTCCTCGGCCAATGCGGCCGAACCGCCGGGCTGCGGCGCAAGCGAAAGCACAAGCGAACAGCAAAGGAGCGCGATCAGGTTTCGTCGTGTCATCGCCATGGCTTCATCCGGTCGCAATTGCCCCTCGTTCCGTTCAGCGGGCTTTTCCTTAGCGCGTATGCGGAACGATCCGTCAAGACGAGATGCCCACTTGCCTTCAAGCAGCCTGCGGTTGCCAACGCGAACCTACGCCAGCCGCGCCGACAAGACCAGCAACGCACATACCCCCAGCGCCGGGGTCGGCACGGGGGGTATGCGCTGGCCGGGTCGAACCGCCGGGCGGGCTGGTGGCGAGCGACCCTTGCTCCGGCGCATGGTGCGGGGTGAATGCGCCGGGGCCATTCCGAACACGTCAGGGCGCCGGGCGGATCGAGACGCTGGTGACCGGCCCCGGGTTGCGACGGATATCGCTGTCGTACGGCTCGCCCGTCACGATCCGGATGCCACGCTCGTAGTCCACGTCAACCTCAAGGACGCGGCCAAGATTGTCGACCGCGACCAGCGATCCATTGCGCAGGCCGCGAAGGCTCTCATCGGAAACCCGCAACTCGATCTCATGCGGATCACGCGCGTCGTCGAAATCGTCATCGTCATCATCGCGAGGGCCTAGGCCCCGGTCGTCATCATCATTGTCGTCGTCATCGTCCTGGCCGCGATCGTCGTCGCGATCACGGTCGTCACGATCGCCACCCGAGCCGCCACGATCATCGTCGTCATCGTCGGCAAGCGCGGCGATCGACAGGGGATGAGCAGGGCCGTTCGCAGCCAAAGACAAGCCGAGAGGCGCCGCCACCAGCCCGCAAATGCCGGCGGTGGAAACGAGTAAAACCTTGCGCAACGCTGCATACATATCTCTGGTCCTTCTCCCGATTGCGTGACACCCGGAGAATGACATTCGTCCCCTGACAGATCGCTGAGGGCGGTTGTCAGCATTTTGTCAGGCGGCGGCGGCTGGCCCCAACAACGAAAAAAGCCGCCCGGAGGCGGCTTTCATCGATTCGATGCTTGCAACGGCTCAGCGCGGCGCCAGAACCATCATCATCTGGCGGCCTTCGAGCTTGGGCTCGGCCTCCACCTTGGCGATCGCCTGGGTGTCGTCCTTGACCTGGAGCAGAAGCTTCATGCCCAGTTCCTGGTGCGCCATTTCGCGGCCGCGGAACTTCAGCGTGACCTTGACCTTGTCGCCGTCTTCAAAGAACCGATTCATCGCCTTCATCTTCACGTCATAGTCATGCGTGTCGATGTTCGGGCGCATCTTGATTTCTTTGATTTCGACGATCTTCTGCTTCTTGCGCGCTTCGGCCGCCTTCTTCTGGTTGGCGTATTTCAGCTTGCCCAGATCCAGAATCTTGCACACCGGCGGTTCGGAGTTCGGTGCGATCTCAACCAGATCAAGACCGGCTTCTTCCGCCATGCGGAGCGCCTGGTCGATTGGCACGTTGCCGATATTCTGGCCTTCGGCATCGATAAGTTGAACGCGGGGAACCCGGATTTCCTTGTTTGAGCGCGGCCCCTCCTTGACTGGGGCGTCCGCTTTGAACGGTCTGCGAATGGTCGTACTCTCCTCGAGCTATTTCCGAAATGTTGTTTAATTCGTTCGCCGGCGCGATCCCAAACGAAGCGCCTGAATCTGTCACCGACGGCAATGTGTGAATTGCGACGCCAGAGTCAATAGCACGGCTCGCAAGGAAAATCACCACCTGTCGATACCAAGACGAATCTGTTTTAGAAAGAAATTCGCCAGCAAAACGGGCCTTTGGAGAGAATGGGCATGCAGAACACGCCAGCCGAGACGGAAATCAGCTTCATTGAGGTCGGCGCAGCGGAGGCCCGGCGCAGGATCGCAATGGGCGTGCGGCACCCGGAGAAGCCCTCCGGTCAGCCGACGCTCGTGTGGCTCGGCGGCTATCGCTCGGATATGACCGGCACCAAAGCGGTCGAGGTCGAGCGCTTCGCCATGGAGCGGGGTGCGACCTGTGTGCGCTTCGATTACTCCGGCCACGGATCCTCCGGCGGCGCTTTCAGGGATGGCACGATCTCGCGCTGGCTCGAAGAAAGCCTTGCCGTCATCGATCACGCCGCCCCCGGCCGCCTCGTCCTGATCGGCTCGTCGATGGGTGGCTGGATCGGTTTGCGGGTCATCCAGGAGCTTAGGCGGCGCGGCGACGGAGACCGCGTCGCCGGCCTGGTGCTGATCGCGCCGGCGCCGGATTTCACCGCAGAACTGATCGAGCCCAATCTCACGGAGGCCGAGAAGTCCTCGCTTTCCGAGCGCGGCTACTTCGAGGAACCGTCCGAATACAGCCCGGAGCCGAACATCTTCACCCGGGCCCTGATCGAGGACGGCCGGGCCAACCGGGTGCTCGACGGCACAATCACGACCGGCTGCCCGGTGCACATTCTGCAGGGCATGCGCGACCCCGATGTGCCTTATGCGCACGCCCTGCGGCTGATGGAGCACCTGCCCGGCGATGACGTCGTCATGACGCTCATTCGCGATGGCGATCATCGCCTGTCACGTGAAGAAGACATTGCTAAAATGAAACAGGCGATCGCCGCAATGCTTGCCTGAGGCGGCGGAAGCATACGCCCCTCCACTTCTCGACAACCTCTCCTTCCGATAGGGCCAGGCGCCGCACAACACCTGCGGCAACGGCTTCGTGCGCGTCAGGCGCCAGCCTTAACCATAAAACCCGATGTCGCTATTCCGGCGATTGACTCCACCGCCCCGACGTTATTAACTCTTTATTAACGATTAGAGCAGCGCCAGGGGACGACCTAAACAAGCTGCCTTCAACTCAGGATTGCGCGAATACGTCCGGACACGAAGAGCCGGCATGCCGCGTCGCAGGGGATTTGTATGGCGTCTTGGACTGGGGTTAAGGGAAGTATCGCGGCGTTTTGCGCACTTTTCATTTCAGCAAACACGGCAATCCCCGCACAGGCGGGTTCCTCTCCTTGGATGCAGACCGGCTCGGCGACTTCGCAGCCGATCGGGCACTATGAATTCTGCCAGAAGTACAAGAGCGAATGCAGTGTGAAGTCCAAGGGCACGGTTGCTCCGCGCGTGACGGAGCGCGGATGGGCTACCATCCGGCAGGTGAATGCGACCGTTAACCGCGAGATCATGCCGGTCACCGACCTGGAACTGCACGGCAGGGATGAGGTCTGGTCCTACCCGGATAGCGCCGGCGACTGCGAGGACTTCGTGCTCGAAAAGCGCAAGCGCCTGGTGAAAAAGGGCTTCTCCGCCAGCGACCTCCTGATCACCGTCGTTCGCAAGCCCGATGGCGAGGGCCATGCGGTGCTGACCGTGCGCACGTCGCAGGGCGACTTCGTGCTCGACAACCTCGAAAACGGCGTCAAGCTCTGGACCCATACCCCCTACCGCTATCTGAAGCGCCAGGCCTCGAACCACAGCGGCCGCTGGGTCACCATCGAAAACGGCACGGAAATCGTGGTCGGTTCGGTCGGCAACTGAGCCAGAGCGAGGCAAGACTTCCAGAAAGGGCCGGTTGAACCGGCCCCCAGACTGCTGACAAACCTCTGGCGTTTGCCGGGGGTTTTTGATTCACTGGGTTATGTTGAAGAAACCCGCTCCCGAACAGACCGCACTCGAGATGGTGACGCTCGACAGCCTGGTTC
>NZ_MBSO01000016.1 GCF_001695835.1 Ensifer sp. LC11 | reverse complement strand
CCGAAAGCGTCGCAAACGCGAACGTATTCCATGGGCTCCGGCTCGGCTGCGACGATGGCGTCGGCTGCCTGTGCGCCGGATACTGCTGCGAGAGCAGCAGCGGAGCCGAGAAGAAGGCTTTTGATGTTCATGCGGTCGATCTCTCTATGGTTGTCAAGGTCAACAAGGCCCGACCCTGGATGTCCCCCAGAGAATCATCGGCTGCCTCGCTCGCGCTGCGACGAAAGAACCGTCCGACTAACTTGCCGGCGGGCAGCGGCGACACCGCTACCAGTGCAAAACGACAGCTATGTAACAAATTTGTTTCGAGAACCCCTAAAAAGGCATTGATATAAACTGTTGCAAATTGGCAACTAACATAAATTGCTAAAATACAGGGGCAGATTTCGGGATAGTAATATTTACGAACAATATTACGGAGGCGAGATACTTATGAAAAAGCGCCTCATAAAAACTTCACAATTCGCACATTGACGACGAAATTGCTCCATTTTACTTAGTATCGGCCTTTGAGAAGAGAGGCTTCCGGTGAAGGCGCCGTCAACTATCAACAGTTGGCGGCGCAGTTGCTTTTTAGGGGTAATCGACGAGCGCATGTCGCTGGAGTGGTGTGCGTGGATCTTACTGCGTTGTTGCGACGGGTGGCTCGATGCTACGCCTTGCGACTTTGCCTTCCTCGGCCTTGTAGAAGAACTGACTTGAGACGAGCCAGCC
The DNA here is from genome assembly GCF_001695835.1 of Ensifer sp. LC11. Classification (GTDB taxonomy): domain Bacteria; phylum Pseudomonadota; class Alphaproteobacteria; order Rhizobiales; family Rhizobiaceae; genus Ensifer. The sequence continues at coordinate 107,706 of NZ_MBSO01000016.1, read as the reverse complement.
CTTCAAGGGGCGAAGGGGTGGAATGCAGGTCAACAACATGAAGGGGCCGGTGACGAGCAGATGCACCCAAAGCGGTGCGCTATATTGGACCTCGAGCCAGACGCCGAGAAAAACACTGGGCACGCAGGCAAAGCAGATCACGAAGAAAGCGGGGCCGTCAGCCGGATCGGCGAAAGAATAGTCGAGGCCGCAGACTTCGCATTCCTTGCGCATCTTCAGAAAGCCATTGAACAGATGACCTTGCCCGCAGCGCGGGCAGCGACCGCGAAGGCCGGTCTGCATCGGCGGGATGGGCGGCCATTCGTTATCCGAAGACATTTTTCGTTCCTTTCAGGCGTGCTGGTCGGCGCTCGCGCTTGGCGCCGATATTGCCTGGGTCCGCGGTCTGCCTTTTCGTGGCGCCGCCTCAGGCTTGCGGAGATTAAGCGCCGAAAAACATACATTGTCAATTTATTGTATGCATACATTCCTGCGACAATTTCGCCCGATGCTCGCTCAGACGACGAGGCTGGACGCAACTGGAGACTGGCGGATGAGGTCTGTGATGGTCAAAAGGCTGCGCCGCAGCTCGGCGTGGGTCGGCGCGGCGCCGAGCCCCAGCCGTACGGCCTCCGTCGGCACGCCGAGCGTGAAAGCGTCGCTCGCCACGACGCTGATGCCGGCGGCCTGTAGTCGCGCGCTGAATTCGCCGCGGGTCCAGGGTTGCGGCAGCTGCAGCCAGACGTGAAATGCGTGCGGATCCGTCCGTGCGAGATTGCCGGCAAGGAGCTCGGCAGCAATCTGCTGTCGCGCCGCCGTCTCGCTGCGTATCTGCGCAAGCACGGCATCCGCCGTTCCATCCTCGATCCAGCGGGCGGCGACGGCGGCGGCGAACGGAGAGGCCATGCCGACGGTTGCGCGGATAGCGCCTTCGATGCGGACCGAGCTGCGACTGTCCGGCACGACGAGATAGGCGATGCGCAAGGCGGGCGAAAGGCACTTGGCGAGACCGCCGATATAATAGACAAGATCGGGCGCCAGCGCCGCCAGCGGGCGCGGCGCCCGTGAGGGAAGGGCGCCATAGGCGTCGTCTTCGATGATCGCCACGCCGTAGCGCCTGGCAATCGTGACGATCGCCTGGCGTCGCTCGAGTGAGAGCGTCGTCGTCGTGGGATTGTGCAGTGTCGGATTGCAATAGAGTGCTTTAGGGGTGTGTCTCGAGCACAGTTCCTCAAACGCTTCGGGAACAAGACCCTCGCCGTCCATGGCGATGCCTTGAAGGCCGATGCCAAGATGCGCCGCGAGCGCGCGCAGGCCAGGATAGGTGATCGCCTCGGCGCAAATCGTCTCGCCCGCCTTTGCCAGGCTGCTGACGGTCGCAAGCAATGCGCCCTGGGCGCCGGCGCAAACCAGCACGCGCTCCGCCGCAATGTCGCCGAGGCGCGACTTGAGCCACGCCGCGCCCGCCGCGCGATTGTGCATGGCTCCGCCAGGCGCCTGATATCGCATCAGCAGTTCGAGCCCGTGTTCGGCCTGCAGCGACGCCACGTCGTCCCAGAGCCTTGCTGCAAGTGTCGGGTCGTTGATCAGAGGCGGCAGATTCATGCTCATGTCGACGATGCCGCCGGCCATCACGCGGGCGACTTTTGCGCGCCGGGCCTTTACGTAGGTACCCTGACCGACCCGGCCGTCGACGAGGCCACGGTGTCGCGCCTCGTTATAGGCGCGGCTGACGGTGGTGAAGTCGATGCCAAGCGCCTCTGCAAGCGAACGTTGCGGCGGCAGCCGCATGCCCTCCGTAAGGCGGCCTTCGTTAATATCGGTGGCGATGGCGTCCGCGATCGCGAGATAGAGTGGCCCGTCCGATTTGCGGATGGAGGGCTGCCATGAAATTTCCAGGCGCTCGTCCTTCATTGCAATACCCCAGCTTGAATTGTATGGATATTGCATGGTTTATCGGTGGCGGGCAAGCACCCATTCTCATCGGTCGGGTCGGCGAGCCGCGACCAAGCGTCGCCTTAGCGCGCCAAGCTCGTGGTTGCCAGCAGGGCGCCGAAGCCGACGAGCAGAGTACCGAAGGCGCGATCGATCCAGTGGCGCAGATCAAGCAGACGGAGCCGCATCGTACCTGAGGAAAAGAACACAGCAACCAAGGCGAACCAGATGACGTGCGCTGCAGCGATGAAGACGCCATACCCGATCTGGACGGACAGAGCGGTCGTGGGCTCAACAACCTGCATGAAGAGGCTGACGACAAAAACCGTTGTCTTTGGGTTGAGCGCGTTGGTCAAAAATCCCATGCGCAGCGCACCGAGGTCGGACAGCGCGGCGATCTCCGCCGATGGGACCACGCCGGCCGGCTTCGCGCACAACATCCGCATTCCGAGCCAGATCAGATAAGCGGCGCCGATGAGCTTCAGGACACCGAAAAGAAGGATCGATTGCTGGATGACGAGACCGACCCCCAGCAGGGTATAGGCGACATGAACACAGACGCCCGCGCCGATCCCAAGTGCCGTCAAAATGCCGGCCCGCCGGGACAGCAAAAGACTGTTGCGGGTGACCATCGCGAAATCAGGGCCAGGGCTGATGACCGCGAGGATGGTAATGGTGATTACAGCTAACAATTCCGTCATTGCTTTTCTCGTTTACTACTCTGATATCACTTGGATACTGCATTCACGCGGCGGGGAATAACGATGATATCTGACGATATCGGTGATCCTGGATCACAGATTGGCACGACGCGACTGCCGGCGTTGGCAGCGCTTCGCTGTTTCGAGGCGGCGGCGAGGTTCGAGAGCTTCAGTCGTGCCGCCGACGCTCTCAACCTGACGCATGGAGCTGTCAGTCGAGCCGTTCGCCTGATTGAGGACGATCTGGGGGTGGCGTTGTTCGATCGGCGGAACCGTCGCGTTTTTCTGACACAGCCCGGAAGGAAGCTCGCCCAGGCGGTGCGCGAAGGCTTCGGTCTGGTCGAGGCTGCCGTGCGCGACATCAGGTCGGAGGCGCGGGCGCCTGCGCTGGTGGTCTCCTGCGAGCCGACCCTTCTGATGCGGTGGCTCATTCCGCGGCTTCCGGATTTCCAGAGGCGCCATCCGGATCTCGCCATACACCTGGTTGCGGGCGGGGGTCCGGTGATGCTGGGGCGCGGGATCGATCTCGCCATCCGGCGCGACGATTTTGTGCCGCCTGAAGGCACTCATGCCGTGCCGCTGTTTCGAGAACGAATCGGACCCGTGTGCCGGGCCGACAAGATCGCTTCGTCTTTCGACCATCTCGATGCAGGTGGATCGGCCCTTTTGCGAAGAGACGCCGTTCTTCTGCATACGCGCACTCGCCCGGACGCATGGGAGACATGGATGCGGCTCACGGATCGCCGCGTGCCGGGCCAGCGCTCCCAGAGCTTCGAGCATTTCTATATCAGCCTTCAGGCGGCGACCGCCGGTATTGGTGTTGCGATCGGGCCGTGGCAGCTCGTCCGAGACGAAATCGACAGTGGCATCCTGGCGGCGCCGCTGGGCTTTGTCGAAGACGGATCGACCTATCATCTGCTTTCGCCGGCCGCCATTGGCATGCACGGGCCGCAGGCGCTGCTGCGTGACTGGCTGTTGGCTGCGGCGATATGAAACGAAGCGCTTTCATTTCTGTTATTTGCATAAAGGGCAGCAACGTCATACGTTTACCAGCGACGCACGTTACAACCGCGATGCCGATCATCGAATGATGTGCGGTCCATCTGAAGTGCAATCGAATAGACCCGCAGGTCCCGGAGCGCCGCCATGAATATCCACAAGACCGAACTCGATCATGGACGTAGCGCACCACGCCTGCCCCTTTTCGTGCGCGAGAAAACCCTGCGGATGATGGGGCTGCTGGTGCCGGTGGTTGCCGCATGCCTTGCTTCGCTGATGGTGCCGACGGCCGGCCGCGCAGCGGCCAACTGCAAGGATTCGGCCGCCGCCGGCGCAGACTGGACCGATTGCAACAAGAAAGCGTTGATGCTTGGCGGCAGTGACCTTCAAGGTGCCAATCTCGTCAGCACGGATTTTACCCTGACGGATCTGCGCGGCGCAAATCTCACGGGCGCCAACCTGGAGAAGGCGACGCTCGTACGTTCGTCCATCGCCGGGGCCACCGCCAGCGGCGCGAACTTCGCGAAGATAGAGGCCTATCGCTGCAATTTTGCGGGGATTTCCGCCGAAAAGGCTTCCTTCGTCAATTCGGAACTGCAACGCGCCAATTTCAGCGGCGCAACGCTGACCGGGGCCAGCTTTGAAAAAGCCGAACTTGGACGGGCGAACTTCGACAAGGCGGAACTCACCGGAACCAGGTTCACCCACGCAAACCTCTCCCGCGCCGACCTCACCAACACCAGTTTTACCGGCCCGATCGATTTCCAGGGCGCCTTCATGTTTCTGACACGCATCGAGGGGGTAAACCTGTCCGAGGCGACGGGCCTCGAACAGGAACAGGTCGATATGACCTGCGGTGACGGTTCGACCAAGTTGCCGGCAGGTCTGAACACACCGGCCGGCTGGCCATGCCCCACCGATTGAGGCTTATTCCGAGAGCAGAGCCTCCTGTGCTGGGCGTCGCGAGCGCGGAACTGCCCTTCAACTCAAGTGCCGCTTGGCGGCAATCGCCAGGCACTCCTTGAAGGCCTCTAGGTTGGTCCAGCGATCGACCTCCGGTACGTCACGCTGAACGAGCGTGCCCTCCCGGCGCAACACGCCGCCGTCCAGCATGAGATTGTCGGCCATGTCGAAGTCCTCGATGCTGAGGCCGTCGGGTCCGGCCATCCGGCCGTCGGGACGGAGAGCCGCCTCGCCGTGGTAATGGTCGTTCAGGATGCGCTCGTAGTAGCTGCGCGCGGTATTGGTATAGGCGTAGACATATTTGCCCCGGCCGCACATGAAGCCAAGCTCGAACACAGTGCCGACGTCGGCGCTGATGCCGCGGAACGGCGTCAGGTTGGCGATGATCATGTCCGATGCCAGCATCATGCCTTCATCGACCGCGTAGATCGCCAGGCCACGCTCATGTTTGGTGCGCGCGGGCGGGATCTCGAGATCGCCTGGAACCAGAGGCGTAAACCCGGCGGCGCGCGCCAGCGCCGCCTTCTCCTTCTGGATTTCGACAGCGTTCGCCAGGAAAACTTCCGGGCCTGCGAGATAGACTTTCACGCTCATTCCTCCATGCAAATAGCCGCGGCAATCTAGGAGAGCGCCGTCGCCGCGCCTAGCCGCAAAAGCAAACAGGTTCATCTCACCGGATTTCTTGCTCTTGCTTCTTCATATGCCTGGCTGAAGGCTCCTACGATGTGGCTTTCGGCCCGACGTGGACAGATCGCTCGGGCATCGGCTATGTCTTGCAACCCATTTTCCCCGTATTCGAGGCCTTCCATGTCCGTCCAAGCATTGACTACCTATGTCGGCGTCGCTCACCCCTGGATGTGCGATACGATGGGCCATATGAACGTGCGCCATTATGCGGCGATGTTCGACGATGCGAGTTTCCAGCTTCTTGGCCACATTGCCGGGGTGGAGACAGCGTCAGAGCAGGGCAGAGGCTGGGCCGACGTGCGCTCGGAGGTCGAATACAAACACGAGACCAGGGCAGGCGCGCTGATCACCATCCGCTCGCGCGTCATCAAGCTCGGGCGTTCGTCGGTGACCTTCGAGCAGATCATGTCCGGTACGCTCAACGGTGTCGTGCATGCGGTCAACCGGACCACGACCGTACGTTTCGATCTTGAGGCACGCGCGGCGATTGCTCTGGAGCCGGAAGCGCGAGGGCGGGCCGAAGCGTTGTTGTCGGGCGGACCGACGTCGCGTCCCGATCACTCGGCGTAGACACGTTCCTCCGCGGGCGTCTCCGCAATCAGCGTCTGCAAGCCGGCGATCAGAGCCTTCTCGGCCCGGTTGATCGCCTTCTCCGGGTTTGTCAGCATGAAGATGTCGATGGCAGGGGGATTGTCATAGGGTGGCAGGCGCCAGAGAAGCCCGTCTGCCACATCCCGGCGGGCGACATGCAGCGGCAGCGAGCCGACGCCGAGACCGGCTAGCGTCATTCGGCGCACCTCTTCGAGGCTGGAGGAGACGCCGACGACGTTGGCATTGAGCTTGGCTTCGCTGCGCAGCAGCGCGACCGGCCGAAGCGCGTCGGCGATATGGTCGGTGTGAAACGACACCGAGGTCTCGCCCTTGAGGTCGGAAAGCTTCAATCCCGCCCGGCCGAAGAGCCGGTGGTGCGGGCCGCAGAAAAAGCCGAAAAACTCCCGGAAGACCATCAGATAGTCGAGAGCAGGATCCCGGACGCTGACGAGGCAAAGGCCGAAGGAGGCGCGCTTCTCCCGGACCTGTCGCGTAACCTCGCCGCTCGGCCCGACATTGATCGTAAGCGTCGCACGCGGATAGCTGCGGTGGAACTCCATCAACGCCCGATCAAAGAGCGGCGAGACCACGTGGCTTGCAACCGCGATCGTGACATGGCCGGTGACGTCGTCGCTCACCCCGCGCACGAGTTGAGGCAGTTGCGAAATCGTGCCGAAGACCTCGACGCTCTGCTCATAGAGCAGCTGTCCGACTTCGGTAAGGTCGAAGCGCGTCGCGTCGCGTTCCACCAGGCGGCGACCGACCCGGTCTTCCAACCGCCGGAGCGCATTGCTGACGCTCGGCTGCTTGAGATTCAGCCGTTCGGCCGCGCGCGTGATGCTTTTCACCTCGGCGATCACTACGAAGGTGCGCAACAGGTTCCAGTCGAGCTCCCAGACGAGCCGTTCCAATCGTGGTGATGCCATTCCTGAAATCTATGCCTTCTATTCCCATTATCTATTTGCGCAATGCTGATGCAGAAGCAATCATGAAATTCGGAAGGCACCCTTTGCCAGCCCCAAGCGCACAAGAAGGCGCCCCATCCAGAGGAACAAGGAACATTTCATGAAGACCCTATTTTCCGGCCTGCTGGCCGCGACGCTGACCCTTGCTGCGACCTTCTCTGCCGTGTCGGCAAAGGCCGATGACCTCGAAAACGTCAAGTCTGCCGGCGAACTGAAGATCGCGATGTCTGGTCAGTACCCACCCTTCAATTTCGTCAACGAGGAAAACCAGGTCGTTGGTTTCGACGCATCGATCGGCCAAGCCATTGCCGAGCGCGTCGGCGTAAAGGGCACACTGGTGACGACCGCCTGGGACGGCATCATCGCCGGTCTGCTCGCCAACAAATACGACACGATCGTCGGCTCGATGACGATCACGCCCGAGCGCGAGAAGGTCGTCGATTTCGTCGGTCCCTATTACCATGCCGGCCGCGCCGTCTTCGTCAGCGAAGCATCTGGTGTCCAGAAGCTCGATGAACTGAAGGGCAAGACGCTGGGCGTAACGCTCGGCGAGACGCACGAAAAGTGGGCGCGCGAGCAGGGCGGCTGGGACGTCCGCACCTATAAGGGCCTGCCGGAACTGCTGATGGAACTGAAGAGCGGCCGCGTCGATGCGATCGTCGTCGACAACATCCCGGTCATGGTCGCCGTGAAAGAAACCGGTGAGAAGGTCCGTCGTCTCGAAACGCCTGATATCGAAGGCGGCAGCGTCGCGATCGGCATCGCCATCCGCAAGAACAATCCGGAACTGAAGGCGGCGATGCAGAAGGCGCTCGAGGGCATGCTGGCCGACGGCTCCTACGAGAAGATCGCCATGCAATGGGTCGGCAGCGACATCCGCTGAACTCCGACGCTTCCCGTCTCTCCGGTCGCCGTTTGAGCCGCGGCCGGAGGTCACAAGTTTGCCTTCCGGAGTTTCCCAATGGACGTTTCGCTGGTGCAACGCGTCTTCCCGTTTTTCGTGGAAGCGGCGTGGATCACGATCGAGATCTCGATACTTGCGCTTGCGCTTGGCCTCGTCGTCGCATTCCTGATATCGGCGGCAAAGATGTCGCGCTCGTTCCTGCTGCGCGCATTCGGCACCGCCTATGTCAGCCTGTTTCGCGGCACGCCCTGCCTGATCCAGCTCTTCGTGCTCTACTTCGGTGGCCCGCAGGTCGGCATCAATCTGGAGCCCTTCGCGGCCGGCGTCATCGGCCTCGGCCTCAACATCGGCGCCTATATGGCCGAATCCATTCGCGGCGCGATTCAGTCGGTGGACCGCGGTCAGACGGAAGCCGCCCGTTCCATCGGCTTCAGCCGGCTTCAGACCATGCGCAAGGTCGTGCTGCCGCAGGCCGCTCGCCTGATGATCCGGCCGCTCGGCGTCAATGCCGTGGCACTGGTCAAGGGTTCAGCACTCGTCTCTACGATCTCCGTGGTCGAACTCACCTACACGGCCCAGCGCTACATCGGCTCAACCTACAAGCCGTTCGAGATCTTCGGCGTCGCCGCCGTGCTCTACATGCTCATCGTCTATGTCGTCGCGCGGATTGTCGATCTGCTTGACCGACGCTACGCCATAGCCTGAGGGGGACACGCCACATGCAAGGTCTCGATTTCAGCGTCGTGCCGCCCTATGCCGATATCCTCTGGATGGGAGTCTGGTGGACGGTCGTTCTGACCATCTCTGCCGCCGCCATCAGCTTCATTTTCGGTATCGTTTTCGCGCTTGTCGTTCTTTATGCCCCGAAAACGGTCGCTCTGCCGGTGCGCGGCTTCATGTGGCTGTTCATGGGCACGCCGCTGCTCCTGCAATTGTTCCTGATCTACTACGGCCTGGGGCAGCTTGGCTTCAAGATCCCGGCGCTGATCGCCGGCATCATCGGCCTCGGCCTGCACTTCGCCGTCTACAATGCCGACATCCTTCGGGCAGGCATTGTCGCAGTTGACACCGGGCAGACGGAAGGCGCGCGCAGTCTCGGCTTCGGACGGATGCAGACGCTGCGCTACTTCATCGTGCCGCAGGCGATCCGCAACACCATTCCCGCCATGGGCAACAACCTGATCGTGCTCCTGAAGGAATCATCTCTCGTCTCGATCATCGGCATTGCCGAACTGGTGCACGCAGCACAGCTCGCGATCAGCGAGACCTTCCGGCCGTTCGAATTCTACATCACGGTCGCCGCTCTCTATTACATCCTCAATCTCGTCCTCGAAGCGGGTCTGCGCCAGGTCGAAAAGAACGTGGAGGTCTCCCGATGACCGCTCAGAAGCCGATGGTCGAAGTCAGGGGCGCCCGCAAGAACTACGGCGCGCTGGAAGTCCTGAAGGGCATCGATCTCTCCGTTGCCCGCGGCCAGATCGTTGCGATCATTGGCCCCAGTGGGTCCGGCAAGAGCACCCTTCTAAGGTCGATCAACCATCTGGAGACGCTGAATGGCGGCGAGGTCTGGCTCGACGGCGTACAGGTGAACCAGAATCTAAAGGCGCAAGCCTTCGAGCGGCACATCAACGCAGTGCGCCAGCAGATGGGCATGGTGTTCCAGCACTTCAATCTGTTTCCGCATCTGACAGTGCTGCAGAACATCACCATGGGACCGATCATCCTGAAGGGCATGGGCAAGGCTGCGGCGCGTGAGCTCGCCATCGAGCTTCTGTCGAAGGTGGGGCTAGCGGATAAGGTCGATGCCTTTCCGTCGCGGCTTTCCGGGGGTCAGAAGCAGCGTGTCGCGATCGCGCGCGCACTCGCCATGCAGCCGAAGGTCATGCTTTTCGACGAAGCGACCTCGGCGCTCGACCCTGAACTGGTCGATGAGGTGAACGCCGTCATGAAGCAGCTCGCGGCCGAGCATATGACCATGCTGATTGTTACTCATGAGATGCGCTTTGCCGGCGAGGTCGCCGATCGCGTGCTGTTCATGGATGGTGGTGTCGTCGTCGAGCAGGGCGCACCAAGCGAGATCTTCCGCCAGCCGACTCAGGAACGCACCCGTGCGTTCCTCAAGAAATACCTGGCAGCGTGATGGGTGCCACGATGGAACACGCCAACCAATACCCCGATTTTGGCCTGACGCCGGAACAGCGCCGCGAAGCGGTGCTCGGTCACTACTACGAATACCCAGGCATGGACGGCGAACGCGGTGAGATCTGGTGCTACACCGACGCCTACGCCTATGCGCCGGGTGCCACCGCGCGGCTGCAGGTGAGTTCGACCGCGCAACGCTTCTCTATCGAGATCGTTCGTGACGGAGCGGTCGAGACGACGGTTCTTGAGCGTGGTGGGCTCGCTGTCTGCTGGCAGGAAACGCCGGACCAATGCTCCGTGCTCGGCTGCGGCTGGGAAACAAGCTTCGAATTCAAGATTGCCGAAGATTGGCCGTCCGGCGCCTATCGCATCACGCTGAGAGCGGAGGGCAGGGACGGCAAACCAATCCATTGCCACCATCTGTTCATTGTCCGGCCGCTCGCCGGCCGCAAGCCGGGCCGCGTGCTGCAGGTCGCCGCTACCGGGTCATGGACCTCGTATAACACCTGGGGTGGCTCCAACCACTACCAGGGCATCACGGGGCCCAACCGCGATCAATATGCGACGACGGTCAGCATCGAGCGCCCCTTCTGCCGCGGCTTCGTCGTGCTACCCGCAGATGCTCCACGCGTGCCGCTGGAGATCTATGCGCCGATGGCTGTCGCCCCGCGCTATCCGCACATGGAATGGGCTTATGCCAACGGGTACTCCAAGAAATACGCCTCCTCCGGCTGGGCAAGCTACGACAGCCACTTCTTCCGTTGGGCGGAACGTCGGGGCTATGCCGTCGACCTCGCGAGCCAGCACGAGCTTCATTTTTATCCCGAGATCCTCGACGGCTACGATTGCGTCGTCTTTGTCGGCCATGACGAATACTGGACCTGGGAGATGCGCGATGCGGTCGACAGCTATGTCGAGCGCGGCGGCCGGGCCGCGCGTTTTGCCGGCAATTTCATGTGGCAGACGCGTCTGGAAGACGGCGGCAAGCGGCAGGTCTGTTACAAATATCGGTCTCGGGCCGAGGATCCGGCCTACCGCTCGGCAGATCCGACGCGCACCAGCGGTTCGTGGGAAGCAGCCGAGATCGGCCGGCCGGGCGCGAAAACGTTCGGGCTCAATGCCACCCGCGGGCTTTACGTCGGCTGGGGCGGCTGCGCGCCGCGCGGCGCCCGCGGCTTCCCGGTCTACCGCCCTGAGCATTGGGCCTTTGCCGGAACGGGTATCTACTATGGTGACATCCTCGGTTCGGAAGGCCATGCCTTCGGCTACGAGGTCGATGGTCTCGACTACATCATCCGCAATGGACTGCCGGAGCCGACCGAAGACAGCGGTGCGCCGGATGGTCTCGAAATCCTCGCGCTCGGCATGTCGTCGCTGAAGGAAGAAAGCGCCGACATTCCCGCCGATGACCAGTTTCTTTCGGACGCCGATGCCAAATTCGTCGCCGAAACGCTGGTCGGCGACAATGGCGCGGCAGCCGTCGAGCGCGTCAAGCGCGGCTGTGGCATGATCGTCAACTTCCCGCGCGGAAAGGGCGAGGTGTTCCACGCCGGCAGCTGCGAATGGGTAGCGGCTCTGAAGCGCGGTGACGCGATGGTCGAGCGCGTCACCGCCAATGTTCTCAATCATTATCTCAATCGCTGACAGAGATTTGCCATGCTCAAGACGACAGCTTCCAACGAACGACCTGCCTCCCATCTCTTCTACCAGTCGCGCCTGCGTCGGCCGCTGGTCGACCGGGCCGAAGGCATCTATCTCTGGGACCAGGACGGGCGCCGGGTAATCGACGGTTCGAGCGGCGCCATGGTGGTCAATATCGGTCACGGCAACCGCAACGTGCTCGACGCGATGAAGAGCCAGATGGATCGCGTCACCTTCGCCTACAGGCTACACTTCGAAAACGAGCCGGCCGAGGAGTTGGCCCGCCGCGCGGCGGAAAAGCTGCCCGAGGGCATGGACAAGATCTTCTTCGTCTCGGGCGGTTCGGAGGCGGTCGAATCCTGCCTGAAGCTCGCGCGGCAATGGGCGGTTGCGACCGGCCAGAAGGATCGCTGGAAGGTGATTTCGCGCTTTCCCTCCTATCATGGCGGCACCCTCGGCGCCTTGGCGGTGACCGGCTACGCCGCGCTCTCCGAGCCATTCTCGCCAATGATGCGCGAAATGCCGAAGGTTCCGGCGCCGACCGCCTATCTCGACCGGGATAACCTGACGATGGAGCAGCGCGGCATCAAATATGCCGACATGCTGGAGGAGAAGATCCTGGCGGAAGGCCCGGAGAGCCTGCTTGCCTTCATCATGGAGCCGATCGGCGGCGCCTCCACCGGTGCGCTGGTGGCGCCGGACAGCTACTATCCGCGCATCCGCGAGATCTGCGACAAATACGGCATCCTTTTGATCCATGACGAAGTCATGAGCGGCGCCGGCCGCACCGGAAAATTCCTCGGCGGCGACCACTGGAATTGCCGGCCGGATCTGATCGCGCTCTCCAAGGGCTTTGCTTCCGGTTATTGCCCGCTCGGCGCCATGGCCGCGCCGTCAAGGATCGTTCAGCCGGTGCTTGATGCCGGCGGCTTCCAGCATGGCTTCACCTATGCCGGCAATCCGCTTGCCTGCGCCGCCGGTCTCGCCGTACTTGACGAAATCGATCGCCTTGGGCTGATCGACAATGCTGCTGCCATGGGCGAAGCGCTGAAGGCGGAGCTCGTGGGGCTCTCCAAGCGCTTCCCGTTCATCGGTGATGTCAGGGGTAAGGGACTGCTGCTCGCAGCCGAGTTCGTTTCCGACCGCGAGACGATGAAGCCTTTGTCGAAGGAACTCAACGCGCATCAGCGCATGGTCGACCTCGCCTACGAGCGTGGCCTGATCATCTATTCCAGGCGCACACGTGGCGGCGTCGAGGGCGACCACTTCCTCGTCTGCCCGCCGATGATCATCACCCGCGAGCAGATTGGCGAGATCGTCGCCATCCTCGGTGAGGTTCTCGACGTGCTTGCCGAAGAACTCAACCTTCCCGTCAACCGCTGAGGGCTGGACCATGACGAAAGCCAAGACATCGCGCAAAGTGATCATCACCTGCGCGGTGACGGGATCGGTACATACACCGACGATGTCGCCTTACCTGCCTGTTACCCCCGACCAGATCGCCTCCGAGGCGATCGCGGCGGCCGAAGCCGGCGCTTCCATCCTGCATCTGCATGCACGAAACCCCGAAGATGGCCGGCCGTCTGCAGACCCGGCGCTGTTCATGCAGTTCCTGCCGCGCATCAAGCAATCGACCGATGCGGTGATAAACATCTCCACCGGCGGCTCATCGCTGATGGCGCTGGAAGACCGGCTTGCTGCTTCCCTGCGCGCCGAACCCGAAATGTGTTCGCTGAACATGGGCTCGATGAATTTTGCGCTGTTTCCAGCGCTCGACAAGCCGACGGAGTGGAAGCACGAATGGGAACCGCAATTGCTTGAAGCAACGCGCGGCTCGATCTTTAAGAACACCTTCGCCGACATGGAGTTCATCCTGACCCGGCTCGGCCAGGGCTGCGGCACGCGCTTCGAGTTCGAATGTTATGACGTCGGCCACCTCTATTCGCTGGCGCATTTCCGCGATCGCGGCCTGGTGTCGGGCCATCTCTTCATCCAGTTCGTCTTCGGCATTCTCGGCGGCATCGGTGCAGATCCGGAGAATCTCACGCACATGAAGCGCATCGCCGACAAACTCTTCGGCGAAGACTACAGCTTCTCGGTGCTGGCCGCCGGCCGCCACCAGATGCCGATGATCACCATGGCTGCCGCCATGGGCGGCAATGTGCGCGTCGGGCTGGAAGACAGTCTTTACAACGGCCGCGGGACGCTTGCGACCAGCAATGCCGAGCAGGTCCACCGGATCCGCACGGTATTGGAAGCACTGTCGCTAGAGGTCGCCACGCCCGCCGAGGCACGCGATCTTCTGGGATTGAAGGGTGGCGACAACGTCGCGTTCTAGAACATCCCGCTCTCAGGTGGATTCACTGAAAGCGGAAAGACGCTCTAGAATCAAAGTGCTAGAGCATCCTTGTGCATTCATCAGAACGCTCGGTGCTCTAATGGCGCAGTCGGCCGCCGCGGCGCGCGCCGGCATGGCCCTGTCAATGAAGGAAGAATAGGTGATGACAGCAGCGGATGATGCTTCGGAGGTTACGATCCGCCCCGGACGGCCGGAGGATGCCGAGGACATGCATCGGGCGATCTTTGCGATGGGGCGCGGACTTGGCATGCAAGCCAAGATCACGAGCACCGTGGAGGATTTTCGCCGCTGCGGTTTCGGGCCTGAGGCCGCCTTCGGGAGCTTCGTCGCGGAAGCCGGCGGCGAATTGGTGGGCCTCTGCCTCTACTTCCCGATTTTTTCCACCTGGCGCGGCCGGCCCGGTGTTTTCGTGCAGGACCTCTATGTTGATGAAGGCCTGCGCGGGCAGGGCATCGGCGAGCGGATGCTGCGCGAGGCAGCAAGCTGGTCGAAGGCGCGAGGCGGCGATTATCTGCGCCTGACCGTCGATGCCGAGAACTTTGCGGCCCAGCGTTTCTACGAACGACTGGGAATAACCTGGCAGAAAGCCGATCACGAACATGCCGCCTATGGCGACGCTTTTCGGGCGCTGGCCGAGGGATTGAACGATTGAGGACGGAGACGAGATGAAAGCCTTCTATGCAGCCGAACAGAAGCGCCACAATCCGAAAGCCTTTCTGTCGAGCGGCGCGCCGCAGCCAAATCCGGAGCAGCCGGAACGGGTCGAGCGGCTTCTCGCCGGCGCTCGCGCTGCAGGTGGCGAAATCCTGCGGCCGCGGGACCACGGGCTCGGCCCGATTGCCGCCGTGCACACGCCGGAATATCTCGACTTTCTCGAGCATATCTACGCGCGCTGGCAGCGTATCGCGGAAGCCTCCGACGAGGTCATTCCGAACATCCATCCGCTGGCTCGCGATGGGCGCTACCCGGCCTCAGCCGTCGGGCAGGCGGGCTACCACATGGCCGATACGGCCTGCCCGATATCCTCAGAGACCTGGGAGAGCGTGCGCTGGAGCGCCTGGAGCGCGGTCGATGCGGCAGATGCGGTAATGGCCGGCGACCGGGCGGCCTATGCGCTCTGCCGGCCGCCGGGCCACCATGCCTTTGCCGATGTTGCCGGCGGTTTCTGCTTCGTCAACAACTCGGCGGTCGCGGCGCAACGCTTCCTTTCAAACTCCCGCCGTGTCGTGATCCTCGATGTCGACCTGCACCATGGAAACGGCACACAAGGCATTTTCTACCAGCGCGCCGATGTGCTCACGATCTCGATCCACGCCGACCCGGTGCGTTTTTACCCGTTCTTCTGGGGGCATGCGGACGAACGCGGCGAGGGGCCGGGCCTCGGTTATAACCTCAACCTGCCGCTCGAACGCAAATCCGGCGACGAGGAATTCCTGGCTGCGCTCGACGTCGCCTTCCGCCGCATCCGCGCCTATGCGCCGGACGCGCTTGTCGTCGCACTCGGCCTCGATGCCTTCGAGGGCGACCCCTTCGGCGGGCTCTCTGTTTCCACGCCCGGTTTTGCCCGGATTGGCGAAACGATCGCGGGCCTCGGTCTTCCGACCGCAATCGTGCAGGAGGGCGGCTATCTCTGCGATGCGCTGTCCGACAATCTGACCGCATTTCTCACGGGCTTCGGCGCGGCGGCATAGCAATTGCGGAGTGAGCCGGTCGTTTGACGACCAAGTGAACGTCCGCACATCTGCGGCCGGCGACGGCGCCGCGCACATTTCGATTTCTTCCAAGATCGGCTGTAGCGCCGCTTCGCCTTCGCTCGGACACGACCTCCGAGAGGTCGAGTAGAAGGCTGCATTTCCGCCAAAACAGTCTGCTTGCCGCATCGCCGGGCAGCCGGTGAGCGCGCTGTTTTTCCGTGTCTGGCGCAGCCTTACGTCCCCTTCACCGGCCTTCGTTCTCGCGCAATGACTGTATCCCAGGCTGCAAACCTGCGTCGAATTTTCGGACAGGGATGGCACCATATCTGCCTCGCCAACGATTTTAAACAATCATGCATACAAAATTGTCGACAAAATAGTTGACATTGTCGCCGACAGCTTCAAATCTAGGGCGGCTTGCTCACGAGTGGGCGAGAGCGCCGGAATAGGGCGACTGACGAGATAACAGAGGGAACGACATGAAACTGAGAAAGCATCTCCTCGCGGGGCTGGCATTTGCCTTTCTCGCATCCTCCGCATCCGCGGAAACGCTGCGCTGGGGAAGCCCGCGGGATATCTTCTCGCTCGACCCCTATTCCTACGGCAGCACCTCGAACCTGGCCTTCCTCAACCACGTTTATGAAGGCCTGACGCGCTATACGCCGGAGTTCAAGGTCGAGCCGGCGCTCGCGACCAGCTGGGAGATGGTTTCGGAAAAAGTCTGGCGGTTCCATCTGCGCAAGGGTGTGAAGTTCCAGAACGGCGCTGATTTCAACGCCGACGACGTCGTTGCCTCCATGGCCCGCGTCAGCCACCCGACCTCGCCGCTGCGCGGCAACATCCCGGCCTATGTCTCGACCACCAAGGTCGACGACTATACGGTCGACATCGAAGTCAATTCGCCGAACCCGCTTTTCCTCAACGACATGACCAACATCTTCATGTTCGACAAGGATTGGCTGGTCGACAACAAGTCCGAGCTTCCGACCGATGTCGGCGCCAAGGTCGAGGGTTTCGCCACCTACAACACCAATGGCACCGGCCCGTTCAAGGTCGAGTCCCGCGTTCCCGACAGCAAGACCGTGCTGATCAAGAATGACGGTTGGTGGGATACGCCCAAGCATAATCTCGACCGCATCGAATTCATGCCGATCACCTCGGCCGCAACCCGCGTCGCAGCACTGCTTTCCGGCGAGATCGACCTCACCGATGGCGCGCCGGTACAGGATCTGGAGCGCCTGAAAAGCTCACCGGACCTCAAGGTGGTCGAGCGCACCGATCTGCGCACCGTGCACATGGTCTTCAACCGTCACGAGACCTTCGCCGACGGTCGCGAGAACTTCTTCAACAATATCAAGGTGCGCCAGGCGATCGACCATGCGATCGACCGCCAGCTCATCTTCAAGCGCGTGATGCGCGGCAAGTCGCATGTCGCCGGCACCATGGTCGCGCCCGAGATCCCCGGCTACAGCGCCGAGCTCGACGTGCCGACCGCCTACGATCCGGAACTCTCCAAGAAGCTGCTCGAAGAGGCCGGCGCCGTCGGCAAGGAGTTCACGCTCGTCTGCATGAACGACGAGAGCGTCAACGAGGAAGACGTCTGCAGTGCGCTGGTTTCGATGCTGTCGCGCGTTGGCCTCAAGCCGACCCTCGACATCGGCCCGCGCGCCGTGCAGGCGCCGAAGCGCGCCGGCGGCAAGTCCGACGCCTACATGATCGGCTGGGCCAACGAGCCGACGCTCGATGCCTATTCGATCCTGGTTCAGGTTCTCTCGACCCGCGAAGGTGCGGCCGGTGTCGCCAACTACGGTGGCTGGTCCTATCCGGAACTCGACGCCATGGTGAAGAAGGCGGCACTGGAGATGGATCACGACAAGCGTCTGGCGATCGAAACCGAAGCGCTGAAGTTCGCCAAGGATGAGGTCATCATGATCCCGTTGCACCAGCAGCCAATGGCCTGGGCGATGTCGAAGAACGTCACGGACGTGATCATTCGGGCCGACAACAAGCCGCGCCACTGGCTGACCCGTATCGGCGATTGAGTTTCCTTGCCCCGGCAGAGTTTGCTCTGCCGGGCCTTCTCATTCAGCGAGAAACCCAATGATTGTCTTTCTCATCAAGCGGTTGGCCAATGCCGTGCTGGTCATGCTTGCCGTAGCACTGCTCGCCTTCCTGATCTTCCGCTTCGCCGGCGATCCGGTCGAGCTGATGGCCAACGAGCAGATGTCGCAGGCCGACCGTATCGAGCTGCGCGAAAAGCTCGGGCTCAACGATTCATTCCTCACCCAGTTCGGCCGCTTCGTCGGCAACGCCGCCCAGGGTGATTTCGGTATCAGCTACCGTAACGGCCAGGACGTGATGAAGCTCATTGCCGAGCGCTTCCCGGCAACGATGGAGCTGGCGCTGGTCGCAACCGTCCTGTCGCTCCTGATCGGCCTTCCGCTTGGCGTCCTGACCGCGATCCACCGAGGGCGATGGTATTCCGAGGGGTTGCAATTCGTCAGTATCATCGGCGTCTCCTTGCCGAGCTTCGTCGTCGGCATCCTCTTGATCCTCGTCTTTGCCGTGACGCTCGGCCTCGTCCCCGCCTTTGGCCGCGGTGATGTCGTGCAGTTCGGCTGGTGGAGCACCGGTTTGCTGACCGCCTCGGGTCGCGCGTCGCTGCTTCTGCCATCTCTTGCACTCGCGCTCTACCAGATCACCCTGGTCATGCGCCTCGTGCGCGCCGAGATGATGGAGGTTCTGCGGTCCGACTTCGTCAAGTTCGCCCGTGCCCGCGGTGTGCCGCGCTGGCGAATCTATTTCCGCCATGCGCTCCGCAACTGTCTCATGCCGGTTGTCACCATGACGGCGATGAATTTCGGCTCGCTGATCGCCTTCGCGCTGATCACCGAAACCGTCTTTCAGTGGCCGGGCATGGGCATGCTCTTCATCCAGGCGGTGACCTTCCTCGATATGCCAGTCATGGCGGGGTATCTCTGCATCGTCTCCTTCATCTTCGTCACGCTCAATACGCTGGTCGACATCGCCTATGCGGTCATCGATCCGCGGTTGCGCGATGCCACCCGCTGAGGTCGCTGTCATGACAGATCACGTCCAGCAAACCACACCGCCCCGCCGGCCATCCCGGCTTGCTCGCTGGCGCCAGAGCGATCTCTGGTGGTCCTTTACCCACAAGCCATCGGCGATCATCGGGGCGGTCATCCTCACTTTCCTGATCGTAACCGCCTTTGCCGCACCGCTGATTGCGCCGCAGAACCCTTTCGATCCGGCCCAGCTCGAACTCTGGAATTCCGAGTTGCCGCCGATCTGGGAGGCCGACGGCCAATGGCCCTACGTGCTCGGCACGGACACGCAAGGCCGCGACATGCTTTCGGCCATCCTCTATGGCTCGCGCATCTCGATCCTGATCGGCGTCGCCTCGGTGGTCCTTTCACTGGCCGTCGGTCTGAGCCTCGGCCTCGTCGCCGGCTATTTCGGCCGCTTCATCGATAACCTGCTGATGCGCATCGGCGATGTGCTTCTGTCGATCCCGACGATCCTCATCGCCATCCTCGTCAGCGCTGTCGCGCGCCAGATGCTGCCGCCGGAACTGAGGGACGTCGGCTCCGCCGCCGTTCTGGTGCTGGCGATCACGCTCAGCGCCTGGGTGCAGTACGCACGCACCGTGCGCGCCCAGACGATCGTCGAACGCGGCAAGGAGTATGTTCAGGCCGCGCGCCTTCTGAAAACGCCGGCACGGCGCATCATGCTGAAGCACATTCTGCCGAACACGCTGACGCCGATCCTGGTCGCCGCGACCTTGAACTTCGGCATGGCGATCCTGACGGAGGCGACGCTTTCCTTCCTCGGCATCGGCATGCCGCCGAGCCAGCCGAGTCTGGGAACGCTGATCCGCCTCGGCAACCAGTTCCTGTTCTCGGGCGTATGGTGGGTCGTGCTCTTCCCAGTCGTCCAGCTTTGCCTTCTCGTGGTCTCGGTCAACCTGCTCGGTGACTGGCTGCGCGATGCGCTCAATCCGAAATTGAGGTGAATGATGTCCAATCTCCTGATCCGTAACGTCAGGCCCAATGCCGGCGAAGCGCTCGACATTCTCGTGCGCGGCGGCAAGATCGCGGCCTTCGGCAAGGGGCTCGTCGCCGATGGCGTGGCGACGGAAGACGGCAACGGCCACATCGTGGTCTCCGGTCTTATCGAGGCCCACACCCATCTCGACAAGTCGGTCTGGGGCATGCCGTGGCACGTCAACGCCAAGTCTGCGACGCTGCGTGAACGCATCGATTTCGAACGCGAGCAGCGGTTGGAAATCGGCATTGACTCGCACCGTCAGTCGATGCGGCAGGCGATCATGCTGGCCGCCAATGGGGCAAGTCACATCCGCAGCCATGTCGACATCGACACCACCCACGGCCTCAGGCTGATGGACGGCATCGTCGAGACCCGCAAGGTGCTTGAGGGCGTGATCGATATCGAGATCGTCGCCTTCCCGCAGTCGGGCCTTGTCACCCGCCCGGGCACCATCGAACTCCTCGACCAGGCTCTGAGCAACGGCGCGGAAGTCCTTGGCGGTATTGATCCTTGCGGCATCGAGCGTGATCCGAAAGGTCACCTCGACGCGATCTTCGGTCTCGCCGACAAGCATGCCAAGCCGATCGACATTCACCTGCACGAGCAAGGTGAACTCGGCGCCTTCAGCATGGAAATGATGTTCGAGCGCATCCGCGCGCTCGGCATGCAGGGCAAGGTTGCGATCAGCCACGCGTTTGCGCTTGGCGCGCCGGACTATCTGCGTGTCGGTGGCCTGATCGAACAGATCGCCGAGCTCGACGTTCGCATTGTCACGACAGGTTCGCCGTCTTCGACCGTGCCGTCGATCCTTCGGCTGAAGGAGGCGGGCGTCAAGGTGGCCGCCGGCTGCGATGGTATCCGTGACACCTGGGGCCCATGGGGCCAGCCCGACATGATGGATCGCGCCCGCATCCTCGGCATGAAGAACGGGCTGCGCCGCGATGTCGATCTCGAACATGCATTGCATGTCTGCTCCAAGGGCGGCGCCGAGGTCATGGACATCGAGGGCTACGGCCTGGAGGTCGGCTGCAACGCCGATTTCACCCTGCTCACCGGCGAGACACTGGCGCATGCCGTCGTCGACGTCGCCCCGCGGCCGCTGGTCGTCAAGCGTGGCCGTGTCATCGCCCGTAACGGCGTTTCGGAGGTAGCCATCCCATGAACAGCATCAAGGACCTAACACTTGGCCATCGCCCTGAGGGGCGCACGCTTCTGACAGCGCAATGGGTGCTCGGCCACCGGGACGGTACGCACCGGCTGATCCCGAATGGCGAGGTCGTCATCGAAGGCGGCGCGCTGCTCTACGTCGGGCCACGTTTCGAAGGCGAGGTGGCCCGCAGGATCGATTTCGGCGCGGCGATGATCAGCCCCGGCTTCATCGACCTTGACGCACTCTCCGATCTCGACACGACCGTGCTGTCGATCGATCATCAGCCCGGCTGGGCCAAGGGCCGCGTCTGGCCGCGCTCCTATATCGAGCGCGGGCCCTACGAGATGTACACGCCGGAGGAACTCGCTTTCCAGAAGCGTTTCGCCTTTGCGCAGCTTCTGCTCAACGGCATCACCACCGCCGCACCGATCGCTTCGCTCTTCTATCGCGAATGGGGTGAGACCGTCGGGGAGTTCGCTGCTGCCTCGGATGCGGCCGGCGACCTCGGCCTGCGCGTCTATCTCAGCCCGGCCTACCGCGCTGGCGGCATGATGGTTACGGCCCCGGGCCAGCTCGAAGCGATCTTCGACGAGGCGCGCGGTCTCAAGGGCCTCGACGATGCGATCGGCTTCATCCGCGAGCACGAGGGTCGTCATGGCGGCCTCGTCAAGGGGTTGCTGGCGCCGGACCGGGTGGAAACCTGCACCGAGAAGCTGCTCATCCGCACCGCCGATGCGGCCCGCGACCTTGATTGCCCGATCCGCCTGCATGCGGCGCAGGGCACCATGGAGGTCGACACTGTCCGCCGCCTGCACGGCAAGACGGCGCCGGAGTGGCTGGCAAGCTTCGGGTTCCTGAGCGATCGTCTGATCGCACCGCATGCCACGCAGGCGACCGATAACGATCTCAACCTTTACGCGGAAAACGGCGTCAGCATTGTGCATTGTCCGCTGGTTTCGGCCCGCGGCGGCAGCGCGCTCAATTCCTTCCGCTCGGTCAAGGCGCGCGGCATCAACATCGCCATGGGTACCGACACGACGCCGCCGGACATGCTGATGAACCTGCTGGTCGGCCTGATCACCTGCCGTGTGGTCGAGAACGACCCGACGGCGGTCAGCTGCGCTGATCTCTTTGATGCCGCTACACTTGGCGGCGCCAAGGCGCTCGGCCGGACGGATCTCGGTCGCCTGGAAGCAGGCGCCGGCGCCGACATCGCCGTCTTCGACCTCATGGACCACCACATGGCACCCGCCATCGATCCGATCACGACGCTCGTCGTCGGCGGATCGGGGCGCGTCACCAAGGCGGTCTTCGTCGATGGCCGTCTGTCGATGCGCGACGGCGAGGTCGCAGGCTTCGATATGAACGCTGCGCGCGCGAAAGCGCAGGCCCAGTTCGATGGCCTGGTCGCCAAGTATCCGGAACGAAGCTTCGGCCATCCCCCGATCGGCGAGATCTTCCCGCCGAGCTACCCATTGGAGGTGCAGCGATGACGGAACATCTCTCATCGGCCGTGCTGGATGTGCGCGGCCTCTGCGTCGAGTTCCCCGGCCGCCATGGAACGGTTCAGGCGCTTTCCGACGTTTCGCTCAGCATTCGCCCAGGCGAAATCCTGGGCGTCGTCGGCGAGTCCGGCGCCGGCAAGTCGATGACCGGATTGGCTGTCCAGGGGCTTTTGGAGCCGCCGGGCCGCGTCTCAGGCGGCGAGGTCTGGCTTAGCGGTCGGCGCATCGACCAGCTCGACGACAAGGCGATGCAGCAGGTGAGGGGCCGGCAGATCGGCGCGATCTTCCAGGATCCGCTGACCTCGCTCAACCCGCTCTTCACCGTCGGCGCACAGCTTCTCGAAACCATCCGTCTTCATCTGAAACTCTCGAAAGCCGATGCCAAGGCGCGCGCCATCCAGCTTCTGAAGGAAGTCGGCATTCCGGCGCCCGAAGCCCGTTACGATCACTATCCGCATCAGTTCTCCGGCGGCATGCGTCAGCGTGTCGTCATTGCGCTCGCGCTCGCGGCTGAGCCGAAGCTGATCATTGCCGACGAGCCGACGACGGCGCTTGACGTTTCGATCCAGGCGCAGATCACATCGCTGCTTCGCCGTCTCTGCGACGATCACGGCACCGCGGTCATGCTGGTCACCCACGACATGGGCGTCATTGCCGAGACGGCCGATCGTGTCGCCGTCATGTATGCGGGGCGCTTGGTCGAGATCGGCCCGGTCACAGAGGTGCTGAAGAATGCGCGCCATCCCTATACCCGCGGCCTGATGGGCTCGATCCCGGCGCTTGGCCGTCGTGTCGAGCGCCTGAACCAGATCGATGGTTCGATGCCGCGCCTGAATGCAATCCCGGCGGGCTGCGCCTTCAACCCGCGCTGCCCGGATGCAGGTCCCCGCTGCCGCAAGGACCGGCCCGAACCGACACCTGTTGGCACCGGTGTCAGCGCATGCTGGCTCAATGCAGGAGGAGTTCTATGAGTGATGCCCTGACGGTCAATGACCTGACCTGCAATTTCGACGTCTCCGCCCCGTGGCTCAACCGTGTGATCGAGCGCAAGCAGAAGCAGTTCGTGCGGGCCGTGGACGATATCAGCTTCACCGTTCCGATGGGCGGCTGTCTGAGCCTCGTCGGCGAGTCCGGCTGCGGCAAGTCTACGGTCGCAAGGCTCATCACCGGTCTATACCGCGCCAGCGAAGGCGAGGTACGGTTTGCGCCGGGCAAGAATGGCGAGCCACTCTCGGCGCAGATGATCTTCCAGGATCCCTATGCGAGCCTCAATCCGCGCTGGCGCGTGCGCAACATCATCGCCGAACCGCTGCGCGAGCTGAAGCTGCGCAATTCGGAAGCCGAGATCATGGAGCGTGTCGGCGAGCTTTTGACGATCGTCGGCCTTGCACCCTCTGATGGCGGCAAGTTCCCGCATGAGTTTTCAGGCGGACAGCGCCAGCGCATCTCGATCGCGCGGGCGCTTGCCGGAGAACCCGAATTCCTCGTCTGCGACGAGCCGACCTCGGCACTCGACGTCTCGGTGCAGGCGCAGATCCTGAACCTCATGCGCAAGCTGCAGGACGAGATGGGGCTGACCTATCTTTTCATCAGCCACGACATGAGCGTGGTGCGCCACATGTCGGACCGTATCGCTGTCATGTATCTCGGGCGCATCGTCGAGGAGGCGGACACCGAGACGCTGTTTGCCAATCCGCGGCATCCCTATACACAACTGCTGTTGGAGACGATCCCCGATATCACCGATCCGAAGCGTGGGCGCAGCATTGCCGCCAGCGAAGTGCCGAGCCCGCTGAACCCGCCGTCCGGCTGCACCTTCCATCCGCGCTGCCCCTTCGCAGACGCCCGCTGCAAAAGCGAGAGGCCGGAGATGCGCAATTTCGCGGACGGTTCGCGTGCTGCCTGCCATCGCGTCGAGGAACAGGTCAAAGCAATCCACGCGGCCTGAACGGACATCTTTCCCTGAGACTTGGGCTCCGTGCTATGCCAGTGCGGAGCCTCTTTTTTGTCGGCCACTCTTGTTTGCCGCTGGGAGGATTCCGCTTTGCGAACAGGTCGCCATGTTTCATCCCTGCCACCAGCTGCGCGATTGATAACCGGAAAGCAACGAAATGGGCCGAAGACCATTTCCGGGCTTCGACACTCACGTTAGGGTAGGGCCATGAAGCGGGTGATGCTCCCTATGGGAGAAGCGGCCCGCGACCCAGTGCGTTGTTTTGAAGAGTGACCCTATGAACACGATCGCCGACACCGATTTCCCCGTTCTCACAGCCGTTGAAGCCCGCATCCTCGGGTGCCTGATCGAGAAGAAGGAAACAACGCCCGACGTCTACCCGTTGACGCTCAACGCGGCGCACGCGGCCGCCAATCAGAAGACGGCGCGTGATCCGGTCATGGCGCTGGAGCAGGTGGAGGTTCATCGTGCGCTTGCCTCCCTGGCGCAAAAGGGCCTGGTCCGACAGGCGTTCGCCTCGCGGGTGGAGCGCTATGAACACATGGTGGCGAGCCGGTTTTCCCTAACGTCACCGCAGATCGTCACGCTGGGCCTGCTGTTGCTGCGCGGCCCGCAGACAGCTTACGAGCTCTGGGCGCGCAGCGAGCGCATGGCGCGGTTTTCGTCGATCGAGGACCTTAAGGACAATCTCGACCTGATGATCGGCCGCCGCCCACCGCTGATCGTGCAATTGAACCGGGGCGCCGGCCAGCGCGAGGATCGTTTTGCTCATCTCCTGTGCGGTGAGGTGGAGCAGCCAAGTGCCGAGCGGGCCGCATTTGCTCCTGTATCGGGCGGCGCAGGACTGTCTGCGCTGGAGGAACGGCTGGAGGCGCTGGAGCAGAAGGTGGCGACGCTGCAAGAACAGCTCGACGCCTTGACCCGGTAGCAGTCGCGCCCCGATGGCCACAGTGCCGGGCGCGCGGCGCGCCGCCCGGCAGATTTCACAGATGGGGACGTCAGCCCGCGATGTCGATCAGCCGGCAGGCTGCGGTGTCCTTGACGCGCGGATAATCGTAGGCGCCGACCTTCGAGGTAGCGTAGCCAGCGCCGACGAGCGCTTCGGCGAGCTTCACGGCAGCCGTCACGCCATCGATCACAGGCATGCCGGTACGCACCTTCAAGCGATCACAGAGCTCGGACATGCCGGCGCAGCCGAGGATGATCGCTTCGGCCCCATCCTCGTTCCGAGCCTTGAGGATCTCCTGCGCCAGCAGCTCCTCGGTATGGGCAAGATCCTCTTCCAGCGCCAGGACAGGCATGTCCACGGAGCGGACTTTCCGACAGCGATGGCCGGCGCCATAGGCCTCGGCGAGATCCTCGATGATCGGCACGGAGCGTGGCAGAGTGGTGATGATGGTGAAGCGCGTCGCGATCGTCATCGCCACCTGGACGGCCGCCTGACAGATGCCGATGACCGGACCGCGGGCGATCTCACGCGCGGCACCAAGACCGGGATCGTCGAAGCAGGCGATGACATAGGCATCGACATCGCGTGCTTCGCCCTTCCTGATTTCCGCAAGCATCGCCGGCACCGCCATCGCCTCGTCGGCATGTCCTTCGATGCTGGCCGGGCTTGAGGTCGGATTGACGGATTCAAGATCGGTCTGGGGCCCGGCGACCCGTTCGGCGCTGCGATGCGCCTGTTCCGTCATCGATCGGGTGGAGTTCGGGTTGATGATCAGGATGCGCATCGGATCAGCTCGATTTCCGCAAGGCGGTTGCAGGGGGTATAGGGCGTGACGTCGGGGATCGGCATGACGAAATCCGGGCGCAGGCGATAGAGATCCCGGGCCGGCAGTTCAGTGAAATCGAAGTCCATCGGAGCTCTCAAATGGGGCCGGGGCCCGGTTTCATGCCGGTCGCGCGGTCGTGTTTAAGCGGTTGCCATTGCACATCAAGTTGCGGTACACAATATTGTCTACAATTTTGTAGTCAATATCTAACTGCAGCGGATGGAATTGACTTTGAGCGCCGCACGGCGAGAGTAAGCGAACGGCTAAAGGAGATTTCATGTACAACGCGGACGAAGCCGCCGGTGCTCCGACGGCGATCATTTGCGAGAAGATCTGGCTTGCGATTGCGGAACGGCGACTACGACCGGGAACGCGGTTGAAGGAAGAGCAGCTTGCCGAAATCTTCTCAGTCAGCAGGGCCCGCATTCGCCAGGCGTTGACGGCACTGGAGCGCGATGGCCTCGTGACCATCATGCCGAACCGCGGTGCCTTCGTCTCCGAACCCTCCGTCGACGAGGCACGCGATGTTTTTGTGGCGCGGCGGGCGATCGAGCAGCGGGTCGTCGAGCGCCTCTGCGAGCGCGCCAACCCCAAGGATATCGTCCGCTTGCGGGGCCATATCGAAGAAGAACGCATTGCCGGCCACTCCGGCAATCTCTCTGATATCGTTCGCCTTTCCGGCGGTTTCCATCTGCTGCTCGCGGAGCTTTCGGGCTCGGCCTTTCTCTTCGGCATCCTGCGCGACCTTGTCTCGCGCACATCCTTGATCACCGCGATGTACCGCTCCAACCACCTGCACAATTGCGGGCCGGACGAGCATCTGGCCGTCGTCGAGCACATCGCGTCACGCGATGTGGCGAGCGCGATCAAGGAAATGGCCGAACACCTGAACCACGTGGAAGCGGAACTGGACCTGGACGAGGAAAAGGATCAGCCGCGCGACCTTCGCACCGCCCTGCTTTGACGCTCAAACGAACCAATTGCACCGCCGATAAGAGGAGGCGGTGCCTGCCAGCAGACTGAAGGAAGATATGACCAACCGTAGTTACTATGCGCCACATGGCGGCAACCCGCCGCAAACCCAGCTCCTTTCGGATCGCGCGGTCTTCACCGAAGCCTACGCCGTGATTCCCAAGGGGACGATGATGGATATCGTCACCAGCTATCTGCCGTTCTGGGACAAGACCCGGCTGTGGATATTGTCCCGTCCACTCTCCGGTTTTGCTGAAACATTTTCACAATATATCATGGAAATCGCTCCGGGCGGCGGCAGCGACCGGCCCGAACTCGATGAAGCCGCCGAAGGTGCCATCTTCGTCGTCGAGGGCGAATTGACCGTGACGCTCGACGGCAAGACGCACAAGATGCAGCCCGGTGGTTTCGCCTTCATTCCGCCGGCGAGCAACTGGACCGTGCGCAACGGAAGCGGAGCGCCTGTTCGGTTCCATTGGGTCCGCAAGGCCTATGAACACGTCGACGGCCTGCCGGTACCGGAGGCCTTCTTCACCAACGAAGCCGAAATCACGCCGTCGCCGATGCCTGGCACGGACGGTAAGTGGGCGACCACCCGCTTCGTCGACCCGGCGGATCTGCGCCACGACATGCACATGACCATCGTCACCTTCGAGCCTGGCGCGGTGATCCCATTCGCCGAAACCCATGTCATGGAACACGGCCTCTACGTCCTTGAAGGCAAGGCGGTCTATCGGCTCAATCAGGATTGGGTCGAAGTAGAGGCCGGCGACTACATGTGGCTGCGCGCCTTCTGCCCGCAGGCCTGCTATGCCGGCGGCCCGGGCAAGTTCCGCTACCTGCTCTACAAGGACGTGAACCGCCATATGAAGCTGCGCGCGCGCTAACCGCCTACCTCAACGTTAGGCAAGAACCGCGCGTTCGGCGAATGCGCGGTTCTTCATTTTTTCAGTGGGATATGCCCGCATCTGCACCTTGTGGCTCAACGTTGTGAAAGCGCCAGCGTGCGAGCCCCCTCAATCCACCAATTGCGGATCGGCTGGTTGCAGGCTTCTCGGCTGCAGTCGCCGCAACGTGTTGCCTGTCGGGTTCTTGTCGAGATGCAGCACGCGGGTGAAGAAATCGTTGCCGCGCTCAGTGCGTCCGATGTTGACGATCGCCACACCTTCAAGCTCCTCATCAAGAAATGACAGCACCCGCTGGTAGGCGTCATCCTCAAGTGTGTCGAGCGCCTCGTCGATGATCAGCCAGCGCGGTTTGTGCAGGCTGAGCCGGGCGATCGCAAGAAGGCGCTGCTCGGCTTCGCTGAGGTTCATCTGTTTTCGTGCATCCTGATCGAGCCGGGCGGCAAGGCGACCGAGGCCGACCTTGGAGAGCACGGCCGCAAGTTCGCCCCTGCTGTAGCTGTCCGGCGCGCTCGGATAGGTAAGCACTTCGCCAAGGGTTCCGGGCGGGAAGTAGGGGGATTTCGGGATGAAGGCGAGACCTTCATCCACCGGCAGCGCTATGCGGCCATATCCCCAGGGCCAAAGTCCGGCAATCGCCCGGAAGAACGGGGCCTTCTCCACTTCCGGCGCGCCGGTGACAAGCACGCGCTCGCCGGGATCGATGGTGACGCTTGGTTCCCGAAGCCTGATGCAGCCGGTTGGCGAGACGATCTCGATATTGTCGAAGCGCATCTGCGGCGTGTCTGATGTCTTGAAGTCGATGCGCTTGTCACCCTCATGCCTTTCATCGGTCATCAGCAGAGCTGACCGGAAGGCGGCGACCCGCAGCAGCGTGGCGCGCCAGTCGGCGATCGCGCCGATGTTGTCGACAAACCAGCGCAACGACGCGTGTACCTGGTTGAAGGCGCCGACCGCCATCATCAGCCCGCCGAAACTGAGGTCGCCTGCAAAGTAGACCGGCGCGGCAATGACGATCGGCGCAACGACCGTGATCCAGCCGTAACCGCCGGTCACCCAGGTCAGCCGCGTCACGGCGCGCAGCAGGCCGTAGCTGATTTCAAGCACCGAGGCGAGGTCGCGCTGCAGCCGCTTCTTCTCGTTGGTCTCGCCGGATGAAAGCGATACGGCCTCGATATGCTCGTTGACGCGCATCAGCGAAAAGCGCAGCGCGGCTTCGCGCGCATAGTGTTCGCCGTTGAGCGCGACCAGCGGCCGACCAACCAGCCAGCTCAGCCAGGACGCCGTGCCGGCATATAGGATGGCCGCCCAGACCATGTAGCCAGGGATAGCGAAGGCATAGTCTGCAACATGGAAGACGAAGCCGTCGGAGAGCGACCACAACACACCGATGAAGCTCACCAGCAATATGCCAGATTGAAAAAGGCCAATCGAAAGCCCGGCGGAAAGATCGGTCAGATGACGCGCATCTTCGTGGATACGTTGGTCCGGATTGATACCGATCGCCCCGGCATTCGCCAGCCGAAACGCGCGTGAGGGGCGCATCCACTCGTTGATGAGATCTTCGGTCAGGCCCTCACGCATACGCAATTTAATGACCTGACCGAGCCAGGTTTGCAGAACATTGAGGATAAGGAGTACGCCGGCGATCTGGGCAAAGACGACGAGTTGATGCAGAAAAGCCGGTAAATCGCGACGCTCAAGCGTGTCGTAGAATGGCTTGTACCATCGGTTGAGGATGATCTGACCGAAGGCTGTCACAACGATGACAACGATGATGCTTATGCTCAGCCAGATGATCTTGTTGCGCAGCGGCGAGGCCATGAAGGCCCGATGCATCATTCGCAGTTGATCACCGAGGGGTTGTTCGTCGTTGGTTTCTGGCCGGCCGCTGTTCTTGCCGTTCGTCCGGTTCGACATCGGTGCGAATCTCTCCTTCCCGGTCTCCTCCATGAGAATATAGCTCGCCTTTCCCGGTCTCCCTAGCCCGGATTGCGTCAGTCTACATCGCGCCTGTGGTAAAACCGTTCCCGGGGTAACTGAAAAGACGCGTGGAACCGGCCATGCTGGCGCAACCACCGCGACTGCACGAAATTGATTTGTAACCTTGCACGGTGAGTTCATAGTCCTTGGAACGCGATGAAGCAGGCACAAGGAGGAACGTGCATGTCCGCGCATCTCGATCAAATACGCGACCAGCAAAAGGAGACCTGGGATCGGTTCTCCGCCGGCTGGAAGAAATGGGACAAGCTCGTCCTTGGATGGCTTGCTCCTTTCGGTCAGGCGATGATCCGGCAGGCGGCCATCGAGGAGCACGACCGGGTGCTCGATGTCGCGGCCGGAACCGGAGAACCGGGGTTGACCGTTGCTGCTGCCATTCCGGGCGGCCGCGTAACGGTCACCGACCTTTCCGAACGCATGCTCGCGGTGGCAGCCGAAAACGCCAAGCATCGCGGCCTCTCAAACTTTGAGACAAGAGCATGCGACGCTGGCGCCCTGCCTTTCGCCGATGCGACGTTCGACGCCGTCCTCTGCCGCTTTGGATTTATGTTCTTTCCTGACGTAGCAACAGCGGCGCGGGAGCTCACGCGCGTCGCGAAACCTCAGGCCCGTGTTTGCGCTGCCGTTTGGGGCGCCCCGGAAAAGAACGCCTGGGCAACGACCATCATGGCGACGATCGCCCGTCACGTGGACTTGCCGAAGCCGCCGGCAGGCGCACCGGGCCTGTTTCGCTGCGCCCCCGCGGGCATGATGACAGCGGTGTTCACGGACGCTGGTCTGCGTGACGTCCACGAAGAAGAAGTCACCACCACGATGGTG
This sequence comes from Ensifer sp. LC11, assembly GCF_001695835.1. Classification (GTDB taxonomy): domain Bacteria; phylum Pseudomonadota; class Alphaproteobacteria; order Rhizobiales; family Rhizobiaceae; genus Ensifer. The sequence goes on along the minus strand of NZ_MBSO01000016.1, from coordinate 76,997 downwards.
CACGATAGCGCCGAAGACTATTGGGCCTTCATGACCGAGATCGCAGCGCCAGTCGTCGCCGGTCTGGCCCAAGCGGATGACGCGACGCGCGCGCGCATCAGGGGCGAAGTCCTGGATCTCGCACGCCAAGCGGTACGCGCCGGCAAGGTGGAGTTACGCTCGACCGCGACAATTGTCGTCGGCACGCGTTAAGCCAGTTGGCAAACTGCGGGGGAGGGCCCGTCATGAATGAGCTGTCGGCAATGCCCAATGGCGCCGTCGAGGAAACGCTAGACCCCGAGGATTGGGCCGAGTTGCGCGCCTTGTCGCACCGGATCGTCGACGACGCGATCGACTACCTCAGTACAGTCCGCGAGCGCCCGGTATGGCGCAATATGCCGGCGGCGGTGCGAGAGACTTTCACCGCACCGCTTCCTCGATCGGCGACGCCGATCCAGGAGATCTACGCATCGGTTGCCGCGAACGTGCTCGGCTATCCCATGGGCAATATTCATCCACGCTTCTGGGCCTGGTACATGGGATCGGGCAATTTTACCGGCGCGCTCGGGGAGTTTCTTGCAGCAGTCCAAGGTTCGAACCTTGGCGGCGGCAATCACGCGGCAGCTCTCATGGACCAGCAGGTGGTCAATTGGTGCAAGGAAATGCTGGGCCTTCCTGCCTCGGCGAGCGGAACGCTCCTCAGCGGCGGTTCGATGGCCAACATTGTCGCCCTCGTCGTGGCGCGCAATGCCAAGGCCGACATCGATCTGCGAGAAAACAGCATCGCCGCGCTCAAGCAGCCGCTCTGCTTCTACGGCTCCGACCAGATCCACAGTTGCCACCGCAAGGGCGTGGAAGTGCTGGGCCTCGGTAACGAGGCACTGCGGCGCATTCCGACCGATCCCGAATTGCGCATCGACATTGCCGCGTTGCGTCGAGCCATTGACGACGACCGTGCCTCTGGACGGCTGCCTGCCTGCATCATCGCCAATGCCGGGACGGTGAACACCGGGGCAATCGACGATCTCGAGGCGCTTGCCGCGCTTGCCGCAGAACAACGCCTCTGGTTCCATGTCGATGGTTGCATCGGCGCGTTGATCAGGATCGCCCCTGAAAACGGCTGGCGGGTCGCGGGAATAGAAAAGGCCGATTCTATCGCGCTTGATCCGCACAAATGGCTGCATGCTCCATTCGAGGCCGGCTGTGTGCTCGTGCGCGACGCCACGGCCCACCGAGGCACTTTTGCCGTGACGCCAGAATTTCTTGAGGCAACGGCACGAGGCCTTGCCTCGGCGCCCTGGCTTTTCGACTTCGGACTGCAGACCTCGCGCGGTTTTCGAGCGCTGAAGATCTGGATGTCGTTGATGGAGCATGGCGTCGAGAAGTTCGGCCGCCTTATCGATCAGAACATCGCGCAGGGGCACTATCTCAGCGGCCTGATCGAGAAGGAGCCGCAACTCGAACTCGTCGCGCCGACCAACATCAACATCGTCTGTTTCCGCTATCGTGAGGGGGATATGACGACCGAGCGGCTGAAGGCGCTCAACACCGAAATCATGTTGCGGCTGCAGGATGAAGGAACCGCCGTCCTCTCCGACACCACCGTGCACGGCGAGCATTGCCTGCGCGTGGCGATCAACAACCACAGGACGCGCCGCGAAGACCTGGTCCTCCTGGTGAAGGAGGTTGTAAGGCTGGGGCAGGAAATTGCCTCGGATCACAGCAGCAACTGAGCCGTTTGCCGCGGTGTTTCAGTTTCACCGGGTGGCGGCAGGCACTTGCGTCGGCGCGGCCTGGCCTCCAGTTCCGGCCTCAAGGATGCGGACCATTTCTCCCACAGCCGCCTCCCGCTGCGGATCCTGTCCGGCCGAATAGGCAAGTGGAAATGCCACGGCTCTATCCGGCTCGATGCCGATCCCTTCAAGCCGGAGATCATCGCCAATAATTGCGTCCGAGACGGCCAGCTCCAGCAGGCTGTCATCAGGCAGGATATAGGCGCGTCCGGCGAGCAAGGCGCCGGCCGTGCGCTCCCCGACCAAGGGGACCGCGGCCTGGCGCAGCGTGTAAGCAAAGAGTTCGAGGCCGCTGCGGGTTCCCTTGTCGATCAGCGCGACGACCGGCTTTCGCCATCGGAAGTTTGCAAGTGTCGCATCCCCTTTTCGCGTCACCAGCCGGAACGTCGGGGTGTCGCCCACCAGCAACTCGGCGGCGTCGGCCGGCCCGCCGCCCCAACGCCCGCGCAGGTCGATGATAAGACCTTCCGCATCCCTCAGGCGACCGCTCGAAAGCGCCTCGGCGACGATATCGAGACCGTCTCGCGTCGAAAGCGTCCACACGCGCACATAGCCAATCTTTCTGCCGGCCCGTTCATCGAGAGCCAAACTTTGCTCGATTGCCCGCTCGAACATTGGCAAGGGCCGCAGGCGTTCGACCTCAACGCGGACCGACAGTGGCTCGGCACCACGATGCCTTCTGAGCCGAACCTCGACGTTGTGACCAACCCTATTGTCGAAGGAGGCAATTTCGCGATAGGGCAGCCCATCGACCGAAAGTATTTCGTCGCCGACCAGCAGACCGGCCTTCTTTGCCGTGGATCCATCGTAAACGTCGCTCACGAAACGCTGGCCGTCCACAGCGACCGTTACCATCCCGATGCCAGGATAACGGACCTCGCCATCGGGCGGAAAGAGACGTCGCGTGTCACCGCGAATGGCGAAGCGGAAGATGTCGGCGAGTTCGAAATAGTCGATTGTGTCGGGGGTGAATCTTCCGGTGTGGGAAACTCCCAGGTTTTCTAGGACCGAAGTTATCGCTTCCGTGACCCGGGCCGACGCGCTCGTTGCGGATATCGGCATCGGTTCGGCAGCGATCTGCGCCCGAACAGCGGCGTTGAAGCGGTCGAGCGCCTTGTCGTCGTAGAAATTCGTATTCACCAACTCGACGACGCGATCAAACACCGGCTGTCCGGAGCGCGGCTGATCCACCGCCCGCGTCACGGTTGCCATCGACAGGACGAAAATGACGAGCAGCCCCTTGCCAGCCAATCCAGCACGCATGGTTGTTCCTCCGGATCTACGGCGCCGATTATCGACAAAAGCGCGGTCACCTGTCCGCAAAATCGCGTGATCGCGGGTGTCGTGCTGGCGCCTTTTTTTGCGGGCGCCGCCAAAAACGAGTTTCCGAGACGTCGCCCGCGACAATGAGAGGAGCTGATCGTCCGACCGATCGCCTTTCAGGTTCATGTCAGGTTTCGATGGCCTTGTGGCGCATCGACCGTTCCGGCGGCGCAGGCGGCCTACCTGGACCGCTGCACATGCCCTGGAGAACAAAGGAAGGTGCGAATGGTTGGCAAAGCCCCGCATTTACACGTGCACGACAACAGCCATCCGAAAGACGAGGTGTTCGCCGCGCCGGACCAGAACGTCGGCGACTTCGCCTTCAATGCAACCGTGGCCGCCGTCTTTGACGACATGGTCATCCGCTCGGTTCCCTATTACGGCGAAATCCAGCGAATGGTCTGCGAACTCGCGAAGGACTTTGCCGAAGCTGATACCAGTCTCTATGATATTGGCTGCTCCACGGCGACAACGCTGCTCGGCCTTGATGGCATGGTTGATCCAACCGTGCGCTTCGTCGGGATCGACAATGCCCCTGACATGATCGAGAAGGCGCGGGAAAAGATCGCTCAGGCGAACACCGATCGGGCGATCGATCTGCGAGGCGGCGACCTGCACCAGGGCGTGGACATCCACAATGCAAGCGTCGTGATGATGCTGCTCACATTGCAGTTCGTGCGGCCGCTCTATCGCGAGCGGGTGATGCGGGGGATCTACAACGGGTTGAACGAACGAGGCGCTCTGCTGCTCGTCGAAAAGCTCACCAGCGAGGATTCGACCTTCAATCGCCTCTTCATCGAGCACTATTACGACTACAAGCGCCGCAACGGCTACTCCGACATCGAGATCGCCAAGAAGCGCGAAGCGCTTGAAAACGTGCTCATTCCATATCGTCTTGAGGAAAACTTCCAGCTTCTGAAGGAAGTGGGCTTTCGCAGCGTCGAAGTCTTTTTCCGCTGGTACAATTTCTGCGGCATCATCGCCATCAAGTAGGAACGTCTGGCCATGATCGCTATTGGCAATTTTTTGTTCCGCTTCCGCAACCAGCTGTTCCCGGCAATCATCGTCGTGCTGTATCTGCTGATGCCACCGCCGACCTTTGTGTTTGGCAGCCCGGCACTGACGCTCGCCAAAGACACCGTCGCGATCCTTGTCATCCTGGCGGGCCTGGCGTTGCGTGCGACGGCTGTCGGCTACAAATATATCCAGCGCGGTGGCCTGAAGAAGAAGGTCTATGCCAAGGATCTCGTGACGGAAGGCATGTTCGGCGTTTGCCGGAACCCGCTCTACGTCGGAAACATGCTGCTTTATTGCGGCGTCTTCCTGCTGCACGGCAATCCGCTTCTCGTCGTCGTCGGTGTTGGCCTCTTTGCCTTCATGTATCAATGCATCGTCTACGCGGAGGAGGCCTTTCTCCTGCGGACCTTCGGTGAAGCGTATCAGGCTTACTGCCGCGACGTCCCGCGCTGGGCCCTTCGTCTCAGAAATTTTGCGGCATCGACCGATGGCATGACTTTCAATGTCCGGCGCGTCATCGGCAAGGATTACTCGACTGTCTCCGCGGCGATGCTCGCCGTCCTTGCAACGGAAATGTACAAATTTGCGAGCTATGAGCCTGCTGGTCGCAATACCGGCGTGCTGGTCGCGCTCGGCATTGCGATGGCGCTCGTCGGTATCGCTACAGCGGTAATCAGTTATATGAAAAGACGCGGCGCCTTCCGCGAGCGGATGGCGTCGTAGATTAGCCCGCCTCTTTGCGCCTCAAGCGCGGTGGCAGACCTTGCCGGCGCGCCGTCGATCGCGCCTGAGCCTCACCCCATCACTGCTCAGGGACTTGACGCATATCCCCAATCGACAATAGGCAAGGACGAACAAGTGTCCGGTGATATCTTGAGAGTCCTACTAGTCGAAGACGATCAGGTTCTGGGGGAGGCGCTGCGCGACCACGTCGCGGCGGGCGGTCATGCAGTCGACTGGTTTACCCGTGTGCTCGACGCCACCGCCGCGACGGATACGGTCTCCTACGGCCTCATTCTGCTTGACCTTCGGCTGCCTGACGGTGCGGGCCTGACGCTTCTGCGTGCCCTGCGCGCACGAGGCGACGGAACACCGGTCATCATCCTGACGGCACACGACCAGGTTTCCGATCGGATCGAAGGGCTAAACAGTGGTGCCGACGATTATTTGCTCAAGCCTTTTGATCTCGGCGAGATGACGGCCCGCATGCTCGCCGTCTCCAGACGATATGCGGGAAATGCCGTACCGACGGTCAAACTTCCCGGCATCGAGATTGATCAGGTTCATCGCAGGATCGTTGTCAATGGCGACAGCCGGAGCCTCAGTGCCCGGGAATGGGCCGTTCTCGACAAGCTGGTCGCCCATCCGGGCGCCCTTGTTTCCAAGGAACAGCTTCACGACACGCTGTACGCTTTCGGCGCCGAGATCGAAAGCAATACCGTCGAGGTCTATGTCAGCCGTCTGCGCAAGAAGATCGGCGCTGACAGGATCGAGACCGTACGCGGCCTCGGCTACAGCATCAGGTGATCGGATGCCCACAGCCGCCAGCATGACCCGCAGACTGGCCATCGCGCTCACCAGCGTCGTCGCCCTCTTCTGGTTCGTCGCACTCGGACTTGGCGTTTACGTCATGCACGACGAATTCACGGAGATCTTCGACAGCGGCATCCAGGAAACCGCTGAGCGCCTGCTGCAAATCATCGCCAATGACGCTTCGCGCAGCGGTACCGAAGGGGTCGCCGGCGTAGCCGTAATGGTGCCTACTCCCAATTCGCAATACCTGACGTACCAGGTCCGAGACCGCGACGGCAAGGTGTTGCTCAACGATGGCGCGTCGGAGCCCTATCCGGTTTCTCTTGCTGTCGGTTTTTCGCAGACGGCCACCCACCGGATCTATACCGCCGGCACGACCGACGGATCGCTGTTTGTCCAGGTTGGTGATGCGCTCGAATACCGCAGCGAAGCGCTCATGGAAGCAGGAACCGCGCTGCTCTTGCCGCTGTTATTTCTCATTCCGGGCAGCATCTTCGCCATCATCTTCGTCGTTCGCAGCACACTTTCGCCGGTTGCGCAGCTGCGCGACGAAATTCTTACGAAGGACAGCGGCAATCTGGCGCCGATCGACGAGAGCGTCCTGCCCAGGGAACTGCGCGCGATCGCCCGCTCCGTGAACCTGCTGCTGGCACGGCTGAAAGCGGCGCTCGAAGCAGAGCGGGAATTCACCTCGAATAGTGCACATGAGCTCCGAACGCCGATCGCGGGGGCGCTCGCACAAACGCAACGGCTGTTGAGTGAGGTGCCACCGGGCTTCCGCCAGCGAACCGCTCAGATCGAACGCGCGCTTCTTCATCTCGGTCGGCTTGCCGAGAAGCTGCTGCAGATGTCGCGTGCCGAGGCAGGCATCGCCATTTCGGACGAACGTCAGGACCTGTTGCCGGTACTGATGGTTGTCACGCAGGACCTGGAGCGATCCTCACTCGGAGCGAGCCGGCTCAATGTGCAGGTCGAAACAGGCACTGTGCTTGAACGCCCGATCCGCGCGGACGCCTTTGCGATCGTTCTGCGCAATCTCCTGGAAAACGCTCTGATCCACAGTCCGCCGGGTAGCCGGGTCGATGTCCACGTCGACCTCAAGGGCATTCGCGTGACAAACGAGAGCGCCATCATTGATGCGGACGTTCGAGCGAACCTGACGAAGCGCTTCATGCGCGGCCCGACCGACGCCTCCGGCTCAGGCCTTGGTCTTGCCATTGTCCAGCGGCTGGTCGAGCAAATGCACGGCCAATTGCTGATCGCATCACCGGCGCCGGGAATGAGCCAAGGGTTCGAGGTCGAGGTCCGCCTCTGACGCCACAATCGAACGCGGCTACCGCAAAGCCGCGCTCTCCTGGCGCCGGTGGGCGCTGCTTACTGCTGGTCGAGCGCCCGTGTCAGGCTCAGCGCCACAATCGTGCAGATCGCACCGGATATCAGGTACCCGCCGATGAAGATGATGCCGAAGCTGCTTGCAAGGCCGAGTGCCACCAGCGGCGCGAAGGCCGCGCCGACAAGCCAGGCGAGATCCGACGTCAGGGCCGCACCGGTGTAGCGGTAGTACTGGGTGAATCGCGAGGAGACGGCGCCCGAAGACTGGCCAAAGGAAAGGCCGAGGATGGCGAAGCCGATCAGGATATAGGCATCCTGGCCCTTGCCGCCCGCATCGAGCAGGAAGGGTGCCGAGAAGCTGAAGATCGCGATCAGGATCGCACCGAACATCAGCTGATTGCGCCGGCCGACCCGGTCGGCGATTACGCCCGAGAGCACGATTCCAAGCGCCCCCAGCGCCGCCCCCGCAACCTGGACCCACAGAAATTCCCCTGCAGACTGGCCGCCGTTGAGCGTCACCCAGCTCAAGGGGAAGATGGTAACGAGGTGGAACATGGCGAAGCTTGCGAGGGGAACGAAGGCGCCGAGCACCACGTCGATGCTATGCTTGCTCAGCATCTCGAAGATCGGCCGCGGCTGCAGCTCCTGCGCCTCCATGGCGGCGCCAAACTCCTTGCTGGCGACGATCCGCAGGCGCGCAAACAGCGCCACGACGTTGATCGCGAAGGCGACGAAGAACGGATAGCGCCAGCCCCAGGCCAGGAAGTCGGCCTCGGAAAGGTTGGTGACGAAGTAGCCGAACAGAATGCTTGCCAGCGCAAACCCGATCGGGGCGCCGAGCTGCGGGATCATCGCATACCAGCCGCGGTGATTCGATGGCGCGTTGAGGTTCAACAGCGATGCCAGCCCGTCCCAAGCGCCGCCGAGCGCAAATCCCTGTCCCAGCCGGAACAGCGCCAGTAGCGCGACGGCCCAATACCCGATCGTGTCGTAGCCGGGCAGGAAGGCGATCGATGCCGTCGAGCCGCCGAGAATGACCAGAGCAACCGTCAGCTTCGTGCCGCGTCCATAATTGCGGTCGATCCACATGAAGACGAAAGAGCCGACCGGACGGGCGAGAAAGGCGAGGGGAAAAAGAGCGAAGGACATCAGCGTCGCCGCCACGGCATTGGGCGCGAACGGGAAAATCAGCTTCGGGAAGACGAGGATGGAGCCGAGGCCGTAGACGAAGAAGTCGAAGAACTCCGATGTCCGGCCGATCACCACGCCAATGGCGATACTGCCAGCAGACAAGGGCTTGTCGTCTTCATGGATGCGGCGTGCGTCACGCTCCAGACCAGACGATGTTGGGTTAGCGACCGAAACCATGAACTTCTCCGACGGACCAGCGTCATGTCGTTAGAGTGTTGACCAAATGGCGTCTGATATCAAGAATGCCGCGCACGTGCATGCGCAATCACCTTGTTTCAGTTGATGTCTCTCGTCGGCCAGAACGGCCGCCGTTGAGCCGACAACGCCTTTTGCGCTAGTACAAATGTGCATGGGCCGATAGTCCTATCGTTGTCATTGCACTGCGGCAAAATGCTGCGCTGCGACGATGGACCTCACTTCCATGCGCGAACATGCCCGAGTAATTGCGACTAGACAAAACGCAAGTTGAGGCCGCAATGCCGAAGCCATTCAATCTAGCCGGACGATCGGCTATGTCCGTCCTGTTGCTCCTGACCCTTACGGGATGCAATATGGTCGTGATGTCGCCGTCTGGCGACATCGCCGCGCAGCAGCGGGATCTGATCGTTATTTCGACGGTCCTGATGCTGCTGATCATCGTTCCGGTGCTTTTCCTGACCCTTTTCTTCGCCTGGCGTTATCGCCAGTCGAACACAGCTGCGAAGTATGATCCGGAATGGCACCATTCCACCGGTCTCGAAGTCATCATCTGGTCGGCGCCGCTCGCGATCATCATCGCGCTCGGTGCAATCACCTGGGTGAGCACGCACAAGCTCGATCCCTACCGTCCGCTTGACCGGATCGATGCGGCGCGCCCGGTGACCGAAGAGATTAAGCCGATCACCGTCGAGGTGGTGGCGCTCGACTGGAAATGGCTGTTCTTCTATCCGGAGTATGGCATTGCTACGGTCAACGAGATGGCTGCACCGGTGGACGTGCCGATCAACTTCAAGATCACGGCCTCCTCGGTGATGAACTCCTTCTACGTTCCCGCCCTTGCAGGCATGATCTACGCCATGCCCGGCATGCAGACCAAGCTGCACGCCGTCATCAACAAGCCCGGCGAGTACGAAGGCCTTTCGTCCAACTATAGTGGCGACGGCTTCTCGCACATGCGCTTCAAGTTCCATGGCGTGGATCAAGCAGGCTTCGACCAGTGGGTCGCCCGGGTGAAGCAGAACGGCACTATGCTCAACCGCGACGCCTACCTGAAGCTCGAAAAACCGAGCGTCAAGGAACCGGTGCGCTACTACGCCTCCGTCGAAGACGGACTCTATGACGCCGTGCTCAACATGTGCGTGCGGGTCGGCCAGATGTGCATGAAGGACATGATGCACATCGACATGATGGGTGGGGCGGGCGTCGAAAGCCATGAGAACCGCGCCAAGCTCGAGCATGACAACCGCCATGCCGGCAGTGTCACTGAAGCTGCAGCACCTGCTGCGACCTTCCCCGAAACCGGCAATCCCGCCAAGAGCGAGGAGCCGGCAGAGGGCGTCAAGGAAGAGCCGGCGCCAATGAACCACGACATGCACAAGACGCACTAGGAATTTCGCGCGCACGCCGGCTCCGATCCAGCGAGCGCCAAGGCCCCTGGGGCCGCAATTCGAGACATATTGGACGAACCATGTTCGGTGACACCAACCTCACACAACTCATCTTCGGGCGGCTGACCTTAGAAGCGATCCCCTATCACGAGCCCATTCTCGTCGTGACCTTCGCGGTCGTGGCGGTGGTTGGCCTTGCGGTCCTCGCGCTGGTCACGAAGTACAAGCTCTGGGGCTATCTCTGGCACGAGTGGTTCACCTCGGTCGATCACAAGAAGATCGGCATCATGTACATCATCCTGGCGATCATCATGCTTTTGCGCGGCTTTGCCGATGCCATCATGATGCGCCTGCAGCAGGCGATCGCCTTCAACGGCAATGAGGGCTACCTCAACCCGCATCACTACGACCAGATCTTCACCGCCCACGGCGTGATCATGATCTTCTTCGTGGCGATGCCCTTCGTCACCGGTTTCATGAACTATGTCGTGCCGCTGCAGATCGGCGCGCGCGACGTCTCCTTCCCCTTCCTCAACAATTTCTCGTTCTGGATGACCGCCGGTGGCGCCATCATCATCATGATGTCGCTGTTCGTCGGCGAATTCGCCCGCACCGGCTGGCTCGCCTATCCGCCGCTTTCGGGTGCCGACTACAGTCCCGGCGTCGGCGTTGATTATTACATCTGGGGCCTGCAAGTGGCGGGCGTCGGCACGACGCTCTCAGGCATCAACCTGATCGCCACGATCGTGAAGATGCGCGCTCCGGGCATGACCTTCATGAAGATGCCGGTCTTCACTTGGACCTCGCTCTGCACCAACATCCTGATCGTCGCGACCTTCCCGATCCTGACCGCGACCCTCGCGTTGCTTTCGCTCGACCGCTACCTGGGCATGAACTTCTTCACCAATGACCTTGGTGGCAATCCGATGATGTATATCAACCTCATCTGGATCTGGGGTCACCCCGAAGTGTACATTCTCGTCCTGCCGGCCTTCGGCATCTTCTCCGAGGTCGTCGCGACCTTCTGCGGCAAGCGCCTGTTCGGCTATACCTCGATGGTCTACGCCACCTGCGTGATCATGATCCTGTCCTACCTGGTGTGGCTGCACCACTTCTTCACCATGGGTTCGGGCGCCTCGGTCAACGCCTTCTTCGGCATCACGACGATGATCATTTCGATCCCGACGGGTGCCAAGATGTTCAACTGGCTCTTCACCATGTATCGCGGCCGCATCCGCTACGAACTGCCGATGCTGTGGACCATCGGTTTCATGGTGACCTTCGTCATCGGCGGCATGACCGGCGTCATGCTGGCGATCCCGCCGGCCGACTTCGTGCTGCACAACTCGCTGTTCCTGATTGCCCACTTCCATAACGTCATCATCGGCGGCGTTCTGTTTGGGCTGATGGCCGGCCTCGTCTACTGGTGGCCCAAGGCCTTCGGCTACAAGCTGGATCCCTTCTGGGGCAAGATGAGCTTCTGGTTCTGGCAGATCGGCTTCTTCTTCGCCTTCATGCCGCTCTATGTGCTCGGCCTGATGGGTGTTACCCGTCGTGTCAGCCAGTTCGAGGACCCGTCGCTGCAGATCTGGTTCATCATCGCCGCCTTCGGCGCCGTCCTGATCGCGATCGGCATTGCGTCCTTCATCATGCAGCTGATCGTCAGCTTTCTCCGTCGCGACCAACTGCGCGAAACATCCGGCGACGCATGGGATGGCCGCACGCTCGAATGGTCGACCTCGTCGCCGCCGCCGGACTATAACTTCGCCTTCACGCCCGTCGTGCACGATCACGACAGCTGGTACGACATGAAGAGCCGCGGCTACGAGCGCCCGCTCGAAGGCTTCAAGCCGATCCACATGCCGAAGAACACCGGCACGGGCGTCATTCTCGCCGGGATCAGCGTCGCGCTCGCTTTCGCGCTCATCTGGTACATCTGGTGGCTGGCGGCCGTGTCCTTCATCGCCATCATTGCCGTCGCGATCGGCCATACCTTCAATTATCACCGTGATTTCTTCATCCCCGCCGAGACCGTGGCGGCGACCGAGGATGCGCGCTCCAAGCTGCTGGCGGAACGGACCTGAGACGATGAGCGAAACCCAAGTCCAAGAAAACGAGACGCCGCAGTTCTACCTGACGGAAGAGCATCATCCGGAACACAGCACCATGCTGGGTTTCTGGCTCTACCTGATGAGTGACTGCCTGATTTTTGCCGTGCTCTTTGCCACGCACGGCGTCGTCGGCCGTAACTACGCGGCGGGGCCGTCACCAGCCGACCTGTTCGACCTCGGCCTCGTTGCTTTCAACACGGCGATGCTGCTCCTGTCCTCCATCACCTACGGCTTTGCCATGCTCCAGATGGAGCGCAACGCCAAGATGGAGACGCTGTTCTGGCTCGGCGTCACCGGCGTGTTCGGCGCAATCTTCGTGGCGGTGGAACTCTATGAGTTCTATCACCTGATCCTCGAGGGTGCCGGTCCGACGCGTTCGGCCTTCCTGTCGTCGTTCTTCACGCTTGTCAGCACCCATGGGCTGCACGTCACATTCGGCATCATCTGGCTGATCACGCTGATGGTGCAGGTCGGCAAACGCGGGCTGATCCCGGAAAACCGGCGCCGGCTCATGTGCCTGTCGATGTTCTGGCACTTCCTCGACGTCATCTGGATCGGCGTCTTTTCCTTCGTCTACCTGCTCGGAGTTCTCGGATGAGTTCGCAGCATTCTGGCCACGAGAGCGCGTTCGAGCCCCATCACGCGCACAGCCACCCCGGTGACGCCGCCGGCCATGGTTCGTTCAAGAGCTACCTGACCGGCTTCATCCTGTCGGTGATCCTGACGGCCATCCCGTTCTGGCTGGTCATGAGCGGCGCGCTCGACAGCAAGCTTCTGACGGCTGTGCTCGTCATGGGCATCGGTGTCGTCCAGATCATCGTGCACGTGATCTACTTCCTGCACATGAATGCGCGCTCAGAAGGCGGCTGGACGCTGATGGCGCTGATCTTCACGATCGTGATCGTCGGCATCGCGCTCGCCGGATCGCTCTGGGTGATGCATCATCTCAACACCAACATGATGCCAATGACGCACGAGATAATGAAGAACATGCCCTGACGGCAGGTCGCGCAGGCTGTAACGAAGATGACCATGGAAAGCCAGTCGAGCGGGGACGGAAAGTCGTCCTCCTCGCGCGCGCGCCTCACGCTGACAGGCGCGCTCCTGTTTCTCGTCGCCGTGTTCGTCGCGCTCGGGACCTGGCAGGTTCAGCGCCTTTCCTGGAAACTTGACCTTATCGCCCGCGTGGATGCCCGCGTTCATGCTGAAACCGTGCCGGCGCCCTCGCGACCGGACTGGGAGTACGTGACCAGGGAGAAGGACGAATATCGGCGTGTCAGCGCAATCGGCACCTTCCTCCACGGCAAGTCGGTTCTGGTGCAGGCGGTCACGGAGCGTGGCGCCGGCTTCTGGGTGCTGACGCCGATGATCCTTGCAGACGGCTCGACGATCCTCATCAATCGCGGTTTCGTGCCGTCGGATCGCCGCGACCCTGCTGCCCGCGCGCAAGGCGAGATCGTCGGAACCGCTACAGTCACCGGTCTGCTGCGCATTACTGAACCTGGCGGCGCCTTCCTACGTTCGAACGATCCGGCAAATGACCGTTGGTTCTCCCGCGACGTCGCCGCCATCGCTGCGTCGAAGGCGCTGAGCGATGTCGCGCCTTATTTCGTCGATGCAGACGCATCCCCCAATCCCGGCGGTCTGCCGATCGGCGGGCTCACCGTCGTCCGTTTTCGCAACAGCCACTTTGTCTACGCGCTCACCTGGTTCGCGCTCGCGGCCATGAGTGCCGCCGGCGTGTGGATCGTCTATCGCCGAAGGGTCGCTTAGCGCGACAGGCCCTCCACAGCATCCGTCGTCCGCCATCTTGCTTCGGGGCTTCCGCTGCACATTAAAGATGAGTAAAAGAGGAAGGAATAAGCCTGAGGCGTCGTCTCGCCTCTTTTAGCGTTGGACAAGCGTCGATGTCGTTTCAGCCGCGGATGCAGAACAGGATTTCCGGGTTCAAGGTGCTCGGCGGCTTGCACCGCAGGGAATGGAACGGCATCGTCGCCGACGTCTGGGATGTCGAGTGCGAGACGCAAGCCGGTGGGCACTACGTATCCGACGATCCGCGCATGTTTATCGTCCTCGAGGCGCAGGGTGGCGCCCGTTGCAACGTCAAGCTTTCTCCCGATAGCCGCGGCTCAGTGCAAAACGATCACCGGCAGGCGCTTTCCTACATTCCCGCAGGCATGGAAATCTGGGCGGATGTCGTCGATGTCAGCTACATCCGCCATCTTGACCTGCATTTCAACCTTGAGATCCTCAGCCGGCGTTTGATGGAAGATCTCGATGCCGACCGCTACGACACGCCGCGGCTGATGTTCCACGACGAGCGCTTTCTGCAACTCGCGCAGCTGATCGCCGCCGAGTGCCTCAATCCGCAGCCGTTGCACGACCTTTACGGCGACGGATTGACGGTCGCACTGTTCATCGACCTGATGAAGCTCAATCGCAGCGACGCACGCAAACGCAGCCCGCTCGCCACCTGGCAGCTTCGCCGTGCGGTCGAGTTCATCGACGAAAACAGCAGCCGCAATATCCGCCTGGAGGAGCTGGCGTCCCTTGCCGGGCTGTCGCAATCGCATTTCAGTCACGCCTTCAAAGCCTCGACCGGCATGGCCCCGCATCAGTGGCAAACCAATGCCAGGGTCGAGAAGGCCAAGACGCTGCTGTTGAAGAACGAGGTGTCGCTCACGGCCATCGCCGCCGAAACCGGATTTTCCGATCAGGCGCACTTCACCCGGATCTTCCGGAGGGTCGTCGGCACCACGCCGGCATTGTGGAAACGCAGCCGGTTGAGCTGAGCAAAATCATCTGCACTGAGCCGATGTTCGCTGTGAATAGCCCAGGAACGTTCAATTTCCGCTGATCGCGACAAGAGTCGATCGAATAGTTGATATAAACACTCATCTTATCAGAGGGGCAGAAGCCGCACCCGGAAGGGGTCGTGCGGTGGATCGGCGTGGGACGACAGGGCAATGATGGTAAGAGGTAAGGCGGCGCGGTTGACGGAATGGCTGGCAAGCGGGGCCGCCTGTGTCGCGGTTTTGGCTGCTGGGGCGGCGCTTGCACAGGACGCGCCTGTGACACAGCTGCAAAAGATTGAGGTCAAGGGCACCAAAGCCGAGGATGATGCGACCGGTCCGGTTCAGGGCTACGTCGCCAAGGCGACGACGACCGGTTCGAAAACGGCGACGCCGATCGCAGAGGTTCCCCAGAGTGTTTCCGTCATCGGACGCGAAGAACTCGACGACCGCGGTGTCGTCAACAAGGTCGACGAGGCGCTGCGCTATACGCCCGGTGTCATGGCCGAGCCTTTCGGCGTCGATCCGGATACCGACTGGTTCTACATTCGCGGCTTCGACGCGTCACAGACCGGTGTCTTCCTCGACGGCCTCACCCTGTTCTCGTACGGATTCGGCGGCTTCCAGGTCGATCCCTTCATGCTGGAACGTGTCGAGGTACTCAAGGGCCCGGCTTCGGTGCTTTACGGGGGCGCTAACCCGGGCGGCATTGTTAGTCTGGTCAGCAAACGCCCCCTCGACGAGACCTTTGCCAACGCGGAGACCGGTATCAACAGTAACGGCAATGCGTTTCTGGCCGTCGACGTAAACCGGCCGCTGAACGATGCCATCAGCTACCGGGTTACCGGCAAGGTGTCCGGCGGCGACAACTACACCGACCACTCAGAAGACCTGCGCGGCTTCATACTGCCGCAGGTCACCTATCAGCCCGACGACACGACGAGCCTGACCGTCTACGGCCTGTTGCAGGGTCTGGATCAAGTCCACACCGGCAACGGTTTTCTGCCCTATGTCGGCACGGTCGTCGACGCACCTTTCGGCAAGATCGATCGCAAGGCTTTCTTCGGCGAACCGGACATCGACACCGGCACCTATGTCCAGCAGATGCTCGGCTACGAGTTCAAGCACGAGTTCGACAGCGGCTGGCAATTCAGCCAGAACCTGCGCTACGGCCACCTCTACAAGCACGAGAACGGCCCCTACACCTACGGCTACTACGATCCGAGCCTGCCTTTCCCGGTGTCAAACGTGCCGGCCACCCCGGACAACCGGCTCTATCGGCTTGGTTTCGAGGCAACCTCCAAGGTCGATACCTTCGCCGTCGACAACAGGCTCGAGGGCGAATTCGAGACCGGAGCACTCGACCACACGCTTCTCGTTGGCCTGGACTACAAGCTTTACCGCCTCGACCATGTCCAGGCGTCCTCGGCCGGAACGCCGATCAGCGCGACGAACCCGATCTACGGCGCGCCGCAGCCCGCCAATGCCACCTACATCAACCAGGTGGTGACGCAGCAGCAGCTGGGTGTCTATGCGCAGGATCAGATCCGTTTCGGCGACGGCTGGCTGGTGACGCTCAACGGCCGCTACGACTACGTCGACACCAAGACCGAGAACGGGCCGACGTTCTGGGCGCCAACGCAGAACTCGACCTTCGACTACAGCGAAGGGGCAGTCAGCGGCCGCGCCGGTCTCGCCTACGAGCTCGACAACGGCCTGACGCCCTATGTCAGCGTCGCAACCTTCTTCAACCCGGTCGTGGCGGTGACGGCGACCGGTAACACCAAGCCCGAGGAAGGCGAGCAGTTCGAAGCTGGCGTCAAGTACGAACCGACGCTGCTCGACGGCGTGCTGACGGCATCCATCTACCAGCTGACCAAGCGCAACGCCCTTGTCACCGACCCCTTTACCAGCATTTCCACGCAGACGGGCGAGGTGCGCTCACGCGGCATCGAACTCGAAGGCAAGATCAACATCAACGAAAGCTGGAAGGTGATCGCGGGCCTCGACTTCACCGATCTCGAGGTGACGGAAGATGCGGACGCGGCTTTGGTCGGAAAGACGCCCTATCTGGTTCCCGATAGGCAGGCCTCGCTCTGGATCGACTACACGGTGCAGCAGGGCGTGTTCGAGGGTGTCAGCCTTGGGGCTGGCGTTCGCTACCGTGGCGAAAGCTGGGCGAACAAGGAGAACACGGCAAAAGTGCCGTCATTGACGGTCTTTGACGCCGGCCTGCGTTACGAAAAGAACGACTGGGGTGCCGCTCTGAACGTCACGAACCTGTTCGACAGGCACTATGTCAGCGGCTGCAGCGGCATTCTCGTCTGCGGATACGGCGACGCCCGCACGGTCACGTTCAAGCTCAGCAAGAAATGGTAGACCGGTCGCCGGCCTGAAGCCGCCGATCGTCTCAAAATGAACAGGGCGCTCAACCCTTGTCGGGGAGCGCCCTGTTCGAACCCGGAGGGCTGCCGTCGCACGCCAGAGGCGGCAATGGTCTGAGCTCTCGAAACGGGTAGTGGCCTTTAAATGGAGAGGTCCGCTGCCTTTTCAAGGGCAGGGACCTTCCGCAGCGTGGCTCACTTCGCGCCGATGGCGGCAAGGCCGGCGCTTGCGCAGGTTGCGTCGATGTCGCCCGACGGCGCACCGCCGACACCGATACCGCCTACCAGCGCCTTGCCGAACTTGATCGGAACGCCGCCGGCCTGGATCACCATACGTGCATCCATGTCGCGAAGTCCTTCATTGGCAGGCTTCGAGGCAATGAACTCGCCGAGAGCGGCCGTGTCGCGACCCATTGCAGCCGAGGTAAAGGCCTTGCCCTGGGCGCTGTTTCCGGTGTGAGGTCCGGAGTTGTCAGCCTTCAGCAGCACCTTGGTCGCGCCATCGCGTGCGACGACAGCGACGCTGACGTTGTGGCCTTCGGCAGCGCAGGCCTTCACTGCGGCCTCAGCGGCCTTCACGGCCATATCGAGCGGCAGATAGGCCGAAGTCGGCAGTTCCTGGGCCGTGGCGGCTACGGGGGCGAGAAGGGCTGCTGCAAGCACGATGTTGCGGATCATCATAGGTTCCTTTCCTGTTGATATGGAAAGGTTATTCGTCTTCGCACCCGACCGACATTCGTAGGCCTTTCGTCGATCTCCGTAGTTCTACGGAGTTTTTCCTCCCTCAAGCCAGAGGCGCGTCATCTCCGCTTGCGAAGTGCTGCCAAGCTTGGCGCCGATGGCTGCGCGATGGCTTTCGACCGTTCGCGGCGACAGGCCAAGTCCTTCAGCGATCTGGCGGGTGGTGAACCCCGCGGCAATCCGGTCGAGAACCTCACGCTCGCGCTGCGTGAGTGCGGCCAGCAGAGCAAGAGTTTCGGCCTTCTCCGCGTGCAATTGCATCGCGCGCACGAGCGTTTCCTGCCCCTTGTGGATCGCGTCGATCAGATCCTGCTCATCGATGGGTTTCGACAGGAAATCGATCGCGCCATTGCGGAAGGCCCGCCTGCAGGCCTCGATGTCGCCGTGACCGGAGATGACAATCGTCGGCCAGTCCACGCCGCGTTCGGCAAGCTTCTCCTGAAGCTTCAGCCCGGATATGGCGGGCATGCGGATATCGAGGATGAGGCAGCCGGTCTCGAGGCGCGACAGCTGCGCGAGGAAGGCCTGCGGATCCGCGAAGGCGGTGACCTTGATGCCGACGGTCGAAAGCAGCAGGCTGAGGGCGCGTCGGACCGCATCGTCGTCATCGACCAGGTAGACGGGAACGGTCATTGCAAGGCCTCCTCGATCTTGGGCCCGCGCGGCAGAACCACCCGGAACGTTGCGCCATGATGGGTCTCCAAAAGGGCGATTTCGCCGCCCGCGCGCTCGACGAGGCGCTGGCTGAGCGCAAGCCCAAGGCCGGTGCCACCGACGCGGGTGGTCGTAAACGGCGTGAACAGCCGTGGGCGAATGTCTGGAGCAATGCCGGGGCCGTCGTCTGAGACCTCGAAGACCGCATTCGACCCTTGGTCGGCCAAGGTTACGGCGACCCGTCCCCGATCGTGCGGCTGCCCGTCCAGGGCCTCAAGCGCGTTTCGCACCAGGTTGAACGCCACCTGCTCGATTTCCACCGGGTCGGCTACGACGACCACGGGTGTCTCGGGAACCAGAAAATCAAGCTGCACGCCGCGGGACGCGGCCTCCGGCTCCAGCAAGGCTTTCACGTTCGCCAGCGCGGCACGCAAGTCGAAGGCGGCGGGCGGTGCGGCGTGCGGATGGGACCAGTTGCGAAATCTTTCCAGTATGGCCGACGCCCGGCGCGCCTGTGCCACGTTGTCATCCAGCGCCGGGGCGAGCGCCTCATACTGCCCCTGTGCCAACAGGCGACGCCCGGCCTGCGCCTGCGCCAGGATAGCGGTCAAGGGCTGGGTCAGTTCATGCGCCATGCCGCTCGCCATTTCGCCAAGAGCGTTGACGCGCGAGGCGTGGGTGAGACGCGATTCCAGGGCACTTAATGTTGCCTGCTGCACTGCGGCGCGGGTTCGCGCGCGTTGACGCAAGGCCGCGAGGGCCGCCAGATAGGCAAGACTGATTGCAAGAAGCGTCAGGCCGGTGCGCAGCGGCGGAAACATGCCGGTGAGGCCGATCTCCCTGCCTGTCTCAAGCCGCAACGGCTGGGAGGCGCTCCCGAGCGCCTTCGAAAACCGGATCGCACCGGGTAGCGCGGGCGAAGACAGGAGCGAGTGGCCATCCGGCAGGAAAAGGCTTACCGCCACCTCCCGCCGGGACCAGAATGGCCCGCCGTCGCCGATCAGTCTTGCCGCGTCAATTCCCAACATCAGGCCGTAGCGGGCCTCTGCGGTGTTGGGACTGCGCTTGATCATGATGTAGTGGTCTGGCCGCTGCGGGTGAGCAAGCAGAGCGATCCGCCCATCCGAAGCCTTTGCCGCCGCGCGGACGAGGTCCGCCGTCGCGGTGTCGAGCGGAGTGGTCCCGATGGTCTCGATTGCCGGGTCCAGAGGGACAAGCTGCACTTCATCGATGCGCGGATAGAACCGGGTGATCGTGCGCGCAACATCGAGGAACAGATCGTGCCTGCGCCCTTCGGAGGCCACCGCCACGGCCGACAACGCCGTCAGATGCGCATCGTGCTGGTCAGCGCGCTGGGAGGCGAGGCTATGCAGCGCCGTGCTTTCCCGTTCGAGTTCCGCAACGAGTGCCTGGCGCTCAAGCGCGGCCAGAATTCCGGCGCCAACGAACAGGAAAAGACACCAAAGGGCGACAAGATAGAGCGGCCGCTCAAGAATCGGACGGTTGTTCGGCATCATCTATGAATTACTTGTCATTTGCACAGTTGCGTCGGTTGGGCACCGTTCGGCGTCGGGCGACAGTACGATCCAACCCATCGGAAATCCAGAGGCTCGGCATCCGCGCCGCGCTTGAACATGTGCAAGCGGAAATCAGCCGAGGTAGCCGGAGACGCCGTCCCACAACAATTTCAGCGCCACCATGAGGATGGTGGTGCCCGTCAGTTCCGTCAGTGCCGGCCAATTGGCCTGCGCGAAACCATGAGCTTCGCTTTGAGTATCTGGACGACCTCATCGCGCTGGTTGATCGTGCGCATCATGACAACGGCAATACCCCGATCGGGTTTTGAGCGCGAGGGGATAAGCTCGACCACTTCGCTTTCCACGTGCAGGCTGTCGCCGGGACGCGTCGGAGCCGGCCAACTGATTTCCCCGCCGGCTCCGACAAGGCCTCCTGCCAAGGGCAAACCCGTCTCGACATTGAGACGCATCGTCACGGCAGCCGTGTGCCAGCCGCTTGCGGCCAGCCCCTTAAACAGCGTTTCCCGGGCAGCAGCCTCATCGAGGTGAAACGGCTGAGGGTCGAACTGCGCGGCAAATGCCTTGATCTCATCTTCGCCGATCCTCTGGCTTGCGCTCCTGAAGCGTTGCCCCACATGGAGGTCGTCGAGATAGAGCCGATCGGGTCCGGAGTTGCTCATTCGCGGTCTCCTTTTCGCTTGATTTGTCCGCTGGAGATTGGTGTTTCAATGGGCGCCGCCAGCACCTCCACCGACCTGAACCTTTCGGGTAAGGAGCAGCACCAACGCGGCGAGGGCGAGTACAAATCCGATCACGGCGAAAGTGTCGCTGAAGCCCAGAATGAGCGCCTGGCGACGGACCGTGGCACCGATCGCGGCGATCGCCTTGTGTTGGGCAACCGCGACGTCCGTCACGCCGCGCGCTATGAAATGCTGCGTCAGATCGCCAATTCTATCACGGACTTCATCCCGGTAGATCGTAACCGACTGCCCGATTATGTTCGAATGGAACTGCTCCCGTTTGGTCAGCACCGTCGCCAGCGTCGCCGTGCCGACTGCGCCCCCAAGATTGCGCAGCATGTTCGACAGGCCCGAGGCAGCACCTGCCTCGCTCGGGGCAATACCGGCCGTCGTGATCACCGTAATCGGGGTCAGGACAAGTGCCTGGCCGATGGCGCGAACGATATTGGGCATGAAGAACTGGTCGCCGGCGCTATCGAGCGACAGGGTCGTGTTCATGAAACAGCTGGCGGCAAAGATGCTGATGCCGACAAAGCCGATGTAACGCGCGTCAAACCGTTTCATCAGCATCGGCACCAGCGGAATGATGAGCAGCTGCGGCAGGCCGGTCCAGGCGAGGACCAGGCCGATCTGCTCGGCATTGTAGCGCTGCACCTGCCCGAGGTACTGGGGCAGGATGTAGACGGTGCCGAACAGTGCGACGCCGACGAGCACGTTGACGAGCACACCGACGCCGAAATTGCGCTGCCTGAGCAGGCGCAACTGGACGAGCGGCTTCTCGACCCTGAGCTCGATGATGACGAAGGCGATCAGAAACACAGCAGCAACCAAGGCAAGCTTGACAATGAACGGCGACTGGAACCAGTCATCCTTGTTGCCTTCCTCCAGCACGGTCTGCAGCGCCGAAAGCCCGATGGCCATGGTCACGATACCGGCCCAGTCGCCCTCCTTCAGCAGCGACAGTTGCATCGGCTTTTTCTCAAGCGTGAAATAGAGCGCAACGACCATGATGATGCTCGGTGGCGCGTTGACGAAGAAGATCGACTGCCAGCCATAGTTTTCGGTGAGATAGCCGCCAATCGTCGGGCCAATCGCCGGCGCAAATGTGACCGACAGCGCAAACAGCGCCAGTCCGAATGGCTGCTGCGCCTTCGGCAGCCTGGTCAGGATCATGGTGAAGGCCATTGGGATGAGCACGCCGCCGGCAACTCCCTGCAGTCCACGCAGCGCGATCATCGAGCCAAGGTCATGCGCGAAGGCGCAAGCCGCGGAGAACAGGGGAAACAGAATGGCATTCGCGAGCATGTAGCGCCGGAAGGAAAAGACGCGACTGAAGTAGTCGGCAAGCGGGATCACGACGATCTCGCCGATCAGGTAGGAGGTCGATATCCAGGCGCCGTTGTCGACGCCTGTGCCAATGCCCCCCTCGATGTCGAGCAGCGAGGCGTTGGTGATCTGGATGTTGAGGATCGCCATGAAGGCGCCGATCAAACCGGCAAGCACCGCGATCCATGCCGTCGTGCTTGCCTTCTCGGATGAAGCTGTCGTGGCGATGCCGGTGCCGATTGAGCCGGGCAAAGCCGCGTGCGTTGTGGTGGACATCATATCCTCCTGCCATACTGTGGCTGGCGAGCCGGCGGCTGACCGCCGTCAGTTTATGTTCCTTGGAACCGCGGCGAGTTCGGTCGCCATCTGCTTGGTGTCGATGGTCGGATAGACTGACATACCGGGCCTCAGCGCCACCGAAATCGGTCGGCTGCGATCGAGCACGATCTTCACCGGAATGCGTTGCACAACCTTGGTGAAGTTGCCCGTCGCATTGTCGGGCGGAAGCAGTGCGAATTCCTGGCCACTGGCCGGCGATATGCTGTCGACATGTCCCTCAAAGATCTGTCCGGGGAAGGTGTCCACCTCAATCGTCACCGCCTGGCCGGGATGGACATCCGCAAGCTGCGTCTCCTTGTAGTTGGCGACGATATAGGCTTCATCCGTCGGGACCACTGCCATCAGCTGCGTGCCCGCCTGGACATATTGGCCGACGCGCAAGGTGCGGTTGCCGATCACGCCATCGATCGGGGCGGCGAGGGCGGTGTAGGAGAGGTTGAGTTCAGCCTGATGCTCGGCCGCCCTGACGCTGTCGAGAGCCGCCTTCGCCTGAGCAAGCTCCGCCTTGATCACGTCGAGTTGCTTGACCGCATTGGCAAGGGCCGCGCTGTCGCGCGTAACAGCCGCGCGGGCAGCCGCAATGCGTGAGGCGGCCTGTTGTGCGTTCTGAATGGTGCCGAAGCCTTGCCTCGCCAGCTCCGAATAGCGCTTATCGTCCTGTTCCGCGAAGGTCTGATCGGCCCGGTCCGCCTCTACCGTCGCTTTCGCCGCGTCGATCGCCGATTGCTGGGCGGCAAGTGCCGACTGCTTGTTGGTGATGTTGGCCTCGGCGGCCTCGACCTGCGCCCTGGCCTGTTCCAGGCTGACCTTGAAGTCGCGATCGTCGATCCTGGCGAGGATCTGGCCGGCGCTGACCTTCTCGTTGTCAGCCACGAGCACCGCGGCGATGTGGCCGGAAACCTTAGGTGCGATCGTTGTGCTGTCTGCCTTCACATAGGCGTCGTCAGTCGACACCTGGAAGCGACCCGCTGTCCAATACTGCCAACTGAAATCAGCTGCGCCAGCCGCGACAGCGACGGCTGCCGATGCGAACAGCAGGTTACGCAGCCAGCGCCTCCGTGGCACGTTCGTTTCCGCTGCGATCGTCGCAGGGGCCGCAGGCAACGCCCGCGGCGCCTCGATGGCCGGAATGCTCTCCATCGTCGGCAGGGCATTCTCGTGACTGATGACTGCTTGAAGCTGGCTCATGTCCGGTTCCTTTCCCCGGCGCAGCGGGGCTGAAGCGATATCTCACCATTTAGGAAACTACCTAGTTTCTAAAATACGCGCGCGATCTTCGGATGTCAATAACATTTGGAAAGCAACCATTGTCCTTAATTCACAGAGGCAGCCAATAACATGCGGGTCCCGCATGCGTCTGACACCGCCTTCAACCTCAAGATCATGGGCGGCGCCAGCGTCGACAATTTCGCGTGAACCTCACCATCCGGCTCAAAAGCTGCAGGCAGGCTGGGCGTTCCTAAAACCCGGCCTGGCGAAACTCGGCCGCGAGAAACTCGGTAAAGACCTTTACTTTGGGCAGCAACAGGCGGTTGGTCGGATAAACCACGTAGATACCGCGTTGCGCAAGCTGATGTCCGGGCAGGACACGCAGGAGCCTGCCACTGGCAAGCAACGGGTCGGCGATGAACGACGGCAAGACGCCGATACCGATGCCCGATTGGATCATCTCGCTCAGCATCAAGCTGTTGTCGGCGACAAAGCGGGCAGGCAAGTCAACGCTGGCAGCGCCGTTGGGTCCTTCGAGCACCCAGCTGCCGGGCTGGTCGGCCAGGCGATAGGTCAGACAATCGTGGTTCTTGAGATCACTCACTGCCGTCGGCGTGCCGTGGCTCGCCAGATAGCCGGGTGCAGCGCAGATGATCTGCTCGATGTCGCCAAGCCGCCGGGCAATCAGCGAGGAATCCGTCAGCGCCGCGCGCACGCGGATGGAGACGTCGAACCCCTCCGAAACGACGTCGAGCACGTGGTCGTCTAGCGTCATATCGACCTTCAACTGCGGATGAAGGGTCATGAAACGGGCGAGCATCGGTGCGAGCACCGTCAATCCAAAGGACAAGGGCGCGTTGAGACGAAGCCGGCCGTTGACCTCGCCCGCCTCTCCTGAGGTCGTGCGCTCCAAATGGTCGAGTTCATCGAGAAGGCGGCAGCACTCGGCGAAATAGCCGCGCCCGTTCTCCGACAGGCTCATGCGCCGGGTCGTGCGCAGGATCAAGACAGTGCCAAGGCGCTGCTCCAACTGCCGGATCTGCTTGCTGATCGACGCATTTGATTGCCCAAGTTCCTCCGCCGCCTTGTTGAAGCTCTGAAGCTCGACGACCCGGCGGAATGAACGCATGACCGCCAAGAGGTCCATATTTTCTCCACAGTAAATTATGTTTTCCGTTTATCTCTGATTATTCTCGTCAATGCCAGCAATAAGGTGAACTCAGCTTCCTGATTTCGAGGGAAGACCAGAAAAAGGAGTTCATCATGTTCAACACCGCAGTTGTCGGCCGGGTCTTGGTCGCCTCCCTTGTCGCCGGCCTTCTTGGCGGCACGGCCGCCGCGCAAGAGGTCGGAAAGAGCCCATGGGGACCCAAGGACGAGATCGGACGTCTCAACCTGATCACGCCCCAATCTCGCGCCGCCATTCTTGCGCGCATCGAAGGGGCCAAGTCCTACGATCTGGCGGTTGAGTACTTCATTGGCATGCCGAGTTGGGAGGCGGCCGGCGACCCGCCATATCAGATGTGGATGACCCATACGCCGCACGGCACGGCGGTCTCCGACCCGATGAAGGTCGGCAAGGAAATGAACCAGCATGTCAGCTATACCGGCTCGGCGGTTTCGATGTACGCGCATATGGGCACGCATATCGACGCGCTCAATCACTTCGGCCTGAATGGCAAGATATGGAATGGCTATGCGGCGGCCGACCACTTGGGGGACCAGGGCTGGACTGTCACAGGCGCGGAAAAGCTGCCGCCAATCGTTGCCCGCGGCGTGATGATCGATGTCGCAGCTGCCAAAGGCATGCGGATGCTTCCAGACAATTACAGGATCACGCGCAACGACCTCCAGGGGGCGCTCGACAGCCAGGGGGTGACGCTGGCGGAGGGCGACGTCGTTCTGATCCGCACCGGACGCATGCAGCATTACGAGGACAAATCGGCTTACATGACAAACCCTCCGGGATTGAGCATCGACGCGGCGAAGTTCCTTGTCGAGGACGGCGGCGCCATGGTCGTGGGCGCTGACAACCTCAGCTTCGAGGCGTTTCCCGCGGAGACCGCGAACAACTACATACCCGTTCATACCTATCTGCTCGCCCAGCAGGGCGCCCCGATCATCGAACTTATCAACCTCGAGGAATTGTCAAAGGACCGGGTCTACGAGTTCGCATTCATCGGCGCTTCCTTGAAGTTCCGCGGCGCGGACGCAGCGCCGATCCGGCCGGTGGCGTTCCCGCTGCGTTAATCCCCGATGCCGACCGCCACGATCCGCAGAACGAAGCGTCGCAGGGTAACCTGCGACGCAAGGCGGGTACTTTGCGGGAGGAGCATCATCTTTGATTGCATGATTTATCTTGACATTGCACGAAAATGCACGATTTTGCCTTCAAACAAGGAATGGGCCTTCTGCCAACCTTGTCGCAATGAAGGAGGTCACGATGACGATTGCGCACCGCGTTCGCGTGGAGGATGTCACCATCCTCTCAAATGACTGGTACGTCCTGAAAAAGACGACATTCTCCTTTCTGCGCGGCGACGGGAACTGGCAGCGACAGTCGCGCGAAACCTATGATCGCGGAAACGGTGCAACGATCCTTCTCTACGATCCGAACCGCCGCACGGTAATCCTTACCCGTCAGTTTCGTTATCCAGCCTTCGTCAACGGTCATGACGACCTCCTCATCGAAGCGCCGGCCGGACTGCTCGACAATGCCGAACCGGAAGCGCGCATCCGGGCGGAAACGGAAGAGGAGACGGGCTTTCGCGTGCGTGACGTGCGTCAGGTGTTCGACGCATTCATGAGCCCAGGCTCCGTAACGGAACGACTGCACTTCTTCGTTGGCGAATACCAGCCGGGCGACAAGGCTTCCGCCGGCGGTGGCAACGAGGCCGAAGGAGAGGATATTGCCGTCCTGGAAGTCGACATTGACGAGGCGCTGGCGATGATCCGATCCGGGACAATTCGCGATGGCAAGACGATCATGCTGCTGCAATACGCCGCCTTGAACCTCTTCGGCAAACCGACAGCCGCAGAGGCTGCCGCAGCCCACTCATCCTGAGAAAGCAGCAACCGTCGGCTGCCGTGCGAGCAAAGGCGCCACACGGTCGCCGCCGCTCTGCATTCGGAACATCAGCCTGTGACGGCACCTTCGCTGGCGGGGCGGACCAAAGCCGCAAACTTCGCCAAGACGCCGCGCCGATATCGCGGCTCTGGCTGCCGCCATAAGGCCCGTCGCCGCGCGATCTCTTCGTCCGGAAGGTCCAGTTGCAGGAGCTGGCGACGAGCGTCGATCGTGATCTGATCACCATCTTCAACCAGCGCAATGGTTCCTCCCTCGAATGCTTCCGGGGTGACGTGCCCGGCCACCAGGCCCCACGTCCCGCCGGAGAAGCGCCCATCAGTAATGAGGCCGACGCTCTCTCCGAGACCCCGCCCGATGATCGCAGACGCAGGGGCGAGCATTTCCGGCATGCCCGGTCCGCCCTTCGGGCCGAGATAGCGAAGGACGACAATATCGCCGGGTTTGATGCGATCGGATAGAATGGCGTCCATGGCCGTTTGTTCGTCGTTGAAGACCCGGCCCGGGCCGGTCATCACCGGGTGTTTGAGGCCACTGATCTTTGCCACCGCCCCGTCCTCGGCCAGATTGCCCTTGAGGATCGCAAGGTGCCCTTCGCGATAAAGCGGGGCCTTGAGTGGCCGGATGACATCCGGGTCCGTCCGGGGCTCCTCAGGCACGCCGGAAAGTTCTTCGCCGATGGTCCTGCCGGTAATCGTCAGACAGTCGCCATGCAGAAGGCCGGCGTTCAGCAGCAGCTTCAGAATCTGCGGAACGCCGCCGGCCTGATGGAGGTCAACCGCCATATGGCGGCCGGATGGCTTGAGATCTGCGATCACCGGCACCCGACGGCGCACACGCTCGAAATCCTCCAGCGTCCAGTCGATCTCGGCGGCATGCGCGATTGCGAGATAGTGCAGCACCGCATTCGTCGAACCACCTGTCGCCATCACCAGTGCCACCGCGTTCTCGATCGACTGCCGTGTGACGATGTCCCGTGGCTTTAAGCCGGCCCTCACCGCATCGACCAGGGCACGCGCGCGCTCGACGGTGCTGTCGATTTTCTCCCGGTCGGGATTGGCCATGTTCGAGGAGTAGAGCAGCGACATGCCCAGCGCCTCGAACGACGAGCTCATCGTGTTGGCGGTATACATGCCGCCGCAGGAGCCGGTTGTCGGGCAGGCATTGCGCTCGATACCCTCAAAATCCTCATCGCTCAATTTTCCGGCCATGTAAGCACCAACGGCCTCGAAGGCGGAGACAACGGACAGGCTCTGACCTTTCCAATGGCCTGGCTTGATTGGGCCACCATAGACGTAGATGGCCGGAATATTGGCGCGCAGTATGCCGATCATTCCGGTTGACTACAGCTTGCTGCCCGCGATCGTCGGTCGCTTTCGAGCCTCCTACCCACATGTCGAGCTTTCGCTGCGGGAGGCGACGAGCGACCTGCAGATCGACGCGCTGCTGAGACACGAGACGGACGTTGGGATTGTCATCGCGCCGCCATCGACCGCGCTGAGCCAGACTTTGACCTATCTTCCTATCTTGCGTGAACCGCTGGTCGCCGCCGTTCCGTCGCAGTGGATCGAGGCAAGGCGCGACGGCTTTTGCGGCGAAGCGCTCGCGCCAGCGGACTTTTTTGCCGCCCCGCTCATCCTCTTTCCGCGTCGGTCCGCGCCGATCTTTCATGATCTCGTTTCCGGTTACTTTGCCGAGGACCGTGCGACCTTCTCCGTCTTCCAGGAGGCGATACAGATGCGGACGATTATCGGGCTGGTCGCCGCCGGAATGGGGGTTGCATTGGTTCCGATGTCCATGACCCGATTGCAACGGGAGGGGGTGTGCTACCGGCCGCTCTCCGGGCCTGTTCCCACGGTCGAGACCGGCTTGATCTGGCGCAGCAACGACGAAAACGCGGCGCTTGCAAATTTTCTCGCCATTGCGAATGAATGCATGCCCAAAGTGCAGCACGAGTCATGAACCAATTTCGCGCAGCGCCTCTCGCAGAACCTGAAGAGCGAAGGGCGCACCGAACCGACACGGGGGGCACGGGCGTGCGGTCCGCGTTCCGTGTCGCTTCGACTTTAGTGCGCGCGTGTCGTGGCGCTGGCGCTAAGCCGTCGGCCGATCCAAGAAAGATATGAGCAGGACAACAGAAACCACAGACCGACAAAGACATAGGCCTCCAGCGCCTGGTTGCCCCAGGCGACGTCACTGAAGGCCATGCGGGCGGTCGCGCTCAGGTCGTGTAGACCGAGGATCACGACCAGCGAGGTATCCTTGTAGGCACCGATGGTGCTGTTGACGAGTGCAGGCATTGACCGCTCGATCGCCTGCGGCAACAGCACGAGCCTTGCCGTTTGCCAGAAGCCGAGCCCGAGCGAAGACGCAGCCTCGTGTTGGCCGGGGGGAAGCGACAGGAGGCCGCTGCGGACGTCTTCGGCAAAATAGGCGGCGTGAAAAAAGACGAGCGCGATCAGCACAGCGACAATCGGGTCGATTGCCATGCCCTTGGGAAGCGTGAGCGGCAGCACGAACACACCGACGAAGAGCAGCGTCACCATCGGCATGCCGCGCATGATCTCGACATAGGCGGCGGCCGCGCGACGCATGAACCGGTGGCGTGTCTGGTAGCGCGCCAGCGCCAGAAGCACACCCACCGGCAGCGCCAGCGCCAGCGCGATGGTGGAGAGGATGAGCAGGATTGGCAGGCCGTTCCATCGCGTCGCATCAACCGGCGCCAGACCGGCGACGCCGCCCGCCATCAGCACAAAGCTGGCGATCATGCCGGCGACCCAACTGCCAACAAGGAGACGAACGTCCACCCACCGCCCACAAACCGCCATCTGACCGGTCGCCATGGACAAAGTAAGCAGCAGCATGCAGACCACCATCGGCCGCCACTGCAAATCGAACGGGTAGGTGCCAAACAGGATGAAGCGCGTCTTCTCCACCCAAAACGGCCAGCAGGCGCCGCTCGCAGTCCCGCAAAACTCGGCATTGGCCCAGGGCGGAACTGCCGAAAGCAACAACCAGTCGAGCGTGATCCAGCCGATGTAAAGCACCAGCGCGACGCAGGCGAGCGACAACAGGGTCGAGGGTCCCAGCGCCGGCAGCCTGCCCCAACGCGCCTGCGCTTTGCTGTGCGGGCGGCCTGAGAGTGCAACGTCCACGTTCATCGCGTTCCGCGTCCTTCCCGGGCGCGAATACGGGCGCTCCAATGGTTCAAGGTGCCGGCAAGCACAAGGCAGAGCGCCAAGTAGATCGACATGGTGATCAGCATGGTCTCCAGCGGCCGGAATGTCTGGTTGATGGTGGTGCCGGCCACCGACATCAGGTCGGAATAGCCCACGGCGATCGAGATGGAGGTGTTCTTCAGCAGATTGACGAACTGGTTGTTGAGCGGCGGGATAATGATGCGCAGCACCTGGGGCAGGACGATGAGCCGGGTGATGCGGCCGCGCTTCAGGCCGAGTGCGGCCGCCGCCTCGATCTGTCCGGCAGGCACGGCCCGGATGCCGCCGCGCAAAACCTCAGCGATCTGTGCGCCGTGATAAAGTCCAAGCGCGATCGCGACCGTGCAGAACTGGATGGAAAAAGCGACGCCGCCTCCTACGGAAAAGCCTTCGAGTTTTGGCCATGACAAGACAAGCGGCGCCTTGAGCACGAAGGCGAGGGCGGTCGGCACGACGATCGCGATCGCAATGACGACGGGCCATGCAGTGCCGCGCACGCCGGTCTGCGCCTGGCGCCGTGCAACCCGGCGCAGCCAAAGCGCGCTCGCCGCGGGAACGGCCACGAGGGACGCAAGCAGCCAGCGGCTGTTGCGTGGGTCGTCCGAGAGCCATGGAAGATAGATCGCCCGGTTGGAAATCGTCAGCGGCCCGAAGGTGATGGCCTGCCGGACCGCGGGCAGGCCATTCACCGCCGCAACGAAGATCACCAGCAGGACGAGAATCTTCGGCAGGTTCCGGAACAGCTCGACATAGCCAAGCGCAAGCAGGCGCGCAGGTGCCTGAGCGCTGACGCTGAGCAGGCCAACCAGCAGCCCGCTCGCGCAGGCGACCACGAGACTGGCTGCTGCGACGGCAATCGTGTTGGCGAGGCCCGCGAGGATCGCCCGCAGGTAGCTGTCGCTGGCCCCATAAGGGATCAAGCTCTCGCTAAGATCGAAGCCGGCCTGTTGCGTCAGAAATGAAAACCCTGGCTGGATGCCAGCTGCGACCATGTTGGAATGGATGTTCATCGCCACCAGAGCGAACACCGCGATCAGTGCAAGGCCGGCACCGATATCCAACCAGGAAATGTCCAGCGCTTTCTTCGGCGGACTGCTCTGTGCGACAGGAGATATCAGCTTCTGATCCATAGTCGCCTCAAGGATGTACTTCGGCCGGGCTGCGCGACGCCACGGATCCGGCGATCCGGACCACCAGCTCTTTCTGCGCTTCGGTCTCGGGTCCCGATCCGGCATCGGCGACAAGCCTTGCGGCATGAGTCTGGCTGAGCCCAAGGGCCAACAGAATGCATGTAGCCGCTGTGCCGGTGCGGCCAATCCCGGCGGCGCAATGGACAAAGACGCTGGCGCCGGCCGCAAGCGCGATCGCAGCCTGATCGGCTGTAGCCAAAAAGCCGTCTTCGTCATCAGGCACGCCAAAATCGGCGATCGGGAAACGGGTGACCGCAATGCCTAACCCCTTGGCCAAGGCGCTGGCATAGTCCGGCGCCTTCTCTTCTATCTCGCCAATCGGCGTGAGGCTGACCACATGGGAGATCCGTTGCCGGCGCAGCGCGTCCAGATCGTCGGACAATGGCCGCAGGCGGCCGGGCATCGGGCCAAGCCAAAGCTCGCCCGGAACGCCAGTCGGCAAATGGACGGGCCGCAGGAAGGGGATGATGGCGGGGGTCATGCTGTCGTTGCCGGCTCGTCGGCGAGACACGCGAGCAGCCCGGCCGGCTTCTCCGTCTCTGCAAGCTTCGAGACCACGTTGCGCAGCGCTGCAAATGCGCCAGCGACGTCGGCTCGCGCTGCCTGCATGCGCCAGCGAATTGCCCGCCAGTGCAGCGCCGCATGCGCCTCGGCGATGATCGGATCACGCACCAGCCCAGACGCCAGTTCGAGAAACTGCGCGCGAATGGCGAAGTAGCTCGCGAGCGGATCGTTGCCAGGCTTTGCCGACAATTCTGCAATCGCCGCGATCTGGATGCGCGACTGCATGGTGTAGCTTTCCGCGCAGCAGCGCGTGCAGAGCCGAAGCATGTCCGACAACATTGAGAAATGAAGCCCACATTCGGCGGGGTCGAGGGCGCTCACGACCGTGCCGACGCCCGAGCGCGTTTCCAGCAACCTTTCAAACGACAACCGCTGCAGCACCTGCCGGATCGGCGTCCGACTGACGCCGAACTCCTGCGCCAGTTTGCCCTCGTGCAGCATGATCGGCGTATCGGGATCGGTATTGCAGATGCGAAAGCGCAGCTCCTGCAACATGTCCTCGGAACGTGGCGGACCGGACCTCGATGTTTGCGGCAAACTCACGTCTTAGGACCTCCATTGGTCTCGACCGCTCTTTTGCGGTCGTTGAATTGCTCGTGCAGCCAGGTTTCCTGAAGAGGGCTTTCGACGGATTCCGGAAACTGGTCTCGTATCCTGAACAGGGCCTCTTTGACCGAGAGGCCCCGTTCGTTGAGTATGTAGGCCGCAACCGTGCCGCTCCTGCCAGCACCATAACTGCAGCACAGAGCAATTGTCCGATCCTGAGCCAGGGTTGCCGATACATACCCTTCCAGACGCCGCCAGGCTCTGATCCATGCCCGCCCCGGCGCGGCGAAATCATCGATCGGCAGCGCCGCAAAGGCGATGCCTGCCTGCCTCACGCGCTGCCGCAGCAGGAGCCGGAGCCCTGCGGGGCAATCTTCGTCCCGCGCCAGGAACAGAAACAACGAGGCGTCGCGTCGGACCAGCGCATCGATCGCTCTTTCGACCCCCTCTGGATCGAGCCATGCGTCACCGCGGTGGCCGATGGAAAGACCGGGAGCGCCGAGAGTCACGAGGCGACCACCGGCTGGGCAATCCACTGTGGCCCGAATGGGTACGAGGTCCCCGATGTCGCCCTCCAGCTCGCCGCCGGTCATCACGCGTTGCCCCACTTGTGACAATGAACGCCTCACCGTATCGGATAGGCATACATCAGGCCACCATCCTTGGACGAAGCGTTCAAACTGCCCTCGCGCTTGAGATTGAACGGTGTCGATGGGCCGAGGTGGCGATCGAACACCTCGCCATAGGAACCCACCTGCTTGATGACCTGATAGGCCCAATCGGCCGGCAGTTTCATCTTCGCGGCCATGTCGGCGGTCGCGCCGTCCTTGGCGAGCAAGCGCTGTACAGCCTTCGGCTGCTTGTCCAGATGGGCGACAGCAGCATCGACATTCGTCGAGTTGAGGCCAAGCTCGTCGGCGTTGAGCATGACTTCAAACCCCCAGCGCACGGCCCTTTGCAGAGCTTCGTCCGGCTGCGTGACGAGGGTGAGGGGCTCGGCGGAGATCACTTCGGGCAGAAGCTCGTAGTCGGCCGGAGTTTTGGCGAGGTGGCGGTCGGCCGCAAGGGCGGTCATGTCAGAGGCGTAGACGTCGCACTTTCCAGCAAAGAACGCCTGCAGGCGCGCCGTCTTGTCGGCAATGTTTTCGACCTTGTACTCGAGACCTTGCGCAGAAAACCAGTCTGCGATGTTGAGAAGCGTTGTCGATCCATCCTCGGCACAGATCGTCGCGCCCTTCAGCTCGGTTGCCGATTTCACGCCGAGCGACTTTGGCACCATGAAGCCTTGCCCGTCATAGAAGGTCGTGGCGACGAAGGACAAGCCGGGGTCGGCCGACCGCGTGCCCGTCTCCGTCACCGAGCGCGACGCCATGTGTGCCTGCCGGGAGACGAGGCTCTTCAGCGAATCTGAAAAACCGATGCCGCGAATATCGGCCTTGCCGGCGTCACCGAGAATGGCGGCTGCGGCCATCCGGCAAAAATCCGCATTGAACCCCTGAAAGACGCCGGCACTGTCCGGTACCGAGAAACCCGGCGCGCTCGGGCTTACCAGGCAGATCAGCTTTCCGGTTGAAACGACCTCGTCGAAGACAGGACCGGCATGGACGTAAGAAGCGCTTGCAAGCGAGGCAACGCCGGCGAGCGCCGCCGCAAGATAAGACCGAAGCATGATGTTCCCCATTCTTTTAGACAGCAACAGCTATACCTGTATACAGGTGTACCATATGAGGCGCCTATGCGGCTGTCAAGCAGCGCCGTTGCCCGGCAGTTCGGGCATGGGAGCCCTATGCGATGAGCCTTGACTCGACGCCACCAACAAGATCGGTAGCGAGACCGATCGTGAATGGGGACGGGTGCTGCAGATGTCGCCGGCGGTCATCGGTCAGGTCGACGCGATCTGGGCTGATCTCGGGCTTGGAGGCGTCACGCGATGAACCGGATGAAAATCGTTCTCGGCGTTACCGGTGCGTCCGGGGCAGCGATTGCCGTGCGCATCGCCGATGCGGCTCGCCGAAGTCGACAGTGTCGAACTGCATCTCGTCCTATCGCCGGCGGCACACCGCACGCTTGCGCACGAGGTTGGCGCGGACGGGCTTCCTTGCCTGCTGCAGAAGTCCGCCCGAACCTACGACCACGCAGACATCGGCGCGGCGATTGCCAGCGGGTCGTTTTCGACCGCGGGCATGATCGTGGCGCCGTGCTCCATGCGGACGCTGGCGGCGATCGCCGGCGGCATGGCCGACAATCTTCTGGTTCGTGCGGCCGACGTGCATCTGAAGGAACGACGCAGGCTCGTTCTGATGGCGCGCGAGACTCCGCTGCATCTCGGTCACCTGCGCAACATGTGCGCCGTCACGGAAATGGGCGCAATCATCATGCCGCCGGTGCCGGCCTTCTTTCACCGCCCGGCGACCGTCGATGCCATTGGCGGCGCGGGCGATCGATCTGCTGGCGCTGCCGATAGCGCCGCTGGCAAGGGCCTGGCAAGGCGAAGGCTAGTCGAGTGCACTAGCCTGAAGCAGGGGGTCGGCGCCGAAGAGAACCTCGTGCCCGCCAAGCAGCAGCCAGACGGCAATCGTGACGGTGGCAAAGGCGGCGATGATCATCACGGGATCGGCACGCAAACGGGTTTCGCCCCTGATGACGGCTGCGAAGGGCCAGACCGATGTGCCCTTCGAGGCTGTTTGCCAACTAACCCCGAGACGCCTCCGGGCACGCTTTTCGAGCATGAAGAAACCGCCGACCGAAAACAGCGCGAGGCCGCCGAAAAGCACGAGCGAACGCAGATCGCCGTTCGGTACGATGTGACCGGCGGCCCAGAGCAGGAAGCCCCAGAGCACAGGATGGCGGGTGATCGTCACGATGGCGCCCGGCCGTTCGCTTCCCTCATAAATCGAGATCGACAGCGCGTTCTCGCTGAAGAGGCCGGCCAGCACGAAAAAGATGCCAAGCGGCGCCAGAACGAAGGTCACCCAGGCCTGCCAGGCAGCCGGCTCCCAGAGCGGGATGAAATCAAGCTGCAGTGCTGCGTGAAAGACGAATCCGAGGGCGAGCAGCGACAGAAGCGAATAGACCATGAAATAGGTCGAGCGGCTGAGACGGTCCATCAGGCCCTGCCGCAGCGCCGGCCAGGCCGGCACCATATGGAGCAGGAGGAAGACGGCGAAGGCGAGAAGAAAATAGGTCATGTCGATTGTCTCACGCATGGCGCCAGAGAAGCAGGCGTTCCGTTGCCACGTGGCGGCGAACGGTTTCGAAGAAACCACGCAACATATAGCCGATCGCGTCCCATCTCAGCGATGCCCTGTCGTCGAGAACGGCCTTCAGCACGCGCACCAGTTCGGCGGCCGCCCGATCGTCCTGATGGTGCTCGGCACGCAGCCGCTCGATCAGGTCCTTGCGATTCCTGGCTGTGCGCTCGTCTACGACCGCGGGCAAGAGAATCGTCTCCTCGAGCGCATGGACCTGCCTGAGCTTGTCCTGCAGTTCCGCCATGATCACATGGCAGCTCGAGGCGTCGATGCGATGCGGAATCGAGTCTGCGAGCGTCTCTAGGCGGTCGCAGAGAGCAAGAAGCTCGCGGTAGGCTTGTCCCAGCGCCTGTTGTCCGGAAAATCGTTGCTGCATCGAACCTGCTCCAGTGGGTGTCGTGTTTGAACTACACCCGACGGCAACGGTTCTCTTTGACATTTCTCAAAGTCTGCGGCGTGACCGTTCACGGCTCGCACGCTTGTCGCTGGCGAGAGGCGTCCTTGTCACCTCAAATCAGATTGTGACTTTGGTTTGCGGGGCCCGGAACACGGCCGCGGCCTTTGGCCGGGTTTGGTTCCGTCGCCGTATTCACGGACGCGGTGTCATTCGATCAAGCCATGCGGTCAGTCTTGATCTTTCGCGGACCAGACCATCCTGATTGAAGTGATGAACACAAAAATGCGCCCATGAATCTTCGTAGGCCATCTGCATATCCCCGGTGACCGACGTCGTACCGAGCCCGATTTCTGCGTAGGTAAACTCGAAACTGCCACTCGGACGTGCCATCGCAATGTGGAACGGCTGACCGGTAAACTCGTTGATCTTCGGCCTGGCGCGGCTCACCAAGATGCCGGGTATCTCTACTCTGGCGGTTCTGAGTTCCATGTCCACTTCGAGATCGATCGACAGGAACAATGTCCGACAAAATTCCGAGCATGTGGACGCGAATACGGAGAACAGATTGCTGAACGGTTCGCCAGCCTCGCCTGAGATGATCGCCTCCAGCGCGCTCTGTTGAGCATCGTTCGCCCGCTCGTCGATGACGATCTGGCGCTGGCCGTTGCCGTCCTTGATTTCGCCGGGCCACTTATAGATCGCCGCCCAGTTCAGGCCTGCTATCGGCGTGTCGCCAAAGTAGCCTTCAACAATGTTGCCAACGAAAGCCGACTGACAATAGCCGTGGGTGCTTGGTAGGTTGAACTGGCAGCCGCAGTTCATGGCGCAATTGCAGTTATCGTAAGTCTCGCTCTTGAATAACCATTGGTCGACCATAACCCCGATCCTCCCCTAATCTGTGAGAGGGCAGCTCGTCACGCTGAACTCTTCCGCATCGCCGCGCCCGCGATGCCCACGAGACAGCTCCCATTTTGGATGCGGAAGAAACCGAAGCTGCGCAGTGCTGACATGTGGCTTCAACCGCGATGCTCGAACTCCGATTATAGCATGACTCAGAAGAGCCCCCACCGCTCCAAAGCGGGCTTTGACAGGCCGTCCGCTCGCGTGGTTATGAGTCCGCTCCCTTCGGTCCAGGCAGCTAGCGCCGCGGAAGCCCCCGTCTCAGCGATCGAGGAAGAGAACGATGGCGATCGCAACGGAGGAAAGGATCGCCGACAGCGTCGCGCCGCGTTGAAGCACGCCCATGCGATAGAGCACGAGGGCAAAGATGATGATGATGGGGTGGCAACGGATAGGCCGATCTGTGCGTCTGTCATCGGAAGGCTCCTTTGTTCAACGGCAATAGCGCCGCCCCATGCTGCCTTCTTTGCGTAATCGCAACGACAGGATTTGCATCCGCGCCTAGCTCAAGCCTCGTGTTTTTGGAGAGGGATGAGGCAAAACGTGCCGTCCGCATCCCGCTCTACCCCCTTAGACCTGACGGAGACGCTGACATGGACGCCCGCAGTCATCCGATCACCACGGCGGCGGAAGAGGAGACGACGGACACCCTACTGCTCTGGGTGCTCGTCTGGAGCGAACTTGCCGCCTTCGGCATTCTGCTCATCGGTTTTCTGGTTGGCGGCCTCATTCAGCCGGATCCGTTTGCTGCCACCCGCTTGCATCTCGATCCGCTGCTTGCCGGTATCAACACGCTCGTTCTGCTGACCAGCGGCTGGCAGGCGGCCCTGGCGACAAGGCCGCAGGCGTCGCTCGGGCAGCGTCGGCGGGCGCTGGTCAATGCCGCGCTCTTCGGCATGCGCCGTCTGTGCTTCGCTTCGGCCTGCTGATCTGGCCCGCAGCGCTCGTCCTCATCGCCGCAGCGAAGCTGATGCTGGGGACTGTTCTCTTCGGCTGAGGTCACCCGCCGACTTGTTTGCCGAAACGCAAAGAAGCCGCCGCCGATTTCCCTAGACATGGGTTCGCCCCGATTGTTGCCGGAGTCGCAAGTTTCGACGCCACACGGGGAGGGGATCAGATCAGCCGGCTGCGGCACATCGCGGCCATCTGAAATCGAAAGGACCACGTGATGGCAGAACGCCTCACCAAAACCGGGGCCCGTAACGTCTTTTACGGCGGGTCCTTCTTCTTCGCCATCTTCGTCGGGCTGACAGCCCACAGCCACTACTACATGCGGACGACCTCGACGGATGAAACGACGCTGACCGATGCGGTCGCGCGCGGCAAACACGTCTGGGAAAAAACTCCTGTATCAACTGCCAGACGCTTCTGGGTGAGGGCGCCTATTTCGCGCCCGAACTCGGCAATGTCTGGAAGCGCTTCGGCGGCGAGGCCGATCCGGACGGCGCGCGCGAGACGCTCAAGGCCTGGATGGCCGCCCAGCCGACCGGCATCGAAGGGCGGCGGCAGATGCCGCAGTTCAACCTTACCGAACAGGAACTCAACGACCTCGCCGACTTCCTGGAATGGACGAGCCGCATCAAGACCCAGGACTGGCCGCCGAACGAGGCAGGTTAAGCGACGCGATTGGAGTGTGACACCATGAAGTACCAAACCCAGAAGGTCGCGATGCTCTATTTCTACGGAGCGCTCGGCCTGTTCGTCGCCCAGGTGCTGTTCGGCGTGCTTGCCGGCACCATTTATGTCTGGCCTGGCCGACCGAGCTTTGGAACGTCTTCGTCGAGAAGAACCCGCACCTTGCCGTCAATGCGCTGCACACGATCGGTCAGCGCCTCGACGAGGCGCATACCCGCATCCGCGAGATGTCGACCGAGGAGGTCGAGCGCCGCGTCGCCCACACGGTGCTGCGGCTCGCCGAACAGGCCGGCAAACCTTACGGCGGCGGGATCCGCATCGACCTCCCGATCTCGCGCCAGGATATCGCCGAGATGACGGGGACCACCTTGCATACGGTTTCAAGAATCCTCAGTGCCTGGGAAGGACAGGGCCTTGTCCAAGGCGGGTGGCAGAAGCTGACGCTCAGGGACATCCCGGGCCTGCGGCGCATGGCGGAGCGGATCGGCGGCTAGTTGCCGCCGGGCGCTCCTGCGATCCATAGGTGCGCGCACAACACCGATTGTCCAAGGGACTCAAAGGGCGATGACGGCCTCAATCTCAACCTTTGCACCCTTCGGAAGCGCGCTGACCTCGTAGCAGGCGCGGGCGGGAAATGGCTTGGCAAAAAAGCCGGCATAGACCTTGTTGATTTCCGCGAAATGGCCAAGGTCGGTCAGGAGAACCGTCGTCTTGACCGTGTTGGCGAGGGTCGTGCCGGCGGCGGCCGCAATTGCCGCAAGGTTCTTCAGGCATTGATCGGCCTGCGCGATCGCGTCGTCCGAGTTGAACTCTCCGGTCGCAGGATCGATCGGGAGCTGGCCGGAGACGAAGAGCAGGTTGCCGACCTTGATCGCCTGCGAGAAGGGCCCGACAGCGCCCGGCGCGTCGTTCGTGTGGATTTCCTCAATCATGACATGTCTCCTTGAAAAAGGGTGTGTGGAACCGTTCAGGCGTAGCGGGCGATCGCGAGGTCGGTGGCATCGATCTCCGGCTGACGACCGCTGACGAGGTCAGCGACCACGCGGGCCGAGCCAGAGCTCATCGTCCAACCGAGCGTGCCGTGGCCGGTGTTGAGATAAAGGCCGGCGACCTTGGTTGCTCCGATCACGGGGGTGCCGTCCGGCGTCATCGGGCGAAGGCCCGACCAGAAGCTTGCTTTCGACACATCGCCGCCGGGAAACAAATCGGTGACGGAATGCTGCAACGTGAGGCGGCGTGGCTCGCCGAGATCGTTGGTGTAGCCGGAGATCTCCGCCATGCCGCCGACGCGGATGCGATCGCCGAGGCGGGTGATCGCGATCTTGAAGGTCTCGTCCATAACGGTTGATTCGGGAGCACGCGCGGCGTCGGTGATCGGGATGGTCAACGAGTAGCCCTTGACCGGATAGACCGGCAGACGGATTCCGTGCGGCCTGACGAGGAGCGGGGAGAAGCTGCCAAGCGCCACCACCACGGCATCGGCCTGCAGCGTTCCGTGGGCGGTGACGACGCCCCGTATGCGACCGCCTTCCACGTCGAGGCCGCGGATGATGCTGCCGTAGCTGAAGCGAACGCCGAGCTCTTCGGCCCTTTTGGCCAAGGCGTTGGTGAACTTGAAGCAGTCGCCGGTCTCGTCCTTCGGCGTCAGCAGACCGCCGACGATCTTGTCGCGCACATGCTTCAGCGCCGGCTCGACGCGGATGCAGCCTTCACGATCGAGAACTTCGAAGGGGATGCCGTCGGCGGCGAGCGCCTTGACGTCCTTGCCGGAGGCATCAAGCTGCTGTTGCGTGCGGAACAATTGCAGCGTGCCCTGCATGCGTTCGTCATAGGCGATGGCTGTTTCAGCGCGGAGTGCTGCGAGCGAGGTCCGGCTGTAGTCCGCAAGCCGCAACATGCGGCTCTTGTTGATGGCGTAGCGCCTGGACGTACAGTTGAAGAGCATCTTCATCATCCAGGACAACATCGCCGTGTCGACCTTGGGGCGCAGGATCAGTGGTGCGTGTTCCATGAACAGCCATTTCATCGCCTTCATCGGTATGCCCGGTGCGGCCCAGGGCGAGCAGTAACCGAAGGAGACTTCGCCGGCATTGGCGAAACTCGTCTCCAGCGCCGGGCCGGACTGGCGGTCGATGACCGTCACCTCGTGACCGGCCTTGGCAAGCTCGTAGGCCGAGGTGACGCCGACGATGCCGGCGCCGAGAACGATGACTTTCATGATGTCCTCACTGGGAAAGAAGGGTTACCGGTATTGCCGCTCATAGCGATCGCCGAGACCGGTCAGGATTTCGTAGGAAATGGTGCCGGCGTCGCGAGCGATGTCTTCGAGCGTCTGGTTGGGCCCGAGGACTTCCACGAGGCTGCCGAGCGTCAGGCGGTCCGCCGGAAGGCCGGTGATATCGATGGTAATGCTGTCCATGGAAACCCGCCCGACGATCGGCAAGCGCACGCCGTCGCAATAGACGGCTCCTCTGCCGCTGAGGCTGCGCGGCAGGCCGTCGGCATAGCCGGCAGCAATCGTGGCGAGACGCGTTTCGCCTGCCGCGACATGGGTGCCGCTGTAGCCGACGCGCGCACCGGCCGGCACGGTGCGCGTCTGGACCACGGCCACGTCGAGCCGCACGACCGGTTCCATCGGGTTTGCAACGCCCGCAGTCGGTGCGCCGCCATAAAGTGCGATGCCGGGGCGGGCAAGCACGCCGTGATAGTCACCACCGAGAAATATGCCGCCCGAATTGGCAAAGCACAGGTCGAAACCGGGGAACTCCCGTGCGATGTGCGCCATCTCGGTAAGCTGGCTGGAATTTTGCTCACTTTCGACTTCGTCGGCCGAGGCGAGGTGGCTCATGATGAAGAACACGTCGACCCTGTCGTCCGTTCGAAGCGCTTCAGCGAGCCTCGCCCGCTCTTCCGGTGGCAAGCCGAGCCGCGACATGCCGGTATCGAACTGCAACACCGCCGGCAACCTGCGCCCCAGCGCCTCAGCCATCTCGGACCAGCGCTGCCACTGCTCGAGCGAATTGATGACCGGCACGATGCCCTGCTGGGCGCAGCCGGGTTCGTTGCCGGGTTGCAGGCCGTTCAAGACGAAGATCTGCGCGTCATCGGCCAGGTGTGGCCGCAACCGGACTGCCTCGACAAATTGGGCAACGAAGAAGTGCCGGCAACCCTGGGCATAGAGCCGCGCGCCAACCTGTCCTGCGCCAAGTCCGTAGGCATCGGCCTTGACGACGGCCGCTGCGCGCGCCGGGGCAACTTCCCCCGAGAGCTTTTCGTAGTTGCGCGCAAGGGCCGCAAGATCGATGGTCAGATAACCCGAAGCGCCGCTCGTGCACTCCGCCCTCATCTGCCTGTTGTTCTGTAGCACGCCATCCATGCCCGGCCTCCCCATCTGGCGCGAGCCTATTGAAACGATCGTGAAATTGCCGAGGAAAGAGTAATTGATCGTTGCGCCAAATCATGATCATTGAAAGAAACGAAGAAGAATTGGAATAATCTGCAATGACTGCGCTTGATGCGATAGACCGTAACATCCTTCGACTCCTCCGACTGGATGCGCGCCGAAGCAATGCCAGCCTCGCGGGCGAAGTCGGGCTTTCGCCATCGGCTTGCCTCAGGCGGATAAAGATCCTGGAGCAGGCGGGCGTTATTCGCGGCTATACGGCGCTGGTGGACACGTCGAACGTCGAGGCCACCATCGCGGTGATCATCAACATCACGCTGGATCGCCAGACGGAGGACTATCTCGACCGTTTCGAAGCGGCGGTGCGAAAACACCCCGAGATCAAAGAGTGTTTTCTGATGACTGGCGGCTCGGACTATCTGTTGCGCGTCGAAGTCGCCAATGCCGGCGAGTTCGAACGCATCCACAAGGAGATCCTCTCGGCTCTCCCGGGGGTCTCGCGCATTCATTCAAGCTTTTCGATCCGCAACGTGCTTGCAACAAGGACCGGGACGATGCGGTCAGCGCGACGATAGGCGCGACGACAGCATGCCATGACTGGCCGTGGTTCGTCGATTGATGGCCGCTATGCCGGTACTTCACGGACAGTCGCCGATACGAAGCCGGATCGCACTGGTTACCGCCGCGCGGCCTCATTCAATTGTGTTGCCGACAATATTCTTGTGAAAAACCCTTTGCTCAGGCACAATTTATGAACGCAACCGAAGTGCGGCGCTATCTGAGTTCCGGCCGTCATGCGCCCGCAGAATGGTTCGCGCGGGAGAGGCTGCGTCAATGGGCCAGGGGTTCTTCCTTCTGTTTGCTGCGGGGGCCGTGATCACCGCCCTGACAGTCGTCCTGGCGCGCAACCCTGTTCACAGCGCATTGGCGCTGATGGCATGTTTCCTGCAAATCTCGGCAATCTTCGTCCTGCTCGAGGCGCCGCTGCTCGCAGTCGTGCAGATCTTCGTCTATGTCGGCGCCATCATGGTCCTGTTCCTGTTCGTGATCATGATGATCGACGTGCGCGAAGCGGTATTGCAGCGATTTGTGCCGGGGCGAAATCTGCCTGCACTGGTCCTGCTCGTCCTGCTTGGGGTCGAGATGCTTGCGTTGGTGCTCTGGAGCAGCCGCTTCTCGGCGGTTGAGCCCGTCGCGTCGCGCGGCGGCGACCAAGTCAGGGAGCTCAGCACGACACTCTTCGCCGAGTACCTGCTGCCGTTTGAAGTCGCTTCGGTCATCCTTCTGGCGGCACTCGTCGGCGCCATCGTACTGGCTCGCAAGGAGCCCGGGTGATGGTTCCGCTCTGGTGGTACATTTCGCTCGCAGTGGTCCTCTTCGTGATCGGAGCCGCGGGCGTGCTGCTCAGGCGCAATATCCTGGTGGTGCTGATGTCGCTGGAGCTGATGCTCAACTCGGTCAACATCAATTTCATCGCTTTCGGACGTTACTATGATGATTTTCGCGGGCAGATCTTCGCGATCTTCGTCATCGCCATCACCGCGGCGGAAGTTGCCGTCGCCCTCGGCATTTTGGTCGCCCTCGTGAGGAACAAGCCCACCCTCAAGATCGACGACGTGACGACGATGAAAGGATAGCGCTTGGAACCGGTGCTATCAATCCGGCCGCTACTTGCCGTCGCCGTCGCAGGGCTGGCGGCCCTTGCAGTTCTCCTTCTCGACAAGCGCGAGAAAATCCGGGATGCCGTCTCGCCGCTGGCCGCAGTCGCTATGTTCGCGATCGTCCTCTCGATGGCGCCCACGGTGCTTTCGGGCGGCACCATCGAACTGCGCCTGTTCGAGATCCTGCCGGGGATCGACTTCGCTTTTCGGGTCGA
Organism: Ensifer sp. LC11; assembly: GCF_001695835.1. Classification (GTDB taxonomy): domain Bacteria; phylum Pseudomonadota; class Alphaproteobacteria; order Rhizobiales; family Rhizobiaceae; genus Ensifer. The sequence continues at coordinate 33,365 of NZ_MBSO01000016.1, read as the reverse complement.
TGCGCTCGGCATGGTGTTTGCCACCGTCTCGTCGCTCCTGTGGATCGTCGCGGCGGTCTATTCCATCGGCTATATGCGACACCTGAACGAGCACGCGCAGACCCGCTTCTTCGCCTGCTTCGCAACCAGCCTTGCCGCCGCCGTCGGCGGCGCGTTTGCCGCCAATCTGTTCACGCTGGTGATCTTCTACGAGGTGCTGAGCCTCGTGACCTATCCGCTCGTCTATCACCACGAGGACGAAGAGGCATGGGCGGGCAGCCGCAAGTACCTCGTCTACCTGATGGGCGCGTCGAAAAGCGTGCTACTCGCCGCGTTGGCGCTGACCTATCAAATTGCCGGGTCGCTCGACTTTGTGCCCGGAGGGTTGTTGGCGAGTATTGATGCCTCGGCGCCGCTGCTGACGGTTGTCTATTTCTGCTACCTCTTCGGTTTCGCCAAGGCCGCGGTGATGCCGATGCATGCCTGGCTGCCCGCAGCAATGGTTGCGCCGACGCCGGTCAGCGCACTGTTGCATGCCGTGGCCGTGGTCAAGATGGGCGTGTTTTGCGTGTTGCGGTTGGTGTTCGATGTGTTCGGCGTGGATCTGGTCGGAAGGCTCGGGCTCGGCATCGCAACGGCCTATCTCGTCTCCTTCACCATCCTGATGGCGTCGATCTATGCCCTGACCCGGGACGACCTGAAGGCGCGGCTTGCCTATTCGACTGTCAGCCAGCTCTCCTATGTGGTGCTGGGAGCGGTCCTGCTGTCGCCGGTCGCGATGATCGGCGGCATCATTCATATCGCCGTGCACGCCTTCTCCAAGATCACGCTCTTCTTCTGCGCCGGATCGATCTACTGCGCCTCGGGAAAACGAAACATCAGCGACATGGCCGGCATCGGCCGCCGGCTGCCCTGGACGATGGGGGCGTTCTTCGTCGCCTCGCTCAGCATGATTGGCGTGCCGCCCACCGCCGGTTTCGTCAGCAAGTGGTATCTGGCCCTCGGCTCTGTCGAAGCGGGCGAGATGGTTTTCCTGGCCGTCCTGCTGGCAAGCTCGGTGCTGAATGCCGCCTACTTCCTGCCGGTCAGCTATATCGCCTTTTTCGGTTCGGAGGCGCCGGGAGGGACGGAACCTGTCCATGAAATACCGCTGGTAACGATCCCGTTGGTCGCGACCGCCGCCTTGTCGGTCCTGATGGGCATCTTCCCCGGCTATTTCATCGCCTTGGCGGAAGGAGTGGTCAGATGATCAAGCAGATCGTCGATTTCTTTGGCGACGAGGGCTATGCAAGGTCGCGCCGCCGCCTGTTCTATCTCGTGCTCGTTCTCATCGTCGTCGCCGATTTCCTGGTTCCGCGCGAACACGCCGAATATCTCTGGGACCGTTTGCCTGGCTGGTCGGCCGTCTACGGCTTCGGCTCCTGCGTGCTGCTCATCTTCGTTTCCAAGTTCCTCGGCCATCAAGGCGGGCTCATGCGGCGCGAGGACTACTATGATTGACTTCGTCCATCCGGCCCTCCTGTTCATTCTCGGCGCCGTGCCGATCCCGTTCCTGAAGGGATCGGTCCGCAAGGCCTATCTGGTGCTGGTTCCGGCCCTGGCGATCGTCGCGGTCCTCGCAATGGAGCCGGGCAACTATGGGGCGGGGCGCTTCATCGGGCAGGAAATCCTGCTTGCGAAGGTCGACAAGCTCAGCATCGTCTTCGCCACCGTCTTCTCCGTCATGGCGCTGATTGGCATGGTCTACGCACTGCATCTGACAAGGGCCGGACAGCATGTGGCGGCCTTCGTTTATGTCGGCAGTGCGCTGGGTGTGGTGTTTGCAGGCGACTATTTGACCCTCTACCTTTTCTGGGAGAGCATGGCGTTTGCCTCGGCCTATCTGGTCTTTGCGCAAGGGGGCAAGCGAGCGATCGGCGCCGCGTTCCGCTATCTGATGGTGCATATCACCGGCGGCGTCGCGCTGCTCGGCGGCATCGTGCTCCACGGACTTGCCGCCAGCTCGCTACTCTTCGGGCCGATCGCGGGTGCAATGGACACGGGTGCGTATCTGATCCTTGTTGGCTTCTTGCTGAATGCCGCCGTGCCGCCGCTCAATGCCTGGCTGACTGACGCCTATCCTGAAGCGACGGTCACGGGGGCAGTGTTCATGAGCGCCTTCACCACCAAGACGGCCGTCTACGTGTTGGCGCGCGCATTCCCAGGGATGGAGCTTCTCGTCTGGCTCGGCGCGGCCATGGCGCTCTACGGCGTGATCTATGCAGTGCTTGAGAACGACTGTCGGCGGCTGCTTGCCTATCACATCGTCAGCCAGGTGGGTTACATGGTGGCGGGCATCGGCATCGGCACAGAGATGGCCGTGAACGGAGCCACCAGCCACGCCTTCGCCCATATCCTCTACAAGGCGCTTCTCTTCATGGGGGCGGGGGCGGTGATTGAGGTCACCGGGCGGCGCAAGCTCACCGAGCTCGGCGGGCTTTATAAAGCCATGCCGCTGACGGTTGCCCTCTACATGGTCGGCGCCTTCGCGATCTCGGCTTTTCCGTTCTTCTCGGGCTTCGTCACCAAATCGATGGTAATAGCCGCCGCCGGGCAGGATCACCGGGCGCTCGTGGTTCTGGCGCTCACGATGGCATCGTCAGGGACGTTCCTGCACACCGGCCTCAAGCTGCCGTACTACATGTTTTTCGGGCCGGATCGAAAGCTGGAGGCGCGGGAGCCTCCCCGCAACATGCTGGTTGCCATGGGGATAGCGGCCGTGCTCTGCATCGCGATCGGCGTGTTCCCGGGACCGCTCTATGCGCTCCTTCCCTATCCGGTCGTCTTCGAGCCCTATACGGGCGCGCATGTCGCCGAGAGCCTCGGCCTGCTGATGTTTACAGCGCTGGGCTTCGTCCTCTTCCTCCGGGCGCTCGATCCGGAAAATACAATCAGCATCGATACGGACTGGTTCTACCGGAAGGGCGCGCGAGCCTTCCTCTGGCTCGCCGAGAAGCCGTTGGCGCGCTACGAAAAGGCGGTGAGCAATGTGTCCGACACAGTCGCGCTGCCGCTCCTGCACGGGACGGCGCACGCCGGACTGCGGGCCGATCTCAACGGCGTCGACGCCGCCGTCAATGGCCTCGCCCGCGCCATCCTTGTCGGCGGCGGCGCGTTGCGGCGGCTGCAGACCGGCGTCGTCACTCACTATGCGCTGGCGATGATCGCCGGCGTGATCGCGGCGATCGCCGTTTTCACAGTCGTGTGGCAGTAGGGGGTGTGATGGCGTTCCCGCTGCTCAGCCTGATCGTCTTCGCACCCGCCACCGGGGCAGCGATCCTGATGTTTCTGCGCAGCGACGATGCGGTGCGATGGGTCGCGCTCGGTTTCACCTTGCTCGACCTGGCGTTCGCCATCGCGATGCTCGCCGGTTTCGATACCGGGACCTCCGCGATGCAGTTCGTCGAGAAGCGCCCGTGGGTGCCGGCGCTTGGCATTACCTTTGCGCTCGGCGTCGACGGGATCAGTGCGCTCTTTGTGTTCCTCACGGCGCTTTTGGGCCTGGTCTCGGTGCTCGCCTCATGGATCGCCATCGACCGCAAAGTGAAGCAGTTCATGGTCAGTCTGCTCGCCATGCAGAGCCTGATGTTGGGTGTGTTCTCGGCGCTCGACCTGTTTCTGTTCTATGTCTGCTGGGAGGCGATGCTGATCCCGATGTATCTGATCATCGGTGTCTGGGGCGGCGACGGCCGGGTCTATGCGGCGTTCAAGTTCTTTCTCTACACCCTGGCGGGCAGCCTCCTGTTCCTGATCGGCGTCATCGTGCTGTATTTCGAGGGCGGCAGGACCTTCGACATCCTGGCGCTGATGATGCTGAACCTGCCGTTTGATGTTCAGTCCTGGCTGTTCTTTGCCTTCCTCGTCGCATTCGCGGTCAAGGTGCCGATGGTCCCGCTCCATACCTGGCTGCCGGATGCCCATGTCCAGGCTCCGACGGCGGGCAGCATCATCCTTGCCGGCGTGCTCCTGAAGATGGGCGCCTACGGGTTCCTGCGGTTCTCGCTGCCGATGCTGCCGGCGGCCTCGGTCTATTATTCGACCCTGATGATGGCGCTTTCGGCATTCGCGATCGTTTATGGCGGTCTGCTAGCCTTGGCGCAGGACGACCTGAAGAAGCTGGTGGCCTATTCCAGCATCAGCCATATGGGTTTCGTGACGCTTGGGATTTTTGCCCTCAACCCGCTCGGGCTCCAAGGCAGCATCCTGCAGATGTTCAATCATGGCGTGACGACCGGTGCCCTGTTTCTGTTCGTCGGCCTGATCTACGAGCGGACCCACACCCGCAGCATCGCCGACTACGGCGGCTTGATGAAGGTAGCACCAGTCTACACCGGTTTCTTCGCGCTCTTCGTGCTGTCGTCGATGGCGCTGCCGGGGACGAACGCATTCGTGGGCGAGTTGCTGGTGCTGTCGGGTGGGTTTGCAGCCAATCTTGCCTTCGGCGCGGTCGCGGTTTTCGGCGCATTGCTGGGCGCGGCCTATCTGCTTGGCATGTACCGGAAGGTCGCGCTTGGCCCGGCGAGCGTCGGCGCGCGGTTCAAGGTCCGTGATGTCAACGGCCGCGAGATGGCCGCGATCCTGCCGCTCGCAGTCTTCGTGTTTTGGGTCGGGCTCTACCCCAAGCCCTTTCTCGCCATTATCGACAGCTCGGTCACGCATCTTTTGCAGCAGGTCCACGACAAGGAGACCGGCCCATGATCGCCGCAGCGCTCCTTCCGTCGATCCTTGCGAGCCTGCCCGAAATCATCGTGATCACGGGAGCCTGCATCCTTTTGATCGCTGGACAGCTTACGCCGAAGGGACAGGGCGCTGTCCTTGTCTCGGCCGCGGTCGCAGTGGTGCTGCTTGCGGCGCTGGCAACATTCACGGTGTCGGGTGCGGCGCAGCCAGCCTATGCGGACATGTTCGTCGCCGATCCCTTCTCTGTCTTCTTCAAGTCCCTGTTCTACCTGGCGATCCTCCTGACCTTCCTGCTTTCGCGAAACTATGCCGAAATCGAAGGGATCGCCGGCAGCGAATACTACGTCCTGCTGCTCCTTGCGCTGTCCGGCATGATGATCATGGCGTCTGCGACCGACCTCCTGTCGATCTATGTCGGCCTCGAACTGATGGTGCTCTGTACCTACGTGCTGACTGGCTTCCTTCGGCGAGAGCAACGGTCAAACGAGGCGGCGCTGAAATATGTCATCCTCGGCGCGGTCTCGACCGGGATTTTCCTCTACGGCGTCTCGCTGGTCTACGGCCTCACCGGCACGACGCAGCTGGACCGGATGGCGGCGGCAGTCACCGGTGATCCGCTCGATCCGGGCCTGCTTTTGGCGGTGGTCTTCATCGTCACCGGACTGGTCTTCAAGATTGGTGCGGTGCCGTTCCACATGTGGGTGCCGGATGTCTACGAGGGCGCACCGACGACGATTACCGCCTTCATGTCCGTCGGTCCCAAGGCTGCGGGCTTCGCGGTGATCCTCAGGGTGTTTCTCAATCCGCTGGTCGCAGGCTCCAATGTCTGGATCATATTGGCCGTCATTGCGGTCGTGACGATGACGCTCGGCAGTTTCGTGGCGCTGGTGCAGGAGAACTTCAAGCGCCTGCTCGCCTATTCCAGCATCGCCCATGCCGGCTTTGCCATTTTCGGCATCGTGGCCGGAGGTGCCGACGGGATCGCCAGCGTGATGCTCTACCTCCTGATCTACACCTTCATGAATCTCGGCATCTTCGGCGCCGTCATCATGATGCGAAACGGCAATTTCTCGGGCGAAGTCATCGAAGACTATGCGGGTTTCGCCAAGCTGCATCCGGGGCTGGCGCTGTTGATGTTGCTCTATCTGTTTTCTCTGGCGGGCATTCCGCCAACGGCCGGGTTTTTTGCCAAGTTCTACGTGCTGGTCGCGCTCATCGAGCGCGGGTTCGTCCTGCTGGCCGTGATCGCAGTGCTCCTGAGCGCTGTCGCCGCCTATTTCTACATCCGTATCGTCATGGTGATGTTCATGCGCGAACCGGAGCGGGTGTTCGAGCCGGCGCTGACGCCGCTGGTCGGCACCGCTCTCGCCGTGACCGCCGCTGGCACGCTCGGCATCGGACTGTTTCCGGCGTGGTTTTTGAGGCTCGCACAGCAGTCGGTCTTCGGCGGCTGAGCGATCGGATTTGCAATGGCCTATGCGACGGAATAAACTAGCGGTTTAGGAAAGGAATGCCCTTAGTCGCTTCTCCGGGGCGACCGCGTTACCGGCCCAAATGAGCCGATCGCGGCTTGAGCAACGCCCCCGATGGGTGACCGGGCTGCGCAATATGTCTGCAGCGGAATTCCTGCCGGTTCTTTTCATGATCGCCGGAATTGTTCTGGTGGTGGGGGCGACGCTTTTTGTTTCCTCGCTCTTGCGGCCGTCCAATCCCTATCCCGAAAAGAACATGCCCTATGAATGCGGCATGGACCCGGCTGGCGAGGCCGCCGGGGGCCGCTTCAGGGTGCAGTTTTTCATCCTCGCGATCCTGCTGGTCGTCTTCGATGTCGAGGCGATGTTTCTCTTTCCCTGGGCCGTTGTCCTCAAGGAGATCGGTATCGTCGCCTATCTCGAAATGTTCGTCTTCATCGTGCTGCTTCTCGTGGGTTTCGCCTACGCCTGGCTGAAGGGAGCGCTGGAATGGGAGGAATAGGAAACACCATCCAGGACAGCGTGCTGTTCACCACGGCCGAGAGCGTCATCAGTTGGAGCCGAAGGTCGGCTCTGTGGCCCGAGACCTTCGGTATCGCCTGCTGCGCCATCGAAATGATCTCGGCGGGGTGCGCGCGCTACGATCTCGACCGGTTCGGCGTGGTCTTTCGTCCTTCGCCGCGGCAGTCCGATGTGATGATCATTGCCGGCACCGTGACCCGGAAGTTCGCGCCCGTCGTGCGCCGGCTTTACGACCAGATGCCGGAGCCGCGCTGGGTCATCGCCATGGGCACCTGCGCCATATCGGGCGGCGTCTACAACACCTATGCCGTGGTGCAAGGGTCTGAAACCTTCGTGCCGGTCGACGTGCACGTGCCTGGCTGTCCGCCACGCCCCGAGGCGCTGATGCATGGTTTCCTTCTGCTGCAAGAAAAGATCAAGAGGACCCGCGCGCTGGCCGGAACGCCTCTCGATCGGGTTGCCGCATCATGAGTGTCGAGCCGTCTCTCAATCGCGCCCCGATCCTGGAGCGCTTCGGCGAAACAATCGAGGATCTCGGCACCGCACATGACATGGACGTCTTTGTGGTTCCGCCCGAGAAGATCGTCGAGTTCTGCCGCTTCCTGAAAGACCACCCGGAGCTGAAGTTCAATTTCCTTTCCGACATCTGCGGCGTTGACCACTATCCCGAAACGCCGCGCTTCGAGGCGGTGTATCATCTCTATTCGCTGCCCAACCGCTGCCGTGTCCGCATCAAGTGCCGGCTTGGCGACCCGCCCGAGGTCCCCTCGGTCACCGGGGTCTGGCGTACCGCCAACTGGCACGAGCGCGAAGCCTGGGACATGTATGGCATCCGGTTTCAGGGGCATCCCGATTTGCGACGGATCTACATGTGGGAGGGCTTCGAGGGCTTTCCCCAGCGCAAGGATTTCCCGCTCAGGGGCTACAAGGACAAGCTGAACCCGTTTGGTGCCGAAGGTCCGCCACCGACACAGCCCGACCTCGCCACCCGGGACATTCCATAGGGAGGGAGAAGGAAAGGTGAGTGCGGTTTTGCGTTTGGGCCGATCCGAAAGCATCATGAACAACGGAGGCCGATCGACGTCGGAAAAGTTGAGATGACCGAAGTCACCGAGCTCGCGCGGCCCGAAGGTGAAGCGCTCAACAGCAAGGAAGTGCTTCTCAACCTCGGCCCCCAACACCCCAGCACTCATGGGGTTCTCCGGCTCGTCCTCGAACTGGACGGTGAGTATGTCAAGCGGGTGGACCCCCATATCGGCTATCTGCATCGCGGCACCGAGAAACTGGCGGAGAGCTTCACCTATACCCAGATCTTCCCGTTGACCGACCGGCTCGACTATCTCTGCCCGCCTTCGAACAATCTCGCCTTCGCGCTCGCGGTGGAGAAACTGCTCGGCATCAAGGCCCCGATCCGGGCGCAGTACATCCGCGTCATGATGGCGGAACTCGCGCGTATCTCCGGTCATCTGCTGATCACCGGCGCCCTGCCGATGGATCTCGGCGCCATGACCGCGCTGCTTTACGTCATGCGCGAGCGTGAAATGATCATGGATCTCCTCGAAATGGTCACCGGTGCGCGTATGCACACGTCCTTCTGCCGGGTTGGCGGCGTGCGCGAAGACCTGCCTGACGGGTTTTTCCCGAAGATCAGGGAATTTTGCGACATCTTCCCGAACCGGATCCGTGACTATGAGCGGCTGCTCGAAGACAACCGGGTGTTCCTCAAGCGCACCCAGGGGATCGGCGTGCTCACCGCCGAGGATGCCATCGATCTCGGCTTGAGCGGCCCAAACCTGCGGGCTTCCGGTGTCGACTGGGACATCCGCCGCGACGAGCCTTACGAGATTTACGACCGGCTCGATTTCAAGGTCATCACGCGCGCGGAGGGTGATTGTTATGCGCGTTGGCGGTGCCGGGTCGATGAGATGCGGGAAAGCATGCGTATCATCGAACAATGCATCGACCAGATGCCCGAGGGGGGCTTCCAGATCGACATGCCGACGATTGCCTTCCCCGTCGACAAGGAACGCGTGCATTGCTCGATGGAGGCGCTGATCCAGCATTTCGACCTGTCGGCCTATGGCTTCAGCGTGCCGAAGGGCGAGGTCTATTCGGCAATCGAGGCGCCCAAGGGTGAGCTGGGCTTCTACATCATCAGCGACGGGTCACCGAAGCCGTTCCGCATGAAGGTCAGGGCGCCCTCATTCGTCAACCTCCAGGCGGTCTTTGGCGTCACGAACGCCCGCTATCTGGCAGACATGATCGCCGTGCTCGGCAGCCTCGATCCCGTGATGGCGGAGGTCGACAAGTAGGGGAGATTTGGACGTGATGACGATGCGCGAAAAGATCGAACAGGCGGCGGGGCGGTATCCCGACCAGCGCTCGGCGATCATGCCCGCGCTTCTGATCGCGCAGCGTGAACATGGCCATCTTCCGGGGGCGGTTCTTGAGGAGGTCGCCGAAATCCTCGGCGTCGAGCGGATCTGGGTCTACGAGCTGGCGACCTTTTACACGCTCTTCCATACGGAGCCGGTGGGCAAGTTCCATCTGCAGCTCTGCGACAACGTTTCCTGCATGCTGCGGCGATCCGAGGATCTGCTGACGCATCTGGAGGAGGTCCTCGGGATCAAGAAGGGCGGCACGACCCCTGACGGGTTGTTCACGCTCTCGACCGTCGAATGCCTCGGCGCCTGCGAAATGGCCCCGGTGATGCAGGTCGGCGATGACTATCACGGCACTCTCGACATTGAGCGGATCGATGCCCTCATCGCGCGGCTGCGTGCGACGGTGCCCGACACGACCGGCGCCGATCTCGCAGCGGCGGAACCACCGGGGGGATAGCGCCATGTTCGAACCGGTTCTTCTGAAGAACGTGAACGTGCCGGAGGGACATCTCCTCTCCAGCTATGAGGCCGGCGGCGGTTATCGCGCGCTTGGGAAGGCGCTCAGGGAAAACACGCCAGACGAAATCATCGAGCTCATAAAAAGATCGAACCTGCGCGGCCGCGGCGGAGCGGGGTTTCCGACCGGCATGAAATGGAGCTTCGTGCCGAAGCGGGCCGACAAACCGAAATATCTCTGCTGCAACGCCGATGAAGGGGAGCCTGGCACCTTCAAGGACCGGATCATCATGGAGCGGGACCCGCACCAGCTGATCGAAGGCATGGCGATCAGCGCTTATGCGATCGGGGCCGAGGTCGCCTATGTCTATGTCCGCGGGGAGTATGTGCTGGCGATCCGTCGGCTGGAACAGGCGATCGAGGAGGCCAAAGCCAAAGGCTATCTCGGAGCGCGGATACTCGGCTCGGATTTCAATTTCGTCGTGCACGTCCATTGCGGCGCGGGCGCCTATATCTGCGGCGAAGAGACCGCAATGCTCGACTCGCTCGAAGGCAAGAGGGCGCAGCCGCGCCTCAAACCGCCATTCCCGGCAGTTGCCGGGCTCTATGCCAGCCCCACGGTCATCAACAATGTCGAGACGCTCGTCTGCGTGCCGCACATCGTGGCGCGGGGCGCCGATTGGTTCCGCGGCATCGGCCCCGAGAAGAGCCCCGGCCCAAAGCTCTATTGCGTCAGCGGGCAGGTGCGCAAACCCGGGCTCTACGAACTGCCGATGGGCATTCCGCTGCGAGAACTGGTCGAGGACCATGCCGGCGGTCCGCTGCCTGAGCGCAAGATCAAGGCGGTGATCCCGGGGGGCGTTTCGGCGCCGGTGATTCCGGAGCAGGGGCTGGACGTCGGGATGGATTTCGACTCGCTTGCTGCCGCCGGTACCATGCTGGGCTCGGCCGGGGTGATCGTCGTCGACGACACGACCTGCATGGTCAAGGTCGCCACACGCATCATCGAGTTCTTTCACCACGAGTCCTGCGGCAAGTGCACGCCTTGCCGTGAGGGGCTGAACTGGGTGGTGAAAGTGCTGCGCCGCATCGAAGCGGGTGAGGGCGAAGCCGGCGACATGGAACAGTTGGACATGCTCTGCAAGGGCATTTTCGGCAACACGTTTTGTGCTTTGGGCGACGGCGCGGCGATGGGGCTACGCGCTGCGCTGGCGCATTTCCGCGAGGAGTTCGTCGCCCATATCGAGGAGCGGCGGTGTCCGTTTCACTGAGGAGGCCCCTGGTGCGGGCGAGTAAGTCATGGCGAGCGTTACGATCAATGGGCAAACGGTGGAAGTCGAGGCCGGTTCGACCGTGTTGCAGGTCGCCCAGCGATTGGGCATCGAGGTTCCGACCTTCTGCTACCTGAAGCGCCTGCCGCCGCTTGCCTCCTGCCGCATGTGCCTCGTCGAGATCGAGGGACTACGGCGACTACAGCCGTCCTGCGCCACCGCGGTCACCGACGGCATGGTGGTGCGAACTGACACCCCGTTGATCGATGAAACGCGTTCAGCCATGCTCGACATGCTGCTTGCCAACCATCCGCTTGATTGTCCGATCTGCGACAAGGGCGGCGAATGCGAACTTCAGGACATGGTGATGGCCTATGGTCCAGGCAAAAGCCGCTTTCGTGATCCCAAACGCGTCTTCCATTCCCGCGACATTCGCCTGAGCCCGGTCGTGATCATGAACGTCAACCGTTGCATCCAGTGCCAGCGCTGCGTGCGGATGTGCGAGGAGGTTGTCGGCGCCGTCGCCCTTGGCACCGTCGAAAAAGGCATGGATACCGCCGTCACCGGCTTCGAGGGCAGTCTTGCCAGTTGCGACCAGTGCGGCAACTGCATCGAGGTCTGCCCGGTCGGCGCGCTGATGAGTTTTCCCTATCGATACAAGGCGCGGCCGTGGGATCTCGCCGAGACGGATACCGTCTGCCCGCATTGCGGTACCGGATGCCAGCTGACCGTCGGGGCACGCAAGGGCGAGTTCATGCGGGTCCGCTCCAAGGAGGAACACGGCGTCAACCGCGAAACGCTCTGCGTCCGCGGCCGCTTCGGCCTTGACTTCATCGAAGGGCACGGTCGGATCAAACGACCGATGATCCGCCGCGATGGCGCTCTGGTTCCGGTTTCCTGGGACGAAGCAGGAGACCATCTGCGCCGGCGGCTGGCGGCAGTGGAAAGCAAGGCGGCTGGTGGTGTTGTCTCGCCGCGCTTGCCCAACGAGGTGCTCTATCAGTTCCAGAAGCTCATGCGCACGGTGTTTCGGACCAACAACATCGACTGCTCGTCGCGCTGGTCCACACCCTTTGCTGCGCTTGCTCCGCTGCTGGCGAGCTACACCCGTGCGCCGCTAGAGGAGGTAATCGGCGTCGACAGTTTGCTTGTCATCGGTTGCAACGTCACGGAGGAAAACCCGGTTACCGAATATCTGCTGCGGGATGCCGCCCGGCGGCGCGGCGCCCGATTGCTCATGCTCTCGACACGGCCGTCCCGTCTCGACGCCGATGCAGAGGCTGTGGTTCGTGTACCGCCCGGCCGAGAGGCCACGAGCCTTGCGGCGTTGGTCGCCGCGCTTGCAGCGGCGGCCGGCGACAAACTATCGGGCGACGTTCTTGCAGCGCTCGGAGCGGTAACCGGCAGTGCAACAGCGGGCAATGGCAGCAACGGACCGGATCGTCTGGCCGCCGCGCTCAACGATGGAGGCACTGTCACCGTGCTTGTCGGTGTTGACCTCCTGAGATCGTCCGAAGCGCGGGTGGCATTGCACCAGCTCGGCAATCTGCTGCAACTGCTCCGCCGCCTCGGCAAGAACCCGGCATTGCAGATCCTCTTCGACCGCGCGAACCAGATGGGCGCCTGGGACATGGGAGCACTCGCAGCTGCTTTGCCAGGGCCGCAGGCCGTCGCCGACGAGAAGGTGCGTGCCACCTTTGCCCGGACCTGGCGCGCCGAAATCCCCGCTGAGCCGGGCGCCGATCTCGACACGATGCTGGATCTCTGCGTCGCAGGACAAATGGGCGCGCTCTACCTTGTCGGTAGCGACCCGCTGATCGCCTATCCGGACAGGGAGTTCGTGGCGCGGGCCTTTGGTGCGGCTGATTTGCTGATCGTCCAGGAAAGTTTCCTGACGGAGACGGCGGCACTGGCCGAGGTCGTCCTGCCAGCGGCCGGCTACGGCGAAGAACCTGGCAGCTTTACCAACAATGAGGGTCGCATCCAGCAGGTCCGCAAGTTCCGGCAACCGGTCTTCGAGGCACGAGACAATCTCGCGATCTTCGATTTCGTGGCGGCGCTGGGCGGCCAAACAGTGCAGCCTTCGACGCAAATCGAGATCTTCGATGAGATCGCCCGTGTGATACCGGCCTATCAGGCTTTGACTTGGACCGGGCTTGGTGCCGACGGCGCCTTCACCAAGGCGGGGCAGATACCGCCGCTGGGCGCCTTCCACGCACCGCCGGTCGCCTCGCACGCGAGCGACGGGCTCATGCTCGTCACTGGCAACTGCCTGTTCCACAACGGCTATCTTTCGGAGCGCTCGGAAATCCTCAACACGATCGCCAACGACCCCTATGTCGCGATGAGCGCTGAGGATGCCGTGCAGCTTGGCCTTTCGGACGGCGATCAGGTGGTCGTTCGTTCAACGCGCAGTGAGCTGACGGCGCAACTCAAGATCGAGAAGTCGTTTCCCAAGGGCCTCGTCTTCGTTCCCGAAAACTACCGATCTCTTCGTCTCAACAGCTTGCTGCGGCGCGGTGAATACCCGTGTCCGGTCGAGGTTCAAAAGGCAGAAACCGCGCGCGAAATCGAGGGCAGGAACCGGGTCTGGCGTGGAGCGTGAGGATTTGGGCGCGAGGCGCCCGCAAGGGCCCGCGTCCTCGCCAGCCGGCACGAAGCCTCATCAGTGGTAGCCGGCTCCGGCGATGTAATCGTGCAGGTGCCGCTCCGTGCGCTGCGCTTCGTCCAGCCGATGCTTGACCACGTCGCCGATACTGACGACGCCGACAATCGCCTCCTCCTCGATGACCAGCACATGTCGCGTCCGTCGCTGGGTCATGATCGACATCACCAGGGGCAGCCCATCGACAGCCGAACAGATCGCCACGTTGCGGTTCATGATGTCGGCAACCGGCATCAGCGCTGCCTCGGGTCCGTACTCCGCAAGCGCGTTGCAGCAATCCCGCTCCGAAAGCGTGCCGAGATATCTTCCGGGCGCGTGGCTGACGACCACGAAGCCGATATTGTTGTCACGAAAGAGCCGCAGGATCTCCACCATTGTCTGGTCGGGAGCGACTGCAATCACTCCAGCGCCCTTGTCCTTCACGATTTCACCGACAAGCATCTGAGCCTCCTATCTGCGCGCGCCGGTTTCATCGTTGCTCCTCACGTTCGCCGGATATTGCGCCACCAGTTATATCCTTGCGGCTCGCTCGCTTCGACCAGCACGTCCTGTTCTGTGTTCAGGCGTGCGGTGACGACGCCACCGCCGGTCATTGCCTTTCCAGGTTTGCCAAGCAGATCGTCACGTCCGATCACCAGGTCACGTGACGAAAAACTCGAGAACTCATACTGCTGGCCAAGTGCGATGGCGTCCGCCGGGCAGGCGTCTTCGCACAGGCCGCAGAACAGGCACCGTGCCGTGTCGATCTCGAATTTTGCCGGATGGCGTTTGCCGTTTTCGTCCTCATAGGGAACGACTTCGATGCAATCGCAGGGGCAGATGCGAGCGCAGAGTTCGCACGCGACGCACTTGATCTCGCCCTCTTCGTCCCGTTTCAGGAAGTGATGCCCACGATAGCGCGAGTAGGGGAGCCATTTCTCCTTGTCCGGATACTGCATGGTCACCGGCTTGGAGAACATGTAGCCAAATGTCAGCGTAAAGGCGCTCGCCAGGTCGGCAAAAAGCGCCCAGCCGATCCATGTTCCAGCTCTGTCGACTATGCGTGACATCGTCGCGCCGTTCTACAGCGCCATGCGTTTGCTGCAACGCAGTCGGGTCGCTGTAGTCCTTTCGATCGCTGCACGTTCTTTGCTGAGATCCATCGATCCAGGAAAGAACGTGGAGAAGCCGCAATGGCTCCTAAGTGAAAGCAATACCAGTGATAATTATGTTCGCCATCGACAGAGGAAGCAAGACTTTCCATCCGATCGCCATCAGCTGGTCGTAGCGATAGCGGGGCAGGGTGAAGCGAAACCACATGAAGACGTATATGAAGAATGCCACCTTGAGCGCGAACCAGAGGAGTGGCGGCAGCGGAATGAGCGCGCCGTTCCAGCCGCCGAAGAACAGGATCACCGACAGGACCGATACCAGCAGCACGACGACGTATTCGCTGACCATGAAAAGCGCGAAACGGATACCGCTGTACTCGGTGTGAAACCCGGCGCCGAGGTCGCCTTCCGCCTCGGCCAGATCGAAGGGAATGCGCTGCGCTTCGGCTAATCCCGCGACGAAGAATACGAAGAACCCGATCGGCTGATAGACGATGTTCCAGAGATCGCTCTGGGCGCGCACGATGTCCACGAGGCTCATCGACTGTGCCAACATGACAACGCCGACGACCGCGAACCCCATGGGGATTTCGTAGCTGATCATCTGCGCGCACGTCCTGAGGCTGCCGAGAACCGCGTATTTACTGTTGGCGGCCCAGCCGCCGAAGATGACGCCATAGACCTCCAGACCGATCACCGCGAAGACGAAAAGCAGAGCCACGTTCAGGTTGGAAACGTAGAGCGTGATTTCGGCATTGAGCACTGAGATGCTCTCGCCGAAGGGAATCGCGACGAACACGACAAAGGGCGGCGCGAGCGCCAGGATTGGCGCCAGCTTGAAGAGGAATCGATCGGCCTCTGCAGGGATGTGATCCTCCTTCGTCAGGAGCTTGATGCCGTCCGCCACGGGCTGCAGCAGCCCGTGCCACCCCACGCGCATCGGACCCATCCGTTGCTGCATATGCCCGGCAATCTTGCGTTCCAGCCAGGTCAGCGGCAAAGGCAAAAGAAGCAGCATCGCGATCAGCAGCGCAATCTTGATGGCGATGAGGCCAAGAGCGAAGAGAAGTTCCATGTTCCGCGGCCACCTAATCGACAGGCTGAAACGCGACCGGACCTGCCCCAGCTTACCCGTTGAGCGGGTCCTTCTAGCTTTCTCCATTTTCGCACGAAACGGCGGCCGTGGACAAGCGGCAGCTTCCCGTTCCGTGCCCGGCGCCGAATGCCGAGATCATCGACAAGGGAGCATGCGGCTCTCGGTGGCTGCCGGGGTTTCCGGGCAGGTGTGGGTCTTGCTGTCTCGCCCAACCACTGTTGGCCCGGTCGCGCGCGGGGCCCTATGCTCTCACGGCAATCGCTTCCATGGTGGCCGCAAGCAGCATACGGGCACCCGCAATGGAATGCTCGGGCTCGACATATTCCGCCTCGTTATGGCTAAGCCCATCGCGGCAAGGCACGAAGATCATGGCGGCTGGCGCCACTCGATTGACGAACAGCGCATCGTGGAAGGCGCCGGACAGCATATGCTTGGCCTTTAATCCGAGTGAGGCAGCAGCCCGATCGAGACAGGCCAGCAGGTCCTCAGAAAAGGCGGCCGGCGGCATGTCGAAGATCTGTCTCAATTCGCTCTCACAGCCGGCGGCCGCAGCCGCGCTGTCACAAGAGAGGCGAACCCGGTCCTCCAGAGCGTCGATGACCGCGGTCTCCGGGTGCCGCAGGTCGATGCTGAAAGTCACCGAACCTGGAATGGCATTCACAGCCCCCGGTTCGACCGCAATCCGGCCGACGGTGAAACGAGCGTACTGATCGCTCGGCATCGCGCTTTTGTAGAGCGGCTCAAGCGCGGCAACAGCCGCCGCCATGGGATCACGACGGAACTCCAGCGCTGTCGTGCCGGCATGCGCTGCCTGGCCTTTGATCGTCACCTCCAGCCACCGGGTTCCCTGGATGCCGTGGACGATGCCGATCGGTATGTTTTCCCGTTCGAGCGACGGACCCTGTTCGATATGCAGCTCAAGATAGCCGCAGATCGGGAAACCAAGTGGGCGCATTTCGGCTTCTGGCAAGGCCTGGAGCGTTGCGCTCAGCTCATCAACAAACAGCGATCCGTCGCGACCGCGAAGATCGGACCAGGCATCAGGGATTGCGCCCGCGGCGAAGGCCATGGATCCCATGGCGCCCGGGGCAAACCGGCTTCCTTCTTCGTTGGTCCAGGCGACGACCTCAAGCGAAAGATCAGTCTCGATCCCGGCATCCGCAATGCTCTCCATCACCTCGAAGGCCGCGAGGGTGCCGAGCGCTCCATCGAAACGCCCGCCTGTCGGCTGGCTGTCGAGATGGCTGCCGATCACGAGAGGGGCGCGCGCCGGAAGGCGGCCTTCGCGACGAATGAACAGGTTTGCCATCGAATCCTGAAACACGCGAAAGCCGCGTTGAAGGGCGAGGTCAGCCAAAAGGCGCCGTGATGCCCGGTCCTCAGGCGACAGGGCCTGACGGTTGACGCCTCCGGCCGGCGTTGCCCCGATCCTTGCGAAATCATCAAGGCGCTGCAGCAGTCGCTTGCCGTCAATTGCGATGCGAGAGGTCATGGTCGGCTCCAATCAGGTCGTCTCGATCAGCGATAGGCTGCATCGTGAAAGGCGATCTCGAGTTCTTGTGCGCGCCCGAAGATGGCACTGAGGCGGTTGCGCTCGGAAGCGTCGAGCGTTTTACCGGCGGCGTCGAGTTGTTGCCGGAGCCAGGTCGCCTGAGCCGCGAAATCATCATGAGCATGCATTTCGACCCATTCGTTCAGATGCGGGTCGGAGATGTTTGAGCCCGCGGCTCTTTTCGACCAGGTCCAGTACATCCATTCGGCGGCGAACATGGCGGCGACCGTATCGAGGAAACCGCCGTCGCGGGCGATCTCCAGCATGCCTGTCCGGAAGGCTTCGACCTCGGGACGGTCGACATCGTAGGCGCTGGCATCGATGCCGCGCTCGGCAAATACCCTCTCGAAATAGGCGATCTGTTGGTTGGCGAGCGCATCGAGAACCGCGATCAGCCAGCGCTTCTGCTCGATGGTCTCGGCCTTCGCCGTCGCGAAGGCGAAGATCGAGATGGCAGTGTCGACGAAGGCGCCCTCATAGACCAGATAGCGCTCGAAAACCGCAGGGGAGAGGCGCTCCAGCACGATGTCCTCGACGAAGCGATGGTTCACCATCGCTGCGAAGACGGCCGCGTTTTCTCGAAGAATCTGTTGCGAGAGCGTTTCCGTCGGCATCGTCATGCCTCCAATGCGGGGGCGGCGGCGGCGCGGAAGGCTTTGACGCGCTCGATATCGACCGGGTTCCACCACACGCCGTCTTGCTTCAGCGACGAGGCCACGATCACCCCGTTGGTACGCTTGAGGATTTCGACGATGTTGTCCTTGGTCACGCCCGAGCCGACCAGAAGCGGCAGGTGTGTGGCCGAGCCGATCTCCTCGATCTCTTCGATGGTCGCGGTGTTGCCGGTGCGCTGGCCCGTGGCAATCACGCCATCGGCGTCGAAAAAGGCGAGGTCGCGTGTCAATTCCTGGATCGATCGATCGGCAACGATTGCGTGAGCACCATGCTTCACATGGCTGTCGGCGAAGACCTTGATGTGCTCGGCGCGCAGCAAGGAGCGATACCGCATCGCTTCTGCTGCCCGGCCTTCCATGAAGCCTTCATTGGCGACATAGGCATTGGCCCACTGGTTGACGCGAATGAACTTGGCGCCGCCGGCCATGGCAATGGCAAAGGCCGGGATCGGCGCATTGGCAAGCACGTTGATGCCGAGCGGCACACCCGTGGCCCGCGCGATCCTGTCGGTGACGACCGACATGAAGGCTGCCGTTTCGTGGCCGATATCCTCCGGCTTGGAGAAGGGCACGTCGCCATGGTTTTCGATCATCAGACCATGCAGCCCACCTTCGATCAGCGCTTCGGCATCACGCATGCAGGCGTCGTAGATAACAGACATATCGGCGCCCCGATAGCGCGGCGCACCCGGGAAGGCGGGGCAATGGATCATGCCGATCAGAACCTTGTCAGTCCCGAATATTTCCCTTATGGCGCTTGATGACTTGTCGGATATTTCCTGCATTTCTGTCCCTTTCGAAGGTATGTTCATGCACGCTTACGTAATCGGTAATGTGACGGTGGACGAGACCATCGCCGTGTCGGAAATGCCGGCCGCGGGTGCCTCTATTCACGGCAGTCAGCGGTCGCGGGACCTTGGTGGCAAGGGCGCGAACCAGGCGGTCGTCATGGCCCGCACGGGCCTGCCGACGAGCCTCGTCGCCGCCTTCGGCGATGGCTTTCGCGCCGACATGATCCGCCAGCATCTGGCAAGCGAACCGCTTGTCAGCCGGCTCGTGCCGATCCTCGGGAAGTCCACCGACTTCTCGATCGTGCTGACCACGCCGGATGGCGAAAACGTCAACATCACGACCACCGATTCCGCCCAGAACCTCACGCTTGCCGATGCCATCGCGCCCTTGGCCAACGCGGCTCCCGGTGACCTTGCCGTGCTCCAGGGAAACCTGTCGGACGAGACGACACGGGGCGTCCTTGAGGCCGCCCGTGCCCGCCGCATGATCACCGCTTTCAATCCGTCTCCCTTGCGTCCCTATTTCGGTAACCTGTGGCCCTTGACCGACATCGCCTTCCTCAATGAAGGCGAGGCGCAGGCATTGACCGGCACAAGCGGCGATGAGGCTGCCCGCAAGCTGCTTGCGGCCGGCGTTCGCGAAGTCGTTCTGACCTTCGGCGGCGACGGAGCCATGCTCGTCACCGCCGAGGGCAGTGTCCGTGTTGCGGCCGTCGAATGCGACGTTGTCGATACGACGGGGGCGGGCGACACGTTCATGGCGGTGGCGCTGGCATCCGCTGCTCTTCGAGGCAGCCGTCTCGATCGCACCGCAATCGAACATGCAACGCGGGCCGCCGCCATCACCGTCAGCCGCCCGGGCACCCGTTCGGCGTTCCCGTCGAACGCGCAGCTGACAACCATTCTGGCAGCTCGCTGAGCTTTCGGCACAGCGCGCTCTTTCTCGTCGTCAGTGCTTGGCCTCCGTCATCCAGCCGAGGATGTTCTTCCAAAGGCGGCCGTAGCCCTCCCATTCGCAGAATGCCGGCGACAGCCAGTGGGGCCCGATATCGGACGTCCAGGCGGCGGTGCGGCCCTTTCCAAAGCTGCCGAGGACGAGCAGCGGGTGTCCGCCCTGGTCTGCCGGAAGCCTGGCGACGACCTCGGCCCCTGGGCGAACCTCCACTTCGTTGACGCCGAGAAGCAGCGGCCAATTGCCGGAAAGGCCCGCCATGGTCGGATGGTCGGGCTTGACGACGTCGGCAACCGCACCCTCCGGGATTTCGACGCGGTCGTCATAGGGCAGGCAGGTGACCGGAAGCGTGTCTTCGACCGCCGTGCGGCGCCAGCGTGCCTTGCCGTCGATGCCCTGGAAGGAGAAGTAGCCGCCGACCATCAGCAGTGCACCGCCCTTTTCCACCCAGGCCTTGATCAGCTTCAGACGGTTCGGAACGGTGCGCGAGTGCAGCCAGACTGCCGGCGGCAGCAACAGCGAGTTGGCGCCGATATCCGAAAGGATGATCGCGTCGTATTGGTCGAGGCCCGCCATCTCGTAGGGGAACTGGTCCACGGCATCGTGCGCTGTCACGTAGGTCAGCTCGAACTCGCTGTCCTTCAGCACCTTGACGAGCGGTTCCGCGCCGAGGTGGAAGGTCACGCTGCCGAACTGGTCGAAACCCTTGTAGTGGGTGGCGGAGCTTACCCAGCTCTCGCCGACGAGGAGTACTTTCTTGGTCATGGTCTATCCGTAGGTCTAAAATTGCGTTGAGAGCCGGATGTCAGGCCCCGGTTTGGAATACCGAGCGGGGATTGCCCCGCATCATGCGGTCGAGCGCAGCGTCGTTCAGTCCGTGTCGTTTGAGGCGCGGCAGGAAATGGCGCAGGACATAGGCATAGCCGTTGCCTCCATAGTGGCTGAGCATCATCTTCAGGAACACGTCGTGCGAAAGCAGGATGCGGTCGATGTGACCGGCGTCCACCAGCCGTGCGATCGCCCGCGCAGCCTCTTCGTCGCTCGGGCATTGCACCTGTTGATCGGCGTAGAAGAAGTCCATGCCGATCATGTCGTACTCGATGAACGCCCCGCGTGCGGCGAGTTCGCTTTGGTAGGCGAAGTCGTCGTGCGACGGGTTCATGTGGCAAAGCACGGTGTGGCGGAGATCCGCGCCCTCCTCGGCGACGACGTCGAGCACACGGTGGCCGAGCCGGAACCAACCGGGCAGATGCACCATAAGCGGCAAGCCGGTCCGAACCTGCGCCCGTGCGGCCCCACGCAGCGACTTTTCCTCCGCCGCAGTGAAATCCGAGGAGACGCCGATCTCCCCGATCAGGCCGATTTTCACGTCCGTGCCGTCGGCACCTTCAACAGCCTCGCGGACGATGCCGTCGGCAATCTGGTCGACGCTCATCCCTGCGACCTCGGCCGGGTGGGAGGAGGCGAGGTAGTATCCCGCACCCATCACGATGTTGAGGCCGGTCGCCCCGGAAATCCGTCGCAGCGCGAGCGGATTTCTCCCGATACCCTTGCAGGTGGGCTCGACGACCGTGCGTCCCCCTTCGGCGACGAAGGCTTTCAACTCGGCAATTGCCAGCGGTTCGTCGTCCAGCGTGATGTTGTGCTCGTTGACGAAGGGATCCTGGCGGAGCTCGCCGAGGATTTCCATGCAGACAAAACCTTCGGCGAGATACTGACGCTCCTTGGTTTGCGGCGCGTTCCACCAGCAGCGGCAATCGTTGAGGATGTGCTCGTGCATCAGCGTGATGCCAAGCAGATCCGCGTCGATCGCCCCGTTGACCGTCATCACCTTGCCGGATCGCACGTGCGCTTCAGACAGTTCCTGGGTCATGACGGCTATCTCTTCTTGCCGCCGAGGCGAAAGTTGGCGGTGAAGATCCGGGTGTTGAGCCAGATCGCGACGAGAATGATCGCGCCGGTAACGATCTGCGTGAAGAACGGCGAGATATGCATCAGGATCAGGCCGTTGCCGATCACCGCGATCGTCATGGTGCCAAGCACGGTGCCGAGGATCGTGCCGCGGCCGCCCATCAGCGACGTTCCGCCAAGCACCACCGCGGCGATGACCTGTAGCTCGAAGCCGACTGCCGCATTCGACGAACCGGAACCGAGACGCGCGGCGATCAGCAGGCCGGCGAGCGCGCAGGCCACGCCTGCGATCATGTAGACCGAAGCGATCACCCATCTTGCCGGCATGCCAACGCGGCGGGCGGCTTCCATGTTGGAGCCGACGGCGACGACCTGGCGGCCGTACTTGGTCGAGGATATGACGACATAGCCGAGCACCGCGACCGCAACAGCGATCAGGGCCGGCATGGGAACACCGAACAATTCACCGCGGCCAAGCGCAAAAAATCCCGGGGCGTCCTTGATCGGGATCGAATAGCCCTGCGTCAGATAGAGCGCGAGCCCGCGCAGGATGGACAGGCCGGCAAGCGTGACGATGAACGCCGGAATGCCCTGGTAGGCTGTGAACCATCCCTGCACGAAGCCGAGGAAGGCGCCGAAAAAGAGCATCGCGACGACGACGACAGGCCAGGGATAGCCCATCGCCAAAACGATCGCCGCGACAGCATTGACCAGTGCGACCTGCGAGCCGACCGAGAGATCGATGCCGCCGGTGATGATCACAAGTGTCATGGCAACCGCGACGATGAGGATTGGGGCTGCCTGGCGGATGACGTTCAGGATATTGCCGAGCGTCATGAACGTGTCGGTCGTGGCCGCGAAGAAGACGACACAGGCCAGGAAGAAGAAGGCGATCGACAGAACCTGTGCATTTTCCGACAGGAAGTCTGCCGCCGGCGAGCCTTTTGCGCGTTCGGTATAGGCCGTCATTGCTTGGCTCCTTCCCCGACGATCAGCTTGACGAGGTCTTCCAGGTTGGTCTTGCCGATTTCGCGCTCGGCGACCTTGGTGCCCTCATACATGACGGCAATGCGGTCGCAGACCCGGAACAGGTCCTGGAGGCGATGCGTGATCAGGATGACCGATACCCCCTTGGCCTTGACGCGGTTGATAAGCGCGAGCACGGCTTCGACCTCCGCCACGGCAAGCGCCGAGGTAGGCTCGTCCATGATCAGGACTTTCGGGTTGAACGAAGCGGCGCGGGCAATCGCGATGGCCTGACGCTGGCCGCCGGAGAGCTGGGCGACCTTGCCGGTGAGCCGCGGAATGCGGATCTCCAGCGCATCGAGCATCTTGCGCGCTTCGGCCAGCATGGTTTTCGTATCGAGAAATGGTCCCCTGCTGATTTCACGACCAAGAAACAGATTGCCCACCACATCGATGTGATCGCAGAGGCTCAGGTCCTGGAAGACCATTTCGATCTGGCGGTTGCGGGCGTCCGCGGGCCCCGAGAAGCGGACCTCTTCACCTTCCAGGGTGATCGTTCCGCCATCTGGAATATAGGTTCCCGAGATGATCTTGGTCAGCGTCGATTTGCCGGCGGCGTTGTCGCCGACCAGGCCAAGGCATTCACCAGGATAGATGTCCAGGTCTACCCCACGCAGTGCCTGGTGCGAACCAAACGTCTTGACGATCCCCTTGAGGGAAACGCGGGGACTGGCACCGGTGCGGGAGGGCAAAGCCCCCCCGACACCAGCGACAGCGGGAGGATGCTGTCTTTCAGTCGTCATCATTTGAAGATCGCCCGGTATGGCTCGACGTTGTCCTTGGTGACGATCGTTACCGGCACGGCGATGCTCTTCTCGACGCTGCCACCGTCAGAGACCTTCTTCAAAGCGTCGACGGCAGCCGCGCCCATCGCAGCCGGATCCTGCTGGATCACGGCGGTGACGTAGCCGGCATCAATGCCTGCGATCGCCTGGGCCGTCAGGTCCCAGCCAAACACCTTGACGCTATCCTGCTTGCTCTGGCTTTCGACAGCGGCGATGGCGCCCATCAGGGCCGGTTCGCCGGTCGCATAGATGGCGGTCAGGTCCGGATTGCCGGTAATCAGGTTCTCGGCTGCGGCAAGCGCGTTGTCCTGCACGTTCTGTCCATCGACGACGCCGGCCGCGCTGATGCCGTCGACGTCCTTGATGGTCTTTTCAAATCCCTCCTGGCGAACGTTCTGGATGAAGGAGTTGAGCGCACCGACGACACCGATCTTGGCTTTGCCTGATGCGTTGGCCTTGATGTAGTCGAGGAAGAACTTGCCCATGTCGGCACCCGCAGTGGCGTTATCGACGCCGATTTGCGCCTTCTGCGGGCCTTCCGGAAGGATCGCATCGATTGCAACGACGGGGATGCCGGCTTCGGCCGCCTGGTTGACCGCAGGCATGATGCCGTTGACGTCGATTGCAACGACCGCGATGCCATCGACCTTTTGCTGGATATAGGTCTCGATCGCGCTGTTCTGCGCGGCCGGATCGTTATTGGCGTTGAAGATGACGAGCTTCGCGCCGGCGGCATCGGCCGCTTTCTGCGCGCCTTCGTTCATCTGGTTGAAGAAAAGCGCCTGCTGATTGATCTGTACGAGTGCGAACGTCTTCTCGGCGGCAAGAGCCGGCGACAGCGCCGCGCCGAGGGTGGTCAATGCGGTAAATCCAAGTGTGGCAATCAAAGTCCTGCGTTTCAAAGTCCAGTTCATGTTCCTATCCTCTGTTGGTTCTCCATTGCGTGATTTATCGTTTCGCAGGCGGAGCAACGGATTTCCGCACGACGATTTCGACTGGCAGCAGCTCTTCGGTGGCAAGCTGCTTGTCCTGCCAGTTTGTTTCGAGAAGCAAAGAAAGGGCGCGTTCGCCGATCGCGCGGACCGGCTGGCGAATGGCAGTCATCGGCGGACCGAAAAGATGGAGCGGTCCGACATCGTCGAAGCCGACGACCGAGACGTCGTCCGGGATCGATACGCCTTGGTCACGGAAGACCTCGATCATGCCGATGGCAATTTCGTCCGAGCTCGCGAAGATCGCAGTCGCGGGACGATTTTCTTCGATGAAGCGCTTGGCCGCCTGCCGACCGAAACCGACGGTATAATCGCCTGCGTATTTCGCCAGTCGGGACCTTTCGCCAAAAGCCTCCCGCAGGGCCCGTTCAAGCCCGTTGAGACGCCGACGTGAACTGATCATCTCTTCCGGGCCGCCGACGAACAGCACGTTTGTGTGCCCGAACTCAGCCAGATGCCTGCCCGCCAGATATCCGCCTAGCTCGTTGTCGCAGAACAACTTCGGAGCCCGTGCGCCTGGCACGTCTTCGTCTGCAACCACAACTTTGCCGGTGCGGTTTATCAGCGTGGCGAGTTGCCCGTCATCCGGGTGGTTGGTGACGAAGATCAGGCCATCTACGTGGTTGCGCTCAATAAGCTGAAGATAGGCGACCTCGCGGCCAGCCCGGTTCAGTGTCGCGTAGAGAGAAACGGCAAGACCGCGGCTATCCGCTTCTTCTTCGACCGCGGCCACGAGCGTCGCGAAAAAGGGGTTGGCAATATCCGGAACGACAAGACCGATCGTATCGGAACGGCCACGGCTGAGGCGGCGGGCGTGCGGGTTGGGTTGATAGTTGAGGTCGTGGATGGCGTCCGAGATCCGCTTCTTCGTCTCGAAGGGAAGGTCGAGCGAGCCGTTCAGCAGGCGCGAAACCGTCGTCACGGAAACGCCGGCGGCTCGGGCTACATCCTTAAGACCTGTCACGCGTCGTGTGGTCACCTTGGCTCCATCCTTGCCGTTGTAAACCGATTTACTAAAACGCTTTACAATAAGATTTCGACTCTCCGTCTATGTCAAGACACTTTCGGCGCAATGTGTTCGTCAGCGTGAATTCGGGCATCGCCGTCGAGAGACTGAGTTGCGGCTATCGAACGGGAATGGGTTGAAAGCGAAGCTGAACACTGCCTGGAAATCGCTTGTGGATGAACTCCAGCGTCGCAACAGGGCAGGGGCCGGAGAAGTCACAGCGCTCAAAACCAGGGAAGACGGCCATGCGCTGACGGCGCACGCCAGGTCCAAAGGAGCTGAATGCCCGGTGTCGAACACGGTGACCGCGAAACGCTGCGCGCAGGCGTTAAAGCGTTTTCGGCTCAACAGAAGGCTCCGATTTGACCCGGAATGGTGTATGAATCGTGCATTCGCGAAATGCAGAAATGAGGCCACATACACAGCTCTTAACGATCAGCAGGAGGAATACAGCATGGCTGATCTGATAATAAAATTGAATCGCGAGGCGGCGGACGCGATGGTAACTTCTGGTGGAAGCCAGCCAAAAGTAATCGCTGGGATTTTGCACGATTTCGATGCCAGACTTGTCGCGCCGGCGCAGGACGCCGGTGAAGCGCGACTCTATTTCCGCGTGGATGGCGTAAGGCCCGAAAGAATTGAGGATCTCAGGAATCGGCTTGCGCCGCTTGAGGGAGTGGAGGCGTCTTACATCAAGCCATCCGACGAGTTGCCATAGGGGAGCGGCAGCCGGCGCTCCTCCTTCATGAGGAGATGAACAATGGCAAAGCGGCCTTCCAGACCCAGCAGTCGCAATGGAAATGGCGACGGAGATAAGCCAGCTCCCCCACCTTCGCCGCCCGAGCTTGTTGTCATCATGCAGCCCGAAGCGAGCATGCGAGCCTCTGCTGGCCGCTTTGAGGCTCTTTCGGGGGCGCCCACCGACACACTCAGGAGCCTTCTCAGCGACAACAATGCCACCATGCGTCCGCTCTTCGGCGCGACAGAGGAGCGTGTCGCCGCCTTTAGCTATCAGTCTGCCGGTATTGCCGCCACCGCGGAGCCCGCCGACCTTATGAATTTCTATTCGGTTGAGGCTCCGCCCGAGAAGATAGAGGCGCTGAAGTCCGACTTGTCGAAGCACGATCTCGTGGCTGGGGCCTATGTCAAGCCGGGCGCGGAGCCCGCCGCTCTTCTGAACGACATGGCACCTTCGGGCGAGGAGGCGCCGCCATCCACTCCCGACTTCACCGCTCGACAAGGATATCTCGAAACCGCCCCCGCAGGCGTGGAGGCGCGCTGGGCATGGGCGCAGGCTGGTGGTCGAGGCAACGGCATTCGCATCATCGACATTGAGGGCGCCTGGCGTTTCACCCACGAAGATCTGACCGGCAACCAGGGTGGTGTCGTGGGCGGCACCATGTCCGCGGACATAGGTTGGCGCAATCATGGCACGGCCGTCATCGGCGAGTTTAGCGGCGACCTCAACTCCTTCGGCATCGACGGGATTGCTTCCGACGCCATTGTCAGCGCGATCTCCATCTTTGGTGGCATGGGTTCGGCCGGAGCGATCAATGCCGCGGCCGCGCGGCTGGGCGCCGGCGACGTTATCCTCATCGAGCTACACCGCCCGGGACCGCGGTTCGGCTTTGCCAGCCGTAATGACCAACGGGGCTATATTGCCATAGAATGGTGGCCCGACGACTTCGCGGCGATCCGCAATGCCGTCAACCGCGGCATCATCGTGGTGGAAGCGGGCGGCAACGGCGCGGAAAACCTTGATGACGCAATCTACCAAAGCCCGGCACCCGGGTTCCCGGCGGGCTGGACCAATCCCTTCCGCCGGTCGAACCGGGACTCGGGTGCGATCGTCGTCGGCGCCGGTGCTCCACCTCCCGGTACGCATGGCCGCAACCATGGAGCAGACCGGTCCCGTCTCGACTTCTCGAACTTTGGGGCTCTCTTCGATACGCAGGGCTGGGGGCGCGAGGTGACCACGGCGGGCTACGGAGATCTTCAAGGCGGTACCAACGAGGATATTTGGTACACGGATATGTTTTCCGGCACATCGAGCGCCTCTCCGATCATCGTTGGGGTCGCGGCCTCGCTCCAGGGCATGGCGCGGGCAAGGGGCCGTTCGCCGCTGACGCCTGCCGAATTCCGCAATTGCCTGCGCGCCACCGGCTCGGCCCAACAGGACGAGCCTGGCCGCCCTGCCTCCCAGCGCATCGGGTCTCGGCCCAACTTGCGCCAGCTCTCCGTCTGTGCCTTCGGCAAGAGCAAGGAACTGAGCAAGGAACTCGTCAAGGAGGCCAAGGAAGTCAAAGAATCCGTCAAAGAGTTGAAGGACACTCGCAAGGAGGGCAAGGAGTTCGTCAAGGAAGGCAAGGAAGCCAAGGAAACCGTCAAGGAACTCAAGGACGTCCGCAAGGAGCGGAAGGAGTTCAAGGAGGGCAAAGAGTTCAAGGAATTCAAGGAGGGAAAAGAAAAGGACAAAGACATCTTCGAGGGGCGGGGCGGTATTCGCGAACGGCTGACGCAGCCGACCGGCTTTGCTGGCGAGGAAGGTGACCTCCAAGGCCGCATCGCAGCGCTCGAAAGCGCCGTCCAGGAGCTCATCCATTTCATCGGCGCAGAGCTCAGACCCGACCTTTCGGCATCCGCGCTCGGCGGTGATGCCAGCGGTCTCGCGAGCGGCGACGAGCAGGCCAAACGGTTAAAGGATCAGAAGGACACCGAGGGCTTTTGAACTCGAGCCGGCCAAAAGGAGCACCTTTCTGTGTTACTGGTCCTCGCGAACCCTGATGACCGCGAGGCGCTTTGGCTGCGCACCGCCCTCGTGTCGCTCGTGGACATGCCGGTGGAGGTGTTGACGCCTACACGCCTCATCTGCGCGCGCTCGATCACGCATCGCTTGCCTTCGACCAGCGGCGGCTTCCGCTTCGAGTTCGCCGACGGCGGTGTGCTTCTTGCAGGCGAGGTCGCCGGCCTCGTCAACCGAATGACGACAATGCCGACGGCCCATCTGGAATTTGCTGCCCCCGTCGATCGCGCCTATGCGGAAGCCGAGCTTCATGCCTTCCTGCTCGGTTGGCTAGGCTCTCTTGCCTGTCCGATGCTCAACCCGCCGGCGCCGGAGTCGCTCGCCGGCGCATGGCACAGCGAAGTCGCCGCTCTGCATCTTGCCACGCTTGCCGGCCTAAACTGCGCCGTTGCGAGTGTCGACGCGGATGCTCCGTTTCTGCCCGCTCGGACTCCCGCGCAAATGGTACATTTCGTCCTTGACGGCAAAGTCATCGGCCCCATTCTGCCGGCCGGCGATCGCGACGCGCTGCTGCAGTTCGGCCATCTGTGGGGCACGCGCCTGCTGCAAGTGGAAACCGCCAGACAGGGCGGAAAGCTCACCTTCGTTTCCGCCTCCGCCCTCCCGCACTACTCGCTTGGTGGCCGCGCGCTTGTCCGGGCCATGGCTGAGGTATTGTCGGCATGATCTTGATCGCCGGGATACCTCACGAGCCGCCCGTCGCGCTCGCCATTGCAGCGGCGGAGGAGAGTGGTGCCGCCTACATCGTCTTCGATCAGCGCGACCATCTTTCTGCCCGGCTGCAGCTCAAGCTGGATGCCGTTGCCGGCTGGCAGGGCACGTTGTCGACGGCGGCTGAGGTGATCGACTTACAGGCGATCGACGGCGTTTATGTGCGGCTGATGGACGAACGGTACCTGCCTGATGTCGCGGTCCTGCCCCCGAGCACGCCCGAAAGACTGAGGGCAGCTCGTTTTCATTCGCTGCTGTACGACTGGCTCAACACCGCGTCGATCCGCATCGCCAGCCGTCCGCGCGCGATGTTGTCGAACATGTCGAAGACCTATCAGGCCGGTATTATCCACCGCTGCGGCTTCGGTATTCCCGAAACGCTTGTGACCAACGATCCCGACGCCGTGGTCGACTTC
Source organism: Ensifer sp. LC11 (assembly GCF_001695835.1). GTDB lineage: Bacteria > Pseudomonadota > Alphaproteobacteria > Rhizobiales > Rhizobiaceae > Ensifer. The sequence continues at coordinate 4,091 of NZ_MBSO01000016.1, read as the reverse complement.
GTCGATCGATGCGCAGCCGAGGGGGACGACGTCGTTTACAAGTCGGTCAGCGGCACGCGCTCCATTGTCGAGACCTTCCGGGTGGCGGATCGAACACGGCTTTCGCGTATCCGGTGGTGCCCGACGCAGTTCCAGCGCAAGGTGCGCGGCACCGACGTCCGTGTCCATGTCGTCGGCAGCCGTGTCTTTGCCACGCGGATCGAAAGCGAGGCCACTGACTATCGCTATTCCGGGCGACAGTCGGGCACCGACGCGAAGCTGACCTCGATTGAGCTGGAGCCCCGACTGCAAAAGGCCTGTGTCGCGCTCTCCGCAGCACTTGACCTCCCATTTACCGGTATCGATCTCAGGCTTACACCGGAAGGCGAGGCCGTCTGCTTCGAGGCGAACCCTTGTCCGGCCTACAGCTACTACCAATCGCGCACAGGCGCCCCAATTGCCGCTGCGCTTATCCGCTGGCTTGCGGAGGGAGAACGATAGCCGGAACGAAAGTGGACCTGGTCCCGACTGAGATGGAGCGGTTTCCAACGGCGTCATCGTCGCGCGGTTCAGCCAATCGATCCGATCCTTCCGGTTCATTGCGGCCGTCGCTCGTGGTGCCTGCCAAACATGCGACCAGCCTTTGTTTCGGCGGCCCCAGGTTGAGGAGGCTTTTTGTGACGACGGATGGAATACGCCCGAGGAAGCCGCAATCACATGCGACGCCGGAGGCTCGGTTTTCGCATGCCCCGACGACGTTTGTGGCCTTGAGGAGCCCGTCGCGCGGTTCAGCGCCTTGCCCTGGTGCCGTGCTGCCCATCCCAGATCGGCTCTGACGCCAGACAAATCCGCTTGCAAAGAAACCAACCGCGCGGTATGTTTTCTCTATAGATCAAAGGGGCACGTCATGAATTCCGCTGTAACAGCCTATTTCGCCTTGGGGCTGGCGATCGCCCTGGAAGTCGCCGGGACGATGTTCCTGCAGAAATCAATGCAATTCACACGCGCGTGGCCGACGCTCGCGATGGTCGTTCTCTATGCGGGATCCTTCTATTCGCTTACGCATGCGGTCAAGGCCATGCCTCTTAGCATCGCCTATGCGATCTGGGGGGGTGTCGGCATCATTCTGACCGCGGCGGTGGGCTATGTCGTCTTCAAGCAGGCCATCGACCTCGCCGCCGTCGTCGGCATTGGGCTGATCGTGTCGGGCGTTTTCGTGATCAACCTGTTCTCGCAGACCGCGGTGCATTGAACACATGGGTTACAATCGCAAGAAACAACCGGAGCAGGTTCAGCGCGCACTACTGGAATGCGCTGCCAAGATAGCCGCCGACCACGGAATCGCGGGGGTGACGGTGCAGGCCGTGGCGGACGCGGCCGGGGTTACGAAGGGCGGTCTCTTTCACCACTTCTCGTCGAAACAGGTTCTTCTCGAGGGTATGGTAGACGCTCTGCTCGATAAGCTCGATGCAGAAATAGATTCATCGATGGCTGAAGATCCCGCGCCATACGGCAGCTTCACACGCGCTTACGTCAAGTCTGTCTTTGTCGGAAAGGCGTTCGGTTTTGAGACCCCATGGTCGACGTTGTTCATGGCCGTCATCAGCGATCACGACTTGCGTCATCGGTGGATCGACTGGTTCAACGAACGCCTGCGACGTCACGATGTGACGGACGGCCACCCAAGCCTCCAAATAGTGCGATTGGCCGCAGACGGCGCCTGGCTTTCATACGTGACCGCCGATTCCAAGTCAGGTTCAGCGGAGCTCCAGGCCTTGAAGGACCAACTTGTGGCAATGACAGAGGCGCCGCGCTGAGCCGTTCCAGCGGGGGAACTCGTTCGTTTAAGAACTGGTCCCATGCCGGTGTTTCCCGCACCGGATCGCGAGCATATAGGCAGTTGCAGGCCGGCGCCGGCTCGTATCATCAGGCCGAACCGGTTGGTTGACAGCCCACGATCCTCGAGCGGACGAAACACCAATGCACAATCGGCAATCTCGTTTTGCGCGCCGATTGGCGTCATGATCGAGACATGTTGCCCGAGTTGCGCCAGTCCGACGAGCATGCGAATGGACGCGACTTCCAGGAGCGGTGGCGGCAACGAACTGGACGCTTCGAGCAGAGGCTGGATCGCCTCGCGGATCGACAGGTCGCGCTTTCCGATCGCGACAGGATGGGCGAAGCAGTCCGCGATCGTCAGGTGTTTCATTTCCGCCAACGGATGTTGCGGATGCACCAGGGCGTCGATGCGAACATCACCACGCACGGCCTTTTCGATGTCGCGCATGGATGCCGTGAGGAAGCCAAAGCCGACATCGGCGGTCTCGTCGAGCAGACGCTGGACGACCTCGGAAGACGAGGTGACCTCGACATTGAGATGGAGCGTGAGGTAGCGCCGCGAAAATCCACGATCAGCGAAGGCAGGAAGGAAAGCCCTAGACTCTCCACAGTAGCGAAGCGAACCGTACCTGTCTTCAAGCCTCTGAGCATGTCGAGTTCGGATACTGCCGCTTCGAGCGGTGATGCGACGCGACGGACATGCCGGTGGAGGATTTCGCCCGCCGCTGTCAACTTGGGCCGGCGGCCTTCGCTGAAACAACTCCATGCCCAAGGCACCGTCGAGCTGTCCAATCTGCCGCGATACGGCCGACGCCGCGATGTTGAGCCTGCGGGCGCATTCGCGAATGGAGAGCAGTTCCGCCACCGTCTGAAAATAGACCATCGCCGGCTGATGGAACATGCGCGCCAAGAGGGCTGGCGAAACGCCCGCTCACGCGATTGCGATGACCGGGTGGCCGTGGATTTCTCGGTGGTCATACGCTGCTCCGTTTGATGCCTTTTCGGCAACAATCCGCTCTTGAATCGGAATCCCAGTTGTGCTCGGGCCCGCGGGCCTCTTGCGCGAACGGATCGAGGCGGGCGAGCCGTTCGACCTTTTCGCTTCTACCAACATGGCGCACCCGCAGCGCCTCGTTACTATCGGCCTTCCGGATCAAGTCGTCTGCTTTGCAAGAAACCGGCTCTGCATCCTCGCACGAGCCCAGCTCGAGCTGACGCCGGCCAATCTCATCAACGTCCTGTCGGATCCCGAAACCAAGATCGGCACTTCCACGCCAGGCGATGATCCATCCGGCGATTACGCCTTTGAAATGTTCGATCGCATCGAGGCAGCGCATCCAGGGAAGGGAGAAGTCCTGAAGTCGCGGGCTTTGCAATTGGTCGGGGGACGCCGCTCGCCGCCCGGGAGGAGCGCCGCCGATCTGTTCGTCGGATATGCATCCAACGCCGGGCTGCACCGGGGCGAACCGGCGCTCAGCATTTTGGAGGTGCCTTTCGAGTTTTCGGCTGATATCGCCTATGGCTTGGCGCTGCGCAAAGACGCGGCTGCCGATGCCTGCAGCCTATGGGACTTTTCGATGTCGAAGCGTGCACAGCAGGTGCTGAGCAAGAACGGGTTTCTTCCACGAGGGTAGGGGCCCAACAATGCTTGGCGGCCCACACGAGGTCGTTTTCTGTGGCGTTTGCAGCCCGCGGCCAAAGTGGATCAATGTGGCTTTGAGATCATCCCGCCACGAGGCGGACGGGCAGGTGAGGACCGAAGAAGGACGCCTGCCATGACACCGGCCGGCTCCCGGGAGCTTTTACAACTCTCCCTCAAAATTTCTACTGGAACGCGCGTCATAGTTGTTTTATGCAAATATCGGGAGTGGTCCTTCGCAGGGGGAGGATTGTAAGGGGCAATTGGAGGGCTTGAGGCATCCCGATTGACGCCGTGTGCGGCGCGTTTTTCGATGCCTGAGATCTGATCAGCCCCAGACGTCGGCCCTTGCCTGGTTGTGCGGGATAGCCGCGCATTGGGCGAACCAAGCTAAAGCATCGTACGTTTAATCAGACGCATACCCTGCCGCCTTGAGATAGTTCCAGCACTCGGTTCTGTTGAAGAGGTTGCAGATGGAACCAAGGGCGTTTGAGAGCGTGTCGAAGGTTCTGGCGGCAGCGGCTCGCAGGTGCGCTTTGATTTTTGAGAAAGCCATCTCGATGGGATTGAGATCGGGTGAATAGGGCGGCAGGAACAGGAACCAGGCCCTTTTTTCCTTCAGGGCTTCAGCCGC
>NZ_MBSO01000015.1 GCF_001695835.1 Ensifer sp. LC11 | reverse complement strand
GGCGGCTCACGTCTGCGTATTGGTTAAATATGTTCGCTTGCACTCAAAGTAAAAAACGATAGGATGGTGTCGCGTTTCTAAGTTGACTACTTTGTCTCATCTTTAAATAGCTTTGACATTGTGTGTAGCCGGGGCAGATTCCATTTTCAAATGCAACGGAGACAAATTGGCCATCGTTTCAGGAGGATGGATGTGGCCCGCTCTTTTGTGCAGTTGAGTATGGATGAACGCCGCGTCATTGCGCGAATGCATGAGAAGAAGATCAGCCAGGCGGAGATCGCGCGAACGCTGCGCCGGGACCGCTCGACCATCTGCCGCGAGCTGCGGCGGAATTTCTGGCAAGATCGTGAAGTCCCCATCGCCGAGGGCTATTGGCACGTGACGGCGCAACAGATGGCTGCGGACCGCCGCCGACGCTACCGCAAGCTTTTGCGCGACCCGCTGCTTTGCGCCGCCGTCATCGATCGTTTGCAGGATGGCTGGTCACCGGAACAGATCTCGGGTCGCCTGAGGCTCATCAACGGGTCCTCGGCACGACTGAGCCATGAGACGATCTATCAGTACGTCTATTCTCCGGAAGGTCAGGATCAGCAGCTGGGACGTCACTTGCCGGAACGACGTCGCAAGCGGCGCCCCCGATATGCTCGAAAGCCGAGGAGCCTGGTCTTTCCAATCGAATGCGCCATCCGCCATCGGCCAGACAACGTCAACTCCCGCAGCGATTTCGGTCATTGGGAGGCGGATCTGATGATCTTCAGGAAGGAACATGGCTCGGCCAACGTCGCCACCGTCGTGGAGCGCAAGAGCCGCTACACGGTTCTGTTTCGCAACAACGACAGGCGTTCGAAGCCGATCATGGGGCAGCTGATCAGCCATCTCGGCGCCCTACCCGCCCACGCCCGGCAAAGTCTGACGTTTGATCGAGGCCTGGAGTTCGTCTCGTGGCGCGAGCTGGAAAAGGGCATGGGAACATCGGTCTGGTTCTGCGACCCACAGGCGCCCTGGCAAAAAGGCACGGTTGAGAACACCAACAAACGTGTTCGGCGCTACCTGCCGGCAGAGACGATCGTCCTGGATGTGAGCAATTGGGAGATCCGCGCCTTGTGTGACCGTCTCAACACCACCCCGCGCAAGTGCCTGGGGCTCCAGACGCCGAAGGAGATCTTCAGCCAGCACCTGTTGGCTATGGAGGGTCAAAGCATGTAGGCTTCTCGCGATCGTTGCATTCGACCTGGAACCACCACGGGCGGATTCAAGGATGAAGTGCGACTTGCGATAGCTACCAATGGGTTGTCACGCGCAAGGAATGGCTCATGAGACGCACCGCGGCGCCAAAGCTGGGATGATCGTGACAGCGATTGTGGGGGACCAAAGAGTAAGCAATGTTGCGCCCGGCCGGGCGCAACACTGCGTCGGATGATGGCGCCCTCACTCAAAGAGGGGCGTTCCGCGGTTCACGCTCAGAGGGCGCTGGCGACCGCCCCGATCGAATCGGACAGGATCTCCAGCCCGCGATCGATCTCTTCGTGCGTCACCGTCAAAGGAGGCGCGATGCGAAACACGCCGCCCATCCCCGGCAGCTTGACGATGTTCATGCTGAGCCCGCGCCGCATCGCCTCCTCCATGATCCTCGCTCCCATCTCGAAGCCCGGCGCCTTCGTCTGCCGGTCGGCGACGACCTCGAGCCCGAGGAGAAGGCCACGCCCCCTGACATCGCCGACGCATTCGAAGCGCTGTTGCAGCGACAAGAGGCCACGGCGCAACTGTTCGCCGCGGGCGATTGCCTTTCCCACAAGGTCGTCACGCGCGACCACGTCGAGCACCGTCACGCCGACCGCCGCCGGCAGCGGATCGGAGACATGGGTGGTATAGAAGAGGAAGCCCCGCTCGTGCGCCTTCTGCTCGATCTCTGCAGTCGTCATGACGGCGGCAAGCGGCAGTCCTGCCCCCAAAGTCTTCGACAGGGTGAGAATGTCGGGCGTCACCCCGTCCCGCTGGAAGGCAAACATATGGCCGGTCCGGCCAATGCCCGTCTGGGCCTCATCAAGGATCAGCAGCATGCCCCGCTCCTCGCACTTCAGCTTGAGCGCCGCGAGGTAGCCGGGAGGAAGTTCCAAAATCCCTCCGCTCGACAGGATCGGCTCGGCGATGAAGGCCGCCAGGCTGCCCGTCGATTGCCGATCGATCAGCGAGAAGGCATCGTCGAGTTCCGTCTGCCAATCGTTGCTGCCGTCCGGCCGGGTGAAGCGCGGCCGGTAGGCGTTGGGAGCCGGTATCACGAACGAACCGGCGGCGGCAGGGCCATAGCCCTTCCTGCCCGCGCTATAGGTCGCCGATGCCGCGGCACCTGTCATGCCGTGCCAGCTCTGGGCAAAGGCGACCACTTCGTGCCCTCCGGTCACCAGCTTGGCCATACGGATGGCTGCCTCGTTCGATTCAGCGCCCGTGGTCAGGAGTTGTACCCGGTCGAGACCGGGCGCAAGCGCGGCAAGACGGCTGGCGAGTTCGACGACGGGCCGGGAGAGCATGCCACTGAAGAGATGGGCAACCGAGCGCATTTGCCGGTCGACGGTTGCGACGATATCGGGATGCGTGTGGCCGAGAACTCCGCTCATCTGGCCGGAGGTGAAATCCAGGATTGCCCGACCGTCCGCATCGTAGACGAAGCTTCCCTCCGCTCGCTCCACGATGATGGTTTCGAAGTCGGGGCCATAACGCGTGAGATGCCTGTTGGCAGACGCCCAGAACTGAGGATCGGAATTCAGCGACATCGGAAGTCTCCTCGTTGGAAGTGTTCAATGGCTAGCGCGGGTCTCGACTTCAGGCAAATTGATAGTATTCCAGTCGGATATCGGATATTTCGATATCATGAGAAATCTGGACCTTGCTCTCCTCAGGAACTTCACGGTGATTGCCCGAACGGGCTCAATCAGCCTTGCATCGCTTCAGGTCGGGCGTACCCAGTCGACGCTGAGCATGCAGATGCAGCGGCTCGAGGAATTTCTGGAACAGGCGCTCTTCCATCGCACTGGGTCGGGTGTACGCCTGACGGCGGCCGGCGAAAAACTGCTGGCGCACGCGGAACGCCTGCTCGCCGGGCACGACGAGATCCTCGCGGAAATGGGAGGCACGGGCCTCAACGGCTCAGTCACGTTGGGCTGCCCGGAAGACTATTCCATCGCGTTCCTGCCCGGTGTCCTTGAGAGCTTCTTTGAACGCCACCCGGACGTCGAACTGCGCATGGTCTGCGCGCCGACCACCGATCTGCGTCCGCTTCTCCTGCGGCGACAGGTCGACGTCGCCCTCGTTTCGGTCGCCGATCTGGCAAACAGCGAGGTCATTCGCAGCGAGGACTTCGTGTGGGTCGGCAGGACCACGGAACCGGCGATCCTAAGCCGAACAGCGCTTCCGCTAGCGCTTTCGGCCCCGACGACGCTCGATTACCGGGCTGCCTGCGACGCGATGGAAATGATCAATCGCCGCTACCGTGTCGCCTTTGCCAGCAACAGCCTTGCGGGCCTGATCGCGATTGCACGCTCCGGCCATGCAATCAGCGTCCTCACCAGGACCGCCGTCCCGCCCGACCTCTGCATCATCGCACCGGGACTGCTGCCGACGCTTCCGACGATCGGTATCGCACTGGAATTTTCCGAGCCCCGCCCCTCCTCCGTGGTGAAAGCACTCGCAGATCATATACGAGAGGTCTTAGCCGCCAGCTGAAGCACCGCTGCACATTGGCCGTCTTCAGGGCGAGCGGCCATGAGACCCCTTGGGCGGTCACCCTTGCGTCGACACGGCGCTTGCCGGGTTCGCGACCCGGCAACAGAAAGTCTGTGCCGCCTTTGGGCCGCTGATTTCCGCGCTCCCGCTCAAACTGAAACGCCGCTGGACACAGTTCCTGGCCGGAGTCGGTCATAGGCGATGTCGATCTTCCCCGAAGGGGATGCTTGACGCGGACCGGCTGAACGTTTGAGATCAAGGCAGACGAGGATGCTGTCTTGCAACGCAGCAACCCGATCCCCATCTCAGTTTCTCCGTGCCGCCTGGCCAGGCGGCTCCCCCCCATCGGCCCGATCATGCCACCGCGCGCGAACGACGCGATGCACATCATTCAGCAAAGGGTACCCCATGGCTCACTATCCGGACACTCTCCTCCACATCGACGGCACCTGGCGCGCAGCGCGCGCCGGCAAGAGCATTGCGGTCATCGACCCCGCAACCGAGGAGACGATCGGCCAGGTGGCCTGGGCAGAGGTTGCTGATCTCGATGAGGCGCTCACCGCCGCCCAGAAGGGTTTTGAGGTGTGGCGCGCAACCTCGGCCTTCGATCGCGCCAAGGTCATGCGGACGGCGGCAACCCTGCTTCGGGAACGGGCGGACGACATCGCCTGGCTGATGACCCGCGAACAGGGCAAGCCCGTCGCCCAGTCGAAGGGCGAGATCCTCAGCGCCGCCGAGATCATCGAGTGGTTCGCCGAGGAGGGCAAACGCGCCTACGGCCAGATCATTCCGCCGCGCGCGCCGGACGTCACCCAGATGACCGTCAAACTGCCCGTCGGCCCGGTGGCCGCCTTCACGCCCTGGAACTTCCCGATCAACCAAGTGGTGCGCAAGCTGTCGGCGGCGCTCACCACCGGCTGCTCGATCATCGTGAAGGCGCCGGAGGAGACGCCGGCGTCACCCGCCGAACTGATCCGCTGTTTCGTCGACGCGGGCATTCCTTCTGGCGTCGTCAATCTCGTCTACGGCGTACCGGCGGTCATCTCGGAGTATCTGATTGCCCATCCGGTGATCCGCAAGATGTCGTTTACCGGCTCGACACCTGTCGGCAAGATGCTGGCCGCACTCGCCGGCCAGCATATGAAGCGCGCAACGATGGAGCTCGGCGGTCATGCACCGGTCATCGTCACCGAGGACGCCGACATCGAGCGCGCCGTTGCCGTGATGTCCGCCAGCAAGTACCGCAATGCCGGCCAGGTCTGCGTGTCGCCGACGCGCTTCCTGGTACAGGAGCGTGTTGCGGACCAGTTCCTGGAGGGCTTCGTCGCCGCGTCGAAGAAGATCAAGGTCGGCAACGGCCTCGAAGCCGGTGTCGACATGGGCCCACTTGCCAACGGACGGCGCATCCCAGCCATTGAAAGCCTGGTCGCCGACGCGGTGGAGCACGGCGGCAGGCTCGCAACCGGCGGCCATCGCATCGGCAACCGGGGTTACTTCTTCGAGCCGACGGTTTTGGCCGATGTGCCGGTCACCGCGCGGATCATGAATGACGAGCCCTTCGGTCCGGTCTCCATCATCAACCGCTTCCATGATCTGGACGAAGCGATCCATGAGGCCAACCGCCTGCCGTTCGGCCTTGCGGCCTACGCCTTCACCGGATCAGAGAGAAGCGCGCATCGTCTTGCAAGCGAAGTCGAAAGCGGCATGATCTCGATCAACCACCTCGGCCTGGCGCTGCCGGAGGTGCCGTTCGGCGGCATCCGGGATTCCGGCTACGGCACCGAGGGTGGTTCCGAGGCGATCGAGGCCTATCTGGAAACGCGCTTCGTGACGCGCAAGAGCGTCTGACCGAAGACAGAACGCATGCACATTCGAGGTGGCCGGCAACAGGCGATGTCGATGGCGTCGTCTGCTATCGGCCACTTCATGTGCCATCAGCCGTCAGAGCCCGTCGCTCCGGCCCAGCAGTATCTCGAACCTAGCCCGACAGGGAGCCGGCCGCTCGGCTCCCCTCCGCCATGGAAGGACGGGCCCTCAATTCAGCAGGCGAACCAGCGCCAGGGCAACGCCGGGCGACAGCGTGACGATCGCCAACCTGACGAGGTCGGCAATCACAAACGGCATCACGCCGCGATAGGTCTCGACGATCGGAACGTCGGTCGCCAGCTTGTTGATGATGAAGACGTTGAGCCCGATTGGCGGGGCGGAGAGGCCGATGCCGACGACGATGAGGACGAGAATGCCGAACCAGATGGCGACGTCGTCCGTCGGCATCCCGAAATCGAGCGTCAGGATGATCGGGATGAACACGGGAAGCGTCAGCAGGATCATCGCCAACTCGTCCATGACGGCGCCGAGCACGAGGTAGGTGAGCAGCATGCCGCAGACCACGGCATAGGGTGGCAGGCCCGACTGGCCGACCATCGCCGCCAGGGTCGCCGGCATCTGGGTCAACGCCAGGAATGCGCCGAAGACCTCCGCACCCAACAGGATCAGGAAGATCATACCGCTGGTTTCGGCCGTCTGCCGCAGAGCGTTCTTCAAGGCGCCGAGGCCCAGCGTTCGCTGCAGCAAGCCAATCGCCAGGGTGACAGCTGCACCGACCGCCGCCCCTTCGGTCGGAGTGAACACCTCGCCGTAAATGCCGCCAACGACGGTCACGGCGACCGCGGCGGCTGGAACGATCGCGAAATCCGCGAAGAGCAGCAGCAAGCCGAAAATCGCCAGCAACAGACCGCCGACGGTTCCGAGCGAGCCGAACACCCAACCGGCGGCGGCACCGGCAAACAGGATGAGGCCAGCCGGCCTTGCCCAGATCGGGCGGGATGTCTTGGCGACGTCTGCCACCGTTACAGGTGGGGCAAGATGCGGCTTGCGCCGCACGACCACGGCGATCGCTACCAGGTAAAAGGCGGCCGCCAGCAGCCCCGGCACAAGGGCGGCCTGAAACAGCTTGGCAATGTTCTGCTCGGCGGTGATTGCGTAGATCACCAGGATCACCGATGGCGGGATGAGGATGCCGAGCGTGCCGCCGGCGGCAATCGTGCCCGTGCCGAGGCCGGCATCGACCCGCGCCCGCCGCAGTTCCGGCAATGCCGCGCGCCCGAAGGTCGCGGTGGTCGCGACTGACGAACCGCAGATGGCGCCGAACCCGGTACAGGCGGCAATCACCGCCATCGGCATTCCACCTTTGAACCGCCCGAACCCGCGCTCGGCGACACGAAACAAGGTTGCCGCTATGCCTGACTGCTCGGCAAGCGCGCCCATCAGGATGAAAAGCGGGATGACGGAAAGCGTATAGCTCGCAAACTGGCTGTAGGTATTGGTCTGCAGATAATAGATCAGCGCATGCGGGCCGGAGAGATAGGCATAGCCGGCGGCGCCGACCGCAAGCATGGCAAGGGCGATCGGCATCCTGGCCGCGATCAGCAAAAGCATCGCGGCAAAGCCGATAAACGCAATGGCAAACCCGCTCATCGGCCGCCTCCGATCTTCAGAAGGGCAACGGACAGGCCGATGATGGACGCAAGTGCCGCAAGCGCGGCACAGATCAGATAGACGGGCCAGATCGGCCAGGGGAGCTGGATGAGCGTCGTTCCGTACTGGCGCGCCTCCAGACCGCCGGTGAAAAGCCCCCAGGCGAAAAATGCCAGGCAGCCGGCAAGCAGAAGATCCCACAGGCCGTCGATGGATCGCGTCACGCGATCAGGAAGGGCCAGGGTGAAGGTATCGACGGCAATGTGCCCGTTGCGCGCCTGAGTGTATCCGAGGAAGGAGAAGGCCGCGACACCGACCGCGACCTCCACCAGTTCGTAGTCGGCGGGCACGGGCCGATTGAAGAGCCAGCGCCCGAGCACGCTGACGCTGACCAGTCCGGCTGCAAGGCAGAGGAGCGTGCCGCCAATCAGCGCCAGCCCGCCCGCAAGTCGCTCCACTTCACGGCGTCGCCGTACATTCACCGCTTCCCGGCTTTCCACTTCTTCCGTCATTCCGGCCCCAAAATCTTGATCTGTCAGATGGCGCCGGTACAGGCGCGCAGGACTGGCAGCGCCGCTCAGCTGCTTGCGTATTTTTGAACGAGTGCCTTTGCCGCGCTGATCATCGCGTTGCCATCAAGATCCTTGGCCTTCATGTCCTCGACCCACTTGTCGTGGACACTTTTGGTCGCTTCAACCCACTTCGCCTTCTCGTCCTCGCTGATCGTGCTGACGGCTCCGCTTCCGGATGCTTCGATCGAGGCGCGCACTTCGGCGCCGACGCTGTCCCACATTTCCCCGGCCTTCTTGGCGAAGGCCATGCCGCTGTTGGCGTCCAGCACCGTTTTCAGATCGGCGGGCAGGCCCTCATACTTGCTCTTGTTCATCGCCAGGAAGAAGGTCGCCGTATAGAGCGTCGGCGAGCCTGGAATTTCCGTGTGGAACTTGGTGAGTTCGTTCACCTTGATCGAGGGCACCACTTCCCAGGGAATGACGCAGCCGTCGATCGCCCGCTGGGCCAGCGCCTCCGGCACCTGTGGAACGGGCATTCCGACCGGGGTCGCGCCGAGCGCCGCCAGCGCCTCGCCGGCCAGCCGGGTCGGATTGCGGAGCTTCAGGCCAGCAAGATCAGCGCCGGACTTTATTTCCTTGTTGGTGTGGATCAGGCCATGGTCATGCGCCCAGAAGCACAGGAGCTGGGTGTCGCCGGTTTCCTTCAGCACATGCGTCTGCCCGTATTCCTGGCAGGCCTGCGCGTTGACGATCGCCTCCCTCGCCGCAACGAAAGGAAGCTCGAAGACCTCGGTCGACGGGAACCGTCCGGGGGTGTTGCCAGGCAACGTCCAGACGACATCGACGACGCCATTGGCCGCCTGGTCGTAGAGCTGAGGGGGTTTTCCGCCAAGCTGCATGGCCGGAAAGATGTCAACCTTGAGTGCGCCACCGCTCTGTTCTTCCAAGGCTTTCGCCCAAGGCGTCAGAAGCCGTTGATGGACATTGGATGCGGGCGGAAGAAAGTGGTGCAGCTTCAGTGTCACCGCACTCTGGGCGCGCGCGCCACCAGCCCCAAGGATGAAGGGCGCCGCCAGCAAGGCACCACCGGTCTTAATCAGGCTCCGTCTGCTCAGTCTCATAGGTTCCTCCCTGTCGACCCATTTCAAACCGCCGGAGGCGCGTTCGCGCCGGGCGAGCAAGGTGCGAGCACGTACCGGCGACCGCCTCAAATGACGGCTTTCCGACGACGCAGGCCTGCCCTTGATCGCTTGAATCTCCCCTTCGCTCCTCATCCGGGGAACTCAATCCATTAACATGTTAAGTTTATTTTGAACCGACTGTCAAGCGACGGTCGCCGCCCGGGAAGCCTTAAGATATCGCCCTGACGTGGACGCCAGAAATGAGCGCACGCGGGAAAATAGCCGCCGCATCGATCGGGCGATGATCCTCGCCTCGTTTCCCATCGTCCGATTGAGTTCGGCGTCACCAAAAAAGGGGCTGTGTCGGCGGCATAACGCGGCCCAGAAGATCAATGCGCTGGAAGCTTATCAGGTGCCGGTCGCACCACATGCCATTGACGGGCGCATCGATCCGGACGATCGCAAGGTCCAGCTGCCCGGCTGGCAGGCCCAGTTCGATTTCGTCATAGTGCCAGATGGAGGAAACGAACGTTAGAGGCGTCCGTCACGTTCCCCTGAGCGACCTGTATTCTGCGCGATCGGCTTCGTCACCCACTTCGTCCGCCAAACGCCTGGACGACGGTCACGGCGATCATGTGGAAAACATCGTCGACGTTGCAGCCGCGGGAGAGATCGTTGGCCGGTTTTGCGAGCCCCTGGAGGATGGGACCGACGGCGGTGGCGCCACCGATCCGCTGCGCGATCTTGTAGCCGATATTGGCCGCATCGAGATTCGGGAACACGAAGACATTGGCCTGGCCATGCAGCTCCGAATTGGGTGCTTTGGCCGCGCTGACGGCCTCGACGAAGGCGCTGTCGAATTGCAGCTCGCCGTCAATCGCGAGGCCAGGCGCTGCCGCGTGCGCAAGCCTGGTCGCCTCCACCACCTTGGAAACACGCTCGTGCGCAGCGCTGCCGGCGGTCGAAAACGAGAGCATCGCCACCTTCGCGGGCTTGCCCGAGAGCGCCTCGAAAGAGCGCGCCGACGTCACGGCGATGTCGGCAAGGCCCGCGGCATCGGGGTCCACCACAAGGCCGCAATCGGCAAAGACGAAAGCCCCCTTCTTTGCGTGATGCGGCGCGCAGAGCATCATCAGGAAGAAACTCGACACCAGGCCCACATCCGGCGCGCGTCCGATGGTCTGGAGGGCGGCACGCACCGTATCGGCGGTGGTCGCGACCGCCCCTCCAACCGTGCCGTCGGCCGCATCCTCACGCACCATCATGGCGGCAAAGACCAGCGGCGAACGCACGGCTGCGGCCGCCGCCACTTCGTCAACGCCCTTGTTTCGGCGCAGGTCATGGTAGGCCGCGGCAAGGCGCGGGGTAAGTGGCGACGAGGCCGGATCCTCGATGCGGATTTCGCCTGACCGTGCCCCGGCAGCTGCCAGCCGCTCCTCGACCAGGTCCCGGCCGCCGACGAGCGTAATCTCGGCAATACCGGCACGAACGGCGCGAAGGCCCCCCTCGACGATGCGCGGGTCTTCCCCTTCGGCAAGCACGATATGGCGCGGCGCGGCTTTCGCGGCTTCGAGAATACGGTCGAGCGGTTTCATCAGGCGTGCCCCAGATAGTGAATGCCGGCGAGGATGAAGAGAGCGATGAACACGGTTTCGGCGACGACGAGCGCGACGGCATCACCGCCGACGTCAAGAACACGCCTGAGTGAGGTTCGCATGCCGACGGCGACGATGCCGGCGAGCAGCGCCCAGCGGGAGGTTTCCATGCCAGCCTTGGCCACCAGCTCGGGCACGAGCCCGAAGGAGTTGAACGCCGCGAAGATGAGGAAGGCGACGACGAAGCCGGGTAGAAGCGGCGGGCGCTTGCCGGCCTCGCCCTCGGGCTGCGGCACGTTGCGCAACGCCAGCGAGAAGGTCAGCACGACCGGCGCCAGCATGGTGACCCGGATCAGCTTGACGAGCGTCGCCGTTTCCCCCGCTTCCGGCGAGACCGAGAAGCCGGCGCCGACAACCTGTGCGACATCATGGATGGTGCCGCCGAAGAAGATGCCGGTCGCGCGGGCATCGAGCCCCATGGTCTCAGCGATGATCGGATAGCCGATCATGGCGAGCGTGGATAGGACCGTGACCGAGAGCACCGTGAAGATCAGGTTGCGCTCGGAGAACTCGTTCTTCGGTAAGACGGCAGCGATCGCCATCGCCGCTGACGCGCCGCAGATCGCCACCGATCCGCTGGTGATGAGCGCCAGCCGCCAGCCGCGGCCGAGCAGTTTCGCAGCGATGAGGCCGAAGCCAATGGTCGCGGCGATCGCCGAGACGAGCAGCAGGATCGTGCCGGCGCCAAGCCCGATCAGGAGATCGACGCTGATACGCATGCCAAGCAGCGCCACGCCGATCCGCAGCACCTTCTTGGCGCAGAAATCGATGCCGGCGACGCAGCGCCCTTCTTCGGAAAGAAAGTGAAAGGCGATGCCGAGCAGCAGTGCCATCAGCATGGCCGGGGCGCCGTAATGATCGGAGAGAAACTGGGCAGCGACGGCGACGGCCGCGGTGACGGCGAAGCCCGGCCAATAGGTCGCAAAGCCGGAAGGCACGCTCCGGAAGCGTTCGTGGACGGAGGTGACAAAGGTCATGGTTCTGTTCCGGTCATTTGCGGGAGGCTTCGCCCCGCCCGGCACACCGGGCGGAGCTTGATTGAGAGCGGGGGCTCAGGCCCGCTTCTGCGGGCGCATGTCGGCGCGGTCGATACCGGCAACCGGCACGGGCTTCTTCATCGCATCGCGGCGGAAGGGTTCGCCGAGCTCCTGGTTAAGGATGACCTCGACGAAGGTCGTGACACCCTTCTTCTGGTCGGCGATCGCCGT
This sequence comes from Ensifer sp. LC11, assembly GCF_001695835.1. Taxonomy (GTDB): domain Bacteria; phylum Pseudomonadota; class Alphaproteobacteria; order Rhizobiales; family Rhizobiaceae; genus Ensifer. Next base: position 101,964 of record NZ_MBSO01000015.1, on the reverse strand, counting down.
CGAAAGCGCCTCGGTGAGTGCTGCCGTGTTATCGACGGCAACGCCCTTCAGGCCGCAGCCTTCGGCCACCTTGGCGTAGGAGAGGTTGGGGTTGAGCTCGGTGCCGACGAAATTGTTGGCGTACCAAAGTGTCGTGTTGCGCTTCTCGGCACCCCATTGGTAGTTGCGGAAGATCACCATGGTGATCGCCGGCCAGCCCTCGCGGCCGATCGAACCCATCTCGTTCATCGAGATGCCGAAGGCACCGTCGCCGGCAAAGCCGACCACCGGCACGTCAGGGCAACCGATCTTGGCGCCAACGATCGACGGGAAACCGTAACCGCAGGGGCCGAACATGCCCGGCGCGAGATACTTCCGGCCAGCTTCGAAAGTCGGGTAGGCGTTGCCGATCGCGCAATTGTTGCCGATGTCGGTCGAGATGATCGCCTCCTTCGGCAAGGCCGCCTGGATCGCCCGCCAGGCCTGGCGCGGCGACATGCGGTTCGGCTCGCGCGAACGCGCGCTCTCGTTCCATTCCGTGCCCGGATCGTCATCCTCGTGGTCCATCGAGGAGAGCTGCTGCTGCCAGGCCGAACGGGTCTGGTGGATGGCAGCCTTGCGCTCCTCACGGCCGGCGTCGCCGGCTGCGGGCGAGAGCTGCTCGAGGATCTGGCGTGCGACCTGCTTGGCGTCGCCGCAGATGCCGACCGACACCTTCTTGGTGAGACCGATTCGGTCGGCATTGATGTCGACCTGGATGATCGCGGCGTTCTTCGGCCAGTAGTCGATGCCGTAGCCGGGAAGCGTCGAGAAGGGATTGAGCCGGGTGCCGAGCGCCAGCACGACATCGGCCTTGGAGATCAGTTCCATCGCCGCCTTCGAACCGTTGTAGCCGAGCGGGCCGACCGACAGGCGATGGCTGCCGGGGAAGGCGTCATTGTGCTGGTAACCGCAGCAGACCGGCGCATCGAGGCGCTCGGCAAGCTTCATGGAATCGCCAATGGCGTTGCCGATGACGACGCCGGCACCGTTGAGGATGACCGGGAACTTCGCTTCCGACAGCAGCTTTGCCGCTTCCGAAATCGCCTGCGGCCCGCCCGCCGGACGCTCGAAGCGGACGATTGCCGGCAAGTCGACGTCGATCACCTGGGTCCAGTAATCGCGCGGGATGTTGATCTGCGCCGGCGCACAGCCACGCCAGGCCTTTTCGATGACGCGGTTCAGGACTTCCGGAATGCGCGAGGGGTCACGCACCTCTTCCTGGTAGCAGACCATTTCCTCGAACATCGCCATCTGGTCGACTTCCTGGAAACCGCCCTGGCCGATTGTCTTGTTGGCGGCCTGCGGCGTCACCATCAAAAGCGGCGTGTGGTTCCAGTAGGCGGTCTTGATCGCGGTGATGAAGCCGGTGACCCCGGGGCCGTTCTGGCCGATGGCGACCGACATCGTTCCCGTCGCACGGCTGAAGCCATCGGCCATCATGCCGGCATTGGTCTCATGGGCGCAGTCCCAAAACTTGATGCCGGCCTTGGGGAACAGGTCCGACACCGGCATCATGGCCGAGCCGATGATGCCGAAGGCATGTTCAAGGCCATGCATCTGCAAGACTTTGACGAAGGCTTCCTCGGTGGTCATTTTCATGGAGTGGTTCCTTTCCTGGCAGTTATTTCAAAGAGTTAGAGGATCTCATCGCGGAGGTAGTACCAGCGGTACATTCCCCATTGACCAAGCCGGCGGAACGGCGTCAGCAGCCCGTGGCTCGGTAGCGGCGAGGTGAAGATCGGAAGGTCGAGGCTGCCGCCCTTGCCGGCGACCATCTGGGCCATGCGGCGGCCCGCCTGGGCGGAATACATGACGCCATTGCCGCCATAGCCCATGGCGTAGAACAGCCTCTGGGCGGGATCCGGCTGGAAGATGCGCGGCATCATGTCGTGGCTGACATCGACCCAGCCCCACCAGGAGTAGTCGATTTCGATGCCGCGGAGCGCCGGAAACTTGCGATAGAGACCGGCGAGAAGCAGTTCGAGGTGTTTCGGATTGCTGGCGTCGCGTCCGGTAATGGCGCTGCGGCTACCGATCTGCACCCGACTGTCGGGCAGCATGCGGTAGTAGTGGCGCAGCGTGCGCGTATCGGTGAGCGGTATGCGCGCCCTGAAGTTCAACGCCTGCTGTTCGCTCGCAGTCAGCGGTCGGGTGACGATCGAGTTCGACAGGATCGGCATCAGCCGGTGGCGGGTGAGCGCGTTCATGCCGGGTGAGGTATAGCCGGCCGTCGCAATGCAGACGGCGCGGGCGCGCACCGTGCCGCCGGGCGTGGTCAGATAGTGCACGCCGCCCTTGGCCTTGCAGTCGAGCACCGGGCTCGACGTGTGGACCTTTGCACCCAGCTTGCGCGCGAGCCGCAGGTAACCGAAGGCAAGCTTGGCCGCGTGGATGCCCATGCCGTCGGGCTCGTACATCGCCCCGCGCGCTTCCTCGTCGCGGACAAAATCACGGTGGATCTCGTCGCGAGAGATCATGCGGGCGCGATAGCCGAAGGTGTCGTTGAGGACACGGACCTCGCTTTGAAGCGCCGGCAGCATCTTGTCACGATGGGCGATATAGAGATGGCCACCGTCCTGCGGGTCGCAGTCGATCTCAGGCTCCTTGACCAGGGCGCGAAACAGATCGAAGCCTTCGGAAATCTCGGCATGCATCTTGCGCGCGACGTCGACACCCCAGCGGGCGATCCATTGCGAGCGCTTCAGCCGGCCGGCAGAAATCTGCGCCTGCCCGCCATTGCGGGTGCTGCATCCCCAGGCAACACCATTGGCCTCCAGCACCGTCGCCTTGATGCCGTGCTCGCGCGCCAGATGAATGGCGCAGGAGAGGCCGGTGTAGCCGGAGCCGATGATGGCAACATCGACATCGATGTCTCGCGTGACCGGACCGTCGTCCTCCGGCTCCGGTCCGGCGGTGCCGATCCAGTAGGTCGGTGCATAGTCCTTGCCCGTGCCGGGGCTGCGGGCATGGTTCGGATCATAGGCCGGATCGAACGGCTGCCTTGCGGGCTTGAGAGGGGTGGCGCGCAGTTGCATGGCTCTTGCTCCAGGCCATCAGTAGCGGGGCTGCAGGACCGGGCGGTTCTTGCGGAACGCCTGCTTGCGCACGATCTTGCCATTGCGGAAGGTGAAGAGGTCGCAGCCTTCTGCCTCGATGCGGCTGCCGTCGGCGGCGGTGCCCGAGAAGGTCCATTCGGACACGCCGCGATCGGCCTCGACGAAATGGCTGTGGTTGCCCCACTCGGCGTCCGGCATCGATTTCCAGACGCCGCTGAAGGCGTCGGCAATCGCCTGGGTCCCCGTGAAACGGGTACCGTAGACCTCCGGGCCGCCGACCGCGTGGAACACGCAATCCTCGGCGAAGAAGTGCATGACCCCATCGATGTCATGCCGGTTGAAGGCATCGAACAAGGTTTTGAGATCGGTTGCCGTCAGTGTCATGGTCCTGTCCTTTGGCTTGGTCGCAAGGCATGGCTTCGCCGGAGACGGGAAACGCCGTCTTCAAAGGCCGCCAGGCCGGGGTACGAATGGAGTGTCGGAAGTGGTCGCTAAGTTAGAGGCGGCCCTTCCAGGGGATCAGCACCTTTTCGAGGTAGCGGATCAGAAGATCGAAGGCGAAGGCGAAGATGCCGATGATGAAGATGCCCATGATCACCGTGTCGCTTTCGAGGTTTTCGGCGGCGTTCAGAACCATGAAGCCGAGGCCTCGGTTGGCCGCCACCATTTCGGCAGCCACCAGCGTGGTCCAGCCGACGCCGATGCCGATGCGCATGCCGGTGAAGATCTCCGGCAAGGCGGCCTTCATGATGACCTGGCTGATCACCTGTCCGCGGGTGGCGCCCATCGCATAGGCTGCGTGGATCTGTTCGGTCGAGACCGAGCGCACCCCTGCCCTCGCGGCGATCGCCATCGGCGCGAAGATCGCCAGATAGATCAGGAACACTTTCGGGAACTCGCCGATGCCGAGCCAGATGATGACCAGCGGCAGGTAGGCAAGCGGCGGCAGCGGCCGGTAGAATTCGATGATCGGATCGAACAGACCGCGCACGACACGGTTGACACCCATCAGGATACCGATCGGCACCGCGGTTACCAGCGCCAGCAGGAAGGCGCCAAAGACGCGGCCGATACTGGCAAGTGTGTGCTCGATCAGCGTCGAGTTCGAAACACCGTCGGTCAGCGCCAGCATGAACTTGTCCCAGACCGCCAGCGGCGACGGCAGGAAGAGCGGCTTGACCCAGCCGGACTCGGTCACCAGGAACCAGAGGGCGACGATTACGATCGCCGTCGAAAAGCTGATGAGGCCGCTGCTTCCGTCACCCGGAGCGCCGAAGATCTTGCCGGCCTTTGCGGGCTTGGCCCGTGTCACTCTGTCAAGCATGGGCCACCTCCGGGTTGCCGGACGCACGTTCGTCGCCATAGATGATGCCGAGAACTTCCTCGCGCATCCGGATGAATTCCGGGCTGGACTTGATCGCACGGGCATTGCCCTCGGCGAGGAAGCGTTTGTTGAAGTTGAGCTCGTAGGTGTGGGTGATGCGGCCCGGACGCGGCGACATGACGATCAGCCGCGAGCCGAGGAACAGCGCCTCCTCGACGCTGTGGGTGATGAAGAAGAACATCTTGTTGGTGAGCTGCCAGACCTTGAGAAGCAACTCCTGGATGGTCTCACGCGTCAGCGCATCGAGTGCTGCCATCGGCTCGTCCATCAAGAGCATGGCTGGATCGCAGGTGAGCGCCCGGGCGATGCCGACACGCTGCTGCATGCCGCCTGACAGGTGGTAGATCATGTGACGGTGGAAGTCCTGCAGGCCGACAAGAGCAAGGTTCTTGGTGGCGATATCCCGGCGGGTCGCCTTGTCGACGCCGCGCAGCTTGAGGCCGAATTCGGTGTTCTCGATGACGTTCAGCCACGGCAGCAGTGCGTGCTTCTGGAAGACCACGCCGCGCTCGGCACCCGGTCCGTTGACCTGGTGATTGCCAAGGGTGATGTCGCCCTCCGAGGGGGCCATGAAGCCCGCCATCAGGTTGAGCAGCGTCGTCTTTCCGCAACCCGATGCGCCAAGGGCGACGACGAAATCGCCGCTGTTGATAGTAAGGTTGACACCTTTCAAGGCGATGATCGCCTGGTCCGAGTAGAGGCCCGGATAGGTCAGACTGATGTTCCTGACGCTCAATGTTTCCATGAGAAATGCCTCCCTGCACCTCGGTCACGGTATCGATGATGGACGCGCCGGCCGCTCCTCAGGGCCGGCGCAATCGACAGAATAGATTATTGCGCGGCCGCCTTGGCAAAGTCTGCATTCACATAAGGCGCATAGTCGTCGAGCGAATTGCCGATCTGCTTCTGCTCGACGAGAAACTTGGCGCTTTCGGTGAGCGCGCGTGTCGCACCGCCGCCGAGCCAGACCTCGGACGCCTGCTCATCCGCATTCGGGAAAGAAAGGAGGCGCAATGCCTCAACCGTACTCGGGCCATCGCCGCCGATCAGCTTGACGATGCCCTGGACTTGCTCGGACTCCTCCGTCCAAGCCGCCTTGTCGGCATTGTAGTCGGCATAGGCTTTCGCCAGGACCTTGGTGAAGGCTTCCATCAGCTTCGGGTTCTCCGCGGCCCATGCCTTGTCGACGACGAGCCCGTCGAAGGTCGGCACGCTGGCGGCGCCGATCACCTCGGAATCCGAGATTGTCTTGCCGGTCTTCTGGATTTCCGAAAGTGCCGGCGGCCAGACATAGGCGGCGTCGATGTCGCCGCGCTGCCAGGCGGCCACGATCTGCGGCGGCTTCAGGTTGAGGATTTCCACTTCGCGCGGATCGACGTTCCAGACCTTGTTCATGCCAACAAGCAGGTGAAAATGCGAGGTCGAGACGAAAGGCACCGCAACCTTCTTGCCCTTGAGGTCGGCCGGCGTCTCGATACCCGAACCGTCGCGCGCAACCAGCGCCTCCGACTGGCCGATATTGTCGAGGATCCAGAAGAGCTGCAACTCGACGCCGCGGGTCGCGGCGGACGCCGTACCGGTCGAGCCGAGAACACCGATCGGCACGTCGCCCGAGGCGAGCGCCGTCGTGATGTCGCCGGCCGAGCTGAACTGGCGCCAGTCGATCGAGTAACCGGCCCCCTTGGCGGCCGCATCGAAGCGGCCATCGGCGATCGCGGCCACGAACGGGCCGACGATCTGCTGATAGCCGACAACGAGCTTCGTCTCCGCGTAAGCGACGCCGGATGCGGCAAGGCTCGCCACGATACTGGCCGCGGCCGCCAGCCGTTTGAAATGTCCATGTAGCATTCTTCGTTCTCCTCTTTGATTATTCAGTGACCGGTTTTTTCCGGCCTTGCTGACGACGATAAGGCCGAGATCCGGCTTGCGTTATATCCAGTATGGAAGTTGAATAGATCCAGATTAACGTCGTTGGGGGCCGGCGTCGTGCGGATGAACGTTTCCGAGACCATCTTCTTCATCGACCGCGAAAGCGGGGTCGGTCTGCAGGCGCAACTGCGCGAGACGGTTGTTTCCGCCGTACTCGCCGGCCGGCTGCAGCCACATGCGCACCTGCCCTCGACGCGCAAACTGGCCGACTATCTGCGCATTTCGCGCATCACGGTGACGCTCGCCTATCAGGAACTGAGTTCGCAAGGTTATGTCGAGGCCGTCAACCGCAGTTCCTATCGCATATCAGGCAATCCGCCGGGCATGGACGTAGGAGGCAACCGCCCGTCGACCGGCTCCGACCCCGTGGATTGGAGCCGCAAGATCAAGATGAGCTTCGGTGTGGTGCGCCAGATCCCGAAGCCCCTGGACTGGCGACGCTATCCCTTCCCTTTCCTCTACGGCCAGATGGATCCGACGCTGTTTGATCTCAACGCCTGGCGCGACTGCGCGCGCCGGGCACTTGCGCGCGAGGACTTCGTCCTGATGGCGAGCGACTTTGCCGCGGCCGACGACGTGCGGCTCGTCAACTACATCTGTTCGCGCACGTTGCCACGGCGCGGCATTCACGCCACGCCGGACGAAATCCTCGTCACCGTCGGCGCGCAGAATGCGCTTTGGATCGTCACGCGCCTGATCCTGGAAAAGGGCTCCACGGCGGTCTGCGAGAACCCGTGCCATCCGGATATCAGCGCCTCGCTGCTGCTCAGTGGTGCTGATGTTGCGACCGTCGACGTCGACAGCGAGGGTCTCTCGCCGGAGGCCCTGCCGGAGAATGTCGATGCCGTCTTCGTGACACCGAGCCATCACTCGCCGACCGGCGCGACGATGCCGGTCGATCGGCGCGCACGGCTCCTGCAAGCCGCAGAAGAAAAGGATTTCGTCATCGTCGAAGACGACTACGAGTTCGAGATCAGCTATCTCGCTCCGCCCTCGCCGGCGCTCAAGGCGCTCGATCCGACCGGGCGCGTACTTTATATCGGCAGCTTTTCGAAATCGTTGTTTCCGGGACTGCGGCTCGGCTATCTCGTTGCGCCGGCACCCTTCATTCGCGAAGCGCGCGCACTCCGCTCGCTGATGCTGCGCCATCCCCCCGGTCACCTGCAGCGCACCGCTGCCTACTTTCTGGCGCTCGGCCATTATGACGCCGTGCTGCACCGCATGCGCACGGAGTATCACAAGCGACACGTGCTCATGGCCGAGGCGCTACGCCGCGAAGGCTTGACGATCGCCGGCTCCTCGGCTTTCGGCGGCACGTCATTCTGGATGGAGGGGCCGGAAGGGCTCGATGCCGACCGGCTCGTGAGCGAATTGCGACAGGATGGCGTGCTGGTCGAATCCGGCTCGCCCTTCTTCCCGAGAAGCGATCAGCCCTGCCGGTATTTCCGCATGGGCTACTCTTCCATTCCCGGCGCCAGCATCCCGGAAGGGGTCGCACGTGTTCGCGCCGGTGTCGACCGCCTCTGTCAACAAAGCATGGCGGACAGCCGGACAGCTCACCATAAAGACCATTCAGAAGGCTGACGCCGTCAACTTGCTCTGGCGACGGCGTGGTGGCTATCGCAGATGAACCCTGCGCGCACCTCTCGCGCCGCAAGCGCCTCTCCGACCGAGATGAGGACCGGGTTATCATAGCCGATCTCGGTGATGCCGACCGGGAGGGTCGCAAGCGTGCCGCGCCAGCTGCGTTCCGTCGCCCGGCTGACATCGCTCATGATAATGGCCGGCGTTTGGGGTGGCAGGCCCTGCTCCATGAGTTTGGCGGCGATGAGCTTCGCCGTTCGGCCGCCCATGTAGAACACGGTCGTGCTGCGGCGATCGGCGACGCGCGCCCAGTCGACATCGTCAGGCAGGCCGCCATGCCGGGAATGGCCGGTCACGAGGCGCAGCGATTGGGCGTGGTCGCGGTGGGTCAACGACAGGCCGAGACGCGAGGCCATCGCGCTCGCCGCTGTAATGCCGGGGATGACATCCACCGGAATGTTCTCACGGTCCAGATGCGCGATCTCTTCGCCAGCCCGGCCGAACACCATGGGGTCGCCGGATTTCAGCCGCACCACGCGTTTTCCCGCCTTGGCGAGCTTGACCATCATGGCATTGATGTCCTCCTGACGGCAGCTCTCGCGGCCGCCCCGCTTTCCGACCAGCATTCGCTTGGCCTCCCGACGGGCGAGTTCGAGCACGTCGCCGGAAACGAGATCGTCGAAAAGGATGACATCGGCCGCCTGAAGCGCCCGCACGGCCTTCAGAGTCAGGAGCTCGGCATCGCCAGGCCCCGCACCGACCAAGGTCACGCGCCCGACGGCGGGGGCTTCTGCGAGCCTTTCGGCATCAGCAAGAAGCGCCCCACCTACGCCCTCCTCCGGCGCATCCGTTGTCGAAAAGACCCGATCGGAAAAGCGTTCCCAGAAGGCGCGGCGCTCTGAGCCGGACTGGAGGCGCCGGTTCACCTCGTCGCGCAGAGACTGCGCCAGCGCCGCCCAGGTCTTGAGACTGCGCGGCAACAGGGTCTCGATCTTGCGCCGGATCGTCTGGGCCAGGATCGGAGCGGCGCCATCCGTCGAGATCGCGACGACGACAGGCGAGCGGTTGACGATGGAGCCGAACTGGTACTGGCAGAATTCAGGTTTGTCGATGACGTTGACCGGGACACCGGCCGCACGGGCCGCCCCAAAAAAAGACCGCGCTTCCGCTGCATCCTCACAATCGCCAACGGCGAGTGCTGCGCCGTCAAAATCGGTCGGCGCCACACGCCGACGGTGACACCTAAGGCTGGCAGCCGGGTGATCCGGCGTGCGTGCAATGAGCTTCTCGAAGCCGTCGCCGTATTCCTCGGCGTAAATCTCGACCCTGGCACCGCAGGCGGCGAGCAGTTCCGCCTTCCACATCGCCGCATCCGTCCCGCCGGCAACCACGACACGCTTGCCCTCCAGCGCCCAGAAAACCGGCAGCTTGGCGAGTGGCTCCATGCGGGCCGGTGTTTCATTCCGCGGCCGTTGCAAGACATCCATCGATGATCCCCCTGATTTCCGCGCGGCACGAGCCGCAATTGGTACCGGCATTGAGCACTTTGCCCACCGCCTCGACGCTCTGGCAGCCTCCGCGCACCGCCGCGACGATCTGGTTGACGCCAACGCCGAAGCAGGAGCAGACGGTGGCCCCGGGATCCGGCTTGTCGGCGCCCGGCCGGCCGGCGACGAGCGCGAAGCGCTTGCGCAGGTTGGCGTGGTCAGTGGCGAGTTGCGCGATCGCCCAGTTGCGGGCAACAGCGACGGGTTCGCGCGCCAGGAAGAAGGCGGCGAGAAGTCGCGTGCCATCGAAGAAGGCGAGACGGACGTCGCCGGTCTGCGCATCGGCATAGCCGAGCGGTTCGACCCCTTCCCGGATGGCAAAGACACGGCGGCACCAGTCCGCCCAGTTTTCCACCGGCCCGGCAAAGGCCAGTTCCAGCCGCCACCCGCCTTCGGCCTTGGCAAGCGCCCAATAGGCGGCATCCGGATCCGTTGGTTTTGCCTGCGATACGGCAAAGCCGTAGTGGCCCACCTTAAACGTGCGCGCGGCGACCGCAACGTTCTTCGAGGCGGGCTGGCCGGACACACGATCAGTGATCGCCGGCACGACGGCATCGATGCGCGCCTTTGCCGCAAACTGGTCATTCCAGTGCATGGGCGCAAAGATACTGCCGCGCGCCTGTCGCTCGGTGATGAGCGCGCGCACGATCGCGTTGCCCTTAGGGCCCTCGATCTCGACAAGGCCGGCATTGGCGACACCGATCTCCATGGCGTCACGCGGGTGAAGTTCGGCAAACGGCTCTGCGATATGAGCGGAGAGGCGCGCACTTTTGCCTGATCGCGTCATCGTGTGCCACTGGTCGCGAATGCGCCCGGTGTTGAGGGTAAAGGGATACTCGGGATTGGTACGGTCGGAATCCACCGGTTGAACCGCGACAAAGCGCGCCTTGCCGTCGGCATGGTAGAAGCCGCCATCCGCAAAGAAGCGGCTTTCGACGCGACCCTGCCCCGCGGGCTGCGGCCACTGGAACGGCGCCAGCCCATCATAGGCCTGACGGGTGAGACCAGCGTGGGCGCCGATGTCAAAGTCGCGGCTGCCGGCGTTCTCGAAGGCCGAGAGCGCTGCGTGTTCCGAGAATATCTCTACGGGCGCGCCATAGGTGAAGGCTTCTGCAAAGCCCATACGGCGTCCGACTTCGGCAAGCTGCCGCCAATCGGCCCGCGCCTCCCCCGGCGCATCGAGAAACGGACGCTGGCGGGAAATGCGGCGTTCGGAATTGGTGACCGTGCCGCTCTTCTCCCCCCAACCAAGCGACGGCAACAGGACATGGGCGTGACGGGCCGTGTCCGTTTCCTTCAAGATGTCCGAAACGACGACGAAGGGACAGGCCCTGATCGCTGCCTCGACGGCGTCGGCATCCGGCATGGAGACAACAGGGTTCGTCGCCATGATCCAGAGCGCCTTGACGCGCCCTTCTGCCACCGCCTGGAAGAGATCGACGGCCTTGAGGCCGGGCTTCTCGGCAATGGTCGGCGAGCGCCAGAAGCGCTGCACGCGGTCGCGATCCCCGGCATTTTCGATCGCCATATGGGCGGCGAGCATGTTGGCAAGCCCACCAACCTCCCGTCCGCCCATGGCATTGGGCTGCCCCGTCAGCGAGAACGGCCCCATGCCCGGCCGGCCAATGCGGCCGGTAGCGAGATGGCAGTTGAGGATCGCGTTGACCTTGTCCGTGCCGGAAGAGGACTGGTTGACGCCCTGGCTATAGCAAGTCACGACCTTTTCGGTCGCCGTGAAGAGACGATAGAACTCGCGCAGCTGCATGGCCGCAAGCCCGGTCCGATCGAGCACCTCGTCGAAGGAAACGGCCCCGGCTGCCACGAAGGCCTCCCCGAAACCGGCCGTATGCGCCGCGACATAGTTCTGATCGACGGCATTGCTGGAAACCAGATGCGAGAACAGGCCGACGAACAACGCCACGTCCGTGTCCGGGCGGATCGGAAGATGCAGGTCGGCGATGTCGGCCGTCATGGTGCGGCGCGGGTCGATGACGACCACTTTCATGCCCGGCCGTTTCGCCTTGGCGGCGGCAAGGCGCTGATAGAGGACGGGATGGCACCAGGCAAGGTTGGAGCCGGTGAGGATGACGAGATCCGCCAGTTCCAGATCCTCATAGCTTCCCGGTACCGTGTCCGAGCCGAAGGCGCGGCGGTGGCCGGCGACGGAAGAGGACATGCAGAGCCGCGAATTGGTGTCGATGTTGGCCGAACCGACAAAACCCTTCATCAGCTTGTTTGCGACGTAATAGTCCTCCGTCAGCAGCTGGCCCGAGACGTAGAAGGCGACGGCATCCGGGCCATCTTCGGCAATCGTGCGGGCGAATTTTTCAGCGACGAGGTCGAGCGCCTCGTCCCAGGATGCCCGTCGCCCGTCGATCTCCGGATAAAGGATGCGATCATCGAGATCGAGCGTCTCGGCGAGCGCCGAACCTTTCGAACAGAGCCGGCCGTAGTTTGCGGGATGATCCGGATCGCCCTTGACGGAGACGGCGCCGTCGTCGGCAACGGACGCGATGACCCCGCAGCCAACACCACAATAGGGGCAGGTTGTCTTGACGGCCTTTTCCATCCTATTCGGCCGCCATCATGAGGCTTTCGAGCGCGATGAAGAGGGCGCCATCATCGTTGCGCAGCGCGATCGTCTTCACCGCCCCCTCATCCGCGCCAAGCGCCTTGCCGGTCTCCAGCGATATCACCCAGTTGTGCAGCGGGCAGGTGACGGCTTTGGCATGGACGATGCCCTGCGACAGCGGCCCGCCCTTGTGTGGGCAATGGTCCTCGATGGCAAAGACCTCGTTTTCCGCCGTACGGAACACAGCGATCTTGCCTTGGGGGGTTTTGACACAACGCGCACCGCGCAGTGGAATGTCGGCGATGTTTCCAATGGCGAACCAGTTCATGGCCGACCTCCTATTCCGCTGCTTCGGGATAACCGACGGTCGCCATCGGTCTGAATTCATGCTTGTCCTTGCCGGAGACACGCTCCGACCAGGGATCGACCTGTGCGAATTTCTGGGAGAACACGAAGCGGTCGTAGTAGGCCTTGCGCTTGTCCACATCTTCCATGATCTGGCGGCGGATTTCCTCAAGACCGATGCGTTTTGCCCATTTGTAGATGCGTTCGAGATAGCGCGCCTGTTCGCGGTACATCTGCGTCAGCGCCACGATATGCTCCAGCGCCTCATCCTCGGTTTTCACCAGACCGAGAACCTCCGTTCCCTTGATGTCGAGGCCCGCCGCGCCGGCGAAATGGATCTCGAAACCGCTGTCGACGCAGATGACGCCAATGTCCTTGCAGGTCGCCTCCGCGCAGTTTCGCGGACAGCCGGAGACCGCCATTTTCAGTTTGGCCGGCGTCCAGGAGCCCCACATGAACTTTTCGATGCGGATGCCGAGGCCGGTGGAGTCCTGCGTGCCGAAACGGCACCAGTCCGAGCCGACACAGGTTTTCACCGTGCGCAGGCCCTTGGCATAGGCCTGGCCCGAGATGAAACCGGCCTTGCCGAGATCGGCCCAGACCGCAGGCAGGTCCTCCTTCTCGATGCCGAGCAGGTCGATGCGCTGACCGCCCGTCACCTTGACCAGGGGTATCTCGAACTTGTCGACAACGTCGGCGATCGCCCGCAGCTCCCCGGAATTGGTGACCCCGCCCCACATGCGCGGCACCACCGAATAGGTGCCGTCCTTCTGGATGTTGGCGTGAACGCGCTCGTTGATGAAGCGCGACTGGTAGTCGTCGGCATATTCATCGGGGAAGTCGCAAACGAGGTAATAGTTCAGCGCCGGGCGGCATTTGGCGCAGCCGCAGGAGGTCTTCCATTCAAGCTCCTGCATGACGGCCGGAATGGTCTTCAGCCCCTTGGCCTTGATCAGGCGGCGCACGTCGTCGTGACCAAGGTCGGTGCAGCCGCACATCGGCTGGACGGCGGCCGGACTGTAGCCCTCGCCGAGCGTCAGCGTCATCAACTGCTCGACGAGGCCGGTACACGAGCCGCAGGACGCGGACGCCTTGGTGTGAGCGCGCACGTCGTCGAGTGACGTCAGGCCCTTGTCGGCAATCGCCGAAACGATCTTGCCCTTGCAGACGCCGTTGCAGCCGCAGATTTCCGCATCATCCGGCAAGGCTGCAACGGCCGCCATAGGGTCCAGCGGAGCACCTCCCTGGTAACCCTGGCCGAAGATCAGGGTCTGGCGCATGTCGGAGATGTCGGTCTCCTTCTTCTTGAGGTCGTTGAACCAGGCGCCATCCGCGGTCTCGCCGTAGAGCACCGTGCCGATGATGCGGTTGCCCTTCAGCACCAGCCGCTTGTAGACGCCGGCTGCGGCATCGCGCAGCACGATCTCTTCGCGGTCGTCGCCATCGGCAAAGTCGCCAAGCGAGAAAAGCTCGATGCCCGTGACCTTGAGTTTGGTCGGCGTGTCGGAATGGACGAAGGTGGCGGAGCGTTCGCCGGCAAGATGGGAGGCTGCAACACGGGCCATCTCGTAGAGTGGTGCGACGAGGCCATAGACCATACCGTCCACTTCCGCGCATTCGCCAAGCGCCCAGATGCGGCCGTCCGAGGTCTGCATACCATTGTCGACGACGATGCCGCGGTTGACGGCAAGGCCAGCCTCCTTGGCGAGCCCGACACTCGGCCGGATACCGACAGCCATGACGACTAGCGTCGCCGGGATGACGCGGCCGTCATCGAGCTCGATGCCCTCGACCTTGCCATTGCCGACAATCGCCTTGGTGTTTGCCTTGCAGATGATCTTGATGCCGCGCCCTTCCAGCTCCTTCTGCAGGAGATAACCCGCGGCCGGATCGAGCTGGCGGTCCATCAGCGTCGGCATCACGTGAAGAACCGTGACATCCATGCCGCGGCCGGCAAGGCCGGCAGCGGCCTCGAGGCCCAGCAGACCACCGCCGATGACGACAGCTTTCTCGCGCGACTGGGCGGCGAGCAGCATCGCCTGCACGTCGTCGAGGTCGCGATAGGTGATGACGCCGCGCATGTCGTGGCCCGGCACGGGCAGGATGAAGGGCACGGAGCCGGTGGCGATCACCAGCCTGTCATAGCTCTCGGTGACGCCATGGTCGGACGTCACGGTCCTTTGGTCACGGTCGATCGAAACGATGCGGTGGCCCTTGTAGAGCGTGATGCCGTGTTTGATGTACCAGCCATCACCATGAATGATGATCTCTTCGTAGTCCTTCTCGCCGGAGAGCACCGGCGAGAGCATGATGCGGTCGTAGTTGACGCGTGGCTCGGCATTGAAAATGGTCACCTCGTAGCGGCCAGGGGCCTTTTCGAGGAGGTGCTCCAGCATGCGCCCGGGCGCCATGCCATTGCCGATGATGACGAGTTTTTCAGTCATGGTCTGTCCTTGTATGTTCAGGCAGCAGCAGCCGTCGGCAGGGAGAGCGCGCGGCGCTCCATCTGGCGGATCGAGAGGTGCATCCAGACGAGCGACACGGCGACGACGGCGAAGAGAAGCAGGAAGCAGCTCGACCAGAGACCGGTTGCATCCTTGAGCAGGCCGAAGGCGATCGGCAGGACGAAGCCGCCAAGCCCGCCGACCATGCCGACGATGCCGCCGACCGCCCCGACGCTGTCGGGATAGTAGGCCGGGATGTGCTTGTAGACGGCTGCCTTGCCGAGGCTCATGACGAAGCCGAGCACGAAGACCGTGACGATGAAGACAACCGGCGTGATGCCGAATGCGCCCGCCTCGCCCCCTGCCGGCAGCGAGAGAATGAGCGTTGCAACTGCCGAGACGCCGAGCATCCAGTACATGACGCTGCGGGCGCCCTTTCGGTCCGAAAGCATGCCGCCAAAGGCGCGGAAGATGCTGCCGGGGATAGAATAGGCGGCCGCGATCATGCCTGCTGCGGCGATATCGAAGCCATAGACGCCGACGAGATAGCGCGGCAGCCAGAGCGAAAGAGCGACGAAGCCACCGAAAGCGAAGAAGTAGTAGAGCGAGAAACGCCAGACCTGAGCGTTCTTCAGGGGCGCGAATTCCTGGAGGAGGCTACGCTGCGGCACCTGGCGCTCGCGGCGGCTGCGGAAAGCCGGATCATCGCTGGTCGTGAACCAGAAGACGAGCGCTGTGACAACAAGCGCGGCGGCCCAGATCTCAGCGACAGCCTGCCAACCCCAGGCCAACAGAACG
The DNA here is from genome assembly GCF_001695835.1 of Ensifer sp. LC11. Classification (GTDB taxonomy): domain Bacteria; phylum Pseudomonadota; class Alphaproteobacteria; order Rhizobiales; family Rhizobiaceae; genus Ensifer. The sequence continues at coordinate 86,284 of NZ_MBSO01000015.1, read as the reverse complement.
AAGGGCGCGAGGAACTTCGTCACCGCCGCGCCGACATTGCCGGCACCAAAGATACCCAGTGCCGTGCCCTGCTTTTCCGGCGGGAAGAACGGCGAGATATAGGCGACACCAACTGCAAAGGACCCGCCGGCGAGACCCACGCCAAGTCCGGCAAGCAGCATCTGCGGATAGGTCGTCGCATAGGTGAGCAGAAAGGTCGCAAGTGCTGCGGCCAGCATGGTGAGCGTGTAAACGAGACGCCCGCCGTAGCGGCCCGTCCACACGCCCAGCAGGATGCGCACCAGCGAACCGGTGAGAATCGGTGTGCCGACCAGGAGGCCGAACTGCGCCTCGCTCAAGCCGAGGTCCTGCTTGATGCGGATGCCGATGATCGCAAAGATCGTCCAGACGGCGAAACAGATGGTGAAGGCGAAGGTCGACATCCACAACGCGGTGGCGGGTTCGCTGGCGGATAGAGGCTGCTTGTTCTCAGACATGACTTCTCCGAGGCCCGACAAGGTCGTGCCGCTCCATCTTGGGGTTGAAAAACAAAAAGCCGCTGGCCAGGCGCGCGCGACACGGTGGGTCCGTACGTGCAGAAACCTGATCAGCGGCTTTGCTGGTGAGGCGCCCGTCGTTGGACACCGATCTCATGGCCCGAGGGCCTGAAAACTAAAAAGCAATCGCCGTGCCAGTTTCCGCAAGCGATTGATTTGAAAGAAAAAGATAGATCATCACGCCTTGAAGCGACCTGGGTCGGCCTTCGCCCTGTGCAGTGCAAAAGCTATTTTTTGTGCACCGCGCATAAATTAGGCGCTCGGCAATTACCCTGATGATTGGGATGCAATATAGGCGTCCACGTCGTCAGGATCGAAGCGCCCGCCGTCGAAGAAACCATCCGGCCCCAGCGTCAGCGCACCCGACGAGCCGACTGGCGTTTCAACAGTCAACGCGCCCTCAACCTTGGCGCTTGCCGATGGCATGGCGATGCCGAGTTGCTTCAACGCGGCCCGGTAGATGTCCGGCCGATAGGTTTCCGCAGCGATCCGCTGCCGGTCGGCCGTGTGCTCGATCTGCCGCCAGCGCACCATCTGGGTGTAGAACCACAAAGCATGGCTCTTCCAGGGGAAAGTCGCGGCTTTGGCGTTCGGGACGAAAAAGTCCCGGACGGCCCGCATTTCTCCGCCGCCGACCGGCAGGGTGCCGTTGAGGGCGGGAAGAAGCAGTTCGGCGTCGCGCCCCACATAGGCAGGCTTTGCCAGAAGTGCTGCAAGCGCCTCGTGGTTTTCCGGCCGGGCGCACCAGAGCGATGCCTGATGAAGCGCGACGAGCAGGGCGGCCATCGCCTCCGGATTGGCCTCTCCCCAGCGCGCATTGACGCCAAGCACTTTTTCCGGACTCGACCGCCAGATTGCGGCCTTAACGGTCGCGAGGTGGCCGCCGCGACGAAGCACGCCGAAGGTGTTCCAGGGCTCCCCCGCGCAATAGCCGTCGATCACGCCCTCTGCAAGCGCATCGCCCATGTCCGGCGGCGGCAGGACGACGATCTCGATGTCGCGGTCCGGATCGATGCCACTGGCCGCCAGCCAGTAGCGCAGCTCGTAGTTGTGTCCCGAATAGGGGTGGACGACGCCGAAGCGCAGCGGCGCACCCGACCGCAACTCGATAGCCTTGCGCAACGCTCCGCCGTTGGCGCGCGCATCAAGCCCCGCCGTCGCTCCGTTGTCCGCCATCATCTGCCACAGCGCCGGAGACACAGTGACAGCATTGCCACCGAGCCCCAGCGCCATCGGCACGATCATGTCGGGCGCCGGCACGTTGAGCCCGAGGTTGCAGGCGATCGGCATGGGACCGAGAATATGCGCGACATCGACGTGGCGAACGGCAAGCCGGTCGCGGATGCTCGCCCAGGAGCGCTCGCGCAAGAGCGTAAGATCGATCGCCTGTTCTTCGGCAAAGCCCATTTCGCGGGCGACCACAAGCAACGCGCTGTCGAGCAGCGGCACAAAACCGGCGGTGATGGCATGGCGCGTCGTCATTGCTTCCCTCCGGGATCGAGCAGGCTCGCCGCCGTGATCAGGCTTTGGGCAATTTCGACGATCTTGCGGTTCTGGTTCATCGCCGTGCGCCGCAGCAGCGCATAGGCCTCGTCTTCGGAAAGGCCGCGGGAGCGCATCAGCAGCCCCTTGGCGCGATCGATCACCTTGCGGCTTTCCAGTTCGCCGCGCGTCTCTTCCAGCTCGCGGCTGAGCCGGGAGAAAGCGTTGAAACGGCTGATCGCCATCTTCAGGATCGGGCGCACCCGCTCCTGTTTCAGCCCGTCGACGATATAGGCAGAGACCCCCGCCTCTACCGCCGCCTCGATCGAGGCCTCGTCGGACTTGTCGACGAACATGGCAATGGGGCGCTTAACCGCACGCGACAGCTGGAACATGCTCTCCAGCATGTCCCGGTTCGGGTTTTCGAGGTCGATGACGATGACGTCGGGATTGAGATCGGCGATGCGCCGCGCGAGGCCATGCATGTTGTCGATGACGGTCAGCTGGTCAAAACCCGCGTCGCGCAGCCCCTCTTCGATGATGGCGGCACGGATGCGATTCTCGTCAATGACCAGTACGTTCAATCCGCTCGGCTTCATCTCGCGACCGCCATGAGACAGCGCAACTCTATTGCCGCGCCCTCATTTTCGCAATGCAGCATGTCGCATCCGAAATCAAGCGCAAGTCGCGAGGTTCGTTGCGGGGCGCCGTCTGCCGGCATCGTCCTGAATGGAGGAAACCTGTGTGCCGCGCCGTTCAGAGAGCAAACACTTTCGCCCGCCGCAGCGTCACGAAACCGATATCGCCGGATTTCACGGCGCATTCCGGTTCCACGTCCAGTTCCAGATGCGTACCGCTCTGGGTGGTCGCGATCACGCGGCGACCGTCCGGCCGGTCCATGACCCGGCTGACATTGGCCGCGATCCCGGGGCCCCCCGGCGTCCAGTCGAGATCGACCGGACGGGCGTAGAGTTCGGCTTTGCCATCTGCCATGCCTGAGGCTTCGATGACGGCACCGTCGGCATAGGCCATGCCGTCGCGCACCTCGGCTGCGAGCATGTTGGCATCGCCGAGGAACTTCATGACGAAGGCCGACTGGGGGTCGCGGCAGACCGCCTCCGGCGTTCCCTGCTGGACGATGTGGCCGTCCTTCAGGATCACGACCCGGTCGGCGAGATCCAGAGCCTCTTCCTGGTCATGGGTGACGAACAGCGTCGTGATGCCGAGCTGGGTATGGATCTCGCGCAGCCAGCGGCGAAGCTCGCGTCTGACATTGGCGTCGAGCGCACCGAAAGGCTCGTCAAGCAACAGCACCTTCGGGTCAACCGCAAGGGCACGGGCAAGGGCGACGCGCTGGCGTTGCCCGCCGGAGATCTGCGCCGGGAAACGGTCACCAAGCCCTTCGAGGCGGACCAGGTGGAGGAGCTGGTCGACCCGCGCATCAATGGCCGCCTTCTCGCGCTTGACCTTCGAGACTTCCATGCCGAAGGCGATGTTTTGTGCCACGGTCATATGCGGGAAAAGCGCGTAATGCTGGAACACGAAGCCGACGCCGCGATCGCGCACCGGTATGTCGGTCGCGTCCTGGTCGCCGAAGTAGATGTGGCCGCCATCGGCGAATTCGAGGCCCGCAACCATGCGCAATATGGTCGTCTTGCCGGAGCCGGACGGTCCGAGCAGTGCGACGAGTTCGCCGCTTTCGATTTCCAGCGAAACGTCCTTGACGGCACGGAAGGTTTGGAAAGTCTTGACGACGTGGTCAAGGCGGATCTTCATGATGCATTCTCCGCGGGATTGGCGGCCTGGCGGACACGGCCCGCGCCTTGGCGCTCGAGCGCCACCTTGGCGATGATGGTGAAGACGGCGATCAGCGCCAGGATGGACGCCGACGCGAAGGCGCCTGCCGCCTGGTAATCGTGGTAGAGCAGTTCGATATGGAGCGGCAGCGTGTTGGTCTGGCCACGGATATTGCCCGACACGACCGATACGGCACCAAACTCGCCCATGACCCGCGCATTGCAGAGGACGACGCCATAAAGCAGCGCCCATTTGATGTTTGGCAGCGTCACCGAGAAGAAGGTGCGCCAGCCGGAGGCCCCGAGTGAGGCCGCGGCCTCTTCAAGATCCCGCCCCTGAGCCTGCATGAGCGGAATGAGCTCACGGGCAACGAAAGGCGCGGTGACGAACATCGAGGCAAGCACGATGCCGGGAATGGCGAAGAGGATCTTGATGCCATAGGCATCAAGCGTCGGGCCGAACAGGCCCTGAAGGCCGTAGACGAAGAGATAGGCGACGCCCGCAACGATCGGCGACACCGAGAACGGGATCTCGATCACGACCAGCAGGAAGGCCTTGCCGCGGAAGTCGAACTTGGTGATGGCCCAGGCGGCGGCAACGCCAAAGGCGGTATTGACCGGCACCGCGATCAGCGCCGCGAGCACGGTTAGCATGATCGCGTGCCGCGTGTCCGGGTGCAGGATCGTGTCGCGATAGACCTGCCAGCCCTTGGCGAAGGCTTCGACGCCAATGATCAACAGAGGCGCGAGGATCAGGAACGCGCCGACAATGAGGACGGCGCCGATAAGCGCACGGCGGAAGAAGGGCCCGTCGCCGACGCGTGGCGGCGTGCGTCCCGTTCGAAAAGCGCGCATCGTCAGTTCCTCACCGTGTAGCGCAGCGCTCGCGCCTGCAGCCAATTCGTGACCGCGAGCATGAGGAAGGCCGCGAGCAACAGGACGGACGCGATCGCGGCCGCTGCCTGATAATCGTATTCCTCCAGCCGGATAAAGATCAGCAATGCGGTAATTTCCGTCGACATCGGCTGGTTGCCGGCGATGAAGATGATCGCGCCGAACTCGCCAAGGGAACGGGCGAAGGAGAGCGACACGCCGGCGAGGAGCGCCGGTGTGAGGAGCGGCAGAATGACCTTGCGGAAAATCGCCCCGTCTGAACCGCCAAGTGACTGAGCCGCCTCTTCCAGAGCCGGGTCGAGATCCTCCAGCACCGGCTGCACCGTGCGCACGATGAAGGGCAGCGAGGTGAAGCACATGGCGATCATAATGCCGAGCGGGGTATAGGCGACCTTGATGCCCACATCGCTCAGAATGGACCCGAACACACCGTTCGACGTGAAGAGTGCGGTCAGCGCAATACCGGCGACCGCCGTCGGCAGGGCGAATGGCAGGTCGACCATGGCGTCAACGATGCGCCGCCCCGGAAACCGGTAGCGCACCAGCACCCAGGCAAGCGCCAGGCCGAAAACGAGATTGAAGAGGGTCGCCCCAAGAGCAGCCAGCACGGTAACGCGGTAGCTTGCGAGCGCCCGCGGCGACGAGACGATCTGCCAGTAATCCCCAAGGCCGAGGCTCGCGGCCTTGAACACGAGTGCTGCCAACGGCAGGACGACGATCAGGCTCACATAAAGCAGCGTCACACCCAGCGACAGGCGTAATCCGGGCAGGACATTGCGTCTCACGCGGTCATTTCCTTTGCACGGTAAAACCCGGCAGACAATTCGTCTGCCGGGTTGGAGGAAAGCGAAACCTAAGGGCGATTAGCGGCTGCCGTAGAGCTTGTCCAGAACGCCGCCGGAAGCGAAGTGCTCAGCCTGGATCTTGCTCCATCCGCCAAAAACGTCGTCAACGTTGACGAGGCGGATTGCAGGGAACTGATCCTTGAAGTCGCCGGCTACCTTCTCGTTGCGGACGCGGTGACCGAACTCAGCCGCGATGCGCTGACCTTCCTCGGTGTAGAGGAAATCGAGATAGGTCTTGGCGAGCGCTTCCGTGCCATGCTTCGCAGCAACCTTGTCGACCACCGCCACAGGGAACTCGGCAAGCAGGCTGACCGAGGGAATGACGCTCTCGACCTTGTCGGCGCCGTACTGCTTGACGATGCTGCGGGTCTCGGCTTCGAAGGTGATCAGAACGTCGCCAGTCTCGCGTTCGACGAAGGTCGTCGTTGAGGCGCGGCCGCCGGTGTCGAAGACCGGCACATTGTCGAAGATCTTGGTGATAAAGGCCTCGATCTTCGCCTCGTCGCCTTCATAGGCCTCCTTGGCCCAGGCATAAGCGGCAAGATAGGTATAGCGCGCATTGCCCGACGTTTTCGGATTGGGGAAGACCGCATGAACATCGTCGCGGGCGAGATCGCTCCAGTCCTTGATGTTTTTTGGGTTGCCGGTGCGCACCAGGAAGGACGGGAACGAATAGAACGGCGAGGCATTGTTCGGGAAAGCCTTCGCCCAATCCTTGGCGACAAAGCCGTTCTTGGCGAGGAACTCAATATCGGTGGTCTGGTTGAAGGTCACGACGTCGGCCTCGAGGCCTTCGAGGATCGAGCGAGCCTGCTTGGAGGTGCCGGCATGCGATTGGTCAATCGTCACACCCGGATGCTGCTTGATGAACGCCTCGTTCTCAGCAACGAAAAGCTCTCGCGACACGTCGTAGGAGGCGTTGAGAAGCTTCGTTGGCTCCTGTGCCAGCGCGGGCGTGATGAAGTGCGCGGCAAGGGTGGCGCCGAGAATGAGGAGGCGTTTCATGCGGTTCTCCGGAGTTGATGCTCCCTCAGAACCTATCGGCGTGCGCGTGGGAGCGCGAGGGACCGCAGACCCTGGTTGTGCGAAGCCTTAGAAATTTCCTCTCGTTTCCGCCAAATTTCGCGGAGTTTTTGCCTCATCTTTCCCAAGGCAACCAACAACTTACAGCCACAAATTTCGAAGCGATCAGGGACCGTCCGGTCCCTGCATCCATTGCGGGATGTCCCGTTTGGCATGCAGCAGGCGCCACACGTCGATATAGTCGGCCTGCGGACGATAGAAAACGAGGTAGGGGTACTTCTTCAACCCGACGCTTCGCACGTCAGGCAGTCCCAGTTCGTACGCATACCGCAACGATCCGGATACCGGATGGCTGCCAATCAGGTCGTAAGCTGCCTGAAGAGCGTCGATAAAGCCGAGAGCGACATCTGGCCCCGCCTCGCTTGCGTAATAATCGACAGCCGATTCAACATCGCTCAGAGCCAATGCATGCAGATTGATCGGCTTGCCGTTCACTTGCTCTGCTGGCCACGAACCCGGTCACGCAAGCTGGCGAAGTAGTCAGCGTCGGCAGGCGCGGCCTGCGCGGAGGAAGCACCGTCGAGCAACAGCCGGCGCAGGGTGAGCCTGTCCTGATCCCGACGGATCAACTCCCGGATGTACTCGCTGCTCGTCCCATAACCTCGCCCGGCGACCTGCTCATCGACAAAGCTTTTCAGATAGTCCGGGAGGGAGATATTCATGGTGCTCATGGAACCGAGAATAGCGTCGATGGCAAAAATTGGCAAGAATGACAACTTTGAACAGCCGTAGCCGATTGCCCCCATGGCAGGAAAGTCCTTCGCGCAGCATCAATCTGACATTCGGGGGACTAGATACGTCCTCAATGCTTTGACTACATAGGCGGCAAGGCAGGGTTGGCGATTCGATGACGATATTCTTCAAGGCAGCAATTTCCGATGACATCGCATTCGCGTTGATCGAGCGGTGCTTTTCCGATCCGGACGACTACGACGGCTATCTCGACATCTTTGCCGACCACACCGAAAAGACGGTCTCTTGGAGCAAGGGCCGGTCGGTCGACGAGTTCAAGGACCAGATAACCGAAGCACTGCGCTCGGCCTGGGAGACCTCGCCCTTCTGGCAGGTCTATGAACGGCGCGAAGACCGGGACGACGCCGGTACCAATGAAATTCGCAGAGCCGCAATCAACCTGACCCGCACCTATGGCGGCGTGATCGTCATCACGCTCAGCCTGCTTGGAAGGCGCAGCGGCGCAAATGACCTCGAACTGGTGTTCGTCTGCTTCCAGGAAGATGCCCAACGCCGGAATTTTCGCGTGCGTTATGACGGAAAGTTCATCCCGGCCTTGAGCGCTTGAGAAGCCTCAACCAATGAAGAGGGCTCGCGGAGACGAGATCGAACATGACGATCGAGCATGACACCGAGGAAATCTTCGCGCTTATCGTTGCGAGCTTCCGCCAGGTGACCGGTAGAAACCTGGTTGGCCATCCGGTCGACAGCCGATGGCTCTACGAGTCCGCGCCCTTTGCCCTGCTCGCCCACGATCGATCCGAGGACCCTTGCTTCATCTATGCGAACAAGACCGCCCAGGCCTGCTTCGGCTATGATTGGGGGGAATTTGTCGGCATGCCGTCGCGCCTGTCTGCCGAGGCTCCGGATCGCGAGGAAAGGCAGCGTCTCTTGGACAGCGTCTCGGCCAAGGGCTTCATTGACAATTATCGCGGCCTGCGGATTGCGAAATCCGGCCGTCGGTTTTGGATTGAAGACGCTGTCGTCTGGCAGCTCGTGCGCTCCGACGGCGAGCATGTCGGCCAGGCCGCCATGTTCCGCACGTGGAGAGACCAGTAACCGCGCTTGCTCCGTGTTGCGTTCGATCGGCTCAGGGGAGAGCCCGTTGCAGACCCCAAGCGTGAGGAACCGGCCGCGCCCGTCTGGCATGGTTCCGGTCGCTCTGAGGTCACAGGAGCATCGGCCGCGCGATAAAAGGCACTTTGCGGCCACATGCGAACGTCACAACCCGAGCGGTTGTTGAGCCAGCCATTCACGCATGATGGCGGCGAGACGCTGCGGGGCTTCCATCGGGACCATATGTCCCGTGTTTTCGATAATTTCGAAGCTCGAGCCGACAAGTGCCCGGTGAAGCTCGATAGCCTCCTCACGAGACCTCAGTTGGTCCTGCTCTCCCGCGATGACCAGGCTTGGACACCCGATCATTCCCAGATCATCCCGTTCGTCGCGTCGATCGATGAGGGATTGCCGGCGAAAGACGTCGCCTCCCAATCGCTGCCCTGCCGCCTGGATGCGTGCAATGATGTCGGCGCGATCCGAATTGTCAGGATGCAGCGACGACGCCACGGCCAACCTGCTGAGCCCCTTGAAGGCTGCGCTGCCCGTCTGTCCCGCTATTGCGGCCTTGCGCTGACGCTGCACGTCGCTATCGCCGCGGGCAGACGTCGCGATGAGGACGAGGGCAGCAACCCGATCGGCGGCTTGCCGTGCGATCTCCCGAGCGACGTAGCCGCCCATGGAAAAGCCGACCAGAACAAACTTGGACGGCGCATCTGCCAGCGCGCGGTGGGCCATGGCCGTGATCGTGTCGTCCTGCGAGAGATCCGCGTATGTGGCCGGGCCGTATTCGGTCAGTGCCGGCACCACATCACGCCAAAGATCGGCGTCGAGCATGAAGCCCGGAACCAGGAGCATTGCCATGTTTCGCTACCTCTGCATGGACCCTATCGAAGGGGCCAAGTCGTCAAGATGCAACGACAGAGACATCGAAACCAGCATTTTGCGTTCGCTCCAATTGTCCGCTGGTCTGGACACCGCAAGCACCGGTCTGGCTATTCGCCCAGTCCCCGCACAGCACGGTCGACTTGCTCGCTTGTCGAAAGCGCCACGTCGACGACCACGCCGTCCTCATCCGGGCCAAGCGGCTCGAGGGCTGCAAGTTGGGATTCGAGAAGCGAGGCGGGGAAGAAGTGCCCGGCGCGATGTGAAAGCCGGTCGGCGAGGACCGCGCGGTCGCCGTGAACATGCACGAAGCGTACGCGAGGTGCTCCCGTGCGCAGGATGTCGCGATAGGCGCGTTTCAGGGCTGAACAGCCGACCACCGAGGGCCGGCCAGCCGCCTCGTCCTTGGCTATTTCTGCCGCGAGTGTCCTCAGCCATGGGGCGCGGTCGTTGTCATCGAGCGGAATACCGGCGGACATCTTGGCCACGTTCTGTGGCGGATGGAACGCGTCACCCTCGATAAAGCGCCAACCGAGCCTTTCGGCAAGCGCCTCCCCGACAGTCGTCTTCCCGCTGCCGGAAACGCCCATGACCACGATATGCTGCAGGCTGCTGCTCATAGTATCCACCATCCGACGAGCGCGAATGCGAAGCCAATCACACCGAGCAGGGTTTCCATCACCGTCCAGGTCTTGAGCGTAGTCCGTTCATCCATGTCGAGGAAGCGGCCGACGAGCCAGAACCCGGAATCGTTCACATGGCTCAACACCGTCGCGCCGCACGCGATGGCAATGACGAGGAAGCAGAGATCGAAAGAGCTCAGCCCCGTGGTCGCAGCCACGGTGGGCGCAAGCAGGCCCGCCGTCGTCGTCAGCGCAACGGTCGCCGAGCCTTGCGCGACGCGCAACGCCGTCGAGATGAGGAACGCGGCGACGATCAGCGGCATGCCGATCGCCTCGAGGCTGCCGGCAAGGGCCTGACCGATGCCACTTGCACGCAGCACGCCGCCGAACATGCCGCCGGCACCGGTGACAAGGATGATGCCGCAGATCGGGCCCAGCGCCCCGTCCATCAGCTTTTCCATGTCCTTGAGCGTGCGCTTTCCGCTCAGAACCCACATGCCGACGAGAACGGTAATGAGCAGGGCGACGGGTGTCTGTCCGGCCATGCGCAGGATGTTCACCCACACAGCGCTTCCGTCTATTGCCTTGGCGGCCACAAGCGTTGCGAGCCCGGTGTTGAGGAAGATCAATACGAGCGGCAAGAGCAACACGAGCATGACAGTGCCGAATGACGGCGTTTTCTGGTCATGGATCGCTTCACTGGGGGACCCGAGAAGCGCGGGAACCGGAAGCTCGAAGCGCTTGCCTGCCCACAGACCGAAGATATAGCTGCCCAGATACCAGGTGGGCAGTGCGAGGACGAGGCCGACCAGCACGAGAAGACCGATGTCTGCGCCCAAAAGTTCGCTCGCGGCGACCGGGCCCGGATGCGGCGGCAGGAAGGCGTGCATGACCGCGAAAGCGCCTGCCGAGGGCAGCGCATAGAGCAACACCGAGCCGCCGAAGCGTTTTGCGACGCTGAAAATGATCGGCAGCATGACGACGAGACCGGCATCGAAGAAGATCGGGAAACCGAAAAGCAGCGAGGCGACGCCGAGTGCCAGAGGGGCGCGATCATGACCGAACTGCCCGATCAGCCGGTCGGCGAGCACCTGCGCACCGCCGGAGACCTCCAGCATCCGCCCGATCATCGCGCCAAAGCCAACGAGTAGCGCCACGGAGGCGAGCGTCGAGCCGAAGCCCTGCAGCAGCGTCGGCACGACATCCTGAAAAGGGATACCGGTAACCAGTGCCGTGAGCAGGCTGACCAACACCAGCGCCACGAAGGCATGCAGGCGCAATCGCAGGATGAGCAGAAGGAGCAGCCCCACGGCAGCCGCCGCGATCAACAGGAGCGTCACTGTCCCGTAAACTGGTTCGGTCGAAGTCATGAATCCCCTTTCGCAGAAATCGCGTCAAACGCCATATAGTCTATGGCCTTTGCCGGCAACCCAACCAAAATAGGGAGTGGAGACAAGGCGATAAGCGCTCGTTTAAGGGCTCACGCTGCTCGGGATAGAGGCAACGACGTGACTATGCGGACCTCGGTCCTTGAACGCCGACGGTGACGAAAACGACGCTTGCACCAAAGCGATTACGGCCCAAAGCGCCAAGGAGCGTTGGCCGGCCGCATACGAGGGGCTGAACATACAATAGGGCTTCCGCGCGATCGGCCGCGCCAGAACAAGAGGCGTGGACGCCCTGCGTCCGTGCGTTACTTCCCGTGGCGCGCCTTCGCACGTCGGGCAAATCCGATCTTGATCGCGACCAGGACGGGCGCTGCGAACACGAACAGAAGGGCGACGGCGTAAAACGCCGTGTCGAAGGCGATCACGATGGACTGACTGGTGACTGCGCGGCCGAGAAGCGCCATCGCTGCCCGGCTGGCGGACACGGCATCCATCCCCCTTGCCGAAAGCATGGCTGTCGTATTGGTCAGCCGTTCGATAACGGCCGCCCCTCCCCCATTGATGTTGGCGCCGAGGACCGCGACATTCGCGACGACGTTATGGTCGATGAGGGTCTGCAGCCCGGCAACGCCGATGAGACCACCGAGTTGGCGGCCGGTGTTGAAGAGGCCGATACCCGATGCGAGGTTTCGGCGGTTGAGGTCGCTGAACGCAATCAGCGTGATCGACAGAAACAGGAAGCCAAGGCCAAGGCCGCGCAACAGGATTGCGGTCATCATGTCATCCGCGCCGCTTTCGCTGGTCGACCCGGACAGCATCCACATCGCCACCATGATCAGGAGGATGCCGAAGGGCACCGTCGCGAATGGCGGCACACGGCGGACCTGCATGAGAAAGGCAGCAAGGAGCAAGGCCCCGACGAAGAGCGCGCCGCTCGGCAAAAGAAGCTGGCCCGCATCTGTGGGCGTGAAGGCAAGGACCGACACGGCAAACGAGGGTATCAAAAACGCGCTTCCAAACAGCGCAGCACCGGCAACGAAACTGACGATGAAGGCGAAGGAAAAATCCTCCGATTTGAACAGGGTGAAATCGAGAAGGCCATTGCCCTTGCGCAGCACCTGTTGCCCCAGAAACATCAGCAGGGACGCAACACCCGCCACGCAGAGCCACAGGATGCGCGGCTCTTCGGACCAGTCCCAGCGGCTACCCTGGCTGAGGACATAGGTGAAAGAGAAAAGCGATACAGAGATGAGGGAAAAGCCGACCCAGTCAAACGGCCGCGGCTGCGTCATGGCGGGTGTCGGATCATCGACCACCAGCAGAAGCCCTGCGGCTGCCAAGGACAGGATGACATTGCAATAGAAGATCCACGTCCAGGATTGAGTATCCAGCAACCACCCCTGAAGCGCCGGGGCCAGTGTCGCAGGTGCCACCACGGCCCCCATCGCAAACAGCGCCTGAAGGATGGGCTGGTGGGCTTTCGGATAGACAAAAAAGAGGATGGCCTGGCCTGCGACCAGAAGGATGCCGCCAGCGAGACCTTGCGTCACTCTCAGCGCGATCAACAGGTCCAACCGCGCGGTGAAAACCGCAAGACCGCATGCAAGCCCCATGACGAGCGTTGCGGCGGCGATGAGGCTGAGCGGCCGGACACGGTGGAGCATCGAAGGGGCGACCAGGAAGCCGATGAGCTTGAACGCGGTGTAGCCGATATCGAGCCAGGCGAATTCGTCGGGAGTGGCATGGATATCGCCGATGATATCGCCGCGTCCGAGTGAAAGGACGGTGCTGGCGATCGCTTCCGTCAGCGCCGCCAGCACGATGCCGATGACAAGCAGCGCGCCTGCCGTCGACATTTCGCGGCTCGCCGTCGTGGCTACGTGCGTGGTCATGACCCGCTCCCGAGATCGACGTCGACCCGCGCGGACAGACCCGGAACGAGACGTCCCGGCAACGGGTTGCTTAAAAACCGTATCTTGACCGGCACCCGCTGGACGACACGAACGAAGTTGCCGGTTGCATTGTCCGACGGGAGAAGGCTGAAGGCTGAACCGCTGCCCGGGGCAAAGCTGTCGACTGTGCCTTCAAGCGCCTGATCCGGATACCCATCGATGACGATGCGGACGCGCTGACCTGTCCGAATATGTTCGAGTTGCGTTTCCTTGAAGTTGGCGACAACCCACACATCGTCAACCGGAACGATATCGAGCAGGGACGTGCCCGGCGCGACGAACCGGCCGACACGAACCTGACGGTTACCGATCACGCCGCCGACGGGAGCGCGAACGATCGTGCTTTCAAGATCGATCTGAGAAAGATCGCGCGCGGCCTCCGCCTGCGCCACGGCAGCGACCGCGGCTTCACGCTGGGCCGCAAGCACGGCGATCTTCTGCCGTTGTGCCTCTATTGTCGCGGACGCCGCAGACACACTTGCCTCGGTTCTCGATCGCGCCGCATCGCTTTCATCGACATGGGCCTGGCTGATGGTGTTGCTGCGGATGAGTTCGCGGCGACGCTCGTACGCCTTGGCCGCCAGATTCATCTCGGCGACGGCCGATCGCTTCTGAGCCTCGGCCTGCCGAATGAAGGCGTGCTGGAGTTCTGTCTCGGCATCGACGTTGACGAGCCGAGCCTTTGCGGCTTCGACATTGGCGGCCGCTTGCGCAAGGCGCGCGCGGTAGTCCCGGTCGTCGATCCGGAAAAGCACCTCTCCCGCTCGAACACTCTGGTTGTCCCGGACTTCGACAGCCGTGACATAGCCCGCAACCTTCGGCGCGAGCGATGTCACGTCGCCGCGGACATAGGCGTTGTCAGTCGACGCATCGCCGCCCGAACGAGCCCAGGCCCAGCCGCCTGCGACAGCCACCACAGCACTGAGGCACAGCAACATGCCAAGCATCTTCCTCTTGCTGGAGCGCTTCCCGGCGGTGCCGACTGCGACGCTTCCTGTGGCGATGGCAACCTTGTCCTCGAACGTATCCATTGTCTCAGTTCCTGTTGGATGGCTACGAAGGCGCCGCGCGGTGAAGCTCATCCGCGGCGCCCTCGCCGATAGCGTGGCCGATTCCGTTTTGGCGGGATTGAAGGCATCAGCGATGCAGGCGCGACGGCTTGCCGATGATTGCTTCGTCAGTGCCCGGCTTGCTGACGAACCCAGTCGTCGAACCGGATCGCGCCAAGCCGCGGGTTCTTGCCGGGGGTCAGCGACTGGTCGTCAAGGACGGCGCCGAAGTAGCGTGCGTGAACATCCGGCACCACCTTGCGCTCGTCCTTTGTCGCCCCCAGGAAGCGTCTCACCACCTCGTCGAGGGGAATGGCATCGGGACCGGCGACTTCGACCGTGCCGTTGACCGGCGGTGCGAGGGCGATATCGGCGAGTGCTGCGGCCACATCGTCGGAGGCGATCGGCTGGAACAGCGCGGGAGACAGGCGGATCTCCTTCCCGACGGTTGCCGACTGGGCAATGCCGCCGACGAACTCAAAGAACTGTGTGGCGCGCAGGATGGTATAGGGAATGCCAGACGCCTTGATGAGGTTCTCCTGCGCGACCTTCGCCCGGAAGTAGCCGTTACCGGGCAACCGTTCGCTACCAACGATCGAAAGAGCGACGTGGTGGCGCACGCCGGCGGCGGCTTCCGCTGCCAGCAGATTGCGCCCCGATGCCTCGAAGAAGTCGAGAACAGCCTTGTCGTCCCAATCCGGCGCGTTGGCGACGTCGACGACGACCTCGGTTCGATCCATCGCTGCGGCAAGGCCTTCACGCGTGATCGTGTTGACGCCGGTGCTTGGTGCGGCCGCAAACGCGTCATGGCCGCGCTCGCGCAGGTTCTTCACAAGTTTCGATCCGATAAGGCCAGTGCCTCCGATGATGACGATCTTCATGGCTTCACTCTGCTTTTTCTCGGCTGCACCATTGCCGCCGATCTGCGGTGAGAGTGCCTGCATGCTTCGGGCAAGTCCTTGCGCCCACCTTGAATTACCCTTGAGAAAAGCTTGATTGTCCGTCCAAGCGATTGCCCGCTCGGCAAGGGATGCTCTAATCACGCGTTGCCGTGCTATCTATCGACGGATCGCAATCGCCGGCCAGGAGCGTCGCGCCAGGAGAGCAGAGGTGCAGTTCAAGTTCGCAGACTATCTGCTCGATCCGGAGCGCCGGGAATTGACCCTGCGCGGGCAGGTCGTTGCCATCGGCCCGCAGGTCTTCGACCTGTTGCTCTATCTCATAGAGAATCGCGACAGGGTCGTCGGCAAGGACGATCTGCTGCAGGCGGTCTGGGGTGGTCGGATCGTATCGGAATCGACGATCACCAGCCACATCAACGCCGTCCGCAAGGCAATCGGCGACAGCGGCGAAGAACAGCACCTGCTGCGAACCATCGCCCGCAAGGGCTTCCGCTTCATCGGCGAGGTGAACCCCGTCGATGTCGAAAACGGGGTTATCTCTGAAGCGCCGAGCAGCAGCGTCCGCAGTTCCGGCAAGACAAGCGTGGTGCCGCCTGCGCTCCCCCTGCCCGACAAACCCTCCATCACCGTTTTGCCCTTCCAGAATCTGAGTGGCGATCCGGAGCAGGACTATTTTACGGATGGCGTGGTGGAGGACATCATCACCGCGCTGTCACGGATCCGCTGGCTATTCGTCATCGCGCGCAACTCGAGCTTCACCTACAAGGACCGCACAGTGGAAGCGACCGACGTGGGGCGGGAACTTGGCGTGCGCTATGTTCTGGAAGGCAGCGTGCGCAAGTCCGGAAGCAAGGTGCGCATCACCGGTCAGCTCGTCGACGCCACGACCGGCGCGCACCTGTGGGCGGAGCGCTTTGAAGGCACGTTCGACGACATTTTCGAGCTGCAGGACAATATGGCAGAAAGCGTCGTCGACGCGATCGCGCCGCAACTCGAACGGGTCGAGATCGAGCGCGCCAAGCACAAGCCGACCGATAGCCTCGACGCTTACGACTACTATCTTCGCGGCATGGCAAAACTGCACAGCGGGACCCGGGAAGCGCTCGAGGCAGCGCTGCCATTGTTCTACAAGGCGATCGCGCTCGACGATGAGTTTGCGTCCGCCTATGCCGGCGCCGCCTGGTGCTTTTTCTGGAAGAAGCTCAACGGGTGGATGATCGACCGCACGGCAGAGATCGCCGAGGGAACACGACTGGCGCGGCTCGCGGTGGAGCTTGGCCGGGATGACGCCGTGGCGCTGACGAGAGGCGGCCACGCACTCGGTCATCTCGCCGACGACCTCGATGGTGGCATTGCGCTGATCGACAGGGCACGGCTGCTCAACCCGAACTTCGCGCTCGCCTGGTTCCTGGGGGGCGTGCTGCGTGTCTTCCGTGGCGAAGCCGAGAATGCGATCAGGGATCTCACCCATGCCGTTCGCCTGAGCCCGCTCGATCCGGAAGTGTTCCGGATGCAAACGGGAACCGCACTCGCGCATTTCTTCTCCGGCAACTATGACGAAGCGGTAACCTGGGCGGAGAAGGCACTCGCAAACCTGCCCAGCCTGCTGGTGGCGGTCGCGCTCGTTGCGGCGAGCCATGCGCTTGCGGCCCGTCCGGAAGAGGCCCGTCGGTGCATGCAGCGTCTGCGCACGCTGGATCCGTCGCTGCGCGTTTCAAATCTCAGAGACTGGCTGCCGATCCACCGACCTGACGACTTCGCCCGGTTTGCGAACGGATTGCGTCAAGCAGGTTTACCGGAGTGACGGCAACAAGCCTCTCTGGCCCAGGGCGTATTGTTGAGCTGGCGTTCTAGGAACGCATGGGCCTGAAGCCTGCCCTGATCTCTTCGGTGAAAAGTTCGGGCTCCTCCCAGGCGGCGAAGTGCCCGCCCTTGGAGACCTGATGATAATAGACGAGCTGCGGATAGGCCTTTGACAGCCACTTCCTGGGTGGTCTGTAAACCTCGCCCGGAAACACGGTAACGGCGACAGGAACCTTGGCCGCCGAGAGCTTCGCCCCGGCCTTGAGGTTTTCCCAATAGATGCGTCCGCTCGAAGGCCCGGTGTTTGTCAGCCAGTACAATGTGATGTTGTCCAGAATGTCGTCCCTGCTCAACGCCTGTTCCGGAGCACCCCGAGTGAACACCCAATCCGCGATCTTGTCGTAAAGCCAGGCCGCCAGCCCCACCGGAGAATCCGCAAGCCCGTAGCCGACAGTCTCCGGTCTGGTGCTGAGGATCGACGCGTAGCCGAAACCGTTGTTCAGGAAGTCGCGGGCCTCATCGAAGACCTTCTTCTCGTCGGCGGACATGTTGTCGGGAGCCGGGCCTCCATTCTTCAACGCTTGCGCAGCGTCTGGCGGAAGCGTCGTGCTGCGCTCGATCCGGTTCACATGGATGCCGACCAGACCCGCCGGAGCCTGCCGCGCCAGAGTGTCGCTGATGATCGCACCCCAGTCGCCACCTTGCGAGACATAGCGGTCGTAGCCGAGCCGTTTCATCAAGGCGGCCCAGGCCATGGCGATGCGCTGCGCGTCCCAACCCGTCGAGGTGGGCTTTTGCGAGAAACCGAAGCCGGGAATGGATGGGATGACGAGATGGAACGCGTCTTCGGCCTTGCCGCCGTAAGCAGTCGGGTCGGTCAGCGGATCGATCACGTCCAGCAGCTCAAAGATCGAACCGGGCCAGCCATGGGTCATGATCAGGGGAAGTGCGGTCTCATGGGGGGAGCGCAGGTGGATGAAATGAATGTCAAGGCCGTCGATGGTGGTCAAAAACTGAGGAAAGGTGTTGAGCTTTCGTTCGGCCCTGCGCCAATCATAGACGGACTGCCAATAGGCAACGAGGTCTTTCATCGTCTCCTGCTCGACACCCTGGGAGCGGTCACTCACGGTTGCGCTGTCCGGCCAGCGCGTTGCCGCAAGGCGGCGTCGCAGATCGGCGAGGGCCTCCGCAGGCACGTCGACCTTGAACGGCCGGATGTTATCGATGCTCTTCGGCATGCCAAGGTTGTCGGCTGCGATGGAGGCCACGGGCAGCCCCGCGGCCGCAACGCCGATCGCCGCGCTACCCAACAGAAACGAACGCCGCGACACCTCAAATTTCCCAGCTTTGCTCTCCCGGTCCATATGAGGACCCTCCTTCCTGAATGCTCCGAATGCTCACCGAACGGATCCCGCCGCCGGTTTGCGGCGCGGGGGCATGCCATCCAAGGCATACCCCGCCTGCTGCGCGGGTATCAGTCCGCGTCGGGACCAGTACGGTAGACGAGAAACTTGTTGCCTTCGGGATCGCGGAAATAGGCACAGTATGGGTCGCCGCCGTTCGGACCCCTCGGACCGGGTGCACCTTCATCCGAACCGCCTGCTTCCAAGGCCGTCGCATGGGCGAGATCGACCTGGGTGCGGGAGCGCGCCTCGAAGGCGATCATTGATCCGTTGCCGGCAATGGCGGCCTCGCCATTGAACGGTTTTGTAACACCGAACTCGAGAGTGCGATGCCCGTAATAGATAGCGCGACCGGGCTGGACGAGCACACGGCCGATGCCGAAGACGGCAAGCAGCTTGTCGTAGTAGGCGGCGGCGGCATCCAGATCGTTCGTGCCGATGGTCGAGTGGCCGGGGAGCGCCCTGATTTTCTCTGAAGCAGCATTGGTGTCGTTCATTTCATCTTCCTTTTCGTGGAGAGCGAGTTTCGTCGGCTCGCGGTTTGACGGGATGGCCGACGATCCGCGAAGGACCGGAATCTAGGAACGGCACCAGGGGGCTGGTACCGAGTGAAATTGAGAGCCACCCTCTCGCTTTGACGCTGGGCCCAATCGAAACGGCTGCAAGAAGGCCTGTGCGGCTCCATGCGAACGTCGATGTAATGGTCGCCATGAACACAAGGCATGGACACCGCGATCAGACCGCGCGTGCTGGGGACTTTGGCTGCAGCGGAGTACTTGCAGGGTATTGGTGAGTTCACTCTCGCGGACCTGTGCAGTTGTCCGGTTCAAGAGGGTTCCTCTCAGAATCTCCGTCTACCCACGGCCCGCCGGGTGTCCGATCTTTTCGTCAAGTCAACTCGGAAGGAGCCTGACACGATGTTCCGGTCACTCAAGAATTTCGTTGCGACCGCCTCGGTGGTGCTGGCCTCGGCGGACGTGGGGCAAGCTTTGAATGCCGTCACTCCGGCGGTCCCGAAAATCGACTTCGTCACCATCGACAAGAACATTACGCTGCGGCGCATGGTCTCCCATGCCGTTAACCCCAAGGGCATCGCGCTCTTCCTGCACGGATTCCCGGAGACGTTGACCGTCTGGAAGGAAATCGCCGGAACACTGAGCAAGGACTACGAGGTGCATGCATTTGACTGGCCCGGCTATGGTCAGTCGTCGCGCCCTTCCCCGGAGCAGTTCTCCTATTCACCAAGGGACTATGCCTCGGTTCTGAAGGCCTACATCGACAAATCGGGCGTCGACCGTTCGAATTTGGTCATCTACGCCTCGGACATCGGCAGCCTTCCAGCACTGCTTCTGGCCCTCGATGAACCGAAGATCGCGAAGAAGATCATCGTCGGCGACTTCGCGCCGTTCAACAGGCCGCATTGGATGTATGAGAGCCTGCAAAATCTAAAGGCTGAGCCGACGGCAACGCCGACGCGGGCCTATATGAACAGGACCAGCGACGAGATCCTACAAAACGTGCATCGTCGTGGCCTTGCGCCGGAGGCCCAATACGAACTGTCGTCCGAGGTGCAAGCGGACATGAAAGAGTCCTGGACACACGACGGCATGACGACTGCCGATGCCTTCGCCTCCTATTACGCTCACTTCACGCGTGATGAAGACTATCTGGAGGCCAATCTGTTTAAGCTCAAGACTCCGATCAAGGTGATCTGGGGCGAAAGGGACATCTATATCAAGTCGGAGATGGGCAGGGAGTTCGCCGACCGAACCCATGCAGAGTTCGACGTTCTGACGGGTATCGGCCACTTCCCGCATCTCCAGGACCCGGCGAGAACCATCGATGAAGTCCGGGCGGCTTTTGCCGACTAGACCTGCAGGCTCTCGCCTCGCCCAAAAGCTGCGCGGAGACGTGGCAAGGCCCAGTCAATGAAGGAACGCACCTTCAAGGTGAGCATGCCCTGTCCCGAATAGACGATGTGGATCGGTTTCGACGCCCCGGCGAAATCCTCCAGGACCGGTACAAGGGCGCCGCAAGCCAGCTCATCCGGGATCTGATAGTCGAACAATCGGGCGATGCCCGCTCCACCGATCGCCGCGGCCACGCAATTGGCCGCGGTGTTTACCTCGAGACGATTGCGTGGAGCGGCTTCCACGGGACGGCCGTCGACCTCGAACGTCCAGAAGAACGTCCGCTTGTTGAAGAGTATTCCGTCATGAACCTCAAGATCGCTCGGATGCGTCGGCACACCCCGACGCTCAAGATATGCGGGGCTCGCGCAAGTCAGCAGGCGAAACTCTCCCGCCTTTACCGCATAAAGAGAACTATCCGCGAGGTCACCGAGGCGAATGGCGATATCGACCTGTTCTTCGATAAGGTGCACAGTTCTGTCGAGCGATAGGAGGTTCAGCGATACCTCAGGGTGTTTCTCCATGTAGCCAAGCGCGATCGGCATGATGTAGCGGGCGCCGAATTCGACCGGCATGGTGATTGTCAGTGTGCCGCGCGGTGTCTGGTATTCGCCCGAGGCTCGCCTCTCCGCTTCCTCCAGATCGGTCATGATCTTTCGGGCTGCGTCGACATACTCCCTGCCCGCATCGGTGAGTTGAAGATTGCGGCTGGTGCGCACGATGAGGCTCGCCCCAAGGTGACGTTCGAGTTCGGCAACCTTGCGACTGACGCTGGGCAAGGGAGCATTCAGTTTCCTGCTCCCTGCGGAAATGCTGCCGGCGTCGACGACGGCCAGCAACATCTTCATTGCTTCGAGACGATCCATAATACCTCCCGGCTGCATCCTTGATGTTGTTTACGCCATCAGGGCCGTGCTGCCTGGGCGTCCGCCCTTTGCGCTGACGATACCAAAGGAGCCCGCACCTCCCGATCGAACAAGGTCACCGCCATCCTCCTGCTCTGGCGAACAGGCTCGGCGCTGCGGGTCACTTGTGCAACGGCGACCGCTCCTTCGTGCAGGAGGTTGATGGCGTCCGCGATCCGTTTCGGCTCGGCGATCCGGGCCGCATGCGCGAGTTCCTCAAAATAGGCGAGCACCAGGCGTTTATGCATCAGGGCAGCACGGAATACCGGATCGGCAGCTTCCTTGTGCTCGCCGGCAGCACTCATGAATATGCAGCCGCGAAACTGGCTGTCGCGAACGCAGGCTTCCAGGAAATCGAAGGTTGCCATCAGGCGCTCCACGGGGTCGCTCGTCCGCTGCTCGACATAGGTGCGCATCTCAGCGCGGGCCTCCTCGTCCCGCCGCTCAAGCGCAGCCAGGATCAGATCTTCCTTGGTTTCGAAATGCCGATAGAGCGTGGTCTTCGCCACCCCCGCCTCGGCGATGATCAGATCGATACCGGTCGCGTGGTAGCCGTGCAGGTTGAACAGGCGCAGGGCTGTGTCGAGCAGGTGCCCCCGGATCTCAGAACGGCGCATTGCAATCTCCAAAACTAAACAGATCTGTATCTTTATATCGGCGACGTGAGAAAAGCAAGGAGCGGGCTTGCGCGCTTTCATAAACGGATTGTGAATGCTTGTGAACATGCGGCTCCCAAGGCGGCATTGCTAAACGATACAGATCGGTATATTTACGTTCGTAACGATACAGATCGGTATCGTTTTTCTCGCGTCAGTTTGGCGGATCGCCGACGCGAACAACCCAGGAGAAGACAATGCCTCGTGATCCCATGCCCCCTCTGTCAGCGTATCCGAGCGTTCAGGCTCGAGCCGCCGTTTCTGCACTCGATCTCGTCGACCGCCACAGTCAGGCCGTCACTGCGGCAGGCCTCTATGGCTCGCTGGCGATAATTTATGGTTGGTTCGGCGGCATGAAGTTCACCAGCTATGAAGCGGAGGGCCTGGTTGGCCTCGTAAGCAACAGCCCTCTTTTGGGCTGGACCTATTCGCTTTTCAGCGTGGAAGGCTTTTCCAACCTCCTTGGCGTCGTTGAGCTGAGCATCGGCGCCCTGATCGCGGCGCGTCTGGTGAAGCCGATCTATTCGCTTATCGGCGGCCTGCTTTCGGCTGGTTTGTTCGCAACCACGCTCAGCTTCATGGCGACGACGCCGGGTGTGTTCCTGCCAGATCTCGGTTTTCCGGCGATTTCGGTCGCTCCCGGCCAGTTCCTGCTGAAGGATATCGGACTCCTCGCCCTCTCGCTCTGGATCGCCGTCGACTCGCTCGCGTCGCTCCGTTCGACCCGTATCTGATTGACGATAAGGCGGAGCCTTTTCGGGCTTCGCACCCTGTCATCGCAAGGACTGAAGCAAAATCGACGGCCAAATTGGAAAGGCACATGCCATGTTCATGAACTATATCCTGTCAAGGATTCGCGCTCATCAACACTACCGCCAGACCTACCGGGAACTGGCACGATACAGCGAGCACCAGCTCGACGACATCGGCATCTCCCGTGCCGAGATCGACGGGATTGCCCGCCGACGGTTTGCCTCCTGAGGGCGGCAAGGACAATTGGGCCTGGTCGGTTGGCCGGGCCCCGCAGAGAGACGCTGCCAGGCTGAAGTCGTGGCTTCGTCAAAACGACCAAGCATCAATGTCCCATCTTGGAGACCAGGAAATGACCTACCGAAAGACAGATGAGGCGATCAGAACGCTGACGCCCGAGCAGTTTCGCGTAACGCAGCAGAGCGGGACTGAGCGCCCGTTCACCGGCGAATACAATGACAACAAGCGGCCGGGGATCTACGTCGATATCGTTTCCGGCGAGCCCCTGTTTGCGTCTTCCGACAAATTCGATTCCGGTTGCGGCTGGCCGAGCTTCACCAAGCCGATCGTAGCTGCAAATGTCGAGGAACTGCATGACAATTCCCATGGTATGATCCGCACCGAGGTGCGGTCCAAGCATGGTGACAGTCATCTCGGCCATGTGTTTCCCGACGGGCCTCGGGATCGAGGCGGCTTGCGTTACTGCATCAATTCCGCCGCCCTGCGCTTCATCCCCCGCAAGGAGATGGAGGCCGAGGGTTACGGCGCGTTCGTCAACCAGGTGGAGGATATCTGAATGACCGAGAGAGCTGAAAGAGCTGTTTTGGCCGGTGGCTGCTTCTGGGGGATGCAGGATTTGATCCGCAAGCTCCCCGGCGTCATTGCTACAAGGGTGGGTTATACTGGAGGCGATGTGGCCAATGCCACCTACCGTAACCACGGCACCCACGCCGAGGGCATCGAGATCGTCTTCGATCCGGGAACGATCAGCTACAGGCGGATTCTGGAGGTTTTCTTCCAGATCCACGACCCGACCACCAAGAACCGCCAGGGCAACGACATCGGAACGTCCTACCGCTCAGCGATCTACTACGTCGACAACGAGCAGAAGCGCGTTGCCGAGGACACGATTGCGGACGTGGAAGCCTCGGGTCTGTGGCCGGGGAAGGTGGTGACGGAAGTCGAACCCGTCGGCGATTTCTGGCAGGCGGAGCCGGAGCATCAGGATTACCTGGAGCGCTATCCCAACGGCTACACGTGCCATTTCATCCGCCCGAACTGGGTGCTGCCGCGTCGATCGGCTGCTGAATAGGCCGCTGTGGACGCCACGGCCAATCGAACTCGGGCAAGCACGCGCAGCGGCTCGCCCGAGTTCGCCACAGCCTGGCGTGGCGCGATGCCCAAGCGGTCGTTGATCACACGCCTCTCGTGCAGCCTCTCAAGAGACGGCCGCACAGCGCTCTAAGCGTCACTCAACCTTTGCTGAATCGCCGCGGCGTCGACGCTGCGGCGTTCGCGCTGCGAGCCAATCCCTTACGTCGTCCGCATGCTCCTTAGGCGCTTTCGCCGCGGCCCTCCCGGCGATACCGGCCAGGGTGTGGGCGGCCATAACTTCCCTTGCGCGCTTCTCAGCTTCGATCATGACCGCGTGAATAGAGCAGACGCCGTCCACGGCCCAAGCAGGCGTATGGCCGCCGAAAAGCGCACACTGTCCACGGATCTCTTTACATTCGAACAGTGCCTTGCGCCCGTCAACGGCCTCGATGACCTCGAGCGCCGTGATCTCGGTCGCGGGGCGCGCAAGTGCGAAGCCGCCGCCAATTCCCTCGCGGGCGACGACGATGCCTGCCTTCTGCAGCTTTGTGAGAAGCTTCGCCACGTACTCGCTGGAAAGCTGCTGCAATTCGGCTAGATCGCGTGCGCTTGCCGGGTGGCCGGTCTCCTCCGCGTCAACGAGAAACAGCAGACTGTGAAGGGCGTATTCGACACCCGCGCTTACGTGGGCCATGCAGCACCATAACACCGACAAATTTTGTCGGAGATAGCATCGAAAGCCCGGCAGCGCAAGTGCTCAGCCGTCTTCCCTCCGTTGACAGTGCGTTTCCGAAATCCCCTGGAATTGCCGTTGCTCAATTACTCCGACAAAGTTAGTCTTAGTTAAGCGGCGACATGTAGATCATCGCGGAAACCGTCTCCGGTCTGGAGACATCAACCTGAACAGCAATCGTCTGATGACTGGACCTCCTCCAGCCCATGGCGAAGCTTTGTCTGAGGAAAAGAAATGCGTGAACGAATTCTGATTATCGGCGCCGGCTTTGCCGGAATGTGGTCGGCACTCGGCGCCATGCGGCTACTGGACCAGCAAGGAAGGGCGGACGGATCCATCGAGATCGCCGTGATTGCGCCGCAGCCCGACCTTCACATTCGCCCGCGGCTTTACGAGAAGCATGCATCCAAAATGACGGCGCCCTTGTCGGAGATATTTGCCAACGCCGGCGTGCGCTTCATCAAGGGCTATGCGACGGCCATTTCGACGGCGAACAACACCGTCACCTATGCCGATGACGAAGGCCGGGAGACAACGATCGATTACAGCAAACTGGTTCTGGCGACCGGTAGTGTCCTGTTCCGCCCAGATATCCCGGGGCTCGCCCATGCCTTCAATGTCGACCAGGTTGCCGACGCCGTCGAGCTCGAGGAACACATTCTCCAACTCGCGCGTCTTCCCGAAAACCGCGCACGCAATACAGTAATCGTCGCCGGCGGCGGCTTTACCGGTATCGAAACGGCCGCCGAAATGCCGCATCGCCTGCGCGCCGCACTTGGAGAGAACGCCACCGTCCGCGTCGTAATCGTCGAGCGCGGTACGGCGATCGGACCGGATCTTGGACCTGGCCCACGTCCGATCATCGAGCAGGCGCTTTCGGAGCTGGGCGTCGAGACGCGTCTGCGGTCCCCGATCGTCGCCATCGACGATCGCGGCGTCGCCTTGGCATCCGGCGAACGCATCGACGCGGCGACGGTTATCTGGACCGCGGGCGCCCGCGCCAACCCGATCACCAAGCAGATCGAAGCGGACAAGGACTCGTTCGGGCGTCTTCATGTCGATCGGAACCTCAAGGTCGTCGGTCACGCGAACGTCTTTGCGACCGGGGACGTTGCCTGTGCAGCGACGGATGACGTCGGCAACCGCACGATGATGAGCTGCCAGCACGCGCAGAACCTCGGACGCTCCGCGGGGCACAACGTCGCAGCCGATCTGCTGGGGGTTACCTCTATTCCCTATAGCCAGGAGAAGTACGTCACCTGCCTCGATCTTGGCCCATGGGGTGCTGTCTACACAGAAGGATGGGACCGCCAGGTAAAGCTTCAGGGTGCAGAGGCCAAGAAGCTCAAGACGATGATCAACACCATGTGGATCTATCCGCCGAGTGCCGATCGCGCGGCAGCTCTCCAGGCGGCGGATCCGCTCCGCATCGTCGTGGCCTGACCATCGCGGGCAGCCGGATTGCTGAGAGGAAAGCGTCGGCAATCAAGCGCCAGTGGACCTTTCAGCCTGCCCTGGCGGCTACCGGCGAGCACCGCTCTGCGAACGGATGCGGGCTCGCCTCCCAAACCTGATTAAGGAGAAAATCATCATGAGCACACGAATGATCGCAGGCGCAGTCCTTGCCACCATGGTTTCCGTGATCCCTGCCGCCGCACACGACACCGGCGACGTTGTCACGCCCCACTTCGCTCAGGCGATACCCAACATACCGGGCAAGACGTTGACGGCCCTGCTTGTCGACTATCCGCCGGGCGGAGCCTCGGTGCCGCACAGGCATGCAAAATCGTCCTTCATCTTCGCCTACGTTCTCTTCGGAGAAATCGAGTCCAAGGTGAATGACGGTCCGACGCAGACCTATCACGCCGGCGAGAGCTGGTACGAGCCGCCGGCGTCCGACCACCTCGTCAGCCGTAACGCGAGCAAGACGACGCCGGCAAAGCTGCTCGCAGTTTTCGTCGCCGATAGCGACGAAAAGCAACTGACCACACCCATCAAGTAGTGACGAACCCAAGGAGCAGAACCAATGAGCAATCGCCTCGACTACAACCAGATAGCACCTGCTGGCGTCAAAGCGCTCGGCGGCGTCTACGGCTACATCCTCCAGAGCGGCCTGCCGCCGGTGCTGGTCGAACTGGTCTACCTGCGCATCTCGCAGATCAACAATTGCGCCTATTGCCTCGACATGCACACCCGCGACCTGCTGAAGAAGGGCCAACGGATCGAGAAAATCGCGCTGGTGCAGGCGTGGAGGGAAGCCGGCCCTCTTTTCGACGAACGGGAGCGGGCCGCGCTTGCCTGGGCCGAAACCGTCACACGTGTCGCCGAAACAGGCGTCCCGGATGACGCCTATGAGGTTGCGCGCGCTCAGTTCAGTGATCGCGAACTCACCGACCTCACGATCGCGATCGGACTGATGAACGCCTATAACCGTATGGCGATCAGTTTCCGGAACACGCCGCAGGCAGCACTTGAGACGTAGCCGTGGCGCAAGTTGCGGGCGCGATCATTGCGCGCCCGCAAGCTCCGAAGGACCCGATATCCGGACCATGGCCCGAAGAAGGCGGCGCTCGTCGCCAACATCGCGACCGCACTCAGAAAGCATCTCGACCGGCGAGATGCTGTTCTAAACGGTAGCGAAGACTGACGCTCATCAAGATTGTCAGTCACGCTCAGGCGTTGCCTGATCCAGGCGCATCTGGCGCAGCATGTTCCGCCCGGCAATCAGCATCTCAAACAGGAATGCCACGAGCGATCCGATGAGCGAAAGGATCGCACTGCCGAAGAACCAAAAGAGATTTTCTTCGCGAAATCCGAACTCGAGCGCGCCAGCGAGCAGGTTGAGGATGGCGCAGCCTGTGCAGATCGCAGCCAGTGTCCCCAAGACGACCGCAATCTCCAGTGCAAGCGTCCGCCGGCGCAGGTAGTCGAGCTGCATGCGCCGCGCTTCGCTCTGCTCCACTTTCTCCCCGATCTCGTTCACCCGGTCCGAGACCCTGCCGAGACGTGTCGCGTAGACACTGACGAAGCCCGCCGTGCCGGCAAGCAGGAAGACAGGCGCCAGGGCGGTCTGGATGATCGAGGCAAGATCATTGACGATTGATGGCGGCTCCATAGGGCTCCGGTCAGCTTCCCTTGCGTGGCTTCAATTCTGCATGCGGCGGCATTGTAGTCATATTTTGGCGGCCGCAAGAACAGAGAAATCGAGAACGCCCCGGTCGGCTCCGAATTCAGATGAGCTTGAGCAAAGCGACACCGGCCAGCAGCAGAACCACACCAGCCAGGCGCAGGCCTGACACTGGCCGTTGCGGAAGGCGGAACCAACCGTAGCGATCGACGAACACGCTTGCGACCTGCTGGCCTGCAACGGTGAAGCCAACCGCGGCGGCCGCGCCGATAACGGGGATCGCGGTGAACACGGTGGTGACATAGGTTGCCCCCGCAAGACCACCCAGCCAGCCCCACCAGGGCATCGTCTGTACGCCGCCCAGCTTGGGGCGGGGCGTCTTCTGCCAAGCGAGCGCCACGAGCATCACTGCTGCCATGGCGAGCGTTGCAACGAAGAACGAGATCGTGCCGACCGCAAACGGCGCACCCCCAAGATCCTGCCGCAACAATGCATTGACCGCCCCCTGCACCGGCAGCGCCGCGCCAGCCACAAGGGCCAGGGCAATCCAGCCAAGCTTGTCCGCCTTGATGGTGTCTTGACCGCCTTGGCCGAACACGATCATGCCAACGCCGGCGAGCACAATCACGGTGCCAATCGCTGCGCCGAACCGAAGCCCGGTCTGCGCCACACCGAGCAGGCCGAAACTATCGAGGGCAAGGGAGGCAAGCATCTGCCCGGCAATGAAAAGCCCGACGGAAACCACAGCGCCCAGACGCGGGAAAAGAACGATGGTCGAAACAACATAGACGGCCGAGGCAGTGCCTCCGACGAGATGCCACCATTCGACCTCAGGAACGGCGCCCAGGACCGCGAGAGATCCGGTGAGCAGAGCAACGACCAGCAGCAGACCGGTCCCGATCGTGAGCTGGAGCGTGGTCGCTGCGAATGGCGATCCGACGGCCTTGGAAAGCTGCGCGTTGGCGCCAGCCTGTACAGCCAGCAGGCCGCCGGCAAAAAGGGCCAAAGGTACGAACAGGGTCTCCATGAGACAGCCTCCTTGATGAGTAGGTTGGAAACGGGGTTGGCCTTGCATCTCCAGCGGCCGAACGTCCGCCCGTCGCAACCTAAGTAACCTGTGCCTCTTCGCAGTGCGATCTGCCAATACGCCGTTCATTTCTGCAAAATTGCACACCACTGCCTGTCGCGGATCGCAGAAGAAACTGGTCGGTGGGGCTCCGCCATCCGATTGAGAAGGCCGGGGACAGCGCCGCATCTGCACTCGCCCGATGCGCGCCCCTGTTGTACGCTTGCGCAACCATGCACAGCCATCACCGCATCGACTGGGAAGATCTCCGCTTTGTCCTGGCGGTCGCGGAGGCGAGTTCTCTCGCCGCTGCGGCGCGCGCGCTCGGCGTCAACCACACGACCGTGCTCAGGCGGGTCGGGGCTTTCGAACAGAAGTTAGGGGTTCGATTGTTTGACCGGCTCCCATCCGGCTACACACTGACCACCGGTGGAGAGGAGCTGCTGGCGGTGGCGAGGCAGATGGCCGAGACGGTCACCGAGTTGGAACGTCGTCTGACGGGGCAGGACCTTCGCCTGGAGGGTAGCCTGCGCATCACCACCACCGACACGCTGATGGCTTGCGTTCTGCCGCCGATACTTACCGCCTTCCAGCAGCAACATCCCGGTGTCCTATTGGAGGTGAACACGTCGAACGCGCTTGCAAACCTCTCGCATCGCGACGCGGACGTTGCCATTCGCCCTGCCGTCGATCCGCCCGAGACCCTGGTCGGCCGTCGCATAGCGACCGTTGCCTTCGCCGTCTATGCGGCGCCCTCATATCTTCAGGAACGTGGCCTCGACCCGGCCGAAAAGATCGCGTTCACGGGCGAGCGCTGGATTGGGCTCGGCGATGCCCTTTCGTCCTCGAGCGTTGCGCGTTGGATGCGGGCCAGACGGCCAGGCCCGGCCGCCTTGCGCTGCGATTCACTGGTTTCAGCCCGCGAAGCGGCCGTCGCCGGCATTGGTCTTGCTGCACTGCCTTGCTACCTCGGCGACAAAACGCCCGGTCTGGTTCGCGTCAGCCCACCCGTCGCTGAAATGGCAACCGCCCTATGGCTTCTCACCCACGAGGATTTGCGCCGCACCGCCCGTGTCAGCGCCTTTACCGAGTTTGCGGGCCATTCCCTGGCAAAACTTCGCCCGCTATTTGACGGGAGTGCACCGTCATAACCCCACCATCAGGGACGCAGCCGCATTGCCCGTATCGCCGCATGGCCGGCGAGCGTGTCGCTCCGCCCGGCTTATTTTGCCGGACGCGGCGCGTGGAGTTCGACGTCAAGGCGATTATACGCCGCCTGGATCATGTCGATATCGCTGAGGTGGCTGGCGGCCGCGAGCTCGATCACCACGTTCGCAACGGACATCTCTACCCGTGGCCGCGCCCCGGTGCGGCTCTGTGTCACGAGCTCGACCGCTGCGTCAGGACTTCCTCCGAGCGCGAAATAGAGGTCCAGCGACTTTTCGAGAAACGACAGGGCCCGATCCGACGGAGACAAATGCGCGAGCGCGCCTTCGATCTGGGTCACCAGTGCCACTGATTTGTTCTGGATCTCGCTCATTGACCATCCATGCTAGTTCGCAACCATAGGGATAAGGCCACTAGAAGAATGGTCAGGGCGAAAGAGGTCAAGCGCCTGGCGTCGAATTGATCCTTTCTTCTCGCAACGACGTGCGTCGCTTCGAGCCGTCTCCATGGCGAGGAACCTGCGGTTCGTCACTGCGCCCAAGGAGGGAATGCTACTCGCTCTGGCGGAAGTTGCGGACGCGATCGAAAAGGACCGCAAGGATCGTCGCGCTGCCGATGAACGTCCCCTGCCAGAAGGCGTTGATACCGAGGAGCCCGAGACTGTTTCGGATCACCTCGATCAGTGCTGCGCCGACGAGCGCGCCGAAGGCAGTGCCGACACCGCCGGCGAGATTGCCCCCGCCGATCACTGCCGCGGCGATGACCTGCAGTTCCATGCCCGCGCCGATATTGGTGGTCACCGCACCGAGCCAGCCGGTCTGGATGATGCCGGCGACGCCGGCCGAGAGCGCCGAGATCATGTAGACGCAGACCTTGACGGGCCGCACCGGGAGACCCGTGGCAATGGCCGCCTTCTCGTTGCCGCCGATCGCGTAGATGTAGCGGCCGATCCGCGTCCAGCGCAAAACGAAACCGGTCAGCAGCGCCAGCACGATCATGTAGATGACCGGATTGGCGACGCCGAAGACCGCCCCACCGCCGAGCGCCAGCAGCTTGTCGTGATCCGGGCCGAACTCGAAGACCACGGTGTTGTTGGATGCGACCATTGCCAGGCTCCGGGCAACCGAGAGCATGCCGAGCGTCACAACAAAAGGCGGAAAGCCGAGATAGGCGATGAGGACACCATTGAACGCTCCGATCACCAGTGCCGTTGCAACTGAGGCGGCGATGCCCGTCTCGATGCCATATCCGGCGTGCATGGTGACGGCCAGCACCATGCTGCACAGGCAGAGCACCGACCCGACGGAGAGGTCGATTCCGCCGGTAATGATGACGAGCGTCATGCCAAGCGCGATGATTGCCACGAAGGTAACGTTGCGGGTGATGTTGTAGAGGTTCTTTGCCGTCGCAAAGCTGTCGGTCGCGAAGGAGAGGAAGATGCAGGCAAGGATAACGGCGATCAGAACCCAGAAGGTCTGATTGGCCAGGATCGTTCCTCCGAGCGTGCGCTGCCTGCGTTCGATCGTCTGGTGCAGCGTCGTTGCCATCGTTCTCAGTATTCCTCCCGTGCCGAAGATTGAGCGCGCCTGATCGTCATCCACCTTCGATGGCGCCAGTAATCAGTCCCGTCACCTCCTCCGGCGAGGTCTCGGCGATCGGCTTGTCCGCCACCTTGCGGCCCCGACGCATGACGACGACGCGATCGGCGACATCGAAAACATCAGGCATGCGGTGGCTGATGAGCACAACCAAAATGCCGCGGTCGCGCAGCTGCCGGATCAGATGCAACACCTCGGCCACCTGGCGAACGGAAATGGCCGCGGTCGGCTCGTCCATCAGCACGATTTTCGCCTCCGAGATCATCGTACGCGCAATCGCCACCGCCTGGCGCTGCCCGCCCGACATCTGTTTCACGAGGTCGCGCGCTCTGGTCTCAGATCGGAGTTCCTTGAAGATCTCCCCGGCGCGTCGGTACATTGCCTTATAGTCGAGCACGCGCAAGGGGCCGATGCCGCGCCTCAGTTCGCGACCGAGGAAGACGTTCGCCGCCGCGGAGAGGTTGTCACAAAGGGCGAGATCCTGGTGCACGATCTCGATGCCGAACTGCCTCGCCTCGATCGGGCGATGCAGCACGATATCTCTGCCATTGAGCCGCATGGTGCCATGGCTCGGGCGATAGTTGCCTGCAATCATCTTGACAAGCGTCGATTTGCCGGCGCCGTTGTCGCCCATCAGGCCGACGACCTGCCCTGCCTCCAGAGACAGTGAAATGTCATTCACTGCCTGGATGGCCCCGAAGTGCTTGGAGATATTGCTGAGTTCTAGCAGCACAACCAGCCTTCCAGACTCTCCGCCACGCACCGATCCGCCAGGGCGCGTCGCCGTATGTCCGCCGCATCACCCGTTAGCGACTGCTTATTTACGCAAATCGCCATGAATGCGTCAATGATGCCTCACCGGATAAACCTGTTTTGTATGACAAATAGATTGACGGCCGAAGACAATTATATATTAGCTATTGCTGGGAGATAAGCATGCTTATCCTTGTCACCGGGGCAACGGGCAAGGTCGGGCGGCACCTCATAGCAGCGCTGCTTGACCGACCGCGTTTTTCAGAAGCGCGCATTCGCGCGCTCTGCCATAACCGTGCGCTCGAACCGGCCGAGCGGCTCGATATCATCCGCGGCTCCATCGCCGATCGTGCAGTCGCCGACGGTGCGATTGCCGGCGTAAGCCATGTCGTGCACCTGGCGACCTGCAAGGAAACGCCCGCTGACGTCATGGACGTGACCGTCAAGGGCCTTTTCTGGCTGCTCGAAGCGTTCAGAACGAGCCCGACAGCCCGGCAGTTTATCCTGATTGGCGGCGACGCCGCAGTCGGGCATTTCTTCTATCCTCATGACGGACCGATCACGGAGGCGACACCGCACCGCGCCTATCCCGGCTGCTACGCGCTTTCGAAAGTGCTCGAGGAGGTGATCGTCGAGCAGTACGCAATCCAATACGGGATGAATGTCTGCTGCCTCAGGGCCCCGTGGATCATGGAAAAGGACGACTTCAAGCACTCGCTTTCCTTCGGCGACGACGTGTTCGGTGGGCCCGACTGGAAGACGTTTTTTTCGCCTGACGAAGCCAGGCGTCATGTAGAGGCCGGAACCGTACCGTTGCTGCGCGATGCCGAGGGAAGGCCGCTCAAGCGCAACTTCGTCCACGTCAGCGACCTCGTGTCAGCCGTGCTGAGTGCACTCGACAATCCGCGCGCAGAGCGCCAGCGTTTCAACATCGCCATGGACCGCCCGGTCGACTACGGCGAGGTCGCAAGCTACCTCCAGCGCTCCCGCGGTCTGCCGTCCGTCGACGTTCCGAGCCACTTCCATTCAAACTGGTTGGACAACAGCAAGGCAAAATACCTGCTGGACTGGCAACCGGACTACGATCTCGAAAAGCTTATCGACCAGGCCTGGCAATACGAGCGTCCGCCAAACGATCCTCGCATTGTCTGGTATCCGGGTTGATTTGTGCCGCGGGCAGAGGGTGTCCGCTTGTTCAACGGGAGGATAGAATGAGGAAAGCATTGGTGCTTGCAGTTGCGGCGCTCGCGCTGGCCACCGGCTCCGCCGGCGCCCAGGAAAAGAAGCAGCTCGTCATTGTCGTCAAAGGCCTCGACAATCCGTTCTTCGAGGCGATCAACCAGGGATGCCAGAAGTGGAACAAGGAAAACGCAAGCTCGGAATATGAGTGCTTCTACACCGGCCCGGCGTCGACATCGGACGAAGCCGGCGAGGCGCAGATCGTGCAGGACATGCTCGGCAAGCCCAGCACAGCTGCGATCGCCATTTCGCCATCCAACGCCAAGCTGATTGCCCAGACGCTGAAGACGGCCAACCCGACCGTCCCGGTCATGACGCTCGATGCCGACCTCGCCAAGGAGGATGCGGGCCTGCGCAAGACCTATCTCGGCACCGACAACTACACGATGGGCGCGCGGATCGCCGATTACATCAAGAAAGCCAAGCCGAACGGCGGCAAGATCTGCACGATCGAGGGCAACCCAGGCGCCGACAACATCCTGCGGCGTGCCCAGGGCATGCGCGATGTGCTGACCGGGAAGGAAGGACTGGCCGAGCTTAAGGGTGAAGGCGGTTGGACGGAGGTCGCGGGTTGCCCGGTCTTTACCAATGACGACGGCGCCAAGGGCGTGCAGGCGATGACCGATATCCTCGCCGCCAATCCCGATCTCGACGCCTTCGGCATCATGGGTGGCTGGCCGCTCTTCGGCGCGCCGCAACCCTATCGCGACCTGTTCAAGCCGATGGCCGACAAGATCGCGAAGAATGAATTCGTCATCGGCGCCGCGGACACGATCGGCGAAGAGGTGGCGATTGCCAAGGAAGGTCTCGTAACTGCGCTCGTCGGCCAGCGCCCGTTCGAAATGG
Source organism: Ensifer sp. LC11 (assembly GCF_001695835.1). Taxonomy (GTDB): domain Bacteria; phylum Pseudomonadota; class Alphaproteobacteria; order Rhizobiales; family Rhizobiaceae; genus Ensifer. Next base: position 51,791 of record NZ_MBSO01000015.1, on the reverse strand, counting down.
GCTACAAGGCGCCGTCTGTCATGCTGGACCTGATCGCCGGCAAGCCGGTGGACGATCCGGTATTCACCGGTCTCGACGAATGCACCAAGGACACGGCCGACACCTGCATCCAGAAGTAAACCTGCGTCCGGGGCGCCCCTTTGACGAGCGCCCCGGTTTTTGCCATATCCGCGACAACCGCGGTCGGCGGGCACTTTGCCGGCTGGCCGCGGCTAGCTGCAACGACGCCGCTTGGAAGATCCCCTTTGCGAACCATTGTCGATAGGGGATCATCCATCAATCTTGCAGGACATGGAGAGCACAATGACCAAGCGGATCATCTTCACCGGCGGCAGCGGCAAGGCCGGTCGCCATGTCGTGCAATACCTCGTCGAGCACGGCCACCAGGTGCTCAACCTCGACACCAAGCCCCTCGACAATCCGAAGGTGCGCACGCTGATCACCGACATCACAGACAGCGGCCAGGTGTTCAACGCGCTGTCGAGTTACACGGGCCTGCACGAATTCGACCAGTCGCTCGCGCCGCAGCCGATCGATGCCTTGGTTCATTTCGCTGCGATCCCTCGCATCCTGATCGCCCCCGACAACGAACTCTTTCGGGTCAATGCCATGGGCACCTACAATGTCATCGAGGCGGCGGTGAAGCTTGGCATCCGCAAGATCGTCATCGCATCGAGTGAAACGACCTACGGCCTCGTCTTCGCCAACGAGCCGCGAAACCCGCGCTATTTTCCCCTCGACGAGGATTATGACGTCGACCCGATGGATAGCTACGCACTTTCCAAGGTCGTCAACGAAAAGACCGCCCGCGCCTTTGCGCTCAGAAGCGGCGCCGACATCTATGCCCTGCGCATTGGCAATGTCATCGAGCCCGACGAGTACCACCTCTTCCCCGGTTGGTTCGCCGATCCGGGTTTCCGCAAGCGCATCGCCTGGAGCTATGTCGACGCGCGCGACCTTGGCCAGATCACCATGCGGGCGATCGAGACGGATGGCCTCGGGTTCCAGATCTTCAACGCGGCAAATGACGAGACGTCCTCCGACCTCCCGACCCAGGAGCTGATCGACCGCTTCTATCAGGGCGTTCCGGTCAAGGGTCAGCTCGGCGAATACGAGACACTGCTATCAAACCGCAAAGCGCGCGCGATGCTCGGCTTTCAGCCGCGACACAGCTGGCGGAAATATGTTGGCGCTAAATGACGCGATGCAGCGGCCGAGCGGCACAGATGCGAGAAAATGACGAAAATGGCTGAACGACAATCGGGAAAAGTCTCCGCCGGATCGGCTACGGCGGAGGCGGCGCGGGCGAGCCGGCGCCTCGATGCGCCGCGCATGTCTGGACCAAGCGTCCACATGTCGCTTGCCGATGACATCGGGCTCAGGATCGTGCGTGGCGACTATCCACCCGGAACGATCCTGCCGAACGAGGCCCAGTGGACGGAGATCTTCGACGTCAGCCGCACCGCGGTCAGGGAGGCGATCAAGATACTGATGGCCAAGGGGCTGCTTGCCTCGCGCCCGAAGATCGGTAGCTGGGTGGAGCCGAAGGAGCGTTGGAACCTGCTCGATCGCGACGTCCTGAGCTGGTATGCGGTATCACCGGACCGGCTGCAGTTCCTCAAGACCGTACAGGAATTTCGCCACATCATAGAGCCGGAGGCAACCGCGCTTGCAGCCACCCGTCGAAGCGGAGAGCAAATGGCCGAGATCAGTGCGGCCTTGCGAGGCATGGAACAGGCGACAACGCTGCAGATCCGCACCGAGGCTGACACACGCTTTCATCTTGCGATCCTGAGCGCCTCCGGAAACGATCTCATGGTACCGCTCGGCGCTATGATCGAATCCGCACTCAACCACCTTTTCGTGCTGGTGACCCGCGACGACAGCAGTTCCGTGCACGCGCTGACGCTCCACGCGGACATCGAGAAGAGCATTCGCCTGCGACGTCCGAACGCCGCCCGCAATGCCGTGCGGCGACTTCTGGCAAATACCGACGAGCTCATAGCGCAATCGGAGCGCAGCGTATGATCGTCGGGTCGATGCGGTCTTGGAGCGCACCTCCTCATCCGTGACGAGGATGCCGCTGAAAGTGGTGCGAACGGCAATGTGCGGCCCAGAGCAGCGCGATTTCGTGCACGAAACGTCGCAGCCCTCGCCTTGCCGATCGCAAGACATTGCCCATGACGGCACGGCGAGCCGCACGCGGCCGGCCTTCGCTGGAACAGCGTGCTGCATCCGACGCCAAAACGGTCGATCCCCTTGCTACGAATGTAACAGTTAGCACCGGAAAATCCCGTTATAATGGTGGAGGATATTGCGACTCGACCAACGAGCGGGGGGAGTGTCCATGAGTGCCGTAGCCTATGCTCTCGCAAGCATTCCAGTCGCCATGCTGCTTGCCCTGATGCTCAAGCGCCTGCGCATCGAGGAAAGCACAACCTTCATTGCGCTGCTATTGCTTCCACTCGGGGTCTGGGGCATCGCTTCAGGGACGATCAGCGAGTTTTCCGCCGGCGGTGTCGCACTGAAATTTCGCGAGGCGGCCAAGTCCGAAGTCAAACTGTTGCCTCTCACGGATGTCGTCGAGGATTTCCAATCGATCGAGAAGGAAGGAGTGTCGGCGATCGAGAGGTTGACACGCACTCTGACGCCGGGGCGCCCGGTGGCGCTTGTTCTGAACCTCGGCCGGCCGGGCTACTATGCCCCCGCTGCAGTCATCCTCTATCTGCAGGCTCTGTCAAGCGTTGATCCGGAACTGACGCTGGTTGTCACCGACCGAGAGGGGAAGTTCGCCGCTGCCGCCGACGGTCGGGCCGTGATCAACTTTCTTACCGGCCAGGACGCCAACGAGGCGCAAAGGCGGTTCCGCGAAGCGCTCGATGCGCCCGATGCAGGCAAGCTTCTGCAACTACCGGGGTTCACGAATGAGGCGATCGCCGCCGAAGCAACGAACGCCGAAGCACTCACAAAAATGGACCAGTTGGCACGCAGGACGCTGGTTGCGCTGGACACCGAGGGCCGACCCAAGGGCCTGGCCAAGCGTGACGCGATCGTCACGCATCTACTGGTCCAGCTGACCTCCGATACCGCCAAGGCGCCTTGACGAGACGGCCCTCTGCCCTACAGACCCTGTCGGAACGTGCGACCGCGTATAAAAGTTCGGTGGCTGGCCGATTTCGGCGACACGTCGTGACGTTTATGCCGCCTCGAGAGCGTCACGAGATGCGCCCTTCGTCTGGACCAAAGTCCGGGCGACGATGTCATGGTTGAGCCATAGGACCGGCCCCGACGGCTCCGAGCTTTCCCCAAAGATGAGTTGCCCAACCGCCTCTACAACCAACCGGCTCAAGAGGTCGGAGATCAGCGCCTTGCCGTCCTTGTGCATCAGCGTGATCTCGTTGGATGTACCGATCGTCAGGTCGGACTGTCCAGGATTGTTGGGCATTGGCCAAGACGAAAAATCGTAGAAGGGCCGCATCACTTCGCTGTCCTGAAGATCGGAGATCTTCTGCAGAACGTCCTCGACCGTGAACTCCTCCGCCAGAAGGTCCTGGCACGCCTGCCACTGTTCCGTGACCCATTCACCGCCGCCCTCTTTTTTGAGCGCACGCAGGAGCGGAATCAAGGGCAGCTCGATACCAGCAAACACGTCGGAGGAATTGGTGCGGATTTCAGGGCAATTGTAGACCGTCGCCTTGATACCTGCCGCCCAGGCTTCCTCCGCGACGCGCTCGAGGCGCATCTTGGCGTATCCTTGGGTGTAGTTGGTATAGGTCTGCCACCGGTATTCGTTCGCGACGAGTATGCCTGTGCCATGGTATCCGTAGGCCGAGTAACGAACCTGCCCCCCGGAAGCCTCGATGCGGGCTCGGATGGCTGCACTCAGATCAATCAGGTGTCGGAAAGTGTTGGCTGAGACCTCATCGAAATTCTGGAGGATGAGCTTGCCCATATCGCTGTCGAGCAGCGTTTGCGACGACATGTGCCGAGCGCCACGCCCCTTGTAGATGCGATTGGCGATGACCATGAACACCTTGGCCTTTGGGATCCCCCCGGCCATCGTGTGAGCAAAGAAGACATTCTTGCCATCAGCGATCATGCCATCAAGGATGTGCATGACCTGCGACAGGGAATTCTTGAACCTCTCGACGCCAACGTCTCGGCATCTCTCGATATGTGACCAGTCAAGCTTCTCGTCTTCCCAGGTCTCCAGCGTCATCTTCGCGAGAAGATCGGTTGGCGTGGGCTCACCCGACGGCGCGTCGAGATCGAAACCAGCCATGAGCGGCACGTTGACGATCCTGCCACCGAGCCGAGCTTCGGCCGCCGCAAGTTCCTCGTCGTTGAGTGGCCGCAGGACGTTGCCTTCGTCTCGTCTCCCGACGGTGATGCCAACAATTTCCATGCCGGCTTTCTTGGCTTGGTCGACAAGATGCGTGGCATAGCCTCGATCAAACAGCTCACCAAACAGAACAAAGACATCGCCTTTACGGAAGATGTTCGTCCGTGGGAACTGCGTCAAAGAGGTCGGTTCTTTCATGTTGCCGGTTCTCTCAAAGCTGGGTCGCGGGGCAACCATACAAACTATGTGAAGAACCACTGCACTGAACGGCGCAAAATAGGAAGTGACATTAAGTATCGTTGCAATTCAAACCGTGAGGCGAGCGGAGCTGACCAACGGACTTGCGACCATTGCAGAAGACCCGACCCCGCATCGCCGTTGCGGCTCCCGGCGATACGTCATCGACACCCCCAACGGGGATAAGCGGCCAAAAGGCCCTCCCAAAAAAAGGGCCCCGCTCGAAGGCGGGGCAGGCGCGCATCCCCAGCTTTGCAGGATGCGAGGGAACTCTAGATTTGAGCGACGGTTGGCAGCACCGATTACGTACCGAACTTATCTCACGCCTGATGCGCCGACCTTTTCCGCGGCGCGGCTGGCCGATGATGGCGGTTGCAGGTCACCCGACTTGTCGCGGGGGTAAGCGTAGGCACCGGCTTTTGAGGTCCGAAAGCCAGCGCTTGCGAGCGCCTCGGCGAGCTTGACCGCTGCCGCCACGCCGTCGATGACCGGTATCCCAACTTCGCGAGAAAGCCAGTCGCATAGTTCTGCCATGCCGGCACACCCAAGGATGATGGCATCAACCCCGTCCACCCGTATTGCTGCACGTGCCTCGTCTAGAAGTTTCGCGCGCGCGCTTTCCGGGTCGGCTTCAAGCGCCAGAACCGGCAGGTCGACCGCACGTACGCGACGGCAACGAGAGGCGGCGCCATAGTGCGCCACAAGGTCCTCAATGACCGGCACAGATCTCGGCAAGGTGGTGATCACTGAGAAGCGTGTCGCTACGGTCATGGCGACCTGCACTGCCGCTTGGCAGATACCGATAACGGGGCCGGAGGCGACCTCGCGCGCGGCCGCGAGACCGGGGTCATCAAAGCAGGCGATCACGTGCGCCGAAGCGCCCCGCCCTTCGGCGGCGCGGATCGCAGCCAACATTGCAGGGACCGCCATCGCCTCGTCGGAATACCCCTCAATCGAAGCCGGTGTATTCGCTGCAGTCTCGGCATCGATCACCGATCCCGTCGATCGTGCCGCTTCGGCCGCACGCGCAATCTGGCTCGTCATCGACGCTGTCGAATTCGGATTGATAACGTGGATGCGGATCATTGCGCGTCCCCTTCCGCCCGCGCATTTACCTGGGCAAACTCGAAGGGCAGGAGTTCATCCGGCTTCTTCAGTTCGAACTGACGATCTGACGTGATGTAGTTGTCGGCATGCAGCCTTGCGATCGGCTGGTAGGTTTCGGGATTCGCATAGCGTCCCCCAGCATCGAGGCACTGGTCCTGAATATGCATGTGCACCACCTTGCCTATGACGAGCACGCGCTTGTGATAATCGAGCGTGCGCTCCACCTTGCATTCGAAGCTGCAGGGACTTTCGGCGATGCGGGCGACATCGATCTGGTTGCACTGTGTTGGCGTCAGTTTGGCGAAATCCAGCTCATCCACTTCCGCGGCGAAGTTGACGCCACAGACGATCATCGCTTCGGCGAGCGCCATGTCGACCATGTTGACGACGAACTCGCCGGTGCGGCGGATGTTTGCGACCGTATCCTTCTCATCACCATTGCCGCGGTTCTGGATGCCAAGGACGACCAGAGGCGGCTCATGGGCAAACACGTTGAAGAAACTCATCGGCGCCGCATTGTTGCGTCCCCCCGAAGATCGCGTTCCAACGAGCGCGATCGGCCGCGGGCCGATGAAATTGGTCAGCAAGCGATAGCGGTCAGGTGAAGGAAGCGTGGTGAAATCGATCTGCATTCCGGGTCTCCTGCATATCTACCCAAGTGTTGGCCACGAGCGGGGCCGGCGGGGCAGCGATAGAGCATCACCGACACCGGCCGCTTTGATCGTCAAAGGAAAGGGCATGCGCTCAGGCCGGCAATTCGCAGCGCGAACGGATGGGTCTGGTCCTTGCCCTCCCAGCGTTAACCGATCCCTGTTTTGGTATATATTGCATCCATTTCATCGTCAATATTGTATGCAATAAATACGTCTCGTAGCGAATGAAAATCCTATTTCTCGATCGCAAGAAGGGCTGGGCTTGTCATTCCGCGTGCCGCCAGAATGACGCTCTAGATTGAGTTAGAGAGACAATATTGCAATAAAATCAAATTTATAACGAAAACTCAGAAGCAACGGGGACCATCGCTGACGGGACCTTGCCGGAACGGAGGAAGGAAAAGTCAGGCCGATGTTGGCACCCACTCGCAAGCGCTGGAGCGCCGGCCAAAATCAATTTACGGGAAGTGATTGCATACCATTAATTGAAGGCATTCCATTGAGAATGCCGGTGATGGCGCGAGTGTCTTTGCGCCTGCCTGGGGAGCGGGCTTTAGTATCCGCCAGATCCCACGCTCGTCGAAAGGAGGAAGCTTGTTAGAGACCCTCTTCTCTTGCATAGGCCGCCAGAAGATTCGACACGTCGTTCTCTGAACTGCCTTTGATCAGAGCCCGGGACGTGATGGCTTCTATATGATGGTCCATCAGCTTGCAGGCACCTTCGCGATCATTCCGTGCAAGGGCGGCGATCAACTCACGGTGCTCCGATACGGCGCAATCGGACGAATGTGGGCGACCATAGAGCGACAAGATCATGGATGACCGCGAAACGAGCTCGGTGACGTACCGCAACAGGATCGCGTTCTGCGTCAGTCGTGCGAGCAGAACATGGAACTCGCCCGCGAGCTGGATCGAGGCCGACGGATTGTTGAGCCGCGCCATGTCTTCGGCGTCGACATGCGCCTCAAGCTCCTTGATCATCGGCGCGGTCAACCTGCCGATCAGGCTATCGACGACCAATGTCTCCAACGAGCGGCGCACAGCAAAGATATTGTGCCCATCCTCCAGGCTGGGGTGGCTGACGCACGCGCCCTTGTTCGGTCGCAGCTCGATCAGACCCTCCCCATTCAATCGTGCCAGGGCCTGACGCACGATGGTTCGACTTACGCCGAGCCTTTCGCCGATCGAATCCTCCGGGAGCTTCGCCCCGGCAGCGAACGCTTGCTCGAGGATTGCACGCTTCAAGATCCGATAGACTGCATCCGACTTCGGGACCGCCGATTTTTGCGTGCTGCCGCTGGTTTTGGGGATCATGGCTATCCTGAGAGTGACCAAGCGTGCGCTGACAGACTTCGCCAAGCGCTGGGTTGCAAACAACTATCACCGCGTGGACCGAGCCGTAAAGCACGGCCCAACGCCCGCGAGCAGACGGTTACGGCCTCAATTGCGACCTGTCGCACCGAACGGGGAGCGCCATGATCGTTCACGCCACGATCGCACCGCCTCGTTCGATGGCGGGCAAATCGCCAACCAGTTCGCCACCCGCCACGACCACGCGGCCGCGCCGGACGACCGTGCGCCTGTGGGGTGTGAGAGCAACGGCTTCCGCCAAGGTGCGCGCCGGTACCAGCACCAGGTCGCCGAAGCAGCCTTCGGAGAGGCCATAACCTTCGAGCCCGACGCCTTCCGCACCGCCGAAAGTGCAGATACGGGCGGTTTCTTCGAGATCGACATCGTTGGCCATGCCGTTTCGTTGTGCGAGATACTTGGCCCGCTCCAGCATGTCCCCGCTGCCAAACGGCTCCCAGGTACCTTGAATGCCGTCGGAACCGGAGGCGACAGTGAGGCCGTACTGGCGCATCAACCGTAATGGCAATGCCGGAGCCGAGGGGCTGCCTACGGTCATCACCGCAATACGCTCTGCAGCCAGCAGCCCGATCAGTGCATTCCGGCGTGAGGCATCGAGCGTCCCAAGGCAATAGGCATGGCTCACCATGACCTGTCCCTGCAACGACAGGGCGCGGGTTCGCTCGACAATGAGTTCGAGACAGAAGGCCCCGAGGTCGCCCGGTTCGTGCAGGTGGATGTCGACGGGTTTTCCGTGGCGGTCGGCAAGGGCGAATATTGCATCGAGATGCCGCACCGGATCACGCTCGATGGAGGCCGGGTCGATACCGCCGACAATGTCGGCGCCGGCCTTCAGGGCCTCATCCATCAGCTCAAACGTACCCTCGCGCGGCAGCATCCCGCTCTGTGGGAAGGCAACGATCTGCACGTCGACCAGATCGCGCATTGCCTCGCGTGTTTCGAGGACGCCTTCGATATTGGCGAGGCCGATCTCGGTATCAACATCGACGTGGCTGCGAATGCTCAAAACACCATGGGCGAGTGTCTGGGCGATCTGACGGGCAGACTGTCGGCGCGCGCTGATGCCAAGCTCGCGCTTGGCAGTGCGGTCGGCCAAAATTCGGTCGTTTCGTGTCGGTCCGACCCGGTTCTCGAACCAGTCCATGCCAATGAGTGTCTTGTCGAGATGCGTATGCGCCTCGACAAGACCCGGCAAGGCAATATGTCCGGACGCGTCAATTTCGATCGAGGAGCGGGTCTGGCTTGCCGCAGTGAAGCGCCCGTCGCGGATAAAGAGGTCTTCGATAGGCCCACCAAAGGGGCGGGCATTGCGAATGAGCAGGTCTGCAGTCATCGTGGTTCCTCGCTTGTCCCGTTGCTTACGCGCGCTCGCTCAGCCCGGCGCGGGCCATGGCCAGATGAAAGGCACTCAGGGCGCGGTCCAGGATCGCGTCCTCGTCCTGGTCAACGAGGCGGCGCCCGCGCATCAGGATCTGCCCGCCGACGATGGTCGTATCCACATCCGCCCCATTGGCGTAACGCGCAAGGCGCTGGACCGGATCGTGTGGCGGCCAGAGATGCGGCTGACGCATGTTCACGAGAATGATATCGGCGCGCTTGCCTGCCTCGAGCGAGCCGAGTTCATCCTCCATCATCAGCGCACGCGCGCCCCCGATCGTCGCCATCTCCAGCAGCTGCAGCGGCGGCAGCACCGCATCGTCTGCGAAATGACGCGCGTGGTAGCGATGGGCCTGAAACATGTTGCGAAACATGTCGAAGGACCGATCGGGCGCGGCTGCATCGGTACCGAGCGAAACCGTCACGCCATCCCCCATGAGCTCCGGCGCCGGGCAGCGGCCATAGAGCGACATCAACGCACTCGGATTGTGTGCAACTTTGGCATCCGTCCGCTGCAAAACCAGCCGGTCAGCCTCCGTCAAGTCGATGCAATGAGCAAGGAGAGAGCGCCCGTCAAAGAGGCCAAGGCGCGCATCGTTCGCGGCGATGGAGCCGTCCCGGTGACCGTCCTGCACCAGGAGCACCCCCTTTTCGCGCGCAAGATCGCGCACTTTGCATGCAATCCTATACACGGTCTCGTCGCGCAGTTCTTGCTCATCGAAAACAGGCAGGGAAAAGACAACCCGCAGCCGGTCGCCGCGCCCGGCCCAGGCATCGACCAATTCCGTGGCCACCTCAATTTGCCGGTCCGGGGATACGACGATGTCGTTGTGGGACGTCGGCGTGTACTGACGATAGACATGTGCCTGCCCGGGCCGGTTCGGACCGATCGCCAAGATCTCGCGCACGCCCATGGCGGCAACCGAGGTGAGATGCGCCTCGGCCGCCTCCGCAGCCTCGCTGCGCATGATATCCGGGCCGCCGCCGAACAGCAGCGCCGCAGTCGTCGTGCCGCACTTGATCCTTTCCGCAGCCGACAGCGCCGCTTCGGCCGCCCAGAATTCAGGATCGGTCGCTGTCGCGTAAATGCGGCCTGTTACCTCCATCCAATCCTCCACCTCGCTGCCAAGCCCTTTGGTCAACATGTGCCCGGCATGGGCGTGGGTATCGATCAATCCTGGCATTGCGACCATGCCCGAGGCATCAATGCGCTCAGCCTGCCATTCTCCGGCAAAGCTTCCCTCGCCGATGCTGGAGATGCGTCCGTCCTCGACAAGAACGTGGCCGCGCTCAAGAACGCGTCGGCCGGCGTCCATCGTCAGGACCGTGGCGTTTTCAATCAGCAGTGCATTCTTCATCGAATTTTCCCTCTCCGGCTGTCGATCTGGCGTCATTTTTCGCCAAGAGCGGCCAAAAACCGCTTTTCACCATCTTGATATTGTTCACATCAGATGTACACTATTTTTGGGAACATTCGTATCCAATAGAACAGATAATATGTATACGTTAAACGGGAGAAACCAGTGAAGACCTCTATCAAGACCCTTTTGGCGGGGATCGCCCTTCTGGCGCCGCTATCCGCCCCCGCCTTCGCCGAAACACTGCGCTGGGCCTCGTCCGGCGATGTGATTTCCTACGACCCCAATGCGCAGGTCGACAGCTTTACCCAGAGCGTTCATCACATGGTCTTTGACCCTCTGGTGCGCCGGAACAAGGAACTGAAGCTGGAACCGGCGCTCGCCACGTCCTGGGAGGTGGTCGAGCCCACCCGCTGGCGCTTCAAGCTGCGCCAGGGCGTGAAGTTTCATGAGGGTCAAGCTTTCAATGCCGACGACGTCGTGGCGACGATCCAGCGCCAGATCGATCCCGGCGCGCGCAACCGCGAGAACCTTTCCACTGTTGTCGGCGTCGAGAAGGTAGATGAGTATACCGTCGACCTCATCCTGCGCGCACCGTACCCACTGCTCCTCAACGATCTCGCGGCCATCTACATCATGAGCAAGCCCTGGATGGCGGAGCATGACGCGCTGAAGCCGGGTAACGCTTCGACCGGGGTCGTCACCTATGCCAGCAACCATGCCAACGGAACCGGTGCCTTCAAGCTGAAGGCCTACGAACCGGATTCGCGCTCCGTCTTCGAAGTGAACAAGGACTGGTGGGACAAGCCGCAACACAATCTGGACGAGGTCGAATTCCGCCCGATCGCCTCCGACGCGACCCGCGTCGCAGCACTGCTGTCGGGTGAAGTCGACATGATTGCGCCCGTGCCGCTACAGGACGTCGACCGGATCGCTGCCACCGATGGGCTGAAGGTCGTCGAAAATCCGTCGCTGCGCACCATCTTCTTCGTCTTCAGCTACCGGCCGGAACTGCATGCAACGCCGGGCCAGCCCAATCCGCTGCGCGATGTGCGCGTGCGCCAGGCCCTGTGGCACGCGATCGATGGCAAAACCATCCAGAAACGCCTGATGCGTGGCAAGTCGCGCACCGCCGGCATGCTGGTCGCGCCCGCCGTGACCGGTTACGACGAGGATATCGACGTGCCGCTGCCTTATGACGTCGCCAAGGCCAAGGCACTGCTGGCCGAGGCCGGTTATCCGGACGGCTTCAAAACGGGTCTCGCCTGCCCCAATGACCGCTATATCGCCGACGAGCAGATCTGCCTTGCGGTCGCCTCCATGTGGGCACAGATCGGCGTCCAGGCCAATGTGAACGTCGAGAGCAAGACGACCTACTTCCCGCGGACCGACAAGGGCGAGTTCGATGTCTACCTCCTCGGTTGGGCTTCGCTGCCGCCGATGGACGGGTTCAGCCCTCTGCAGGCGCTGCTTGCGACCAATGACGGCACATTCGGCGGCAGCAATGCCGACGGCCTCTCCAATCCCGACATCGACAAGCTGGCCTATGCCGCTGCAGGCGAACTTGACGAGACCAAGCGCGTCGAGACGCTGAAGGAGGCCTTCCGCATCACCCATGACCAGGTGCTCTACCTGCCGCTGCACCAGCAGCCGGTCGCCTGGGCGATGAGCAGCAAGGTCGACATGCCGCAGTTCCCGGACGAGTACGTGCGTCCGTGGTTTGCGCAGATCAAGAAGTAATCGGGATTCTCCCAGGATCCAGTCCCGGCAAGCGAAGGCAAGCCGGGACTGGACCCAAACCGGGCTAACCCCTCCATCGCCGGCGACGGCACGGAGGACACGGGAGCGCACAAACCCGGTTTTTGCCTTCGGGCAAGATCGCTCCCGGCAAGGACTATCCGATGATCAGACTTTTTTCAGTCAGGTTGCTTCAGGCCATCCTCGTGATGGTCGCGGTCACCGCCATCGCCTTCGTCATGTTCCGCTTCGTCGGCGATCCCGTCGCCTCGATGGTGCGCGAGGGTGCGACCCAGGCGGAAAAGGATGCCGTGCGCGTTGCTCTTGGCCTCGACAAGCCGGTAGCAATGCAGTTCGCAAATTTCGTTGGCCAGGTGCTGACGGGCGATCTCGGCACGAGCTATCGCTACCAGCAGCCCGTGACGACCCTGTTGCTCAGTCGCCTCCCCGCCACGCTGGAGCTCGTGATCGTCGCCACCGTGCTGGCGCTCTCGCTCGGCATTCCGCTCGGCGTGCTCTGCGCGCTGAAGCCGAACGCCTTCCTTTCGCGGCTGACCCAGTCGGCGACGCTCGTCGGCATTTCCATGCCCACCTTCGTCACCGGCCTGCTGCTGATCCTGATATTCGCAGTGAACTTGCGCTGGCTGCCATCCTCCGGGCGCGGCGATCTCGTCGATATCGGCCTCTGGGAGACCGGCTTCCTGTCGCTTTCGGGCCTGAAGTCGCTGATCCTGCCGTCGATCACGTTGGCGCTCTTCCAGCTCACGCTGATCATGCGGCTGGTGCGCTCGGAGATGATCGACGTCCTGTCGTCGGACTACATCCGCTTCGCTTTCGCCCGCGGCCTGCCACGGCCGTACATCTATGGGCGGCTCGCCCTGCGCAATGCGCTGATGCCGGTCGTCACCGTCACGGGCCTGCAGATCGGCCAGCTCATCGCCTTCGCGATCGTCACGGAGACGGTGTTCCAGTGGCCGGGCATGGGCCTGCTTTTCACCAACGCCGTCGGCTATCCCGACGTGCCGGTGTTGGCTGCCTATCTTCTCTTCGTCGGCTTCCTGTTCGTGATGATCAACATGATCGTCGACATTCTCTACACCTTCATCGATCCGCGCCTGAGGACACGATAATGGCCACGCAATCCTTGATGCGCCGGCTTCCGCCGGTTTCCGTGATGATCGCCAGCCTGGTGCTTCTCATCATGCTGATCCTCGTCATCTTCGCGCCGCTGATCGCGCCGATGGACCCACGCGACGTCGCCTCCTATTCGCTGATGGATATGGAAATTCCGCCTGCCTTCATGGAGGGCGGTGATCCCCGCTTCCTGCTCGGAACCGACAACCAGGGCCGCGACCTCGTCTCGGTCATCCTCTTCGGGCTCAGGATCTCCGTCGTCATCGGCCTCGGCGCGGTGATCTTTGCGGCCGTCCTCGGCGTTGTGTTCGGCCTCGTTGCCGGCTTCTTCGGCGGCATGGTCGACAGTATCGTGATGCGCGTCGCCGACATCTTTGTCAGCTTCCCGACCATCCTTGTGGCACTGCTGATCAGCGGCATCGCCCGCGCGCAGCTGAGCGCCGAGACGATGCTTGCCTGGGCACCGCTGGTGCTGATCTTCTCCATCGCCATCAACGAATGGGTGCAATATGCGCGAACGGTGCGCGCCTCGACCATGGTGGAGATCGCACGCGACTATGTGCGCGCTGCCAAGGTCATCGGCCTGCCGGCGCCCCGCATCATGGGCCGCCACATCCTGCCGAACATCATGAGCTCGGTGATGGTCATCGCCACGATCAACCTTGCGGGCGCGATCCTGACGGAGGCAACCCTCTCCTTTCTCGGCGCAGGCATGCCGCCGACCTACCCCTCGCTCGGTACGCTGATCCGCATCGGCAACCAGTTCCTGTTCTCCGGTCTCTGGTGGATCGCAGTGATGCCCGCGACGGTGCTGGTTATCCTCGTGCTCGCCGTCAACGTGATCGGCGACTATCTGCGCGACCATTTCAACCCGAAACTGATGGCCCGATGAGATGACCGACACAACGCGCCCCGTCCTCGACATCCGCAATCTTCGCGTCGAATATCCGCTGGCCAACGGCAACACGCTTGTCGCCGTCAAGGACATCGATCTCATGATCCGTCCCGGAGAGATCCACGCCCTCGTCGGCGAATCCGGCGCCGGCAAGACCACTGTCGGCAACGCGCTGATGGGTCTCTTGCAGGCTCCCGGCAAGATCGCTGCCGGCTCGATCGTCATTGCCGGCAAGGAGATCAACTTACGCACCGGCCGCACGGAAGGCATCGTGCCCGGTCGCGATGTCGGCGCGATATTCCAGGATCCCATGACGAGCCTCAACCCACTCTTTACGGTGGAAAGCCAGCTCTGCGAGGGCATGCTCACCCACCTGAAGCTCTCTTCCAGAGAGGCGAAGGCCCGCGCCCTGGACTTGATGAAGGCCGTCGGCATTCCGGAGCCTGAACGCCGGCTCGGCAGCTACCCGCACCAGCTTTCCGGCGGGCAGCGCCAGCGCGTGGTCATCGCCACAGCACTCGCCTGCAATCCGCAGCTTATCGTCGCCGATGAGCCGACGACGGCGCTCGACGTCTCGGTGCAGGCGCAGATCCTAAAGCTCATCCGCGATCTTGCCGATGAACGCGGCGTCGGCGTGCTGCTCGTCACGCACAATATGGGCGTCGTCGCCGAGATCGCTGATCGCGTCACCATCATGCAAAACGGCGCGGTCGTGGAAAGCGGTTCGACGCGCGAGGTACTGACGGCGCCGAAGGCACCCTATGCCCGCACGCTGATTGGGGCCGTGCCGCCCATCGATGTACGCCTCGAGCGCCTACCGGTGCCGAGCGAGGAAACGCAGGTAGCGCTTGACGCCCGCGCCTCCGTGCGCCGCAAGAATGCAAAGAGCGAGACCGGCAATCGCGACGACATGGTGCTTTCTGTACGCGACCTTGCCGTGGAGTATGGAGCGCGTTCGTTGTTCCGCAAGGCGTCGGTTTTCAAGGCAGTCAAGGGCGTCTCGTTCGATGTTCGGCGCGGCGAGATCTTCGGTCTCGTCGGTGAATCCGGTTGCGGCAAGACCACCGTTGCCAACACCATCGCCGGTCTCGTCACCCAAAGCGGTGGCTCGATCAATTTCCAGGGCACAGCGCTCGGGGGCCGGCGCGAAAAGTCGGTGCGCCAATCCCTGCAGATGGTGTTTCAGGATCCCTACTCGGCGCTGAACCCGCGCCTGCGCATCAACGCCGCCATTGCCGAGCCGATCCTGTTCTACAAGCTCGCCTCCAGCGCCGATGAAGCCCGGCAGGACGCAAAGACGCTGCTCGAAGCGGTCGGCCTTCCCGCGGACGCCGGCACGCGCTTCGCGCACGCCTTTTCCGGCGGCCAGCGCCAGCGCATCGCTATTGCCCGGGCACTCGGGCCGCGCCCGTCACTGCTCATTTGCGATGAGCCGACCTCGGCGCTCGACGTTTCGGTGCAGGCACAGCTCCTCAACCTCCTGAAGGACCTGCGCGACCTCGCCGGCCTCTCCATGCTGTTCATCAGCCACGACCTCGCCGTGATCCGTCAAATGTGCGACCGCGTCGCCGTGATGAAGGCGGGGGAGATCGTCGAGCTCGCCGATACCGAGACCCTCTTCACCGCCCCGAAACACGAATACACGCGCGAGCTTCTCCGCCTTGCTCCATCGGTCGAGCGCATTCTGGGGCGGGAACTGGCTTCGGCGTAGGCGTGGAGGACAAAAAACCGATACCGACCGCCCTGCATCCCGCCGGCCGAAGCCAACGGGATCGGGGACCTATCGCGGACATCCTCTTCAGCCTGCCGCTACCCGGCGTCAGCTGACGGCTTTTGGCGGCTTGCCCATAACGAACGTTTGACGCGCCACCGCGCAAGTGCCTCCGGGCCACAAAAACAAGAAGAAGACGTAAAGGAAACACCCGACCATGTCCAAATCAACCCAGCCCACGACGGGCCGACAATGGATGCTGCTCATTCTCGTGGTGCTGGTCGCTGTCAATCTGCGGCCATTTCTAACGGCACCGGGACCGGTGCTATCTGAAATCGTCGCCGATACCGGCATGGGCTATGGCAGCCTGGCTTTGCTGACCCTGCTGCCAATGATGCTGATGGGCGTGGGCGCCTTCGTGTCGCCCTCGCTGCAGGCCGTGATCGGCACGCGACGCGGCATTCTGATTGCCCTGCTTGTACTTTCGGCCGGCTCCATGCTGCGGCTCGTCGCACCGGGAGGCACAGCGTTGGTCATGACCGCTGCCCTCTGCGGCGCCGGCGTCGCTTTCATCCAGGCGGCCTTTCCGGGCATCATCAAGGCAGAGTTTCCTCGGAGCATAGCGGTGGTCACCGGCCTCTATTCCGCGATCCTGATGGGCGGCGGGGCGTTGGGCGCGCGGCTGACGCCATTGCTCGTCAGTCACGGTTACGGGTGGCGCCCGGCGCTCGCCTGGCTTGCGGCCCCTGCCCTTGTCGCGTTCGCCGCCGCATGTCTCATTCTATCGGACTCGCGCAGCAACCGTCCCAACAGGGCACTTACCGGCCAGCTGTTACGACGGCCCCGCACGTGGACGCTTATTCTCGCCTTCGGCCTGGTCAACGCCGGCTACTCCTCCGCCGTCGCCTGGCTCGCCTCCTATTACCAGTCTCTCGGCTGGAGCAGCGAGGATAGCGGCAATCTCGTGGCGCTGATGGCGATCTGTCAGGCAGTTGGCGCCCTCGGTCTGCCGGTCCTGGCCCGCCGCAGCATCGACCGCCGCGCGTTCCTGCGCCTGACATTGGCGATGCAGGCGATCGGTTTTGCCGGTCTTGCCTTCCTGCCCCAAGCGGCGCCCGCGATCTGGGTCAGCCTGTGCGGCGCCGGTCTCGGCAGCAGCTTCTCGTTGGCGATCGTCACGGCACTCGATCATCTGCCGCGACCGGAGGAGGCCGGCGTTCTGGTGGCGTTGATGCAAGGCGGCGGCTTCCTGATTGCATCCCTCGGCCCTTTCGCCACCGCATTTCTGCACGACGTCAGCGGCAGCTTCGCGCCCGGCTGGACGCTGCACCTTGCCTGCGTCGCCAGCGTGTTCTTCCTCTACATGCGCTTCAATCCGTCGCGCTACGCGCAAGCCATGCAGGCGCCAGTCTGAGCGACGTGTTTGCTTTGAACAGGACGTGGCCTTTTGGCCTCGTCTCCAACCGCTTGAGATAAAACTCGGGCCGCGGGCAGCCGGACGATAAGCGATGTCGTGCCCCATCGGTTGGCGACAAGCCGTGGTCTTTTCGGAAATGTCGTCGAGCGTGCCTGCCTGTCCGAAATAGCAAATCACTGGACATCTCGCCATTTTGTATGCAATTCGAGGAGACAATTGCTACGAATTGGAGTGACCAGAATGGCAAACAAAGAGAGCGATGGAGGCGGCGGCCGCGCTCAGGCCGTTCATCGCGTATTGAAGCGCGCAATCCTCGACCAGGCGCTGTCTCCGGGATCGAAGCTGCCGGAAGACTCGATCGGCGAAAGGCTGGGCGTCAGCCGAACGCTCGTGCGCGAAGCGCTGGTTCGTCTCAGCCAGGAGGGGTTGGTAGAACTGCGCCCGAACAAGGGAGCGATGGTTGCGCGCCCGACGCTTGAAGAAGGGCGCAATCTGTTCCTGACGCGAATGGCACTGGAGCGTCTTGTGGTAGAGACGCTTTCGGGCAAATTGACGCGTGAGCAGATCGGCGTGCTCTCCGCGCATATTTCTGCGGAGGAGGCAGCAAAGAAGGAACGCGCTCCGTCCATCCGTTTGGCGGGCGAATTCCATACCCTGTTGGCGCAGATGACGAACAACACCAGCCTCATCCGCTATGTGAACGAACTGGTCGCCCGAAGCTCCCTGATCCTTGCGCTCTATGGTCGGCCGCATTCTTCGGAATGCGCCGTATCGGAGCACCAGGAGCTTCTGGACAAATTGATCGCCGGCAAGACCGACGAGGCGGCAGCCCTCATGGCCCATCACCTCGATTCGGTTACGACACGTGCCCTGCTTCCCGCGGATGGGGACAGAAACATCAAGGAAGTGCTCTCGGCCTATGCAGTGGCAGAGGGCCTCGCCTAGAACGCCGTGCGTTCATAAGACCGCACCAAGGACGCTCTAGCACTTTGATTCTAGAGCATCTTTCCGTCTCACGTGGCCCCACTTGAGAGCGGGATGCTCTAGCCGAAACGAGAGGTGCGAGCGGCCCCTATCCGGTTGCGCGACAGTACGGCACGCGAGCCATTTCTTGGATAGCATCTGCCCGGTTCACGGTACTTCGACGTTCGGCAAGGCACGGTCAATGGCCGGTTCGCGATGCCGAACATCGTTTTCGTTGCGTGTAGACGCCGTCAGGCCTGACCAACCGCGCCCGACACCAAACGCCCCTTATGGAAGGTCGCGCTTCGGGCCGGCACGCGAGCGACTGCTTCGGCCGAGCAGCTCGCCCCGACGAGCGTGAACGACGCTTCATCGCCAACATTTGGCCAGGCGCGTTTGCCCTGGTCGTCGAGGGGCAGGACGCCGCCAGTGGCAATCGACATGGCCCGTGACAGACGGAATTCGTCCGAGCCGCGATAAAGCTGCGCGTAGAGATACGCCTTTTCCAGCATGTCGCCGCTGCCAAACGGCGACCAGTGGTCGATGACGCTGTCGGTTCCGGTCATCACGAAAACGCCCTTCTGGGAGAGCTGCGGCAAGGGCATCATCAGGCCGCCGATCGGAACCGTCGAGGCGATCGATATTTTTTGCTCCGCCATGCGCGCAGCCGTCTCCTCCAGGACCTCCGGAGCAAGCGTGGTCAGCGCGAAAGCGTGGCTGATCGTTACCTTGCCGCGGAGAGCCGGATTCTTCTCGACCGTATCGATCATGTAATTCACCGCCGCGACACCGGCCGGGCTGGTTTCGTGCAGAT
This sequence comes from Ensifer sp. LC11, assembly GCF_001695835.1. Taxonomy (GTDB): domain Bacteria; phylum Pseudomonadota; class Alphaproteobacteria; order Rhizobiales; family Rhizobiaceae; genus Ensifer. The sequence continues at coordinate 32,678 of NZ_MBSO01000015.1, read as the reverse complement.
GGATGTCCACCCCTTTGCCGGTGTCCAGGGCAATCTGGAACATGGCGTCGAGCGATTTTTCCATGGCGCCGTCGACGTTCGTCGGATCCAGGCCGCCGACATATTGAACGCCCATCTGCATCGCTTCGCGCATCAGGCCGTCGACCTTGGAGTGCAGCAGGCCGTGCTGGGGGAAAGCGACGATTTCGCATACGAAATCATCGCGATGGTTTTCCAGCGCCCGCTGCAGGTGTTCAAGGCTTTTAAGGCCACTGACCGGGTCGATGTTGCAATGGCTGCGCGCAACGGTACTTCCCTTGGATTGCAACAGGGCGATCAGACCCTCCGCGCGCTCTTGCGAGGTCGGCAGCAATTGAGGGAGCAGCTTTTCCTCGAGCGCAATCATGTCCATGATGGTTTTGCCCTGACGCGGTCGCGGCGCCTGCCAAGGACCACCATAGAACGTCTTGTCCAGATGGATGTGCATATCGCGCAACGTCGGCAGCAACAGGTGCCCATGGGCCTCATAGCGTGGCACGCCTTCGGGCAGGACAGCATTTTCCGGGTGCAAGGCGACGATTGCGCCGTCGCGGATCTCCAAGGCATAAAGTGCCGTGCGTGTGGCGACGACGATGTCGGTGTCATACTCAAACCCATCTTCCAACCGCACGCCGGTCAAAAGATAGTGGCGATCTGTGAATGCCTCGGTACGTGCTTCGCTGGCGTCGGCTGCGGTATTCGCCGATGCCTCGCGAACCACGCCACCAGACAAGCCAGCGACAGCGCACGCAGTGGTCAGCATCCCCGTGCGGCTGAGAAATGTCCTGCGGCTTTGCGGTAGCGTCTGTTCCAACATCGGTGCCTCATTTGGATTGAGTTAGAGCCGTCAATCTACCGAACGGCATCGCCGCATGGCAGCGACATTTACCAATGATGACCATTCGATTTGCCAATGCACGCGCGCCGCATCGCGGCAATCACCAATGACAAAGAGGTGGAGACGCGTTCATCGATGTCTCACCGCCGCAAGTCACAGTACTCAATAAGGCGTTCCGCCAGCGCGAGTGCAGCCGGACTGGCATTGTCGCGGTAGAAAAGGGCCAGCTCAAAATCATCGACTGATGGCAGCCCCTCGGCAGCACCCAGTACGCGGTGCGAAGGCAGCCGACAGCTGGCGGGCAGCAGACTGATGCCAAGACCGGCGGCGGAAGCAGCGGCAAGTGCTGCCAGACTGGCGCTGCTGTAGCTGATACGCCAGCGAACACCGAGACTGTCCAGCGCCTGACACAGCTCCTCGCGGTAGAGGCCGTTGAGTGGAAACACGGCCAACGGCACTGGCGACTGCTCAATCGCCGGACGCACGAGACTGTCCAGCCACAGCAGTGGTTCCGGCCTTGCCGCACGCGGCACTTGCTTGCGGCGTTGCTTGACGAGGATCAGGTCGAGCTCTCCCTCGCGATAGGCAAGCTGCAGATCGGCGCTCAACCCGCTGGTGACATCGAGCCGCAGGTGGGGATGCTGGCCGTTGAACGATGCCAGCAGATCGACCGTCGGTACCGTGAAGTCCTCCGGCATTCCCAACCGGAGCACTCCATCGCGCCAGGGGCCGGCCAAGGCGTCATGCGCCTCCTCGTTCAGCGCGATGATCCGACGGGCATAGCTCAACAGCTTGACGCCCTCTTCCGTCAGTTGCACCAGATGGGATGAGCGTTCGAAAAGCGCTTTCCCCAGCATCTCCTCGAGCCGGCGAATCTGTTGACTGACGGTTGACTGGGATAGGTTCACCCGTTCGGCAGCGCGGGTGAAGCTGTTGCTTTCGCAAATGGCCACGAAGCTGAGCAGCAGCTGCGGATTGAACATAGGGTAGCGGCTCATTCGTCCTCCAAATGCGCAGGAGCAGGGTGTTGGCGAGGATAGGGACCGCCAACAGATCGCCCACACGAGGCGGCCGGCAGACAGTGCGAACCCGGCCAGTTGGCCCGCTCCTGCCGCCGGGCATCGCAGACACTCACTTCACGCCGAAGACCGCCTCGTCGCCACTGAGGGACACGAAACCGTTCGCTGTCAGAACCGACGGCATGCTGGCGCCGACACATCCCACTCCGTCCTCGTAGAGGCAAGGGGTAACGTGGAAGCACATGCCCTCTTCAAGAATGGCATGGTGATCCCGGCGGATGGCCATGACATTGTCCTCGCCCCAGCCGGGCGGGAAAGATCCACCGATGCTGTAGGCTGGCCGGGTAACCAGCCACTCGGCAAAGCCGCGCCGTTCGATGACACTCTCGAACACCCGCGCCGCTTCATGGGATGTCATTCCGGGCCGAACCCGGGCAAAGCCTTCATCGAGCGCTTCCTTGCAAACGTCGAACAGGCGCAGGACCCGATCGGACGGCTTGCCGATCGAGTAGAAGCGGAAGATCGGCGTATGATAGTCGAAGACGGAGGCGGCCGGCTCGATATTGACAAGTTCGCCGCGGGAAATCGGCGCGCCGCACCAGGTGACATGCGCCCGGGCCGAACGTGGACCGGCGCACACATTCGGCATCTTGGCAGGGCGATGGCTGCCGCTGGCGAGCATGCTGTCGCTGACGACCATGGCAAGCTCGGTGTCGGTCATTCCTTCCCTGAGTGCGGCAAAACCATCGTGACAGGATTTTGCGGCAATATGGCCGGCCTGGCGCAGGAGGTCTATTTCGGCAGCACTCTTGATGCGGCGCAGGTGCTCGACAAGCCCGGACGCGTTGACGACCGCATCATCCTTCGGCCGTACGAAGCCGCTGATCGCCGTCTGGATCGTTCCGTACTCGACCGCGATCACCGCCTTGCCGGGCGCAAAATCCGCAAGTGTGCGGCCAAGCACCGCGGTGTAGTCCTGCCCATCGGGAACACCGACACCCTCGTCAGCCCAGATTTTTCCCTTCAGCGCGCGAATGTTGCTGAGCTCCGTCAGGCGCATCACCCAGAGCGCCTTGCCGTCTGAGCGCACGATCAGCGACGTGGCACCGTATGCGAGGGAACCGAAGCCGGTGAGGTAATACATGTTCTCGGTCGAGTTCAGCACGCAGGCGTCGATGCCGCGCTCGGCCATGAGCTTTCGCAAGGCGTCGCGGCGGGCAAGGTATTCTTCAGGTTGGAAGGGCAAACGGTCGAAGTCGGTCGACATGGTTTCTGCTCGCATTTTTAACGGGAAGATCGTGTGGAGAGCGGCTGTGAGCCGCTCTCCATTTGTCGCGTCAATCGCTCTTCTTGACATTCCAGAAGACCGGCACGTCCTGCGTCACCAGCACGTCGGAAACCTTGTCGGAGAAGGCGACGAAGGTTCGCCACTGACCGAGCGGAACGTGATGGCCGGTCTCGAAGGCGCGGGTGGAATACTCTGCAGCCACCGCCTTGCGGGCGTCTTGCCCGTCGGCAAGAGCGAACTTCAAACGCAGGTCCTCAAGCGCCTGGTCGCAAGGCCAACCGAAGATGCCCTTCTCGCACGCGCCCGAGAAGGTGATGCTCCAGACCGGGTTGGAGACCACCTGGCCGCCCACATAGGAATGCAGCAGGTTCCAGCCGCCCTTGTCGGCCGGTTCCTTGGAATTGCGCCGCTTCAGCACCGTGGCCCAGTCCATGGCCTGGACGTCGACGTTCAGGCCGATATCGCGCAGCGCCTGCACGGTCACGACCGTCTCCGGATGCACGATGCTCTCGTCCGTCGGATCGAGAATGACGATCGGCTTGGAAAAATCCCACCCCGCCTCCTCAAAGAGTGCCTTGGCTTTTGCCGGATCGGGAGCTTTCAGCGCCTCGAGCCCGGCCTCGGTTTCCATGGGGCTGCCGCAGATGAAGAAGGAGGCGCAGGTGCGATAGTAGTCCGGATTGCCATTGACCGCCTGGAGATAGGCCTGCTGGTTCGTCAGGTAGAACATCGCCTGCCGGGCCTTCGCATGGTCGAAAGGCGGCTGCGTGTGGTTGAAGAACAGCGTGCCCTGCGTTCCGGTCTCGTTGATGACCTTGGTCTTCAGGTTACCGGCCGCCTCGATGACGGGCAGCAGGTCGAGCGAGGGGTTCTGCCAGAAGTCGATCTCTCCGCTCATCAGCGCCGAAAGCGCCGTCTGCTGGTCCTTGATGATGTCCCATTCCACGGTATCGAACTGCGCGACCTTGCCGCCCGCAAGGCCGCTCGCCGGCTCCGGCCTCGGCACATAGTCTGCAAACTTCTCGTAGACCACCTTGCTGCCGGGCACCCACTTGTCCTTGGCAAACTTGTAGGGACCGGAGCCGATATACTCGCTGATTTCCTTGAAGGGATCGGTTTCGGCGATGCGCTTCGGCATCATAAAGGGGATGTTGGATGCCACTTTGCTCAGGGATTCGAGCACGATGCCGTAGGGTTGGTTGAACTCCAGTTCGAAGGTGCCGTCGTCGACGACGCGCATCTCCTTGAGCTGGCGCGCCATCAGTTGGCCGGCGGCGTCGCGTGCTTGCCAGCGCTTCAACGAAGCCACGCAATCCTCCGCCTTGACCGGCTGACCATCATGCCATTTCAGGCCTTCACGCAGCGTGAAGCGATATGTCTTCTTGTCCTCCGACAGCTTCATATCCGCGACCATTTGCGGCTTCGGCACGAAATGCTCGTCGAGCGCATAGAGCGTGTCGTAGATCATGAAGCCGTGCATCTTCACGATATCGGCGGTAGACCCCATCGGGTCGAGAACCTGGAGGTCGGCGCTCGGCACAACCTTCAATGTGGTCTCGGCAAGGGCGACCCCCATACCGGACAGGAGGACAGCGGAAGCCAGCAAGGCCCGCAAGGACGCTTTCGTATGATTGAACATGGTCATTCCCCTTTGGTGTTGTCTGTCGTCAGGCCGAAACGGTCTCTTCTGCTCGGCCCGGTATCGATGCGAGGAGCTCGCGGGTATACGGATGGGCCGGTGCCGCAAAGACGGAAGCCACGGTGCCTTCCTCAACAACCTCGCCGCGGTGCATCACGATCAGCCGGTCGCAAATCTGCGCGGCGACGCGCAGGTCGTGGGTGATGAAGAGGATCGCCAGGTCGAGACGCTTCTGGATATCGTCGATGAGGCGCAGAACCTGCGCCTGCACCGAGACGTCTAGGGCCGAGACAGCTTCATCCGCGACGAGGATATCGGGCTCCATCGCAAGCGCCCGGGCAATCGAGATCCGCTGACGTTGGCCGCCCGAGAACTGGTGTGGAAAACGATCGACCGCATGCGGTTCCAGCCCAACGAGCTGCATCAGTTCACGCGCCCGTTCCAGAGCCTGCGCCCTGCTCTGGCCGAAATTCATCGGCCCCTCGATGATCGACTGGCCGACGGTGCGTCTCGGGTTGAGCGATCGGTAAGGATCTTGGAACACCATCTGCAGACGCTGGCGGAAGGCCCGGCCGTCCCTGCCGCCCGAAAGGGTGACCTTGCCGGAAGACGGTTCGATCAGCTGGGTAATGCAGCGGGCGAGCGTCGATTTTCCCGAACCGGATTCGCCGATGATACCGAGCGTTTCGCCGCGACGTACGCACAGCGAAGCGCCTTGAAGCGCATGCACCGTCCGCCGGTCGCGAAAGAGGCCGCCGCTGTGATAGGTCTTTGCGAGCCCGTCTACCTTGATGGCAACCTCGCCGGTCACGACGTGGTCCTTGCGCTTCGGCTCCAAGGTCGGCACGGCGGCAATCAACATGCGGGTGTAGTCGGAGGTTGGCTGATCGAGCACCCGATCCGTCAGACCCTGCTCGACGATCTTGCCTGCCTTCATGACAACCACGCGGTCGGCGATCTCCCTGACGACGCCGATATCGTGGGTGATGAACAGCACTCCCATGTCGCGTTCGCGCTGCAGATCGCGGATCTGCTTCAGGATCTGAGCCTGCGTCGTCACATCGAGCGCGGTCGTCGGTTCGTCGGCGATCAACAGCTTCGGTCCCAGAATGAGCGCTGCCGCGATCAGCACGCGCTGGCGCTGCCCGCCCGAAAGCTGGTGCGGAAAGGCATGATACATCCGCTCCGGATCCGGTAAGTTGACCTCCTTCATCGCCGCGATGACCCGATTGAAGCGGTCCTTGCCGGAAAGCCTGAGATGGGTGCGCAGCACCTCGTCGATCTGCTTGCCGACGGCTTGAACGGGGTTCAGGGCGGTCATCGGTTCCTGGAAGATCATGCCTATTCCGCGACCGCGCAAATCCCGCATCTCGGCAGGCGCTGCCCTGGTGATGTCCCTGCCCTCAAACAGGATGCGGCCGGCGGGCTTGGGAAACACCTTCGGAAGCAGCCCCATGATCGACTGGGCAGTGACGGACTTTCCGGAGCCGGATTCGCCGACGACGCAGACGATCTCGCCGGCGGCGACAGAAAAGGACACGTGATCGACCGCAAAACCGCGGTCGCCACCGCCCGGTAGCGGTATGGCAAGGTCCTGAACCTCGATGACAGGTGGCGTTTTCATCAGCATCACTCTCACATCCGTTTTGCAATGCGCGGGTCGAGCGTGTCGCGCAGACCGTCCCCGAGCAGATTGATGCCAAGCACCGTGAGCGCCAGAAAAAGGCTCGGCAGGAAAACGAGCCGCGGTGCCACCTGGAAGAAGGTGCGCCCTTCGGAGATCATGTTGCCCCAGCTCGGGATTTCCGGCGGCAGGCCAGTGCCGAGGAAGCTCAGGCCGGCTTCGATCAGGATGGCCGAGGCACAGATGTAGGTGCCCAGCACCATGAGAGGCGCGTAGGTGGTCGGCAGAATGTGACGCACGAGGATCTTCGGCGTCGAGGTGCCGACGGAAATGGCAGCCTCGACAAAAGGCTCCTCGCGCACCGTCAGCACGACGCTGCGCACCAGCCGCACCACGCGCGGAATTTCAGGGATCGTGAGCGCGACGACGACCGTTCCGATGCTGGCGCGGGTAAGCGAGACGAGTGCAATGGCGAGCAGGAAGGTTGGTATCGCCATCAGCCCGTCCATGACGCGCATGACGATGGCATCGACCCAGCGGAAATATCCCGTCACCAAACCGACGGTAACACCGATGAGAAGCGCTGCCGTCGCGACGCAGAGGCCGATCAGGATGGAGCTGCGCGCGCCGTAGACGGCCCGGCTGTAGACGTCGCGGCCGAAGAGGTCGGTACCGAACCAGGCAAGTTCCGACGGCGGCTTCAGCCGCATGCCGGGATCGATGCGGGTCGGATCGACCGTTCCAAGAAGCGGTGCCGCCATCGCCATAAGGACGATCGCCAGGACCAGGAACCCGCCCACAACAACGGACGGATGGGAAAGGAATGCCGGAAGGTGGCGTTTCGCCCGCGCCGGCGCGGCTGAGGGGGAAGCAAGGCTGTTCATCAGAAACGCACCCTTGGATCGAGGAAGGCGTAGCCGATGTCGATCGCCAGATTGACGAGGACTAGACACCGGAAAACATGAGGATGACGCCCTGGATCACGGGATAGTCCCGCTTGAGGATCGCATCGACGACGAGGCGGCCGACGCCCGGTATGTTGAACACGGTCTCTATGACCACGACGCCGCTGATCAGCAGGGCGACACCGATGCCGATCACCGTCAGAATGGGGATCGCCGCATTGCGCAGCGCATGCCGGGTGACCACGAGGCGCTCTTTTACGCCTTTGGCGCGCGCCGTGCGAATGAAGTCCTCACCCATCATCTCCAGCACGCTGGCGCGTGTGATGCGCGCGATCAGCACCAGATAGGCGAGCCCCAGCGTCACCGTTGGCAAGGCGATCGATGAGAGAAACGGACCGATGCCGTCGCTGATACTGGCAAAACCCTGCACCGGCAAAATACGCAGTTGCAACGAGAACACGTAGATCAGGCAGTAGCCGAGCACGAAAACGGGAACCGAGAAGCCAAGCACGGAGACAAGCATCAAGCCCCGGTCGAGCCAGCTCCCGGCTGTGGCGCCGGCTATCGTGCCGAGCGGCACGGCGATCAGGATGGCGAAGACGAGGGTTGTGACGGCAAGCGAAGCCGTCGGCTCCAGGCGTTGCAAAATCAGATCGGCAACCGGGATGTTCGAGAAGATCGAAATCCCGAGGTCGCCCTGCAGCAGAGAACCCGCCCAGATGAAGAACTGCGTCACCAGCGGCTGATCCAAACCGAGAGACGAGCGGATCCTCTCGATGGTCGCAGCATCCGCATTGTCGCCCGCGATCACGATCGCCGGGTCGCCGGGACTGAGCCGCAGAAGCAGAAAGACGACGATGGAAACGACGAGGATGACGGGCACGAGGCCAAGCACCCTTCTTGCGACGAAGCTTAGCATACAACTCCTCCTAGATTGAATGCATTCTTCTTATTATGTTGTATACAATTTGCATACATTGATCAAAAAGTAAAGTGTTTTTCTGCTGAAACCAGCCGGAGGCCTCCCTGAATCATCGACAGATCCGCCAATCCCAATGGGAGAAGATTTACTCAAGTATGCATTTACTTCAATTTTTGTATACGATTTATGGGGGATCGAGCCTTAACAGCAGATGGGCGACTCTCCCAAGCTCGAAAGTGGCAACAACCTGCACAGCAGTTTTGGAACCAAGCCTGCAGAAGCACCTTCGAGGTTCTCACGCGTGTCATCACGCGGATGGCCGACCTTGCGCCTTGGCCAACCGGCGCGATGTCGAACAGGTCATCGTTGACGCAGTGGCCGCGCGGCTACGGCCGATGGGGTCCGCGTTTTCCTATCGCGCGCGCTACAGCAAACAGGCTGTTACCCTTGACGAGGGGGATCGGCGGCGGTTTCGGCGCATCAGCAGTACCGGCTTGTGGATGGACCAGGTATTCTGCCCGAACTGCGGGACCATCATCTACATGGAAGCCGAGGTCATCGAAGATAAGATCGTTGTTTCCGTCGGCTGTTTTGGCGAGCCAGATTTCCGTGCACCGGCCTCGATCTTCTGGTCGAGACGGCGCCATGACTGGTATCAACCGGATGAAGAGATCAACCTCATCGATTAGCGGCAAACTGGGCGGTGCGGCACACCTGCCGCCCAGCTCATCGCTTTGAAGAATGCGCACGGTATGGGCGACGGAGCGAACGCTCAAGGCGATCGGCTCCGGGTCGCCTTCCGCGCCCCGTGCCTGACGCACCGGAACGAGCACCGCCACGTCGTCAGCGAACCCTGGCCGCGCAGCGAAGGGATTACGGCATCAAACGCATCCTCGGCCGGATGTGAGCGTTTGCAGTCCCTATTGCTCCGTGGCCGCCTTCAGCACGCCTTTCTGCAACTCCGCCTCATCGGCAAGAATGGCGGCCGCCTCGTCCAGCAGGACGTCTTTTGCGTTCTTGCGCGCATTCTCAATGGCAATGTCTGCACTCAGGCTACGCTCGGCTGCATTGAGGCCATCATCGTCACGCGTATCTTCGCCATCGCTTGTCTGTGCTCGTGACTTCAGTCGATCTTCACGCGCGGTCAATTCCTTGCGACGTTCGGCTTCGTTGAGGGAGATAACCCCTTTCTCACGCTGGGCTTTTAGCTCTGCGATGTCCTTTAACAGGCGTTGGAAGTCCGGATCGCTCTCAACCCGCGCATCATGGCGGCTCTGCAGCGTCGGCAGCAGCGTCTTTATCGTGTCGGCGGGCGCATAGTTGGCCGGCTTGATCTTTGCCCACGGCAGGGCATTGTCATAGCTGGTCTCGCCAAACCTTGTCGGATCGGAAAGTCCCGGCAAGCTGATATCCGGCGTCACGCCGCGCAGCTGTGTCGTACCGCCGTCGATCCGGAAAAACTGGGCGATCGTCACTTTCAGCTGACCGAATTCGGGTTTGCTGTTACGAACCAGTTGGTCGAGGTCCACGACCGTTTGAACGGTGCCCTTACCGAAACTGGGTTCGCCAACAATCACGCCGCGGCCGTAGTCCTGGATTGCCGCGGCAAAAATCTCCGAAGCCGATGCCGACCCGCGGTTGATCAGGACACCCACAGGCCCCGTCCAGACAGGAGCCGGGAAATCCGCGCGGGTAACCGCGACCTTGCCGTCGCTACCGCGTTGCTGAAGGACTGGGCCCTTGCCGATGAACAGCCCGGTCAAATCGATCGCCTCGTCCAGTGAGCCGCCGCCATTGTTGCGCACGTCGATGAGAACGCCATCGACTTCTTCTCGGCTCAGCTCGCCGAGAAGCTTTGCGACATCGCGGCTCGCACTTCTGAAATCCTTGTCGCCTTTGCGCCGAGCCTCAAAATCCTCATAGAATGCAGGCAGGGTGATCACCCCGATCTTGCGCGTGGCTTCGCCTGCTTTCACAGACAGCACGGTCTTCTGGGCAGCCTGCTTTTCGAGGCTGATTTTTTCGCGCACCAAGGTAACAACACGATGGGGGGAATCTGGTCCGGCATCCGCCGGCAGGATATCCAAGCGTACGACGGACCCTTCCTTGCCTCGTATCAATTGCACGACTTCATCAAGGCGCGTGCCAACCACTTCCTTTATCGCCCCATCCTTACCTTGGCCAATGCCGGTGATGCGATCTCCGACCGAGAGCTTGCCGGACAATTGCGCCGGCCCGCCGGGCACAAGCTCACGGATCGTCGTGTAGTCGTCGCGTTCCTGCAGAACCGCACCGATACCAATCAGGGAAAGCTTCATCGCGATATTGAAATCGGCCGAAGCGGTCGCGCCGAAATAGTCGGTGTGCGGATCGACCGATGTTGTGTAGGCGTCCATGAACAACTGGAAAACGTCATCGCTCTTGTACTTGCGGGCGCGATCGATAGCGTTCGCATATCGCTTGTCGAGCGTTTCGCGAATAGCCGCGTCGGACTTGCCGCCCAGTTTCAGCCGCAACCAGTCGCTTTTGACGCGCTTGCGCCAAAGCTCGTTGGTCTCGGCTTCCATCTGTGGCCAGGGCGCCTTCTCGCGCAGCACCGAATAGGTTTCCTGCGCACCGAAATCGAAATCCTGCTGAAGCAAGCTGCGTGCGTAGTTCATGCGGTCGACAACGCGCTTGCCATATGCGTTGAAGATCTCGAACGGGACGTTCAAATCCTTCCGTTTGATGGCGTCGTCGATTTCACTGCGGTCAGACATGAACCTGTCGATGTCAGCTTGCAGGAAGAGCACGCGGTCCGGATCAAGCGATTTGATGTAACGATCCATGATTTTCGCCGACAAGGCATCGTCGAGCGGAACGGGCTTGTAGCTGAAACGCGTGAGGAATTTTGCACTGAGCTGAGCGGCCTGCGCCTGCTGCTTCAGCGGCTCCAAAACGGGCGGTAAGGCGACTTCAGCATAGGCGGAATGCGCGATTGCAAGAAATGCACCAAGGAGGAGGTATGATATGCGCATTCAGCGGTGATCCAATTCTTAATGCCAAGCGGCGATACCAATCTAGGTGAAGCAATTATGGTTTTTTGGCAACCGGGTGGATCATACACGCATCCAACGATCTTCGGCTCAAGGAGCTTGACGCAAACCTGCTTGCGCCCTTTGCGGTCATTGAGATCGGGAAGATTTCGGATCGCCACGCCTTAGTTGCTGCCAGCGTCCGGGCCTCGTCGGCTTCGATGAGTCGCGAATAACCAACAATGTCGACGGCAAGAAATGTAACCAGCCGCCGTTCCGCGCGAACTGCTTCTGCGCGAAAAATCACGAGAGACAATGGGTCGTGCAAAGTTTGAGTTGACCGTTTTCGATGGCGAGGCGAGACTTGCAACCTGTAGCAAGGCAGGAGGAAAACGATGGCCGAACCAGACCCCTGGCGCCACATGGCAAGCGCGCCGAAAGACGGCAGTCGGATCCTCGTCACGATCCGCCCGTCCGAACAGGGGGCGGCAGAAGTTGACCTCGCATATTGGTCGAACGGTGATCAGTTTGGTGCAGAAGGCTGGCGCGCCTCTGATTCCTCGCCCGGCCGCATCGTCGAGTACGCCGAGCCGGAATTGAAGTGTTGGATGCCGATGCCCTCGGCCAGCCTCAATCGCACCTCGATGCCCTCACCCTGGGAAGGCGACGACGAGCAGGAGCTCGACGGCTCAGGGATTTAGGAACTCGCGCCGGTCGGGGCGCCTAAGACGGTGGCGTGCATCTGGTACGCGCTGCACTCGGTGCAGTAAGCGCTCTTGTCATCAGCACATAAGGAAGGTGAGCGCCGTGGGCCGATGTTTTCGCTTCCGCCGCTGAAGAAGATGAATATGGCCTCGTAGCGCCCAGATCGAAGCGCGATCACGAAGACCTCAATCGGACCGGCCCGTTCGATCGCTACTGCCGGACCCTGTGCCTGAAGAAGCTATCCGGATTACAGCGCCGGCCTCGACTCTACGTATGGAGGTCTGCGGGCAAAGCGCGATTGATCCGCATCGGTGCGGAACCGATCTCCGTCGCCGTATCAAGCATCCACCGGCTCGTGCTGCCTTCCTCGGCTGCGACCTGTGTGAAGCCCAGCTTCGCATAGTGGTCGCGCACCATGGCGTTGCGGTCCGTTGGTCGATAGATACCGACGAGCGTGCGAATCCCGGCCTCGCACGCTTGCCGCAGGATTTCGCGCAGCACCATTTGCTCGGCCCGTCGCCCCAGCACCCGACAGCTCATCAGCCAGGTATCGATTTCCCAGGTCGCCTCCGGCAGCGTTCGGCAAATGACCACGCTGATCATCCCGTTGTCGCCGAACCGGTCGGCGAGACGGACCTGCAACGTCGTGCACGACGGATCGTTCTCGATCGCCGCCACCTCGGCCTCGGTATAGCGCCGGGTGGTCAAGTTGAACTGATTGGACTTGTTGATCAACTGCGCGATCCGTGATCGCCCGGTGCGATCGAACGGCCTGAAAGTGATCTCCATCTCGAGCGAGGCGAGGTAGGAATCGATGTCGCCCGCCCGCTCCTGCAGTTCCACACGATGGGCATTGCCCTCGTAGTAAGCGGCGCGCCGGCGATCCTCGTCCGAGAAGATCGTCGCCTCGAAATACCCGGCAGCCGCCAGCGTACGTGCAAACAGGGCCGGATCGTCAGGCAGTTCAGGGACTGCCACCTGCGGCAGGATCTGCCGCACCAGCCCCCGCTCGGCGGGATTGTCGTCCAGCAATACCATTGATTCAAGCCCAAGCGACAGGGCCCCAGCGATCGCCTTGATGTTCGTCGCCTTGTCGTCCCAGTTCGCCTGGAAGACGGCGATCTGCTCCTCGCGGATCAGCATTTCCGGGTGCTCGCGAAAGACGCGCCTCGCCACCTCGTCGGTGTTCTTGGACGATACGGCCAGCACGATGCCGCGCTCGCGCAAGGCGAGTGCCAGGCACTGCACGCTTCGATACGCCTCGCCCACGGCGTCGCCCTCGGCGAGCATGATCCCGTGCAGGCTGTCGTCGCCAACGACGCCGCCCCAGAGCGTGTTGTCGAGGTCGAGAACAAGACAACGCCGGGCCTTGCCCCGCATCGCCGCCAGGAGCCGTGCGACATGGTCGGCATAGAAAGGAACGCAGCCGTCGGCGAACGGCAACTTCGCAAGGTTCCAATGGCTTGGCGAATGCCAGTTGGCAAGGCCGACCGTTTCGGCAATGGCAGCGACGTCAAGTAGTATGTCGGTCGTGCCTTCGAGGCCCGCTAGAAGACGCCGGTTGAACCCGTCGATGAAATGGCGCGGCGTACCTGGCAAGGAGCGATCCAGGCTGCCAAACAACGCCTCGACGGGCGGCGCCAACGTCTGCAGGATGCAAATCGCTCCACTGGCAGAGATTCCGTCGCGAATCCGGTTCAGCAAGCTGATAGCTTCCTCTATGTTTGCGGCTGCGGCAGCTGCGTTTCCAGGCGAGCGAGCAAAGGGAAATGCGCGATAGTCTAGGGCAAGGAGCACGACATCGCACCGCGCCGCATTCATGCGCGAAGCGGGATCGAGCGCTTCCTGGATGAACATCCCGTAGTCAGCCGTGACACATTCGAGCAGGATCCCGTGCCGGGCAGCGGCGACAGCGAGAGCGTTTATCGCCAGATCGATGGTGCCGTTCGCAAGTATGCCGAGCTTTACGGGGGTCAATGGTGACAGCAGGCGGTTCTGCCCCTGCAGGGCGCGGATGACGCGGGCCAGCCGCGCCGCCTGGTTTGCGTCCAGAGCAAACGAAGCGAGGTGTTGGATCTCGGCACCCGACGCGCTGCCCGCGAGGCGCCGGCACATATCCTTGAACTCGGCGGGTGGCCGAGGCAGCCAAGCGAGGTCCAGAAAAAGGTCGCAACTCACGTTCAGCTCCTGGTGCAATCTCTTCAAGTCATGCGTTTGATCAGTGCGGCAAGATCGCCGACCTTGCCAAGGGAGGCGATCTGGCTGGCCGAGAAGTGCACGTTGAAGGCGCGTTCGACACTCAGCATGAGCTGCACGTTCATCATGCTGTCCCAGCCTTCGACATCCCTCGCCGTGAGTTCCGAGGTAACGAGCAGACTGTCGTCGTCGAATACATCCCGGAAGATCGTCTCCAGCCGCTCATAGATTTCTTCCATTATCTCGACACTCCCTAGAACTGAAAATACAGGAACTCGGTTGGCGCGGCCGACAGCGCGCGCGTGACCGCGAGAAAGCCGATCAGCCCGGTAACGACGGCAAACGCCGGCGTCGGTTGCCAGGCGAATATTCTGCCAACCAGGTGCTGCTTGTGTTCAAGCCACGTCGCCGGCCGCACTGCACCGAGACCTGTCTCGTAACGGCGTAACCACTCCTGGACGTTTGGAAGGAACCAAACGATCGCCAAGAGCAGGACTTGCACCTGCACCGCATCCCAATCCAGCAGTTCCGAAGAGCGCAAGCCGAGGCCGTTAAAGCCGGCCATGCAGCGCAAGAGGTGTAGCGCCGTCGCAAGGTCGGCAGACCGGAAGAACACGAGCCCGACCATGACGCATCCCATCGTCACCAGAACCGAGGGGATCACGTGGATCGGCCGATCGCTGTCGACGCGCCACCGCCAGCGCATCTTGAGCATCCGCCAACCGTGATTGACCGTGAGAAACAGCCCGTGCGCCAAACCGAAAGCCACGAATTGCCAGCCGGCGCCGTGCCACGAGCCGATGATGACCATCGCTAGAATGGTTGGCGAGGCGAGAAGGACGAGGAAGGCTGCAAGGCTGGTCTTGCCGCGCCGCAGGCCCGGCCTGCCGCTCGCGACCCAGCGTCTCGTCAGGCACAGGCTCAAGGGATTGTAGATATAGGCGGTGACGAACCGTGTCAGGGTCATGTGCCAACGCGACCAGAAGTCGATGATGTTGCGCGCCTTGAACGGCGAATCGAAGTTGAACGGCAAACGGATGCCGAACAGCATGCCGAGGCCGATCGCCATGTCCGAGTAACCGGAAAAGTCGAAGTACATCTGCAGCGTGTAGGAGAGCGCTCCGCTCCAAGCTTCGAGCATCTGCAACGCGTCACCGTTGTTGGCGGCCATGAAGACCGGGTTTGCCCAAAGCGCCATGGTGTCGGCGATAATCACCTTCTTGAAAAGGCCAACGACAAAGATCGTGCCGCCGAGTGCCAGCATGCGCGATTGGGGCCTGAAGATCCGCGCGTCGTCAAACTGCGGCATCATCTCCTTATGATGAGTGATAGGCCCGGCGATCAGTTGCGGAAAGAAAGTGATGAACAGGCAATAGTTGGTAAAGCTCTGCTCCTCCGCGACACCCTCATAGGCATCACAAAGAAAGGCGATTTGCTGAAATGTGTAGAACGAGATCGCCAGGGGGAGAAGAATAGCTGGAACAGGCAGACCCAGATCGAGCATGCTGTCGATCGTGACCACGAAAAAGCCTGCATATTTGTAGTAGCCGAGCAGAAGCAGGTTCAGAGCGATGCCGGCGATGAGGAGGCTCCTCACCTTTCGTCGAGCAAGCACAACGCCGATTGCGTAATTGACAACGATGGACGCCAACAGCAGTGGCACGTAGGTCACGTTCCACCAGCCATAGAAGACGATCGAAACAAGCGAGAGCCAGATCAGCGCGAGTTTGGGCCTACCCATACGCCCAAGAGCAAAAAAGCCGGTCAGTGCAATCGGTAACAGGCCGAGAAGGAATATGGCAGAGTTAAATAGCATCTCTGTTACCCCGCGCTCATTTCACTGCACCGAAACCGGTGGCTTCGACGAGTTGGCTCGTGAAGCGCCTGGCACCTGTCCATCGCAGATGAACAGGATCTACGAAGTCGCTCGCATCCACTTGCGCCGAGCGCTCGCCGTCCCAGAAAATGGCATTCGTCCCACTGATGGCGCTCTCGATCTCCTGCACCATGTGGTCATGGATCGCCCCGGTCAGGTCGGAGCCCTCGATTTCGGACGGTAGCAGCGGGAGCGACGCCACAATCAACTGTCGCCCGCTGGCGGTAATCGCCCGCACCAGCCCGCGCAGCGACGAAACGCAGGCCGGATCGATCACGTCGAAGCGATGCACGTCGAGCGTGCGGCTCATATCGGTGGTCTGGGGACCGTCACCATAGGGAGTGAAGACAAGCGGATAGAATGGAAGTGTGTTTTCGCGCGCCGCCTTCACAAAGCTTGCGTTGCGGACGAGTGAGACAGGATCGAAATACGTGAAATAATAGGTCCAGGCCGGACCGTTACCCGCCAAGAAGTCATCAACTTGGGTGCCGTCAAACACCCGCGTACCGGTGGCGGAGCAGGTGCCCATATCGAACTGACTGAGCAACAGCAGGACGTGCTGAACACTCGGATATCGCCGCAGCAGATAATCAGCGACGAACGCGGTCTCGTCGACCTGCAACCCACAGAAACTGCCGTTGAGTGGCCTGGCGGCTGGATATCGGCGAGCGATTTCCTCGCTCGCAATACCTCGCCAGGCGGCCGACGACCCGAGGATAAGCGCGGTTGGCGCCAGCGGAGGGTTGTCGCGAAAAAAAGCCAGCTTCTCATCGGCGCATAGGCTGTTCGTGAACGCTGGCGGGGGCAGCCGTCCGATGCTGTCCAGGGTCACGATAGCGAGAAAGTAGAACGCTCCGGCGAGCAAGGCCGTCGCCACAGAGCCGGCTATGTAGTGTGTCCAGCTGCCGAACCGACGCCCCGTAAGCGCCGGCCACCGAAGTATCAATAGTTTTCTCATCACATATGGAGCCCCAAAGTCGGTCCAATACGGCGCGAAAGTTGGGCTCGGCATCTGATCTCGACCCACTGCTCCTAAGGCGACGAATTTACCGTCGTCCCGCCTTGGGCAGTGGTCTCGACGTCATGCCGTCGCTTGCCACTCAAACTAACAGCGCCGCATGACGTGGGGACGCTGAAGCAGCCAGATCTGCCGCAAGATTCGACCCTGGATCGAGCTCGCTTTACGGACCGTGCAGTGGCACTTGCGGTGTCCGGCGTCCGGGTTAGAACACGCCATCCCTTGTAAGCACATGCTCGCGACCATGCTCGGACAGGCAATCCGCGCATATGAACGCTTGCAGCTCACGAAGGTGTATTCACGTTGAGACGCCGAAATATGCGCTCGTCGACGGAGAATTTCAGCGATGCGCTCAATATCTTCGTCTACAGCCTGAGACAACCTGCCGTAGATCGGCATCGATATACATTAAAGCAAGTACATTTTTTCAACGCACAACCCACACCGAGTCGCCATCAGTTTCGAGCGACAAGTACCCAAACCTTCATCATATTGACGAACTTACGCCTACAATCGTCATTATTACTTTTTTCTAACTGTTCCAATATAAATCGACCAACGAAAACGGGTCAAGTAATACTTAATTGGTATAAAGACGAGGCCGACAGTGTGCCGCCGCGCCGGTGATTGGCGATCGCTTCGTTCGGCGAGTGCCTATCCGCCGCCAATTCCGGAAGAAGCCGGGTGCACGAATAATCCGCTATCGCGCAGTCAAAAAAGCGGGGCCCTTCGACCCCGCTTTGAATTCTCGATGCCAACTTCCGGCAATCGCCGCGACAGGCGCCCTTGAAGATCGAGCGATCCATGCCTTCCCCAAACCAGCGCGAACGGAATCCCTTCCACCGTCGGCGTCCGGTGTTGACCGGCGGCACCCACCGAAAGATCGCCATCATTGGCTCGATGGGCGAGCTATTCGCTCGCCAGCCGCTCGCCAATTCTCGATGCGAAGTTCATGACGTGGAAGATGTAGTTTTCTTCGACCGTGCCTTGGAAGAGATGCGCCCATGGACCAGCCGCATAGATGCCGAGGTCTTCGCCACCATGCGTTTCGCTGTCGAGAGGCACAAGCGAATGCTGAACAAAGTCGGGTTTCGTCGTCTCCTCGGACGTTAGCATCGGCCGCTCCTGCGGCTTCTCGTACCCACCGGGGCCATTGGCAAAGCCGATGGTGGTGTAGGTTTTACCATCCTTGCCATAGATCGGTTCTCCATCGACGCCGATGGAAATACCGAGAATGGGGTTGCCTCGCTTGGCATAGCCAGCGATCGTCAGGGTATGGCTATGGTCGCCGGTGACGACGATCAGCGTGTCGTTGAGATCGACTTTGCGTAGTGCCGCCTTGACCGCCTCGTTCATTGCGGCCGCGTCTGACAGCGTGCGGTAGGCATTCGCTTCGTGGCTGGCGTGGTCGATGCGCCCGCCCTCCACCAGCAGCACGTATCCTTCAGGATTGCGCGACAGGATATCGATGGACGTCTCGGTCATTTCAGCAAGCGACGGCTCACCGGCTTTGTCGCCCGCGCGGTCGACGTCATATTGCATGTGCGACGATTCGAACAGGCCGAGAAGATGTCCTGTCTTTGCCGGGTCGATCGCGTCGAACTGCGCCTTGTTCCAGATGAAAGCGCCCTCCTGGCCGTACCGGTCAGTCCAGGCCTTGGTGAGGTCCCTTCCGTCCTTGCGCTTGCCCCCCTTCTTCGCCTCTCCCGGATATTCAGGGTCTTCCACCGAAGCCGGCAGGAAACTGCGGCGCCCTCCTCCCAAAACCACGTCGAGACCATCGCCATAGCGCATTTCAACAAGCTGGCGAGCGATGTCGAGGCAGCCGGCGCGCAGCGCCTCTTCGGTCATGTCGGAATCGGTTTCCCAGTCGCGATTGGCAATGTGGGCGTAGGTGGCGCCGGGCGTTGCGTGCGTCACCCGAGCGGTCGTGACCGCGCCGGTCGACATGCCGATCGTCTCGGCCATCTCCCAGAGCGTGGTCACCTGTTTGGTCTTCTGGTCCTCACAGGAATCGAGCTTGGCGGTATGATTAAGCCCCATGGCATCATTGATCGACTTGACCCCTGTGGTCATGGCAACGGCACTCGGGGCCGAGTCAGTGATCTGGGCATCCGAAGAGTAGGTCTTCGATGCCGCAAGATAGGGGAAGGCCTCCCAAGCCAAGACGTTCGATTCGCCATCAACGCCGCGCTGCTGTCCCTCGAAAATGCGAGCGGCAGTGACCGTCGAAAACCCCATGCCGTCGCCGACGAAGAGAATGACGTTCTTCGCCCGGTTCACGTTCTTTTGCTGCGTTCGCCAGGGTGGCATCCGCCTGCTTGAAATAGGGGTCATCGGCCTGGACCAGGGTCGCCTCGTCGGCTCTGGCTGGCGTGGTGAGGCACAGGCTCACCAACGCAAGGGAGCACATCGCTTTCCGCGACCGCGATTTCTTTGGTTTGAACACTCTCATTCTCTCCTCCATGTTGGCCCTCCTTGTGGGCGATTGATGGTCTGGTGCCGGTCAGACACCGCTCCGGCCCCGATTCGGCGGCGGCAGAAAACGGCTGATGCCAACGCCTGGCATGCGTCACCCCGACCTCCTTGAGGGTGGCACGAGCCAGCTCGCTCAGGCTGGAACGAGCCTGGCTTCGGTCGGGTCGAAGCTTACGAACACCGAAGATCCAACCCTCGGGGCATCGGCGACGGGCAGCGCGACGGCAAACAGCGACCCGAGCTCTCCCTGCAGCGAGTATTGGATCTGGTTTCCGAGATAGGCCGCGTAGGTGATCTCTGCCGGGAATGTCGCCGCGCTCGGCGACGGACAAAGCTTGATCTGGTGCGGCCGCAGGACGAGCTTGGCTGGACCGGCCTTCAGGTTGGTCGGAGGAAGCACCAGCGTCTTCCCACCCACGGTTATTTCCGGCCCGGATGGGGCGTTCGCGGTGATCTCGACGTCCACGAGGTTCGCGTCGCCAATAAAATCTGCGATGAACGCGGAGGCTGGACGCTCGTAGAGATCGTGCGGCGAACCTTCCTGAGCGATCTCCGCATTTCGCATGACGATGATGCGATCCGAAACGGCCATCGCCTCTTCCTGGTCGTGGGTCACGTAGACAGCCGTCAGCCCGAGGCGTTGTTGAATCTCTCGGATCTCCTCACGAACGTGACGGCGCAGCTTCGCGTCAAGGTTCGACAGCGGCTCGTCCAAGAGCAGCACCTCCGGTTCGAGCACGATCGCCCGCGCAACAGCGACGCGCTGCTGCTGGCCGCCCGACAATTCCGAAGGGAGCCGTTTTCCGAAACCCTTCAAACCGACCATTTCAAGCCCGGCCTCTGCCCGTTGTTCGGCTTCGGCCTTGCCCATCCGTTTCACGGTGAGCCCGTATGCGACATTCTCCAGGACGGTCATGTGGGGGAAAAGCGCATAGGACTGGAACACCATCGAAACCTTGCGATAGGAAGCCGAGAGGTGCGTAACGTCCTTGCCGCCGATGAAAAGGTGCCCCTCGCTTGCGCTCTCCAGTCCGGCGATCAGGCGCAAAGTCGTCGTCTTGCCGCAACCTGACGGCCCCAGCAGGGTTACAAGCGTTCCCGGCTGAATTTCCAATGACAGCTCCTTCAGCGCTGTCACGCTGCCGTAGCGTTTGACCACCCGGTCGAAACGGACAGATCCTCTTGGCATTGCGTTTGTCATGGGGTGCCCTTTCGTTTCAGGCTGTTTCGAGACGGTTCGTCCGGCGCAGTCGCCGTTGACCGATCGCAAATTGAAGGGTGAGGATGGCCGCGAGCATCGTCAGGATCAGCACCGCCGAATAGGCGATGGCGACGCCGAAATCGCCGTTTTCGACGCGCCCGACGATAAAGGAGGTCGCCATGTTGTAACGGGCGCTGACGAGGAAGATGACCGCGGATACCGACGTGATAGAGCGCACGAAACTGTAGGTCACGGCGGCCAGGATCGCCGGTCCGAGCAGAGGTGCCAGCACGCGGCGGGCCGTGGTGAAGCTGTTGGCTCCCAGCACGGTCGAGGCCTCATCAAGGCTCTTGTCAAGCTGGGACATGGCGGCGATGCCACCGCGCACGCCGACCGGCATGTTGCGGAAAACGAAGACGATCACGAGGACCATGGCCGTGCCCGTAAGCTCGATCGGCGGGAAGTTGAAGGCCATGACATAGGCGACGCCGATGACCGTACCCGGAATGGCAAAGGAGAGCATCGTCGAAAACTCGAAGACCGTCTTGCCGAAGAACCGCTGCCGGACCAGCAGATAGGCGGTCGCCAGTCCCAGAAGCGCCGTCAGCGGTGCGGAAATCGCGGCGATGCCAAGCGTGGTGAAAAAGCTGTCCCAGGCCGACCCCGTAAACCGCACACCGTTGTTGAAACCCACGGCAAAGGCCCGCGCGTAGTGGGCAAACGTAAAGGTGTGGTCGTAGCCCCAGAGCTTCACCAGGCTGCCGAACGCAATCATCGAATAAACGATGGCGGTGAAGGCGGCCCAGGGCAAAGCGAGTGCATAACAGGCCGCCTTGAGGCCAGGATTAAGCGCCGCGTGGCGTCCGGAATCGGCTTTGCCGGTAACGGTCGTGTAGGACTTCTTGCCGACCCAGCGCCGTTGCGCCAGAAAGGCGCCCAGTGTCATCAGCAGCAAGGCGATCGAAAGAATGGCGGCGCGCGCGGGATCGGCGACCGCCCCCACGATTGCAAAGTAGATCTCGGTCGACAGCACATTGAAGTTGCCGCCGAGCACCAGCGGATTGCCGAAATCGGCAAGGCTCTCGATGAAACCGAGCAGGAAGGCGTTGGCGAGACCCGGCCGCATCAACGGCAGCGAAACATAGCGAAAGGTCTGCCAACGATCGGCGTCGAGGGTCTGCGAGGCCTCCTCCATCGATGGGCTGACCCCCTCGACGACGCCGATCAGCACCAGGAAGGCAATCGGCGTGAAACTCAGCACCTGAGCCAGATAGACACCCCAGAAACCGTAGAGCCACCGCGTGCGCTCCAAGGCGAACACGTCTGCGAAGAAGTTCGTCACCGTTCCGGACCGACCGAACAGCAGGATCAGTGCAAGACCGATGACAAAGGGCGGCGTGATGATCGGAATGATCGTCAGCGCGCGCAGAAGACCTTTTGCCTTGAAGTTCGTGCGCGTAAAAATCAGTGCAAAGGCGAGACCAAGCACGGTCGTCCCGAGACCGGTCATGAGCGCCAGAAGCAGCGAGTTCGTCCCCGCGCCGCAGGAGCCGGCAAAGACGAGGCAACGCACACCCCAGATCTCCGCGGAGAAGAGACTTGGCAGGAACTCGGCGAGGCCATAGCCCGCACCACCAGGAAGTTCGAACGCGCGCACCAGTACGTGCGAAACCGGATAAAAGACGAAGACGCCGACCGAAGCGACGATCGCTCCGATCAACCCGCAGATGAAGGCATCGCCGCGACCATTGCCAAGGCCGGAGATACCTGTCGTCAGCGTAAACAGCAAACCGACGAAGGACAGCAGCGCGCCGATGCCCATGCTCTCTTGAGCGGCATCGGTGCCGACAAGCCACAGGAGATGCGAACCCGAGGCGACCACCAGGACACCTTGGAGCGCGGTGAGTGCCAAACCGAGGGCGGCAAAGCTCACAAGACCGATGGCGGCATGACGCTGCGCCTTGATGAAGAACAGGACGATGAGCGAGCCGGTAAAACCGACGAGCGGTGCGACGAGCCACCAACGTCCGTGGAAAAGCATGTGCGCCAAACCAGAGCGTAGGTCGCCGCTGAAATAAGCGGCCAGGGTGGTGGGATCGAAAATGCCGGTCTCGGTCCTGTACCAAGGCAACAGGACATAGCCCGCCATCCCCAGCGCCAGCCAAAGCGCGGTGGTCTTTTTCATTGCTGATGGTTCCTGATTGAAGCCGGCCCGCAGCCGCGAGACGGCATTGATGCCGCACAAAGGATGATGCGGAACATGTGCCGGGGCGGCGATGGCGGACACGCAGCCCGCGATCGCCGCCTGGGCGCTATTGTTCGATCGCTCCGCCTGCCGATTTGACCTCGGCGTTCCAGCGAGCCAGCAGCTTCTCGCGCGTCTTCGACGAGCCAAAGGTGGCAAAGTCGTAGTCGATCAGCTTGACCGAGGAGAGGTTCCCGACTTCCGGGGGAACTGGCGTGTTCAGGTTCGACGGAGTCTGGAACGATTGCGCCTGCGCCCCCAGTTTCTGGCCGTCGGGCGAGAGCACGAAGTCGACGAACTGCTTCGCCGCGGCAGCGTTCTTGGTGCCCTTGATCATCGAGACCGCCCCAACCTCGTAGCCCGTACCCTCGCACGGAGCAACGATCTCAAGCGGAAAGCCCGACATCTTCTGCTGCACCATGTTCGCCATGAAGCCGATGGCGATCACGGATTCCCCGCGCGCGGCCGCCTTTACCGGCGCCGATCCGGACTTGGTGTACTGGTTGACGTTCTTGCCGATCTCGGCAAGCAGGCGAAAGGCTTCGTCTTCATCGAAGAGTTGCACCAAGGTTGCAATCTCGGTGTAGGCCGTGCCGGAACTGTTGGGATTGGAAACCTGGATTTCGCCGCGATAGGCCGGATCCGCGAGGTCTTTCCAGCAGGCCGGTGCCTTCAAGCCCTTCTCCTTGAGGAGTTCGGTATTGTAGGCGATGGCCAGCGCACCGGCATAAACTCCGATCGCCTTTCCGCCGGTGATTTCCGCCATGTTTTTCGCCCAGCCGAGAAGATTGGTCGTGTCCGCACCCGAAGCCTCAGTCAGATTTTCTTCAGCCGCAATCATATGCGGGTCCCCTGTCCCGGCAAACCACACATCGATCTTTGGGTTGCCCGTCTCAGCTCGGATCTGCGCCAGCGTCTCGCCCGTGCTTTTGCGGATCATCGAGATATCCGCGCCGCTCGCGGCACGGAATTCATTCGCAACCAGGTCGCAATGATCCTGCTCGGAACTGCAGACAACGCTGAGCTCTCCGGCAGCAGCACTCGCTGCTGCAACGGTCATCAGCGCGGAACTCAAGATTAGCGACTTCAATTTCATAGGCCCTACTCCTCCCTGTCCTAGGCCGTCCGACAATCCCCTTGCCGAACACTTGGCGCCACTATGCCAGCGAGGTGGCCGCACCAGCCACGATCTTTGCGTTAACAATCCCGCTCCATACCGACGGATTGGTTGGATTTGTTTCAAAAATTACAGTGGGGCGAACTTTGTCAACCAAACGCGTCGTGCATGCCTGGCTGCTTCGATATATGGTCGCGCGTGCCGAGATGCGCGGCATGGGAGGAACGTTCGAGGTGCGGGCAATACCTGATAGACGGAGCGTCGTCGCTGTCGTGGACGATGATCGCGATCACCGCGAAATGGTGGCAAGCCTGCTCCTCGAGAACGGTTTTTCGTCGATCGCACTCGCGAGCATCGCCGAATTTGTCGCTCTTGGCGAACGCCCGGAGGTGGATCTCGCACTGATTGACCTGAAGCTCAATGGCGAGTCCGGCCATACGCTCGCATTGCATATCCGCGCACAAATGGACCTTCCGATCGTTATGCTGACGGGCCGGGGCGACGAGATCGATCGGATCATCGGCCTGGAAACAGTTGCCGACGACTTCATAACAAAACCCTTCAACCCGCGCGAATTGCTCGCGCGCATCCGCGCGGTGCTGCGGCGCTACGGCCGCGCCTCGGTCATGCCGGTACCCGCGGAAACGGCGGTCGTTATCGGCTCCTCTGGCCTACGCATAGACAAGTCAAGGCGCCAGCTACTCGACGCGGCCGGAAACGAGATCCCCCTCACGAATTCTGAGTACCGCCTCCTTGAGTATTTTCTGGATCACCCAAATCGCATCATTCCGCGAACGGAACTGCTTAGCGATCTCGGCAGCGACCTTTCACACTACGGTGATCGCACGATCGACGTCCTGATCTTGAGACTGAGACGCAAAATAGAGCGCGTGCCTTCGAAACCGATACACCTTCAGACTCGACGGACGCAGGGGTACATCTTCGTCACCTCCTCGGCGTCCCACGCATGACGTTGCGGCTTCGCCATCCGACTGTGAAGCAAAAGCTGTTGGGTGCATTGACCCTGCTTTCCATCGCCACCATGTTCATCGGCATCGTGGCATGGCTAGCCCTCGATCGTTCCGAGAAGCGCTTGAACGCGCTGCATTCCGCCACGGTCGAGAATGTCGGCGATGCCCTCGAAATATCCCGACTCGTCTCGCAACTGTCGAGCACCGCTCCGTTCCTGATGACCCTGCAATCGTCATACCTGATCGAGAAGCAGGCGGCGACAGTGCTTCAGACGGCGATGCGGATCGAGAGGCAGGCCGATGCTCTCGCGAGCTCGCACCCAAGGCTTGCAACCCAATTCGATATGCCGCTCGGCGAGCTTAGAGCCGCCATTTGGGACCTGGTTGTTGCCACGGAACGGCAAGCGGCGATCCGGGATGGGAAGCTCGGCCTCGATCAGGAATTGCGCCTGCTTGAGGCAGCCAGTCTTCCAGACGGGACCTCCGGCACGTCTCCGGGCGACCCGCAGCAACAGTACATTGTTCGGCAATTGATCGACGTGCTGGCGGCGGCGCGCCGCACAGACAATTTGTTCCATCTCGGCGAACTTGACAGGCAGTACCATACATTGCGTCAGCAGGTATCGAAGACCATACCGGGCCAGTTGTCGAGGCTGTCGGGTGCCGGGGACGGACCGGCTCGAATTTTTGAATTGCGCCGGATGGAGTTCGCGCTCCTTGCAAAAGCAAGAAACGCACTTTCGCGCGTTCGCGAGCAAACGGAAAACATCAACAAGCTGAGCGCTGCTGTCATCGCGGAAGCCGACGGCAAGCTGGGTGCAGTGCGGCTCGATACGCGCACGTCGATCGACTATGCGAAAATCGTCATCCTCACCGTCGGGACAGTCAGCGCCGTGATCGCGATCCTCGCCGCCCTCTTCGTGGTGCGCTATGTCGCCGCCAATCTCAGAGCGATTTCCGAAGCGATGGTGCGGCTTGCGCTTGGCGACCGGACTAGTCGATTGGCGCGAACCGAACAACCCGACGATGAGATCGGCCGGCTCTTCCGCGCATTCCGGATGTTTCGCGCGACAGTCCTGAGGCTGGATCGTCTGAACCGGCAGCTGCGCCGCAAAAATGCGCTATTCGAAACGGTCGTCGCGGGGATGAGCGACGGTGTCGCGATCACCACTCCAAAAGGCACTCTTGCAGCAACAAGCCCCAATCTCATGAAAGTTTTGCGGATCGAGGCTGCGACTGCGGCGAGCGGGCGGACACTTTCCGGCCTGCTTGCGACCTCTCCGTTCGCCAGCTTCGACTCCTGGCAGAACGTCCTGCCAGAAATACGGGAGCTGGGAGGCGTCGACGGCAGCGTCGTCGAGTGTCGGGTCAGCTCCCTGCCCGATGGCATCAAGGTCTGGCTGTTTTCGGATGTCACCGAACGGCGGCGCGTCGAGGAGCGCTTGAACGAGATCAGAAGGATCGAGAGTCTCGGAAAGATTGCCGGCGAAGTCGCCCATGATTTCGGCAACATCCTTTCGACGCTCTCTGGCAATCTGCATTTGCTGGAGACGGCCGGGCCGATCGCCGCGGCAACTTTGCGTCAGAAGATGAGCGTGACGGCAGAGCTCGGCGCAACGCTCGTCCAGCGGCTCTTGGCTTTTGCGCGAAAACAGCACCTGGAACCCGAAATCGTCGACCTCAACGTCCTTGTTTCCGGCATGGGCGACCTCGTCGAGATTGCATTGAACGGGGAAGTTGATCTCTCGATCTCACTTCATGACCAGCCGCTTCTCGTCAAGGTCGATCCGGGTCAGCTCGAAAGTGCAATCCTCAATCTTTGCCTCAACGCACGACAGGCCATGCACGAGAGCGGCCAGATCGAAATCATCATTCGCGCCCTCAACAGCGCAACGGCGAAAATCGATATCAAGGATACCGGGTCCGGGATGTCGAATGACATATTGCGGCAATGCCTCGAACCCTTTTTTACAGCGCGGCGCGACGGTCAAGGGACCGGTCTTGGCCTTTCCATGGTCTATGGCTTCATTCGACAGTCGGGCGGAGACCTGTCCATTCAATCCGAGCCCGGGCGCGGTACGCCCGTAACTTTGGCGATACCGGTCGCTGTCGTCACCGAAGAGACGTTTTCAAGGATAACCTCGTCAGGGCGCTGCCTTCTGGTGGACGACGACCCACTCTCGCTCGCGAATGGTGAAAGAATACTTCGGGCTGCCGGTTTTGAGGTTGTAACCGCCAGCTCGATATCCGCCGCAGCAGACATTCTGCAGACATTCTCACCACAGGATTTGCTGGTGACCGATTTGCATCTGGAGGGACCTCCTGGCGGCTGGGGCCTTGCCAAAACCTGGCTGGACTCGTCGGCGCAGGCTCGCGCTCTCATCGTGTCGGGACGCTTTCCTGCCAAGAGCCCCTTGGCAGAAGGTTACGCAGAACGACTGGCGTGCGTCCACAAGCCGTTGACGGCCAGCAAACTTGCGGCACTCGGTCTTAGGCTCTGATTGCTGGTTGCGGTCGCCTCCCAAGTGCTGCGCGGCGGCTCGCGTGCGTTTCACACCTGGAAAGGCGACCGGGAGCCGCGCGGTCGGGTTCAACAAGGGCGAAGCCAGTTAGAACGAGCGGGGTGCCGGATCCAGAAGCTTCACGCTTCCATTCGTGACCTGATAGATCGCGCAGGTTCGCCGCACCGAGCCATCCGTGGCGAACCGAAATGCCGCCGTCGCGCCAACGAAGCCATTTGGAGACAGAAGGCTCTCGTGACTAATCGCATTTTCACCGTGGGTACGCACGATGCCGGCTGCAAGCGCAATCACGTCGAAGCCGTAAGCCGCGTCCGCACTTGCCGCGCGCTCGTACCGATCGAGGAAGCGCGACGTCATCCGCGAGCCATTCTCCGGACCGAAGAGACAGAGCTGGCTTCCAGCGAATTCAGGACGCTTGTAGGCGGCATTCGTCCAACCGGAACTTCCGATGACCATCGCGTTCGGCTTCAGGTAACCGTTGGCCTTAAGCTGCGACAGCGCGCCGACTTCGCCGCCTTCGGATCCAAGCAAGAGCACCGCATCGATGTCCTTGAGCTTTGCCTTGGCGGCCGCATCGCTGGAAAACGCGGTCGTGCCCGTCACGGCGACAAGCGCCGGTTTGATGCCATAGCCAGCAAGACCGCGATCCAGCCTTTGCCGCTCAGCAGCGGAGACATCGCTGGGAAGGAGCGCGACCAGTCGCTTGCGACCGGAGGCCAGTGCGTAGGAAGCGCCTTCGACCGCGCTGTCGATCCGGTCGGAAACGAAAGCGAACGTGCCCGCCGACCGCTCCGCCCCGTTGCCGCGCAGCACCAGAAGCGGGGCGCGGGCAGAACCAAGCCCTTGGCGGAGAGTGCTGACTGGCACATCCGGAACCGATAGCGCGACCAGCGCGACGTTCTGGCTGGCGAGCCGCTTGGCCGCATCCTGGACCTGCTGTGTCGAGCCATCGGTATTTTCAACCAGCAGCGAAAGCTGGCCACCGCCCACCTCGTCCACGGCAAGCGACGCCCCGTCCCGGATATCGCGTTCGCGTGCCGTTTCGCCTGATGGCGCCATGAGCGCGGTGATCAGTCCTATCCGCGCAGCACCGCTTCCGACGGTCTCCTGCGGTTTTACCGCGTGCTCGGCCGCGCGCCGGGCGTGTCTTGCCTGCGGCGATTCCACGTCGAGCACATCAGGAGCCGTGGGAGCGCCTTGGCAACCGGAGAGAACGCCAAGCGCGAGCACGCCGAGGGCCAGCCATCGCCGGCACGACGGCACACGCCGTGCCGATAAAACCACAACGTGGGGCATGACGGTCATACCGGCTGTCTCAATTCATGAAGTGCCGCATTTTGACGTAGAAGCAATCACACTTGGCGATGTAGTCCTCATCACGCCAGCTGGATTGCAGATAACCGTAGGCCTTGCCGCAGGCAACCTTGGTCTCAGACGCCCAGACGAAGGCCGGTCGCGTTGAAGAGATCCAGCGCGGATCGTCGGCGACAGCGATCGCCTCGTCCATGCGCGTCACAACTTCCTTCGTCAATGTGGCGACATCCTGGTCGACCGTCAGCGTGGACTGGCTGAGCTCGGTGCACTGCCGGGCCACCGGCGCATAATCGACGATAAGATCGGCCGCGAAACTTGAAACGGGCATCAGTGCGAGCATCGCTCCCGCTAGCATGCTTCTGATCATGAAAAGGCTCCCCCTGGAAAATGCGGTTCCCGGATGATTGCCGAGAACCGCTGAGCTGTCGAGACCGACGTAGCGTTATGAGACGTCCTGTGTCTTAGGCGCACCATTTTCGGTGAACAGGATCTTCACCACCTCGGTCGATACCTGGAAATCTTCCAGCACCGCGACCGTGTGCCAGCCCGAACCGCTGCCGGCGGCACCGTCGGTATCCACCTGCAGATTGGCATTCTGGCCGTCCTGCACCACTTGGACAAAGTTGCCGTCCAGGTTCGTCCCCGTGGGCAGGTTGCCGAGCAGTGCGGACAGGTCGACGTTGTCATTCTCCGCGTAACTGTAGTCGGTGATGACATCGTCGATACCAAGCTGAAGCGAGTCGAGGTCAACCACGAAGGTATCCTTGCCCGAACCGCCGGTCATCGTGTCCGAGCCGGAGCCGCCATAGAGAAAATCGTCGCCCGTACCGCCGACGAGAATGTCGTTGCCCGAACCGCCGTAGAGCGTATCGTTCCCTGCGCCGCCGTAGAGCGTGTCGCTGCTCCCAAATCCGCCAAGCGTATCGTCGCCCGCGCCGCCTATCAGAACGTCGCCATTCCCACTGCCTAATAGGGTATCGTTGAAGTCCGAGCCCTTCACGCCCTCCATGTTCTTGTAGGTTTCGTTGCCCAAACCGACACTCGAAAGGTTTACGGAAATATTCGTGCTGCTTTGCGTCAGTGTGAACGTGACGGGCCCCGTGGCATCGGAGAGATCGAGCAGATCGACACCCGAGCCCCCATTGATCGTGTCGTTTCCAGCGCTCGCATAGATGACGTCATTGCCGTCATTGCCGCTGAGGACGTCATCGCCAGCACCGCCATAGATGACGTCGTCTTGCGCAAGGCCCGTGATGATATTTGCCGTCGTGTCGGACCCGTCGGAGAAAAACGTGAGTGTCGACGTGTTGGAGAAGTCTCCATCCTGGTCGCGTCCGATAATCCTGAAGATCAGTGCCAAGTCCGATGCGGCAACGGTCTCGGTATAGCTTATGGTCTTGAATGACGCGTTGATGCCATTTGTGCCGAGAACTTCGACATAGTCGAACTTAATGTCGAGGTTGCTCGGAGGGATCGTTACACTCGTCTGACCTACCGCTACGTCCCTGCTAAAGGTAACGGGCGTACCGTTTCCATCCCGGACAGTGAACTGAATGGATCCCGCAGTCTGCACCGTTCCAAGTTGCAGCGTCACCGAAGAAACGTCATCTTCGAATTCGATCTTGAACTTCTCGCCACTAGTAAACGCGGTGTTGCCAATCCCGAATTCGTTCCCACCGGTTTGGGAATTATTGGCATTGAATACAGCCTGACCCTGATTGTTGTTTAGTACTTCAAACTTGGCGAACCCAAAGTCGTAGCTATTGCTGGGACTGTTTTTGAAATGATTGGCAGCCTCGATTGGCACCGACGTCCCGGGACGCTCCTTCAATTGCTCTAGCTGATAAGTGCCATCGACGTTCGTCGTCAGACGATAGATGTCAGCACCCAGATTGTCCTTGAGCAGCACCTGCCCGCTCCCCAGACCAGTCGCACTCCAGCCGGTCGGCAGACCGCTGACGCTGTCGATCCGATAGAGCGCGATTCCATCGGCCCCCGACGTCGCGTTGATGACACCTTCGAGGGCGCCGGTGCCGTTGGCCATGTAGGCGTTGCTGATGGATTGGATGGTCGGCACATCGTCTACGATCTGGATGTTGAGCGTGGCACCGTTCGTCGAGCCATCTTCGTCCGTCACCGCGACGACGAAGTTGTCGAACACCCCGCTGTCAGCACCAGCCGAAGTGTGCCCCAAGCTGTTGTCCTGCAGCAGATAGCTGTAGGTGAAGGTCGCCCCCGTCACCGTGCCATTGACCGTCGTCGGCGTGTAGCCGGTGATCGTCAGAAGCCCGAGTGCTGTGTCCACCGTGGTACCTACGGCGTAGGCGCCCCCCGTCACGACCGCAGTGCCATTTATCTTGAGCCCAGCGAGCCCGTCCGGTGTCGTCACGGAGAAGGTGCCGGTCTGCGTCAGCGCAGCCACATTTGGCGATGAACCGTCTGAAAGGTTCTTCTCGTACACCGTCTCTTCGGCGCTGGACGACAACCCGTTAATACTGACGCCATCATTGGTACCGGTGATGGTGATCGTCACCGTCTGTGTCGCGGCACCACCGTGGCCGTCGTTAACGGTCACGTCATACTTCTGCGTCAGCGTTTCGCCCGCATGCAGCGAGTCCAGCACGCCATCGGCAACCTGGAAGCTCCAGCCGACCGAGTCGCCCGCCTGGTTGACCGAACCGAGCGCGAAGGTGCCGAGATAGCTGCCGCCCTGCGCCGTGAAGCTGACACTGTGCGTGTCCAGCGTGTCGACGTCGTCAAAGGTCACCGTCCCGCCCCGCAAATGCGTGTTGGCATTCTCGCCCGCAACACCATCGGCGATCTCCGTCACCGAAGCGCTCTGCGTACCCGAGGTGATCACCGGCGCGTCGTTCGTACCGGTGATCACGATCGTCACCGTCTGTGTCGCCGTGCCGCCGTGGCTGTCATCGACGGTCACGTTATAGATCTGCGTCAGGATCTGGCCCGCCTGCAGCGAGTCGAGCACGCTGTCGGCGACCTCGAAGCTCCAGCCGACGGAGTCGCCTGCCTGGTTGACCGCGGCGAGCGAGAAGGTCCCGAGATAACCGCTGCCGCCGGCGGTGACGCTGGCGTTGTGGACATCGAGCGTATCGACATCGGCAAACGTCACAGCCCCGTTCTGCGCATGGAGAGTGGCGTTCTCGCCCGCACCATTGTCAGCGACCTCCGTCACCGTGCCGCTCTGCACCGCAGAGGTGATGATCGGCGCATCATTGGTGCCGGTGATCGTGATCGTCACCGTCTGCGTCGCCGTACCGCCATGGCTGTCATCGACGGTCACGTTATAGATCTGCGTCAGGACCTGGCCCGCCTGCAGCGAGTCGAGCACGCTGTCGGCGACCTCGAAGCTCCAGCCGACGGAGTCGCCTGCCTGGTTGACCGCGGCGAGCGAGAAGGTACCGAGGTATCCGCTGCCGCCGGCGGTGACGCTGGCGTTGTGGACATCGAGCGTATCGACGTCGGCAAACGTCACAGCCCCGTTCTGCGCATGGAGGACGGCGTTCTCGCCCGCACCATTGTCAGCGATCTCCGTCACCGCACCGCTCTGCACACCCGAGGTGATCACCGGCGCATCATTGGTGCCGGTGATCGTGATCGTCACCGTCTGCGTCGCCGTGCCGCCATGGCTGTCATCGACGGTCACGTCATAGGTCTGCGTCAGGACCTGGCCCGCCTGCAGCGAGTCCAGCACGCTGTCGGCAACCTGGAAGCTCCAGCCAACCGAATTGCCCACCTGGTTCACCGGAT
>NZ_MBSO01000014.1 GCF_001695835.1 Ensifer sp. LC11 | reverse complement strand
TGTACGCCCTTGTAGCCGCAGTCCGCCGCCCATTTGGTGATCGCGTCCCAGGAGTTGAATGGCGCCGCATCGCCGGCAAATTGCGCAAGAAAGAGCCCTGGCCCCTTGATGGTCTTCATGTCTCGTCTCCTTCCGTTGAAAAAAGGTCCCGGACAATCGAAGGACGCCTGCGATGCCCTCCATGGGCGCAGGACGACGGGACCGGAAATGTCAGGATGGCCGATCTTGGCCCTCATGCGCCGCTTTGCGCAGATTGAATTCGACAGGCCGAGGCGGCCCACGCCAACTCTGCGGGCCGTCTCTGCCTCAATTCTGGATCAGAATGGCGAATCCGCGAAGTAGAAGTCCTTCGCATTGTCCTTGGTCACGAGGGTGGCGTCGATCGTGTAAACCCCGCGAACCGGAACCTGGCCATAGAAGTTGGCGACCGTCATTTCGAGCGCGGTACCGACCATCGCCGGCGGGTAGAGCACGTCGACCGGGATCATCTTGTCTCCGTCCATGACCTTCTTGATCATTTCCTTCGAGCCGGCACCGGCAACGACATATTGGATATCAGTGCGCTTTGCCTGCTCGATGGCCTGCAATACGCCGACAGCCATGTCGTCGTCCTGGCACCAGACGACATCAATCTTCGGGTACTTGGTCAGATAGTCCTGCATGACCTTGAAGGCATCGTCGCGATTCCAGTTGCCGTATTGGCGGTCGAGGACCTTGACGTTCGAACCCTCGATGCCCTTGTCAAAACCGTCCTGGCGCTGCTGGTCGATCGGGATCGGCAGGCCGCGGATGACGACGACTTCAGCGTCCGGGGTCGTTGCCTTGATGTATTCGCCAGCGACCTGGCCGAGGGCCGGGTTGTTGCCGGCAACATAGAGATCGCGCACGGAGTTGTCGTTGACGCTCGGCGCACGGTCAACCAGGGCGACGAAGGTCCCCTTACCCTTCACTTCCTTGATGGCATTGACCAGCGGATCCGGATCGGTCGGCAGGATGACGAGAGCGTCGATGCCCTGCGTCTCGAGGTCCTGAACGGCGTTGGCCTGGCTTGCCGGATCCGGCGAGGTCTTGACGATAACGTTCAGGCCCGGATTGCGCTCCATCAAGACCTTGGCGACCCGTTCGGCATGGAAGACCACGCCGGCGGTCCAACCGTGATCGGCCGCCGGGATCGACACGCCGATCGTCACTTTCTTTTCCTCCTGTGCATGCGACACGCCGGCAAGCGCGGTCATGGCTGCGAGCGTCAGGCCGAATAGCTTCTTACGCATTAAGTTCCTCCCAAATATCAGGTCAGCCTGTTGAAGGCCGGGAGACCTGTGGACCCGGCCGTCTCACGATTTCCGCACCAGCGAGCGCTGGACGAGCATCGCAATGATGATGATCGCACCCTGGATGGCGCCGATCAGGTATTCGCTGATGAAGTTGGACAGCAGCATGATGTTGCCGACCAGTTCGAGGATGAATGCGCCGCAGATCGTGCCCCATACGCGCCCCGCGCCACCTTTCAGCGCCGTGCCGCCGACGACGACGGCGGTAATCGCCTGCAGCTCCCACAGGATGCCCGTCGTCGCCGAGGTCGAACCGAGGCGCGGCACATAGAGGAGAACGGCGGCGGCGACACACAGGCCCTGGATGACGAAGGCGATGGTGCGTACGCGATTGACGGAAATGCCAGAATAGCGCGCGACGTCGCGGTTGGATCCGACGGCGACGACATGGCGGCCGTAGCGCGTGCGATAGAGGATGAAGGCAGCCACGGCAGTCACCGCAAGGATGGCGACGATCGGAACCGGCACGCCGGCGATCGTGCCGAAATACGCGGGACGGTACATCTCCTGAAGTTGCGGCTCCTTGAGCGTGATCGCTCCGCCCTGCGAAAGCCACGTGGTCAACCCGCGATAGATGCCCATGGTGCCGAGCGTCGCGATGAACGGCTCGATCTTTCCGACGGTCGTGATCAGACCGTTGGTGAGGCCGCAGAGCGCGCCGGCGACGATGGTAAAGAGGATCGCAGCCAGCAGCATCAGTACCGGATCGGCGATGACGCCGGAATTCATGAACAGGATCATCAGGCTGGCGATGAAGGCGACCATGGCGCCAACGGAGAGATCGAGATCCCCGGACGAAATCACGAAGGTTGCACCGACGGCGATGATCGCAATGAAGGCGCTGCGCGTTGCGACATTGGCGAGGTTGTTGATGCTGATGAAGTTCGGATTGACCAACGCTCCGACAAGTAACAGCAGCGCCAGCGCAACGAACGGCGCCACGGCCCTCAGATCGATGTCACGCCAGCTGCGACGGCGGATCGCCTCCTGGCCGCTTTCCTGGTTCACGCTCATATCCAATCGAACCTCCGTCCCATCTGTCGGGCTTATCCATGATGTCGGCGCCCCAACGGGCTGCCCGGTGTGGGCTCAAGCGGCCGTCTTCTTCTTCAGCCCGGCCGCGTAGCGCATGATCTCCTGCTCGGAGATCTCGTCGCCCTCGAGAATGCCGGCGATATGCCCCTCGCGCATGACCACCACGCGGCTGCAAAGTCCGATGATTTCGGGCATTTCGGACGAGACGACGATGATCGCCCGGCCATCCCGGGCAAGCGCCGAGATGAAGTGATAGATCTGCTGTTTGGTGCCGACATCGATGCCGCGCGTCGGCTCATCGATGATGATGATGCCAGGATCGGTTTCCATCACCTTGGCGAGAAGCAGCTTCTGCTGGTTGCCACCGGACATGCGCCCGGCGACTATCCTGTCGTCCCTGACGCGGATGTCGAAGCGGCGGCGTGCCCTGACCAGAGCCGCATCCTCGCTCGCGGGATCGAGATAGCCTAGACGGCTATGCCGGCCGAGCGACTGCAGCGTCAGATTCGCCATCATGCCGGCATTGAGCAACAGCCCTTTGGCCTTCCGGTCCTTGGTCATGTAGGCGAGGCCGGCCTTGTTGACCGCATGGACATCACCTGACGGCACCGGCTGGCCACGAACCAGCACCTCGCCTGTCAGGTGCGAACGCAGCCCGACGATCGCTTCCATCAATTCCGTTCGGCCTGAGCCGATCAGCCCCGAAAAGCCGAGAATCTCGCCGCGACGGACCTCGAAGCTCGCATCCCGGACATAGCCGGTCGATACGGAATTCACCCGCAACACGACCTCCTCGTCGACGTCGGGTTCGGTCTTGGCAGGATAAAGGCTCGAAAGTTCGCGGCCGACCATCAGCTGGGCGATCGCCTCGCCGTCGAGGATGGACGTGGGCGCCGTCTTGATCCATTGGCCGTCGCGCAGCACGGTCACGCGGTCGGTCAATTCCATGACCTCATCGAGCTTGTGCGAAACGAAGACGAAGCTCGTGCCCTTGTCGCGCAGCTTGCGCACGAGCCGGAACAGGAAGTTCGTTTCCTCGCGCGAGAGCACGGCCGTCGGCTCGTCCATGAAGACGACCCGCGCGTCACGGCTGATGGCCTTGGCGATTTCGACCATCTGTTTTTCGGCGATCGACAAAGAGCCGATCATCGCGCGCTCGTCGACATGCGAGCCGAGAAGGTCGAGAACACGGCGCGTTTCCGCACGCATGAACTTGCGGTCGAGGACGCCGAAACGAGTTACCTCGCGACCGAGAAAAAGGCTCTCAGTGACCGTGAGATGTTCGGCCAGGTTGAATTCCTGATGGATCATGACGATGCCGAGCGCTTCCGCGGCTCCATTGGGCGGCAGCTTCACCGACTTGCCGTCGAACAGGATCTCGCCCGAGGTCGGCTGTTCAAAACCGGAGAGAATCTTGACAAGCGTGGATTTGCCGGCGCCGTTCTCGCCCATCAACGCGTGAATCTCGCCTTGGCGCAGCTCGAAATCGACGCTGAACAGCACCTGCACGCCGCTGAACGACTTGCTGATGCGGCGTGCAGACAGCACGACGGGAGCGCCGTCGACGACCTCCGTTTTCATATTCCCCTCCCTGCGGCCTCCACCGCTTTCTCGGTGATGTAAACCTTTACACTGGCGACTGTAAAGGTTTACATGATCATCGATCGAGAATTTTTTTGCCTCG
The DNA here is from genome assembly GCF_001695835.1 of Ensifer sp. LC11. Classification (GTDB taxonomy): domain Bacteria; phylum Pseudomonadota; class Alphaproteobacteria; order Rhizobiales; family Rhizobiaceae; genus Ensifer. The sequence goes on along the minus strand of NZ_MBSO01000014.1, from coordinate 109,756 downwards.
CGGCGTTTGATCGTCGAGCAAGTCTGTGTAGTGTCCTCGCAACAAAGCCCGAGGCCAACCGAGTGTCCAATTCCACGCCTGCAACTATCGAAGACGTCGCCCGGATCGCCGAAGTGTCGATCGCGACCGTTTCGCGGGCCATTCACATGCCGGAGAAGGTTGCCAAATCAACGCGGCTCAAGGTCAATCAGGCGATCGCGATCACCGGCTACACCACCAATGCGATGGCGCGCAGCCTGAGGCTGGGGCGGTCGAACATGATTCTCGTGGTCGCACCCGACATCGGCGACCCGAATTTTTCGAGTATTCTGGTCGGCCTTGAAAACGAAGCGCGCGCTCACGGCTACGGCGTGCTGATCGGCCATACCCAGAACGATGCGCAACGCGGACTGGAGTACCTCAAGTTCTTCAATTCCTACCAGGCCGCCGGGCTGATCCTGTTCACCGGCATCCTTCCCTTCGGCCATCAGGCCGTGACAGCCCGCCTGCCTCCGAGTGTCGGCGTGTTCGAACCCGTCTTCAATGGGGGCATTCCCTATGTCGGGGTTGATGACGTCGAAGGCGCACGCAAAGCCGTCGATCTGCTCATTTCCGAAGGCCACCGCCGGATCGCATTCATCGGAGACTCCAACACGCGTCTTGCCTATCGTCGACGCCGCTTGGGATACGAGGCGGGACTTGCCGCAGCCGGCATCCCCTCGAATCTGGTCCTAGAGGGCGATGGGACGGTTGAAAGCGGCCGACTGGCGCTGGAGCAACTCTTCATGCGCGACGATCTTCCGACAGCCTTCATGTGTGTCAATGATCAGACCGCGCTTGGTGTCGCGCTTGGCCTCAAGGCTCGTGGCTACGAAATACCGGACGACTTTTCAGTGACCGGTTTCGATGACATCCCGCAAGCAAGCTTCATGACCCCTTCTCTGACCACGGTCCGCCAGCCACGCACCGCAATCGGCAAGCACGCGATGGCGTTGCTCCTCGCTATGCTTTCAGACCGTGCTGCCCCCGAAACCGAGATCCTGCTGAGACCCGACCTGGTCGTGCGCAACTCCGTTGGCCCTCCGCCTGGCGGGAAAAAACGCTGATCTTATCCGTGCCGACGGGGTGATCGCCGCTGAGGCGGTATCCTCAGACGGCGTCAGCCGAACCCGCCCCGTTGAATTTGCGCTGTAGCACCCGTTAGTACCGATTGGCGCGCCTGGCCTGCTAAACTCCTTCCATTGGTACCCGACGAGCCCCCGCGACCTCTACGGCATGCTGCTGCGCTGCGAGAAGAGACTCAGCGCCGCCTGACATCGCCGATAAAAATGCCCCCGCCCGTGTGGGCGAAACCACCGATCAGGACGCCGACCGATCGCCGATCCCTTCACCCTCTGGCAAGGAAAGATTGCATGCCCGCAATTTGCCGAGACATTGTCGCCCACTGACACTTCTGCGGGTCGCCTTGCGGGGACCTACCAGTCCGCGCTCGGCCCCAATTGAGGCGCCGAAAATCCGTTCTTGCCGCGTCCCGGGCGTTCAGATCAAAGGCAGTGACGCGAACTCTCCATCCGACTGAGACGACTGGAAGCCGGCAACATTTCGCCCAGTCTGGATGCCTTCTATCCTTCGCCTTGAACGGAATAGAACCGGCGCCTCGACACCTTCCATAACGAAAGTCCGGCGTGGCCCAGGCATCCGCCAGACCATTTATCCTCAAGGATTCGCGGCCAGGGGCACGAACAATCCAAGCTTAATGTCCCGCAGCACTACATTGGTATGCATGCGCCGGATCTGCGGGTTTTCCGCCATGATCAGGGCGGCGATGTCGTCATAATGCTCGACGTCGCGGGCGGTGACGATCGCGATCAGATCGACGGCGCCGGTGACGTAATAAACCTGCTGGATATGATCCTGCTTCTCCGCCCAAACACGAAACTTCGCCAGCGCGTCGTAATTGTCCCGCTCGATCTCCATGCCGACGATGAACACCATCGATGTTCCCGTCGCCTTCCGGTCGACCACGGCGACCTCGGCCTTGATGATCCCCTCCTCGCGCAGCCGCTTCAACCGCCGCTGCACGGCCGAGACCGACAGGCCGATCCGCTCGGCAATCGCTTCGGCCTTCAGCTGGCAGTCGCGCTGAACGATATCGAGAATGTCGCGGTCAAAACGATCCAGTTGTTCCATTGTCCTGTCCACTTCGAACTCTCCGCGCAGCTGCATTCTGCCGTGTTCGCCGCGCGAAAAAGATTATTTTGCATAGAATATGCAAAAGAGATGGAAATTGCGCGAAAAAACCGCGCAATTTATCATTATTCTTCGCAACTTCAGTTCAGCCGGAACCACGCATGTCGGATCAACCCTTTCCTGCTCTTCGCGTCGAAGATCTCCATAAAAGCTTCGGCTCGCAACAGGTTCTCAAGGGTATCTCGACCGAGGCTCACAAGTCCGATGTCATCTCCATTATCGGCTCGTCGGGTTCTGGCAAGAGCACCTTCCTCAGATGCATCAATTTCTTGGAAACGCCCGACCGCGGACGTATTGCCGTCAATGGCGAGGAAGTCGCGCTGAAACCCGGCCGCGGTGGGCGGCTGCATCCGCAGAGCTGGCGGCAGATCGAGCGGCTACGGACGGGGCTTGGGATGGTCTTTCAGAGCTTCAATCTGTGGGCTCATAGAACCGTGCTGGAAAACGTCATCGAGGCGCCGATGCATGTCCTGGGCGTTCCTCGCCGGGAGGCGATCGAAAAGGCCGAAGTCCTGCTCCACAAGGTTGGGCTCTTCGATAAGCGCGATGCCTATCCCGCCTTCCTCTCCGGTGGCCAGCAGCAGCGCGCGGCGATCGCGCGGGCGCTCTGCATCGATCCTGCCGTCATGCTGTTCGACGAGCCGACATCGGCGCTCGATCCGGAGCTGGTCGGCGAGGTCCTCAAAGTCATCCGCGATCTCGCGGAAGAAGGCCGCACCATGCTGATCGTCACGCATGAAATGCGCTTCGCCCGAGATGTCTCCAGCCGCGTTCTCTTCCTGCATCAGGGGCTGATCGAGGAGGAAGGCCCGCCCGAGCAAGTCTTCGGCTCGCCCGTCAGCGCCCGCTGCCGGGAATTTGCCCGTCTCAGCGCCCACTGATGCGCATCCATCATCGACAGCACACGAACCAGGAGAATCCTGCGAATGAAACTGCTTCCCATGCTTTTCGCCGGCGCGGCCCTTGCGCTTTCCGCCGCCACCGCGCAGGCCGAAGTCCGCTTCGGCGTCATGAACGAATCCTATCCGCCCTTCTTCGCCAAGGACGCCTCAGGTGCGTGGCACGGATGGGAAATCGATCTGATGAACGCCGTCTGCGAAGAGATGAAGGAGAAATGCTCGATCGTCGACATTTCCTGGGATGGTCTCATTCCGGCACTCCAGAGCAAGAAGTTCGACGTGATCTGGTCGTCGATGTCGAACACCGCAGAACGCTCGAAGGTGATCGACTTCACCGACAAGTATTACAACACGCCGAGCACCTTGATCGGCCCCAAGGACCAGAAGCCGGGCGCCACCGCCGAAGACGTCAAGGGCAAGACCATCGGCATCCAAGTGTCGACGATCCAGTCTGAATATTACAAGAAGTATTTTGCAGACTCGGCCGAGGAGAAGACCTACCAGACCCTCGACGAGGCTTTCCAGGATCTGGCCTCCGGCCGTATCGACTACGTCTTCGGTGATTCCCTGGCGCTCGATGCGTTCCTCAAAAGCGACGGCGGCAAGGATTGCTGCGCCAAGATGGGAGACGTCGCCGACGACAAGGAAATTCTTGGAGCCGGCGTTTCGGGCGGCTTGCGCAAGGAAGATACAGAGCTGAAAGCCAAGCTGAATACTGCGATCGCCGCGATTCGGGCCAACGGCCAGTACGACGCCATCACCAAGAAGTACTTCGACTTCGATATCTACGGCGCGAAGTAAGCGGCCCGGAAGATGGCGACCACGCAACAAGGCATTCTGGACCTGCTGTCTCCCTACCCTCCGGGATGGGGCGGTGTTCTTTTGGCAGGTGCGGTCTCCACGGTCGCCATCTCGGCCTGCGCCTTCGCGGTCGGCGTTTTGCTCGGCACGGGCGGCGCGCTCGGAAAACTTTCCGGCAACCGCGTACTTCGCCTGTTGCTCGATCTCTACACCACGGTCATTCGCGCGGTTCCCGAGCTGATCCTGATAGTCGGGCTTTATTATGCCGGCACCGACGGCCTCAACCGGCTGCTGGCGGCATTGGAACTGCCGCCGATCGATGTGAACGGCTTTGTCGCGGCCGTCGCCGTGCTCGGCTTCGTTCAGGGCGCCTATATGACGGAGGTGCTGCGCGGTGCGATTCTCGCCATTCCCACGGGTCAGATCGAGGCGGCCAAGGCCTTCGGCATGAGGCCTGCGCTGCGGTTTCGCCGCGTCCTGTTGCCAGCGCTCTTGCCGAACGCGCTGCCGGGGCTTGCCAATCTGTGGATGTCGATCACCAAGGACAGCGCGCTGGTCGCGGTCGTCGGCTACCAGGAACTGGCGCTCGCCACCCGCCTCGCCGGGGCAAGCACCAAACACTATTTCGTGTTTTTCCTCGCTTCCGCCTTTCTCTACCTCGCCATCACGCTCGTCTCCAACGTCGCCTTCAAGCTAATCGAAGGGCGGGTGCGGCGAGGGCAGCCGCGCCTTGCCTGAAGAAAGCGCTCCATGAGTTTCACCTGGATTTCCTCCTACTGGCCGCTTCTTCTGACCGGCGCCTGGCAGACCGTGTCACTGCTCGTCATCTCCGTGGCGTTCGGCTTCGTGATCGCCGTCGGACTCGCCTTCGCGCAGGTCAGCGGTGGCAGGCTGACGCGGCTGCTGGCCCGCGGCTATTGCACCTTCTTCCGCGGCACGCCGCTGCTGATCCAGCTGTGGCTTCTCTATTACGGCGTCGGCTCGCTGCTGCCTATGGTCCCCGGCATCCGCCAGAGCCTCTTCTGGCCGATCCTGCGCGAAGGCTTCTTTTTCGCCGCCGTAAGCTTCACGCTGAACTATGCGGCCTATGAGGCGGAGGTTTTGCGCGGTGCTCTGCTTGCCGTGCCCAAGGGCGAGCTTGAAGCGGGCCAGGCCTTCGGCCTGTCGCCCTGGAAGCTGATCCGCCGCATCTGGCTGCCGCGCGCCATCCGCATTGCCCTGCCGACCATTGCCGGAGAGATCGTCATGCAGCTCAAGGCGACGCCGCTCGCCTTCACGGTCACGGTGATGGATCTCTACGCCGTGGCCAGCAAGGTCCGTCAGGACACGCTGCTGGTCTACGAACCGCTGCTCGTCGTCACCCTCTTCTATCTCGCCCTGACCGCAGTCATTGCCCGCGTCTTTCGAGGTCTCGAAGCGCAGGTGCCGGTTCGTCGTTAGGCCGATCAGAAAGAGCTGTCGGAGCGATCAACGCACACCTCACACCTTTGTAACGAAAAGCCGACTGCTGGTGACGGCGCGGCGCCCAAATGGAGACCTCTTCATGAGCACGATGCGAATTCTTGACGGCGGCATGAGTCGCGAGCTGATGCGGCTAGGCGCCGAGTTGAAACAGCCGGAATGGTCAGCCCTGGCGCTGATCAATTCGCCGGATATCGTCCGCGAGGTGCACAAGGAGTTCATCGCCGCCGGTTCGCAGGTCATTACGACAAACAGCTATGCGCTCGTGCCGTTCCATATCGGCGAGGAGCGGTTTCAGAAGGAGGGGCCGGCACTGATCCGTCTCGCTGGTCGCCTGGCGCGCGAAGCGGCCGATGCCGTTGCCGATCGCAAGGTGCTGGTCGCCGGCTCGCTGCCGCCGATCTTCGGTTCCTACGAGCCGCAGAATTTCCGGCCTGCGCGGGTGCAGGACTATCTCAAAGTGCTGGTCGAAAACCTCGATCCCTTCGTCGACATATGGCTCGGCGAGACCTTGAGCCTGATCGCCGAGGGCGAGGCCGTCCGCGAGGCGGTGGCGGCATCGGGCAAGCCGTTCTGGATTTCCTTCACATTGGCGGATGACGAGGCAGATATCGAAAGTAGCGAACCGAGGCTTCGCTCCGGCGACAGCGTCGAGGCGGCCGCGTCCTGGGCGATATCATCCGGCGCGGAGGGCTTCCTATTCAATTGCAGCAAGCCCGAGGTCATGCAGGTAGCGGTGGAGACGGCAGCAAGGGTGTTCCGAAAGACAGACGCCCAGATCGAAATCGGCGTTTATGCCAATGCTTTTGAAGGAGACCAGGGTGAATCGGCTGCCAATGAGGGCCTGCACGAGACGCGCGACGACCTGAACGACGACGCCTATTCGCGTTTTGCCTGCTCGTGGGCCGAAGCCGGCGCCACGATCATTGGCGGCTGCTGCGGCATCGGCGCTGCCCATATCCACCGCCTTGGCAAGACGCTCCTACGCTAGTGCCGGGGGAGCGGCGGTTCGCCATGCAGGCGCGCCGCCACCTCATTCTTACGCAATTCCGAACGGAAATCCGCTTCGCACTTTTCCTGGAATGGCTCTGGTGGGGACAAATCAGCGTCACGTCAAACCGTACTTCCGGATTTTGTCGTGCAGGGTCGCCTTTGGCACCAGCAAATACTCACTGGCTCGAGCCAAGCTGTTGCCATTGCGGCTGAGAGCGTCGGCAATTAGAGCTCGCTCGAAGTCTTCAACGGTTCTTGCCAAGGGCCGGGGGGACGGATCGGTTGCCCCGCCGAATGGCGGGAAGCCCGCTGCTATGCCGAGCACGCAGCGTTCGGCGACATTGCGCAACTCGCGCACGTTGCCGGGCCAATTGTAAGCGAGCAATCGCTGGGTTCGTTCGACGTCCGGCGCAAGTTCACCGCGCTCGTGACGCGATGCTGCCTCCAGAGCAAACTGCTCGAAGAGGAGGCCTATATCCTCGCGCCGTTCGCGCAATGGCGGCAAAGGCAGCGTGGCGACATTCAGTCGATAATAGAGGTCCGCCCGGAACTCTCCCTTTTCGGCAAGCGTTGCCAGGTCGACTTTAGTGGCCCCAATGACACGGCAATCGACGGTGATCGGGCTGTTCGATCCAAGACGTTCGAGCGTGCGTTCTTGCAGAACTCGAAGCAGTTTGACCTGCATGGCCATCGGCATGCTCTCGATCTCGTCGAGAAACAGCGTTCCGCCATTGGCATACTCGATTTTGCCTATCCGGCGTTTGGCGGCACCGGTGAAGGCACCAGGCTCATGGCCGAATATTTCGCTGTCGAAAAGGTTCTCAGGGACACCACCGCAATTAATGGCAACAAAATTGCCGTTCCGCCTTGCGCTAGCATCATGCAGGCAGCGCGCCGCGAGCTCCTTGCCGGTCCCTGTCTCGCCCTGGATCAACACGTCGGCTGCGCTATTGCCGAGTTCGCCGATCAGATAGCGTACGCGCTCGATGGCCGAGGATTGTCCGATGATCCGGCTAGCCGTCGCTTGCCTGTTTTCCAGTTGCGCGCGCAGCGCGCGCACCTCCAACGTCAGCTTGCGTTTCTCAAGCGCCCGACGCACGACTTCAACGAAGTAGTCGGGCGAGAACGGCTTTTCGATGAAGTCGTGGGCTCCGTCCTTCATCGCCTGGACTGCCAGCGAAACGTCGCCATGTCCGGTCATCAGCACAACCGGTATGTCAGGGTCCTTTTGCAAAAAATCATGCATGAGCGCCATTCCGTTATCGCCCGGCAGGCGGATGTCGGTGACGACAACACCTGGAAAATCCGCGCGAACGAACCGGCGGGCGTTCTCAGCGCTGTCTACCGCCACGACCTCCATGCCTTCGAGCTCGAGCGTCTGCCGGCACCCGAGGCGGACGTTCGGCTCGTCCTCGACGATCAGGACCTTGAGGTTGTCGTCCATGGCGTTTCTCCGATACCGGCTGCGGGAAGAGTGACGACGAAGACGGCGCCGCCTTCGGGATGGTTCGCCCCCGTCAGCGTTCCACCGAAATGGTGCACGATTTCCGACGAAATGGCTAAGCCGAGCCCCAGGCCCCTATTGCTTTCCTTCGTCGTGAAAAACGGTTCGAAGAGGTGCTCGCGCACATGCTCCGGCAGCCCAGGCCCATCATCATGAACCTCGATGACGATGCGCGCATGCTCGCGCCGGCCGCGCAGACGCAGCGTCCGTGACGGTCTGTTGTCGATCGCGTCCAGTGCATTGGCTATGAGGTTGACCATGACCTGCTCCAGGCGGTTGGCATCACACAGAGCCGTTGCCTGACCGGCCTCGACCTCGATGGATACGGCAACGTTCGCGTGGCGCAGGCGCTGGTCCAAAAGGAACAAGGCGTTGTCGAGCGCGCGTCGGACATCGACCGGATCTGCCGTGCCAGAGGACTTGCGGGCGAAGGACTTGAGCTGGTTGGTGACAGTGCCGAGCCCGTCGACGATGCTGCCGATGCGATCGAGATTGTCTTCGGCTGTCGCGAGATCACCCCGTCGGAGGAACTTGATCGCATTGCCGGAGAGCGTGCGCAGTGCCGCCAGTGGCTGGTTTATTTCATGAGCGAGGCCGGCGGAAATCTGGCCGATCGTTGCCAGCTTGGCGGCATGGACGAGCTCATCCTGCGCCGCGCGCAACGTCCGTGTCCGCTCATCTACCTTGCGTTCCAATTCGTCGTGGGCGCGTTGCAACGCCTCGCGTGCCCGCAACCGATCATGCAGATGCTGTCGCCGCTGGTTGAGGAGCATCAGCACGATGCCAATGAAAGCGCTGGCAACTGCTGCAAGGGCAGCGCGTGTCCAGGCAATCGCATTGATCCCGCTGACGGGGGAGAGCACCGTCAGCGACCAGCCGGTGTCGCCCATCGGGGCGGTCTGCGCCAGGAAATTGCCTGACAGCTTGGAGCTGCCGTCAACGTCCGCCGGCGGCGCGAGCCGTACGCGGACGGCATTTTCGCCGAAAGCCTGCTCGCGCGTCAGACCGAGCGAAGGAAGCGGACGGGCGTTGTATTGAAGACTGCGCTCCAACCGCCGTCGTTCCGCATCAGGCAGCGGACGCAGCGTCGTGAATTTCCAAGACGGTACGGACGCGAGGATGACGACACCATTCTGATCAGTGACGATGACGGGCACTTCGACGGTCGCCCAGGATTGCTCCAACTGTTCAAGGCTGACCTTGACCACGGCTACGCCCTCAACCTCGCCGTCCGCGAGCAAAGGCGACGAGAGATAGTAACCGGGCTCGCCGCGGGTGATGCCGATGCCGAAAAGTCGGCCGGGCCGACGTCGCATGGCGTCGGTGAAGTAGGAGCGGTAGGAAAGGTCCTCTCCGATAAAACTGTCCGGCCGGTTCCAATTGCTGGCGGCGGTCACTTGTCCGCGACGGTCCAGCAAGTAGATCGAGAGCGTGCCTGCACGCTGGTTGAGCTGTTCGAGATAGCGGTTGACGGTGTCGGTGATTGGTTTTCCATGGGCAACCAGATCGATGACATCCCTCTCCAGCCCGAGTGTGGCGGGGAAGTAGGCATATTTGTCGATCTGCCTGTTCAGGCTGGTGGCGTAGAGTTCGAGACGCTGGGTTCCCGTTCTTTGGAGCTCCGCCAGTCCCAGATTCTCGTTGATGCGGAGCACGAAAACACCGACGGTAAGCGCGACCGCGAGGAGGCCGGGCAGCAGCAAACCATATTTACGAACGAGCGAGGCGATAGACATGGGAGCAATGGGTAGCGGACGCACATGTCCGTAACGGCGTTGTTGATCCGGCTCCCTACCACATCGAGAAAAGACGGGCGAGCATGCGGTTGTCCGCCCGTCTCCCCAAGGAGAAAGCGGGCGGACGATCTTGGATGTCCTATTCGGCCGCAACCAGCCGTTCGCGCAGGCGCTTTTCCGCTTCGTCCTCGTCCGGGATTTCAAGCGCGTTTTCCCACTTGGCGACGACCGTGGTGGCGATCGCATTGCCGAGCACGTTGGTCGCGGTCCGTCCCATGTCAAGAAAGTGGTCGATGCCCATGATCAGGAGCACACCTGCCTCAGGAAGATTGAACATCGGGAGCACAGCGGCAACGACGACCAATGCGGAGCGCGGTACCCCCGCGATGCCCTTGCTCGAAACCATGAGCACGAGCAACATGACGATCTGCTGCTCCAACGTGAGCGGCAGGCCGTATGCCTGGGAGATGAACAGAGCCGCGAAGGCCGTATAGATCATCGAGCCATCGAGGTTGAAGGAATAGCCGAGCGGCAGTACGAAGCCGATGACGCGCTCTTTGACGCCGAAGTCTTCCAGTTTCTCCATCACGCGCGGATAGGCCGCTTCGCTGGAAGCGGTCGAAAAGCCGACGAGCATTGGCTGGCGCACTTCCCGGACCAGACGGAATACGCTTTTACCGAGCACCAGAAAGCCGGCACCGATCAGCACGGCCCAGAGCACGACGAGCGTCGCATAGAAGCTGCCGACGAACTTGCCGTAGACCATCAGGATGCCGAGGCCCTGGACGGTGACGACGTTGGCGACCGCGGTAAAGACGCCGAGCGGTGCGAAACGCATCACATAGTCCGTCACCTTCAGCATCACCGGGACGGCGCCTTCGATGACTTCGATCAGAGCGCGGGCCTTCGTGTCCTTCAGACTACCGAGAGCAAGACCGAAGAACACCGAGAAGACCAGGATCTGGAGGATCTCGTTGTTCGCCATCGCCTCGAAGATGTTGCGCGGGAATACGTGGGTGATGAAGTCCTTGAGATTGAGCGACGACGTCTTCAGGTCGGCCGAGGCCGAGACATCGGGAAGCGCCACGCCGACATTGGCGCCGGGCTGGAAAAGGTTTGCGAAGACGAGGCCGATCGCCAGCGACGCGAGCGACGCCATCAGGAACCAGCCAAGTGCCTTGCCGCCGATGCGCCCGACAGTGCGGGCGTCGCCCATGCCGGCCATGCCGGCGACGAGCGTGGTGAAAATCAGCGGCGCGATGATCATCTTGATCAGCCGCAGGAAAATGTCGGTCACCATTGCAAAATAGCCGGCGATGTCCTTGGCCGCGGCCGGGCTGCCCGACAATACGTTGCAGCCATAGCCGACGACGACCCCGAGGATCATTGCGATGACGATCCAGGTCGTCTGCTTGTTTATCTTCATGATAATCTCCTTCCTCCCTCCGCCCGGCCCGTCCGGGCGGATTTTCAGTCAATCGTTGAGTGGTTCAGGCGCGCGCTGTAATCGGGCGCGGTTTTGTCAGCGCCTCGGGGCGCAAGGCTTCGGCAAGCGCTTCCGCCGTCATCAGACCGCGCGCTTCCACGAGCTCGGCGACACCTCTTCCGGTCCGGTGCGCTTCCGCTGCGACCTCGGTCGCATTGGCGTAGCCTATGATCGGGTTGAGCGCGGTGACGATGCCGATCGATCCCAGCACGCTTGCCTCCAGGCGCTCGCGGTTTGCGGTGATGCCGTCAACGCACTTGTCGGCGAGGATCAGGCACCCCTGGCTAAGGTGACCGATGCTCTTGAAGAGGCTGTGGGCGATGATCGGTTCGAAGGCGTTTAGCTGCAGCTGGCCTGCCTCTGCGGCGAAGGTTACGGTCAGGTCGTTGCCGATGACTTCGAAGGCGATTTGGTTCACGAGTTCCGGGATAACCGGATTGACCTTGCCCGGCATAATCGAGGAGCCGGCCTGGCGCGGCGGCAGGTTGATTTCGCCGAAGCCCGCTCGCGGGCCGCTGGAGAGCAAACGAAGGTCATTGCAAACCTTAGAAAGCTTGACGGCCACACGTTTCAAAACACCTGAAAGCTGGACAAAGCTGCCGCAATCCTGTGTGGCTTCGATGAGATTGGGCGCCGTGATCACCGGCACGCCACTGATTTCCGCCACGAGGCGGCAAACCAGAGACGCGTAGTCGGGATGGGCTGTGATGCCCGTGCCGATGGCAGTGGCGCCGAGGTTGATCTCGCGGATAAGCAGTGCGGCCTCACGGAGCCGCTGCTCGTCTTCGCCCAGCATCACCGCATAGGTGGAGAACTCCTGACCCAGCGTCATCGGCACCGCGTCCTGCAGCTGAGTGCGGCCCATCTTGAGGATGTCGTGGAACTCGCCTGCCTTGCGCTCGAACGCCGCCCGGAGATAGGCCATCGCATCGATCAACCGAGAAATGCCGTTGTAAGTCGCAAGCTTAAGCGCGGTCGGATAGACGTCGTTGGTCGATTGGCCAAGGTTGACGTGTTCGTTTGGATGAAGGTGCCGGTAGTCGCCGCGGACGCGCCCCAAAACCTCGAGCGCCCGGTTGGCAATCACCTCATTGGCGTTCATGTTGGTGGAGGTGCCGGCACCACCCTGGATGACATCCACGACGAACTGATCGTTGAGCGCACCGGCTGCGATTTCCCGGCAGGCGGCAACAATCGCCTCGGCCCGCTCGGCATCCAGTTGCCCCAGCTGCAGATTGGCCCGCGCTGCGGCCATCTTGATCTGTGCGAGCGCGCGGATCAGGTCCGGATAATGGGAAATCGGAATGCCGGTCACCGCGAAGTTTTCGACGGCACGCAGGGTGTGAACACCGTAATAGGCATCCATAGGGACCTCACGATCCCCGAGCAAGTCATGCTCTGTACGGCTTAAGTCAACTGTCATCGGGCGCTTCGCTCCTCTCCGTCCACCCGCTGTCGAGCGAGTACTACCTGAAGAGAGCAACACGCGTGCCAATTGGGCCCGGCGAGAGAGTCGGCGCTAAGCCGTTGAAATCAAACTATCCTGTTTGCCCTGTCGTGCGATCAAATTCGGATTTCCGGATGGAGCGTGGCGAACGCGTTCGGAAATCCGAATGATCCAAGCGCATTGACGCGAAACTTACTGTTGATCCTTGCGCACGCGGAATCTTCCGCCTCCGTTGGACGGCAATTATCACAGGTGAGCCCCATACGGCTTTTGAGAAATCCTGGCTGATAAGGACGTTGCCGACGCTGCCGAGCGAGCGTCCCAGGCACGAGTGAGCATGGAGATCGCATTCGAAGAATGCGATGGTCACTGATTTCGATCAGTCTCTTGAGGCTTGCGATGGTGTGGCAGCACATCAGGCGGAGGCGGCGACCGAAGATGGAACAAAGGCCACTCACCGGTTTGCATTGGAATACGATGCTCCGCCTGAGTAGTCAGCGTGAGGCTGGCAGGCGAGGCTCAGTAGTGTGAAATCAGCTGCATCGGCAATTCTACGACCAGTCTGTGCCTCGACCCGTTGAAGCCGTTGGTAAAGCGTGTTTGCGTGGATTGATAGCGCTTTTGCAGTGCGGGCAACAGACTTGCCTTCGTAAACATAGCGCGCCAGGGTTTCGTATAAGATGCGATGTCGCGGATCCTCAAGGGGTTCAAGCTCTGCCGAGGCTTCTCGCGGGACGGGCAGTCAATCCGACAATGGCCTCGAACGGCGATCCCTCGAGCGGGGGCGGGTGAAGGCCAGCGGCGCCATCGGAGTTAATCGATATGAGGATCATGTGCGCAGTCGGATCCGACTAGCTGTCAGCCAACGTGACGCGCCGGTGTCCGAGTTCCCCTCGATACACTATGCGATCCAGCCCCTTCATGAAGATCTCGGAGTCTGAACCCTCGCGAACAATGCGTTCATTCTTGGCCCAATTCAACGTCCTGGGCATAACCGTTACAGTGTTGGTCTAATTCGGAGCCAATTGCTTGGCGCCACCGATCGGAACTCGATCAATACGAGGTTTCGGCCCTGCGGTAAGACGCATTTTGCAGGTGCAGCCCACCGGGCTGCATAAGACTCCGGAGTCCCCGGTGCAGACCTTGTCGTTCATAGCTTTGCAGTCGGCGCCGTCCCAAGTGCCTGTGCACGTGCACTGGTTGGTATTCACATCGCAGCTGAAGCCAAGCGACGATCCCTGCAGTTTTCGCGTGGCGGCTTCCGATGGATCGTGCATCAGAACAGCCACGAATAGCACTAAAACGACCTTCTTCATTTTTCCCTCCCCGTCGCGGTCGGATCTGCATCGACCGACCTGAATAGACATGTTATGTTAGCAAACATGAATATTCATGGATAGCGGGGGCGACTGCGAAGAAATGCACAGACAACGGCATGTTTACGTGCACTGCAGTCGATGTAAGTGGAACCAATAGACAGGTCTGCATTGACAATAAATGGTCGCTCGCGGGCCGCAGATACGTCTCAGGCGCGTTCCTTCCAAGGAAGAATGCGCCGGCGCCATCTGTGAGCGGCTTCGAAATTCGTGATGACTTCGAGGGACGCGGGCAATGAAGATGATCATTCTTTTCGCAGCGCTAGCGCTCACGGCAACGGCCGCACAAGCGGCGAGCAGATTGGGTGGGTCCCAGAGTTCAAACTTCTCCTGCGACGTCAACAGCGGCTATTGCCGCGGGCGCGTGAGCTCTGGATCAGGCGGCGCCGACGCTTCTTCAACAAGGCATTGGCGCGGCTGATCTTTATCGACGAGACGTCGACCAATACGAAGCTGACCAAGCGCTGCGGCTGGTCACCAAAAGGGCAGCGCTATCGCACCCACGCCCCCTTCGGCTCGTGGAAGACGCAGACCTTCATCGCCGGCCTGAGGTCGCATGAGATGGTTGCGCCCTTTATCGTCAATGCGCCGATGAACCGGCGCATCTTCGAGACCTGGATCGAAACGCAACTCACGCCGACGCTGTCGCCCGGCGATGTCGTCATTCTCGACAACGTCGGCTTCCACAAAAGCCAGCGAGCCGAGCAGATGGCCAAGGCGAAAGGCGCATGGCTTCTCTTCCTGCCACCCTATTCACCCGACCTCAACCCGATCGAGATGGCCTTCTCCAAGCTCAAGGCGCTGTTGCGCAAGCGGGCCGCGCGCAGTTTCGACACTATCGCCGATGCCCTCGGCGACATCTGCAATCTCTTCTCCGTTACAGAATGCAGAAACTACTTCAATGCGGCCGGATATGAGGCCGATTAAATGCGACACGCTTTAGCTGATCTCTTAATAGAAAAGTTGAGGCGGGCAGCCGCTGTCTACCCGAAAGCCCTACGGTCCCCACTTCTTCATGGCGATGCTTTCCCGTTGCAGTGCCCTCGTGATTTGATCGCCGCAGGGAAGTCCCGACCGCCTGTCCAACGCCGCTACAACACCCCGCCGCCGACGCCCCATCGCGTGCGGCCAAATTCATGGCTAAGATTCCCATCGGCAGCAAGGTAGGTTTGCCGCTCGCACGCTCTTCAAAAGCGCGTAGACTGTCTCGGCAAGCAGATTTACCCCTGGGAGAGGAGATCAGCCATGCATCACTTCAATAGTTTTGATTTTCCCATCCATCCTGACGAACTGGCGATGCTTGAAGACGTGCTCCACAAGGCGCTGGAGGAGCGCAACCTATCGGTCGGCAGCAAGGAGGCGGAGGAACTCGCCAAGAGGATTATCGTGCTTCACCAGACCGGCCACCAGGACCCGGCCCAGATTTGGGAGATGATGAGGACAATCTGACGAGCGACGGATCCCAGAAAGCAGCCGTCGACTGTTCCATTGTTCGTGACCGGCTTTGGTACTATATTCTTATGGTTCGATCGAGGGCGCCGGCACCCCTCATTAGATCGTTCGCTTTGAGCGCGCTTGGCCCAAACAAGCGCGCTTTCGCATTTCTGCGACGCTTTTGCGAAATTACCCTTCCTTCTCCACCTTCGCTCCGAACCACCGCATAAACAGCGCCTCGGAACCGCGCGGCCGACGATGAACGGCCTATTGCGCGCGCTGCACCTCCAAAGGTTTCCGTTTACCACGGTCACGCTGGAACCGACCGCTGTCGCAAGGCTCCAAAAGCCAGATACTACCACGCTTCTCGCTACGGCGTTGGTCATCGCGTTTGAAATCTCGTTTCGTGCGATGCTCCAGTGCCCGGGCGGATTATTGTCGAAGACGATGGTCCACGGAAATGGCCTTGGCTGATCGGCGGGATTGGCGTTGCCGGGGATAGCCGGGTTTCCGACCTCATCCGTAGCGCCGACTGGCGGATTGTTGGTTGTTAGGAAGTCCACTTTGAGGAAGCATTGGGCGGCCGGCATCCCCTGACGAGCGCTGCATCGCTTGGGAAGTGGAAGAATGTCAGCGCGGGTGGTGCCCGTTGACGCCGAAAATTCCGGGAACGATACGAGCCCGATTGCTTTACTGACATTGGCCGGCAATCAACTGCGCTGTGTGTTTCTGACGCAGGCTGTCTCAGGTCCCGTTGACGGAAAAAGTAGACGTCCCGACTGGCCCGATCCCCGCGGCTTTGGACTAGGGATTCGGTCCTGCCTGCCGCCGCGATGTTCGCTTCGCCCATCGTCGGAATGCGTCGCCTTCAGCGGGCAGCCCACTTGCACGCACAGGCTTCTCTTGAACGCCTACGAGCCCTACGCGCAAGCGCAGGCCTACGTGATGCCGCGTCGCCGCCACGTTATAAGTTCTTGGCAAAAACTTATAACATTGACAGCCAGCAAGACCGTTATAAGCTGTTGGCAGAACCTTATAACCGTGATTGAGATGAGCGAAGACGACTTGTATGGCGCGCCTCAGGGAGATCGCCGCACTTGCCGGCGCTTTCAAAAGGACAATGCCAATGATGAGAGAGATTGACATCAGCTATCGGACAATGTTCGCGGAACTTACGCAGCGTACGCTCGATGGTCAGTTTCTGGCGGACTTTCCGATGGAGGGATGGTTCGTGACCGTGACCGTCAAAGAGCGCAATTACTGGTATTTCGACCTCCCAACTGGCGACGGTAAATACAAGCGAAGCTATGTCGGCCCAGAAAGCGACGAAGAGATCGCGGCACGGGTGAAGGCCCACAAGGAGATCAAGGACGATCTCCGGGAGCGCAGACGCATGGTGAGCACGCTGCGTCGCGCCGGCCTCCCCGGTCCCGACACCTTCGCGGGTGACATCACAAAGGCGCTTGCCGACGCCGGATTGTTCCGGCTGCGTGCGGTCCTGATAGGGTCAGTGGCATTCAGCACCTATGCGGGGATGCTCGGCGTTCGTCTCCCTTCGTCGGCCATGCAGACAGGCGACGCGGACTTCGCGCAGGACTTCGCGATTTCCGCCGGCGTGCAGGACAGCCTTCCCCCAATTCTGGATATCCTCCAGTCCGTCGATCCCGACTTCCGGGCCGTACCGCATCAGGCGGACAAAGCGAAAATCGTCGCCTTCCAGAATGGCCGGGGCTACCGGGTGGAGTTCCTGACGGGAAACCGGGGGTCGGACGAATACACAGGCAAGCCGTCGCCCATGCCTGCCCTCGGCGGCGCGTCGGCGGAAAACCTGCGGTTCCTGGACTTCCTGATCTACGAGCCCGTCAGAACGGTACTCCTCTTCCGGGAAGGCGTGAACGTCCTAGTCCCCGCTCCCGAGCGGTATGCCGTCCATAAGCTCATAGTGGCCTCAAGACGGCTCACGGACACCCTCGGACGCGTGAAATCGGACAAAGACCTGACACAGGCCTCGTTACTATTCGAGGCCCTCGTGGAGACGCGCCACGAATACGAACTGGCCGATGCCTGGCAAGAGGCATGGGATCGTGGAGATTCGTGGAAGGAAGGGCTTTGCGTCGGCCTCTTGAGGCTGCCTGCCAAAGGCGTGAAGGCGCTCGGTAAAGCGCTGGGATCGAAGATGCCCGATTTAGAGAAGTTGAGACCAGATGATCATTCAAAATGACTTCCCCGGCGTCGCAAGGTCCGCGTGGACGCCGTATCGAGCAGGAAGCGTTAGAGGATATAAAGAACGATTCCACCAAATCAGCATTTTTCGGTGAACAAGGTTCCTGACGATACATGGCCTTTATCAACCAAAGACAGCAATAGTCTTGCTGTCTAGGGATTGCCGTGCGATTCTTCGGGCATGATCCGGGGGAGATGAGAATGTCGGAAACGATGCTTGCAGCGCTAACCAACATTCGGACCGCGGAAGATATGATCGTGGCGTTTCGCGATGAGGAGCAGTGTCGGCGATTGCTGGAAAGCATGGTATGGCCGGCCGGAAGAGTTTGCCCTGCCTGTGGTTACAAGCGCTCGATCGCAATCGCCGGGCGCGATATGGGCAAGCGGCGTGCGCGTCCGGGTCTCTATCAATGCTCCAGCGGCGATTGTCGCTTCCAGTTTACGGTGACGACACACACGCCGCTGCATTCCACAAAGCTTCCTCTGAGTGTCTGGCTGAAGGGCATGTGGCTTATTCTGCAGTCGGATAAAGGTTTGTCCTCGGCGCGCCTGGCCGAGGCTCTGGGCGTGAGTCAACCGACGGCCTGGCGGATGGGACACGCGCTGCGTCTCATGGCGGCGCGCGAGCGCATGCTCGATGGCACGGTGGAGATCGACCATTTCTATCTCGGTGGGCGAGCGAGAGTAAATCCGGATGATCCACCGCCTGGACGAGGCCGAAAAGTCTACCGAACACCCAGAAGACGCCTGTCATGGTGATCGTGCAGCGACCAGATGACGTCACACCCGGCACTCCGGCCGGTGACGCGCGTGCTGCGGTGGTAACGGGTCTTTCGCTCCGCGCAGCGGCGCGCACCGCCGAAGCGCAGATCGATCCCGCCGCCTATTTGATGAGCGATGAGGCGTCAGCGTTCATGGCCCTTGGCGAGAACTATACCAGGCATGATACCGTGAAGCATTCCAGCCGCGAATACGTTCGTGACGACGTTCATGTCAATTCGGTCGAAGGTTTCAATTCCCGCGTCCGCCGCACAATTGCCGGCGTCTTTCATCATATCAGCCCGCAGCACGCCGACCTGTATTTCCACGAGATCGGTTTCCGATGGTCACAGCGCATTGTGACGGGCCAGGTGGTGCGGAAAACCCGAAATGGCAGGGAACGCATGAAAACCATGTGGTCGCGGGTGCCGCCGGCGCTGCAATTGCTGCAGGTCTTCCGCGCTGCTACCGGTCGCCAAATGCGCAGAAGTCTGGACGGCGGGATTATCGTCAAATCAGCAGTAGCTGTCTTTGGTTGATAAAGGCCGCGTTACCGACGATACATTATGCGATCCACAATCGGGTTCAAATGAGCATTTGGTACCGGGGGACGGCCTTGTGACGTTCATTAGAGGTGTCCAATGAGACGCGGGTTCCCTGAAGCTGTTGAGGTCTGTCGTTTCATTTAAGTGCGACCAGTCCTATAATCCGGCGGGTTTAGGCCGAAACAATGGACCGCAAGCTTTCCGCCATTCTGGCTGCTGATGTCGTGGGCTATTCCGCGCTGATGGAACGCGACGAGGCTGGCACGTTCGAGCGACTTCGCGCCCGGCGCCAGGAACTGTTTGAGCCGGAGATTGCCCGTCATCACGGCCAGATTTTCAAGCTTATAGGCGACGGGATGCTCGCCGAATTTGGTAGCGTGGTCGACGCCGTGGAATGCGCCGCCTCGCTGCAGCGCGGGCTGGCGGAACGGAATGCCGCCGTTCCCGGGGACCAGCGGATCCAGGTCAGGATTGGGATCAATCTCGGCGAGGTGATCGTCGAGGGCGAGGACCGGTATGGCGAGGGCGTCAATGTCGCAGCCAGGCTACAGCAACTGGCAGACCCGGGCGGCATCTGTGTCTCGGGAAAGGTCGCTCGGGAGGTTGAAAAGAAGCTGGCTTTCGGCTTCGAGCCGATGGGCGAGCAGAAGGTGAAGAATATCGCCGAACCGGTGCAGGCCTTCCGCGTCCTCCTTGAGGGACAAGCCCGACGCCAACCAGCGCGGCCATCGCCTGAGCGCTGGGTTTGGGCAGCAGCAGTGTTGCCACTCCTTATTCTGGTTTTGGCCGGGACGATCTGGCATTTCTGGCCAGCTGCGACAGTAAGCGGCAAGCCGTTGGTAGCGGTGCTGCCGTTCGACAACTATGGCGGCGATGCGGCCACCGGACGCCTCGCCGATGGACTCACTGAGGACATAATCACGGATCTGGCGGGGTTCCCTGAATTCCAGGTGATCGCCCGTAACTCGACGGAACAATACCGGGACAGACCGGTCACGCCGAATGAAGTGGGCGAGGCGCTCGGCGCAGGATTTGTGGTCGAGGGTTCGATCCAGCGTCAGTCGGACCGCGTAAGAATTACGGCGCAACTCGTCGACGCCAGAACGGGCAAACATCTCTGGTCGCATCGCTGGGACCGGCCAGACGATGACTTGTTCGCAATCCAGATCGAAATCTCCGCGCAGATTTCGAACCGCCTCGGCGGCGGCGCAGGTTTGGTCCAGGAGGCAGGCCGCATCACCGCCCATAGAAAGCCGCCCGAGAATCTCAACGCCTACGAACTCTATCTGCTCGGAACCGAAAAGCTCGAGCAAGTCAATCAGGCGGATGCCGAGGAGGCCGTCAGGCTGCTGACCCGCGCAGTCGAACTGGACCCCGGCCTTGCCCGCGCCTGGGTCGAACTGAGCCATTCCCATGGTGTCTTGATCGGTTTTGGGGTTGATCCCGACAAGAACCGGGCTCTCTCTGCAGCGGCTGCCGAGCGGGCCGTCCAGCTCGACCCGAGTGATGCCGAGGCGCATGCTGTCTATGCCACGATTTTAGGTGACAGAGGCGAGTTCGAACGCGCCAAGGCAGAGTTCGATACCGCACTGCGCCTCGCGCCCGGTCAGTTCGAAGTTCTGACTTTCTATATCGATTGGGCCTCGACCTCCGGCGAGCCTGAGCGCACCGCGGAACTGGTCGACAAGGCGGTCAGTCTCAATCCCGGTTTCCCGATGTGGAGTGCCAGGATTTTCACTCATGCCTACTTCATGGCTGGCCGGTATGAGGATGCCCTGCGGATGCTGGGTCGCTTGACACCGGAAAACTATGCAAGGAAACACTGGGTGATGCGTTCTGGCGCGCTTGCAGCTCTTGGCCGAACTGAGGAGGCGAAGGTCGCGGTAACGGACGCACTGAGGAGGTTTCCCAATTTGAGTGTCGAGGGATTTGTCAATATTCCCGGATTCAACGAAGCGGAGCGCCAGCGGTTGATCGAAACCATGCGGCTGGTCGGCTTTCCTGATTGCGCCAAGGCGGAAGAACTCGCGGAGATCAAAAGGCCCTTGCGCCTGCCGGAGTGTGCTACGCAGTAAAAACGGCGGCCGGCGAGCTCGATATGGGCTGGCGTCGCCGAGACCGTCCCCGCCGTGTAAAGAAGGACTTCCCTATCTCCTGATTGCCTGTCTTACCGAGGTGGACGTCGCCCTGTTCGAGGGCTGCCATGCTCATCGTTGCCGCGCGGGACACTAAAAAAACGAAGAAGGGGCCGCAGGTGATTAGATCACGAATTCCTCCTCGTACGTCTGTGGCTCGGGAACGACCGTAACCTCTACCGGAACGATCCAATTGGCCGCGTAGCTCTCGCAGTCGGAACGCGGGAGGTCGGGCTGCACACACCCCGACCCATCGATCGCGCGACATCGCAGTATATATCGCCCCACTTCTTCAGGGGTCCACGTGTACTCCCACAAGCGCCATGCAATGGGATTTTCTGTTTCGAGGAGCCTTCCCTCGCGCCAGCCCCTGCCATCTCCGGTGCAGACCTGCACCTGCCGGCCTCTCCGCTCCAGGCGGCTCCGAAAATCCGGTACGGTCGGCCGGCGATGAGCCGCGCCCCCTGTACGGGACGCGCGATCTGCGCTTTGACCGCCATCTCCGCAAGGGGGACCAGCCTGGGTTCCCCGAGGCTGCGCTCCCAACGGACATAGTCGCGCGCCTGCCAGTAGCCAAGGAACGGTTGCTCCACAAACGTGATATGCGTAATCCACTTGACCCACGCCATGCCGAACCAGCCACCTATGACTGCGCGTAGCGGGTAGCCGTGATCGCGCGTCGACGGCTCCTCGTTCATCGAATAGGCAAGGATCGTGCTGTCAGCGATGGCCTTCTCAAGCGGTAAACTGCGCGCAAAAGCGATGGGGCCGGGAGAAGCCGTTTTCTTGTTCGTGTCGACGACACCGCTGTCTGCGCCTACGAGCAGAACCTCATGTGCTGTTCGCTTAACGCCCGCCATTTCTAGAATCTCGCGCAGAAGAACTGTCCACACGGCATTGCCGACGGCTCCATTCTGCCACTGCAACCCCTCCTTCGGCGGCACTTAGTAGACGCGCCCGTTCCCTGCGCACTCGACGACGGCGGTGAAAGTCGTGCTCCGCATCGCCTTGATGCTGTCGAGGTCAAGTTCGATCGGCCGCTCTACCGCCCCGCCAACGCGCAATCTCCAGTCTCGCGCATCGAGGTCCGGCGATGGGAAATGGTTTCTCACGAAAAAAAGCTCGGTTGGGATCAGCCAGTCGGAGAGTGACGCAAACGGAAACTCGATGTTCTGTGGGGATTTCTGTCGAACGATTAGACTGGGTTGCGCTGGTGTCGGCATCGTCCTCGTCTCCCCTTCCAAGAGCACAATGTCGGCACTCGGTCGCGCGGATTCCGGTACGATCACACCCCCTCGCAGTGCGTCTGTCGCGTTCCGTCTTCGGCCCCATTCTAGCACATACCGCACGTCCCTCGGATCGGCCTCGAACGGCAGCAAAGGGGCCGAATGCTGCTATAGGCTCACGTCTCTTTCGCTCCCGCTTGTCGTTCAGGCACTACCGCTGGCGAAGACCAGCAACATGTTGTTGGTAGGCATCTCGATCGTCTCGCAGAGATTAAGTCCAGCGGCCTCACCCACTTGCTCAAGATCAGCGATATCACGCACACCCCAGGACGGGTTGCGCTCCTTTAGAGCCGCGTCGAAAGCAGCGTTCGAGGGGGCGTTGTGCGCCCCGTCGCGCATGAATGGGCCGTAGAAAAGGAGAAGCCCACCAGCGTGAAGCAAACGGCCAGCTCCTGCGAACAATCCTAAGCTTGCCGCCCATGGCGCGATATGGATCATATTGATCGACACGATGGCGTCAAAATGCCCCGTTTGTTCGACGCCCCAGTGTCCTGAACACACATCAATATCCCGCGGTGCCAGCACATTCTTCAGCCCTGCGAATTCGATCCAACTGGACGTGCTGGTGCGGGCGTCGGCATCCGGATCGCTCGGCTGCCAGGTGAGGTGGGGCATTGCTCCCGCAAAACACACGGCGTGCTCGCCGGTCCCGCATCCAATTTCCAGCACGGCGCCACGTGTTGGAAGGAGACGTTTCAGGACCGCGAGGATCGGCGCCGAATTTCGCTCAGCGGAAGGTGAGAACAAGCGCTTGTCGGCGCTTATGTCGCGCTGTTCCAGCGCAACAGGCGAACGGTCCTTCTTCTCTGGGGGCATTGGCCTTGAATCCCCTTTGTGCGATGTCTCCCACCCTATAGCTGAAATCGTGGGACTGAAACCAAGGATTTCGGACTTACGAAGGGGGTCGTCGGCGCGTACGTTCGGCCGAGGGCGACCGAACGTACACTTCGCGTCAGATCACACCCCCGCCAGGCTCAAGGTCTACTTTCGAAAATTGGCGCCCGGAAACCGACCGACGGCTTTCGGCCCCAATTGCGACGCCGGACTTGTAACGACCAAGAATCCGTTCTTCCGTTCTTCCCGCGGGGGCGTTCAGATCAAATCCAGCAACGCGAACTCTCCATCAGCCTGAGCCCGCCGGAAGCCGGCCACATGCCGCTCAGTCCGGATGTCTCCGATCCTTCGCCTTGAACGGATTCGAACCCGTTGCCAGGTGTATTGGGAAGCTTGCGAACTCCATCCTTACCACTCCCAATTAACGCGCGCTCGGGGATAAGCGCCCCGAAGCGCTTGCCGCCAGCGCTGGTAGATGCTCCATTGGGTTTGGCAGCAACCAGGCGGAGAAACGACGATGACAGACGAGGAAAGAGACCGGACGATTGCCGAAATGTGCGGCAAGATCGAAAGCCTCCAATTCCTGTTAAAGGTTGTCATCGCCACGCTACCGGAAGATCATCGAAATTACATCCTACTGCGCCTTTCCGAGTTCTCTCGCTATACGGAAGACGAGGCAGCAAGAAAGGACACAGACCCTGCGCGAGATTCGGCGGCTGCAGTTTTCGATACTACCGAATACTTCGATATCCGCGTCGAAGAAGAAGTCGAAGTTTTCGCGGTCCGCAACGAAACTTACACACTTAAGTGAACGCAGCGCTGCGTATTTCCAATCCGTACCGGCCCCGCCGTGGCGGCGCGAAACAGGAAAACGCTAGCGCAGTCACGACGGGTCCCGTGCATCACGGTTCCCTGCCTCGGTCAGTCCTAGCTATCTGCAAGAGGAACCTGTGACAGAGAAAGTCCTGACAAAGCCGGAAATGACGGCATTGTGGAAGGCTCTGCTAAGCCCCGGTCGTGCGGCAAAGATTGGGGCTACTGAGCTGGCGCTGAAGATCCATCGCGAAAAGTGGGCTTCGTCCGCCGACGTCATGGACCTGCTGTATCTGATGGATGACCGTCTCGACGAGCTCAGGTATCAGTTTGACGTCGAACGATGGTGTACGCTTTTCGACATCCCCCAAGAAACGGTTTTCAGCAGGCCGCGCAACCGAAGAGGCTCAGCTTACGGACACCAGAGCTTATCGGCGGCCAACGTTGCGGCTTTACTAATCCAGCTGCAGCGGCTCGGTTTCAGGGTTCGACCACACGAATTGGTCAATCTTGAAATGTCTCGCATCGAGCGCGAGCCGCAGGTCTCTTCATCGGAGCTGACTGTCTATTGTTATCCCGTCTCAGAACACAAAATGCCGCCGGTCACGTTCCCGACTGAGGATTGCTGGCGCGCGGTGAGGCGTTACCGATCGGTCAAAACCGACACTGGGTACAAGCTGACCGGGTCGCTCGACGAGAACAGTGAGCCAGTGCATGTGGAGATCAAGGCGCCGAAGTATCGGGAAGCACGGCTTCCAAAACGGGCAACTTGTGAGGGGTGCGGGTACCAGTGGATGAAAGGTGACCCGGAGTCCAGCGCGTCACATCGGCGGGAACATAAAAAGAGAATGAGGTATCTCGAGCCCGGTTATCATCCGAAGCTTGACGGCGTCGAGATTACAGACGGACACGTCTTCGTCAATTTCGCCTCGCCGAAATGGATGCACTCTGAGATGTATTCGCGCGCTTTGGCATTCAATCGTGAGTTTCACTACGACTTCGTTCAATGGGATTACGTCAATCCGCAAAGCGATATGATGGGACAGGGGTTCCTTTTTGTTGATGAAGAGAGACGCCTCGTCGGTGCTTGTGCGTTCCGGCTCCGGGAAGGTGATGGCAAGTCCTGGTGGGGCTTGCAGTGGATTTGGTTTGCGCCGGTACACCGCAGGACAGGATTATTAGCTCGCCGCTGGCCGGCCCTGCGTCAACGCTTCGGCCGCTTTCATGTAGAGGGCCCTGTCTCT
The DNA here is from genome assembly GCF_001695835.1 of Ensifer sp. LC11. Classification (GTDB taxonomy): domain Bacteria; phylum Pseudomonadota; class Alphaproteobacteria; order Rhizobiales; family Rhizobiaceae; genus Ensifer. Next base: position 84,551 of record NZ_MBSO01000014.1, on the reverse strand, counting down.
CCGGAAATGCGAGCATTCCTGATTAAAGCAGGCGATGCTGATCTGATGGAGTATGGAAACGTGGAAGAGATCTGACATCGTCGTCGCCTGCCGATCCACAACATTCTCTTATACCTGCTCGCTGCATCCCACCGAACAAGCTATGGTTGTTGCGCGGGAATCGGGGGGAGCGATGTACATCGAGAAGGCCAAGATCAAGAACTTCAAATGTTTTGAAGGTTGGTTCGAGATCGATTTCAACAAGGGCGTCAACATTATCGTCGGCAACAACGAGGCCGGAAAATCCACGCTTTTGGAAGCAATCCATCTGTGCCTCACTGGCATGCTGAATGGGAAATATCTGCGCAACGAGCTGTCGCCGTACCTCTTCAACCGGAACGCTGAGCAGGCCTATCTGAAAAGCATCGGCACGAAAGTACCACTGCCCCCGCCCGACATTCAGATCGAACTATTCCTTGGGGGCGATGACGATGTGTTGGAAGACCTGCGCGGAAACAAGAACTCTGAAAAGAACGACAAAGCATGCGGTCTGCTTTTCACGATTGAGTTCGATACCAAATACGATGGTTCCTATACGCAGCTGCTGAAAACCAAGGAAATCGCCTCTATCCCGTTGGAATTTTACCATGTCCAATGGTGGGAATTCTCCCGCCAACCTGCGACGGCTCGCGGAATCCCCATCAAGTCCGCGATGATCGATTCAACAAGCACCCGAGTTCAGAGCGGCTCGGATATGTATATCGCTCGTATCGTCAGAGAGTTCCTGGACGAGAAAGAACGCGTTGCGATATCGCAGGCGCACCGAAGGCTCAAAGACGCTTTCAAAGGCGATGGCAATGTTAACGCCATCAACAAGAGGCTGGCAGAAGCGGCTAAGATCAGCCGGAAAAACGTTAGCATCTCGGTTGATATGTCGTCCCACAATGCGTGGGAAAACAGCCTCATGACCTATATCGAGGACGTTCCGTTCCACTACATTGGCAAAGGCGAGCAATGTATCGTCAAGACGCGGCTTGCCCTGAGCAGTAAGAAGAACAGCGAAGCGACCGTCCTACTCGTCGAGGAGCCGGAAAACCACCTATCGCATTCCAAGCTGAACCAACTCATTAGTGATATTAGCACTGACAACAGCGGCAAGCAGGTCATCATAACCACACATAGCAGCTTCGTCGCGAACAAGCTCGGACTGGCCCACCTCATATTGCTACGCGATGCGCGGGTCACGCGGATCAAGGACCTCGAGGCCAGCGAATTCTTCCACAAGCTACCCGGTTACAACACCCTGCGCCTGATACTCTCCCAGAAATCGATCCTCGTCGAAGGTGATTGCGACGAGCTGATTGTCCAGCGCGCCTACATGGATGCCAACAAAGGGCGCTTGCCGATTGATGACGAGATCGATGTCATCTCGGTGGGGACCGCATTCCTGCGTTTCCTTGAACTGGCTAAGGCATTGAAAATCCCCGTGGCCGTCGCAACGGACAACGACGGCAATATCGACAGGCTAAAAACGAAATATGCTGGGTTCGATGGCGTTGCACATATCAAGATTTGCTATGACCCCAAGATCGATAAGGGCGATCTGGTCATTGGAGATAAGGCGTTCAATTACAATACACTGGAGCCGAAGCTGCTGAAGGCGAACGGCGTAGACGCGCTCAACAAGCTTTTTGGCACCGATTACACACTCGATGACCTCCATCGCTACATGCTGCGAAAGAAGACCGATTGCGCACTAGCGATCTTCTCGTCGCCTACCAGCATCACCTATCCGAAATATATACTGGACGCGATCGCCGAATGATCGGGCCGAACAAGCTGGTCATCGCCGCCGCTGGTTCGGGGAAAACCACCTACCTGGTCCGGCAGGCTCTTGCCGCTGGGCCCAAACGCGTCCTGATTACCACCTACACTGAATCGAACGAAGAGGAGATCCGGCGCAAATTCGTCGAGATCCATGGCTCGGTTCCAGGCAACGTGCGCATCCAGACATGGTTTAGTCTGCTGATCGAGCATGGCATCAAACCATTTCAGGGAAAGCTCTTTGATTGGGATGTAACCGGAATGCTGCTCGACTCGAAGCGGTCAGGATTGCGGTATAGGACCAAGGCAGGGTTCCCCGTCTATTGGGGAGAAGCCGAGTTCCAGCGCTATTATTTCGATCGGCGCAACCGCCTCTACTCCGACAAATTGGCGAAGCTGGTCATCCGCTGCGACAAGGCATCAGCCGGCGCAGTTTTCGAGCGTTTTTCGCGGATCTATCCGTACATCTTTGTGGATGAAGTGCAGGATCTTGCCGGCCACGATCTCGATGTCCTGATGGCGTTGTTCAAGAGCCCCTCCAATATCGTTCTGGTAGGAGACCCGCGGCAGGTCACCTACCTCACCCACAACGAAGCTCGCCATGGGAAATACAGAAATGGCGGGATAGAGAGCTTCATTCGCGATACGCTACCAAAGAAGCTCGTGTGCGATATCGATGTGACCAGCCTGGCCACATCGCACCGAAACAGTGCGGCGATATGTGCATTGTCGTCCAAGCTATATCCTGCCATGACGGCGACTGGTGCATGTGACTGCGCAGATTGCCGCCAACCGGTGCCCGAAGATGCCGGACTTTACATCGTCAGTCGCAAGGATCTACCTCGCTATCTCGGAACCGGCCGCCCGGTGCAACTCCGCTGGGCTTCCAACGTGAGGGTCGCATCCGCCGATCTGCCTACCCTCACTTTCGGGCGCTCCAAAGGGCTTGGGTTCGACCGCGTGGTTGTCTACCCCACACAAGATATGATGTCGTGGCTCAGAGACCCGCAATTCAAACTAGAGGCCGAGACTCGTGCCAAATTCTATGTTGCGTTGACGCGTGCCCGACATGTGATCGCCGTTGTCGCCGATCTCCCAGAGGGTCAAGAGATCCCCGGATTCTCGACCTTTCAGTAGGGTTCTGGGAACAGCCGTCCCAGGAGTTGTTACGTTTCAGCCATATCAACCGGTGTCGCCAACCTCGAATCCGGCGAAGCGCTCGAGGGTGAGATACTAAGACAGTTGGTCATCGCTATCTTCAGGTGCGTCGGCTTCCGTGCCAGACTGGGCGAAGCCGCACATCCGCATAAACTCCCAAGCTTGCAACCAGTTGTTGACATTGTTGATTTTCAGTACCGACAGGTCGTCGCCCCAGCCACCCGCCGCCTCGATCGCGAAGCGTTCGTTGAGATAGCTTGTATAGGCCTCGCGCAGCATTCCTGTCGGCCGGAAACCGAAATTGTGGGTGTAGACTACCTCACTGCTAGTTTCGACTATGCTCCCCCAGTAAGGCGTCTCGAGCTCTCCACCCGTGTGGTGCGCTAAGCAATCTTTCACGGCTCGCTGCGCGATCCGCACCACACGGCCGTCGAATGCCATTTCCGGCATTTCGAAAAACTCGCTGCGTTTATCTGAGTCGATTTGCGCCGTAATTGCGTTCGCTCGCTCGGCAACCGCCACCCTGAATGGATTCAGGGCGCAGATGAAAAGGCTATTTCGATAGTAGCGGGGAATCTCTTTCCATGGCTTGCGAACAAAGCAGAACCCATGCAGGCGGTCTGCCTCCATGAGTTGGGCCGCATAACTGCTGAGCATCGTACCACCCTTCGAGATCATCAAAGGAAATCACAGCACAGGCCATCGCCTCGTGCGACAGCAGGTCATTCGTGAAATGCTGGAAATCGTCATCGCTCGGAAGCCAGAGTTCCAACTGCAGACTTGTAACCTCGTCGGTCCCAAAGCTTGGCTGGTAGACGATGATGTTCCTGTCATTGATCAGGAGGTCATACAGGAATGCCTGTCGCGTGATCTTTACACTGAGACTCGCCACAAGCACGTTGGTGATGTCCTGGTGCCCGGACAATGCGAACATGCCGGCAATGTAGTTGCTGTACGCGAATAATTCCGAGAAGGCGTTACGTTCCGCGGACCTATCCACTTTCAGCTCAAGAACGAATAAACCGTCTTCATGTGTGCCAAGCAGATCGAGTTCCATCGGGCGGCTGGAATCTGTGGGGAGCGAGACCTTGCTTCCCACGAACGATCCATAGCGCACCGTATTGTGCAGACGTCGCAGCCTACCGTAAGCGCGGGTCTTAATGAGACGCCACAGCTCGAAACTGGGTTCTGCTTCAGGATCAATATCTGGAAGGGGCCCAGGATGATCCAAGATCGGGCAATCCTTCACGACCGCTTCCAGGCCGACCGCGTAAAGGTGCTCGTGTACTTGCTCTTCCGTATGCGTGCTCATTCCCTAGCCCGTCAATCATGATGTGCCTGCAAGGCAGATTTACATCCTATACACGAAGCGTATGGTGCGGGACCACAACATAAAGATGCGACTGATGATAGAAGCGAAACTACTTAAATGCCTATTGATAAGGAACGACCTCGAGGAGGCCGCGCTGGAGATTCGCAACAAGGGTCTCTATTTGGCGATTGCCCACCTGAAAACTGCTTTCATTGCCTTCCACAACCTGAGGGACTTTGAGAGTGCGGTGCGATTTCTTTACAAGGATCATCGCGGACTTAGCGCCGGGTATGCCGCGATTGCAGGCGCTGCAGAGTTCTTTTCCTACCTTCGCAACAAGTTCACGGGCCATCTCACCGACGACCTCCTGAGCAAAGCCATTGAGTGGAAACCCGAACTGGTACTGACGCTCAATCGTGAACACGATGCGTCGGTAGTGCTCATCTATAATTTCTGGATTCTGGAAACAGCGATCAACAGCTACGTCGATGCCAGCGAGAAGCATAAGATCTTCGACACCGAAACTGACTTCAACTATCCGCCGAACAAGGATCGTTTCGTTGATACTCTGCTTACTTCGCTGGATGGAGGAGTCGCCTACCTGCGGGAAGTGGAAGCCGTACTCAAGACCAAAGTAACCACCCCCGAAAACAATCCCACTCTGTGGATGAAAGCCGGCCTGACCGAGTTCGCCTACATCTCGGGAAAAAAGCGATGAATCCTGGTCAGCTTACTCGGTAACCCTGAACGATCAGTTGCTGGAGATAAGTTTCAAGCGCTCTGCGATGCGCGTCGGTTGTCCTCGCGGCTGCTCATGGTCGTTTCTCCGTGATGCTATGGAGAAGGCCACTCCTAACTCCGCGCACCATAATTGTAAGGGCCGACCACCGGCGCTTCAAACCCCCGTTACACATCTTTTTGGCCCAGAACACGAACATCCTCGCAACAAGCCTTGCACGGAGCTCGTGAAGTGCGGCTCCATCAAATCCACCGCGGACCTTGCCGCCGCACGCGATCTAGTGCTCGAATTAGCCCGGAGCGGTCTAGCAGTTCGTTGCGCGGGACGGCGGTGTCGGCCGTCCACAGCACCCGCTTGCGCGCCCGAAAGCCGTCAGTTTGCTTCAGTACTGGCTGGCACGGAAAGCACAAATACCGGGCGAGGTTATTCAGCTCTCCCAGGTCGATTCACCTCAATGCTTTGAGTGAACGAATATAGTACTCTTCGCTCTGGCCCATGCCATAGCAGTTCCCCTTCCTTCATATAGAAGTGCGTAGCTGTCGGGAAAAGTTCATGCTCGAGCGGCACGAGTGCGTCTGGGTTGTGGTAAATCTCGATCTCATCCGACCATGCTTCTTCATAGTCTGGATCCTCCACATTGATCTCGAAACTGACAGGATCGACGGCCCCTGGTTGATAGTTGTACAACCCTCCAATGCGGCGAAGCTGAACTCTCGGATCACCGAAGCCTGCAAGCACACCCATCCGGTTGAATTTGGCAAGCGTCCCCGCGTTGGAGAAGAGGATGGCGGAAACGTTCCTGTGCTCCTCTTGACCGAAAAAATTCGTCGGCACGACCTTCGCACCAACGACATGGTCTCCGAGCTTTTTCTCGACGGCCTTCTTGTAGTTGGGGTGTTCCTTTCTCAACTCGACTCCGATACCGTACAAGTAGAATGAGAGTGCTGTCTGAGACCAGGTCATTGATGCAGGAGCGTGAAAATCTGCGATCGCCAGAACGAACGGGTGCCCAGCAACGTCAGACGCTTCCCAATATTTCTTCTTCACCTTGCTGCGAAGCGGCGACCCGAATTTCTGCGGCATGTCGTTTTCGATGTATCCGGCAAAATCATCGGGAGGCGGCGGAGGCGGTCCAGCTATATCGAACTGTTTCCCGTTGCTCGGGTTCGCAGTCACCGCCTCGATAAACACCTTTTTCCCGCCACGGGAGAGACGGAAATCAGGAACGGAATTTGACTGATCGAATGTGAACCCCATTTCAGTGAATGCGGCGAAGAGATAGAGTTCCCAGACCCGCCCGTCGATGCCAGAGCTCTGGAAGTCCTTGACGAAGTTCCCATCGAGATCGTCGTACCATCGCGCGACTTCGGCAATCGCCGCTCGGGTCGCGGATGAGTTCTGGCTATCACGCAAATTCAAAAACTTCAGATTCGGATCGATGACTAGGCCCGATTGGAACAGATCGACGCCACCTTTCGCCGGCTCAAGTTCTGGCGCTGGCTTTTCACCGGTTTCAATGATCTTAAGGTCGGACCTGAGCGCTGCCTCGGCTTCTCTCGCCGTCACAAGGGGCGCAGCGAGAAAAAAGCCACCGTATCGGCCTGAACGGTCCTTCACTTGCAGAATGTAGGTGAACACCTCCTCCGACTCGATGAAGTAGACACCCGCGATCACATGCTCATCATCCGTTGCCCAGGCGGACTTAAGGCTCGCCATGGTGCGAAATTCCTCACTCGCTCCCCAACAGCCGAGAAGCTTAAACCTCTCCAGGGACACACGCGTTACCAAAAGACCCTCCATACCCGTCTTCTTTTTCGGCGCCGCTTTTGCCTGACTGTTGCAAAAGACATCACTGCCTCAACGTTCGAGACGCATGCATGACCCTCTGACGCACTTTGGATAACCTGTCGAGCGTCGCGTCACCATATTAACCCGTATCATTGGTTTGATAGGCTTCGAACGTCCGCCGCAACCCTTTACCACGCTTACCAAAAGCGAAATCGCGTCTTCTTCGATAAGCTCAACCTCTTGGGAGGAAAGGCATAGACGAGCATTAGATCACTTCCCACACCCGAAACCTCCCCCTGCCCCCACACTCTGCCGCGCCGCTGCGGTATGGCGTCCTGGCGACGATGCTGGCTGAGACCAATGATTTGCGTGCCCTGCTCGATCAGACGCGGTATTCTTGACGAGCTCGTTGGCTCCCATGATTGCCGCGCCGGCGCAGATATCAAATATCATCCGGATGCGGGTAGCGGTCTCCTACAACTTTGCCCATGGCGCTCCACCAGACATTGTGGACGACATGCTCAACCGCATTCGATTTCCTCATAGTCCACTGATCATACGGCCGCGAGACTCGCACATGTCCCGCCGATGTGATCTCGGGCGAACCCCCTCCTGCTGCGCCATGTGAAATAGTCATGCTCTTAACTTTGAAGGAAAGGGGATCGTATTGGAGATCCGCTTCCAAAAAGTCATTGACCTGGGTCGGTGGATTCGCCTGCGTATGGGCAGTAAGTTCATCTCGGAGGAGCTCTCCCATGGTTACATACGCAGCAAGCAAGCCATCATGTTGAAGCGCATCCAACCAGTACCCGTGCCTGCTGAGCGCTTCCTCGAAATCGTCCCATCGAAAATCCGACCTTACGCCGAAAGGGATCTTTCGACGCCCGTCGACGTGATTGTTTAGCTCATCCAGGCGTGAGAGAGCCTTCCGCGGATCTTTCTCCGCGAGGATAGAGTCGACGATCTGAATTACCTCTTCCATCTCGAATAGAAGTCCCCGTAATTCCTCTTTCTGGTCGACAAACATCTTGGTGATGTCGCCAATTGGATTGGGCAACGGAAGGGTCCAGTTAAAATCGATATCGTCCTTATTGACGCGCCGGAAAGGGATATTGAGTTGATCGGAGATGGCCGCCAACTGTTGGTAAGATTGTGACCGGAGGCTATGCGCGATCCTATCGAGCGATAACTTTCGGGAGTTGACACGGAAGGCGTCCACCAATGCCTTGGTGCCAACGACATATGCTTCGGGTGAACGGGCGGTACTGAGCGTGAGATTGTCAGCGATATCCTTGGCCGAAAGAAGGTACATGACACCGCTGTCCTCCATCCCCACGTGGAGCAGTGAAAAAAATCCTTCCAGTGGCGTTCCCTTATCGTCGAGCACATAGCTCTTAGGGATATAGTGGGTCGTGCGACGATCTTGGAAGTACTTAGCCTGGATGACGCCAATACGCGGTGGCTTATTATCTGTAAAGCGTTGAGTGGGGTTTCGCAGCTGTATCAGAAAGTCAGCGCCGTCGATGTCGACGCTTCGCTCAAGAACCCAGAAGCGATCGATCAAGAACGATCGCGTTCGCGCCTCACCGACTGATCCATGCTCCATGATCGAGAGCCAGGTTGGCCACGCGTCGTCCATAGTATTCCTCCACGCTTAATGGCTAGCAAAGGTCAAATGAGGGAATTAACAAATCATTAACTATATGATTTCTACCGATTATTTTGATATGCAGAAACTAAATACGCCTTAAATTCCGTCACTCAGACATCAAGTTTTGCTTCCGATCGCTATCGATAGGTATCCAGTATCGCTAGTGATCGATCTGGGGTCGCACACGCATCAGAGACCGCGCTTCCCCCTAAACACTCGAGGCTAAATCAGTCGGGTTTGAGCAAAGCACTTACCCCGCCCCTAGGAAGCCAACCGCACGACGAGATCGATCTCATGGTCTTTGCCGAGCAGGACTGCTCCCGCACGAATGCGTTCGACCGAACCCGCGCAACGCCGTTCCCAAAGGCTCCACTGAAAACGCGCACAACATGCGATTTGGTATGTCTTACCGGCGGCGGCGCCAGCAAAGACCGCCGCTTTCCGTTCCTTGCAGATGCACCTCGGCAGAATGACACCGCGATCAACTGCGTCTGGGCGTTGCGAAACACTGAGCGGGGACCGTCATCTGATGCTCCGGCGACGAATGCTGGCTCGATAGGATCGGTGTCCGCCCCAATGCCGGTGTGTGCCTTTTCGTCTGTATATGGACAGGCGGGCTGACTATCGTCGATGAGCACACACGGATGCGCTGATGAGCGGGGCTGAGCATTCCGGTCTCCCCGGCAAAGAATGCAAGAAGATATGGCGATCAGGGCGCCGGTGCTCTTTCGATGGCGGCCTTTCCCGCATCGCCTGATCTTCTGCCGCTCTCCGGCATCTGTGCTTCTTTCATGTCGACGTGTCTGTGGCAGGCAATTTTCGTTCCCGGCAGCACGGGCCCCGATGCAGCCCATTTCAGGCAGGCCGGCGACTCCCCTCTCGCCCGCAGCGGCCAAATCAGGATAAGCATGCGTTCAGCCAGAAAATTCGCATCCTGACTGCCGGGAGATTCAACTTTGAAAGACCGGACAAGCATCAGCAAACCGATCGCTGAGCACCGTAAGAGAACGACGACAGCCCCTCTCCACGACGCCGTCACGAAACGCGCCGAAGAACTCGACGCCCTCGACGCCATTCTGCCCTTCGACCGGCGCGATCAGCTTGCCGCCCTTCTGACCGACGACGATGTCGCCACGCTCAAGCATCTTGCCAGCGAAGGCATGGGTGACAACACACTTCGGGCGCTTGCGTCAGACCTTGGTTATCTCGAAGCCTGGTCACAGCTCGCCACCGGCTCTCCCCTCCCCTGGCCGGCGCCGGAAAGCCTGCTCTTAAAATTCGTCGCCCATCACCTCTGGGACCCGACCAAGCGAGCCGAAGATCCAAGCCATGGCATGCCGATCGAAGTGGAAAGTGGCCTGCGTTCCCAGCGTCTGTTGCGCGCCGACGGGCCGCACGCTCCGGAGACCGTTCGTCGCCGCCTGACGAGCTGGTCGATCCTCACCCGCTGGCGGGGCCTGATCGGCGCCTTTGATGGCCCCTCGATTAAATCGGCGCTGCGTCTTGCCGTTCGCGCCAGTGCCCGTCCGCGGCAGCGCAAAAGCAAGAAAGCCGTCACGGGCGATATCCTGGCAAAGCTCCTTTTGGCCTGCGTCGGCGAACGCCCGGTTGATCTGCGCGATCGGGCGCTGCTGTTGCTCGCCTTCGCCTCCGGTGGCCGCCGCCGCTCGGAGGTGACGGCCTTGCGCGTCGAGGACCTGACCGACGAGGAGCCCGTGCAGGCGGATCCGACCGACGCCGGCTCCCTCCCCCTCCCCTGCCTTTCGATCCGGCTTGGCCGCACCAAGACGACCGCGAGCGACGATGACGAACAGGTGTTTCTGATCGGCCGGCCGGTGGTGGCACTCAAACGGTGGCTGGAGCGGGCAAATATCAAGGATGGTCCGGTCTTCCGACGTATCGACCAGTGGGGAAATATCGACTGGCGACCGCTCTCGCCGCAGTCGGTCAACCTGATCCTGAAGGCGCGTTGCCAGCAGGCCGGCCTCGACCCGACGTCATTTTCTGCGCATGGGTTGCGGTCAGGCTACCTGACCGAAGCAGCAAATCGCGGCATTCCGCTGCCTGAAGCCATGCAGCAGTCGCTGCATAAGTCCGTGACGCAGGCGGCGCGCTATTACAACGACGCCGAACGCAAACAGGGGCGGGCTGCCCGGTTGATCACCTGACAAAACCGCCACCTGCCGCAAAGTATCGCTACGGATAGGCCTGCAGATCCGGATCCTTTTCCACCTTCAAGCAAGGCGAAACGCTGGACGCTTTGACCGCGACCGCAGGCTATCCCCGCGCATTTTCAGACCCCGCAAATGCGAGCGGGCATCGCAAGACGGCGGCCGGCCGGTGCGGGGAAATCGCTTAGTTGCGGCAGCTTGGCGACTGCCGGCCTGAAGGTTGCATCGAACACCGGGTGTTCCCATAAACGCACCAGGGACGCCACAGCACCCTGTCCCCAGCGCATCGTCGCGCCCCAAGTGACCCCAGATCAGAGCGGGGTGCTTTGGTTTGGCGCTTCCCTTTCAGTTGAGGCCGTATCCCGGAAACGGGCCTCCACTGCGCGCATTATCCTCTTGAACCGCGGCAACGAGCGTAAGCAATCCAGGTCATTGTCGTTTTCCATCCACACGAAAAGTTCCGGGCTCACCTTCGGCGCGATGCGGTCGAGTGCGTCAAGGGCTGCGCCGGCGTCACCGCTGATAGCCCAGGCACAAACGAGATTTGCCTGGAGTTGAATATTATCGGGCTCCAGCAGGCTGGCGCGACACGCCCATTCGTTGGCCCTCTCCCGGTCACCGAGGAGCGCAAGGATGCCGGCACCATGGCCGATAGCGCCGCTATGGTCTGGTTCAGCCGCAACGATCCGCTCGATCCTCGCCAGCGCGCGGCGACAGGCCGCAAGCGCTGCCGGATCATCGCCCTTGCCCTGGTAACATTGGATGGCCATCGCCGCGGCATTGTAATCACCAGGCACCAGGGCCGCGGCGCGCTCAAAATGATGGATCGCCTCATCGAAGCGCCGTTGCATCAGGAACGTTCGCCCGGCGGCGAGGTTAGCGGCGTAGTCGTCCGGCCCGAGTTTCAGCGCAATCGCACAGTGGTGCTCGGCATCGTCAAACTGGCCCCTATAGAGATACAGAAGAGCTTTTCCGGCATGGGCGCTGGCAAGGGTGGGATCGAGCTCGAGAGCCCTGTCGATTTCCAGTTCACCTGTTTCCACGCCCCCGACGCTGCGTCTCAAGCGGTTGAGCGTTTCGCCAAGAAGAGCCCAGGCCCGTGCGTTGCCTGGCTCCAACTCCGTCACGCGACGGCAGATTCCCGCGCCAGCAAAAACAGCTTGTGGGCCTCCGGATCAACCGGGGCCTTACGCTCCAGAACCTTCCGCTCCGAAGGCAACAACTGCAGCCGGAGTGCGTCGACGACGGCTCCCGCGAGGTCCGACTGCAATATCAACACGTCCTTGACATCTCGATCAAACCGTTCGGCCCAGACCGTTGCCGCATTTGCCCCATCGATCAACTGCGCGGTCATCCGGATTCGTTCACCTGCCTTACGAACACTGCCCTGGAGGATGTAAGCCATGTTCAGTTGCCCGGCGATTTCCCGCGCGTCCCTGCCCTTCAGGTCGAAGGATGTTCCGCGGGAGATCACCGTAAGCGCCGAGAGCTTGCTGAGATCGATGATGATATCTTCAGTGATGCCGGCGTTGAAATAGTCCTGCTCGGGATCCCCGCTCATGTTGGCAAAAGGCAAAATACAGATGCCGATCCACTCGCTGCCACCGCCTTCTTCCGCGACCAGGGCCCGGTCGGATGGAAAATGCATGGATGGGGCGCTCGATGTTTTTCAGCGACCGCGTACCGAGATCCTCAAGCACAACGCTCACCTTTCCTGCCACGTGCTCGCGAACCGTCTCGGACACTACGATCCCGCCCGGCGCAGCAAGCGCTTGCAGCCTTGCCGCGATGTTGACACCTCCCCAAACAGATCGCCATCTTCGGCAATGACATCGCCGAGATTGAGGCCCATACGAAACCGAAGTGTCGGATCTGTCGCGCCGGCAAGGTCTTGAAGCGCAATTGCACATGCTGTCGCGTCGACTGCACTCGGAAATTCGATCAAGGCACCGTCGCCCATCAGCTTCACGACGCGACCGTGGTGGCTGGCTAACGCCGGAGCGAACGCTGCAAAGACCGACTTGACGCGGGCCAGTGTACCGGCCTCATCACGCCCCATCAGCTTGCTGTAACCGGCAACATCAATACAGAGAACGGCAGCCAATTTCCGCATGCGGCGACCCCTATGGGAGCGAGCACCGACCCCACCAGTCCACCACACACAGCCGCAAGAAACAAGCGGTGCAATGATCACTCGCCGCGAGACGGTCTGTCCTTCTGCGTTGGGACCAGTGCATCTTGTCGGGCAGAACGCTCGCACATCAGCCCGGCCCATGATTGCTTCCGTGTCCATTGTCGCCCCGCGAGCGAACCGCGGTGTGTCAGCGGCTGACTGTGAAATCAGCGGCCCAAGCCGCCATCGACGACGAGAACGAACAGGGTTCGTCATAAATCATTGAATCGTCGACATAATTCTCAGTTTTTGTCAGCCGACAACTCACAATGATCCTTTAACGCCCCCTCGCCGGCTTACCAATGACCACGGATGGCGCCCGACTATCATCGCTGACCCGTTAGACAACTGATTCCATTCTCTCACTTGCCAATTTTGTCAGCCGACAATTCGACTTGTCGCACCGTCACTCTTTTAGGCCCGTCAAGAGGCCTTTCGATCGCTTCCTCCGCCCCGCGCCCTCAGAAGAGCCATCAGCACGGGTCCCAACGAAAACTCCCCGCGACGGGCTCGGGATGTCAGGTCGCGCAGATATCCGCCGGCCGAATTGATGTGCCCTGCCCGCTCCAGGATGCAGGCAATCACGGCGGCCGCATTCTCCGGCCCCATGGTCTCGCAGGCATCCTGGTAGGCCGATGGACTGACGCCAAGGGTTGAGCGGGCGACAACGGCTGCCTGCATCAGGTCGCGCCAACTGCCCACAGCCCCACCCGGGCCGTAATCTGCAATCGTCGGGCAAGCCTGAAGCACCATACCCAGCGGAAACGCCTTCATCGGTTCCCGCTGCGGTTCGCTGCTCAAACTCGGCTTCGCGCCCAGCTCTTCTCCAGAGCTAGGTTCAAGTTCATTAAGGGAGTTGGTATTTGAATTCTGTTTGTGCCGCTCAGTTTGATCAGGACTGGCGCTCATATTTTGAGATTTTACTCGAAGTTCCAGCAGGTTGGCGATTTCCTCGCGCAGCATTTCCATTTCGTCCAGGATCGGGGCTATCGTTCCTGCTGTTGCAACCCGCGGAATTGAGGCGACGAGGCTCCGGTAGTGGTCATGGATCGCTTCCCAGTTGCCTTTAACGCCTTCGTCGAGGGCAACCTCGATTAGCTTGCCCACGTCGCGCCGGCAGATTGTCAGCCGCTCGCGGAGCCTGCGCAGTTGCAGTCGCTCGGCTTCAACCTCCGCAGCAACCTGCTCGATCTCCCTGGCGCGTGACAACAGCGGGGCTAGCGAGAACCCGAAGGCCTCGTCGATTGCGCCGTCTCCGTCCTTGCGTGCAAATCGCTTGCCATTGGCGCTATCGCGGCGGGCAAGCAATCCGGCATCGACAAGCGCCGCGATATGACGCCGCAAGGTCGCTTCCGCCATGCCATGAGCGCGCAACGACAGCTGCGTGTTAGACGGGAACACGATGAGACCGTTCTCTTCCGACAGTGTTGTCTCGGGATAGAAGCTCAGCAGTGCGTTCATGACTGACAGCGCACGCTCGCTGATTCCAAGCTTCGGCTTGGCTTCACAGAGCGCACGAAACAGTTTCCACTTGTCGGCCGATGTCTCGGGCTCGATTTCACGCGACATGTATTGGCTTGCCAACATGCCGAGCGTCATCGCGCGCCGCCCGAAGGGCGTCGTCACATTTCCACCTTGCATCCTCTTTCACCTACTTTCAGGCAAAAAACGTCCGCTCACCCATTCCGGTGCCAAAGACTCTTGACTGCGATTCGTGGAAATGCGATTCTCAGGCTGCTAAACGATGAGAGAGGCTTCCACGATGGTTACCGTCTGGGGGCCTTTTTCTTTTGCGCGTTCAGTCGTCCTTTCCGTCATTCGCCGCCAGGAATTCGGCGTAGAGCCGATCCAGGTTGTCAGCGAGATATTGCCCGAACCGACCGGCATTCCTCGACTTCATCGAGAGCGCAAAGGCCTTGCCGGAGTTCGAATACTGCGCCGAGACCGCTTTGTCCGCGGTCTGCCAGGCGTCCTTTGTCGTGGTCGATGTTTTCTTGACCGGCTTACCGGTCTTGTTCAGGGCGCCAAACAGCGCACCAAAACGCTCGTCGCTGCTCAGTGCCTGGAACTGGCTGTCGCCAACGATGCCCGCCACCTTGTTGGCGTTGGCCTGCTTGCCCACCAAAAGTGACAGTTCGACCCAGCGCTCACGCCCGACCGACGGCGCCGGCCCGATGCTCTCGATGAGTGACGGCGCAATCCTCTCGGTCACGGACATCATTTTGGAAACGGCAGCGGCATTGGCTGCGAGCGACGAGGAGATCACCGCGCGGTCGTAGCCGAGCGCCTCCAGACGTCGCGCGAACAATGCCCGTTCGATAAAGGTCAGATCGGCGCGAGCAGAGTTTTCCTGTCCCTGCGCAATGACGTGGGTCCGGTCGTCCAGCGCTCGGACGACAGCCTTCACCTTGCGTCCGAGCTCGCGGGCGGCGCGGGCGCGACGATGCCCGAACACGATCTGGTAGCGACCGTCTGCAGTCGGGTGAGGGCGCACGAGGATTGGCGTATCCTGGCCGCGTTCGGCAATCGCCTGCTTCAACGCCTCGAACTGCTCTCGATCGTCGTCCATGCGATCAGAGACAAAGGAGCCTTCGACCGTCTCGGGGTCCAGCTCGACGACGGTTTCTCCTTCAAGAAATTTCTCGGCCTGCCTGGAGAGTTCGTCGAGCGAGCGCACCATGCTTTTCGATGCGCCGCGCATTGGATAGGCCGACGCGACGTCGGCCTGCGGGATCTCCGCCGCGTCTACCAGACCTGCCAGTAGATTCTTTCTCGCCATCTGCCTGCTCCGTTTTCCTGCAATCGTCTGAGCGTCACCGCCGGCTCAATCAACCAGCAACCTTGCGTCCCCAGGACGCGTGCACGAGTTCAGCGATTTCAGCATTGACTGCGTTCAAGGATTCCATTGCACGCTCGTAGGTCGAACGCGTCATCTGGCTCTTGTCGACTTCGTAAAGTGTCTGCTTGGTGATGCCGGCATCCGAGACCGCAGTCGATTTCAGCATCTGGTTCTTCAGCACGAACTGGTGGAACAGCGTCTGCATGAAGCCGACCATCTGCGCCTGTGGGCCGTCCGTCGGTTCGTATCGCGTGATCAAATAGCGATACCACTCGAGATTGACGGCAGCGCCGGCGTCGCGAATCGGCTTCAGGATACCCCCGAGCATCAAGAGGAACTGTCCCATCGACATGACGTCGAGCATCTGTGGATGGATCGTGATCAGGACGCTGGTCGCCGCAGTCAGCGCGGTAATCGTGAGGTAGCCGAGTTGGGGAGGGCAGTCGATGACGACGACATCGTAGCGGTCGTCGACCTCGGCCAGGGCCCGTGAGATGCGGGTGAAGAAGGTCTTGCCGTCGTTCGAGCTCTTGTTCGACATGGCAAGAGGCGTGTCGTACTCGTACTCCTGCAGCTCGAGGTTTGCAGGAACGATGTCGAGGCCGGGGAAATTGGTCGACTGGATGATCTCGCTGATCGGCCGGCGGTGCTCGTCGTAGCGGATCGCGTCATAGAGCGACGGCGCCATGTCGAGCTCGGGCTGGAAGCCGTGAAGCGAGGAAAGCGACGCCTGTGGGTCGAGATCGACGGCCAGGACGCGGTGCCCGGTCAACGCCATGTACTGTGCGAGATGGGCTGCGGTGGTGGTCTTGCCCGAACCACCTTTGAAATTGACGACCGCGATAATCTGCAACTTCTCGCCCGCGCGCCGCTGCGGCACGTAGTTCCGGGCTTCCGACCGACCATGCTGGTCGAGATACTGGCGCAGTTCCACCATCTGCTCGGCGCTATAGGAACGGCGACCGGACGACGACGTCTGAGGGGAGGGGCCTTTGCCTTCAAGGTGAAGTTTCTTCAAGGTGCTTTGCGAAACGCCGAGAAACTCCGCCACTTCCGAAAGCGAGAACTGGCGGAGCAGTTTCTTGGCATTCGGCGGGAACTGCTGCATGCTCAGGAGATGCAGCTTCTTCGAAATCAGATCGCCCTGTTC
The DNA here is from genome assembly GCF_001695835.1 of Ensifer sp. LC11. Taxonomy (GTDB): domain Bacteria; phylum Pseudomonadota; class Alphaproteobacteria; order Rhizobiales; family Rhizobiaceae; genus Ensifer. Next base: position 67,767 of record NZ_MBSO01000014.1, on the reverse strand, counting down.
GAGGATGAGGTCCTCGAAGTGCATCGGCTCAGCAGTAGCCATCGACGGCGAATTAGCGTTCATTGCAAGGAAGCTCTCGAATAACGGTTTTTTGGCAGGAAACTCAACCTAACCGTTATTATGGGCGATTCTGGTCCCCTGACAAGGAATATAGAGTTAACAAAGGGTTAACGCGCAATCGATCCCCCTGTGTTCAGGACGTTCGAAACGCTCATTTTTCATTTTATTTTCAATAGCTTCGCACGCACCATGATGCCGTAAAGCGCCTGATAGATTTGCAGGGGACAAACCGGCCCGTTTTCCTCGCAACCAAGCGGTAAGCCGGCTTTTCAATCCTCGCCCCTTTGCGACTCACCCGACTCGCGCGATTCGCGCTCTGGGAGGGAACCCTGCGGTCCTGCAGGAGAACGTGGCGAGTTCCGAACTGTCGCACCGCGATCTGTCCAGGGATCGCTTTCATCGTCACCCATCAAAGCGATGTGCGCAAAGTTCGATTGGTATCGATCATTTGTTTGATCAGGTGCCTCGCTTTCCACGCAAACCAGACCGGCATGCAACGCGGCAGCGGGTCGAAAGCACGTTCACGGAGAGGGGAGGGGCCGAACCGCGCTACGTGCGTTTTCCGGCGTCCTTGGAGGCCCGCAACAGTGCGCCGCAGCGCGGCGCGACAGCGGACGCAGCCAAGTCCGTTCAGCCTGTCGGCCGGAGCGTCGCACCGCGCACGGCCCCTCGCGCGCCCGCAGGCGCTTCGTCTGGTGAACTGGCTAGCGACGGACCGCTGCGGCTAGGCGCTGGCATGCATCAACCAGGTTCGGCTCTTGAAGCAGAGCTCCGCCCATGAGGTACATGACATCGTTTCCGTAGGCTTCCCGCATCTCCCGCAGCCGGCTGAACGTCATGCCGCCACCGGGGGCGGCGGCGATGGCCTTCGGCCCCCCCAGGTCGGACGCGCAGGCCCGCGCAATCGACAGGCATTCCTCTCGCGTGAACCCGAAGCGCCCGCCGAAATTCGGATAGATTACGGCATCTGCACCCATCAGCCGGTGCAGCGTGCCGAAGAAGGCGCGATGCGAGAAGCCGCAATCGGGCGAGACCACGTTTGCACCCGAGAAAGCCGGGTGAGTAACGATCGGCAGAGTGAATTCGGGATCGGCGGACAGCGTGCGCACCACGTCATAGCCAGCAAGCGCCGGGGCGATCATGACTGCACCGGCACCGGCGGCCTCAGCTTCCTTCGCGCGGTCGATTACGGCGCCCGCCGGACCTGTCACGTTCGGCACGAAGCTCGTCCGGCCCCCGCTCTTCGCATTCGCTTCGCCAACGGCAGCGACGCAGGCCCTCAACCGCTCTCCAAATGGGGACATTTTTTGATCGACAAGACCATGGTCGTCCTTGACGTAGTGCATGCCGCCAAGCGCGAAATCATGGGCGAGGCGGGCAAGCTCGGACGTTGAGAGACCGACAGGCTTGATCGCCGACATAAGCAGCGGGCTTTCGCCGATGCCGGCACGGGCCCGAAGTCCGGCTATGCCGTGGCGGGGGCCTTTGCAGTAAGCGAGAAACCCGGGGGAGGGGGTGATGTCCTCGACCTTGAGCCCCGGTTTGATCGAGCTGTTGCCGAAAACGATGTTTAGAAACTGAAGAAAGTCACCACCGACATCATCGTCAGAATAGGAGATGGAGGCGAGGAAGCCCAGCCGTCCGTCCGGATCCTCTGCGAGTGTCTCCAGCTTGCCGAGGATCTCGTCCTCGACGTACCCCTTGGGAACGACGCTGCGCGGGATTTCAACCGTCTGCTCCAGTGCGATGTCAAGCGCGCGCGCCTTTGCTTCGGCAGCGTCGGCGGCACGGATGTAGTAGGTAACCGTGAAGCGCGAAGCCATTAGAGCGCCTCCGCCTTCTGTGCCGAATGAACGTGATCGAGCCGAACCTCGGCCAGTTCGTCCTCTCCGATCGAGAGCTTTCGCCCGAGGAGCGCTTCAATGGCGGCGACCAGCGCGCCGGCATCGAGGCCGTACTTCTTCATGAGATAGGGTTTCGAAGCGCCGTGCGCGAAGGTGTCGTTGAGGCCGAGCCGTTTCAGCCGGACACCGAGGCCTTCCTCGGCGATAATTTCGGCGACGAGCGAGCCAAGACCGCCGACGACCGTGTGGTTCTCCAGCGTAACGATGCCCTTCTTGCCGCGCGCGGCCTTCAAGAGGCCATCCCGGTCGAACGGTTTCAGCGTCGAGGCATGCAGATGCGAGATACCGATGCCGCGCGCTTCGAGCGCCCGGGTGGCGCGCAATGCCTCCTCCGTGCACACACCTGATGAAACGACGAGAATGTCGTCGCCTTCGGACAGGACCCGCAGCTTGTTGAAAGCGAAGGGTGTCGAAAACAGACGTGGAACCTCTCCGCGCAGGACCCGCACATAAACCGGCCCGTCGATGCTGTCGGCCACCTCGAGCACTGTCTCCACCTCGGTCGCATCGCCCGTCTCGAGGATCGTCATGTTCGGCACGGCGCGCAGAACGGCGATATCCTCAATCGCCTGATGGGTGATGCCGCCCGGCGTGGTGATACCGGGCAGGAAGCCCATCAATCGCACCTTGCGGTTGGAATAGGCGATGGAATTGATGAGCTGGTCGTAGGGGCGGCGGTAGAGAAACACCGAGAAGGTATGGATGAAAGGCCGGTAGCCCTGCATCGCAAGGCCGCCCGCAAAGGAAAGCATGTTCTGTTCGGCCATGCCGAGGGAGAGGAACTGCTCCGGATGCCGGTCGCGGAAACCGTCGACCTCGCAGGACGATGTAAGGTCGGCCGAGAGGCAGAGGACCTCGGGTCGCGCAGTGGCAAAGGCCTCGAACGCGCGCGCATAGGGGCGATTGACGATTTCGACCATGATCAGGCCCCTTCCATTGCGTTGAGGTCGATGCCGAGCTCGGCGGCAAGCGCTGCCTGCATTTCCACTCTTTCCTCCGCACTCTTGAAGCGCACGTAGTGGAGGCGCGGAAAGCGCTTCTTCAGGAACTCCATGCCCTGGTAGGGCGAGGTGTTGGCGAGGATGACCAGCGGCTTGCCCGCTTCGGCGCTGTCGGCCGCGCTGCGCAGCGCACCGAGATCATGGCCATCCACCGATCGGCAGGTGACGCCGAAGGCGCTGATGCGTGCGGCGAGGTCGCCAAGGTCCAAGACGGAGGACATCGCGCCATCGCATTGCTGGCCGTTCACGTCGACGATGACGCGGATGTTGCCGATGCGGTGATAGCTCATGGCGGCAAGGCATTCCCAGGTCTGACCTTCCTGGAACTCGCCGTCCGACATATAGACCCAGACCTTGCCCGGCTCTTTCTTCTTCAGCCGCGCCCAGGCAACGCCTGAGGCCATGGAGAGCCCTTGTGCCAGTGAGCCTGTGGTTACTTCCATGCCAGGGCTGTGTTCGGCGCCAATCATTTCGACCGACCCACCATCCTTGTTAAAATGGTCGAGCGCGTGTTCGTCCATGCGCCCCGTCTCGATCAGCGCCGAGTAGATGACGAGCGCGTAGTGGGCGGGCGAGATGAAGAAGCGGTCGAAGTCCGGCCCGGCCGGTCCGTGATAGCCAGCCCCGGTAAAGGCGTCGGGATTGTGCGCCGAAGGCACGCCGCGAAAGGGCAGGGGGACCATCGGTAGTGTCGGCTCGCCGAGCTTCAGGATTTCATTGTAGAGCAAGGCGAGGCTTTCGGCAGCCGAACAGGCCTGGCTGAGATAGCCGCCATTGTGCTTCATCGTATGAAAGAAGACACGCCGGCGGATACCGAGCGCAATCTCTTCGGTGGACCTGCGGTTCACAAGGCTCATCGTCTCAGCTCCGTTCGGGAAAGAGCGCCTTCAGTCCCTCGGGCGAAGGCGTGGCGATGCCGCGTTCCGTGATCAGTCCGGTGATGAGCCGGGCGGGCGTGACGTCGAAGGCGGGGTTCGCGGCAGGGCTGCCTTCCGGTGAGATGCGCACGCTAGCGATCGAACCGTCGCTTGCGAGCCCCTGAACGAAGGTCACTTCGTCGCCAGCCCGCTCTTCGATCGGGATTTCCTTGACCCCGTCACGAACCGTCCAGTCGATCGTGGGCGAGGGGAGGGCAACGTAGAACGGCACACCATTGTCATGGGCGGCAAGCGCCTTGAGGTAGGTACCGATCTTGTTGCAGACATCGCCATTGGCCGTCGTGCGGTCGGTGCCGACGATCACCATGTCGACATCGCCATGCTGCATCAGATGACCGCCGGCATTGTCGACGATCAGCGTGTGCGGCACGCCGTGGCCGTTCATTTCCCAGGCGGTGAGATAGGCGCCCTGGTTGCGCGGCCGCGTCTCGTCCACATAGACATGGACCGGAATGCCTTCCTCCACCGCCATGTAGATCGGGGCAGTCGCGGTGCCGTAGTCGACGGTCGCAAGCCAGCCGGCATTGCAATGGGTGAGGATACGCACGGGCTCGCCCGGCTCTTTCCGCGAAGCGATCTCGCGGATCACCTTCAGGCCGTTCGCTCCGATGGCACGGTTCAGTTCGACGTCCTCTTTCGCAATCGCCGCGGCGTGCGCGTAGGCGGCCGCAGCGCGCTTGTCTTCCGGCAACGGGCGAAGGTGGTCACGCATGGCGTTCAGCGCCCAGCGCAGGTTGATGGCGGTCGGCCGTGTTTCGTTGAGTTCTTCCCAAACCGCATCGAGATGGGCGTTCGATGGATCTTTCGCCATGGCAATTGCAACGCCGTAGGCGGCGGTGACACCAATCAGTGGTGCACCGCGCACCCACATGTCACGGATGGCGACGGCGATGTCCGCGACGGTTTTCAAGGTCACGACGCGGAACTTGTGCGGCAACCAGCGCTGGTCGATGACATCGACGGACTGGCCGTCCGCGTTGAGCCAGATCGTATGGTAGTGGCGGTCTCCGACTTTCACGCTGATGTCTCCTTCTGAAGGCGCTCCGCAATCGCGCGGATGTCCTTGAGGCTGTGGATGTGATGCCTATTGACGGCGAGATGGCGCCCGAGCTTCAGCGCTTTCGTTTCGCAGACGGCGCGGCGATCCGGATCGGCGATGGTTTCGAAATCGGCGTTGTGGGCGAGGCCGAGGATGCGGCGATTCATCTCGACGCCGGCAAAGCCGAGCATCTCGCGCCAGATCTCGTCGATGACGATGTCGAGCGCCTGCTCTGCGCCAAAGGCGTCGTTGCGGTCTTCGAAGAGGCTCGCCTGGTAGAGGATGCCCTTGCGCTCCGTCCGCCACAGATTTGCGAATTCGCTGCGGAAGGTCTCCCAGATCGTCTCGACCGTCTCCAGCAGGTAGACCCGCATGCCGTCGCGCGCACCCGCCTCGACCTCATGACCGCTCTGCGAAAAGTAGCTCATCCAGAAATTGGCAAGCAGCATGCCGACGTCGAAACTGATCGGACCATAGAAGGCAAATTCCGGGTCGATCACACGGGTCTCGTCATCCGTAACCATGACGGAGCCAGTATGCAGGTCGCCATGGCAGAGCGTCTCGGCCTTGGCTGAGAAGAGATGTTTCAGCCGTTGCGCCTCGACCTTGAGATCGCGGTCGGCGCGCAGTTCCGTCACGATCGGGTCAAGCTGCGGCGTCGTGTGACGATTGAGCTCTGCCTCGAAGTAAGGATCGGAAAACACCAGGTTCTCGGTGATGTCGCACAGTTCGACATTGTCGGAAAACAGCGCCAGATCCGCCTTCTTCTCCCGTGTGGCCATGGAAAGGTCGGAGCCGCGAAACAGGGTCCGGGCGGCAAAGAGCCCGAGATCGCGGCCGATCCTCGGCAATTGCCGGCCATCGATCAGCGCCCGCCGCAAGATGACGTGCGGCGCCAGAAATTCCATGACGATGAGCGCCTGGGCTTCGTCGAAGAAGAAGATCTCCGGCACCATGCCCGGATCGCGGGCGGCCTGGCGTATCAATGCATGATATTCAAAGAAGGAGCGCTTGAGCGGCAGCGGCCAGCTTTCGCCGACAAGGCGCACGTAGGGCAGCGCCTGCTTGACGATCGCAGCGCCCTTTTCGCCGGTGACGATGAAAACGAGGTTGAGGTTGCCGTCGCCAACTTCCTTGACGCTCCAGCGCGCCGAATCCTCGCCGATCTTCTCCCTCAGAACAACGTTGCCGCCAAGTTTTGCCGGCAAGGTCGCGGCATTCAGCGCCTCAAAGACTTGCTTGTCCATATCGCTCTCCTCCAGCGCATGGCGCGCGCCTCCACCGCTCGCAGCCATGCCGTGTATGGCCACAACTAAGGCGGCATTCTAGCAAATGTCAATGGCCTTGACATTTGCCGGATGGCTATCCTAACCTGCCTTCAACGGGAGGAGAGAATGAGCGAACAGGCAGTGTTTCGCATTGAGGGCGTGCGCAAAGCCTTTGGGCCGGTGCCGGTGCTCAGAGGGGTGGACCTCGACCTCAAGGCCGGGGCGGTTACCGTTCTGATGGGTGCCAATGGCGCTGGAAAATCGACGCTCGTGCGCATCCTGAGCGGCGTTTACACGCGCGATGCCGGCGCCATGGTGCTCGCAGGGCTTCCATTCGAGCCGGCGACGCCGGCCGAGGCGATCCGCGCCGGTGTCGTGACCGTGCACCAGAACATCAACGACGGCGTCGTCGCCGATCTGGACGTGGCCACCAATCTCACCCTCGACCGATTGAACGGGCGCGGCGCGCGGCTGTTCTTCAATCCCCGCCGGGTGCGGCGCGAGGCCGCTACCGTTGCCTCCCGCATGGGGCTCGCGATTGATCTCGGCGCCAATATCAACGACCTGACGCTTGCCGATCGCCAGATGGTGGCCATCGCCCGCGCCATGGCCCACGAACCGAAGGTGCTGATCCTCGACGAGCCGACCTCGTCGCTGTCGAGCGCTGAGGCCGACCGCCTTTTTGATCTCGTCGACCGACTGAAGGCGCGCGGCGTCGCCATTCTTTATATCTCGCATCGCATGTCGGATATCCGCCGCCTCGCCGACAGCATCGTCGCGCTCCGCGATGGCCGCATCAGCGGTCGCTTCGAGGGACCGGAGCTGGACTATGAGGGTGCCGTCAACGCGATGCTCGGTCGCAAGGTCTCGGCCGGCGCGGTTGACCTGCGCGAGGGAGGCGCTCCGGTCTTTGCGGTCCGCGGCCTGAAGCTGACGGATCAGGCGCGGCCCTTCGATTTCGATCTCGGTGATGGGGAAATCGTCGCAGTCACCGGTCTCGTCGGGGTCGGCAAGACGGCGCTCGCCGAAACCCTGTTCGGAGCGCGGGCGCCCGTCGCTGGCGAAATGACGCTCGACGGCGTTCGGTATGCACCAAAGACAACCGGCCAGGCCATTGTCCGCGGCGTCTTTCTCGTCGCCAAGGACCGCGCCGAAAGCGGCATTGTTCCCGACTTCAACATCTATGAGAACATCAGCCTGCCGTTTCTCCGCCGGCTCTCGCGGTTCGGCATATCGAGCCGGCGGGCGGAAAAGGCCAAGGCGCGCCAGCAGATTGCTTCCCTCGGCGTCGTGTGCCGCAGCGAGCGCGACGAGTTGCAAACGCTTTCGGGCGGAAACCAGCAGAAGGTAATGGTCGGACGTTGGCTTTCCGAGCCCTCGCGCCTTCTCATCCTCGACGAACCCTTCCAGGGCGTCGACATCGCCGCACGCCGCGATATCGGCGAAAAGCTGCGCGCGTCGGCGTCCGGACGCGCCACCATTCTGTTTCTGACCGAGCTCGACGAAGCCTTCGAGGTGGCCGACCGCATCCTGGTCATGTCGGAGCACACCATGGTCGGCGAGCACCGCAATGCCGACATCGACGTCGAGCGGCTTTTGTCCGAGATCGCCGGTCAATTCTATCAACAGGTCCATGCATCATGAGCAGCGAACAGAGCAAACCCGCGACGGCGGTTCCGGTCCCTTCGAATGCGCCGGCCTTCAGGGAGGCTGCGATCAAGTACGGCTTCCTGGCGCTCCTCGTCGGGTTGGTCCTTTACTTCTCCCTGGTCACCGGCGGTTTTGCCTCACCTCAAAGCGCCGTTTTCATCCTGCAGTCCGTGTCGATCACCGGCATTTTGGCGCTGGGCGTGACGGCAACGCTCGTCGTCGGCGGTTTCGATCTTTCGATCGGCTCTGTCGCCACGACGGCGATGATGGCTTCGTCCTACGTCATGGTGGTGATGGGCGGCGACGCGCTGACGGCAACACTCGTGTGCCTTGCCATCGGCGTGCTTGTCGGTCTCGTCAACGGCATCATCATCGTCTACATGCGCGTGCCGGATCTCCTGGCAACGCTCGGCATGATGTTCCTGCTGCTCGGGCTTCAGCGCATCCCGACGGAAGGCCGGTCGATTGCGACCGGCCTGACGCTGCCCGACGGCTCCGTTGCTGCGGGCACCTTCAGCCCCGGCTTCCTGGCACTCGGCCGCCACCGCTTCGATTTCGTTCTGCCCAACCTGGTGCCGGTCTCGGTGGTGGTGCTGATCGTGCTGGCGATCCTGATCTGGTTCTTCCTCGAATACACCCGCTTCGGTCGCATGATGTATGCCGTCGGCTCCAACGAACGCGCCGCCGGCCTCGCCGGGGCACCGGTCAACGCCTACAAGATTTCGGCCTACATCATCTCCGGCGTCTTTGCCTCGATCGGCGGCATCCTGCTCGCCGCGCGTCTTGGCCGCGGCGACATCGCCTCCGGCAACAATCTGCTTCTCGATGCCGTTGCGGCCGCGCTGATCGGTTTCGCCGTGCTCGGCGCCGCCAAACCCAACGCCTTCGGCACGGCGATCGGCGCGCTTTTCGTCGGCATCCTGCTTCAGGGGCTGACGATGATGAACGCGCCCTACTACACGCAGGATTTCGTCAAGGGTGCGGTGCTCGTCATCGCCCTGATCTTCACCTTTGCGCTCTCGAAAAGAGGCAAACGCTGAGGCAGCAACCTCGGCGGATAATAAAAGTTCACCAGTGGAGGAGACTGACATGAACATGACTCGCAGAACCTTGAGCCGATGGACGCTCGGGTTGATGGGGGCTGCCGCCTTCGGCGTGCCGTCCTTTGCCGCCGACATGCCAAAACCGTTCGACAAGGCCGCCGACGTGAAAATCGCGCTCGTGCGCTACCTTTCGACCGGCGACTTCTTCCAGTCCTACCTCGCCGGCGTCGAGGCACAGTCCAAGGCGCTCGGCGTGCAGCTTCAGGTCTTCGACAGCCGTCAGGACGCGGCCCTTCAGGCAGACATGGTCGACCAGGCGATTGCGCTTGGCGTGCAGGGCATCATCATCCAGCATGGTCTGACGGAATCGATGAAGGAAGCGGCCCAGCGCGCGGTCGACGCCGGCATCAAGGTCGTTGCTTTCGACGTCAACGTCGAGAACGAGAAGATCCCGCAGGTCGAGCAGTCCGACCGCGACCTCGCGCGCCTTGCCCTTGAGCAGGCGGTCAAGGACAACGGCGAAAGCTTCAAGGCGGGCTACATCTATGTCGCCGGCATCGCGCCTCTCGACCGTCGCGACGAGACCTGGAAGGAATTCAAGGCAAAGTATTCCGGCATCGAGGAAGCCGCGCAGTTCGGAACGATGGACAACCCGATCGCCAATTCGGTTGCCAACCAGGCCCGCGCGGTGATCTCGGCCAAGCCGGATATCACCGTGATGTTTGCCCCTTACGACGAGTTCGCCAAGGGCGTGAAGATCGCGGTTGACGAGGCCGGCCTCTCCTCGAGCGTGAAGATCTACTCGGCCGACATCTCGACCTCGGACATAGCCGCGATGCGTGAATCCGGCTCTGCCTGGACGGCCACCGCCGCCACCAATCCGGCCGTCGTCGGCCAGGTCTCGGTGCGCTCGCTCGCCATGCTGCTTGCCGGCGAAGATCCGGGTCGCCAGGTCATCGTGCCGCCGACGCTGATCACCCAGAAGGACCTGAACGATCAGGACATCAAGAACATGGAGGAGCTCGGCGTGAAACTGCCGCAATTCGCCCATGCGGACGTCGCCATGCCGGCGTGGATGCCGAGGCCCTGATTTCTACCCAGTAGAATGAGAGAAGGGCGGTCCATCGGGCCGCCCTTTGTCCATCATCGAAATCGGACGGGCCCTTCCATCAGCACGACGGGAATGGCTACGTCCCCAGGCATCGGGATCGTGACGCGTCCGAGCCGCCGCAGGCCCATATGCTCATAGAAGGGCTCTGCGTTGAGGCTGGAAAGTGCCTGGAAGCGCAAGGCGCCCCGTTGCGAGGCGGCCTTGCAACATTGCTCGAACAGCAGCCGGCCGACACCCTGTCGTGCCCGGCCCGGGTCGACCGCAAAATGGCGCAGATGCGCCAGCCCTTCGCTCGTCCTGCCGTTGCCCGGTTCGCCGAAGGTCCAACCGCCGCAGCCGAGAACCTCGCCAACCTCTTGAGCGACATAGAACGTTCCCGACGATCAGAAGATCGAGCTTCGCCTTTGTCATCAGTCGCAAGGCAACGGAGAGAACATCCCTGTCATATGCCGTCGCCATCATGGTCGGATAGCACCGGGCAAGGAGCGCTTCGACGCCGAAGGTGTCCTTTTCGGTGGCTTGTCTGATCTTCATGCCCCACCCCGCACACGTTGCCCTTGCCCGTTCGGGGATGCTCAGCCTCCCGATGAACCGGCCCGGCCGGCATCGGCGGACCCAAACCCGATGCTCAGATCCTGCCTGAGCCGCCCTTGGCGAGCCCTTCTCGGCTCCAGCGATCCATGACCCGCCGCGCCATCGATTCGGTAATGACAAGATGTGAGGCAAAGCCGCCCTTGAGGGCCGCCATCAGCGGCTCGAACTTGCTGTCCTCCTGCACGACCAGCATGCGTTTCTTGATCGCGCGGATGGAATCGAGATCGGCGGAGATACAGCGACGATTGTGCTCGCAATCCATCCATTGGCCGTCGCGGTCGATGAGTTGTCCGGCGATCACGCCCGCAGCACCCCGGTCGCCCATCGCATGCATGTCGTCAGCTGATAGCGCACCGCACTTGACGAGGTGGCTGTCGTCCTCGATGCCGCCGACGGAATAGAGCGCGAGCGCACAGTCGGAGATGGTGGCGAGCTGCTCCTTGATGACAGGCTCGCCACGCAATTCCTCGGCAAGCCGCTCGGAGGACAGCACCAGAGGCGCGTAAAAGTTTATGCCTTCCGCATTGAGGCGACGGGCGATTTCCGTGGTGCACTGGTCAGGGCGATAGGAATAGGGAGCGCCGAGGTTCCCGCAAAGCTGGACGACCGTGACGCCGCGCAAATCCGCAAAAGGCATGACGTCAGCGATGTGATATACGGTGCGGCCCCAGGCAACACCGATACGGTCGCCCTTGTTAATGAGTTCAAGAAAGACGGAAGCCGCGACAACAGGCATTTCGGCGGCCGGGTCCATCGCCTGCCGATCTTCCGGCACGAGCCAACAGCTCGTCAGCCCCGTCGCATCCTCCAGCTCGCGCGCAAGCACATCGCTTGAGAACAGTTCGGTCGACGTGGTGATCGTGACGATGCCCATCTCGCGCGCCTTGCGCAGATACATGGCGATCGATGCGCGGGAGATTTCCAGCCGCTGGGCAACTTCGTCCTGGCGCAATCCATGCGCATAATAGAGCCAGGCGGCTTTGTGGATAATCTGCTCGTTGGCGCGAATGGGCATTGGTGGTCTTTCACAAGAGATGATCTGACATAATTCATCAATGCTGACAAAAGTCAACGCACCTTGCCAGCCATCGGCATCTTACCCGCCAACGCGGCCGCCTGCCCACTGAAAGAACGATCGGCAGCGGCCTGTTCCATGCGCAGGCCAGCGCATCTCAAGACAGCGCATCCGAACCGCACCGGATGTACCTCACATGCCGCAGGGCATGCTCTGCCGCGACGACAGCGGCCGCGGATCGGACTGGGCAACGGCTTCGCCCATCAGCGAAAGGCGATCGCGCGCCAGTTGACGGTTGCAAACGTAATCCATATGTGAACATACTATTTATATAAGAGCTGCTTGATGCCGAAGGTCTCGGAAACAGCAGGCAGCTTGCGATTGCCGACCTTCTGCACAGGTGCTGATCATGGACGACTTCACTCCCACCGTCGGGGTTTCCTCGACACAGCCCACGGATATGCCGCAGGACCATGCTGCCTTGCCGGTTTGGAATGCGGAGAACTGGTTTTACGAGGACTGGCCCGTTGGCCAGCGCATCCGGTCCCTGCGGCGGACGATCTCGGAGAGCGACAGCCACCTGTTCAACACGCTGGTGGTCGACATCCATCCTTACGTGCAGGACCAGATGTTCGCCGAGCGGGAAGGCATCTTCGGCAAGCGTCTCGTTGCCGGCGCCTTCGTGTTCTCCGCCGGTCTCGGGCTCGTCGCCACCAACTGCGTCAACGCCTTTTCCTACGGCTACGACAAGCTGCGTTTCATCAAGCCGGTCTTCATCGGCGATACCATCTACACGATCCGCACCAACATGGACAAAACGCCCCGCTACCAGGAGCTCGGGCTTATTCGCGCTAGCTATCAGGTCTTCAAGGGTGAAGGCGAACTGGTGCTCTACTGCGAGCACCTGCAGACCGTGAAATACAAGAACCCCGCCGACTTCGTCGGCAAGACCGAGAAGTAATGCGCCGATGACCGTAGAAAACGAACTGCCGCTCTCAGGCCTTGTCGTCGTCGACATGAGCCAGTTTCTCTCGGGGCCCTATTGCTCGCTGCGCCTCATGGATCTCGGCGCACGTGTCATCAAGATCGAGCGCCCTGACGGCGGCGACCTGTCGCGCCGGCTCTATCTCAGCGACACCGAGATCGGCGGCGACTCGACGATCTTCCATGCTATCAACCGCGCCAAGGAAAGTCTGGCGATCAACCTCAAGAACGAGGCTGATCTTGCGGCCCTGAAGACGTTGCTCGCCAAGGCCGACGTCCTCATCCAGAATTTCCGTCCCGGCGTCATCCAGCGCCTCGGGCTCGACTACGAAGCGGTCAAGGCGATCAATCCGAAGATTGTCTATGCCTCGATCAGCGGCTACGGCGAGGAGGGGCCTTGGGTGAAGCGGCCGGGGCAGGACCTGCTCGCCCAATCACGCTCGGGCGTGATGTGGCTGAACGGCGACGAGGGGCAGGGGCCGGTGCCCTTTGGCCTGGCGATCGGCGACATGCTCGCCGGAGCAGCTGCCGCGCAAGGGATCCTCGCAGCGCTCGTTCGCCGCGGCATTTCCGGCAAGGGCAGCCTGATCGAAACCAGCCTGCTCGAAGCGCTCGTCGACTTCCAGTTCGAAGTGCTGACGACACATTTGAACGACGGCCGCCGGCTGCCGGCACGCTCCGGTTTCCGCAGCGCCCATGCGTACCTGTCGGCGCCTTACGGCGTCTATCCGGCCAAGGACGGCTATCTCGCCATCGCCATGACGCCGATCCCGAAGCTTGCCGACCTCCTGGAGATGCCCGAACTGGACACCTATCGCGATGATCCGGCCTCCTGGTTCTCCGAGCGTGACAAGATCAAGGCGCTGATTGCCAGGCGGATCGCCGAAAACAACATCGACCATTGGCTAAGCGTGCTTGAACCCGCCGACATCTGGTGCGCGCGTGTCCTCAACTGGAACGAGTTGCTCGAAAGCGACGGCTTCCGCGTCCTCGACATGCTGCAAACGGTCGTGCGTGAGGACGATGTCTCCATCCTGACCACGCGCTCGCCGCTCCGGGTCAATGGCAAGCGCGCCCAGGTGGATCGCGCCGCGCCACGCATCGGCGAGCACAGTGTTGCGATCCGCAAGGAGTTCGGCCTGTGAGCGTCACGTTGAAAGGCATGACCTGGAGCCACCCGCGCGGCCACGATCCGATGATCGCCTGTTCGCGGCTCTGGCAGGAGCGAACCGGTGTCACGGTCGAATGGGACAAGCGGTCGCTGCAGGATTTCGAAACCTATCCCGTCGAAGAGCTGGCGCGGGCCTATGACCTCATCGTCATTGACCATCCGCATGTCGGCCAGATCACCAAGGAAAAGTGCCTGACGCCGCTCGATATCGAAGGCCGTGAAGCGGAGCGCAAGGCGCTTGCCGATGCGAGTTTGGGACGTTCCTATCCGAGCTACAACTGGCAGGGCCGGCAATGGGCGTTTCCGATCGACGCGGCGACGCAAGTCCAGGCCTGGCGCCCGGACCAAGCTGAGCGCGCCGCGGACTGGTCTGAGATGCTGGTTTTGGCGCGCCAGGGAAAGGTCGCTCTGCCGATGCGCCCGCCGCATTCGCTGATGTGCTTCTACACGCTCTCAGCCAATCTCGGTCATGCCTGCCGTAGCGACGGGGCGGGGCAACTGATCGAGGCCGACGCAGGCATCGAAGCGTTCGAACGCCTGCGTGAGCTGACGGACCTGATCGACCCCAGGTGCTTCTCGATGGATCCGATCGCCGTGCTCGAGACGATGAGCGAGCCTCACTCGAAAATCGTCTGCGCGCCGCTGATCTACGGCTATGTCAGCTACGCGATGGCGGGTTTCCGGCCAACGCTGGTAAAGTTCGGCGATATCCCGGTGACCGGGCGCAATGGAGCTTCTGGTTCGGCGCTCGGCGGAACGGGGATCGCGGTCTCGGCGTTCTCCAGCGCGGTCGCCGCTGCGATCGATTTCGCCTATTTTGTCGCGAGCGGCGAAGTCCAGCGCGGTCCCTATGCCGCCGGTGGCGGACAGCCCGGCCATGCGGCCGCCTGGGACGATGACGGCGTCAATGCCGCAAGCTTGGACTTCTACCGCGCTACGCGAAAGACGCTGGAGACGGCCTGGGTTCGCCCAAGGCACGATGGCTACATGGCCTTCCAGCAGGTGGGCTCGGACAGGATCAATGACGGCCTTCTGCGCAAGGACGCCGCGCGCAAGGTTGTCGACGACCTCAATCGTCTGTTTGCGGAGAGCTTTGCCGCCGCCTGATCCTTGTCTCCGGGACGCCTTGGCGTCCCGGACTTTCCCCAAGCGTTTCCGCTTGAGAGCGGAGCTTTACGCGAGCTTCCAGATCCGGCGCGCATTGCCGGAGAGAAGCTTGCATTTTTCATCGGCGCTACAGCCCTTCAGAAGGGCATGGGTTGCTCCGACCCAGGTCGAAAGGTTGCCGCCGAGGGTGCAGACCGGCCAGTCACTTCCCCAGACCGCCCGGTCCCAGCCGAAGACGCCGATCGTGTGCTCGACATAGGGGCGCAGCGTCTCGACCTGCCAGGCCTCGTCCGCATAGGCGATGACGCCGGAGATCTTTGCCGTGACATTCGGGCGCCGGGCGATCTCGCTCATGTGCTCGCGCCAGGGGTGCTCGGCACCGGCACGAATGTCGGGGACGCCGCAATGGTCCAGGATGAATTGAAGGTCGGGCGCAAGATCGACAAGCGCGATCGCCGTCGGAATCTGGTGCGGCAGGACGCAGAGGTCGAAGGTGAAGCGGCGCCCATTCAACCTTCGAACGTTGTCGCGAAAGGTCTGCTGCTCGGACAGGTCGTCCGGCATCACATGCAGCACCCGGCGGAAACCCTTGACGAAGCCGTTCGTCTCCTGGCGTTCGAGATAGGCAGCAAAGCCATCCTCTTCGGGTCGGCAAGCGGCAATGGCGCCTTTGAGCAGGCTATCCGGCTCCTGCGCGAGCCGTTCGATCTCAGCCGTCTCCTGCTCGATCTCCGAAGGGTCGACATCCACCTCCATGTGCAGCGACGCCTCGATGCCAAGCCGACGGGCCTCGCGCGCGTAAGTCGTATAGAGAAAGTCCTGATCGAGTGCCGGCACGTCCGCAAGCCACGGATAGGCGAGCTTCGACCTGTCGATGAGGTGAAGATGGGTGTCGATGATCAAGGCGCCTCTCCTCCGAACGACGGCTCACATAAGAATGAACTGTTCAAATAAGAAGTAAGGCCATCACCAGCTGGCGTCAATCGGCTGCGGGCGCCACGTCCGAGCCAGCAAGCGTCGACAATTGCTCGGCGGTCTTCAGCAAAAGAGCGATCGTTTCGGTGATATCCGGCGCCGAGGGCGCATTGACCAGTGCGATATAGGGCACGGTGAGCGCCGCGATACCGCGGCCATCGGGGCCGAGGATCGGAGCCGAGAGATTATAAACGCCTGCCGTCTGCGCACTTGCCATCATTTCGTAGCCGCGCTCGCGGATCTGGTCGAGCCGCGCGTAGAATTCCGGTCCGCGCACCACCTCGTCTTTGCTCCTGGCATGTTCCGCGATCATCATTTCGCGCTCTTCCGATGAGCGGAAGGCAAGCAGGATGTGGCCCGACCCGGTATCGAACAGGCTGATATGCGATCCGACCCGGATCGAAATGCCCCAGTAATCCGGCGCCTCCTGCTGGGCAATGACCACGGCCGAGCCGCGATCGAACACTGCGAGGTGGTTTGCCTGCTTCGAACGCTGCGCCAGATCGCGCATCAAAGGCGTCGCATAGGAGGCAAGCCGGCGCACCGGTGCGTGCAGTTGCGAAAGCCCGAACAGCTTCAGCGTCAGCGAATAGCGGTCACCGTCGATGCGGGTGACATATCCCCGTCGCACCAGCCGGTCGAGCATCCGGTAGAACTCGTTCGGGCTTCGGTTCAGGCGCTTCGAAATCTCTGCCTGCGTCAGTCCACCGTCGACGCTGGCGAGCAACTCGAGAATGTCGAGTCCCTTATCGAGGGCGGGTGCGCGATAGCGATCAGACTCTTCGGTGTCCATGAAGCCTCCTTGGTGAATATTGATATCCATATACGCAGAAGAAGGCGCCGACAAAAGAAAGTTCTCCCTTGACGCCCTATAAATTTGTTGTTTGTATATGAATTAGTTTCTCACACATGAGAGCATCGCGCCAGGAAGAGGGCGTGAACCTGGGAGGAGTGGATATGGAAAGGCTGCTTGCCGGTGTCTCTGCCGGCGTTGTCATGCTTGCCTGTGCGATGGGGGCGGCCAGTGCCGCGGACCTGCCCGGCAAGTTCGAAGGCGTCACGATCGACGCCAAGCTGATCGGCGGACAGCAATACGAGAAGCTCTATGAGCGGATCGGCGAGTGGGAGAAGGCCACCGGCGCCAAGGTCAACATCCTGTCGAAGAAGAACCACTTCGAACTCGACAAGGAGATCAAGTCGGATATCGCGACCGGCGGCGTCAGCTGGTGCGTCGGCTCCAACCATTCCTCCTTTGCCCCGCAATACCCCGATATCTATACCGACCTGCTGGCGCTGCTGCCGCCGGAAGAGATCGCCAAGTTCGTGCCCGCGCTGATCGATGCCTCGACGCTCGAAGGCAAGCTGGTGATGCTGCCGCGCGCCCAGTTCGACGTGTCGGCGCTCTACTACCAGAAGAGCCTCTACCAGGACGAAGCGAAAAAGACCGCCTTCAAGGCGAAATACGGCTACGAGCTCGCACCGCCGGACACCTGGGCCCAGGTCAGCGACCAGGCCGAATTCTTCGCGGCACCGCCGAATTTCTACGGCACACAGTTCGCCGGCAAGGAAGAGGCCATCAACGGTCGCTTCTATGAAATGCTGGTCGCCGAAGGTGGCGAGTATCTCGACAAGGATGGTCGCCCGGCCTTCAATTCCGAAGCCGGCGTGCGGGCGCTCGACTGGTTCGTCAAGCTCTACAAGGACAAGGCGGTGCCGCCGGGCACCACCAACTACCTCTGGGACGACCTCGGCCAGGGCTTTGCCTCGGGCTCGATCGCCGTCAACCTCGATTGGCCTGGCTGGGCGAGCTTCTTCAACGATCCGAAGTCGTCCAAGGTCGCCGGCAATGTCGGCGTGAAGGTGCAGCCAGCCGGTTCTTCCGGCAAGCGCACGGGCTGGTCGGGCCATCACGGCTTCTCGGTGACGGAGGATTGCGCCAACAAGGAAGCAGCCGCATCACTCGTCTGGTGGCTGACCAACGAGGACAGCCAGAAGCTGGAATCGGCTGCCGGTCCGCTGCCAACCCGCACCGCCGTGTGGGAATACAACATCAAGGAAGCTGCCGGCGACGCCTACAAGACCGAGGTTCTGCAGGCTTTCCAGGAAGCCGCCAAGCATGCCTTCCCGGTTCCGAAGACCGCCGAGTGGATCGAGATCTCCAACGCCGTCTATCCGGAACTGCAGGCCGCCATCCTCGGCGACAAGACGTCGAAGGAAGCACTTGATGCCGCCGCCGAAAAGGCGACCGGAATTCTGGAAGACGCGGGCAAACTCTGAATGTGACCGAAGAGGCGGCGCCGATGCCTTGAGGGCGCCGGCGCCGCCTCGACCATTTCATGCAATCCTCAGGACTGCCCGATGAAGCTCAAGACATTGTCAGCACCGGCCCTGCTTCTGCTTCCGGCCTTTGTCGTGCTCGCGGCGGTGATCGTATTGCCGCTCATCTTTTCCTTCTATTCGAGCTTCACGCCGTTCCGCCTCACCAAGCCTGAGACGCTCTGTGTCTTCGTCGGTCTGCGCAACTACGCGACCGTTCTCGGCAACGCCGAGTTCTGGGTCGCCTTCGGCCGGACCGTACTGTTGCTGACGGTGGCCCTGAACGCCGAGATGCTGCTCGGTCTCGGCCTGGCGCTGCTCGTCAACAAGGCGACCCATGGCCAGCGCCTGCTGCGCACGGCCATGATGTTCCCGATGATGTTCTCGCCGGTGCTGGTCGGCTTCCAGTTCAAGTTCCTGTTCAACGACAACATCGGCTTCGTCAACAATGCGCTGCAGTCGCTGGGGCTGACGAACCAGGCGATCCCGTGGCTGATCGACGGCAATCTGGCGCTGCTGTCGATCATCATCGCCGAAGTCTGGTCCTCGACCGCAGTGTTTGCGATCCTGATCCTTGCCGGCCTGCTCGCCATGCCGAAGGATCCGGTCGAAGCCGCCCATGTCGACGGCTGCACGCCCTGGCAGACCTTCCGCTATGTCACCTGGCCCTATCTCATGCCCTTTGCCTTCATCGCCATGACGATCCGTTCGCTGGACGTGGCGCGGGCCTATGACATCGTCAAGATCATGACCGATGGCGGCCCTGCCAAGCGCACCGAACTGCTTTGGACGCTCGTCGGCCGCACGGCTTACGCCGATGCCCGCATGGGGCTCGCCAACGCCATGGCCTATGTCGCCATCCTCTTGTCGATCGTCTTCACCGTCTATTTCTTCCGCAAGCTCGCCGCGGCGCGCCAGCAGATCGGAGCCGAGTGGTAATGGATATCAACGCCTCGCACCGCCTGCGCCGTCGCGTCCTGAAGGTCGCGCACTTGATCGGCCTGTTTCTCGCAATGGCCGTGATCTGCCTGCCAGGCCTCTGGATCGTGCTGTCGTCGCTGCGCCCGACCGTCGAGATCATGGCCAAGCCGCCGGTCTGGATCCCGGAGAGCGTATCGCTCGATGCCTATCGCGCCATGTTTTCGGGCGCGGGGCAGGGGGGTGTTCCCGTCTGGGACTATTTCCGCAATTCGCTGATCATCTCGGTGACATCGACGGTGATCGCGCTCGCGATCGGCATGGCCGGCGGCTATGCCTTTGCCCGCTACCGTTTCAAGGCGAAGTCGGCGATCTTCCTCGGCTTCATGCTGACGCGGGCGGTGCCCGGCATCGCCTTGTCGCTGCCGCTCTTCATGCTCTATGCCCGCACCGGCATCATCGACACCCACTTCTCGCTGATCCTGACCTATGTCGCGCTCAACGTGCCCTTCACCATCTGGCTGATCGACGGCTTTTTCCGCCAGGTGCCGAAGGATCTCGCGGAGGCCGCCCAGATCGACGGCTGCACACCTTGGCAGGCCTTCTGGCAAGTGGAGTTTCCGCTCGCCGGTCCCGGCATCGCATCCGCCGGTATCTTCGCGTTCCTCACGTCCTGGAACGAGTATGCGCTCGCCTCTCAGATCACCCGCTCGGTCAATT
Source organism: Ensifer sp. LC11 (assembly GCF_001695835.1). Taxonomy (GTDB): domain Bacteria; phylum Pseudomonadota; class Alphaproteobacteria; order Rhizobiales; family Rhizobiaceae; genus Ensifer. The sequence goes on along the minus strand of NZ_MBSO01000014.1, from coordinate 47,953 downwards.
CCAAGACCCTGCCGGTCGGGCTTCTCGACTACACCGCCGAATTCACCATCGACTGGCGCGGCATGTGCGCGCTCGCCGTCGTGATGATCGTCCCGGCGCTGACCCTCACCTTCATCATTCAGAAGCACCTCGTTTCGGGCCTCACCTTCGGCGCGGTGAAAGGATAATCGTTCATGGCTCCTGTCACCCTCAGGAAACTGGTCAAGCGCTACGGCGCGCTCGAGGTCGTCCACGGCATCGACCTCGAAGTGAAAGATCGCGAGTTCATCGCGCTCGTCGGCCCGTCCGGCTGCGGCAAGTCGACGACACTGCGCATGATCGCCGGCCTCGAGGATGTCAGCGACGGCGCGATCGAGATCGGCGGCCGCAAGGTCAACGAGCTGCCGCCGCGAGCGCGCAACATCTCCATGGTCTTCCAGTCCTACGCGCTCTACCCGCATATGACGGTCGCCGAAAACATGGGCTTTTCGCTGAAGATCGCCGGGCGTAAGCCGGACGAAATCAAGGCCCGCGTCGACGAAGCAGCTGTTATCCTCGACCTCGGCCACCTGCTTGAGCGCCGGCCGTCGCAGCTTTCCGGCGGCCAGCGCCAGCGCGTCGCCATGGGCCGGGCGATCGTGCGCCAGCCGGATGTCTTCCTGTTCGACGAGCCGCTGTCGAACCTCGACGCGAAGCTGCGCACGCAGGTGCGCACGGAGATCAAGAAGCTGCATGCCCGCATGCAGGCGACGATGATCTACGTGACCCACGACCAGGTCGAGGCGATGACGCTGTCGGACCGCATCGTCATCATGCGCGATGGCCATATCGAGCAGGTCGGCACGCCGGAAGAGGTGTTCCAGCGGCCGGCCACCAAGTTCGTCGCCGGCTTCATCGGCTCGCCGCCGATGAACATGGACGAGGCGATCGTCGACAACGGCGCGCTGGTCCTTGCAAGCGGCGTCCGGCTGCCGATCCCGCCGCGGTTCGCAAGTGCGCTGCGTCCGGGCCAGAAGGTGACGTTCGGCCTCCGGCCCGACGATATCTATCCGAGCGGCCACGGCCTGCATGCCGGCGATCCGGCGGCCGTGCACGAGGTGGAGCTGCCGGTGTCGATCACCGAACCGCTCGGCAACGAGACGCTCGTCTTCATCCAGTTCAACGGCCGCGACTGGGTCTCGCGCATGCTCAACCCGCGCCCGCTTACGTCAGGCGAAAAGGTGCGCATGAGCTTCGATCTGTCGCGCGCCCATCTCTTCGACATCGATACCGGCAAGGCTCTGGAAGGCTGACATGGCAAGAATCGAGAAAATTGAACTGCGCATGGTCGATCTGCCGCCGAAGGTGAAGCGGACCGATGCGATCCAGAGCTTCGTGAGTCAGGAAACGCCCATCGTCACCATCACCGACAGCGATGGCGCGACCGGCACCGGCTACAGCTACACCATCGGCACCGGCGGCTCCTCCGTGATGCGGCTGCTTTCCGATCACCTCGTTCCGATCCTGATCGGCGAGGATGCCGATTGCATCGAGGCGATCTGGCACAAGATGGAGTTCGCAACCCACGCGACGACCATCGGCGCAATCACGGCGCTGGCGCTGGCCGCCGTCGATACCGCGCTTTGGGACCTGCGCGCCAGGAAGCAGAAGCTGCCGCTCTGGAAGCTTGCCGGCGGTGCCAAGGAGAGCTGCCCGCTCTACACCACCGAAGGCGGCTGGCTGCATATCGACAAGGAGGCGCTGGTCGAGGACGCACTTGCCGCCAAGGCGAAGGGCTTTTCCGGTTCGAAGGTGAAGATCGGCAAGCCGCATGGGTCGGAGGATTACGATCGCCTGTCGGCGATGCGCATGGCGCTCGGCGACGGCTTCGAGATCATGACCGATTGCAATCAAGGTTTCACCGTCGACGAGGCGATCCGCCGGGCGTCGCGGCTGAAGGAGCTCGATCTCGCCTGGATCGAGGAGCCGCTGCCGGCCGACGATCTCGATGGTCATATCCGGCTGACGCGCTCGACGCCGACGCCGATCGCGGTTGGTGAATCGATGTATTCGATCCGCCATTTCCGCGAATATATGCAGAAGGGCGGCTGCTCGATCGTGCAGGTCGATGTCGCCCGCATCGGTGGCATCACGCCCTGGCTGAAGGTCGCGCATGCGGCGGAAGCGTTCGATATCCCGGTCTGCCCGCATTTCCTGATGGAGCTGCATGTGAGCCTCGTCTGCGCCGTGCCCAACGGCAAATATGTCGAGTACATTCCGCAGCTCGACGACCTGACGACGATGGGGATGGAGATCCGGAGCGGTCGCGCGATCGCGCCGTGCGAGCCGGGCATCGGGATTTCCTGGGACTGGGACGCTGTCCGCGCCCGCTCGATCGGCGAATTCACCCGTGAGTTTCGTGGCTAGAGCAATTCCAGCAAAAATGCGGAGCGGTTTTGCGTTCGGAATTGCGGAATACCAATAAGACGGAGGGCCTCATGCAGCGAATGGGAATGGTGATCGGTCTCGAAGCCGAAAAGATTGCCGAATACAAGGCGTTGCACGCCGCCGTCTGGCCGGCAATCCTTGCACTGATTTCCGACTGCAACGTCACCAACTATTCGATCTTCCTCAAGGAGCCGGAAAACCTGCTGTTCGGCTACTGGGAGTATGTCGGCTCTGACTTCGCGGCGGATATGGCCAAGATGGCGGCGCATCCGAAGAACCAGGAATGGTGGTCGGTCTGCATGCCCTGCCAGAGACCGCTCGAAACGCGCAAGGAAGGCGAGTGGTGGGCGATGATGGAAGAAGTGTTTCATCACGACGGCAAGGTATCCCGTGATGACTGAGAGCTTCGATCCCGGTGCGCTGAGACAATGGTGGCCGAAGCCAAGCAAGCCACGGCCGATCGTTATCTTTGGCGCCGGCAGCATCGTCGGCGACGCGCATCTGCCGGCCTATCGCAAGGCGGGTTTCCCCGTTGCCGGGATTTATGATCCGGATCACGCCAAAGCGTCTCGCCTTGCCGAGACCTGGGGCATTCGCGCCTTCGAGACGGAGGCGGACGCGCTTGCGGTCGCCGATGCGATCTTCGACCTCGCGATCCCGCCCGCCGCCCATGCCGCAATCCTTGGCCGGTTGCCGGTGGGTGCTGCCGCATTGATCCAGAAGCCGATGGGGTCGGACCTCGACGCGGCGACCGCCATTCTTCAGATCTGCCGGACGCGCAAGCTCAAGGCGGCCGTCAACTTCCAGCTCCGTTTTGCGCCGATGATGCTGGCCCTCAAAGACGCCATCGTTAAGGGGCATCTCGGCGAGGTCGTCGACTTTGACGCCTGGCTGGCGCTTGCCACCCCCTGGGGCCTTTGGCCGTTCCTCAAAGGTCTGCCGCGCATCGAGATCGCCATGCACTCGATCCACTATCTCGACCTGCTCCGCGACCTGCTCGGCAATCCCTCAGGAGTCCATGCCAAGTCAATCGGCCATCCGAACCATGACGTCGCCCAGACGCGGACGTCTGCGATCCTCGATTATGGCGATCGCGTCCGCTGCGCGCTTTCGGTCAATCACGACCATGATTTCGGCCGCAAGTTCCAGGCCTGCGAGTTCCGAATTTCCGGCACCTCGGGTGCGGCCTATGTGAAGCTCGGCGTCAACCTCGACTATCCCAAGGGCGAGCCGGACGAGCTCTGGATCCGGCCGGCCGGTGGCAGCGACTGGGTGTCCGTGCCGCTCGAGGGCGCCTGGTTCCCCGATGCCTTCGTCAACCGCATGGCCAATCTGCAGCGTTTTGCTGCGGGCGAGGACCAAGAACTGATCGGCTCGGTGGAGGACGCCTGGCAGACGATGGCCCTGGTCGAGGCCGCCTATCAATCGAGTGCCGCGCCGGCAACGGCGATCGCGACCCTTCCGGGACAGTGACATGGCTGAACAGATCATCCACTTTGAAGACTACGTGTTGGGGCATGAGCGCCTGACGACCGGCCGCACGATTACAGAGACCGACTTCGTCGTTCATGCCGGCCACACCGGCGATTTCTTTCCGCACCACATGGACGCGGAGTTCGCCAAGACCCTGCCGGGCGGCCAGCGCATCGCCCACGGCACCATGGTCTTTTCGATCGGCGTCGGCCTCACCGCATCGCTGATCAATCCGGTTGCCTTTTCCTACGGCTATGATCGTCTGCGCTTCGTGCGTCCCGTTCATATCGGCGATACGATCCGCACCCGCGTGACCGTCGCTGCCAAGGAGGACGATCCGAAGCGGCCGAAGGCCGGACGCGTTGTCGAACGATGCGAAGTTATCAACCAGCGTGGCGAGGTCGTCCTCGCCGCCGACCATATCCTGGTCGTCGAACGCAAAGCATGAGGGATCGAGAATGACAGCGGATCTTAAAGGCAAGGTCGTCCTGATTACGGCTGCAGCCCAGGGCATCGGCCGCGCTTCGGCTTTGGCCTTTGCAAAGGCCGGCGCGAAAGTGCACGCGACGGATATCAACGCCGATGCGCTTGCGGCGCTCGCTGCGGAAGCGGACGTTGCGACGCACCGGCTGGACGTGCTCGATACGCAGGCCGTCGAAGCGCTCGTCGCGAAGATCGGCGCCATCGATATCCTCTTCAACTGCGCCGGCTTCGTTCATGCCGGGTCGATCCTGGAGATGAAGGATTCCGACCTCGAATTCGCCCTCGACCTTAACGTCAAGGCGATGATCCGCACCATCCGCGCGGTGCTGCCAGGCATGCTTGCGCGCAAGGACGGCGCGATCATCAACATGGCTTCGGTCGCTTCCAGCATCAAAGGCGTGCCGAACCGGTTTGCCTATGGCGTCACCAAGGCCGCCGTCATCGGCCTCACAAAGGCCGTTGCGGCCGACTATGTGTCAGAGGGCATTCGCTGCAACGCCATCTGCCCCGGCACCGTCGAAAGCCCGTCCTTGCAGGACCGCATGCGTGCCCAGGGCGACTATGAAACGGCGCGCGCGGCCTTCATCGCCCGCCAGCCGATGGGGCGCCTCGGCACGCCGGAAGAGATTGCGGACCTTGCCGTTCATCTCGCCGGTGCGACCTATACGACCGGCCAGGCCTATGCCATCGATGGCGGCTGGACCATCTGACAACCCACAAGCAGGAAGCAGACACATGAAACTTCTTCGTTATGGCCTCCCGGGCCAGGAAAAGCCGAGCGTCCTCGATGCAAATGGCACCTTGCGCGATCTCTCCGGCCACGTTGCCGATTTCTCGGGCGCCGCCCTCGACCCCGACAAGCTCTCGGAGCTCAAGGCACTCGATCTCGCCGGCCTGCCTGTTGTCGACGGCAACCAGCGGCTCGGCCCTTGCGTCGCCGGCACCGGCAAGTTCATTTGCATTGGCCTCAACTACTCCGACCACGCCGCCGAGACCGGCGCCACGGTCCCGCCGGAGCCGATCATCTTCATGAAGGCGACGTCGGCGATCGTCGGTCCGAACGACGATCTGATCATTCCGCGCGGCTCGACCAAGACCGACTGGGAAGTGGAACTCGGCGTCGTCATCGGCCGCAAGGCGAAGTACGTCACCGAGGCCGAAGCCCTCGACTATGTCGCCGGCTATTGCACCGTGCACGATGTCTCCGAGCGCGCCTTCCAGATCGAGCGCCAGGGCCAGTGGACCAAGGGCAAGTCCTGCGACACCTTCGGCCCCACCGGCCCCTGGCTCGTGACCAAGGATGAGATTGCCGATCCGCAGAACCTGCCGATGTGGCTGAAGGTCAATGGCGAGACGATGCAGAATGGTTCGTCGAAAACCATGGTCTATGGCGTCGCCTATCTCGTTTCCTACCTGTCGCAGTTCATGTCGCTGCAGCCGGGCGACATCATCTCCACCGGCACGCCGCCCGGCGTCGGCATGGGCATGAAGCCGCCGCGTTACCTCAAGGCCGGCGACGTCGTCGAACTCGGCATCGAGGGCCTCGGCAGCCAGAAGCAGTCCGTCCGCGCGGACGATTGATTACCGTCGACTGGAGTGACCATGACCCGCATCACTGATCTGCGCGTCTTCGACCTGCGCTTCCCGACCTCGCAGAGCCTTGACGGTTCCGATGCGATGAACCCGGACCCGGATTACTCCGCGGCCTATGTCATCCTCGACACGGACAGGCCCGGTGTTGCGGGCCATGGTCTTACCTTCACCATCGGCCGCGGCAACGACATCTGCTGCATGGCGATCAAAGCCATGCGGCATCTGATCGTCGGCCAGGATACCGCCGACATCCTCGCCCATCCCGGCCGCTTCTGGCGGCATCTGACGAGTGACAGCCAGTTGCGCTGGATCGGCCCAGAGAAAGGCGCGATGCATCTGGCGACCGGCGCCGTCGTCAACGCCGTCTGGGACCTGCTCGCCAAGGAGGCGGGCAAGCCTGTCTGGCGTCTGGTCGCTGACATGTCGCCGGAAGAGATCGCCGACATCGTCGACTATCGCTACATGACCGACGTGCTCACGCGCGACGAGGCCGTCGCCATCCTGCGCAAGGCAGAGCCCGGCAAGGCCGAGCGCATCGTAACGCTCCAGAAGGAGGGCTATGCCTGCTACACGACCTCGGCCGGCTGGCTCGGTTATGACGACGACAAGCTCCGGCGGCTCGCCCAGGAAGCGATCGACGAGGGCTTCAATCATATCAAGATGAAGGTCGGGCGCGATCTTGCCGACGATATCAGGCGGCTGACGATCGCACGCGAAGTGATCGGGCCCGACCGCTATCTGATGATCGACGCCAACCAGGTCTGGGAGGTCGGCGAGGCGATCGACTGGGTCAAACAGCTCGCCTTTGCCAAACCGTTCTTCATCGAGGAGCCGACGAGCCCCGACGATGTCGCCGGTCACCGGAAGATCCGCGAGGCGATCGGACCGGTGAAGGTCGCGACCGGCGAGATGTGCCAGAACCGCATCATGTTCAAACAGTTCATCGCCGAGGGTGCGATCGATATCGTCCAGATCGACTCGTGCCGCATGGGCGGCCTGAACGAGGTGCTTGCGGTGCTGCTCGTTGCTGCCAAATACGGGCTGCCGGTCTGGCCGCATGCCGGCGGCGTCGGCCTTTGCGAATATGTGCAGCATCTGTCGATGATCGACTATGTCGCCATCTCCGGCACGAAAGAGGGCCGCGTCATCGAATATGTCGACCATCTGCACGAGCACTTCTTCGATGCCTGCGTGATCGAGAACGCGGCCTATATGCCGCCGCAGCGGCCGGGCTTCTCGATCGAGATGAAGCCGCAGTCGATTGCCGACTACACGTTCCACGGCTGATCGATCCGAAGACATTTATAAGAGAATTCAGTATTCACAAACAGCCGGCGCGGTGCGAACCGCGCCGGCTTCGTTTGTTCTGTCACCTGCAAAGCGTGGCAAGCAATTGGTAATTGATGAACGGTGCGGCGATCTTCTGCGTGTTCAAAGTTCATTTCCCTTGACGGCACGGAATCATTCATGAATAGTTTATTCATTCGCATATGAATTCCGGAGGGGAGTCCGGAAAAAAGAGGAGGAATTGATGAAGACCTTGCTTCTGGCCGCCACAATGGCTGCCCTGTCCTTTTGTGGCGTCGCCCAAGCGCAGGAATACAGCCTGCGGTTCTCGACCTCGCAGGTGAATCCCAACGAGCCGATCGTCAAAGCGATGAAGACCTATGCCGAGCGTGTCGGCGAACGTTCGGGCGGCCGCATCGCCATCACGGTCATGACGGGTGATCAGCTGGGTGCGCAGAAAAAGGTCAACGAGATGGTCATGAGCGGTGCAAGCCTGCTCAGTGCCACGGATTATGGCCAGCTCGGCCAGTTCGTGCCGGATCTCTCCATTCTGGCCGGTCCCTATGTCTATCCGGACCTGGTCGCGACCGACCGCCTGTTCGCATCGGACCTTTACAAGGAACTTTCGGGCAAGCTCGAGGCCCAAGGCATCAAGATCATCATGCCGAACGGGCTTTTCGGCTACCGCCACATCATCGCCAACAAGCCGGTCCGCTCGCCGGCGGATCTCGCCGGCGTCACCATTCGCGTGCCCGCGTCGCCGATCATGATGGCGACCTTCGGCAATTACGGCGCACGCCCGACGGAACTGCCGTGGGGCGACGTCTACAACGCGCTTCAGACCGGCGTCGTCGATGCGGCCGAAGGCCCCTTCGGCTCGATCGCCGGCGCCAAGCTGAACGAGACGCGCAAGGTCATCTCCAAGACCGGTCACCAGATCATGTTTACCGCCTGGGTCGCCTCCAGCCAGTTCTTCAACGGCCTGCCGGAAGACCTGCAGAAGATCGTTCTTGAAGAAGGCCAGACGATCGCCAAGGAACTGACGGAGATGACGCTCGAAACGGACGACGCCTATGCCAAGCAGCTTGCTGCTTCCGGCGTCGAGATTGTCACCGATATCGACATCTCGGCCTTCATCGAAGCCTCGCGCGCGGCCTACGAGAAAGTGCCGAACATCACGCCTGGAATGTACGACCAGGTGCAGAAGGCGATGGCGCAGTAGCGGGCGACGGCGGGACGCGGCCATAAGGGTGCCGCGTCGCGATCGCGTCGGCCGCACTCAGCCAGGCGGCCGCGAAGGAAAGCCATCAGGCCGACGTGCGCGCCGGCCTTGTTCCGCCTTTCAAATGATTGGGGCCATCATGGAAATCTCACGCTCGTCCGAAGAGACCGTTCCTCTGTTCAGCCTGCAGCGCGCCGATGAAGCGATCGGTGTCGCTGCCCTCCTCGTCATCGTCTTCTCGATCCTCTGGGGCGTCGTCAGCCGCTACATCTTCCCGCAGCCGGCCGCCTGGACCTACGAACTGGCGATCATGGCCTTCGCCTATCTCGTCTTCTTTGGCGCCGTCGCCGGCGTCCGTCTCGGCACCCATGCGGCGATCGATGTCCTCGTCGCAGCATTGCCCGACAGCTGCCAGCGCGGGATCGCCTGGTTCAACTACCTGCTGCTCGCGCTGTTCTTCATCGTCATGACGGTGCTCTTCGGCTGGCAGGCCTGGACGTCGCGGCATGTGCACACGATCGCGATGGATCTGTCGCGCAGTCTTTCCTACGGGCCGCTGGCGCTGGCGTCGGCCGGCATGTTCGTCCAGCACCTGATCGTCGAGAGGCCGTGGACCGTCCGCCTGCACCGCAAAGTGGAATCGCTGATATGACCTTCTTTCATCTCGCCGGCCCCTCGCTCCTGGTCGTCGTCCTCTTCCTGTTGTCGACACCGATCACCTGGGCGATGGCGATCGGGGCGCTCGCCTTCTTCTTCATCAACATGGACATAATCCCGCTTGCCAACTTCGCCCAGGAGATGGCGGAAGGCAGCCAGTCCGTGTCTCTGCTGGCACTGCCGCTCTTCGTGCTCGCCGGTTGCATCATGAACGCCTCGGGCATCACCCGCCGGCTGCTGACGCTTGCCGATGTGCTGGTCGGCCACATGACCGGCGCGCTGGCGCAGATGTGCACCGTGCTCGGTACCTTGCTCGGCGGGCTGACGGCCTCTGCCAACGCCGATGCGGCGATGCTGGCAAAGACGCTTGGCGTCGAAATGACGGAAAGGGGCTACAGCCGCGCGTTTGCGGCGGTGATCACCTCGTCAGCCTCCATCATCACCAGCCTGATCCCGCCCTCGATTGGCCTCATCGTCTATGGCTTCCTGGCCGAGACCTCGATCGGCCGCCTGTTTGCAGCCGGCGTCGTTCCCGGCCTTGTGCTTGCGGCCGGCCTGATGGTCACCACCTATTTCATTGCGCGCAAGCGTGGCTACAAGCCGCTCCGCAAGGAGCGCGCCAGCCGGGCGGAGGCAAGCCGGGCGCTGGTCGACGGCCTCTGGGCGCTGTCGATCCCGGTCGTCATCTTTGCCGGCACGCGCTACGGCCTTTTCACCACCACCGAGGCCGGCGCGGTTGTCGTCGTCTACGTGCTGTTCGTCGCCGTCTTCGGCTACCGCGAATTCACCTTCCGGCAGATTCCTGAAGTGCTGGCCGAGGCGGTGCGCGATTCCTCGGTGGTCATGATCATGATCTGCGCGGCCGCCGCCTTCGGCTTCTATCTCGCCTGGGAGCAGGTGCCGCAGGCGATGTCGGGATGGCTCGGCGGCGCCACCGACAATCCGCTGTTGATGCTGCTTCTCATCAACGTGCTTTTGATCGTCATCGGCACGGCAATCGAAGGCTCGGCGGCACTGATCATCCTTACGCCGATGCTAATCCCGATCATCGACGGCGTCGGCATCGACCGCGTACATTTCGGCGTCGTCTTCATCACCAACCTGACGATTGCCGGCATCACGCCACCGGTCGGGGGCCTCATGTACATCTCGTCCATGGTGCTGAAGGTGCCGATGATGGCCTATGCGCGCGAGGTGCTGCCCTATCTCGCAATGATGATGGTTCTTCTCGTGGCGCTCAGCATGTTTCCGCAGTTGTCGCTGTGGCTGCCGAATCTCGTCTACGGAACGGTCGCGGTGCAATAGCGCGGTCAATCCGGCTCTGCGGCGCAGTTTGGCGTCGCAGCACACATCACGGTTTTGAATCGATCGGCTGCGATCGATTCAAAACTCTCGTTGGACGCGCTGTGCCTCCTCAGCCATCGTCCTCAGATGCTTAGTCAGCCCTACCACCTCTATGTCGAGAGAACGGATCCGCGCGAAAACATGGCTCGCTTTTATGCGATGTCGATCGAGCAGACGCTGTTTGGACAGGCATGCCTGACGCGGCGCTGGGGCAGGATCGGCGTCACGGGGCAGTCGATGGTCCATCACTTTGAAGATGAAATGGAAGCAGTCACGCTGTTCCTCGATGTCCTCAAGAGCAAGCGGAAGCGTGGATATCACCCGCCGGTCCGTTGCGTTTTGCGGTGAACCGTCGTGCCGGGTTCACGGTAGCGCCACCTTCCGTTTGTGGTCTGGAATTTTACCCTACCGAAATCGGCCCGACCGAGGGCAGCCGTCTCGATCGTGAGCACGAGGTCGTAGGCCTCGCCTCAGGTCCAGGTCGTCAGACGGCGGTCGGCAGTTGCCGCAGCGTCGCCGCGCTGCCGGTCGCAAACTCGCGAGCGTAACCGTCCTGCATGGCTCCCATTTCCCGCTGCACGCCAAAGACACCCGCTCTTCGACCCTTGCCCGCCATCCCAAAGGCAGCGCGCGGTGGCTGCGCGTCATCGTCGCGACGACTCCATATTGCCGCCTATTAATTTAGCCCGCGCACATATGAATCAGAACGAATATTCCAGTCCCCAATATCTTCGATTTACTCATTCTATTTTTCCCTTGCAGGTTCGTTCTCGTTCGTTTTTAATCAGCGCACTTTCGCCACGAAAGTCAGACGCGCCTGCTGAGGAGAGCCGACGCGTCCGGGGACAAACATTTTCGTCATAATGATGGGAGGAACCGCCATGAGAGTATTCCAGTGGACCCTTGCGGCCACATCCGCGCTTTCGATCGTTGCCGCCTCTGACGCCCTCGCCGCGACGGAGCTTTCCTGGTGGCACGCAATGACCGGCGCCAATAACGAAACAGTCGAAAGGCTCGCCAAGGAGTTCAACGGGAGCCAATCGGAGTACAAGATCGTTCCGGTGTTCAAAGGCACCTATGCCGAAACGCTGAACGCGGGCATTGCCGCCTTCCGCTCCAGGCAGGCGCCGGCCATCCTGCAGGTCTTCGATGCCGGTAGCGGCGTGATGCTGGGTGCCGAGGGGGCCGTGGTCCCCGTGGTGGACGTCCTTAAGAAGGGCGGCTACGAATTCAACAAGGATCAGTACCTGCCGGGCATCGTCGCCTACTATTCCAAGCCTGACGGCACGATGCTGTCCTTCCCGTTCAATTCGTCCTCGCCGATCCTCTATTACAACAAGGACGCCTTCTCGAAGGCCGGCCTCGATGCGGAGAAGCCCCCGGCGACCTGGCCCGAAGTCTTTGAGGCCGCCAAGAAGATCAAGGCAAGCGGCGCTGCCAATTGCGGTTTCACGTCCACCTGGCTGACCTGGATCCAGACCGAGAATTTTGCCGCCTGGAACAACGTGCCCTATGGCACGCATGAAAACGGGCTTGCCGGCCTGGACGTGGAACTGAAGATCGATGCACCGCTCTTCGTCGAACACTTCCAGTCGATCGCCGACCTCGCCAAGGACGGCACGTTCCGCTATGGCGGCCGCACGTCGGAAGCCAAGCAACTGTTCATGTCGGGCGAGTGCGCCATCTTGACGGAATCTTCCGGCGGCCTCGGCGACATCGTGAAGTCCGGCATCAACTACGGCGTCGGCCAGCTTCCCTACTACGACGGCAGCGGCCCGCAGAACACCATTCCCGGCGGCGCGAGCCTCTGGGTCTTCGCCGGCAAGGAAGACGCAGAATACAAGGGTGTTGCGGAGTTCTTCCATTTCCTCTCGAAAACGGAAACCCAGGCTCAGCTTCACCAGGTCTCGGGCTACCTGCCGGTGACGATCGCCGCCTATGAGGAAACGAAGAAATCCGGCTTCTATGAAAAGAATCCTGGCCGCGAAACCCCGATCAAGCAGATGATGGGCAAGGCGCCGACGGAAAACTCCAGGGGTGTCCGCCTCGTCAACCTGCCGCAGGTCCGCGATATCCTCAACGAGCAGTTCGAAGCCATGCTCGCCGGCCAGAAGGACGCAAAGGCCGCGCTCAGCGAGGGTGTCGAGAAAGCCAACGCGGCGATCGCCGCGGCGGTCGGCAACTAATCCCCCAACCAGCGGGCCCGTGCCGCGTCGCCGCGCGGGCCCCATCTTTCACGGAAGGGGAACGCCATGCAGTCCGTCGTCTTTCCCAACAAGGTCCTGCCGTATCTGCTGCTTGCGCCGCAGATCGTGCTGACCGTGGTGTTCTTCTTCTGGCCGGCAAGCCAGGCGCTCTACCAGTCGGTATTGCGCGAGGATCCATTCGGCCTGAAATCCGGCTTTGTCGGCCTCGCCAATTTCCGCGCCATCCTTTCCAATCCGGACTACTTGCATTCGCTTCAAGTTACGGTCGTCTTCAGCCTTGCAACCGCGCTTCTGTCGATGGCCATCGCCCTTTTGCTCGCGACTTCGGTCGACCGGGTCGTGCGCGGGCGAAATGTCTATCGAACGCTGCTGATCTGGCCCTATGCGGTTGCTCCCGCAGTCGCGGGCATGCTGTGGCTGTTCATGTTCAACCCGGCGATGGGGACCTTCGCCTATATCTTGCGCCGAAACGGCTTCACCTGGGATCCACTGCTGAACGGCGACCAGGCGATGTTGCTGGTTGTCGTCGCGGCAGCCTGGAAACAGATCAGCTACAACTTCCTCTTCTTCGTTGCCGGCCTGCAGGCGATCCCGAAATCGCTGATCGAGGCGGCCGCAATTGACGGGGCTCGCGGCACCAAGCGGTTCTGGACCATCGTCTTCCCGCTGCTCGCGCCGACGACCTTCTTCCTGCTTGTCGTCAACACCGTCTATGCGTTCTTCGATACCTTCGGGATCATTCACGCCGTGACCGGGGGCGGGCCCGCGAAAGCGACCGAGACGCTCGTCTACAAGGTCTACAATGACGGTTTCGTCAATCTCGACCTCGGCAGCTCGGCGGCCCAGTCCGTGATCCTGATGGCAATCGTCGTCGCGTTGACAGCCTTCCAGTTCCGCTTCGTCGAGAAGCGGGTCCACTATTCGTGAGACGCCGATGATCGAGAACCGTCCCATTTCGACCCTGATCAGCCACTTGGTGCTTGTGATCGGGATCATCATCGTCGCGCTGCCGATCTACTACACCTTCGTCGCGTCGACGCACACGTCCATCGAGATCGTGCGCCCGCCGATGTCTCTCACGGTCGGTGGCCATTTGGTGGAGAACTACAAGGAGGCTGTTGGTGGCGGCGTCGAGCGTGTTGTCGGCGTCAGCCTCGAGCGGCTGCTGTTCAACTCCACGGTGGTGGCGCTTGCGATTGCCGTCGGCAAGATCGTCATCTCGTTCCTGTCGGCCTTTGCGATCGTCTTCTTCCGCTTTCCGCTGAAGATGCTGTTCTTCTGGATGATCTTCATCACCCTTATGCTGCCGGTCGAAGTGCGCATCCTGCCGACCTACAAGGTGATCGTCGATCTCGGGCTGATCGACACCTATGCGGGCCTGACCCTGCCGCTGATGGCTTCGGCGACGGCGACGTTCCTTTTTCGCCAGTTTTTCCTGACAATACCGGGAGAGCTGGTGGAGGCCGCGCGCATCGACAACGCCGGTCCATTCCGCTTCATGCGGGACATCCTGCTGCCGCTCTCGGCGACGAACATCGCCGCGCTCTTCGTCATCCTCTTCATCTATGGCTGGACCCAGTATCTCTGGCCTCTGCTCGTCACCAACGACGCGAAGATGAACACGATCATCATCGGGCTCAGGCGGATGATCGATTTCACCGACGCCTCTACCCCCTGGAACTATGTCATGGTGACTGCGATCCTCGCGATCATCCCCCCTATCCTCGTCGTCGTGCTGATGCAGCGCTGGTTCGTCAAAGGCCTTGTGGAGACAGAAAAGTAATGGCTGAGATCACTCTGAAAGACGTCCGCAAGGCCTATGGCACAGTGGAGGCGATCAAAGGCGTCTCGCTCGGCATTGCCGACGGCGAGTTCGTCGTTCTGGTCGGCCCGTCCGGCTGCGGCAAGTCCACGCTGCTGCGGATGATCGCAGGGCTGGAGGGCATAACCGGTGGCGACATCCATATCGGCGGACGACGGGTCAACGATGTCGAACCGGCCGAGCGCGACATCGCGATGGTCTTCCAGAATTATGCGCTTTACCCACACATGACGGTGCGCCAGAACCTCGCCTATGGGCTGAAGAACCGCAACACCCCGGCCGCCGAGATCGATCGACGCATTATCACAGCTGCCAGGACGCTGGAGATCGAACCTTATCTCGAGCGCAAGCCCCGGCAGCTTTCCGGCGGCCAGCGCCAGCGCGTCGCCATGGGGCGGGCGATCGTGCGACAGCCGGCCGCCTTCCTTTTCGACGAGCCGCTTTCCAACCTGGATGCAAAGCTGCGCGGACAGATGCGCATTGAAATCAAGCGGCTCCAGCGTTCGCTTGGGACGACCAGCGTCTATGTCACACACGATCAGATGGAGGCGATGACGCTCGCCGATCGCCTGGTGGTCGTCAATGCGGGCCGGATCGAGCAGGTTGGCACGCCGATCGAGCTTTATGAGCGGCCCGCCACGACCTTCGTCGCTACGTTCATCGGCTCGCCGTCCATGAACCTGCTCAAAGGCACAGACATGACGGCCGGATGGTCTCTCGCGCCTGATGTGCCGCGACCGAGCGGCGAGTATACCCTCGGCGTGCGGCCGGAGGATCTTTCTCCGCTTCCTGCGGACGGCGCAACGTTGCCGTTCGAGGCTACGGTGCGCATCGACGGGATCGAACTGGTCGGGGCAGAAAGCCTGATGCATGGAAAGCTGGAAAACGGCACAGACCTGGTCTTCCGCGTCTCCGGCCGGGCCCGCCACGAAATCGCCGACACCGTGAAGGTGGGCGCGAAGGCCGACGCGCTCCATATCTTCGGCGCAGGCGGCGAGAGGCGCGGGAGAGGGTGGTAGAAGGGGTGCGAAACGTCAGTTGGTGATCTGAACCGTCACCTGACCATAGTCGGCTCGCTCAAGGGCCACCTTTCCAATCGCCAGCACGAGTTCGTTGCAATCGCCCCACACATGCAGTTCATCAGGTGGCTGGTCGGCAGTTGCAGCAACGTCACCTCGCTTCCGATCTCGAACCGGTGCACAAAGGCGCGTCCGAGCGATTTCATTGCGGCCCCGAGCAAATTGGATCGTCGGGCAAGTCTGCGCCACAGGTGTTCACAAATCGTCAATTACACCAACTGCCGGTTGAGCCAGTGGCGTCACCGTGGCTTGAAGTCGACGAGGAGTGATTTGAGCTCGACTTCGCGAACCCGCCGCGCCGCCTCGTCGGGGCTCACCCAGGCGAGCGCGCGCTCGCCTTTCTCCTTGTATTTCTCCGCCTGCTTCGTGACTTCGATCTGAAACACGTCAACGACACAGGGCACCACCTCACCATCATCCAGCATCTTCAGGTAGGTGTAGCTTCCGACCGGCTTCTTTCGAACCTTGCCGCGCACGCCAGCCTCCTGCAGCGCTTCGACTGCCGCGGCCTCATGCGGTTCCTTCTGTTTCATGGGCCACCCTTTCGGGATAAGCCATCGGCCACTGTCGCGCGAGGTCACAACGAGGATCTCGATTGCTGATTGATCGGGCGTGCGACGAAAGCAGAGGGCTGCATACTGCTGGCGAAACGCGCCCGAGAAGAGTTTCTCGGGGGAAGCCGCCAGCTTTTGCAGCAAGGTCTTCGGCCTGGGTGATTTCTGCGCCTTTGATTTCTCGATCGCCCTCAAGCTCCTCAACGCTCGGCGCCAGTCATGAGAAATGCTTCTAAGCCATCTGACCGCCGGACCGAAAGAGGAAACTACAAAGCATCGGGTGTTGTTTCATGCTTTGGCGGCGATGGCACTCAACTCTTCAAGGTCGAGGTCCCGCTCCAGCTCATGCAACGTCTCGTCATCGATTTCGCCGGCGCGATGAAGCCGGATGAGTTCGCGCCGGCCGGTGGCGACCGCCGCCAGGACGACGTCGAAATGGGCATGAAGGATGGGCGTATAGTGTTCGGTGCGCTCGGCATAGTCGACGATCGAGACCGCCCGCCGCCGATACCTCTCCAGCAACTGCGGATGTATGAGATTGCCCGCCGCGTCATAGGCGCGGCTCTCGATGGTCACGAGCTGAACCTGGGCCATGGCAGCTTCGGCCTGGCTCAAGGTGAGGCGTGCCATCTCCGATTGAGGCTCGACCAGCCGCGCCCATTCGATCACCCGCCCGAGCGTCGTGCCCTGGAGCAATACGGTTCCGAGGATCACGGCAAAGGATGTCACCAGGATGAAGTCGCGGCCCGGGAAGCCGTCAGGCACGCTCAGCGCAAGCGCAAGCGTCACCACGCCGCGAACGCCAGCCCAGGAAAGCACGGTCGCGCCGCGCGCTCCGATCGGCGTGTAGCGCCGAATTCCCAGGATGTTGCCGAACCGGATGACGAGATCGGATCCAAACACCCAGACAAAGCGCGCCAGCGAAAGCGCGAGAAGGATCGCAAGGATCGGCCATCCCATGGTTGCGGCGACGACATCGAAACCGCCGCCACGTTCGACGACGCCTCGAAGCGACAGGCCGATCAGGATGAAGACCGCGGCCTCCATCAGGAAAACAATGACCGTCCAGAACGAAGAGCCACGTATGCGGGTTGCAGCCGAAAGCACCGTGTGCTGGTGCCAGCTGGCGATGAGGCCGGTGGTGACGGTCGCAATCACACCCGAAACATGCAGGAATTCACCGAGCAGATAGGAAGTCCAGGAGAGCAGCGCCGTGGCCGCGATGATCAGATATTCGTCGCCGAGGCGACGCGCGAGCAGAACCCACGTCGTACCGATGGCAATGCCGACGGCAGCGCCGCCGATCGCCAAGAGGAAGAAATTGCCCACAGCCTCGCTCGCGCTGAAGGCGCCGGTGACGCCGGCGGTGATGGCAATACGGAACAACACCAGGCCGCTCGCGTCGTTCAGCAGGCTTTCGCCTTCGAGCAGGATCTGCAGCCGTCGTGGCAGCTGCACGCGCTGCAGCACAGCGCGGGCCGAAACCGCATCCGGTGGCGAGACGATCGCGCCGAGTGCGGCACAGGCCGCCAAAGGGAGCGATGGGAAGAGCAGGTGCGTCACCATTGCGACGACAACACAGGTGAAGAACACAGCCCCGATCGCGAGCGACGCAATGCCGATCAGGTGACGGCGCAGGCGGCCGACGGCGATCGTCCACGCTCCGTCCATCAGCAATGGCGGCAAAAAGATCACAAGAACCAATTCGGGATCGACCTCGATCGTCGGCAGGCTCGGGACGAAGGCAAGCAGGGCGCCGCCGGTCAGAAGAGCCACAGAGGGCGGCAGGCCGAGCCTGTGGGCGACATAGTTAAGCGCGATGATCGCCACGAACATGCCGATCACCAGCTCGAACAAATGTGTCGGTCCCACCAGCCCTAGCCTCCGTGCGATGTAACGATCGGCCCTAACACAGAACGCGTTTTTGCAGAAACGCAATTGCTGCCCTGCGTCTGGTGGGCGGGTGTGTCAGGTGGCTGGGAACACGAGTTGATCGGCCGCGCTTCGCGCCGGCCAGAAAAGAAAAAAGGGCCAGCGGAAAACCGCGGCCCATAAGGTGTGAAGGTCTAAAACCTCCAGAGGGGAACAGCTGCTGCGGCGGACTGGGAGGAGAGCCGCCATGTGCATCAGCTGTGTGCTTTATGCCTGATTTTTGACCATCTGGAAAACATTTATTGTGCAATGCAGCTATGCACATTTCGATGGGCACGCCGATTGAGGCACACCCAAGCTCAGCCCTGCCTGGTTTTGTCGGGGTGTCTCAACAAACAATCGGGACCGGCTGGAAACACCGGCCCCGATGAGATAGTTGCTACACTAACGGCCGGTGAGCTTGGCCGCCGGTTCATTCTAAGAGCACTTTCGCGATCGAAAAGCCGGCGCTCCGCGCGTTTCGGTTGTTCCCAGGCAATCCACCGGTTGTTCACAGGATCGGATCAGGCTAACGCCTTGGCGGCACACCGGTTTTGCCGAACTGTGACTAGAGTGGCGCCAGATGGACGAACGCCCAAGAACGGCAGGACAAGGGTTGTATTGCCCCCCGCAGTCCACGGTAGCCGCAACGGGCCGACCGCTCAGCTCAGCGATACCTGGCGGGTTTCTGCGTCGATCAGCAAGGCGGCCATCGCGGCGACAAACAGCAGGCCGGCAAACGTGCCGATCGCCAGCCCAAAACCTTTCGCCACCAAAAGTCCGATGAGCGACGGGGCAAGTAGGCCACCGAGCCTCGCCATCCCGCCCGCTGCCCCCATGCCTGTCGCGCGCGATGAGGTCGGATAAAGCTCCGGCGTGTAGGCGTAAAGCGCGCCCCAGGTTCCGAGCAGCGCAAAGCTCATGACGAGCAGAGCGGTTGCGATAAGCTAGGCGTCATGAGCGACGACGAAAAGCAGGCAACTGAAGGCGGACAGCAGGCAGAAGCCGACCAATGTTGGGCGGCGTCCCCACGCCTCAACGCCATAGGCGGCCAGGGCATAGCCTGGGATCTGCGCCAGAGCGATGAGGACGAGGAAGCCGTAGCCGCGCACGAAGCCGAACCCTTCACCTGCAAGCCGTGGCGGCATCCAGGTGAAGACACCATAATAGGAGACCGAGACGAGAAACCAGACCGCCAGGATCAGAAGGCTGCGCCGGCGCAGACCTGTCGAGAAGATGCCGGCGCTTGGCGAAGACGCGGGCTGAGCAATGGACACGGCCGTTTCGAGCACCGGGCGGCCATTGGCAGTGAGCATTTGATCGATGATGGCCTTCGCTTCGACGGCCTTGCCCGATCGCAGAAGATAGAGCGGCGATTCCGGCACGAGGAAACGAAGCCAGACGCCGAATGCCGCCGGTACGGCGGTCACAGCGAAAATGTAGCGCCACCCATCCGCGAGCTCGGCAAGAGCGACGAGCCATGCCGCCAAGGCCACGATCAACGTGCCGACGGCCCAGAAACCCTCGAGCATGACCAGCCACCGTCCGCGGCTGCGCGCAGGCAGGAACTCCGACATCATGGCATAGTCGACAGGAAGGGTGCCGCCGACGGCTGCGCCCGTTAAGAAGCGCAGGAGCAGCAGGATCCCGAAATTGGGAGCGAAGATCGACAACAGGCCGAAGACCGCATCGCAAGCGACCGTAACGATGAGCACCCGCCGGCGGCCGATCCGATCCGCCAATCTGCCGAAGCCGACAGCGCCGATCAGCATGCCCAGGAAAAACAGCGTGCCCGTCTGGAGCGCCTGCGGCACTGTCAGGCCGAACGTTCCGGCAATCGACGCCGCCGTGAAGCCGACGGCAAGAACCTGCATGGCATCGGCGGTCCAGACCAGGCCGAAAACGCCGATCAATCGCTGCTGATAGCGTCCCGTGCCCGCACGGTTCGAGCGCTTCCTGAATGGTAATTGTTGTCATGCCGTCCTGCCTTCAGGGTTCACGGCGCGGACACTACGTCGGACGACTGAATTTGAACACCGCAGAAATCTCTGGGCCGGACGGACGAGCCGCTTCGGAGGAGGCGAGGTTATCGCCAGGTAATCATGGCGCCGGAGGCGCGACGCGGTCGATTGACAGGCTGTCCAGCCCGCTTTGTATAGACTGGCCTGGCCACCCATCATCCATCTTGCCGCTCTGATACCGGCACTTTCGGCTTGCGTGCCATGCACACGCGTGCAAATATGCACGCGTGTGCAACGGAGCTAACCGATGAACGACTTCAAGCCGCGCTATTCGAATGACCTCGCGGGGCGAGCGTCGCTATGCAGAGACGTCATTCGCTCCGCCGGCGCTGTCGTGCTTAGTGGTTTCAGGCAAAGCAGACAGCGCGGCTTCTCGATGAAGGGGCCGCAGGATTTTCTGACGGAAACCGACGCGGCGTCCGAAGCCCACATCCGCCAGGCAATCGCCGAACATTTTCCGGGCGATGCATTTTGGGGAGAGGAGGGCGGCGGCTCGATCGCCGAGCGCGTATGGGTCGTGGATCCGGTAGATGGCACAGCAAACTTTGCCCGCGGAATCCCCCATTTCTGCATCTCGATCACCTATGTCGAGGAGGACAGGGCGGAGATCGGCGCGATCTACAATCCGGCCCAGGACGAGCTCTATTTTTGCCGACGGGGCGCCGGAGCAACGCTCAACGACAAGCCGATCAAGGTCTCGCCGACGGCAGCCTTCGATGCCGCTTCCGTTGAAATGGGATGGTCACGGCGGGTGCCCGACGAAACTTTTCTCGAAACGATGCGGCAGATGCTCGACAAGGGTGCCAATGTGCGTCGCGGCGCTTCGGGGGCCATGGCGCTCGCCTATGTCGCCGACGGGCGCTCGGACGCCTATGTCGAACTGCATATGAACGCCTGGGATTGCCTGGCCGGGCTCTTGCTTGTCGCTGAAGCCGGCGGCGTCGTGTGTCCGTTCATGGAGATCGGCAACCTTCGCGATGGTGGGCCTGTTCTTGCTTCGACCCCAGCGATCGCGCGCGGCGTGAGTGAAGCCTCGGGCATTCCGATCGAGGGCCGGGAACACGGCGCTAAGCTTCAGCTGGCATGAACGACCGTGAGACAAGCGGGCGGACGGCGCCTTCGCCGATGAAGAGGAATTTGTAATGGATGCACCGGTTTATCCGCGGCCCGCGATCAGCCTGATTGCCACCGGCCTCAGGCCCCACAACGCCGATCTCTATATCGGCGGCAGCGATGGCGCGCGTGATCTGGACCTGCTCAAGCGCCACGGCATTACCATAGTCGTCAACTGCGCGATCAATCTGGACATCAATCTCGTTCGTGAAGAGGAAATAGCCGTCAATGACGATCTGTGTGCGAGCGGCTATGCCGACATTCGCTACTACAAGCTCGGCATGATTGACGGAGACGGCAGTCCCGACACGATGATGCTCGGCGCCTATTACATTCTCGATGGCGCCCTGCGTCAGAGGATGCCGAAGCGCGCGACCTATCCTTTCACCGACGGCGGCAACGTCCTTGTCAACTGCCGCGGCGGCCGCAGCCGTTCCGTCTCCCTGGTCGCCCTTTTCCTGCACAAGCAGCAGCCGCATCTGTTTCCGACGCTCGACGCCGCCGTCAGCCATATCCGCGAGCACAGGGAGCTGCGGCCGGACGAGTGGTTCGAGACGCCAAAGCCGATGCTCTATGAAGCCGCGCACCGTGCTTCGGCCTGGATCGATCTCGTGGAAGCATCTCGCGCGGAGACCAGTACCGATGTCTGATTTTCCACGGATCGCCGTCATCGCCGATGCCCATTTTCATGATCTGGAGGGCGACTTCGCGTTTCCCGCCATCGAGATCGATGGCGAAAAGCTGGCCGTCAGGAGCTGGGCCGACACGCGTGAATCCACCCGTGTTTTCAACGAGAGCGCCAGGGCGCTGGACGAGGCGCTGGCGGAAGTATCCCGGCGCGGCATTCGCCACGTCGTTCTCCTCGGCGATTACACCGATGACGGGCAGAGGGTGGCGACCGAACGCACCCGCATCATCCTCAACCGACACGAACGTCTGCATGGGACGCGTTTTTATGCGCTTCCCGGTAACCACGACATCTTCGGCCCGAAGGGACGGCACCACACGAAACAGTTCCTCGATGCGAGCGGCGCCAGGGTCTTCGTCACCAGCGATGAGGAGAAAGCTGGCCACGGAACCTACGTTACGCCCGGCATGTATTGCGAAGGCTATCCGGCGGGGCTGACCCCCATGGCCGCTTTCGGCTATTTTCGAAGAGCCGACGATATTCACTGGGAAACGCCGTTTGGCCAGTCCGACAAGGTCGAGGACCGCCTTTACGCCGTCTCATCGCCCGATGGCCTCAATCGCTACACGCTGATGGACGCGTCCTATCTGGTCGAGCCGGAGCCTGGCCTATGGCTGATGATGATCGACGCCAACGTATTCGAGCCACGCGACGGCAAGTTCGAAATCGGTGACGAGGCAGCCTTCGTCGACAGCACCGCCGCCGGCTGGAACGCGCTCGTTCTTCTGAAGCCGTTCATCATCGACTGGATTGCCGACGTGTCGGCGCGGGCAGAAACCCTCGGCAAAACGCTTCTCGCGTTCTCGCATTATCCGGTGCTTGATCCCTTCGACGGAGCAACCGGAGCCGAAGGCGTGCTTTTCGGCGAGACAAATATTGCCCGCCGAACGCCGCGCGAAGCCGTTGCTCAAGCCCTTATCGGCGCGGACATGACCGTGCATTTCAGCGGTCATCTGCATGTCGAGGGTGTGACCCGTCGAGAATGGGGCGGCCGCTCTCTCACCAACATCGCCGTGCCGTCGCTTGTGGCCTTTCCGTCGGCCTTCAAGATCGTCGAGCCATCGATGACGGGCTCCTCCATCGAAACAGTCGAGCTGTCGTCCACAGCGATCGACCCGCGAGTCCTGTTTGCTTATCAGCGCGAAATGGTCCGGTCAGGCGAGGGGCGGGATCGCGCCTTCGACGCCTCTGACTACGGATCGTTCCTGAAGGCGCACAAGCGTGCCCTCGTCGAGCATCGATACTTCCCGAAGGAATGGCCGAAGGCCGTCGTCGACGCCGTCTCCGAACTTGCTGTGGAGGAGGTCTGCGAACTCTTGGCCGGTGCGGGCGCATTCGAGAGCGTACTTCGCACGATCTCGCCGGGCGCGCCGAAGGATGCGCCGTCGTTGGCGCGCCTCGACATGCTCGAAGTGATCGCCGATTGGTACTGCCTGCGCCAGGCGGCGGTGCTGGCGCTCGACAAGATCCCTGAGACGCGCCGCCGGCTCTATCGGGCGCTCGCAGAGCGCTTCGGTCGTCCTCCCGAGATGGGCTGGGACGGGTCGACATCAGGCTTCCTTTCAATCTTCTTCGGCGCCTTCGGTGCCTTCCTCAATCGCGCGGAGGCCGGCAGCCTTCGCATCGTCATCGAAGGCGCATCTGGCAAAGAGGAGGCCGCCTGATCATGGAGCAACACGCTTCCGTCCTGCTCCCCTCCGACGCTCCGCCGCAGACCTTCGTCGCGTTGAGGGAAACCTGCCGCATCGGTGCAAGCCGGCTGAAGGGCGGCCGTCTGGAGGTGGCGAAATTTGTGCTCTCCCATCCCTACGACGTCGCCTTTGCCAGCGCGCGGGAAGTGGCCAGTTGCAGCGGCGTCTCGACGACGACGGTTATGCGCTTCGTCGGCGATCTCGGCTTTGAAAGCTATGCGTCCTTTCAGCAGCTTTTCCGCACGGAGTTGCTGCGCGGCAGGAACAAGGCGGCTCCCGGTCGAGAACCATATCCGGCGGACCAGACCCTCGGTCACCGCACCTAGAGTATCCCGCTCAGGGTGAAATCACTTGAAGCGGCGTAAACTAGCGGCGGGCGGTCTTGCGCTCGACCATGGTGACGGGCACCACCTGAAGCCGGGTTTCCATTTCATCGGACTCAAGCGCCGTCAGAACGTGGTCCGTCAGCGCGGTGAAGGATTGAGCGACGGTGGTCAGTTCATAACTCTTCCAGCCCGCCTGCGGGATGTCGTCGAAGCCGACGACGGAAAGATCGGCCGGAACGCGCCGGTGCATTTCGGTGCGCGCCGCATCGAGAAAACCGAGCGCCAAGAGGTCGGTGACACAGAAAGCGCCGTCGATCGCCTCGTCCACGAGCAGTTCGCAACCGGCCTGATAACCGCTCTCGTAGCTCGTCGTGCCGCCCGACCAGGCCACCACCTCGATGCCGGCCGTTGCCATCTTCTGCTTGAATGCGGTGGTGCGGCGAACCTGCGCAGGCGTGTGGCTGCCGCTCGAAACGACCGCCACCTTCTTACATCGCGCCTCAATCAGGCGCAGCGCAGCAAGATCCGCACCGCGGGAATCGTCGCTCAGCACCATGCTGGTGTCGGTGCGATCAATTTTCTGGTTGATGAGGATCAGCCTGACTCCATTGGCGATGCACTGGTCGACGATCGATTCCGGCGGCTCGCCCGAGAGGACGATGATGGCCTGCGCCCGGAATTCGAAGAGAAGCTCGATCAGCGGCGCGATGTCCTTGCGCGCGTCTGCGGCATTGAGGAGCAGGCATTGCAAGCCGCGGCGCAGCAGACCGATGCTTAAGAGATCAAGCTGCTTGGCATGGAAGGGCGCGCTGAGATTGGCGCCGACGACGCCGATGAGGTTGGAGCGGTCGTTGTTGAGCCCCTGCGCCAGCCGGTTGACCCGGTAGCCGAGTTCCCGCGCGGCCTTCAGCACCTTGCGCCGCACCGTCTGAGAGACGCTCGCGCCGGGTGTAAAGGTTCTCGATACGGCAGAACGCGAAACGCCCGCGCGTTTTGCAACCTCTTCAGCCGTCACGAAGCCTCTTGCCATGCCTTTCCCCTGCAGAATCAGACAGTTTCCATCAGGGCCACAAAAGCCGACCCATTCCAACGAAAAAGTGCGAGCGAGCGCCCTCAGCCAACCCGAACAGCCGCCCTGAAACACCCCCGCGGATCGCTGCGAATTCTTGACAACCGAGAGTTCCGGAATATTGCGCCGAACCCACTGTGATCACGTGTTCGTAAACCGATATATCACCTATGAAAAAATATCAAATAAAACAATAAATTAGATCATTGCTCACGTGTGCATTTTTTTGTTGACAAGGAGACCTCCTCATTGGATCATGCATTCCATAGATGGCGCCAATTTGGAATGCTTGTTCCATCTATGTTCGTAGCGACGGCGGCACGGTTGAGGAGCCGGAGCCGACATTGACAGGCCATCGGCGCCTGCCTGCGAACGGGGAGGAGTGGATGCCCGTCAGACCCGATTGCACTGGGTCTGCGCGCGTTTTTTTGCCGATGTCAGCGCCATCCCGTAGCGCCTGATTTCTGTTTCCCCGTTGGCATTTCTGAACGTTGTGTCCGGCGTCAAGCGCCGCGGCACATTGCGCATGTTGGGTTCCAAGGGGAAGAGCATGGCCTTAGTGACAGAAACAGCCAAGGGATCCGCAGTGCCGGTCGAGGCAATGGCGCCGACGACATGGCAGCGCTGGCGCTATCGCATGAAGGTCGCCTCCCGGGAACCGACAACGCTGATCGGCGTTTTGACCGCCCTTTTGTTCACCTATCTCATCGTCGTGCCGATCATCTCGATCGTGCTCGACGCTGTCCGGGTCCAGTTCGGGCATGAGCGGCGGCTCGGTAAGGATTTCGGGGACCTTACGCTTTACTATCTCGACCGGGCGTTCCTGTCGCCGGTTTCGGTCGACCTCTTCTGGCGGCCGCTTCTCAACACATTGTCGGTGGCAATGGGGGCGATCAGCCTGTCGCTCCTGATCGGCACGGTGCTGGCCTGGCTGATCAGCCGAACCGACATGTTCGGGCGGCGCTGGTTCGCAACCGCGCTGATCGTGCCCTATATGCTGCCGGCCTGGACCTTCGCGCTCGCTTGGACCACACTTTTCAAGAACCGCACGGTCGGCGGCCAGCCGGGCTGGTTCGAGGCCATGGGGCTGACGCCGCCGGACTGGGTTGCCTATGGCCGCTTCCCGATCATCGTCATCCTGGCGTTGCACTATACCCCGTTCGTCATCCTGCTGTTCGGCTCGGCGCTTCGCCGCTTCGATTCCCAACTTGAGGACTCGGCCCGCATCCTTGGCGCGAAGCGTTACCAGGTGGCGCTGCAGATCATCCTGCCGCTGATGCGGCCGGCACTGCTGTCCTCGATGGTGCTGATCTTCGCCAAGTGCCTCGGCGAGTTTGGTGTGCCCTATGTGCTCGGGCTGCCGGTGAAGTTCGAGGTGCTCTCCACCTCGCTCTTCCGCAGCATCGCGTCGCGCCAGACCGGCGTTGCCGGTGTCGTTGCGGCCTCGATCATGCTGATCGGCATCATCACCCTGATGATCGACGCCCGACTTGTCCGCGAGGCCAGACGCTTCGTGACCGTCGGCTCCAAGGGTTCGATGAACCGCCAGAGCCGGCTCGGAAAATATCGCCTGCCGGCAACGGGCTTTGCCGCGTTGATCTTCCTTTTGAGCGTCGGGCTGCCGTTGCTCACCCTGTTCCTGTCCACCGTCATGAAGCTGCCAGCGCAATTCACGCTCGACAACTTCACGCTGGACTACTGGATCGGCCGTGATCTCCACACGGTGGCCCTGCAGACCGGGGTGCTGTTGAGCCCCGACCTCTGGGCAGCCGCCAAGAACACGCTTGTCATCGTCGGCCTCGCGTCGCTGACCTCCGGCATTCTCGGGCTGCTCGTCGGCTACGTCGTCATCCGCACACCGGTAAAGGCCCTGTCGGTCTATCTACGGCAGGTCACTTTCCTGCCCTATCTGGTGCCCGGCATCGCCTTTGCCGCCGCCTATCTCTCGCTCTTTGCCGTGCCGCGCGGACCGATGCCCGCGCTCTACGGCACGGTTACCATCCTCATCTTGGCGCTGATCGCCGACCAGATGCCCTATGCCTCGCGGGCCGGCATTTCCGCCATGACGCAGCTCGGCAAGGACCCCGAAGAAGCGGCCCAGATCGCCGGCGCGGGCTGGTTCCGGCGAATGATCTCGATCGTCATCCCGATCCAGAAGGGCTCGCTCGTCACCGGTGTGCTGCTGCCCTTCATCTCCGGCATCAAGGGGCTGAGCCTCTTCGTCATCCTCGCCGTGCCGAGCACCGATGTTCTGACCACCTATTCGCTCAGGCTCGTCGACTACCACTACACGCAAGCCGCCAACGCCGTCGTACTGATCATCGCGGCCATCGCCTATCTCGGAACGCTGGCAGCCCAGAAGCTGACCAAGACCAATCTCGCAGAAGGACTCGGAAGCTGATGCCCACCATCAATCTCAGCGGCGCCCAGAAGAACTACGGCGTCAATTCGGCTAACGCAGTTTCCAATCTCGACCTTGAAATCCGCGACGGCGAATTCATGTGCCTTCTCGGCCCCTCAGGCTGTGGCAAGACCACAACCCTCAGAATGATCGCCGGCCTTGAAAACCTCTCCGACGGTGAAATCCGCATCGGCGAGCGGGTGGTCGACTCGGTGAGGGCAGGGGTGTTCGTTCCGCCCGAAAAGCGCGAGATGGGGCTCGTCTTCCAAAGCTATGCGCTCTGGCCGCACCTGACGATCGAACGCAACACCGACTTCGGGCTGCGCCTGCGCAAGCTGCCGAAGGAGGAACGCGAGCAACGAGTCGAGAAGGTTATGCAGGCCCTCGACATCGCCAAGTATCGCGATCGCTACCCGTCGCAGCTTTCCGGCGGACAGCAGCAGCGCGTGGCGCTCGCTCGAATGCTTGCAGTCAATCCGGGCGTGCTCTTGCTCGACGAACCGCTTTCGAACCTCGACGCGCGGCTGCGCCTCGAAATGCGCGCCGAGCTCAAGCGCATCCACAAGGAGTTCAAGACGACGATCGTCTTTGTGACCCACGACCAGTGGGAGGCGATGACGCTGGCAACGACGATCGCGGTCATGGACGAGGGCACGCTGCAGCAGATGGGAACGCCGAACGATATCTACGACCGTCCGGCAAACCGTTTCGTTGCGGAGTTCGTCGGCAGCCCGCCGATCAACATCCTGACCGTCGGATCGCCGGCGGCCTCGGAGCTGTCACGCGCCGCCGAAGCCTTTCTCGGCGCGCGCCATCCGTCGCTGCGCGGCATCGGCTCGATCGGCATCCGGCCGGAGGCAATCGGCTACCTGGTCAATCGCGAGCATGTGCCAGCGGGGAGCTTTTCCGGCGAAATGACGGTGACCGGCGTTCTGCCGACCGGCGGCAGCTGGATCCTGGAGCTCAGGAACGACAGCGATACGCTCTTCCTGACGACCAGCGCCCTGCCGCACGTCGAGACCGGATCCAAGGTCTCTTTCTTTGCTCCACCCGAGGCGCTGCACGTCTTCGACAAGGACGGCCAGCGCATCACCGAGGCGGACGCGCTTTTGCGCAAGAACATGTTGAACTGAGGCGCTGCGGCGCCAAAGACATACCGAAACACGCTCTGAGGGAGGAACAGACGATGCATTTTCGGACAACTGACAGGAGACAACCTGCGATCAGGCGCACGCTGCTGGCAACGACCATCGTCGCAATCGCAGGACCGACGCTGGCGGAGGAGCCATTCGACCTGAATGCCCTGATCGAAGCGGCACGCAAGGAAGCGCCGATCACGGTCTATGACAGCACCGGCAAGATCGTCGAGATGGCCAAGGCCTTTGCCGAGAAATACGGCGTCGGCGCCGAGGGCTCCAAGGTCAAGGCGACCGCCCAGCTCGAGATGATCATCCGCGAAGCCCGCGCCAACAACATCCAGGGCGACGTCTCGATCATCAGCGACGCACCGGCTGCGATGGCGCAGCTCATTCCGCAAGGCTTTGCCGAGAGCTGGCTGCCGCCGGACCTCGCACCGAAGATCGCTGCCGAATACCAGGATCCGCTGACGGTGGTCACCAGCGCCAACGTCTGGGCCTACAACACAGAGCTTTTCGACAAGTGCCCGGTCACCAACATCTGGCAGCTGACCGAAGCCCAATGGAAGGGCAAGGTCGCGATGCAGGATCCGCTCGGCAAGGCGTCCTATGTCGACTGGTTCAACCAGATGGCCAAGCACGGCGACGACAAGGTGGCCGCAGCCTACAAGGACCTCTACGGCAAGGATCTCGAGACTGACGATGGCAGCGCCACGGCCGCCTGGGTGAAAGCGCTCGCCGCCAATGCGCCGCTCCTGACCGACGCCGATGCGGCCGCTGCCGATGCCGTCGGGGCGCCCGGCCAATCGCAGCCGTTCATGGGGCTGATGAGCTCGGCAAAGTTCCGCGACAATGCCGAAAAGGGCATGAAACTTGGCCTTTGCAAGGACCTGAAGCCATGGCTCGGCTGGATGTATCCGGGCGTCGGGCTGATCACCAAAGGCACCAACAGCCCCAACGCGTCGAAGCTCTTCATCCATTATGTGATGACGGCCGAAGGCATCGCGCCGCAAGCGGAGGACGGGAAGATGTCCACCAACAAGGATGTCTCGCTGCCTGCAGACGAGCCGTCAGGCATCGGCGCGGTCCTCGATCAGGTCATGCCCTACCAGATGGCGACCAGCCTCGACGACTGGGACGCACGCGAGACCTGGCAGGATCTCTGGCGGATCAGCTACCAGAAGTAAGCACGGGAACTGCTGAAACGGTCTCCCTGGGAGGGGAACCATGAAAAAAGGCAAGAGCAGGTATCTGGCATTGGGGGCGGCGTTTGCCGCCCTGACGACGGCCATCGCAATCGAGGCGCGCGCGGAAGAGGCGTTTAATCTCGACGCGCTCATCGAGGCCGCAAGAAAAGAAAAGCCGATCAATGTCTATGACAGCACCGGCAAGATCGTCGAGATGGCCGAGGCCTTCACAGCCAAGTACGGCGTCAAGGCGACGGGCGTTAAAGTCTCGGCCAACAGCCAGCTGGAAATGATCATCCGCGAGGCGCAGGCCGGCAACGTCCAGGGCGATGTCGCGCTGATCACCGACGCACCGGCAGCACTGGCGCAGCTGCTGCCGCAAGGCTTCGTCGAAAGCTACCTGCCCGGCGACATGAAGGACAAGATACCGGCCGCTTTCCAGAACCCGCTGGCGATTTCGACCAACGCCAATGTCTGGGCCTATAACACCGAGGCCTATGACAAATGCCCGGTGAGCAATATCTGGGAACTGACAGAAGCGAAGTGGAAGGGCAAGATCGCGCTGGTCGACCCCTTGACCAAGAGCATCTACACCGACTGGTTCAACCAGCTGGAAAAGCACGCCGACAGCGCGGTGAAGGAAGCCTACAAGGTCCACTTCGGCAAGGATCTCGAAACCGCTGAGAAGAGTGCTGCGGCTGCCTGGATCAAGGCACTCGCGCAGAACGGGCCGCTCGTGACTGATGGCGACGATCCGGTTGCCGAAGCGGTCGGCGCCGCCGGCCAGAAGGAGCCCTTCTTCGGGCTCTTGAGTTCGGCCAAGTTCCGCGACAACGAGGGCAAGGGCTATAAGCTCGGACTGTGCACCGAGCTGCAGCCGTGGGTCGGCTGGACCTATACCAAGCTCGGCCTGATCGCCTCGAAATCTGCGAGCCCCAATGCCGCAAAGCTCTTTATCCACTACGTGCTGACGGAAGAAGGCATCGCGCCGCAGATGAAGGACGGCAAGCTGCCGACCAATACCGACATCAAGATGCCTGAAGACGAGCCGGCGGGGATCATGGAAGTGGCGGACCGCCTGTTCCCCTACGATGCTGCCACCGGTCTCGACGATTTCGACCGGCGCGAGGAATGGCAGGATTTCTGGCGGGTAAATTACAGCAAATAGCAACCTCGGCCGGCGCGACCTCTCACGAGGAAAGGTCGCGCCGGCCGTTTCGGCATGAACGGAAAGAAAAGCATGAACAACGCCAATCCGGCGGTGGGCCTGCGGACCTCGGTTGACGAGGACGGGCTCAACCGCTCACGCCACCTGACGAGGATCGCCGAGGGTGCAGCCCGTGCCGCCGGGGCACCACTGCTTGCGGCCTTTCGCTCGGAGATGACAGTCGACTACAAGCGCGATCTGCACGACGTGGTGACGATCCACGACAGAAACGCCGAAGCCCTGATCCGCGACTTCATCTTTGAGAGCGAACCGAACTCGGCCATGCTCGGCGAGGAAGGCGGCCAGGTCGGGGAGGGTGAGATCCAGTGGTATGTCGACCCCATCGACGGCACGGCGAACTTCGCGCGGGGTCTCGCCTTCTGGTGCGTTTCGATCGCCGCGGTCGAACAGGGCGCCGTCGTGGCGGGAGTGGTCTACGACCCAGTCGCCGACCTGCTCTTTTCAAGCGATATCAGGCGCTCCTATCTCAACGGAAAGGTCATCGCCTCGAAGTCGGTGAGCGAGGAGAGCCGCGCAACCCTGATCACCGGCTATCCCGTTTCGCGCGACTTTCGCCTTGATGGCCGGGTTGTCGCGCTCAGCCGCTTCGGCGAACTGGTCGAAACCTTCTCGACCGTGCGCCGGCCCGGCAGCGCCGCTCTCAGCATCGCCCATGTGGCGGCAGGGTTCGTCGACGCGGCCGCCGGTTTCGGTGTCAACGCCTGGGACGTCGCCGCTGCCACGCTCATCCTGAAGAATGCCGGCGGTCGCTATCAGCCGCTGACGCTTGGCAAAGTGCCAGCCGATTCAGCCGATTACCTCTGCCCCGGCTACCTCGCCTATGGTGCCGGCGCCGATTATCCGACATTAAATCGCGTCGCCCAAGCCATCTCCGATGGCCGGACGGCCAGGACACCGACCCCATGACGCATAAGGACAGCGTGCACGACAGCCCGTCCGATGCGGTGACCGCCGGCAAGACCAGCAGAGAGCTTGCGAGGCTTAGCCTCATCTACGCCCAGCATCCGGCTTATGGCGTCGACATCTTCATCGCCGGCAAGGAAGGTGCAAGCGACCTTGAGCTCCTGCGCAGCAATGGCATCACCACCGTCGTCAATTGCGCGGTCAACCTGGATTTCAACTTCGTCTGCCAGCCGCAGCTTGTCTCCGACCATCGCAACAGCGTCCATGGTCCCGGCGAGATCCGCTATTACAAGATCGGGCTTATCGACGGCGATGGAAATCCGGACACCCAGATGCTCGCGGCGCACTACATCCTGCGGGCCGCGCTGGAGCAGATCCTGCCGGAGAAACCGTCCTATCCGCGGCGCGAGCGCGGCGGCATCCTCGTCAACTGCCGGGGCGGGCGCTCGCGCTCGGTCGTCGTCGTGTCGCTGTTTCTGCATCTGACGCTGCCGTCCGAATTTCCAACGCTGGAGGCCGCGATCGCCTTTGTTCGCGACAGGCGAGGCCTCCTCGAGGACGAATGGTACAAGGCACCCAAGCCTGTCTTGGCCGAGTCCGCCCGACGCGCGGCCGCATGGGCGCGCGCGATCGAAGCGGGTGAAACCTGATCCGGAAAGGCGCCACCCGGCTGAGAACGATTTGCGGGGCCTTGCAAAGTATTTTGCCGCGATCATCAAAGGTTGTATTGCCGCTTGAAATTGGCACGCAAGGATAGCTGAAACCCGTTGTCTTGTCCGCCTGCAGACAGCAAATGGCGCCGCCCTGCACCGAGGTTTGGGCGCCTTGCAGGCCTTTGCAAAGATTCTTGCACCAGCATCATTGACGGCAGTGAAGTTTGCAGAAACCATACGTCCAGCAAATGAAATTGCAGGGACGTCATGACGATACTCGATCGCATAAAGGCGCATTCCAGACGGCTGACCGAGGCCGACCAGAGACTGATCGCCACCATGCTGGAAAACAGGGCGGAAGCGGCGTTTTTGTCCGGCCCGCAGCTTTCGCAGCGGGCAACCGTCCATGAGGCGACCGCCACGCGGCTTGCGCAAAAGCTCGGTTACAAGGGCTTTCCGGACCTTCGCGCGCAGCTGCAGAGGGAAGTCCTGGACGATCAGGATGCCGCAAACCGGATGCGTCGCTCGGTCTCGAAGGTCGAGCACGGCGACTACCTGACGGATCTGATTGCGGCCGAGATCGCCGCACTCGAAACGCTTGCAAGATCGGTAGAGCAAGCGGAGATCGACAGGGCAGCGGATCTGATCTTTGCCGCACGTCGCGTCTACATCTTCGGACAGGGCCACGCGCAATCGGTCGCTGGCTTCCTGCAGCGCCGGCTCGATCGCTTCGGCATGACCACGATCCTATTGACCGGTCGCGGCCGGGACATTGCTGAACGTTTGGTCGGCATGGACGCCGGTGACCTGGTGGTGGCGCTGGCGTTTCGCAAGCAGCCGCAAAGCTATGGACCGCTGGTGCGACATGCGAACCGCGTCAGTGCGCAATCGATCCTCGTTTCCGATCTCGCCGGCCCGCTGATGGAGCCCGCCGCGGATCTGATGCTCTCGGCACCACGTGGGCGTTCGGGCAGCGAATTCCAGACACCGACGATCCCCTTTGCGATCGTCAATGCCATCGTCCTGACCATTGCCGGCCGCCACCAGGGGCAGGTGATCGGCAGGCTGGAGAAGCTGTCGGAGCTGTTCAACGACTTCGACTGAGGGGAATTATAAGGGAGGAGAAGAACATGTTGAAAAGACTGAGCAATGCCGCGCTTGCCGCGTGTTTCGTCCTGCCGTCGTTTGCGATGGCGTCCGATCTCGACGGCATGACGCCACAACAGTTGTTGCCGCTCGCGCAGAAGGAGGGGAGCGTCACCGTCTTTTCCTTGTCGAGCCGCATCGCCAAGATCGAGAAGGCCTTCGAGGATGCATATCCGGGCATCGACCTGATCGGCCTCGACATGAGCTCGACCAAGCAGATCGCTCGCCTCGAGGCCGAGCAGCAGGCCGGCGTCCACGCGGTCGACGTGCTCTATATCGCCGATACGCCCGTCGTCTTCACCAAGCTCCTGGAAGGGAAGCGGATCGTGAACTACGTGCCGCCGCGCGTGGCGAATGAATTGGAGGATCGCTACAAGGGGCCGCTTCTCACGCAGCGTCTTTCGACCAAGGTGCTGATGTACAACGAAAAGGCCTTTCCTGATGGTTCGCCCGTCACCAACCTGTGGCAACTCACGCAACCGGAATGGCAGGGCCGGGTGCTGATGGTCGACCCGAGCCAGCGCGGCGAGCTGCTCGACCTCTTGACCGAGATCGCGCTGCATCCGGACGAGATGGCCGCCGCCTACAGGGCGCATTTCGGCAAGGAGATCGAAGTGGATGCGGACCTTCAGGGCGCCGGCGAGCAATTCATCAGGAACCTGTTCGCCAATGATCTGATCCTCCTTCCCAACAGCGACGTGCTGAACAAGTCGATCGGCGACGTCAATGCCAAGAACCCGCCTGTCGGTTTCGGCACCTATTCCGACCGGCGTGACAACGAGAAGGAAGGCTGGGCGCTGCAGATCGCCAACAACGTCGAACCGGCCAACGGAATTCTCTTTCCGGCGGTGCTGACGGTCGCGGACAAGGCTCCCCATCCGGCGGCGGCGCGACTGCTGGTCGATTTCATGTTTGGCGACGACACGCCGAGCGGTGGCCCTGGCTTCGAACCCTTCAATGTTCCCGGTGATTACGCGACCCGCAAGACGATCGCCGACCATCCGGACTCGGTCAAACTCGGGGAGTTGAAAGCCTGGACCATCGACCCGGCCAAGACGGCAGCTGCACGCGGTCGCATCGCCGACCTGATCATCACGCTCCAATAACGAAAGCCGCAGGTCGGCAATGCATTGTCATGCCTGCCGACCTGCGCCGAGGCTCTCACATGACATCCATATCGATATCAGCGCCATCGGGCAGCCGGCTGCTCCGATCAGGCTTTCTCCTGCCGGCCATCCTGGTTGCCATCGTCGCCGTGCTCGTGGTGGCGCCGCTGCTGCGCATCCTTGTTACCACACTGACCCCAGACGGGATCGCCGCCTGGAAGGCGGTGCTCGTCAGCCCGTTGTCCGCCAATCTCTGGTGGCGGCCGCTCCTCAACACCATGATCCTCGGCTTCAGCGTCGGCGGCGGCTGTCTGCTGATCGGCGGCTTTCTTGCCTGGCTGGTGGTGATGACCGACGTCCCGGGGCGCCGCTTCCTCGGCCTGATGGCGACGCTTCCCTATATGATCCCGAGCTTCGCCGCAGCGCTCGCCTGGGGGACGCTGTTTCGCAATTCCCGGCTCGGCGGCTCGGCCGGTTTCTTTGAAACCGGCGGCCTTGGCATTCCCGATTGGCTGGCCTGGGGTCTTATCCCGACGGCGATTGTGCTGATCGCGCACTATTATTCGCTCGCCTACACGATCATCGCCGCAGCGCTCAGCTCGGTCGGCGCCGATCTCGTGGAGGCCGGGCAGATGGCCGGCGCCAAGCGCCCGCGCATCTTTTTCGGCATCATCCTGCCGGTCGTCACTCCGGCGCTGATCGCCGCCGCGTCCTTGACCTTTGCCGGCGCCGTCGCCAATTTCGCCGCACCCGCGCTGCTTGGCCTGCCGGTGCGCATGCAAACGCTCTCCACCCGCCTGTTCGGCATGATCGAGACGGGGCAGAACGAGCGCGGCTTTGTCCTGGCATTGCTGCTCATCGCCGTCTCGGCGCTGTTCCTCTGGCTCTCGGACCGTATCGTCTCGGGCCGCAAGGCCTTCGTCACCGTGACGGGCAAGGGCGGCCGGACCAAACGCTTCCCGCTCGGCGCCTGGCGCTGGCCGCTGTTTGTGGTCGCAGCCGTGATCGGACTCCTCACAACCGTCCTGCCGGTCCTCGTGCTTGCCGCGTCAAGCCTCGCGCCGCAGAGCGGAGCGCTGTTTTCCAACTGGACGCTGCATTTCTGGATCGGGGAGGGCGGCGGCGAGATCGCACAGGGTCAGGCGGGCATCTTCCGCAACCCGGTGCTGATCGAAGCCCTCTGGAACACCATCCGCCTCGGCCTGGTCGTCGCCTTCACGACGATGCTGCTCGGCCTGGCGCTTGCCTACACCATCGTGCAACGGCGCGGCAGTCTGCTTGCGACGGTGCTCAGCCAGCTTGCCTTCCTGCCGCTTCTGGTGCCGAGCATCGCCTTTGCCGCTGCCTATATCGCGCTCTTCGGGGCACCGATCGGACCGCTGCCCTCGCTCTACGGTACCTTCGCCTTGCTCGTGATCGCGGCATCCGCCCATAACCTGCCCTTTGCCGTGCAATCCGGCCGCTCCGTGCTCGGCCAGATATCCGCCGATATCGAGGAAAGCGCCCGGTTGACCGGTGCGGGACTGATCCGCCGTCTGTTCGCGATCATCTTCCCGCTGGCGATCCGCGGCCTGTTTGCCGGCGCGATCCTCGTTTTCGTGAAGATGGTGCGGGATCTTTCGCTGGTCGTGCTGCTGTTCACGGCCACCTCGCCGGTGCTCAGCATG
This sequence comes from Ensifer sp. LC11, assembly GCF_001695835.1. GTDB lineage: Bacteria > Pseudomonadota > Alphaproteobacteria > Rhizobiales > Rhizobiaceae > Ensifer. Next base: position 11,580 of record NZ_MBSO01000014.1, on the reverse strand, counting down.
GTCGCCTACCGCTATGCGGCCGAAGGCTTCATGCAGTTCGCCAACGCCATCACCCTCGTCATTCTCGTCGTCTGTCTGGCAGCCTCGCTCCTCGCCCACAGCCTGCAGAACCGCGTGCAGAAATGGAAAAGCCCATGAACGCCCTTGCAACCGGCGCCGCGGACGCCATCAACATCCGCAGTCTCGTCAAACGGTTCGGTGCCTTCACCGCCGTCAAGGATGTCAATCTCTCGGTGCCTGCCGGCTCCTTCCTGGTGCTCGTCGGTCCCTCGGGTTGCGGCAAGTCCACCCTCTTGCGCATGCTGGCGGGGCTTGAGGGTCCCAGCGAAGGGGAGATCGCCTTCGTCGGCCAGACTGTTTCGAGCGGAGCAGGGGGCGTGATCGCCGATGCCGGCCGGCGCAATGCAGGCCTTGTCTTCCAGAGCTATGCGCTCTGGCCGCACATGACGGTTGCCGGCAACATCGCCTGGCCGCTGAAGGTCGCCAAATGGCCGCGAGAGAAACGTGAAAAGCGTGTCCGGGAAGTGCTTTCGCTTCTCGGCATCGATGCGCTCGCCGAACGCTATCCCGCAGAGATCTCCGGCGGCCAGCAGCAGCGCGTGGCGATTGCCCGCACGATTGCGCCGGAACCGAGCATCCTGCTCTTCGACGAGCCGCTGTCGAACCTCGACGCCAAGCTGCGCATCGAAATGCGCAGCGAACTGATGCGTATCCACCGGGCAACCGGCGCCACGTCGGTCTATGTCACGCACGATCAGGTCGAGGCGATGACCATGGCGACCCATGTCGCGGTGCTCAACAACGGTCGCGTCGAGCAATTCGGCAAGCCCATCGACCTCCTGCGCAATCCGCAAACCACCTTCGTGGCGACATTTCTTGGTACGCCGCCGGCAAATCTGATAGGGGTCCGTCGCCTGGGCGACGGGCTGGTCTTCGGTGAGACCACGCTCGCGCCGGCCGCCCTTGCCGCCGGCCACGACGCGGTCCAGCTTCTCTATCGCGCAGAGGATGTCTGTGTCGGATCGGTTGCCGGAGCGCCTTCGCTTGTCGCTCGTTTCGCCGAAGCCGCGCCGATCGCCGGCCGCACGATGGTGACCGCCATGATCGGCGAGCTGCGCGTCACCGCGATGGCTGACGGTTATTTCACCGCCACACCGGGGGAACCCATCCCCCTTTCCTTCATTCGCACACCCGATGCGGTCTTTGCCGCCACCGGAGAAAGGATCCATCAATGAGGCTCATCCTCATGCGCCACGGCGAAACGGAGTGGAACGCCGAACAACGCCTCCAGGGCCAGGACAACTCTCTCCTGTCCGAGCGCGGTGTCGCGCAGGTGAGACGGTTCCGCCCCTATGCCAAGGCACTCAAGCCGGTTCGCATCATCGCGTCCGATCTCGGCCGGACCCGACAGACGGTCGCGCTCATCGGCCATCCGGACGCACCGACCGACGAGCGGTTTCGCGAGCTGGACATGGGCGAGTGGACCGGACGCCACAAGCCGGACCTGATCGCCGAGCGACCGGAGGAATATGCCGCCTGGCGCGCTGGAACCTTCACGCCGGAAAACGGTGAAACCTGGGGCGCCTTCCGGGGTCGGGTGGCGGAAGGCGTGCGCGACTGGATGTCCCGCACGGAAGGGGACCTGCTGATCGTCGCCCACGGCGGCGTCGTGCGGGCGGCCTGCCACGAGTTCCTGGATCTTCCTCCCTCGCGGGTCGTCCCCGTAACGCCGGGCACCGCAACCATCCTGCATTTCCCGCGACGCGACAGCACCGCCGCGCAGCTCGAAGGCTACAACATCGGCTCCGTCGCCCCCGACAATTCCGTCGCAGACTGACGCCCGCGGGCGGTGATGGAGATGAATTCCGGAAAAATGGTGATCCTGGAGACGTGTCGGGGAACGTCTCAGGGGCGCGACAGCCTTCAGCAGGCGACGACGAAAACGGTCCGTATGAGCGGGTGGGTGTCAAGCGCTACGGCAGCGCAGCGCTTGACGCCATTTGCAACGCCATCCGTTTTACCCACGCGCGCGCAGGATCATCGTATGATGTGCCGCGGGAATGGCTGGAAGGTTCACTGCTTGGGCATGACACCCTTGGTGAGGAGCCATCCCTCGAAGGTGCCCGGACACCCTTCGCTGGTCCATCTCCCTCGATAGGAGAAACCAGGGGCGGCACGCGCCGTGCCAACGAACCCGTCGTAGGCACTTCTGTCGGCTCCGCTCATTTTGTACGCTTTTCCGGGATGCTTCCTCTTCGCCTTTGAGAACTTCATCGTTCGCCCCTCACGCACTACAACCATGAAGCCGTAGCGTCTCACAATGCACGTTTCAGTCAAGGATTAGGCGGACGCGCAAATGGGTTAGGTTTCGCTCAAACGCCGGCCCCGTCAGCCTGGTGTATACCGCAAACAGGCTGGTGCCAGCATCTGAGCAGCCGCCGACCAAAGCCGGACATGGGAGACCCCTGGGTGGGCCCGGGATCCGCGCCCACCCAGGGGTCATGTGCATACCGTTAACTGGCGCCATGAATTAAAGGGTTGGCATGGTTGGCTGCGGGAAGAGGCGGAGGACTGTCTATCCAGCTGCAAAGAACTCGCCATGACCATCCTGAACCTGCTCCCGTTCGTACGCAGTGCCTCGGCGCTGCTGCATTGCCAGTCCGGCAATTTCGGCCTGCTGGCAGCGCTGATCACAATCCCGCTCATTGCTGCCGCCGGTGTCGCGATCGATTTCGCCGCCGCACTGAACGTCCGGCGGCACCGCCTGCGTCCTGATCCTCGACCCCAGCAGGTCCGACGCACTCAAGATCGTGAACTCAAATTCCGTGACCAATGAATGCGGATTCCAGGTGAACTCGTCGCATACGCAGCGTGCTTTCTACATGGAAAACCAGGGTAAGTTCTCAGCGTCGCACATTGCTGTCCACGGCGGCGCTGATCGCCAAGGTCTTGAACCTCTATGTGTCGGGAACGGCGTACTTCAAGAAACCGACGGCAGGAGGGGAGGTTTCGTCCCCAACGGTTTTGCCAGAGCAGGCGACGTCCGGCTGGTGGAATAGCGCTGGTTTCTCCGGGTGGCGCAATCGCCGCCCGCCCACGCGCCGAAAGTTCAAGACGATCGCCCCGATCGCAGATTGCGGAGAGTTCCGGCATCCTGCTCTTTTCGCATTGCCGATCATGACGAAGTTAGAAATGCTGGCCGGATAAAGAAACAGCACGCGTCCGCAGTGCGTGCGCGTGCCTAAGGGATGACGATGGCTGAACGACGATACGGCGAAGCGGCACCGAAAACCGAAGTCACGATTGCCGGCGCCGACTGGTATGGCCGGCAGATCGAGCGCGAGCGTCATCAGAACACGCTGTTTGTCGACCTCGACCTGACCGAGGCACAGACCGTCGGCGTGGTTTTCCACGAGTGCACCTTCCGACGGGCCCGCTTCAACGCCTCGTCGCATCAGGCAAGCGCCTTTGTGAATTGTACCTTCGTCGCCTGCAAGTTCTTCGATAGCCGCTTCTTGGAGTGCAAGTTCGTCGGCAGCATGTTCGATGCCTGCGACTTCGACCAGATGCAGGTTACGGGCGGTGACTGGTCCTTTACCGGCTTGCCCGGCGCTGCTCTCGGCCGTGCATCCTTCAAGGAAGCCCGCCTGCGGGAAGCGGATCTTACCGGCGCATCCTTGAAGGGCGGCTCGCTGAGGGACGTCGATCTTTCCGGCGCCTGGCTGCATGGGGCAGACTTCACGGCCTGCGATCTGCGGGGGAGCGACCTCAGCGCGATCGATCCGGAAAACGTCCGCCTCAAGGAGGCGATCATCACGATCGATCAGACCATCGTCATCGCTGAGGCCCTGGGTCTCGACGTACGGCGGAAATGACCGATTGGTCCCGCCGTTGACGGAGGTCAACGGCATCGATCAGGGCGACGATCCCATGAATTCATTGCGCTCGAGAGCCTATGAATAGCCTGCCGGCGCCAGCAGCACATAGGCTGGGAGCACGGAAACAGGCCTGTCGCGTTCGCATCAGGCAAAACGAAGCGCGGATCTTGCGCGCGCCTTGGCGGCCTCTTCTTCCCGGTTGCGCGGGGGCTGCGACGTCTCAAGGGCATCAATAAGCTCGCGGGCGCATGCCGCGATGGAATCGACGGCGTGCTCGAAGGCCGCCTCATTGCGCTTGGATGGTTTGGTCGCTCCGCTCAGCTTGCGCACGAATTGCAGCGCCGCGTCGCGGATCTCATCGTCGGTCGCTGGTGGTTCGAAGTTGAACAGCGGCTTTATGTTTCGGCACATGACGGGCTCCCGATCCTCTTCGCATTCGCCGTGAAGTCGAGATCTCAACATAGGTCGTCGCCCGCAGCAAGGAAGAGCAGCGGGCCTTGTCAGCTGCTCCTGCCGTTCGACGCGATGCGCGTACCGGCAGCGCGTCCGCCGCTCGGCACCACGACGATCTGCTTGACCTTGCCCTGTTTAAAAGCGGTGAGGAAACGCGGGTAATCCTTGAAGGCGACGCAGCCGTGCGATTCCGCCCGGCCGCCGCGCAGCAGGTAGCTGTGGGTGAGGAACCCGTCGCGACCGTGCTTGTTCTTGCCATCGATCGGCAACATGCGGATCGCCTCGACCCCGTGGAAGCGCGTTTCGCGCATCCTCAGATTATAGGTGTGCGGTGGGGTTGGTCCGGTCATTTTGACGTTCGCATAACGCGGATTGTCGGCCATTTTTCCGATGCCGGAATGCGCCTCAAGCACGGTGCCGTCGGGCATATAGACCTTTGCCGCGGTGATATCGTAAACGGCAACGCCATTTCCCGCCTTAGCGCCACCGCCGAACACATTGCGCAGCGCCTGGCCGAAACCGGTACCCGAGCTGCTCTTCGTCGGATCGTCCGGGCGCGCATAGGCGACCTTCTTCTGTTTCTGCGCTTCGCGCTCGTTGGCCGTGCCGGCCTCCTCGACCTTTGCTGCCGCAGCGTCCTCTGCCGGCTTTTCCGCCTCGACCTCTGGCTTCCGAGCTTGTTCATCACGCGGACGGATTTGCGGCAAGGGGCCGGAAGACGGCGTAGCCTCATAGTCCGGCAATGCAGCGGCCTCATCGTCGACGTCGGGCTCCGGCGATGCCGCAAGATCATCCTCGAGCGGTTCAGTCAGCACAGCCGAGAATGCAGCGCCCGTCGCTCCGCTCTGGGCAGGGGTGGCATAGGCAAGCTGGGTGAGAGGTTTGTCGGTCTCGCCACCAATCGGCGGTCCGAAGCGTTCCGGCGCAGGAACTTCGGCCCTTGCTGCGATCTGAAGCGACTTGGCAGCAGCGGTGTGTTTGAAACGGGTGACGAGCAGCTCGGGCGTCAGGCCGGCCTGCTTCGCCAGCGCGTCGAAGCGCGCCGCGCTCAGCTCGGCTTCTCCTGGAAGCACATAACTACGACCGGATTTTGCTTCGCTGGCAGAAAGGCTTGCGAAGACTGCGGGCTGCGACGCAGTGGCGACCAGCTTCTGCGCCGGGATAACCCGCGCATGCTTTTCCCACGGACGCTCCTTTGCCCGCTCCGTCAGGTATAGCTGCGGCTTGGGCAGCAGGTAACCGGAACCGTGCGTGTGGGAACTGCCCATCGCGAGCATGCCGACCATCGACCACGCAGCCGTGCCGGCAAGGGCGGTGCCGCAGCAAGTGATCAGCAATGGGCGCAACAGACGGTGCAAAAACTGTGAACGAGCGATCTTACTCAACAACGCAAAATCAAGCCAGCAAACCACGCAAAGACCTTCGGGCCGACGAGCGACCACCTCTGCGCGACTTCCGGATTGTCCCCTTCTTGACGACGGATTGAGAAAAGATGGACAAGTATGGTTAAATTTTGCTTTCCAACCGCGAAAACGTGCCAAAATCGCCGTTTTTTCGCCCTTTCAGCTCGCCGAGAATGATCCACAGTTGTCTGCTGCGACCCCGCAACCGCAATCGGTTGCATCGCAGGGAGCGGCAATACTGCCGTCTTCGCCGCATACTACGGTGACGATGCGGTTCTGCCGGCTCCAGTGCGCATACAATACCTTGGCAAACCTTGACAATCTTTGCCAAATTATGTCATTCTCAGCGATGGAAACGGAGGCTGATATGGCGACGATGAATGTATCCTTGCCCGACCCGATGAAGGATTGGGTGGAAGCGCAGACACGGACAGGTCGCTATGCGAACGCCAGCGACTATGTGCGCGATCTCATCCGCAGGGATCAGGAGCGGAACGACAAGATTGCCGTCATGCAGCGTTTTGTCGACGACGGACTGAAAAGTGGCCCTGGGAGCCGTTCCAAGGACGAGCTGTTTTCGGCGGCTCTCAATCGCGCCGGAACGCCGCGTGATCGTGGATAATGGGATTCATCCTGTCACGCGCAGCAGAAGAAGACATTATCGCCATCGCCGAACAAGGCATACGCCTTTTTGGGCCTGCGCAGGCTCGTCACTATCATGACGAGCTTTTCGGCATCTTCGCCCTCATTGCCGCAAACCCGCGCATGGCACGCGAACGCCACGAACTGTCTCCGCCAATGCGCATCCATCCCTTCAAGGCGCATCTCGTCGTCTACCGGATCGAGCCCGGCGACGACATTTTCATTGTCCGAGTTCGTCACGGACACGAAGATTGGGCCAGCAATATCTTTTAGCGCGCTATCGGCGCATTGAATTCGCGCTGGCTGGCAACTGGCGGATATTGCGACGAGCGGCTTTTCGTCCTGAGTTCCGTTGTGTTAGTTGCTTGTCGCCGCCTGTTTGCTCAACGCCGACGGGAGGCTGCGCCAAGCTCTGCAAACGCAGGCAGATCTCAATGCCACCCGGCAACCGTGCCCGCCCGACCGAGAGAAAGAACCCATGCCAGTCGTCGCCTCGTTCCTGTATCGGGATGGAAAACGCTTAGAGGAACTGCCAATTTCCTCAACGCCCAGACCCTTGGCCGACAACGAATTCGCATGGATCGGCCTGCACGCTCCGACCGCCGAAGAAATGGCGACACTGCAAAAGAGGTTCGGGCTTCATCAGCTCGCCGTCGAAGACGCGCTCAGCACGCAACAGCTGGCGAAGGTGGAGATCTACGGCGAGCAACTGTTCGTGATCGCCAAAACGGCGCATCTCGAAGGTGACAAGATCGCCTACGGTCAGACCGCGCTGTTCGTCGGGCGCCATCACATCATTTCCGTCCGGCAGGGCTCCGCCCGTGCCCACAGCGATCTGCGCGCGCAACTGGAGGCGTCGCCGCAATTGTTGCAGAAGGGGACCGATTATGTGCTGCACGCAATCATCGACTTCGTCGTCGACGGCTATCTGCCGATCGTTCAGACGATCGAAGACAAGGTGCTGGCGATGGAAAAGCACATGCTGGTCGCGTTTCTCGAACGGGAGGAAATCCGGCGCATCTTTCGCCTGAGACGACAGGTGATCCTGTTTCAACGCATTCTCGGGCCGATGTCGGAAGTTGCAAGCAAGCTCTCAAACCTGGACCTGCCGTGCATCGACGATCACGCCAAACCCTATTTCCGCGATGTGCTCGACCATGTAAGACGCGTCGAAGGCACCGTTGGTGGTCTGCGAGACGTCATCACCTCTGTCTTCGAGGCAAGCAATCTCTTGGAGCAGCAACGGCAGGGGACCATCACCCGGCAACTGGCAGCCTGGGCCGCCATTCTTGCGGTGCCGACGGCAATTGCCGGGATCTACGGAATGAACTTCGAGAACATGCCTGAGCTGAAAACGCACTACGGCTATTTCGCAGTTCTCGGTACCATCGCGATACTCTGCTCACTTCTGTTCTACCGGTTCAGGAAGGCTGGCTGGCTGTGAAGCTGCCGACGCCCGCCTCGTCACGGACACGCACCTGACGCCACCGGCTGCCAGTGCGGGCCAGCCAAAAAACACCGAGAGACGTGTTGACGGGACGCTGTGCGCCTCTGCTATCTAAAGCGGGAGAAGCAATCGTCGAGAGAACGTTATGGCGCCCGCTTTGAAACCTCCCGCATTGCCCTTGGGGCGCAGGCTTCGCCGCTTCCGCAGATTAAGGCAGATCAAGCAGGAAACGCTGGCGGCGGATCTCGGGGTCTCGCAGGGCCTTCTGTCCCGGTGGGAGGCCGGGCTGCACGAGCCCTCGGCTGAAACCCGGGCCCGGGTTGAAATGTTGCTTGCGCGGCATGAAAATGTCGGCATCGACGATACGCTCCGCCACCTCATCGAGCACGCGCCGTTTCCAGTCCATCTTGTCTGTGACGATACTCACGCGCTCCTTTCGGCATCGCCGGCGAGGCAAGCGCAGTGGCGCGTCTCTGCGGCATCTGTTCGTGGCGTCTCCTTGTGGCGATATGCAACACCGGAAATCATCGAGAGCGAGTTGCAGTTGCTGGAACTCGGCTGGTTCGACGAGGTCGCATCGGGGTCTGTTCAGTTTCCGACCAGTGGCAGTGACGATCCCGAGATGCCGATCCCTCCAGGTATTGTTCGATGGGAAAGAATCGGGATTTCCGGCGGACGCATCGGTCGGCTGGTCTCCGCCGTCGAAGCCTTGTGAAGCGCGAATATTTCATTCGTTGCCCAGGCAAGGACGCGCTTGCTAGCATCTCCGCGACCATCAGTTTTTCATGCACGCCGGACGGCAATTGACGGACGGACAGACCGCGGCCGCCATCCACCAAATCGGGTCAAGGATCACCGCCAAGAGTTCTTCCAACATGACAACGTCGCGCCGCGCCATTGCCTTCTCGCTTCTCATCCTTTGTGCAGCACTCTCGCTGGCCGGAACAAACCTCATATTGCCGGCCGTACCACAACTGCCTGAAGTCTTCGCCAGCAACGAAGCGACAGTGCAGCTGGTCCTTGCCGCCTATGTCTGCGGCAGCGGTTTCGGCCTGCTCCTGTTCGGGCGACTGGCAGATCATTTCGAGCGCAAAACCCTGCTGGTGTCCTCGCTCGCCGCCTTCGCCATCGCTTCGTTCGCTTGCGCTTTTGCGCCCAGCATAGCTGCGCTCATTGCGCTACGGTTCGTTCAGGGCGTGGCGTCGGCCGCGGCCCCGGTCTTCGGCCCCGGTCTTATCAGGCAGTTGTTCAGCGACCGCGCGGCGGTCCGTGCCGTCGGTTTCCTCGGCAGTGTGGAATCGCTGGTCCCCGCATTGGCGCCCATCTTGGGTGTGGCGCTGCTTGCGCATTTCGGATGGCGTTCTTCGTTCGAGCTGCTTGCCGCTCTGACGGCGATCGCCGCCATTCTCATCCTTCTGTTCGGGCTCCCTCGCGAGGAAAAGTCTGGCAAGGCTCGCGGCAACTACGCGCAATTGCTGAAGGATCGTATATTCATGCGCTATGCGCTGAGCCAGGCGATGACGCTTGGCGGGCTCCTCACTTTCGTCTTCGGCGCCCCAACCATCATCGTCGCGACCATGGGTGGTTCGCTCCATGACTTCATCATCATGCAGATCATCAACATTGCCGGCTTCATTGTCGCGGCCAATCTCACCGCGCGGATTGCTGAACGCTTTGGGGCTGAGCCGGTCATCCTGTTCGGTACCGCGATCGCGGCTCTCAGTGCGCTCGCTCTGCTCGTCTATGGCCTGCTTGGCGGCACGAACACCACGATGCTTCCCTTGCTCTTCACGCCCATGGCCATCGGACTGGGCTTGCGCGGCCCGATCGGCTTCTATCGCGGCATCGTTGCTTCCGGCGCCAACAATGCACGCGGCTCCGCACTGATCGTCTTTTTCATCTTCATGACGACGACGCTTGGAACCGTGATTGCTGCGCCGATCATCACCATCGGGCTGCCGGCGCTCGCAGCCGTGGTGAGCGTGATCCATTTCCTGTCAGTGGCACTATTGCTGCTGCTCCCGAGGATGCCCGAAATCGTGCCCGAAGCCGCGCAGTCGTGAGACCTGACAAGCGATTTCAAAGCACGCGGGACGTCACCGCGAGGCAGTCTCGCCTTCGAGACAGCAAACGCTTGCAGGAACAGAAACCATATCGCTCCAACCCCATTGTCCCGGTCCAAAAAGGCACCTGACCGGATCGATGCTGGCCCTCGGCTGCCTCTAGGGCAACTGCGTCGAGTTCTGGATCGGCTCGCTGTAATTTGGGTCAAGCGCAAGGTTGATCAGGTGAGCCAAACGAAATCCCGCATAGCGAAGTCGTTCCTGCGCTGTTGGCGCATGTAACCGGCGGTAATCCTGGTCAACTACAACCCGCTTCTGTTGTCCGCCCTCGACCAACTCTCGTTCCGTTTCCGAGTATTGGCAAACGTCCCCGATTTTCTTGCAGTACAGAACCTCCGGCTTCAACGTAATCGCGAACGACTCGCTTGCCCACAGCGCCGGATCAGTTCCAACAATCGTCTTTTCTTCAGTTAGTGTCGTGTTGACGAGCAATGTATCAACTGCGCGGTAAGTGATTGTTCGTTTGCCCCAACTGCTACGATAATCGTCGCGCTGCCGTACGCGTTCGAACATCCCGGCTTCAAGTAGGCACTTGTCCCAAACAGCATGGAGATCGCGGGGCGCCGGTAGGCCACCAGTGCCGCAATCGCCAACCACTCTTGCCTTGATCAAATTGCCGCCGCGATCGTCGGCAAACGAAATGTGAAGTGGTTGATGAACGTCTCCGATCCAATGACCGACGGCCATGAGGGCGAAAACTCTGTCTTCGTCTGGCTTCGACGTGTCTTTCAGAATGCCGAGATCTCGCCGAATGCCAGCAAATATACACGTGCCTGCGGTTGGGCAATTTGCGTCGGAGATCGACTGCGTCGCTCGATCTACGTTGATGAAGTGATCATCCTGGTGTCTACGGGGAAAGGCATCCTCTTCCAGGCAGCCGACATTGAAAGAGGTGTAGTGCCGCAGCTCCACGCCCTCCCTATTTTGTACGGTGATACCGCCTTGATTTACATGAAACAGACGCTTCAGTTCTTCCTTTGATGTGTCTGTCAGATTCCGATAGGCGAGGTCGCACACCGTCAGGTGGCCGTATTCACCCCACGCGAGAGCCTTCGTGGGTGGAAGGGAACAAATGACTGCCAAGATTGCGGGAATGAGAATTGTCGCGGCGTACCTCATTTTGGCCCCTTTCAGGTCTCATCGCTCAACTATAACACGAATTAGCTTGAACTAAAGCGAGGCCTCGCACTTCTTCAACTATAGAGAGTGGCGGTCGGGCGCCGTGTTTTATGTGCCGCTATTCTCTGCGATTGATGATGTCGAGGGTGCTGCAAATGAAGCGTTTTCGAGCAAGCTGATGAATAGCGTGGCGACCTCGGCTCAAGGGTGCTGTGCAACCTCGTTTCGCGGCGGACCTATGCGGCAGATGATTACTCCGTTTCGGCGTCCAAAGTGATCCGCGTACCGCTCCGGTTAGTTCCATAATTCAGCTTATGCGATCTTCGTGTGTAGCGACATTTTAGAAATGCGACATATAGGCCAGTTAGAGATGCGACAGTCGTCGCCTCTTGGGATGCTGGTCGAAGGTCAGCGTTGGGAAGCAAGATCAGCGACTTGCATCGTGGCCAAGGCCATCTGTGTTCGGAGTCGTCATGTCTTGTTTGATTGTCATGTCGCAGAAAGAATTGCATCGC